>CAWDXP010000016.1:0-715305 GCA_963806295.1 uncultured Actinomycetota bacterium | reverse complement strand
CGGCTTCGCGGCGGGTACCTGCGCTGCCGTGCTGGCCGTGCTGCTCACCGAACGGGGAGTGGCTTGGCCCATCGCGGTGCTGGGGTGCCTGCTCACCGGAGCCCTCATCGGCATCACCATCGGCCTCCTCGTGGCGAAGCTGGGGATCCCGTCCTTCGTCGTGACGCTGGCGGCCTTCCTCGGACTGCAGGGGGCGATGCTCTTCATCATCGGCGAGGGGGGCACCATCCCGGTGCGCAACGAGGAGCTGTTGAAGATCATGAACAGCAACCTCAGCCCGGCGATGGGCTGGGTCCTCGTCGTGCTCATCGTGAGCGGCGTCGCCGCTCGTGACGTGCTGGGCGCGCGCCGTCGGCGTGCCGCGGGACTGCCCGCGGCATCCTCGGCGATCATCGCGGCCAAGGTGGGCGCCCTGGGGCTGTTGCTGGCCGTCGCGACGTACTTTCTGAACCAGGAGCGCAGCGTCAACCCCGACCTGGTGTCTCTCAAGGGAATACCGCTGATCGTGCCGATCGCTTTGGTTTTCCTCGTCGGCCTGTCATTCCTGCTCGGTTCCACGGCGTTCGGGCGGCACATCTACGCGGTGGGCGGCAACGCCGAGGCCGCGCGGCGCTCGGGTATCAGCGTGCCCTGGGTGCGGATCACCTGCTTCATCATCTGCTCCACCATGGCGGCCGTCGCCGGCATCCTCTTCGCCTCTCGCGACAACTCCGTCTCGCCGACCACCGGTGGCTCGACCACGCTGCTGCTGGCCGTGGGGGCTGCCGTCATCGGCGGCACCTCCCTGTTCGGCGGAAAGGGCAAGGTGCGAGACGCCATCATCGGCGGCCTCGTGGTCGCGGTCATCGCCAACGGACTGCCGCTCATCACCTCCGGCTCGGCCGTCCAGTACGTCGTGACCGCCCTCGTGCTGCTGCTTGCCGCCGTCGTCGACGCGCTCTCCCGCCGTCGGGCCACCTCCAGCGGTCGAGCCTGATCCGCCCCGATGACCGCACCGGCTCGGTCGTCGCCCGGGGCCAGGACAGAGGACGTCCGTCGCCGTAACCTGTCCACCGTCCTGCGGTACGTGCACGTGCACGGGGCCACCGCGCGAAGCCGCCTCACCTCCGACCTCGGGCTAAACCGCAGCACCATCGGGGACCTCACCGGAGAGCTCGTCAGTGCCCACCTCGTCCGCGAGGTGGCCGGTCGGCCCGAGCGACCCTCCGCCGGCCCCGCGCGCAGTGGCGGCCGGCCGTCGTTCCTCGTGATGCCGGAGTCCGAGGCGGTCCAGGTCCTCGCCGTCGAGATCGGCACGACGCACCTCACGGTCGCCCGTGTCGGGCTCGGCGGTACGGTCCTCGCCCGTCGCGACCGGGTCCACCGGCGCGGGGCCCGCCAGCGCGGGATCGTCTCGGCCGTCGCACGCGCCGGGCGTGAGCTGCTCGGCGAGATCGGCGACGACGTCGGCGTGGCCGGGGTGGGAGTCGCCGTCCCGGGCACCGTCCGCCGCCTCGACGGTGCCGTGCGCCTCGCGCCCAACCTGGGGTGGCGCGACATGCCTCTGGGCTCGGTGCTCGCCGAAGCCCTCGAGCTACCGATCGCGGTCGGCAATGACGCCGACCTCGGCATGCGCGCCGAGCACGTGCGGGGCGCGGCGGCCGGGGTCCAGGATGCCGTGTACCTCGCCGGGCACTCCGGGATCGGTGCGGGGATCCTCGCTGGAGGCGCCCTGCTCGGCGGAATGGCCGGCTACGCCGGGGAGGTCGGCCACATCGTGGTCGACGCGCAGGGCCGGGCCTGCCACTGCGGCTCCCGAGGCTGCTGGGAGACCCGGTGCGGCCAGGAACGGCTCTTCGAACTGGCCGGCCGTCCTCCCGGGAGCGGCCTGGCCGGCGTCCAACGGGTGGCGGCCGACGCCGAGGCGGGCGACGAGGTCGCACTCCACGCACTCCAGGAGGTGGCCGGCTGGCTCGGGCGCGGCACGGCCATCCTCGTCAACGTGCTCAACCCGGAGGTCGTCATCATGGGCGGTGCGCTGGAAGCGGTGCACCGGGTGGCCGGCCCCACCGTGCAGGCGGCCTTCGAGGCCGCCACGCTGGCCGCACTGCTCGAGCAGGTCCGCATCGTGCCGCCCGTGCTCGGACCGGACTCCAGCCTCATCGGTGCGGCGGAGCTCGCCTTCGAGGCGCTGCTCGCCGAGCCGCTCCTCACCCTCCCGAGGCCTCGCCGGGCCTGAGCACGGCAGGCTCAGCCGGTGAGGACGCCAGCCTCTGGGGCGGGCCCAGGGCTGACGGCGTCCGGTGGGGCGCGGTCAGAGGAAACGGGCCGGCGACGACAGCACCCCGGCCAGCTCCAGCAGGGCGGCTCCCGTGGCCCCCATGGCGGTGTCCGTCCCCGCCGCCACCACGTCGGGTGGTCGCCAGACGGCCGACAGCACGCGGGTACGCAGGTGTTCCTCGAGGCCTGGGCTCAGCACGTCGGCCAGCTGCCCCAGGTGCCCGCCGAGCACGACGGTCGGGATGTCGAGCACGTTGACCACGCCTGAAAGGGCGACACCCAGCGCCCACGCCGCCTGGTCGATCGCCCGGGTGGCCGGCTCGTCCCCGGCCCGGAACCGAGTCCCGACGAGGGACGGAGTGGCCGTGGTCGCGAGCCCGGCCCGCACGAGGATCGCGTCGCGGCCGGCATACCGCTCGAGGCACCCCGTCGAGCCGCACGGGCATGCGGGCCCGGCCGGGTCGACCGTGACGTGGCCGATCTCACCGGCCCACCCGTGCGTGCCGCCGACGACCTGTCCGTCGAGGATGATCGCTCCGCCGATCCCGATGTCGCCGGAGAGGTAGACGAAGTCCCGCCACGGACCCGGGCGCCCCGGGGCGGCCTCGGCCACGGCGTGCGCGGCCAGATCGGCCTCGTTCCCGACCCGCACGACTCCGCCCCCTGTTTGCTCCCCGGCCAGGTGGTCCGCGACGGCCACGTTCGACCACCCCAGGTTCGGGGCGGTCAGGAGCCGTCCGGACGCCCCTGACACCAGGCCGGGCAGGGCCAGACCGGTTCCGACGAGGCGCCGCCCCGGTGGTATGCGCTGGAGGACACCTTCGCTCAGCTCCGCGAGGCGGCGCAGGACGGCACGGGGGTCGGAACCGACCCAGTTCCCCTCCTCCAGCGCCTCCACGACGACCTCGCCCCGCAGGTTCAGCACCCGTGCGCTCAGCCGGCCGGTGTCGACCTGCAGGCCGAGCGCGACGACGCGGTCCCCCGGGACCAGGGGCGTGCCCGGGCGTCCGCGCCCGGAGCCGTTGACCGGTCGAAGCTCGGTCAGGACACCTCCCGCCACGAGGTCGTCCACGAGGCGGGAGACGGTGGAGCGGGTGAGCGTGGTGGCGGACGCCACGCCTGCTCTCGAGAGCGGGCCCGGGGCCGCGCAGACGGTGCGCGCGACGAGGGCCAGGTTCGCCTCTCGGACCCCCGACTGACGCGCCCGTCCGCCGGCCGGCCGGGCGGGCGGGACCGGCGAGCGGTGGTCGGTGTCGGTGGCGCCTCCCGTTGTCGTCACCCCTTGACTGTAACCGAGCTCCGGCGTTATGTTGTGTAACACAACAAAAACATGGAGGAGATCACCGTGGTGCGACAGCCAACCCCTGAGGACAAGTTCTCGTTCGGCCTGTGGACCGTCGGCTGGACCGGCACCGACCCGTTCGGTGGGCCGAGTCGGCCGGCTCTCGATCCGTGGTACTACGCCGAGAAGCTCGGCGAGATCGGCGCCTGGGGAGTGACGTTCCACGACAACGACGTCTACCCCTTCGACGCCGACGAGGCCACGAGGCGACGCAGGGTCGCGCAGTTCAAGGACGCCACGGACGCGGCGGGGCTCGTGATCGAGATGGTCACGACGAACACCTTCACCCACCCGGTCTTCAAGGACGGTGGCCTGACCTCGAACGACCGTGGGGTCCGTCGGTTCGGGCTGCGCAAGATCCTCTCGGCGGTCGACCTCGCTGCCGAGCTGGGCGCCGAGACGTTCGTCATGTGGGGCGGGCGGGAGGGTGCCGAGTACGACGGCTCCAAGAACCTGCACGCGGCGTTCGACCGGTACAAGGAGGGTCTGGACACGATCGCCGCCTACATCAAGGACTCGGGCTACGGCCTGCGGATCGCCCTGGAGCCCAAGCCGAACGAGCCACGCGGCGACATCTTCCTCCCCACCGTGGGTCACGCCCTGGCGCTGATCGCCGAGCTGGAGCACGGCGACATCGTCGGCCTCAACCCCGAGGTCGGCCACGAGCAGATGGCGAACCTCAACTACACGCATGCGATCGGCCAGGCCCTGTGGAGCGGCAAGCTGTTCCACATCGACCTGAACGGCCAACGGGGGATGAAGTACGACCAGGACCTCGTCTTCGGGCACGGCGACCTGCTCTCGGCCTTCTTCACCGTCGACCTCGTCGAGAACGGGTTCATCGGCAGCCCCGACGCCCCCCGCTACGAGGGCCCGCGGCACTTCGACTACAAGCCCTCGCGCACCGAGCACATGGAGGGCGTGTGGGAGTCGGCCAAGGCGTGCATGTCCACGTACATGATGCTCGCGGAGAAGGCTGCGGCCTTCCGCGCAGACCCCAGGGTGCAGGAGGCCATCTCCTACGCCGGGGTCGCCGACCTCGCCACGCCGACGCTCGACGAGGGCGAGAAGCTGGCGGACTTCCGGGCGACGGACGACGGGTTCGACATCGAGAAGGCGGCCGAGAGGGACTTCGGCTTCGTGCGCCTCAACCAGCTCGCGGTCGAGCACCTCGTCTCCTGATCGCAGCGTCGTTCGCCGGGGCCACCTCGCATAGCATCGCGGGGTGGCCCCGACCGATCCCTCGCGCTGCTCCGTCGCGGCCCTGCACCGGGGTGACCCGCAGGCCGGCACCGCCCCCGTCGCGTCGCGCTGGCTGCTGATCGAGCACCAGGGGCCGTGGGCCAAGAAGCCGATGGACACCGAGCCGCTGTTCGGCCCGGTGGGCGCCGAGGTCGACGCCCGGGCCGCGTCCTTCGGCGGCAAGGTGCTGCTGGTGCGGCGCCCGGGCCGCCGTGAGCCGGGTGCCGAGGAGCACCACTGGTTCGCCGTCGACACGGTGCGGCGCACCTGGGTCCGAGGCACCTGGCGCACCGCTGCCGACCTGCTCGAGGCGGCCCGCGCCCTGGGGGCCGCCCTCTCGGCCAGCCACGAGGACGCCGACCCGATGGTGCTCGTGTGCACGCACGGCATCCGCGACGCCTGCTGCGCCGTGCGTGGGCGACCGATCGTCAACGCCCTGGCGCGCGCTTTCCCCGACCAGGTCTGGGAGACGACCCACCTGGGTGGGCACCGGTTCGCCGGCACGCTGCTCACGCTGCCCGACGGTGTCTGCTTCGGCCGGCTCGACCCCGCGTCGGCGGCCGAGGTGGTCGGCGCCCACCGGCAGGGCCGCACCGACCCGGCGCACCTGCGGGGGACGACCCGGTGGGACCCGCCCGTGCAGGCTGCCCTCGTCGCGGCGCTCGACGCGCTCGGGCCGGCATCCGCCGACGACGTGGTGCCCGGGGTGGTCGACGTCGACGGCGACCGGACGATGGTCGAGGTGCTCGGTCGCGCACCGCTGCCCGAGCTCACCGTCGTCGACGTCGTCACCGAGGCGCTGCCCGACGCGGCCCTGAGCTGCGGCGACCGGCCCAAGCAGCACGTCGCGCAGCGGGCCCGCGTGCGCGCCTAGGTTCCGTGGCCGCGGCGGCGGTGCCAGCATGGGGCCATGAGCGCGACGGAGCGGTACCGCGAGGCACGTGACCTGCTGATCTCCCTGCGGGGGCGCCACGACGAGGCGCTCGAGCGGTTCGCCTGGCCCGACGTCGGGGAGCAGTTCAACTGGGCCGTCGACTGGTTCGACGCCATCGCCCGCGGCAACGACGAGCCGGCGCTGGTCGTGGTCGCCGAGGACGGCGGGAGCGAAGAGGTCAGCTTCGACGCCATGGCCGCGCGCTCGGACCGGGTGGGCCGGTGGCTGCTCGGGCTGGGCGTCGGGCGCGGCGACCCGGTGCTGCTCATGCTCGGCAACCGGGTCGAGCTGTGGGACGTCATGCTCGCGGTGATGAAGATCGGTGCCGTCATCGTGCCGACGGCCACCGCGGCCGGTTCCGCCGACCTGGCCGACCGGGTGGCCCGCAGCGGGGCCCGCGCCGTGGTCACCACCCCCGACCAGACCGCGAAGTTCGCCGACCTCGGTGCCGACCTGGTGCGGGTGAGCGTCGGGGCGGCCGACGGCTGGGCCGACCTGGGCGACGCGTATGCCGTCGACGTCGAGCCGCTGCCGCACCCCGGCACCGCGCCGGGCGACCCGCTGCTGCTCTACTTCACCTCGGGCACCACCGCCCGGCCCAAGCTGGTCGAGCACACCCAGGTGTCGTACCCCGTCGGCCACCTCTCCACCGTCTACTGGCTCGGGCTGCAGCCCGGCGACCGGCACCTCAACCTCTCCAGCCCGGGGTGGGCCAAGCACGCCTGGTCGTGCTTCTTCGCCCCCTGGATCGCGGAGTCGACGGTCGTCGTGCTGTCCTACGCGCGGTTCGACGCCGCCCGGCTGCTCGACGTGCTGCGCGACCACGAGGTCACCAGCTTCTGCGCCCCGCCCACGGTGTGGCGGATGCTCATCAACGCCGACCTGTCCGGCGGCCCGGGCGCGCTGCGCGAGGTGGTGGGGGCGGGCGAGCCGCTCAACCCCGAGGTCATCGAGCAGGTGCGCCGCGCCTGGGGGCTCGACCTGCGCGACGGCTACGGCCAGACCGAGATGACCGCCGCGGTCGGCAACACCCCGGGGTCACCGCTGAAGCCCGGGTCGATGGGCCGGCCGCTGCCCGGGCTCCCGGTCGTGCTGGTCGACCCGCTCACTGGCGAGCGGGTCGACGGCCCCGGCGAGGGCGAGCTCTGCCTCGACCTGGCCACCCACCCGCTGCCCCTGATGACCGGCTACCAGGGCGACGACGCCCGCAACGACGAGGCGATGGCCGGCGGCTGGTACCACACCGGCGACGTGGCGACCCGTGACGACGACGGCTACATCACCTACGTCGGGCGCACCGACGACGTGTTCAAGGCCAGCGACTACAAGATCAGCCCGTTCGAGGTGGAGTCGGTGCTCATCGAGCACCCCGCGGTGGCCGAGGCGGCGGTGGTGCCCGCGCCGGATGCCGTGCGCCTGGCGGTGCCGAAGGCGTACGTCGTGCTCGCCCCCGGGCACGAGCCGACCGAGGAGACCGCGCGCTCCATCCTCAAGTACGCCCGTGAGCACCTGCAGCCGTGGCAGCGGGTGCGCCGGCTGGAGTTCTCCGAGCTGCCCAAGACGATCTCGGGCAAGATCCGCCGGGTCGAGCTGCGGGCCCGCGAGGAGGAGCTGGCCGGTGACGGGGCCCCGGCGGGCACCGAGTGGCGCGACGACATGTTCCCCGACCTGAAGGCCTGACCCGGGTCGGTCAGCGGCCGTCCTCGACCGCGTGGTCGATCCAGTCCAGCACGTGGTCGACGTCGACCGGCTTGGTGATGACGCCCGTCGCGCCGAGCCGGAGCAGGCGGTCGTCGAGGTCGGGAGTCGCGTCGGCGGTGACCACGACGACCGGCACGGCCGCAAGTGCGGCATCGCTGCGCAGCCCCCGGAGCACCTCGTCGCCGCGGATGTCGGGCAGGTGCAGGTCGAGCAGCACGAGATCGGGCGTGCGCTCCCGCGCGGCCCGCAGCCCGGACGTCCCGTCGTCCGCCAGCCGAAGCGTCACGGTGGGTCGGAGCCGCACGATGTGGGACATCAGGTGCTGGTTGGCGGAGTTGTCCTCGATGTAGAGCACGTCCACCGGCCGGGCCGCGACGGCCCGACGCACCTCCTGGGTGCCGGGGTCGTCGCCCGCCACGTGGGACCCGGGCAGCACCAACGAGAACACACTGCCCTCGCCGACCGTCGACTCGACCTCGATCCGGCCCCCCATGGCCACGGCCAGACCCTGGCTGAGCGCCAGCCCGATGCCGGTGCCCTCGATCGCCGACTCTTCGGCCCCGAGGCGTTCGAAGGGCTCGAAGAGGCGCGTCAGCTGGTCGGGGTGCAGCCCTGCGCCGGTGTCGGACACGCGGATCATCACGGTGTCGGGGTCGCCTGCCGCACGGCTGATCTCGACACATCCCCCGGCGCGGTTGTACTTGATCCCGTTGCTCGCCAGGTTGGCCAGCACCTGGATGACGCGCTGCCGGTCCGCCCACACGTGTGACACGCACCCGTGGCACCCGCCCCGGCGCACGGTGACGCCGGCGGCCATCGCCTGGGGTCGGACCAGGTCGAGGCTCTGGTCGATGGCGTCGTCGACCGAGACGGGCTCCATCGACAGGGTGAGGCCCCCCGCCTCGATCCGTGAGACGTCGAGCACCTCGGTGACCAGGTCGAGCAGGTGCCGCCCACTGCTGCGCACCTGGGTGACGAAGTCCTGCTGGTCGGGTGTGAGCGGCTCGAGCGCGAGCAGCTGGGCGAACCCGAGAATTGCGTTCAGCGGCGTGCGCAGCTCGTGGCTCATCCGCGACAGGAAGGCGGTCTTCGCGGCGTTGGCCCCCAGGGCCGCGTCCCGGGCCCGCTCGTAGCGCGTGGCAAGGTCATGTGCCTGCCGCTCCGACGCCTCGAGCGCCTCGACGGCCCGCACCCGGGCGGTGACCTCGCGAGCCGACAGGCTGATGCCGTCGCCGACCTTGACGCCCCGCAGGTCGAAGTAGCGCTGCTTCTCGTTCGGGCGGGGCACGGCGCGCCAGGAGTCGACCACGATCGGCTCGCCGGTCTCCACCGTGTGGGTGTAGGCGGTGCACAGCCGCTCGGCGTGGGCGAGGGGGAGCATGGCCGCGATCGAGCTACCGACCAGGCTGCTCCGCTCTCGCTGGAAGTAGTCGAGGGTCGCCTGGTTGGTGTCGATGAGGACGAAGTCGACGACGCGGCCCGCCTCGTCGCGAACGGCGTCGAGGAACACGTGTGCGTCAGCCTGTGCGTCGAGCGCGGCACGGATCTTCTCCTCCGAGGCGCGCAGAGCGGCTCGCGCCCGGTGCTCGTCCTCGGCATCCCACCCCGCCAGGATCTGCCCGACCAGCGTCCCGTCGTCGTCGCGGACCGGGCTCAACCGGAATCGGACCCAGTGGTGGCCGCCGTCCTTGTACCGCATCCGCAGCTCGAGCTCGACCGCACCGTCGGCGAGCAGCCGCTGCTGCTGGGCCATGAGCATCGGTAGGTCGTCGACGTGGATGAAACTGTCGTAGCGCAGACCCACGAGCTCGGCGGGTGCCCACCCCGCGGCCTTGGTGATCGAGTCGCTGACCCACGTCACGGTGCCCTGCTCGTCGGTGAGGGCTACGACGTCGGTCGTGTGGTCGGCGAGCAGCCGAAGGTGCTCGCGCAGCTGTACCTCGTCGGTCGTGTCGACCACCTGCGAGATGAGGTACTCGACCCGGCCGCCGGGGCCACGCATGCCGACCACCGAGAGGTCGCCGTGCACGACCGTGCCGTCGGGCCGGAGGTACCGCTTGGTGAGCCGGTAGCCGTCGCGGACACCGGTGAGCACCTCCTCGAGGAGCGCCACGTCGGCGGCGACGTCGTCAGGGTGCGTCATCTGCTGCCAGGTGGCCGCGCGCAGCTCGGCCTCGTCACGGCCCAGCATCGCGCACAGCGCGTCGTTGACCTCGAGGAAGCTCCCGTCGGGCGCGACGAGGGCCATACCGACGCCGGAGTACTGCATCGCCGACTGCAACCGCGCGTCCCCCGGCTGGCCGTGCCTCACGACTTCACCCTAGGGCGGTCCTGAGCCCGTGCGTCGCAGAGGGGACGTTCGCCACAGGCACGGAACCGGGGCGCCGGCGACGGTCCCGTCGTCGTCGATGAGTGGTCGGCACGGGGGCGTGCCGCAGGGTGGGGGATGTCGTGCCAGCCGCGCCGCGTGACCTTGGCCACCGGGCCGGATCCGACGAGCCTGCCGTGCGCCACAGTGGCCCGACAGGCACGTGGAGGATTCGCAGATGGCAACCGCGCACGGTGAGGCGCCCGGGTGACGCCGGAGGTGCTGGCTGCGCTGCGCCGGATCGTCGACGAGATCGGCGCTGACGCTGGCGTGCTGCTGCGCCTGACACCGTCCGGGGCGTGCGTCGTCACGTCGTCGACCCTGGTGCCCGCACTCGGCGTGGACGACGTGTGGAGCTCCGCCGGGTCACTGAGCGACCCGGACTTCCGGCCGGAGCTGGTGCTCGACCCTGACCGGCTCGCCCAGCTGGTGCCGGCCGGGGTGCTGCGGGCCCTGCCCTTCGAGCCGACTGGCACCCTCGTGGCTCCCGTCGGGGACCACGAGTTGCGGATCGTCCTGTTCTGGCGGGCGAACCCACCGCCGGCCGACGTCACCAGCACCATGGAGTCCGAGGCCATGAAGCGGTTCACGGCGCTCGCGCCACTGCTCGACGTCCAGGTGCGGGCGCGCGAGTCGGCCAACCGGCTTCGGGCGGTGGTCAGAGCGCTCGACCAGGCCGTCGTGGTCACCGTCGCCGGGGACGTCGTGGCGAACGTCAACGCCGCGGCCGCCCGCCTGCTGGGCCTGAAGGCGGGTCACGTCGACGGCGCCACCCTGTCCGCCGCGATGTGTGCACTGCGTGAGCGGGCCGTCGACCCGGACGCCCTGGGGCTCGAGGTCGCTCGGCTGCGGGAGTCGGCGACGGCGGTCGCGCACGACTGGGTGTGGCACCTGCACGGCTCCCCGTCCCACCTGCGCGTCACCAGCGTGCCCGTCGACACCACCACCGAGCAGGGTCGAGTGTGGGTGTTCGACGACATCTCTGCGGAGATGGAGCTCCTGGAGCGTGAGCAGCGGGCCAACCGGGCACTCGAGGAGAGCGAGGAGCGCTACCGGCTGCTCGCCGAGAACGTCTCGGACGTCGTCATGATTGGCGAGCCCGACGGCACGATCACCTGGGTGTCGCCGTCGGTCACGGCGGCCCTGGGCTGGGCGCCGGAGGACCTCGTCGGTCATCGCGGCATCGACTCCGTGCGGCCGGAGACTGCGGACCGGCTCCGTGCCGTGCAGGCGAAGGTCATGCGCGGTGAGACCGCAGAGTTCGAAGCCCCGATGCGCACCGCCGCAGGAGATGACCGCTGGATGGAGGTGCGGGCGAAGCCGGTGCTCGACGACCGCGGGCGCGTCGTCGGCCGAGTCGTCGGGCTCTGGGACGTCCAGGCCGCGCACGACGCGAAGGAGGAGCTCGAGCGCAGCGAGGAGCGGGTCGCCCAGGCCCTGGCCGAGAGCGAGCAGCGGTACCGGCTGCTTGCCGAGAACATCTCGGACGTCGCCGTGCTGTTCGACCTCCGGGGCGTGGTGACCTGGGTGTCCCCGTCGATCACGACCGTCCTGGGCTGGACAGCGGACGACCTGGTCGGTCGTACCACGCAGCGCCTCGTCAACCCCGACCACTGGGAGCTGGCAGCAGCCCAGCGGGAACCACTGCTGCGCGGCGAGCGCGTCGACTACGAGGTGCAGATGCGCACGGCAGCGGGCGACTACCGCTGGATGGAGGTGCGGGCGACACCATGGCGCGACCAGGACGGCCACCTGGCCGGCCTGCTCGCCGCGTGGTGGGACAGCCAGGCCGCACACGACGAAAGGGACGGGCTCGAGCTGCAGGGAGCGGCGCTCGGCCCAGGCCCTGGTGGACAGCGAGCAGCGCTACCGTCTGCTCGCGGAGAACGTCTCGGACGTCGTCGTGATGGCCAGCGACGACGGCATCCTCACCTGGGTGTCTCCCTCGGTCACGGCCAACCTGGGCTGGGCACCGGAGGACCTCGTCGGCCGCAGTTCCCGCCACATCGTGCACCCCGAGCACCTGGGCCGCGTCCTGGCCCACCGGCAGCGGCTGCTGCGCGGCGAGCGCGTCGAGTTCGAGGTGCCGATGCGTACCGCCGAGGGCACCTACCGCTGGATGGAGGTGCGGGCGACTCCGCTCGACGGACCAGCACGGGCTTCCCGCCGGGCTCGATCGGCGGGTGGTGGGACAACCAGGCCGCGCACGACGCGAAGGAGGAGCTCGAGCGCAGCGAGCGGCGCGCCGCCCGGGCCCTGGCGGAGAGCGAGCAGCGCTACCGGCTGCTCGCCGAGAACGTCTCGGACATCGTCATCATGGGTGACCGCCGACGGCACCCTCACCTGGGCGTCCCCCTCGATCACGGTCACGCTGGGCTGGGCGCCGGAGGACATGGTCGGCCGCCACGTCCCCGAGTTCGTGCGCGCGGACCACCTGGAGGTGCTCCAGACGGGCGATGGAGCAGGTGGAGCGCGGCGAGAACGCCACGTTCGAGGCGCCGATCCTCACGTCGGGAGGCGACTACCGCTGGATGGAGGTGCGGGGCCGGCTGCTCTTCGACGACCGCGGCAGTGTCGTCGGACGGGTCGCCGCGCTGTGGGACGTCCACGAGTCGCACGAGGCGAAGGAGCAGCTCGCGCGCAGCGAGCGCCGCTACGAGCTGCTGCTCGAGAACACCACCGAGGTGGTGTTCCAGACCGTCGACGGGGTGGTGACCTGGGTGTCCCCGGCCGTCGAGGGGGTGACCGGCTGGACGCCGGCCGACATCGTCGGGACGAGCAGCAGGCAGCTCTGGCACCCCGACGACTGGGAACGTGCCTCCTGGGCGCACGACGACGCCCGTGACGGGATGCACGGCCGCGAGGTGCTGCGGCTGATCACGCCGGACGGTTCGCACCGGTGGATGGAGGTGGTGATCCGGCCCTACGTCGAGGAGGACGGCCGCCCGGGCACCGTGGGGATGGTCTACGACGTCTCCGACCGGGAGGTCGCGCAGGAGGCTGCCCGGCAGTCGGAGGAGCGCTACCGGATGGTGGCCGAGCACGCCAGCGACGTCGTGTGCCGCTACCGCGCCGACGGCACCATCGAGTGGGTCTTCGGGTCGACGGAGACGTTCCTGGGGCGCACGGCGGAGGAGATGGTCGGGACGCCCCTGCTCCAGTACTTCGTGGTCGAGGACTGGGGCGACCGGGACGACATCCGCGCGCGGCTGGGCCGCGGCGAGGCCGTGCAGCTGCTGGCCCGGCTGCGCCACGCCGACGGCGAGCACCCGCTGGGTCGAGGTGCGAGCCGAGGCCGTCGCTGGGGCCGGACGGGTCGCTGGACTCGATCATCGGCACCATGCGCGACGCGCAGGCCGAGGTCGAGTACCGCGAGGCGCTCGCCGCCTCCGAGCGGCAGGCGCGCGACCTCGTCGACGCCTTCGAGGCGGCGCGCGACGAGGCCATCCGCGCGAGCACCGCGAAGACGGCGTTCCTGTCGCGGATGAGCCACGAGCTGCGCACCCCGCTCAACGCCGTGCTCGGGTTCGCCCAGCTGCTCGCCCTCGACCCCCTGACCCCCGAGCAGGGCGAGGCCGTGCACCACATCCGCACATGGTGGGCGGCACCTGCTCGACCTGATCAACGAGATCGTCGACATCTCCCGGATCGAGGCCGGGCGGCTCTCGCTGACGATGGAGACAGTCGACTCGGCGGCCGTGCTCGGCCGAGGCGGTCGAGCTGGTGCGACGGGCTGGCCCAGCAGTACGACGTGAAGGTCGTCGCCGAGGGCGGCCCAGGAGCCCCTGCCCCACGTGTACGCCGACCGGCAGCGCGTCACGCAGGTGCTGCTCAACCTGATGTCCAACGCGGTGAAGTACAACCGGCCGGGGGGCTCGGTGCGGGTGCGGTGCCGCCCCGGTGCACCGGGCGAGGTGCGCTTCGAGGTGTCCGACACCGGCCCCGGCATCCCGCGAGGACCTGCTGCCCCGGCTGTTCGAGCCGTTCGACCGGCTGGGCGCCGAGAACAGCGACGTCGAGGGCACCGGCATCGGCCTCGGCCCTGGCCGACGCGCTCGCCCGGGCGATGGGCGGGCGCATCGAGGTGTCCACGAAGGTGGGCGTCGGCTCGACGTTCACGCTGGTGCTGCGCGCCGCCCCCTCCGACGCCGTCGCGCGCCGGAGCCGGTCGAGCACGAGCCCGACGCGCAGCGCGACTCGCGGCTCGCGCATCCTCTACATCGAGGACAACCCGACGAACGCGACCCTGATGGAGCGCGTGGTCGCGCCTGCGCCCCGGCTCGCGGCTGCGGCTCGCGGTCGACGGCGCCGCACGGCCTCGCCGCGGCGCTGCCGAGCCGCCGGACCTCGTCTTCCTCGACCTGCACCTGCCGGACCTGTCCGGCGAGGAGGTGCTGCAGCAGCTGCGCCTGCTGCCGGGCGTGCGCCGACGTGCCGGTCGTCGTGGTGACCGCGGACGCGTCACCCCAGCGCTCGGGAGCGGATGTCGGCGCTGGGGTCGGACGGGTTCCTCACCAAGCCGCTCGACCTGGACGACGTGCTGGGCTGGATCGACGCCACGGCATCCGGGCAGGTCGTGAGCTGACCACCGGACGTGGCCGGGTGGCTCGCGCGTCCCGCCGGTGACTCAGGGGGATGCCGGGGTGCGCACCGCCGTCGCGCCTGCCGTCGCCCTCGGCACGGCCACCGTGGTCAGCGGTGCGTCGACCGAGCAGGTGCGGGCCGGGTCGGCCTCGCGCCGGTCGATGCGGCGCCCGTTGACCAGCGACACGTCGTCGTAGGCCGGGCGGCCCTCGATGACGTCGCGGAAGCGGTAGCGGCTGAGGGTGGCCAGGCGGCAGTCGGTGCCGAAGGTGAGCACGTCGAACGCCGACGGCTGGCCGACCAGCTCCTCACCGCCGCTGTCGGCGAGGAAGTGCGTGAACGGGCCCCCGCCGGTGAAGGTGCCGGCCTGCACCCGGTTGCCCTCGAGGTCGGCCGAGTGCATGTGCCCGTTGACCAGCACCCCGCCGGCGAGGTCCTGCACGGCCCACGGCTCGTGGGCGACGACGAGGTCGGGCGCCGGCCGCCCGGCATACGCCGCGGTGAACGCCTCGCGGGCCGGCTCCTGCTTGGCCCGCGAGCCGGTGCCCGAGTCGCCGAACCAGCGGGGGTCGTTGAAGCCGGCGATGCGCACCCCGTGCACGGTGACCTCGGTGTAGTCGCCGCTCGCGCCCTCGAGCAGGACGACGTTCGGGATGCGGTCGAGCCGGTCGAGCAGGGCGGTGTCGGTCGCGCTGTTCGCGTCGTGGTTGCCGCGCACGAAGAGGTAGGGCACGTCGAGCGACGCGATGCCGGTGAACAGGCCGGTGGCGTCGGCCTCCTCGACCGTGCCGAAGTTGACCAGGTCGCCGGCGTCGACGACCAGGTCGACCCCCTCCTCCTGCACGATGGTGCGCATCAGGTCGTACTGGTTGCCCGCGTGGATGTCGCTGACCAGCAGCACGCGCAGCGAGGTGTCGGACTCCAGCGGTGCCGCCTGGTACTTCTGCTGCAGGGCCGTCGACAGGGCGATCAGGTTGCGCAGGTAGGGCGCCACCTGGCTGGCCCGGGTCTCGACGTCGCTGAGGATGCCCTGGTTGCGCTGCAGGGTGCCGAGCACCCCGGTCGAGGTGAAGGTCTCCTGGCGGTCGGGCTGGTAGGTGGCGTAGAGCGCGACGCCGGTGACCGCCGTCGACACCACCCAGCCGACGAGCCCGGCCACCAGCAGCGCGGTGGGCGGCCGGCGACGGCGCAGCACGGCATACCCGGCGAGGGTGAGCACGACGACGGCGAGCGCGCCGAGCGAGAAGCGGACCATGATCGACACCGCGACGTCGCGGATGGCGGCGCTCAGCTCCTCGGGCCCGGGCCGCAGGCTGGCCAGGCTGACGCCGGGGCGCGAGAGCACCTCGGCGATGTTGGCCTTCACCTGCGGCACCGCCCGGATGCCGGGAGCCAGGCCCTGGAACTCCAGGCGCAGGTCGCCGAACGCCGTGGTCGCGATGAGCTCGCCGCTGCGCAGCGGGTTCGGGTCGAGCGACACGCTCGCCTGGTAGTGCCGGGTCTGCGCGGTGGCCGGTGCGACGGCCGTGGCCGAGGTGCCGGCGAGGGCGCAGGCGGCGACCAGCCCGACGACGGCGAGCACGTGCCGCACCCGACGCGGGGCGATCCGGTGCCCCGCCCACCACCAGGTGCTCGTCGCGGTGACCAGGGGCCACCCGACGGTGAGGAGCGCGACGACCCGTTCGTGCAGCCCGAACGCGGAGCCGGCCGAGGCCGATGCCGAGCGAGGCGACGGCGAGGCCCATGACCACGGCCGCCGGGCGGGCCACCCGGCGCTGCAGCGCGACCGGGCCGTCGGGCCGCGCCGCGAACCAGGGCCACGCGGCGAGCAGGGCGAACGACAGCGTCGCGACCACGGTGTGCGCCGCCGACGAGCCGGCGCGCGAGGGCAGGGGGATGGCCGCGACGGCGAGGGTCGCCACGCCTCCCGCGGCGAGCAGCAGCCGGCCGGGGCGCCGGGCGGGCACCAGGGCCCACGCGGTGACGAGGTGGGCGAGCCCGGTGAGCACCAGGGCCGGTCGTCATGATCCAGCGGTGCGGGGTCGCCGACGCCGCGAGCGCGCTGATCGACTCGGCGCCGGAGTCGAACCCGCCGGGCTGCACCGCGGCGGCCCAGGTCCAGCCACCGACCAGCGCCACGACCGCGACGGTCGCGCTCAGCACCGCCGTGCGCGGCCGTCCCACCGGCTCGCCCGCGGGCGCCCGGGCCCCGGTCGCGCGCGCAGCCCCGTCGGAGGCCGGCGGCGTGGCCGACGGCTCGCTCGTGGGCTCGGGCATGCGCACCACCCTAGGTCGGTCGCCTGCGCGCCCGGCCCGGTCGCTCGCCGGCCGGCGCCGGCGCCGTTCCGAGGTGCTCCGGGGTCGGCAGGGGCGGCCGGGATCTGCCAGTTGCTGCCCGTGGCAGGGGAGAGCGCCGCGCCGACCGGCCGGCGCGGTGTCGGCTCGACCGTCAGCGAGCGAGGAGGTCGCGCAGCCGCATGGCGTTCGCCACGGCATACCCGAACTGGTCGTTGTTGAAGTAGCCGTGGACCCGGTGCCCGGCGCCCTCCCACTCGCGCAGCCGGTCGGCCCACCAGCGCAGGTCGTCGTCGCGGTACGACCCGGCGTACAGGTGCTCGGCACTGGGCCCGTGCCAGCGCACGTAGACCAGGTCGGTGGTGGCCCGCAGCACGCACGGCAGGTGGGCGCCGCTCATCACCACGTAGGCGGCCCGGTGCCGCTCGAGGATGCCGAAGACCCGCTCGTCCAGCCACGACGGATGCCGGAACTCCACGGCGGTGCGGATGCCGGCGGGCAGGTGGGCCAGGGCGTAGTCGAGCCGGGCGTCGTCGCGCTCCATCGTCGGGGGCAGCTGGAGGAGGAACGGCCCGGCGCGGTCGCCGAGCAGCCGCATCCCCCGGTCGATGATCTCTGACCACTTCTCCGGGGCGTACAGCCGCTTCGCGTGGGTCAGGGCCCGGGGTGCCTTGACGGCCAGCTCGAACCCGGCCGGGAGCCGGTCGTGCCAGCCCGTGAACGCGGTGTCGCGGGGCCAGCGGTAGTGGCTCGCGTTGAGCTCGACCGTGTCGAGCCGCTCGGCGTAGAACTCCAGCCAGCGCCGCCGCGCCACCCCCTTCGGGTAGAACGGCCCGGCCCAGCTGTCGTAGGTCCACCCCGACGTGCCCACCCGGATCGTCATGCCGGCATCCTGCCGCCATCCCGGCATCCTGGCGCCCATCCCGGCCATCTGCGCCCGGTGCGCCTCCACGGCGGTGGGGCAACATCGACCAATAGGTCAAAGTTGCCCCACCCGCCTGGGACACGATCGACCTATTGGTCGATCCTGTCCCAGCGGGGTCCAGGCGGCTGTGCGGGGCCGGCACTCCGGGGAACCTAGGCTGGCGGGTATGCCGGCCACCCCCACCCCGTCGTCCGCCACGCCCGCGCCGGGGCCGTTCGACGGCCCGTTCGCCGGGGTGCTGCTCGACCTCGACGGCACCCTGATCGACTCCATCGCCGCCGTCGAGCGGTCGTGGATCCGGTGGTGCGGCGAGTACGGGGTCGACCCGGTGCGGCTGCTCGGCTTCCACGGGATGCCGGCCAAGGGCGTCATCGCGACCCTGCTCCCCGAAGGCCAGCGGGCCGCGGCGTTCGAGCGGATCCGCGACATCGAGGTGGCCGACGTCGACGGCATCGTCGTGCTGCCCGGAGCGGCCGCGCTGCTCGCGACGCTCGCCGCGGGCGGGGTGCCGACGGCCATCGTCACGTCCGGCACCACCGACCTGGCCGAGGCCCGCCTCGCGGCCACCGGGCTCACGCACCCACCCGTCGTCGTCACGGCATCCGACGTCGTGCGCGGCAAGCCGTGGCCCGACCCGTGGCTCGAGGGCGCCCGCCGGCTCGGGGTCGACCCGGCCGACTGCCTGGTGGTCGAGGATGCCGTCGCCGGGCTGCGCGCCGCCCGCGCCGCCGGGTGCCGTGCCCGGGTCGCGGTGCTGGGCACCACGGCTCGCGAGGAGCTCGAGCCGGAGGCGGACGTCGTCGTGCCGGACCTCACGCACCTGTCGACTGTTGTCGAGGCTGGTCGGGTGTCGGTGGCCCTGGCATAGGGTCGGCCCATGGATGCCGACGTCGTGGTCGTGGGTGCCGGCCTCGCCGGCCTGGTCGCCACGTGCGAGCTCGCCGACGCCGGCCGCTCGGTGGTGCTGCTCGACCAGGAGAGCGAGGCCAACCTCGGCGGCCAGGCGTGGTGGAGCTTCGGCGGGCTGTTCCTCGTCGACACCCCCGAGCAGCGCCGGATGGGCATCTCCGACTCCTTCGACCTCGCCTGGCAGGACTGGGAGGGCACCGCCGGCTGGGACCGGCTCACCGCACCCGACGGCAGCCCGGGGCCCGACCACTGGGGCCGGCAGTGGGGGAGGGCCTACGTCGAGTGGGCGGCCGGCGAGAAGCGGGCCTGGCTCAGGCAGCTGCGGCATCTCGTTCTTCCCCGTCGTCGGGTGGGCCGAGCGCGGCGACGGCACCAGCGGCGGGCACGGGAACTCGGTGCCGCGCTTCCACATCCCGTGGGGCACGGGCACCGGCGTCGTCGCACCGTTCGAGCGCAAGGTGCGAGAGCACCTGGCCGCCGGGCGGGTGATCTACCGGCCACGCCACCGGGTCGACCAGCTGGTGCGCACCAACGGCGCGGTCACCGGGGTGCGGGGGTCGGTGCTCGCGCCCGACGACTCGCCCCGCGGGGTGGCAGAGCAACCGCGACGTCGTCGGCGAGTTCGAGTACGGCGGCCAGGCCGTCATCGTCACGTCGGGCGGCATCGGGGGCAACCACGACCTGGTGCGCGCCAACTGGCCCGAGCGGCTCGGCAGCCCGCCCGCCGACCTGCTCACCGGGGTGCCGGCCTACGTCGACGGCCGGATGCTCGCGATCACCGAGGCGGCCGGTGGCACGATCGTCAACCGCGACCGGATGTGGCACTACGTCGAGGGCGTGCGCAACTGGGACCCGATCTGGCCGGGGCACGCGATCCGCATCCTGCCCGGCCCCAGCTCGATGTGGTTCGACGCGCGCGGCAACCGGCTGCCCGCCCCCTACCTCCCCGGCTTCGACACCCTCGGCACGCTCGACCACTTGCGGCACACCGGTTTCGACCACTCCTGGTTCATCCTCAACCGCTCGCTCGCCGGCAAGGAGTTCGCACTCTCGGGGTCGGAGCAGAACCTCGACCTCACCGAGAAGCGCTACCGCGAGGTGCTCCGCCGCCCGATCACCAAGGTCACCCCGTCGGTGCAGGCCTTCCTCGACCACGGCGAGGACTGGCTCACCGCCGCCACGATCGGTGAGCTCGTGGCGGCGATGAACGCCCTGACGCCCGAGGCGCCCCCGCTGGATGCTGCCTACATCGAGCGGCAGATCGTCGAGCGCGACCGGCAGGTCGAGAACCGCTACACCAAGGACGCCCAGGTCGCGGCGATCCGGGTGGCCCGGGGCTACCGCGGCGACAAGCTGACCAAGCGGGCCTACCCGCTGCACCGCATCCTCGACCCGAAGTACGGCCCGCTCGTGGCGGTGCGGCTGCGGGTGCTGTCGCGCAAGACGCTCGGCGGGCTGCACACCGACCTCTCGGGCCGGGTGCTCGGGCCGTCGGGCGAGCCGGTGCCGGGGCTCTACGCGGCGGGCGAGGTCGCCGGGTTCGGGGGCGGTGGGGTGCACGGGTACCGCGCGCTCGAGGGCACGTTCGTCGGGGGCTGCCTCTTCTCCGGGAGGACCGCCGGCCGGGCCGCAGCGTCCGCCACGTGACCCCGCCCTGAGCCGCACCGCTCAAGCCTGAGCCCGCACGTGCGGGGTTCTGGCGGCACCAGGTCAGAGGAAGAGGCAGAAGGGGTGGCCGGCCGGGTCGAGGAAGACCCGCACGTCGTCCTGCGGCTGGGTGTCGGCGAGGGTGGCGCCGCACTCGGTAGCCCACTCGCTCGACGCCTCGAGGTCGTCGACCCAGATGTCGAGGTGCTGGGTGGCGCTCTGCAGCCCGCCCTGCGCCGGCCACACCGGCTGGTCCCACTGCTGCTCGTACTCGAAGTTGAGGGTGAGGTGCGGCAACCGCACCTGGGCGAAGCCTCCCGTGTCGGGCTCGCCGGGCCCGGGCGGGTCGCTGGTGCCCACCTCCACGCCGAGCAGCCGGGCGTAGAAGCCGGCGAGCAGCCGGGGGTCGGGTGCCATCACCGTGACGGACGTGGCTCGCAGGGACGGTCGCTCCTCGGTCGTCATCCACCCAATCTGCCACCGGGCGCGGCAGGCATGGGGGATGCAGGCGAGCGATCAGGGGGTCACGCGTTCCACCGGGCGTTGCGGCCCCGGGGTAGCGCGGGTGATCAGCTGTTGCGCGTGACCGCGTTGGCCGCAGCATCCGCGGCGAGCACCTGCTCGCGCAGGATCTCGGCGTGACCGCAGTGCTGGGCGTGCTCGCGCAGCATGTGCAACATCACCCAGCGCAGCGGCAGGGGTCCCCGGCGGTTGCCGGGCAGCACGTCGTCGAGCCCCAGCGGCGCGATCGCCAGCCGCGAGTCGTCGCAGGCCGCCACGAAGGTCGCCCGCACCGACTCGACGGTGTCGGTGTCGTCGAGGTCGAACGACTCGCTCTGCGACTCGGGGATGCCGATCTCGGTCCTCGACCGGCAGGTCACCGCCTCGTCGAACCAGACCCGCTCCACGAACGCCGCGTGCTTGAGCAGGCCGAGCAGCGTGGTGCGCGACGGCACCAGCCGGCGTCGGGCCTGCTCCTCGGTCAGCCCGTCGAGGCAGTCGAGCAGGATCTGCCGGTGGTCGTCGAGGAAGGCATCGAGCTGGGCCCTCAGCGGCGCGTCGTAGACGGTGGGGTGCATCGTGGGGGGAGGCGCATCCATCGGCTCACTGTAGGGCTGTGCACGACCCGGCCGACACCTCCGCCGCCGCACCTCGGGCCCGTCGCGCCGAAAACGTCACCCTCGCAACCGAACCGATGCAGTGCCGGGGCGACTGTCGCGCACCGGGCGGGGAAGGCGGGCTCAGAGGTACTGACCGGTGCCCTCGGCGTGCCCCGGCTCGCCCTGCGGGCCGGTCGGCCGCGGCATGCCGGGAGCGCCCTGCGCCGGCATCCCGCCGTGACCCATGCCGGGCGGGAGCTGGCGCATCTGCTGCAGCTGGGCCTGGGCCGCCATCTGCTGCGCGACCAGTGCGGTCTGGATGCCGTGGAACAGGCCTTCCAGCCACCCGACCAGCTGGGCCTGGGCGATGCGCAGCTCGGCGTCGGAGGGGGACTCGTCGGAGAAGGGGAGGGTGATGCGCTCGAGCTCCTCGACCAGCTCGGGCGCGAGGCCGTCCTCGAGCTCGCGGATCGAGCGCTGGTGGATCTCGGCGAGCCGGGCCCGGCCCTTCTCGTCGAGCGGGGCGCTGCGCACCTCGTCGAGCAGCTGCTTGACCATCGAGCCGATCCGCATCACCTTGGCCGGCTGCTCGACCAGGTCGGCCGGGTTCGTGGGTCGCTCGCGGGCCTCGGTGGCCGGTGGCTCGTCGTGGTTGGCCACGCCCATGCCGTCGGGGGTGACCACGACCACTCGCTCGCCGTCGCTGGTGACGGTGACCGGCACGCCCTGGCGCTCGGCGTCGTCCTGGTCGGGGTCGGGGCGCTGCTGATCCGTCATGGCCCCCATCCTGCCCCACGGCCCCACCGCCGATTCCGCGTTGGGTGCTCAGCCGGCTGTCCTGGCAACCGTCTGAGCACCCGACTCGTAGAGGTGACGGTTCACACCATCCGTTGACATCGACTCTCGATATGCATATCGTTTCTCAGTGTTATCGACAGTCGATAGTCACGGGATCGGGGACCTGCCATGACCAACCACACCGACGACACCGACCACAGCGACGACGCCGGCCAGTCCGGCCGCGGCGGCGACGCGGGCGGCACCGACCGATCGGCCCGTGCCACTCCGCGTCGGGACCTGCTGGCCTTCGACCGGTTCGACCGCTGGGGTCTGGTCGTCCTGCTCGGGGCGGTCGCCCTCGGGGCGATTCTCGCCGGAGTGGTCGAGCCCCTGGCCGACTGGGTGGCCGGGGCGCCCCTGACCCCGGTGACCGAGAGCGCGGTCACCGTGCCGCCGCTCGATGCGGCCGGCGTCGGCTACGGCCCGGCCTCGTACACCGTCGACGCGGTCGATCCCAGTGTGGGCCTGCGACTCCTCCACCTGGCCCCCGGCGTGCTCGGTGCCCTGCTCGTCGTGATCTCGTGCTGGTGCGTCGTGCTGCTCCTCCGCACCGTCGCCGCGGGTGACCCCTTCGACCCGGTGAACATCACCCGCCTGCGGGTCGTCGCCTTCGCACTGGTCCTCGGTGCACCCGTCGTCTACCTCCTGCAGGTGGTCGGTGACGCCAGGGCGCTCGCTGGCCTCGATCTCGGGGGCCTCGAGGTGACCTTCACGCTCAGCATCCCCTGGGTGCCCCTGGTCGCCGGCATGGTCGTCGCCATGCTCGCCGAGGCGTTCAAGGCCGGCAGCCGGCTTCGGGACGACGTCGACGGGTTGGTCTGATGCCGGTCGACGAGCCGCACCGAGTGGTGTGCCACCTCGACCGGCTGCTCGAGGAGCGGGGGATGACGCTGGCCGCCCTCGCCGATGCCGTCGGCGTCACCGTCGTCAACCTCTCGGTGCTCAAGAACAACCGGGCCAAGGCGGTGCGGTTCAGCACGATCACCGCCATCTGCGACGTGTTGCAGTGCCAGCTCGGCGAGGTGTTGAGCGTCGAGCGGGAGGCGGGCTGACGGCATCCGAGCCGTGGTGGACAGCGAGCGGCTCTGTCGGCTGGGTGTGATCGTCGCGGGAGTGGGTAGACACGAATCGGCGTCGGGTTCCTCGGACCAGGGGGACCGGGGGACCCGATGCCGCTGACGGGTCACCCGGCAGGCAGGGGCTCCGCCGTGACGACCACGTTGTCGCGGTGGCTTCGCAGCTCGGGCAGGTACTCGCCCCCGCAGGTGATGAGCACGAGCAGCGGCTTCCCCTCGCGGGCGAAGATCTCGTCGACGGGCAGCGCCTTCTTGACCACCCGCTCCCGCCCCACGACCTCGTAGCGGTGCCTCGTGCCGTCCGCGGTGGTGACGGTCACCCGCATCCCCGGCTTCGCGCCGCGCAGGGCAGCGAGGGCGCCGGGACCGTCCTCCCGGGTGGCGACGTGCCCCGCGATCACCGTGTTGCCCTCGGAGTCGTCCCGGGGCGGAGCCGTACCGGTACCACCCCACGCTCGTCGGGGCGGCGGGGATGACCATCGCGCCGTCGTCCTGCACGCCGACGCCCGTGACGGTGGCATCGACGCCCAGGTCGGCGATCACCAGCCGGGCGGGGGCCGGAGCGCCGCTGGTCTTCAGGGCGTCGAGGGACGCGTCACGCGTCTTCGGTTGCGGCAGTGAGGGGCTCGACGTGGGCCGGGGCACGGTGCCGGATGCCGTGGGCGTGGCGGTGGGTGCCGCGCCCGCGCTGGACCGCACGTCGGAGAGGGCGGTGCCGGCCGACGCTCCGGGGCGCCCGACGAACCAGGCGGCGAGGGCGACCAGGGCCGCCACGGTGGCGACGATGGACACCACGGACACGGTGGTCCAGGTCCGGCGTCGGGTGCTCGGGCTCACGGCTGCTTCCTGGGTCAGGGGGGTGGCTGTGGGTGGAGGACGGGCTGGTCGCTCTCGGGGACGGAGGTGATGCCGGGGGTCCGCTGGGCGCGGACCCCCGGCATCCGACCGGGCGGTTCGGGTTGGGGACGGACCCGGACCGTCAGTCGTTCACGCGCACCCGGCGGGCCTGGGCTGCGGCTCCACCGGCGACGAGCACACCGAGCAGGGCGAGGCCGCCGAGCAGCACGGGGGTGCCGTCGGCCGGGGTGTCGGCGGTGCCGGAGGGCACGCCGGACGGCGAGCTGTGCAGGCCGGAGATGGTCTGCACCGCGACGGCGAGGTTGTCGTCGGTCGCCGAGCCCCACGCGTAGACGATGGTGGCCTGGCCCTCGACGACCGGGACGTCGGCCGGGCCGATCACCGGGTCGGTGGTGCCGGTGAGGGCGACCGACGCGGAGACGGTGCCGGCGGGCAGGTCGGCCTTGTCCTCATTGGGGTTGGCGAGGTTCGTGAACACCGCCGTGCCACCGGCGAGCACGTCGACGGGCGGGGCGGCCGCGGTGTGCCGCACGATGAGGCGGCCCTGGCCGGCGGCGACCTTGCTCACGTCGTTGACGAAGGGGGTCAGGACGGGCTGGCCGTCGGCGTCGAGGTGGGCCGAGACGCTGATGTTCGCGCCGGCGGGCACCTCGACGTCGTTCGCCTCGATGTCCGGGGCGCCCGACGGGTTGGCCCCCGTGGCGAAGACGGCCAGGTTGTAGGTGCCGCCCGCGAGCGGGACCGGGTCGGTGACGGTGCCGGGCGTGAAGCCGGTCAGCAGCCGCTCCTCCGCCGTGTAGGTGGCGTCGGTGCTGACGTAGACGTCGACCGTGAGCTCGGGGACGCCGTGGACGACCACGACGGTGGCGTCGTCGGCCGCCGCGGCGGGGGTCGCGAACGCCGCGATCGGCAGGGCGGTGACCGCCAGGGCCGCGGCCCCTGCGAGGAGAGTGCGCATGCTCGTGTCCTTCGGGTGGAGGTGGGGTGACACCTCCTCTTCCCGCCCAGGCGGCGGTTCGGATGCACCTCGCCTCATCTTTGTCGAAGGTCCCTACCCCCGCGGGCGTCTCACGCGGTGGAGGAGCGGGCGCTCTCCGGCCCGGCGTCGGCCGGCGTGCCGCTGTCCTGCCCGCCGATGCCGCGAAGCCACGGCTGCGACGCGGCCGCCAGGACGGCTGCGGCCACCGCTGCCGCCACCGTGACCGCGAAGGCGCCGGTGTGGCCGTGCTCGTCGGCGAGCCGACCGGCGGCGGCCGACCCCACGGCATACCCGATGCCGGTCGCGCCCGCGAGCAGCGTCATCGCGGCGCCGACCCGGGATGCCGGGGCAGCGCGCTCGCCGAGCATGAACACGCTGATCATGTAGGGCGCGACCACGAACCCCAGCACCGTGACGACCACGAAGAGGCGCGGGATCGTGTCGGTCAGCAGCAGGGGGAGCGAGAGCAGTGCCAGACCGAGGGCGGCCACGAGCACCCGTGCGGCGTAACCGAACCGGGCCGGCAGTGCGGCGACGGCGAGCCCTGCGATGACCGACCCGACCCCGAGCATGGCGTGCACCAGGCCCGCGATGCCGGCCTGCCCCGCGGTCGTGGCGAGCACGGTGGTGCCGGTCTGGATGGAGCCGAAGACGACCCCGATCAGCAGCTGGGCCACGAGCAGCACGACGAACGTCGCGGTGACCAGCCGCGCTCCGGTGACGACGGCGGCCCGGTGCGTGTGGGCCAGGCGGGCCGTGGAGTGCAGCGCGAACGCGCAGCCGAAGACGAGCAGGATGCCGGCCGCGACGACCAGCGCCAGCTCAGGGCTGGCCGCGACGACGATCAGGCCGAGCAGCGCCGGGCCGAGCACGAAGGAGGCCTCGTCGGCGGCGCCCTCGTAGGAGAAGGCGGCCTCCATCAGGTGCGGCTGGTGGTGCTTCTCCTTGCGGGTGATCGGGCGCCAGCGCACCCGGGCGAGCGGCCCGATCTGCGGCATCGCGGCACCGGCGAGGGCGGCCGCCGCCACGACGAGGGCCGGGTCGACCTGGGCGTGTGCCAGCGCGACCAGCGCCAGCAGGCCGAGGCCGCCGAGCACCGACTGCACCAGCACCACGGGACGCTGGCCGACGCGGTCGGCGAGGCTGCCGGCGACCGGTGCGCCCACGGCATTCGCGACCGCCAGGGCGCCGGCAGCGGCACCTCCCGTGCCGTACGAGCCGGTGGTGCCGGCGACGAGCAGCAGGGTGCCCATCTGGGCCATGGCCAGCGGGAGCCGGCCGACGAACGCGACGACGACGTAGAGCGGGCCGGCGAGGGTGAACAGCCGGCGGTAGGAGGCAAGGGGTGACATCGAGGGCTTCCAGGTCTGCGCCCGGGTAGGGCGGAGCGAGCGTGCGCCGAACCCGCCTCCAACGACGCACCAGGGACCCTGTGCTCTCGCGATTCTACCGGGCCTCGCCGCAATCAGTCGGACTGAGTGCTCTCCGTGGCCGCCCGGTCGGCGGCGCCTCAGGCTGCGTCGTCGTGTGCCGGCATCCGCTCAGTGGGCGAGCACCTGCGCGACGAGCGCAAGGGCTGCCGGCAGGGCCTGCACCCACAGGATGCGGCGGCTGGCGGTGGCCGCGCCGTAGAGGCCGGCCACGACCACGCACGAGAGCGTGAAGACGGCGAAGGCGTAGCGGTACGCCTCGGGGCCCACGAGGGCGAGCGCCAGGCCGGCCACGAGGAACCCGTTGTAGAGGCCCTGGTTCGCGGCGAGCACCTTGGTCTGGGCCGCGAGCTCGCGGCTCGTGCCGAAGGCGGCCCGGCCACGCGGGGTGTCCCAGAGGAACATCTCGAGCACCACGATGTAGACGTGGATGAGCGCCACGAGGGCGGTGAGGACCGTGGCGATCACTGTCATCCCCGATGTCTACCGCACCTGGCCTCCGCGGCGTCAGTGGCCGGGCGCCGGCCGCTCGCCGATGCCGTGCCCGCGGAGGTTCGCGCGGGCCCCTGAGGGTTGTTGTCAGGGGAGGTCCGGATGCTTCACCTGGTGGGCCAACCCGGCCGGTGCTTCCTATCGGCCCGCCTCGTGAAGCATCCAGGGGGTTGGTGCCGGCGTGGCCCGCCTCGTGAAGCATCCAGGGGGTTGGTGCCGGCGTGGCTCACCTGGTGGAGCATCCGGGGGGTTGGTGCCGGCGTGGCTCACCTGGTGAAGCATCCGGACGTCTCGGGACGGGGTACTCCAGAGGGCGCCCGCGGCGGGGGCCGCGGCGGCGTGCATCGCGATGGTTGTCGACGGCCGTGCAGGCGCGAGGTCCGTTCGCGGCTGGCCGGGCCACCGACGAGCACCGCGGCTCAGCCGGTGGTGAGCAGGATCTTCCCGATGTGCTCGCTCGCCTCGAGCTCGCGGTGGGCCGCTGCTGCGTCGGCCAGCGGGTGTCGCGACTGCACGATCGGCTGCACCCGCCCGGCCTCGATCAACGGCCACACGTGCTCGCGCACCGCCGCCACGATGGTGGCCTTCTCACCCGCCGGTCGCGCCCGCAGCGACGTCGCGATGACCGCTGCTCGCTTGCCCAGCAGCGCCGCGATGTCGAGCTCGCCGCGGGTGCCACCCTGCATCCCGATGATGACCAGGCGACCACTCGTGGCCAGGGCAGACACGTTGCGGGACAGGTACTTTGCACCCACGATGTCGAGGATGACGTCAGCGCCCTCGCCGTCGGTGGCCTGCGCGACCCGCTCGACGAAGTCCTCGTCGCGGTAGTTGATCAGCACCTCAGCGCCCAGCTCACGGCAGGCCTCGAGCTTGTCCGCCGACCCGGCCGTGACGACGACGCGCGCCCCGACCTCACGGGCGAGCTGGATCGCCATCGTGCCGATGCCGGACGAGCCGCCGTGCACCAGCAGCGTCTCGCCGGGCTGGAGGTTGGCGATGAGGAAGACGTTCGACCACACCGTGCACACGACCTCGGGCAGGGCCGCGGCATCCACCAGCGACACCCCCTCGGGCACCGGCAGCAGCTGGCCGGCCGGCACCCGCACGTACTCGGCATAGCCGCCGCCGGCGAGCAGCGCACACACCTCGTCGCCGACCGCCCACTCCTCGACGCCCTCGCCGAGCGCCTCCACCACCCCGCTCACCTCGAGCCCGGGCACCTCCGACTCCCCGGGGGGCGGCGCGTAGTGGCCCTGCCGCTGCAGGGTGTCGGCGCGGTTGACGCCCGCGGCGGCGACCCGCACGAGCACCTCGCCGGCGCGGGGGGCGGGGATGTCGACGTCGGCGAGCACGAGGGCATCGGGGCCGCCGAAGGAGGGGAGGGTGATGGCCTTCATCCCCTCACCGTATGCCGTGACGCACCCACCCGAGGCACGCGCCGGGCGCACCCCGAGACGCACCTCGAGGCACACCCCGAGGCGGGCCACCGGCCGCGCCCGCGCGGGACGCGCCACCGGCCGCCGGTGTCGCCCATTTCGCCTGCACGGGACCCCCCGCGGGCCGGGTGCGCCGCCCTACCGTGGGTCGATCCGGTCACCGACGACCCGACGACCCCAGGAGCCAGCGATGTCGATCCAACGCCGCACCGTCCTCACCGGAACAGCCGCCGTGGCGGGGGGAGCCGTGCTCGGCGGACCGTTCCAGGGGTTCGTCGCCGCGCCCGCCGGAGCACTCGGCGCCCCGGCGTTCCGCACCCTCCAACCGGTCCCCGACCTGCGCGACGGCGTGGTGCGGCTGCACCTGCCCGAGGGCTTCTCCTACCGCTCGTTCCACGACACCACCACTCCCGTCATCCTCGACGACGGCACGCAGCTGCCCGGCCGGCACGACGGCATGGCCGCCTTCAAGGGGCGCCACGGCCGGGTGACCCTGGTGCGCAACCACGAGGTCAACGGGCCCGGGCCGGCCTTCGGGCCGGTCGGCGACCACACCTACGACCCGATGGCCCAGGGTGGCTGCACCGTCGTCGACACCACCCTGACCGGTGAGGTCAACAAGGCGTGGACCGGCCTCAACGGCACGATGATGAACTGCTCGGGAGGCCCGATGCCGTGGGGCACCTGGGTCACCTGCGAGGAGACCGTCAACGGCCCGGACGTCGGCCCCGACTTCACCGGCGTCGCCAACACCGCCCTCACCGAGCCGCACGGGTTCATCTTCGAGGTGCCGACGCGGGGCCGGGCCGATGGGGAGCCGGTCACCCGAGCGGGCCGCTTCGCGCACGAGTCGGTGGCGTTCGACCCGCGCGGCGGGAGCCTCTACCTCAGCGAGGACAACTTCGCCTTCCCGTCGGGCTTCTACCGCTACACGCCCAGGCGGTCGCCGATGAAGACCGGCCGGCTCGACAACCGGGGCCGCCTGCAGATGCTCAAGGTCCGCGGCGTCGACAATGCCCACCTCGAGGCGAGCCAGGCCAAGGGCACCCGCTACCGCGTGCAGTGGGTCGACATCGACGACCCGGACCCCACGTTCGACTACACCCCGGGCCAGCCGGCGCCGACGACGAACGACACCGCGCTCAACCACGTCGGCGACCAGGGTCGGGCGCAGGGCGCGGCCGGATTCTCGCGGCTCGAGGGCGCCATCTACGACCGGGGCGTCGTCTACTTCACCTCGACGCAGGGCGGCGGGGCGGTGATGGACGGCCCGAACTCCACTGTCCGGCTACGGCACCGGCTCGGGGCAGGTGTGGGGCTACGACACCCGCTCGGAGACCCTGTTCCTCGTCTACCAGTCGCCCTCTCGCCAGGTGCTCGACTTCCCCGACAACATCACCGTCAGCCGCCGGGGCACCCTCGTGCTCTGCGAGGACAACACCGAGGACAACTACGTGCGTGGCCTCTCCCGCGGGGGCCAGCTCTGGGACATCGCCCTCAACCGGCTGGCCGGGCGCACCGGTGACGAGTTCGCCGGGTCCACGTTCAGCCCCGACGGGCACACCCTGTTCGTCAACATCCAGGCCAGCCGGGGCATGACCTTCGCGATCTGGGGACCCTGGAAGCGGATCGGAGTCTGAGCCGACCCGACCCGGGCTCCGGCTGAGCGCTCCCGGGAGCGCTCAGCCGGGGGACCGCCCCAGCCGGGCGCTGAGGCTGCCCGCGGCCCGGTTCACCGCCGTCACCAGCTCGGCGGCGGCATCCGCGTCGACGTCGGCCTGGGGGTAGGTCACGGCGACCCCCGCCACCGGGTAGTCGTTGTGGTCGAGCACCGCCACGGCCACCGACCCCAGACCCGGGGTGACCAGCCCGTCCTCGACGGCATGGCCCCGCTGGCGCACCTGCTGCAGCTGCGAGCGCAGCTGCGTGGTGGAGGTCGGCCCACGCCCGTCGCGCTGCACCAGCGCGGCCCGGTCGGGGTAGAGGGCGCGCACCTGGGCGGCGGGCAGCGCGGCGAGCATCGCCAGGCCGGATGCCGTGAGCACCGCCGGGAGCCGCACCCCCACGTCCGTGACGAGCAGCGGACGCCCCGGGGCGCGTTCCTCGATCACGTAGAGCACGTCGCGGCCGTGCAGCACGGCGAGGTGGGCGTTGTGGCCGGTCGCGTCGGCCAGCCGGTCCATGGCGCCGCGGGCCATCCGCTCCAGCGGCGCCTGGCGCTGGTAGGCCGAGCCGAGCTCGTAGACGGCCAGGCCCAGCCCGTAGCGGCGCTCCTCGGGCAGGTGCCGCACGTAGCCGCGGTCGACCAGCACGGCGAGCAGGTGGTAGACGCTCGAGCGGGGCAGGCCCAGGTCGCGGGCGATGGCGGCGGCGGGCACCGGCTCACCGCGGCGCGCGATGAGCGCGAGCACGTCGAGGGCCTGGCCGGCGGCGGGGGCGTTGGCCACGCTCAGCCCACCCAGCGGTAGCGACGCTCGGGGCGACCGGTGGAGCCGTAGCGCAGCCGCACGTCGGCCGAGCCGGTGGTCACGAAGTGCTCGAGGTAGCGGCGGGCGCTGACCCGCGAGATGCCGACGACCTCGGCGACCTCGGTCGCGGACAGCGTGCCCTCGGCCGACCGCAGCGCGTCCTGCGCCAGCAGGGCCGTCTCGGCGCTCATCCCCTTGGGCAGCGGCACCATCGCCCCGGCCACCCCCGCCGCCCTGACGAACACCTTGTCGACGTCGTCCTGGCCGTGCACCTGGGTGCGGTCGAGCAGCCGGCGCCGCTCGGCATACCGCTGCAGCCGCTCCTCGAGGTCGGCGAACCCGAACGGCTTGAGCACGTAGTCGGCGACGCCGAGCCGCACGGCCGCCCGCACGGCGTCACCCTCCTTGGCGGCGGTGATGACGATGGCGTCGCACGGCTGGGGGAGGGTGCGCAGGTCGGCGAGCAGGTCGAGCCCGAACCGGTCGGGCAGGTAGAGGTCGAGCAGCAGGAGGTCGGGGCGCAGGGTGGCGACGGCATCCGCCGCCTCCGCCCCCGAGTGCGCGACACCCACGACCTCGAACCCGTCGACCCGCTCGACGAAGCCGACATGGATGCGCGCCACCATGAAGTCGTCGTCCACCACCAGCACGCGGATCACGAGAACGACTCCACCGCAACGGGTTCGGTGAGGTTCGTGACGCCGAGCCGCGCCACGAACGACGTCACACCGTCATGGCGCTCGACCTGGATCTCACCGCCGCGTCGCCGGCACACGAGCCGGATGAGCGCGAGGCCGACGCCGTGCTCCATCGGGTCGACGCGCTTGGTCGTGACCCCGTGCTCGAAGATGGTGGGCACCAGCTCGTCGGGGATGCCGGGGCCCGAGTCGGACACGACGACCTCGACGGTGCTCGCGTCCTGGCGGATCCGCACCCGGACCCACGGGGTGGATGCCGTGCCGCGCGGTGCGTGCTCGAGCGCGTTGTCGACGAGGTTGCCGAGCACGGTGGCGACATCGGCGGCATCCCCGGGCTCCAGGCGCTCGAGGGTCGTCTCGTCGCTGATCGTCAGCTCGACGCGGCGCTCGTTGGCGGTGGCGACCTTGGCCATGAGCAGGGCGGCGATCGTGGGGTCGCGCACGAGGGTGTTGACGGTGAGGTCGAGGGCGTGGCGGCGCTCGCTGAGCGCGTCGACGTAGCGCACCACCTCGTCGTGCTCGCCGATCTGGATCAGGCCGCTGATGGTGTGCAGCTGGTTGGCGAACTCGTGGGCCTGGGCGCGCAGCACGTGGGCCGTCGAGCGGAACGAGCCGATCTCCTGCTCGAGGTCGGCCAGTGCCGTGCGGTCGCGCATCGTGGTGACCGTGCCGAGCACCCGGCCCCCGCTCACCACTCGCATCGTGCTCATCACGAGCACCCGCCCGCGCCGGATGACCACCTCGTCGCGGGCGGCGGTGACGTGGTCGTCGGCGTCGGTCGGGTCAGAGCCGATGCCGCCGCTGTCCCGGGGTCGGATGTTCTCACCGACGAGGACCTCGCGCAGCCGACCCTCGATGCGCAGGTCGGCGATGGACGTGCCGATCGCGTGCTCGGGCAGGTCGAGCAGCTGGCGGGCCACCTCGTTGACGAGGGTGATGCGGTGCTGCGGGTCGAGGGCGATGACGCCCTCCGCGATGCCGTGGAGCATCGCCTCGCGGTGCTCGGCGAGGCCGGCGATCTCGCGCGGCTCCATGCCGCGAGTCTGGCGCTTGATGCGGCGGGAGAGCAGCCAGGACCCGCCGAGCCCGACCGCGAGCGCGATGCCGAGGTAGGTGAGCAGGTAGGACGAGGTGCCCTGCAGCCGCTCCCACGTCGACGGGACCCGCTCGGCGACCATCACGGTGCCGAGGTGGTCGCCCACGGCATCCGTCGACTCGCCGAGCACCGGCACCTGCGAGACCAGGTGGTCCTCGCCGTCGATGCGCTGGGTGCCCGACCAGCTCGCGCCCTCCTCGACCCGTGGGCTGCCCAGGGCCAGCCGGGCGCCCTCGATCGAGGGGTCGGTGGAGACGCGCACGTCGAGGTCGGTCTCGGCGAAGCTCACCGACGTGACGCCCGTCTGGGTGACCAGGCTCTGGGCCAGGGTGGCCAGCCCGGTGCGGGTCTCGGGCTGGGCGAGGCTGGCGCGCACCAGCGGGCTGACCGCGATCTGCTCGGCGAGCCCGGCCACGCGGCGGCCCTCCACGCGTTCGAAGGTGGCCCCGGACTGTGCGAGCGAAACCCCCGCGACGGCCACCAGGACGACGACGATGATGCCCAGCTGAAGGGCGAACAGCTGCCCCGCCAGCGTCGGGCGTCGTCGCCTGCGCGTGACCACTATGAACTCAACCTTCTCTGCTGACAGAAGCGCGACAGTAGCCCACCGCCGCATCCACGATTCTCGCGTTGCCCTTCCCCACATGAAAGTGATCTCAACGATGAGACTCCACCGCATCGCCCTCGGCGCCGTCGTCGCGGCCACCCTCGCCCTCACCGGATGCGGGGCCACCAAGAACCAGGCATCCGGTGACTCGTCCGCCAGCTCGGGAGGCGCCGCAGCGCCCGCGAACGGCCTCCAGTACATGGTGCCCAACGCGCCCGGCGGTGGGTACGACACGACCGCACGAGCTGCGGCCCAGGTGATGGAGAAGGAGGGCATCACCGGCACGGTGCAGGTCTTCAACCTCCCCGGTGCCGGCGGCACCGTCGGCCTGCAGCGGGTCGTCAACGAGAAGGGCAACGGCAAGCTCGCGATGCAGATGGGGCTGGGCGTCCTCGGCGCCGCCTACACGCAGAAGTCCAAGGCGTCGCTGAACGAGACCACCCCGATCGCCAAGCTGATCGAGGAGGCCGGGGCGATCGTCGTGCCCAAGGACTCCCCCTACACCGACATCAACCAGCTGGTCGAGGCCTGGAAGAAGGACCCGAAGAAGCTCGCCGTCGGCGGTGGCTCCTCGCCGGGTGGCCCCGACCACCTGCTGCCGATGCAGCTCGCCCAGGCGGTCGGCATCGACCCCAAGACGGTCAGCTTCGTCTCCTACGACGGCGGCGGTGAGCTGCTCCCGGCGCTGCTCGGCAACAAGATCGGCTTCGGCGCCTCCGGCTTCGGCGAGTTCCTCGACCAGGTCGAGGCCGGCGACGTGCGGGTGCTCGCGGTGACCAGCCCCGAGCGGGTCGACGCGCTCAAGGACGTGCCCACGCTGAAGGAGAAGGGCATCGACCTGGAGTTCACCAACTGGCGCGGCGTCGTGGCGCCCCCCGGCCTGTCGGCCGAGGACAAGCAGGTCTGGATCGACGCGTTCACCAAGATGCACGAGTCCGCGGCGTGGAAGGCCGAGCTCGAGAAGCGCGGCTGGGTCGACGCCTTCGAGACCGGCGACGAGTTCGGCACGTTCCTCAAGGAGCAGGACACCCAGGTGGCCACGCTCCTGCAGACCCTCGGCCTGGCATGACCACCCAGGCCACCACGGCTCCGGCTCCGAGCCGGGTCAGGGACCGCGCGCAGTACGGCCTGTGCGCGGCCCTGGCCCTGGCCGGGCTGGTCGTCATCTGGGACGCCACCCGGATCGGTGCCGCGACGAGCAGCAACGACCCGGTCGGCCCGAAGGCGCTGCCCTTCATCATCGGGGCGGCACTCCTCCTGGTGTCGGCGCTCTACGCCCTCGACGTCTCGCGCGGTGGCGTCGGTGAGCAGGAGGCCGGCGAGGACGTCGAGCTCGGCCACCCGGCCGACTGGAAGACGGTCGGCATGCTCGCCGGCGCGTTCCTCCTCAACGCCGTGCTCATCGACCCGCTCGGCTGGGTCATCAGCGGCGCGCTGCTCTTCGCCATGGCGGCCTTCGCCCTCGGCAACCGCCACCACGTGCGGGGCCTCGCGATCGGTATCGCGCTGAGCCTGACCACGTTCTACGGGTTCGCGATCGGCCTGGGCGTCAACCTTCCGGCCGGCATCCTGCAGGGAATCCTCTGATGGACAACTTCTCCGCACTGCTCGGCGGGTTCGCCGACGTCATCACTCCGATGAACCTCCTCTTCGCGCTGCTCGGCGTCATCGTGGGCACGGCGGTCGGGGTGCTCCCCGGCATCGGGCCCGGCCATGACCGTCGCGCTGCTGCTGCCGATCACCTACGGCCTGCCCGTCGAGCAGTCGCTCATCCTGTTCGGCGGGATCTTCTACGGCGGGATGTACGGCGGCTCGACCACGTCGATCCTGCTCAACACCCCCGGCGAGTCCGCCTCGGTCGTCACCGCCCTCGAGGGCAACAAGATGGCCAAGACGGGCCGGGCGGCCCAGGCCCTGGCGACCTCGGCGATCGGCTCGTTCATCGCCGGCACGATCGGCACGCTGCTCATCGTCCTGGTCATGCCCCAGGTCGTGAGCTTCGCGATCTCGCTCGGCTCGCCCGAGTTCCTCGCGATCATCCTGGTCGCGTTCGTCGGCACCGCCGCGATCCTGGGGTCGTCGCGCGTGCGCGGGTTCGCGGCCCTCCTGCTGGGGCTCACCCTGGGTCTGGTCGGCACCGACTTCGTCACCGGCCAGCAGCGGCTCACCTTCGGCAGTCCGTTCCTCGCCGACAACATCGACGTCGTCGTCATCGCCGTGGGCATCTTCGCCGTCGGCGAGGCGCTCTGGGTCGCGGCGCACCTGCGGCGCAAGGCCGCGACCGTCATCCCCGTGGGTCGGCCCTGGCTGTCCAGGTCCGACTGGGGCCGATCGTGGAAGCCGTGGCTGCGCGGCACCGCGCTCGGGTTCCCGTTCGGCGCGATCCCGGCCGGTGGCGCCGAGATCCCGACCTTCCTGAGCTACCTCACCGAGCGCAAGCTCTCCAAGCACCCCGAGGAGTTCGGCAAGGGCGCGATCGAGGGCGTCGCCGGTCCGGAGGCGGCCAACAACGCGTCCGCGGCGGGCACGATGGTGCCGCTGCTGGCGCTCGGCCTGCCGACCAACGCCACGGCGGCGATCATCCTCGCGGCCGTGATGAGCTACGGCATCGAGCCCGGCCCGCTGCTGCTCACCCGGGAGCCGGACCTGGTCTGGATGCTCATCGCCAGCCTGTTCATCGGCAACTTCTTCCTCCTCGTGCTCAACCTGCCGCTGGCGCCGACCTGGGCCAAGCTGCTGCGCATCCCGCGCCCCTACCTCTACGCGGGGATCCTCTTCTTCGCGTCGATGGGTGCGTATGCCGTGCAGGGGCAGCCCTTCGACCTGTTCCTCCTGCTCGCGCTGGGTCTGCTCGGGTTCGCCATGCGGCGGTTCGGGCTGCCGGTGCTGCCGTTGATCGTCGGGGCCATCCTCGGCCCGCTGTTCGAGCGGCACCTGCGCCGGTCGCTGCAGGGCACCGGGGGTGACGCGTCGGGGTTGATCGGCGGGCCGGTCGCCTGGGTCTGCTACGGCGTCGTCATCGTCGTGCTGCTCTGGCCGCTCGTCGCCCGGCTGCGCCGGGTCGTCGACCGCGGCACGGGCGACGACGGTGGTCGCGGTGGCAGTTCTGACAACGGCCCCGGCGGGCCGCAGGACTCCGCTGCGGCGGCCCTGGACGACCGGGGTTCCGATGGCGCGGACGGGCGCGGCGCCTTCGACGATGGCGGGCGCGGCCGAGCCTTCGACGACGCCGAACACGCGTCGGTCGGCCGGTCGGGCGAGCGCGACGGGCCACCGGCATCCACCCACGGCGACGCCAACCCCACCAGGAAGGACCACGAGTCATGACCGTTCTCGTCGGCTACGTCCCCACCCCGCTGGGGGAGGCCACCCTGCGCGCCGGCGTGGAGGAGTCCCGGCGCCGCTCCGAGCGCCTGCTGGTGGTGAACATGTCGCGCGACGACGTGCTCGTCGACGCCCACCGGGCGGCCACCGACGACCTCGACCGGGTCGAGCGCGACGTCACCGAGCTCGGTGTCGACGTCGAGGTCGTGCGCATCGAGAAGGGCAGCGACCCGGCCGACGCCCTGGTGCGGGTGGCCGAGGAGCGTGACGCCTCGGTGGTCGTCATCGGGCTGCGCCACCGCACCCCGGTGGGGAAGCTGATCATGGGCTCGGCCGCCCAGCGGATCCTGCTCGACGCCCGGTGCCCGGTGCTGGCGGTCAAGGAGGACACCGCGTGAGCGCCGTCTCCACGGCCGACCTGTGGGACGAGCACGGCGACGCGCTGCAGTCCTGCTCGGTGCAGCTGCGGCACTACGGCGGTCGCACGGCGTTCACCGGGGTGATCAGCACGGTGCGGTGTCACCGCGACAACGCGCTGGTCAAGGCTGCCCTCGCCGAGCCCGCGGAGGGGCGGGTGCTCGTCGTCGACGGCGACGGCTCGCTGGAGTCGGCACTGATGGGCGACCTCATCGCCGCCTCGGCCGTGGCGCAGGGCTGGGCCGGCGTCGTCATCCACGGTGCGGTGCGCGACGTGGCCGCCCTGCGCGACCTGCCGCTCGGCGCCCTGGCGCTGGGCTCGAACCCGCGCAAGAGCGCCAAGGACGGGGTGCCGGGGAGCGGGACGTGCCGGTCGCCTTCGGAGGGGTCGAGTTCGTGCCCGGGCAGACGCTCTGGGCCGACGAGGACGGCGTGGTCGCCACCCGCCCCTGACGCTGTACCCTCCCGCCGGGGCAACATCGACCAATAGGTCAAAGTTGCCCCGGCAGTGGAGGTTCAGGGGCGGGGCAACATCGACCAATAGGTCAAAGTTGCACCACGGTGGGTTCAAGGGAGTCGCCCGCACCCTGCGCGTTGTCAGCCCTCGGCGTCGAGGCGGGTGAGGATGCGGCGCAGCGTCGCCTGGTCGCGCTCGGGGAGACGGGCGAAGTAGGCCCCGGCGTCGGACCGCCGGGCGGCCCCGGTCTCGTCGACCAGCCGCTGACCCGATGCCGTGAGCGCCAGCACCGTGGCCCGCCGGTCGCCGGGGTCCCGGCGGCGCTCGAGCAGCCCGCGCTCCTCGAGGGCGTCGACCACGTCGGTGACCGACCGGGGCGCGACCCGAAGGTGGACAGCGAGCTCGCCGGGGCGGATGCCCTCGTGGTGACCCACCACCCTCAGCGCGCGGACCTGGTGCGGGGCCAGGTCCCACGGCGCCATCGCCTCGGCAGCGCGACGCCGCAGGGAGCGCGCGACACGCATCACCAGGTCGCCGAGGTCGGGGTCCGGCACGGCCTTGCCGCGGCGGTCGGATGCCGCGCGCTCGCCGCGCGAGCCGCCCTCCGGCCCGGTGCCCGGGGGTGTCGGCTGCTGCTGCTGGGCCATAGGGGAATGCTAGCGGCTCATGCTGTGTTTGGCTCATTGTGAGGTAACCTCACGACCAGACCTCCCGGCCGAATCGCCGGACTCCCCGTCCCCCACCGAGAGGAGGGGTGCGCATGACAGCCACCCTCACCCAGCCCCGTTCCATCCGTCCCACCACCGCTCTCCCGGCCGACGCCCTCGTCGGCGTTCCCAGCGCACCCGACCCCACGGCATCCCACGGCGGTGGCCGGGCGCGGCGGCGCGATGCGCGTCGACCCGCGCGACCGCGCCCAGCTCGCCGAGACCCCGGTACCCCTGTCGCGGGTACTCGCCCTGTTCCGGCCGCACCGCCTGCGGGTCGCGGTCGTCATCGGCATCATCGTCGTGACCAGCATCGTGGCGCTCGCGCAGCCGTTCCTCGTCCGCGAGATCGTCGATGTGGCTCTGCCACAGCAGGACTCGCGCCTGCTCCTGCTGACCGTCGGCGCCATGGTGGCGGTCGCTGTGGTGACCCAGCTGCTCGGCGTCGTGCAGACCTGGCTCTCGACGCAGGTCGGTCAGCGGGTCATGCACGAGCTGCGCACCTCGGTGTTCGCGCACCTGCAGCGCCAGTCGCTCGGCTTCTTCACCCGCACCCGTGGCGGCGAGGTGCAGTCGCGCCTCACCAACGACGTCAACGGGATGCAGGGCGTGGTCACCTCGACCGCGACCTCCATCGCCTCGAACCTGACGACAGCCGTCGCCACCACGGTCGCGATGGTCGCCCTGTCCTGGCGGCTGTCGCTGCTCTCGCTGCTCGTCATCCCGCCGGCCCTGTGGCTCACCCGCAAGGTGGCGCTGCTCCGCCGGGCCGTCACCGCCGCCCAGCAGCGGCACCTTGCCGAGCTGAACACCCAGATCGAGGAAGGCCTGTCGGTCAGCGGCGTGCGCCTCGCGAAGACGCTGGGCACCTCGGCGCGCACGGCCGAGCGTTTCGGCGAGACCTCGCACGAGCTCGTCGACCTCGAGCTGCGCTCGCAGCTGGCCGGGCGCTGGCGGATGGCGACGATGCAGATCGTCTTCGCGGTCATCCCCGCGCTGGTCTACCTCGCGGCCGGGCTGCCCGCCACTGCTGGCGGGATGACGATCGGCACGCTGGTCGCGTTCACCGCCCTGCAGGCCGGCATCTTCCGTCCGCTCATGGGACTGCTCAACGTCGGCGCCCAGTGGGTGGCCTCGATGGCCCTGTTCTCGCGGGTGTTCGAGTACCTCGACCTGGTGCCCGACGTTCCCGCACCCACGCACCCGGTGGCGCTCGACCCGGCATCCGTGCGCGGCGACGTGCGCATCGAGGGCGTCACGCTGCGCTACCCCGGCGCCGACCGGGATGCCGTCGCCGACCTCACGCTGTCGGTGCCGGCCGGGTCGACGCTGGCCTTGGTCGGGCCCACTGGCTCTGGCAAGTCGACCGTCGCCGGGCTACTCGCCCGGCTGCACGACCCGGATGCCGGGCGGGTGACCGTCGACGGTATTGACGTGCGCGACCTCGAGCCCGACGTGCTCGCGTCGGTGGTGGGTGTGGTGTCCCAGGAGAGCTACCTGATGCACGCCTCGGTGCGCGACAACCTGCTGCTGGCCCGGCCCTCGGCCACCGAGGGTGAGCTCTGGGCGGCGCTGGCCGCGGCGCAGGTCGCCGACCTCGTCGCCTCGCTTCCCGACGGGCTCGAGACGGTCGTGGGCGCGCGCGGTCACCGGTTCTCGGGTGGCGAGCAGCAGCGGCTGGCCGTGGCCCGCACGATCCTGCGCGACCCGCCGGTGCTCGTTCTCGACGAGGCGACCTCTGCGCTCGACACGACGACCGAGCGGGCCCTGCAGCGGGCGCTCGACGAACTGGCCCGCGGGCGCACGACCATCACCATCGCCCACCGGCTCTCGACGGTGCGCGACGCCGACCTCATCGCCGTGCTCGACGGCGGCCGGCTCGTGGAGTCGGGCACCCACGACGAGCTGGTGGCCGCCGGCGGGCGGTACGCCGCCCTCGTGGCCGCCACCGAGCCCACCCGCGCCGCTTGACCCCGATGGGTCACGCACCGTCCTGGGGCAACGTCGACCAATAGGTCGATGTTGTCCCAGCCAGGCTCGTCCGTCCTGGGGCAACTTTGACCCATTGGTCGATCGTGTCCCAGCTGCTGCGTCTCGGGGGCGAGACGGTATGCCGCCGCCGCACCTGTGCAGGACGGTGCCCAGGGCGCTCCAATGGACGACATGAGCGAGACGACCCCCGGCACCGAGGCCACACCCGCCCAGGCCGTGCGGGCGCACGTCCCGTCGTCGGCGATGCCAGAGGCGTACCGCGGCGGCGACCCCACGGCATCCGACCCCATCGCCCTCGCCGCCGACCCCGACGCCCGGCCCGGGCTCGAGCCGGTCACGGTCGGCACCGGTCCGCTCACCATCGACGACGTCGTGCGGGTCGCCCGCGACGGCGCCCCGGTGCGTGCTGGCCGCAGGAGTCGCTCGCCGAGGTGCGCCGCACCCGCGAGGTGATCCGCGGGCTGGCCGACGACACCGAGCCGCACTACGGCGTCTCCACCGGCTTCGGCGCCCTGGCCACCCGGCACATCCCGGTCGAGAAGCGCCACCAGCTGCAGCGCTCCCTCGTGCGGTCGCACGCGGCCGGCTCCGGCCCCGAGGTCGAGCGCGAGGTCGTGCGCGCCCTGATGCTCCTGCGCATCTCGACACTGGCCACCGGGCGCACCGGCATCCGCGAGGAGACCCTCGCCACCTACGTCGCGATGCTCAACGCCGGCATCGCCCCGGTGGTGCACGAGTACGGCTCGCTCGGCTGCTCCGGCGACCTCGCCCCCCTCTCGCACTGCGCGCTCGCCCTCATGGGCGAGGGCGCCGTGCGCGACGCCAACGGCGAGCGGATGCCGGCCGCCGACGCACTGGCCGCGGCCGGCATCCGGCCCGTCGAGCTGGAGGAGAAGGAGGGGCTGGCGCTCATCAACGGCACCGACGGCATGCTCGGCATGCTGTGCCTCGCCATCGCCGACCTGCGCGAGCTGCTCGTGGTCGCCGACGTCGCGGCGGCCATGTCGGTCGAGGGCCTGCTCGGCACCGACGACGTCTTCGCCGCCGACCTGCACGCACTGCGGCCCCAGCCGGGGCAGGCCGTGTCGGCCGCGAACATCGCAAAGGTGATGGCGCACAGCGGGATCCGCGAGTCGCACCGCACCGAGGCGTGCACCCGCGTGCAGGACGCGTACTCGCTGCGCTGCGCCCCCGTGGTCGCCGGTGGGGCCCGCGACACGGTCGACCACGCCGCCCGGGTGGCCGGCTGGGAGCTGGCGTCGGCCGTCGACAACCCGGTCGTCACCCTCGACGGCCGCGTCGAGAGCAACGGCAACTTCCACGGGGCGCCCGTCGCCTACGTGCTCGACTTCCTCGCGATCGTCGCGGCCGACGTCGCCTCCATCTCCGAGCGCCGCACCGACCGCTTCCTCGACGTCGCGCGCAGCAACGGCCTGCCGCCGTTCCTCGCCGACGACCCCGGCGTCGACAGCGGCCACATGATCGCGCAGTACACCCAGGCCGCGATCGTGTCGGAGCTGAAGCGGCTGGCGGCCCCGGCATCCGTCGACTCGATCCCGAGCTCGGCGATGCAGGAGGACCACGTCTCGATGGGCTGGTCCGCGGCCCGCAAGCTGCGCCGTGCCGTCGACGGGCTCTCGCGCGTCCTGGCGGTCGAGGTGCTCACCGCGGCACGCGGCATCCAGCTGCGGGCCCCGCTCACCCCGGCCCCCGCGTCGGACGCCGTCGTCGCCGCCCTGGTCGACGCCGGTGCCGGCCGCCCCGGCCCCGACCGCTGGCTCTCACCCGAGATCGACACCGCCCACCGCCTCGTGCTCGACGGCACGGTCCGCCGCGCCGCCGAGTCCGAGACCGGCCCCCTCACCTAGACCCGACCACGCGTCTGGGTGCCGAAACGGCTGTCCCAGCGACCACCTGAGCACCCAACTCGAGAGACAACGGAGAACGACATGGACGGCGCCCGCCCCGTGCGCAGCCCCCGCGGCACCACCCTCACCGCCCGCCAGTGGTCGACCGAGGCCCCGCTGCGGATGCTGATGAACAACCTCGACCCCGAGGTCGCCGAGCGCCCCGACGACCTCGTCGTCTACGGCGGCACCGGCCGGGCCGCGCGCGACTGGAAGTCGTTCGACGCGATGGTGCGCACCCTCACCACGCTCAAGGCCGACGAGACGATGCTCGTGCAGAGCGGCCGCCCGGTCGGTGTCATGCAGACCCACGAGTGGGCGCCGCGAGTGCTCATCGCCAACTCCAACCTGGTCGGCGACTGGGCCACCTGGCCCGAGTTCCGGCGGCTCGAGCACCTCGGGCTGACGATGTACGGCCAGATGACGGCCGGCTCGTGGATCTACATCGGCACCCAGGGCATCGTGCAGGGCACCTACGAGACCTTCGCCGCGGTGGCCGAGAAGCGCTTCGGCGGCACGCTGGCCGGCACCCTCACCCTCACCGGCGGCTGCGGCGGGATGGGTGGCGCCCAGCCGCTCGCGGTCACGATGAACGAGGGCGTCTGCCTCATCGTCGACGTCGACCCGGCCCGCCTGCACCGCCGCGTCGAGCACCGCTACCTCGACGAGGTGGCCGCCGACCTCGACTCCGCCGTCGAGATCGCGCTGAAGGCCAAGGCCGAGCGCCGCGCCTGGTCGGTCGGGGTGGTCGGCAACGCCGCCGAGGTCTTCCCCGAGCTGCTCCGCCGCGGCGTGCCGATCGACATCGTCACCGACCAGACCAGCGCCCACGACCCGCTGAGCTACCTGCCCGAGGGCATCTCGGTCGAGGACTGGGCCGAGTACGCCGAGAAGAAGCCCGAGGAGTTCACCGACCGGGCGCGGGCCTCGATGGCCAAGCACGTGCAGGCGATGGTCGACTTCATGGATGCCGGTGCCGAGGTCTTCGACTACGGCAACTCGATCCGCGACGAGGCCCGCCAGGGTGGCTGCGAGCGGGCGTTCGACTTCCCGGGCTTCGTGCCGGCCTACATCCGCCCGCTGTTCTGCGAGGGCAAGGGCCCGTTCCGCTGGGCCGCGCTCTCCGGCGACCCCAAGGACATCGCCGCCACCGACCGGGCCGTGCTCGACCTGTTCCCCGACAACGACAAGCTGCACAAGTGGATCCGCGGCGCCCAGGAGCGCATCGCCTTCCAGGGCCTGCCGGCCCGGATCTGCTGGCTCGGCCAGGGCGAGCGCGACAAGGCCGGCCTGGCGTTCAACGACCTCGTGCGCACCGGCGCGGTCCAGGCGCCGATCGTCATCGGCCGCGACCACCTCGACACCGGGTCGGTCGCCAGCCCCTACCGCGAGACCGAGTCGATGCTCGACGGGTCCGACGCCATCGCCGACTGGCCGCTGCTCAACGCGCTGGTCAACACGGCATCCGGCGCCTCGTGGGTGTCGATCCACCACGGCGGCGGGGTCGGCATCGGCCGCTCGCTGCACGCCGGCCAGGTCTCCCTCGCCGACGGCACCGACCTGGCGGCGCAGAAGCTGCACCGGGTGCTCACCAACGACCCGGCGATGGGCGTCATCCGGCACGTCGACGCCGGCTACGACATCGCCGAGCGCACCGCGGCAGGAGCAGGGCGTCCGCATCCCGATGCGCGAGGGCTGACCCCCAGTCCCCGACTTCGTTGCGGATTTCCCACCGCCGAGCGCCACCGCGGCGCACCGCGACGCGGGGGGAGATCCGCAAGAGGTCGGGGTCAGGCGGGGTCGGTGACGTCGGCGACGTCGGCGCCGAGCACCCGCACCACGTCGTCGGCGGCCACGGTCGCCGCCACCCCGTGCGCCCCCGCCCCCATCGACACGGTGCGCCCGGTCATCGTCGCGTCGGCGACCACCGGCCACGCCGTGCTCGACCCGAACGGCGTGATGGTGCCCCGCTCGTAGCCCGTGACCTGCAGCGCGGTGGCGGCGTCGGGCATCGAGACCCGGTTGACCCCCAGGTGGGCGCGCAGCTTGGGCCACGAGATCTCGCGGTCGCCCGGCACCAGCACGAACAGGAAGTCGTCGTCGGCCCGCCGCACCACCAGGGTCTTGACGATGTCGCGCGGCTCGACGCCACGGGCCGCCGCCGCCTCGGCGAGCGAGCCCACCCGCCCGTGCCGGGTGACGGTGAAGTCGATGCCGGATGCCGTCAGCGCGCCCGTCGCGCGCTCCTCACCACTCGCGGTCATCGCCCCAGCGTAGGGCCGGTGTCGAACGTCTGGGCACCGAGACAATCACCCGGTACGTGTGAGCCACCGGCCCGTGCGCACGGGGTCAAATGGAACCATGTCCACGACGCCACTGCACGGCGGGGCCGCCGCCGGCTTCCGGCGCATGTGGCACGACCTCGAGGCGCTGGGCCAGGACGCCGACAGCGGGGGCTACCACCGGTTCGCGTGGACCCGCGAGGACTCCGACCTGCGGGAATGGTTCGCCGGCGAGTGCGCCGACCGGGGGCTCGACCTCACCACCGACCGGATGGGCAACCAGTGGGCCTGGTGGGGTGACCCGGATGCCGCGGTGGCCGCCGGGAACCCCGGCGTGGTCATCGGCTCGCACCTCGACTCGGTGCCCAACGGCGGCGCCTTCGACGGACCGCTCGGGGTCGTCGGTGCCCTCGCGGCGGTCGACCAGCTGCGCCACGACGGCTTCGCGCCCGCGCGGCCGATCGGCGTGGTCAACTTCGCCGACGAGGAGGGCGCCCGGTTCGGCGTCGCCTGTGCCGGGTCGCGCGTCATCACCGGTGCGCTCGGGGCCGACCGGGCCCGCGGCCTCACCGACAGCGACGGCGTCACGATGGCCGAGGCGATGCAGCGGCGCCGGCCGCGACCCGGCCACCCTCGGCCGCGACGACGAGACGCTCGCCCGGATCGGGGCGTTCGTCGAGCTGCACGTCGAGCAGGGCCGCCGCCTGGTCGAGCTCGGCCACTCGGTCGGGGTCGGCAGCGACATCTGGCCGCACGGCCGCTGGCGGGTCGACGTGCCCGGCGAGGCCAACCACGCCGGCACCACCGCGCTCGCCGAGCGCGAGGACGCCATGCTCGGCCTGGCCGCCATGATCATCGCGGCCCGCAGGGCCGCCGACGCGCAGGGCTGCGTCGCGACGGTCGGCAAGGTGCACGTCGTGCCCAACGGGGTCAACGCCATCGCCAGCTGCGCCACCGGCTGGCTCGACGCCCGCGGCTCCGACCCGGATGCCGTGCTGCGCGTGGTCTCCGAGGTGCGTGACGTGGTGGCCGACTTCGACGGCCTGGTCACCCAGGAGTCGTGGACCCCGACCACCGACTTCGACCCGGCCCTGGTGCGCCGGATGGCGACCCGGCTGGGCGGGCTGCCGGTCATCGGCACCGGGGCCGGCCACGACGCCGGCATCCTGGCCAACGACGGCATCCGCAGCGCAATGCTGTTCGTGCGCAACCCGACCGGGGTGTCGCACTCGCCCGACGAGTGGGCCTCGGCCGACGACTGCCTCGACGGCATCGCGGCCCTCGCCGACGTCGTCACCGACCTCGCAGGGGCTGGTGGATGACGACGTACTGGTGCGAGCACGCAGTGCTCCCCGGGGGTCTGCGCCGCTCGGTGCGCATCGTCACCGACCGCGGCCGCATCCTCGACGTGCACCCCGACGCGCGGCCCGAGCCCGGCGACACCCGGCTCGGCGGTGTCGTGCTCCCCGGGCTCGCCAACGGCCACAGCCACGCGTTCCACCGGGCCCTGCGCGGGCGCACCCACGACGACGGCGGCAACTTCTGGACCTGGCGCGACGCGATGTATGCCGTGACGCACCGCCTCGACCCCGAGACCTACCACGCCCTCGCCAGGGCCGTGTTCGCCGAGATGCTGCTCGCCGGCTACACCGCCGTCGGCGAGTTCCACTACGTGCACCACGCGGCGGGTGGCCGTCGCTACGACGACCCCAACGTCATGGGCAAGGCGCTGATCAGCGCGGCGCGCGAGGCCGGCATCCGGATCACGCTGCTCGACACCTGCTACCTCGCGGGTGGGCTGACCGCGGGCGGCCACCTGCCGCTCGACGTGGTGCAGCAGCGCTTCTCCGACGGCGACGTCGAGGCCTGGGCCGAGCGGTTCACCCGCCTCTCGGACGACGACACCGTGCGGATCGGCGCGGCGGTGCACTCGGTGCGCGCCGTGCCGTGCGACGACCTGGCGGTGGTGGGTGACGTCGCGGCCCAGGACGACCGGCCGCTGCACGTGCACCTGTCGGAGCAGCCCGGTGAGAACCTCGCGTGCGAGGGGTTCTACGGCTGCTCGCCGACCGAGCTGCTCGCGGGCGAGGGGCTGCTCACTCCGCGAACTACGGCCGTGCACGCAACTCACCTGTCCGACAACGACATCGAGCTGCTCGGTGCCGCCCGGGCCACCGCCTGCTTCTGCCCCACCACCGAGCGCGACCTCGCCGACGGCATCGGCCCGGCCCGCCGGCTGCAGGATGCCGGTGTGCACCTCGCGCTCGGCTCGGACCAGCACGCCGTCATCGACCCGTTCGAGGAGGTGCGCGGCCTCGAGATGCACGAGCGGCTCGAGAGCCTGGAGCGCGGCCGGTTCGCCCGGTCCGAGCTGCTCGGCATCGCCTCCCTGCACGGCTACCGCGCCCTCGGCTGGGACGACGGCGGGGTCATCGCCAGTGGGCACCTGGCCGACCTCGTCGCGGTGCGGCTCGACAGCCCGCGCACGGCCGGCTGCGGACCGGAGGGTGTGCTCTACGCGGCCACCTCCACCGACGTCACCGACGTCGTCGTGGGCGGTGAGCACGTCGTGTGCGAGGGCCGACACCGGTCCGGCGACGTGGGCCGGATGCTCACCGACGCGATCGCGGCGGTGCGCAGGTGACGCCCGAGACCGGTTCCGGCGCAACGGTATCCGGGGCGGTGCTGGTCACCGGCATCGGTGAGCTCGTCACCTGTGCCGGGCCCGACGGCTCCACTCCGACCGACGACCTCGCCATCGCCGGCGGCCGACCGGCTCGGCATCGTCCGCGACGCGGCGGTCGTCGTGGCACGACGGGCTCGTCGCCTGGGTCGGGCCGGCCGGCGCCGCCCCTGCGGCCGACCGTGTGGTCGACGTCGGTGGGCGTGCGGTCGTGCCCGGGCTTCGTCGACAGCCACAGCCACCTCGTCTACGCCGGTGACCGGGCGGCCGAGTTCACCGCCCGGATGGCCGGCGTCCCCTACGACGGCGGCGGCATCGGCGTCTCGGTCGCCGCCACCCGTGCCGCGACCGACGACGAGCTGCGAGCCCTGCTGCGGGCACGGGTCGCCGAGATGCGCGCGCTCGGCACGACGACCGTCGAGGTCAAGGGCGGCTACGGCCTGACCGTCGACGACGAGGTGCGCGCGCTGCGGCTGGCGCGCGAGGTGACCGACGAGACGACCTTCCTCGGTGCCCACGTCGTGCCCCCGGAGGCGCGTGGCGACCGCGCCGCCTACCTCGACCTCGTCTGCGGGCCGATGCTCGCGGCCTGCGCGCCGTACGCCCGCTGGGTCGACGTCTTCTGCGAGCCGGCCTCGGCGTACGCCTTCACCGGCGACGAGGCGCGGCGCGTGCTCACGGCCGGCCGGGATGCCGGGCTCGGCCTGCGGGTGCACGGCAACCAGCTGTCCGCCGGGCCGGGGGTGCGGCTCGCGGTCGAGCTGGGGGCGGCGAGCGTCGACCACTGCACCTTCCTCACCGGTGACGACGTCGACGCGCTCGTCGGGGCCGCCGGCACGACGGTGGCCACCCTGCTGCCCGGCGTCGAGTTCTCGACCCGCTCGCCCTACCCGGACGCCCGCCACCTCGCTCGACGCCGGCGTCGACGTCGCGCTCGCGACCGACTGCAACCCCGGGACGTGCAACACGGCATCCATGCCGTTCGTCGTCGCGCTCGCGGTGCGCGAGATGCGGATGACCGCAGCGGAGGCCCTGGTGGCCGCCACGGTCGGGGGCGCCCGGGCCCTGCGGCGCACGCGACGTCGGCCGGGTGGCGGTGGGTGCGCGGGCCGACCTCGCCGTGCTCGACGCGCCGTCGTACGAGCACCTCGCCTACCGGCCCGGGATGCCGCTCGCCCGCGCCCTCGAGCTCGCCTGACGGCTCCGCTGCCGGGACGCCCGTCAGCCGGCGCGCCTGACGGACCCCCTGTCGGGACGCCCGTCAGGCGGCCCCCCTCCGGGTGGCCGCCTGACCGAAAGTGTTGTGGGGCAGCCCTACTCGCGCGTCATCATCCCTGGACCACGGGGGTCACACGGGCTCGTCGGCGATCTCGCCGGGCAGGTGCCCGGCCGACTTCTCGTAGAACTGGGCTGCCTTACGGGTGGCCAGGGTCTTGGCGGCGCCGACCGCGAGGCCGGTGATCATCGCGTAGGCGATCGCCTTGGCCAAGGGGGCGTTGGGACTCTTGGGGTTGATCTCGTCACCCTCGGCCTTCGCCCAGATCTTGTCGATGACCTTGGTGGCGGCGATTCCAGCGAGGATGGCACCCCCCGTGCCCATGATCTTCCACGCGACGGCTCCCATGGCCATGTCAGTCCTCCAGACGCAGATTACCGTCGGGCGCAGCAACGTCCGACGAGGTCGTGCTCACTGTAGTCGGCGGGGTTATGGTGGGGGAGTCCAACGACAGGGGAGCGCCCCAAGCGCTGAGAGTGCGGTTCGCCGCAGACCCTCGAACCTGATCCGGTTAGCACCGGCGAAGGGAGTCGGGAAATCTCAGGTGCGTCTCCGGCACACCCGCGACCGCGATGGCAGCGAGGTGCCGGCGTCGCACCTCCCCGAGGTCTACACATCACACACCTCGGGAGCATCACATGGCCACACAGCTCACGGAGGCGCCGACCCGGCGCTCCATCACCGCGACCCGCCCCCTGATGGGCTGGCGCACCGTCGACATCCTCACCATCGCCTTCCTCGGCGCGGCCCTCGGCGTCGCGTTCTGGGGCTGGGGCGTGTTCTACAACGGGCCCGTCACGGCCCTCAAGATCGGCTACGCGCCGCTGATGGGCCTGTTCGTCGGGCCGTGGTTCCTCGCGGGGGTGGTCGGCGGGCTCGTCGTCCGCCGCCCCGGCGCGGCCCTGTTCTGCGAGGTCGTGGCCGCCCTGGTCTCGATGCTCCCGGGCACCGAGTGGGGAGCGACGGTGCTCGTTTCCGGCATCCTGCAGGGGCTGGGTGCCGAGCTGGCGTTCGCGATCTTCGGCTACTCCGCGTTTGGCGCGGCGGCGGCGGCGCTGGCCGGCGTGCTGTCGGCGCCCCTGGAGTGGGCGTTCGAGGTGGTGAAGTTCCCCGCCTCGTGGGCCGACGATCCCCGTGCTCTCGGTGCTCGCCAACGGCGGTGGCTGGTACGCCGAGTGGGTGCTGAGCGACAAGCTCGTCTACCTCGGCGCGATGGCGGTGTCCGGCGCGGTGCTGGCCGGGCTGGTCGGGTGGCTGCTGGTGCGGGCACTGGCCCGGGCCGGCGCCCTGTCGGCCTTCCCCGCCGGCCAGGAGCACCGGGAGCACCACGCTGTCTGACGCTGCCGGGCCCGATGCCGTGGGCACGCCGCCTGCTGCGCCCGACGGGAGCGGCGCTGGGCCCGGCCTCGTCGAGGTCGACGCGCCTCACCTGGCGACCGTTCGGGCGCCGTGAGCCGGTGCTGCGCGACGTCTCGCTGACCCTGCGACCCGGCGAGCGGGTGCTGCTCGTCGGGCCGTCGGGGTCGGGCAAGTCGACCCTGCTGCGGGCGCTCGCCGGGCTGCTCGAGACCGTCGACGCCGGTGAGCTCACCGGCACGGTGACCGTCGACGGGGTGGCACCGGGGGACCGTCCCGGCGCGGTCGGGCTGGTGCTGCAGGAGCCGGGCGCCGGGGTGGTTGCGGCCTCGGTGGGGCGCGACGTGGCGTTCGGACCGGAGAACGTCCGGATGCCGCGCGCCTCCATGGCCGGTGTCGTCGCCTCCGCGCTGGGCTCGGTGGGCCTGGGCGACCTGCCGCTCGACACCCCGACGACCACGCTGTCGGGTGGGCAGACCCAGCGCCTCGCCCTTGCCGGCACCCTGGCGCTCGACCCGTCGGTCGTGCTGCTCGACGAGCCGACGGCGATGCTCGACCCGGGGTCGGCCCGGGAGGTGCGTGACGCCGTGGCTGCGCTCACCTCGGGCGCACCGCAGCGGGGTGTCGCGGTGGGCGAGGGATGGCCAAGGGTCGTCCCGGACCCCTCGGACCCGACCACACGCCATCCCTCGCCGACGCTGGTCGTCGTCGAGCACGTGCTCGGGCCGTGGGTCGACCTGGTCGACCGGCTGGTGGTGCTCTCGGTGGACGGGATGGTGGTGGCCGACGGCCCGGTGCGCTCGACCCTGGAGAGCGAGCGCGAACGCCTGCTCGCGATGGGCATCTGGGTGCCGGGGGCGGGCCCGCCCGAGCCGGTGGCCGTCGACCCGGCCCTCGTGGCGCCGCGGTCGCCCAGGAGAAACCCCTCCCACGGCCTCGACACTGCTGAACTGGGCCGCAGCAGTGCCGAGTATCCGGAGGGTGCTCCGCTGGGCCGCAGCAGTGCCGAGTGTTCGGCAGTCATGTCCATGGCGGCCTCGCCGTTCGTGGTCGAGCGCACCACCCGGTTGGTCGACGGCACCGCCCGCACCCGCCGGGCCGCCGTGCTGGCCGAGCCGCTCGTGGCTGCGCCCGGCACCCTGACCGCACTCGTCGGGCCGAGCGGGTCGGGCAAGTCGACGGTGCTGCACGCCCTCGCCGGGTTCCTCGACGCCGACCGACCCCCGTGCCGTGCGGGTGCTCCCTCCGGCCGCCGAGCGCCGCAGGGGCGGTGCCCGGTGCACCCACGCCCGATGCCGTGCCGCCGGCCTCGCTCACCGCCCCCGACCTGGCCCGCACCCTCGCGTGGGTGCCGCAGTGGTCGAGCTCGACGATCGTGGCGCGCACCGTGCTCGACGAGGTGCTGACCACCGCCACCACCCTCGGGCAGGCGCCCGGCGCCGACGACACCCGCGGCGCCGCTGACGCCCGCGGCGCCGCTGACGCTTCGGGCTCCGACGGCACTCGCCTTGCCGCCTCGACCGACAGCCCCCGCACCGCCTCGACAGAACGCGCCCGCGCCCTGCTCGCCGCCCTCGGCCTGGGCCACCTCGAGGCGGCCGACCCGCGCCAGCTGTCCGGCGGCGAACAGCGACGGCTCGCCGTGGCCGCCGCACTGCACCACGGCCCCCCGGTGCTGCTCGCCGACGAGCCGACCGTCGGGCAGGACCGCGGCACCTGGGCCGCCGTGGTCGGACTGGTCGCGGCCTACCGGGAAGCCGGGGGCGCCGTCGTCACAGCCACCCACGACGTGCACGTGATCGACCGCGCCACGACGGTCCACCACCTCGATGCCCCTGCCGAGCCCCCGGTGCCCGAGCCGGCCGGGGTGCCGCTCGTGGCGCGCTGCGGAGCGCTCGCCCTGCTCGTCGGGGCGCTCCTCGCGGTGCCGGCCGGGGTGCTGTCGCCACACTGGACCACCAGCCTGGCCGTGCTCGCCACCCAGCTGGTGCTCGCGGTGGTCGGGCCTCTGGGCGCCCGGCCGGGGTGGTGGCGGCCTGGCCCGGGCCCGTCGGGTCGCGGTGCGGATGATCCCCGGCCTGGTGGCGGCCCTGTCGGTCGGCTGGTCGACCTGGTTCCTCGCCGGCCGCGACCTCGACCCGGCGCTGACCGTCAGCCTGCGGGTGCTCGTCATCGTGCTGCCCTCGGCGGTGCTGATCCCGTGGATCGACCCCGACGCCCTCGGCGACGCGCTCGCCCAGCGGCTGCGCCTGCCCGACCGCCCGGTCGTCGCCACCTCGGCGGCCCTGCAACGGGTGCACGGCTTCGGCGAGATCTGGCGCGAGCTCGGCCGAGCCCGCCGCATCCGCGGCCTCGGCGTCTCCTGGCGCCATCCGCGCACGGTCCTCGCCCACCTCGGCGCGCTGACGATGGGGCTGCTCGTGCGCACGCTGCGCGCTGCCGCCGACCTCGCCGTGGCGATGGACGCCCGCGGGTTCGCGACCGCGACGGCCCGCTCGTGGTGGATGCCGGCGCCGTGGCGGGTGCGCGACACCGTCCTGGTCGCGCTGGCGACCGTCCCGCTCGTGGTGGCGGTCCTCGCCCGCTGATCCCCACGGCATCCGACTGATTGCGGATCAGCCACCCTCCGGGGCGTGCCGTCGGGCGCGGGAGGTGTCGGCGATCCGCATCCAGTCGTGCGCAGGGTTGGACAGCGGGCGGCGAGGCCGGGGCTGTCGGGAGCGGACGGCATACTGGTGGATCGTGTCCGCCTCCTCCCAGACCCAGCCCGCCGCGGCGGTACGCATCCCGCGTGAGCTGTGGGTGCTGGTGGCGTCGGCGTTCGTCATCGCGCTGGGGTTCGGGCTGATCCTGCCGGTGCTGCCGCAGTTCGCGCAGAGCTTCGGGGTGGGGGCGACGGCCGCCTCGATCGTCGTCAGCGCGTTCGCGTTCTTCCGGCTGCTCTTCGCCCCTGCCGGCGGCCGGCTGATCGCGCGCTTCGGGGAGCGGCCGATCTACCTCGCCGGCCTGGTCATCGTCGCGATCTCCACCGGCGCCACCGCCTTCGCCCACAGCTACTGGCAGCTGCTGCTCTACCGCGGGCTGGGCGGCATCGGGTCGGTGATGTTCACCGTGTCGGCGGTCGCGCTCATCGTGCGGCTGGCGCCGCCGTCGATCCGGGCGCGCATCTCGTCGGTCTACGCGTCGGCGTTCCTGTTCGGCGGCATCCTCGGGCCGGTCGTGGGTGGCCTGCTCGGCAACCTCGGGCTGCGCGTGCCGTTCATCGTGTATGCCGTGGCCCTGCTCGTCGCCGCCTCGCTCGTCGCGATCTTCATCAGCGGGTCGGCGCTGCGGCCGGCCGAGGGGGCGCCGGTGCTGCCGGTGTTCGCCGTCCGTGACGCGTGGCGCGACGTGGCCTACCGGGCGTCGATCGGGTCGGCGTTCGCCAACGGGTGGGCCAACTTCGGCGTGCGCAACGCCATCCTGCCGCTGTTCGCGGCCGTGGTCATCGGCAAGGAGCCGTGGGTCGCCGGCACCGCGCTGGCCGTCTTCGCCGCCGGCAACGCCATCGGCCTGACCGTGTCGGGGCGGCTGTCCGACCGCGTCGGGCGCCGGCCGTTCATCGTCGGGGGGCTCGTCATCAGCGGGCTGGCCACGATCGTCACCGGGTTCGCCTCCAACCTGCCGGTGCTCGTGGTGCTGTCCGTCGTCGCCGGGATCGGTGCCGGCATGCTCAACCCGGCCCAGCAGGCCGCGCTCGCCGACATCGTCGGGCGCGAGCGCAACGGCGGGCCGGCGCTGGCGACCTTCCAGATGTCCGCCGACAGCGGCGCGATCATCGGGCCGATCCTGGCCGGGCTGCTCATCGACCACGGCAGCTACCCGCTGGCGTTCGGCATCACCGGGCTGGTCACCCTGCTCGCGGTCATCCCGTGGCTGTTCGCCCGCGAGACCCACGACGTGCGGCACGGCGCGCCGACGCCGGAGGACCCGTCGGGCACGGAGACCACGACACCGTGGAGGTCGGCGACGTCGAGGCGACCGTGGCCGAGCGCACCCGCGACGCCTGACCCAGCGCTGGTTCGAGGTGATCTGCTCACCGCTGGTGCGAGTTCTTCACCTCGACCCGATGGCGCTGCGACTGCGCGGATGCCGGGCGGTGCTCAGCTCGCGGGGGCGGCGGTGGCCAGGGCGTCCTGCACCGAGGTCTCGACCGGCCCGAGCACCGGGTCGCGCCGCGACAGCACGTCGATGACTGCCTTGCCGGCGGCCAGCTTCTCGCGCCGCGACCCGGCGCTCCACTGGGCCTGGTACTTCTGCGCCGTCCAGTCGCCCGACCCCCTCGGCGTCGAGCCCCACCGCCCGGCAGGTCGTCACGGCCCGCGGCAGGTGGTAGCCCTGCGACACGACGAGCACCCGCTCGACGCCGAAGATGCGTGTGGCGCGCGCTGCACGAGTCGTAGGTGTCGCGACCGGCGAAGTCGCGCACGACGGCATCCGCGGGGATGCCGTTGGCGACCAGCCAGTCGCGCATGGCCGTGGGCTCGTCGTAGTTCGCGACCCGGTTGTCACCGGAGACGAGGATGACGCGGGCGCGCCCCGACGTCGTACAGCGCCCGGGCCACCTCGAGGCGCCCGGCCAGGAACGCCGAGGGGCCGCCGTCGGGGTTCAGCCCGGCGCCGAGCACGAGCGCCACCGGGGCGCTGGGGGCGTCATCGACCTGGTGCACGTGGCCGCGCGAGGCGAGGCTGACCCAGGCCCACGGCCCGACGGCGACGGCGGCGCAGCAGGGTGAGGACCACCACCCCGGTCAACACCCGGCGCCGGCGGCGGGGCCGACGCGGGTCGGTGGCGCGCTCGGCTCCTTCGTCGGTGGGGGTGGTCACGAGCGCAGGCTAGTCGCGCCCGCTGCACGGCGCGGGGAACCCCGGGGCGGCGGGCGGCGTTGACCATGGGCCGTGTGCGCGTCCGCGCCGGCACCGACCGACACCGGGGGTCACCATCACTACTCACACCACCAACGACATCGCCACTGCCACCGACTCCGCCACCAGCCCCGGCTCCGTTCCCGCCGCAGACACCCTCTCCGCCGTCACCGTGTTCGACCGCCAGGTCGACACCCTGCTCGACCTCGGCTACCCCGCCCTCGCCGGCCTCACCGCCGCCGAGCTCACCGACCGCCTCGCGCCGCTGCGCGCGCTGGCTGCCACCCTCCCCGACCTGCCCGCGCAGGACGAGCCGGGCCACGCGTCGCTCGTGCTCGTCGTGACCCGCGACCTCGTCGACCCCGAGCGCACCGTGCCGCTGCTGCGCCTCGCACCCAAGGGCACCGCGCCCGGCATCCTCGACCGCAACCACGGCGAGGCCGGGCTCGCGCCCGTACCGGCCGATCGAGCAGGTCGTCCTGCCGCACGGCACGGCCTACCTCCTGCTCGACGTCGACCGCGGCGAGGAGTTCCTCGGCGTGCGCCCGGAGGAGGCGCTGCCGGTCGTCCTCGGCCGCGGCCGCACCCCGCTCACCATCGAGGAGGGCATCGCGGTCGTCACGCACGCCCCGCAGCTGCTCGAGAAGAACCGCTGCTTCATGCTCTCCGGGTCGCGCCGCGGCGACCGCCGGGTGCCGGCGATGTGGATCTCGGCCCGGGCGCCCAAGCTCGGCTGGTGCTGGGACGGCAACCCGCACGACTGGCTCGGCGTCGCCTCCGCGGGCTCACGGGTCGCCTGACGCTCGCGAGCACGGATGCCGGGTGCCCGGCATCCGACCCGACCTCGCCTACCGCCTTGGTAGGTGCACCGATCACCGCACCTACCAGGCGGTAGTTCAGGCGAGGTCCTGCCGCTACTGCCGGATGCCGGTCACGCGTCGACCGTTGCGGCCGCGGTGGGCGCCGTGGTCCGGTTCCCCTCGGGGTGCGGGCGCACCAGCAGGGCGAGCGTGGCCGCGAGGCAGGCCAGCACCGACCCGATCGCGACCGGTGACAACCACGTGGTGCCCGGGATGCCGGCATTCGACTGGAAGCCGCCGACCGCCCACAGCACGGCGAGGTAGACGGCGCCGCTGGCGTTGATGGCGACGGCCAGCACCGAGCCCCACGGCTCGCGCCGCCAGAGCAGCACGCCGGCCACGACGAACACCGGCGCCAGCAGGGAGAGGTCGATGGCGTAGACGAGGTGCACGGCCGAGGGCGGCATGACGTTCGCGGGCAAGGTCGCCGGTGACGGCGAACCGCAGCGACAGGCCGCCCCACGCCGCGACCAGGGCGACCCCCACGAACGTGGTGAAGACGGCGACCACCCGCGCCCCGCGTGCCGCCCGCGACGCCGCGTGCCGCGCGGCCGGCGTCGATGCTCGTGCCCAGCATCAGCAGCCCGCCGATCGAGGCCACCAGGGCGGCGACGTGCAGCAGGAACACCGAGCTGAACGCCGCACCGAACGAGTAGTAGGCGTAGTTGTAGACGCCGTAGTGCAGCATCCCCAGCCAGACCAGCACCGAGGCGCTGCTCTGGTGGCGCCGGCTGGCCAGCATCGCCACGGCGAGCACCGGGGCGGCGACCAGCAGGGTGACCAGGTCGTTGCCGCGGAAGGCGGCGACCGCCCACGGCTGCTCGGGGTAGAGGCCACTGACGGCCAGCCCGAGCGCCGCCTGCACCACCATCAGCAGCAGCACGACTCCCGACAGGATCTCCGCCGCGCGCAGCCGTGGGCCGGTGCGCAGGATGGTGGTCGGGGCAGGGTCGGTGGCCATCGGGGTGCTCCTGGATGAGGGCGCGGCCTCACCGGTCCGGCGCAGCCGTCACCACCTCCACGCTAGCCCCGGCGCCGAGCCCGGATGCCGCGGAGTCGCCCCTCTCACACCCCGCGGCACCTCCCGGGTCCACGCAGCACGAGTTGGCGTGCTCAGGTGGTCGCTGCGGGCAGCCGTTTCGGCACCCGACCCGGGGTCAGCCGGTGACCTCGACGACCTTCTTGGGCATGAACGCCGCGGCCACCACCAGGGTCAGCGCCACGACGAACGAGGCGAGGAAGACGGCGTGGATGGCCGGGTCGAGCACCCCCGCGGGCAGGGTCTCGAGGCTGGTCGGCTCCGACCCCAGCCGGTCGCGCACGACCGTGTTGGCGATGGCGCCGAACGCCGCCACCCCGACGGCCGAGCCCACCGAGCGGGCGAACAGGGTCGCGCCGGTGGCCACCCCTCGCCGTTCCCAGCCGACCGACGACTGGGCCGCGACGATCGCCGGGCTGGCGACGTAGCCGAAGCCCAGCCCCATCACGAAGTTGGGCGCCGCGAGGTGCAGCACCGAGCTGTCGGCGTCGACCGTGAGCAGCAGCGCCGCCCCGGCCAGCGCGATGACCGAGCCGATCAGCATCGTGGTGCGGAACCCGAACCGCAGGTACAGCCGCCCCGAGGTCGTGGCCGCGATGGGCCAGCCGATCGTCATCGCCGCGAGGGCGAAGCCCGGCCACGATCGCCCCGGTGCCGAGCACCCCCTGGGCGAACAGCGGCACGTACGACGTCAGCCCGAGCAGCAGCACGCCGACCACCAGCGAGGTGCCCATCGCCGCGCCGACCACCCGGTGCCGGAACACCCACAGCGGCAGCACCGGCTCGGCCGCCCGCCGCTCGACGAGCACGAACGCCACGAGCACCAGCACCGACCCGACGAGCAGCCCGATGCTGACCGGCGAGACCCACGCCCACAGCACCCCGCCCTCGAGCAGGGCGACGAGCAGCGCCACCGTGCCCACGAGCATCAGCACCGTGCCGAGCACGTCGACCTTCGGCCGCGCCTGCTCGGGGTCGCGGACCCGAGGCTTCTCGTCGAACTTGCGCCACAGCATCCACGCCGCAGCTGCCCCCAGCGGGAGGTTGACGAGGAAGATCCAGCGCCACGAGGCGTAGTCGGCGAAGAAGCCGCCGAGGGTGGGGCCGACGAGCGAGGAGATCGCCCAGACCGCCGCGAGGTAACCCTGCACGGTCGCGCGCTCGGCCACCGAGTAGATGTCGCCGACGATCGTCATGCCCACCGGCTGCACGGCCCCGGCGCCCAGCCCCTGCAGCGCCCGGAACGCGATCAGCGCCGGCATCGACCAGGCCAGCCCGCACAGCAGCGACCCGGCCAGGAAGAGGGCCACGCCGAGCAGCATCACCGGCTTGCGCCCGATGAGGTCGGCGACCTTGCCGTAGATCGGCACCGACACGGCCTGCGCCAGCAGGTAGATCGAGAACAGCCACGGGAACTGGCTCAGGCCGCCGAGGTCGCGCACCACCGCGGGCACGGCGGCCGCGAGGATGGTCGCGTCGATCGCCACGAGGCCGGTGCTCAGCATCACCGACAGCAGCACCGGTCCACGCTCGCTGCGCAGGCCCACGCTGGCACGGCTGACTCGAGTGGCTGCGGGGGTCGTCACCTCACGACCAACCGGCGGCGTGCGGGCGGCATTCCGACCTTCGGCGGCCGGGTCACCAGCTGGTCTCGACGCAGGCCCGGGCGCTGCGGGGCTCGACCTGGATGGTGGCGTGCTCGATCGCGAACCGCTCGCGCAGCACCCCCGCCGCCCCGGTGAGCACCGCGGTGGGGTCGGCGGCGTCGTCGCACACCAGGTGCACCGTCGCCACGTGCATCCCGGAGGTGAGGGTCCACAGGTGCAGGTCGTGCACGTCGACGACGGCCCCCACCCCCCGCAGGGCCGTCTCGGCCTCGGCGGGCACGATGCCGGCCGGCGCGTGCTGGCCCAGCACCGAGAGCACCTCGCGCCCGAGCAGCACCGCACGCACCGCGACGAACGCCGCGATGGCCAGGGCGATGACGGTGTCCCAGACCGCCGACCCCGTCGCGGCAACCAGCAGACCGGCCACGATCACGCCCACCGACCCCAGGGTGTCGGCGACGACCTCGAGGTAGGCCCCCTTGACGTTGAGGCTCTCCCCGGCGCCGCCCCGCAGCAGCACGAGCGCCACGAGGTTGACGACCAGGCCGAGGATGCCGACCACGAGCATCGCGCCCGATGCCACCTCGGGCTCGTCGCCGATCCGGCCGACGGCGGCCACGACGATGTAGGCGGCGACGCCGAGCATGAGCAGCACGGCCAGCCCCGACGCGAACACCTCCGCCCGGTAGGACCCGAAGGTGCGCCGGCCCGTGGTGTCGGGTCGGCCGGCGATCCGGGTCGCGACGAGAGCAGCGCCGAGCGCCACCACGTCGGCGGCCATGTGGCCGGCATCGCTCAGCAGCGACAAGGAGCCGCTGGCCAGCGCCGAGACCAGCTCGACGACGAAGAACGCGGCGATGAGCGCGAACGCGACGCGCAGTCGCCACCGGTGCGTGGCGCCGGCATTGGGGGCGCCGTGGCCGTGGCCTCCGCTCACCGGTGACACCTCCCACCTGCCCTCGTGCGACCGCTTCGGCACGACGCTACCCGCAGCGACCCCGGCGGCCACGCCACCTGCGCCCCGCCACCCGCGCGACGACGTCAGCCGACGCCGTCGCGCGCCCCGGCATACAGTGCCGTGCATGTCCGGGTCCGACCCCAGCCCCGCGCCGACGTCCGCGGCCGAGCGCCGCGTGCTCGACGCCATCGACGAGGCCGAGCTGGTCGCGACCCTCGTCGAGCTGGTCCGCGTCCCCAGCGTCACGGGCACCGACGCCGAGAGCGACCTGCAGCACACCGTGGCCCGCTGGTTCGAGGAGGCCGGGCTCGAGGTCGACCTGTGGGCGCTCGACCTCGACGAGCTGCGCGCCGACCCCGAGTTCCCCGGCAGCGAGGCCCCACGGCTCGAGGGCCACGGGGTGGTCGGCACGGCATCCGGCGACGGCGAACCCGCGCTGGTGCTGCAGGGGCACGTCGACGTGGTGCCGGTGGGTGACATCGCGAACTGGCCTGACGCGCAACCCTTCTCGGCACACATCTCGAACGGCGTGCTGCACGGGCGCGGCGCCTGCGACATGAAGGCCGGGATGGCCGTCAACCTCGCCGTCGCCCGTGCCCTGCACCGGTCCGGGGTGCGCACCGAGCGCCGGCTCGCCCTGCACAGCGTCGTCAGCGAGGAGGACGGCGGCCTCGGCGCCTTCGCCACCCTGCGCCGGGGGCACCGCGGTGAGGTGGCCGTCATCACCGAGCCGACGAGCGGGCGGCTCGTCACCGCGAATGCCGGTGCGCTCACCTTCCGCATCGAGGTGGCCGGGCGGGCCGCGCACGGCAGCACCCGGCACGAAGGCGTCTCGGCGCTGGAGGCGTTCTGGCCGGTGCACCTCGCGCTGCGTGAGCTCGAGGCGCGGCGCAACGCCGACCGGCATCCGCTGTTCGCCGACAACCCGCTGCCCTACGGCATCTCGGTCGGCACCGTGCACTCCGGCGACTGGGCCAGCTCGGTGCCCGACCTGCTCGTGGCCGAGGGCCGGATGGGCGTGCAGCTGGGGGAGGACCCCGACCTGGCGCGAGCCGCTTTCGAGGATGCCGTCGCCACGGCCGCCGCCCGCGACCCCTGGCTGCGCGACCACTCACCCCGGGTGACCTGGCCGGGTGGGCAGTTCGCGTCGGGGCAGCTGCCGCACGGGCACCCCCTGGTCGACGAGGTCGCGGATGCCGTGGCGCTCGTGAGCGGGCGGCGCCCCGGGGTCGCTGCGGCTCCCTACGGCTCGGACCTTCGCCTCTACACCGGGGTCGGCGGCATCCCGACGCTGCACTACGGGCCGGGTGACGTGCGGCTGGCGCACGCCCCGCGCGAGTCGGTGCCCCTCGCCGAGGTGGCGGAAGTGGCGCGGGCCCTTGCGCTCGTCGCCGCCCGCCGGCTCGGCGCCCACTGAGCCCTGCGCGGGACAGGATCGACCAATAGGTCGATCTTGCCCCGGGTTGTCGCGACAAGGGGATCCCGCAAGCCCACGCCCGGCCCTCGCACTGGGCACAATGCCGGGATGGCCCTGCTCCGCTTCACCGCGATCACCTCCCTCGACGGCTACATCAACGACGCAGAGGGCGGGTTCTCGTGGGCCGAGCCGTCCGACGAGCTGCACCGGGTGGTCAACGCCCTCGAGCGCGAGGTCGGCACCTACCTGCTCGGCCGCCGGATGTACGAGATGCTTCGCTTCTTCGAGACCGCGCCCGGTGACGTGCCCGGGCCGATGGGGGAGTCCGCCCGGATCTGGCGGGCGGCCGACAAGGTCGTCTACTCCACCACCCTCGAGGACGTCACGACCGCCCGGACCCGGCTGGCCGCGTCCTTCGACCCCGTGGCGATCGAGGCGCTCAAGGCCTCGAGCGTGCTCGACGTCAGCATCGACGGGCCGACCCTCGCGGCGGAGGCGTTCCGGGCCGGCCTCGTCGACGACGTGCACCTGTTCCTGCACCCGGTGCTCGTCGGTGGTGGCACCCGGGCGCTGCCCGACCACGTCCACCCGCGCCTCGACCTGGTCTCGGTCGACCAGATCGGCGACGTCGTGCACCTGCACCACCGCATCCGCCACTGACCACCGCCACTGATCACCGCCGCCGACCGCGCGACCGAACCCCACGGCATCCGACTGACTGCGGATCTCCTCCGCCCGCACCCCCTGGGCGCCCGACTGATTGCGGTTCGTCCACCCAGCACCCGGTGGTGGAGCGGGGAGGATCCGCACAAAGTCGTGGAGCAGGTGACGTTCGATCCCCCTGAGCCACGGGGAAGCCGGGGATCAGCGCTGGGGCCGCCCCTGGCCACCCGGCCGTGCTGGCCATCGGCGTCCTCGCGCGTGAAGGGGGAGAGTCCAGGGGCGTGGTCGGTGGGAGAGTGGTCGGCGTGACCGATGCCGACGTGACGATCGACGGGCTCCCAGCGGGCCTGACCGCCAGGCTCCCGGGCGCAGCCGACGCCCCGGACGTGGCCGCCCTGCTGGCAGCCCACCAGCAGGCGGCCAAGGGGTCGGCCGGCGTCGACCCCGAGGCGGTGCTCGGCCAGCTGGTGGGCACCGGCTCCTGGACCCGTCGACAGGTGCTCGTGCACGACCCGGCCGGCCGGCTGCTCGCCTGGCTGTCGGTGCACGACCGGGCGTCCGGCCGCACCCTCGTGGAGGTCACGGTCACCCCGCACCTGCCCGACGAGGATGCCGCGGCGCTCGCCGCCGCGCTGTTCGGTGCCGGGCAGCGCCACGCCGCTGACATCGCGAAGCTGCGCGGGGTGCACAGCTCGCTGCTCGACTCCGGTGCCTACGCCGACGACGCGCGACAGCAGCGGTGGCTGGCCGCAGCCGGCTTCGAGCAGACCCGCACCTGGCTGCAGATGACGCGCCCGGTGCGGGCCGACGAGGCGTGGTCGCTGCCGGCGCTGCGCCCGGGCGTCGTGGTGCGCCCGGTCGAGCGGCACGACGACGGCCTCCCGGTGGCCCAGGACCTCCAGGACGTGCACCGGGTGCTGGAGGAGTCCTTCCAGGACCACTTCAGCTCCTACCGCGAGAGCTTCCCCGAGTTCGTGATGCGCCTGCGCGAGGACCCCGGCCACCGCTGGGACCACTGGTGGCTCGCGACCGTCGAGACCGACGAGGGCGTCCTCCCGGCCGGGGCCCTGGTGTCGACGGTGCTGCGGGAGGATGCCGCCGGCTTCGAGGGCAGCTACGTCGACTACATCGGGGTGCACCGCCGGGCCCGCGGCCGCGGCGTCGCGAAGGCGTTGCTGCACACCGCGATCGCCGAGGCCGCACGCCGGGGACGCAACCGGGTGGGCCTCGAGGTCGACGCCGACTCACCGACCGGTGCCGACGGCCTCTACACCTCGATGGGCTGGGTCACCGACTACCGCACCCAGTCCTGGCACCGCGAGCTCGACCTGCGGTGAACGCGGCCTCGGCTGCGCCGACCGGCCGCTAAACGCCTCAGCCCGACCAGATGTCGACGACGATCCGGGTCGGGTTGCGCAGCACGGTGACCCGGAAGGGCCGCTCGCTCCCGCGCACCCCCACGAAGGTCTGCCCCATGGCCTCGAAGCCGCCGTAGACCGGCAGTGCCTCCGCCACGACGGTGCCGGCCAGCGACGCGGCCGAGGCACTGCGGGGCCGGGGTGCGTCGGCCGCCGGGATGCCCACCGAGGTGACCAGCACCTCGAGGAAGGCGTCGCCGCGCACGTCGACGACGTCTCCGCTGCCGTCGGCGATCGGCGGGTTGACGTACTTCACCTGGAGGGAGGGTCGCCCGCTGCCGGGGAACTCCCAGACCACCCGGTCGTAGCCGGTGTGCCGGCCGACCCGCACGCCACCGATGGCGCCGAGGTCGCCCCCCAGCGAGGGGAAGCCGTTCGAGCTGACCGTCTTCAGCGAGAAGCCGGCCGGAACCGCTGCGGTACCGCTCGGTGACGGGCTAGCGCTCGGGGATGCCGTGTCGCTCGGGGCCGGCGTGGTCGGCGCCGACGTGCTCGGTGCCGGGGTGGTTGCGGTCGAGTCGGACGGGGTCGGCACCGGGCCGGGCGGGTCGTCATCGGAGCACCCCGCCAGGGCGAGCACTGCGAAGGACAGCACGGTGACGGCGCGGGCGGTGGGTGAGGTACGGGACATGGCGACCTCCTTGCCCTCGACGGTACTCGTGGGTGGGCCCGGCGACCGGGTGCCTCGCCCGGGCGAGGCACCCGGTCGAGGCCCACCCAGGCGACCCGGACCGACTCCGGGCGCGTCCACCGGACGACGCGGGCCACCCGCGGCGCCGGGCGGCATACTCGGCGCCATGAACATCGGTCTGCGCGACCGCGTCCTGCCCGAGAACCAGCGGCGCACCCTCGACGAGCTGTCCGACGACCTCGACCTGCGGTCGGGCGACACCAGAGCCAAGCAGTCGGCGTTCTGGACGATGCTGGTGCTCTCGGGCATCATCGCCACGGCCGGCGTGCTGGCCGACTCCACGGCCACCGTCATCGGCGCCATGATCATCGCCCCCCTGTCGACGCCGATCATGGGCATCGCGCTCGGCATCGTGAAGCGGGAGCGGATCCGGGCCGGCCGGTTCGTCCTGTTCGGGGCGGTCATCGTGGTGCTCATCGGCATCACCGCCGCCTTCGTCGTGCCCGACATCGACCTGACGGGCAACCCGCAGATCACCGGGCGCACCTCGCCGACGCTGGTCGACCTCATCGCGGCCATCGCCACCGGCCTCGCCGGTGCGGTCGGGCTGTCCCGGCGCGACGTGGCGGCGGTGCTGCCCGGGGTCGCGATCGCCATCTCGCTGGTGCCGCCGCTCGCGGTGGTCGGCATCTGCCTCGGCGAGGGTTCGCTCACGCTGGCGGGGGGCGCACTACTGCTCTTCGTGTCCAACCTGGTCTCGATGGTGCTCGCCGGGACGGTGCTCTTCGCCGCGCTGGGCTACTCCGCCGAGGCCGACCAGCAGGCCCGCCAGGTGGGGGCCGAGCGCAAGTCGTACCTCACCCTGGTCGCCATCCTCGCCGCGGTCCTGGTGCCCCTCGGGCTCAACACCGCGCTGGTGCTGCTGCTGCACTCGTGGACCGCGGACATCCAGACGGTCACCGCGAAGTGGCTGTCCGGCATCCCCAAGGCCGAGGTGACCGACGTGCAGTTCGCGTCCAGCTCGTTCCGCATCCAGGTGCGGGTGCCCCCCGGGAACCTGCCGCCGACCGACGAGCTGCTGAGCGAGCTCGATGCCGTGCTGCCGAGCGGCCTCACGATCGTCGTCGACACGACCTACGGCGAGGAGGTCGACGTCGGCACGACCGGCGCGGCCTGACCCGTGGCCGTCAGCACACGGCCCGCCGAACCGGCGCCCCGGATCGGTAGGGTCACGCGCATGCAGGGTGAGGCGGTGCGATGCCGGTGACCGCTCGCGAGCCTCGCGCGCGTCCGGAGCCCCCGGCGCGCTCGACACCGGGGGAGTCGAAGCCGCCCAAGCCGTTGGAGCGTCCGGGCGTGACCTCCCGCATCCGGCCGGCCCCGGGCCGCAAGCGACCCTGGCGGATCTCGGACTCGCAGTCCTTCCCGCTGCCCGTCATCGTCGACCACATGTCCGTCGACCCGGAGACCGGGAAGCGTGAGTGGCTCATCGAGGCCACCATCGACCTCGTCGACGGGGTTCCGGCGTTGACCCGGATGAACGTGCAGGTCCCCGGTGGTCTCGACCCCTACCGGATGCAGCGCGAGTTCCGCTGGGCGTCGCCGCTGGAGGTCGTACGGGAGGGGGTGCCCACCCTCCTGGCGCGCGGCATCGACCCCTTCGACCACGACCTCCCGCTGACGGGGTTCCCCGAGGCGGCCGCCCTCGCCGGGCCCGCGAACGAACGGCTCACCGACGGGTTCCTCGAGGAGATCGCGCGCGAGTACCTCGCCATCGGCCGCGGCTACACCCGCACGATCGCGGCCGAGCGTGGTGTCACCGAGCGCACGGTCGTGAGCTGGGTCGAGAAGGCGAGGCGGCGCGGCATCCTCACCCGCGTGCCATCGGGCAGCTACGGCGGCGAGGTCGTCCCGAGGTCGCGGCGCCGAGTGACCTAAAGCACCGACCATCCACTGTGTGAGGTGGGTAGGTTCGGTTCCGTGACGGTCTCCCAGCGCAGCCGTGACGCCGAGGCGGCCGAGTTCTTCGGCCGGAACCGGGTGCCGCGACTGGTCATCGGCGTGGTCATGTCGGTCGCGCTCGTGATCGCCTACCTGTTCGGCATCCAGTCGTACCGCAGCGGCCTCTCCCAGGCGCTCCCCGCGCAGAACCCGGCTCCCGGTGGGGTCTCGGTCGTGATCGTGCCCGAAGGCGTGTCGCCCGACGAGCAGGAGCTGCCGGTGCGGGTGCTCGTGTTCCCGTCCGCCGAGCTGCTCGACGACGACGCCCTGCTGAGGCTCCCGCTCGAGGTGCGCATCCAACCGGCGCTTTCCGGGCAGACCATCGTCTTCCCCGCCGGGAAGCCGACGGCACCGCAGAGCGCGGTGCTGCCGACGGCCGGAACGGTGCAGGAGTACCCGTTCGACAGGTACGTCGTCTACGCCGAGGTGCAGGTGACCGCCGGGGCCGCTGACTCGGCCGCGCCCGTCGCCACCCAGACCTCGCTGTTCTTCCGCGTCCCGGGATGGAGCGCGGTGAAGACTTCCACCCGTCCCTCCGTCGGCGCATCGGAGGCGGAGCTGTCGACCGAGCTGTGGCGCAACGGCTCCACGAAGTCGATCGCCCTGCTGCTCCTGCTGCTGATGGTCGTCCTGGCGGCCATCGCCATCCTCGTGACGGGGTCGGTGACGCGCGGCGGGATGGCGCTCGAGCTGTCCGTCGCGAGCTGGCTCACCGCCCTGCTGTTCGCCCTCATCCCGCTGCGGGGGTTCTTCCCCGGCGACCCGCCCCTGGGTTCCTGGATGGACATCCTCGTGTTCTTCTGGGTCGAGCTGATCCTCATGGTGTCCGTCGCCGCGGTGGTGACGACGATCCTGCTGCGCGCGCGCGACGCCCGCCGCCACTCGGCGCCGCCGCTCGACGGGTCGACGTCGCCCGCCGCCGTGGGCCACCGGCCGGTCCACTCCGGGCACCCGGGGAACGACGGGCACCCGGGCCACGCCGGTCATGCGGCAGGCGTCGGGCCGGCGCCCGGGGACTCCGCCGGCCCGCACGGGTCGTAAGGCCGCCGCCCGCCGGAGCCGCCGCCCGACGGAGCCGACGCCCGGTGGTGACCCACCGGCCGGAGGTGGCCCACCGCCCCCGGAGGTATCTGCCGCGAGGTGGCCCGCTCCTCTCCTGCAGCACCCCGTTGCAGGAGGACCCATGTCGTTGACCGTCAGCAGCCCCTCGACCGCCCGTGAACTCGACGCCCCCGGTGGACCTCGGGCGGACGCCCCCAAGGTGGGCGCCCCCGGGCCGTCCACCCCGCCCGGTCCTCGCCCGGTCACCGACACCACGCCGGTCGACGACCCCGCGCTGGAGACCACCCCGCGCCTCGAGCTGAGCGTCGGCACCGCCGTCGCCCGCTACCTCGCGCTGGCGTCCGCGCTGCCCGGCACCGCGATCCACTACGCGGTCAAGGCCAACCCGCACCCGGTGCTGCTCCGGGCGCTCGCCCAGGCCGGATGCCGGTTCGACGTCGCGAGCCCCACGGAGGTGCGGGCCGCGCTCGCCGCCGGTGCCCCGGCATCCCACCTCGTGCACTCCAACCCGGTCGCACGCCGCGACCACCTCGCCGAGGCCTACGCCCTCGGGGTGCGGCTCTTCGTCGTGGACTCGACCGGCGAGGTGGCCAAGGTCGCGGATGCCGCACCCGGGTCGTCGGTGCTCGTGCGCATCGTCACGTCGGGCTCGGGCTCGGACTGGCCGCTGTCGCGCAAGTACGGCTGCACCGTCGACGACGCGGTCGACCTGCTGGTGCGGGCGGGGCACGTCGGGCTCGACCCCGCCGGGGTCTCCTTCCACGTGGGCTCCCAGCAGCGCGACCCGCAGGCCTGGGCCGCCCCGATCCAGTCGGCGGCCACGGTGTTCGCCGGGGTGCGCGCCGCCGGCTTCCACCCCTGGCTGCTCGACCTGGGCGGTGGCTTCCCCGCGCGGCTCGATGCCGAGCCGCAGCCGGTCGCCGACTACGGCCGCGCCATCGACGCCCAGCTCAGCGCCGCGTTCGGCACCGACCGCCCGCAGACCCTCGTCGAGCCCGGTCGCGGCATCGTCGGGGATGCCGGCACGGTCGTCACCAGCGTGGTCGGCGTCGTCGACCGGGGCGGCTCGCGGTGGGTGTTCGTCGACGCCGGGGTGTTCACCGGGCTGGTCGAGACCCTCGACGAGGCCATCCGCTACCGGCTGGAGACCCCCGGGGCGACCGGGGCGACCGGGCCGTGCGTGCTGGCCGGGCCGACCTGCGACAGCGCCGACGTGCTCTACGAGACCACGCCGGTGTGGCTGCCGCTGTCGCTCGCCGAGGGTGACGAGCTGCGCATCCACGCGGCCGGTGCCTACTCGAGCTGCTACTCGACGGTCGGCTTCAACGGGTTCGCACCGCTCCCCACCGTCGTCACCCGCTGACCTGCACACGGGCGGACGGAACCTCAGCCGCGGTCGAGGAAGGTGCAGACGCAGACCTTGTTGCCGTCGGGGTCGGCGAGCACCGTGAACGAGGGCGCCTCGGCGTCGTGGACGACCGTGCCACCGGCCGCGACCGCCGCGGCGATGCGGGCCTGCGCGACCTCCGGTGCCAGCCACAGGTCGAGGTGCCACCGCTGGCGGGGCTCGTCGTGCGGCTCGGTGCCCTGGAACCACATCGACGGCAGCTGACCGGTCGGGTCGAACACGGTGTCGTTGACCACCCCGTCGGCGGCGCCGGTGAGCACCGCCGCCCAGAACGGCCCGAGCGTCGCGTCATCCGCGGTGTCGAGGGCGAGCTCGACCTGGCTGACCTCGCCGGGCACCGAGGTGACCTCGTGCCGCCCGGCGACCTCGCTGAGCAGCCGCGCCAGCCTGACGTCGTCGGGGGTGACCCAGATGCCGCGGCCCCCGAGGTGGCTCGCCACCCGCAGGTCGACGTGGGTGGGCGTGAGGGTGGCGTCGAGGTGGTCGCCGAGCGACGCCTCGGCTGCCGCGCGCACGGCATCGGCGAGGAGCGCCACCCCGACACCGGGGTCGCCGGTGCGGAAGCGCGCGTGGAAGCGCTGGGCGAGCTTGCGCCAGTCGGTCAGGCCGGCATCGATGATCTCCTGCGTGCTGAGGTTGTCCATCCGAAGACCCTGCCACCGCCCACCGACACCGGTCCCTCCCCGAGTCGGGTGCCCAGGTGGTCGCTCGGGCAGCCACCTCAGCACCCGACCCGGAATGCCGGGGCGGCAGGAACAACGACGACCGGCGCAGAGTTGAGTCAGGTGAACGCAAGTTTTGAGCGGTCGGTTTGCTCACGGCATCCGATCGGTCTACCTTGAGTCCCAAGCACTCAACCAAGCACACGCAAGGAGAACAGCCACATGGCACGTGCAGTCGGCATCGACCTCGGCACCACCAACAGCGCCGTCGCCGTCCTCGAGGGCGGCGAGCCCACCATCATCGCGAACGCCGAGGGTGGCCGCACCACCCCGTCGGTCGTCGCGTTCAGCAAGGGCGGTGAGGTGCTCGTCGGCGAGATCGCCAAGCGCCAGGCCGTCACCAACGCCGACCGCACCATCCGCTCGGTCAAGCGCCACATGGGCACCGACTGGCGCTCCGACGACATCGACGGCAAGAAGTACAACGCCCAGGAGATCAGCGCCCGCATCCTGCAGAAGCTCAAGCGCGACGCGGAGAGCTACCTCGGCGAGACCGTCACGGATGCCGTGATCACCGTCCCCGCCTACTTCGACGACCACGAGCGCCAGGCCACCAAGGAGGCCGGCGAGATCGCCGGCCTGAACGTGCTGCGCATCGTCAACGAGCCCACCGCCGCGGCCCTGGCCTACGGCCTCGACAAGGGCAAGGAGGACGAGCTCATCCTCGTCTTCGACCTCGGTGGCGGCACCTTCGACGTCTCGCTCCTCGAGGTCGGCAAGGACCCCGAGGACGGCTTCTCCACCATCCAGGTCAAGGCCACCTCGGGCGACAACAAGCTCGGTGGCGACGACTGGGACGAGCGCGTGGTCAACCACCTGCTCACCGTCGTGAAGAACACCTCCGGCGTCGACCTGTCCAAGGACAAGATCGCGATGCAGCGGCTGCGCGACGCGGCCGAGCAGGCCAAGAAGGAGCTCTCGTCCGCGAGCAGCACCAACATCTCGATGCAGTACCTCTCGATGAGCGAGAACGGCCCCATCCACCTCGACGAGACGCTCACCCGCGCCCAGTTCGAGCAGATGACCAAGGACCTCCTCGACCGCACCAAGCAGCCCTTCCAGAACGTCATCAAGGACGCCGGCATCAGCCTGTCCGACATCGACCACGTCGTGCTCGTCGGCGGCTCCACCCGGATGCCGGCCGTCAGCGCCGTCGTCAAGGAGCTCACCGGCGGCAAGGAGCCCAACAAGGGCGTCAACCCCGACGAGGTCGTCGCGCTCGGCGCGTCCCTGCAGGCCGGTGTCCTCAAGGGCGAGCGCAAGGACGTCCTGCTCATCGACGTCACGCCGCTGAGCCTGGGCATCGAGACCAAGGGCGGCCTGTTCACCAAGCTCATCGAGCGCAACACCGCCATCCCGACCAAGCGCAGCGAGGTCTTCTCCACGGCCGAGGACAACCAGCCCTCGGTGCTCATCCAGGTCTTCCAGGGCGAGCGCGAGATCGCGCAGCAGAACAAGCCGCTGGGCACCTTCGAGCTGTCCGGCATCGCCCCGGCCCCCCGTGGCGTGCCGCAGATCGAGGTCACCTTCGACATCGACGCCAACGGCATCGTGCACGTCACCGCCAAGGACCGCGGCACCGGTCGCGAGCAGAAGATCACCATCTCCGGCGGCTCCGCGCTGTCGAAGGAGGAGATCGAGCGGATGGTCAAGGACGCCGAGGCGCACGCCGAGGAGGACAAGGTCCGCCGCGAGGAGACCGAGACCCGCAACATGGGCGAGTCGCTCGTGTTCTCCACCGAGAAGTTCCTCTCCGAGAGCGGCGACAAGGTCAGCCCCGAGCTGCGCACGCCGGTCGACGAGGCCCTCGTCGCGCTGAAGGACGCCATCAAGCCCGACTCGGGCGCGTCCAAGGACGACATCCAGGCCAAGATCGACACGCTGAACACCAAGTCCCAGGAGATGGGTGCGGCGATGTACGCCGCAGCGGCCGAGCAGGGCGAGTCCGGCGACGTGCCGGGCGCCGAGTCGACCGACGGCGGCCAGCCGGCCACCGACGCGGGTGACGACGACGTCGTCGACGCCGAGGTCGTCGAGGACGACGACGAGGCGAAGAAGTGACCGAGCCGACCGCCACCGGTGGGCCGCCCGACGGCACGCCCGAGGACGTCACGACGTCCCCGGACACCGACGACGCGATCAACACCGAGTCCGTCAACGACGGGTCGGAGGTGGCCCCGGAGCAGTCCGGGGCCACCCCCGCCGGGGTGGCGTACGCACCCGGCAGCGGCACGGCATCCGGCCTCGACGACTTCACCGACGTGTCGGATGCCGGTGTGCCGCACCCCGACACGGCGCTCGCCGCCGAGCGGCTCGGCGACCTGCAGCGGCTCCAGGCGGAGTACGTCAACTACAAGCGCCGGGTCGACCGCGACCGGGCCCTGGTGCAGGAGCGCGCCGTGCGCGACGTGCTCGAGTCGGTGCTGCCGGTGCTCGACGACATCCAGGCCGCGCGTGAGCACGGCGACCTCGTCGACGGGCCGTTCGCGGCCATCGCCGACAAGCTCGAGGCGACCCTGGGCAAGTACGGCCTGAGCCGCTTCGGGAGCAAGGGCGAGCCCTTCGACCCGATGCAGCACGAGGCCCTGATGCACGCCCCGTGGCCGGCCGGCGACGACGAGCTGCCGACCGACGCGTCCGGCACCACCGTGGTCACCGTGCTCCAGCCGGGCTACCGTGCCGGGGAGCAGGTGCTGCGGCCCGCCCGGGTGGCGGTCGCCGACCCCGAATGACCCCACCCCACGACAGCTGAGAGGAGGCGCCGATGGCCAGCCAGGACTGGTTCGAGAAGGACTTCTACGCGATCCTCGGCGTCCCCCAGGATGCCGACCAGGCCGCGATCAAGAAGGCCTACCGCAAGCTCGCCCGCAAGCACCACCCCGACCAGAACGCCGGCGACGTCGTCGTCCGAGAAGCGCTTCAAGGACATCGGCGAGGCCAACGCGGTGCTCTCCGACCCCAAGCAGCGCGAGGAGTACGACGCCATCCGCCAGATGGCGCACGGCGGCGCCCGCTTCCGCGCGGGTGGACCCGGCGGCAACGGCGGCTTCGAGGACGTCTTCTCGGCGTTCGGGGGCGGTGACGGCCAGCGGGTGCGCTTCTCGACGGGTGGGCCGGGTGGACCCGGCGGTGCCGGGCAGCCCGACCTCGACGACCTGCTCGCCCAGATGTTCGGCGGGGCGCCCACCGGCGCCCGCGGGGCCCGCGGCGGCGCCGACCCGTTCTCGGGCTTCGGCGCACCGCGCGGCCCCCGGCCCGGCAGCGACGTGCAGGCCCGCACCTCGCTCAGCTTCCGCGATGCCGTCGAGGGCGCCACGGTCACCCTCCAGACGGCCGAGGGCCGCCGGATCACGACCAAGGTGCCGGCTGGGGTCAAGGACGGCCAGAAGATCCGGCTGCGCGGCAAGGGCGCCGAGGGCGACCCCGGCGCACCCAAGGGCGACCTCATCCTCACCGTGGCGGTCGACAAGCACCCGGTGTTCGGCCGCGACGGCGACAACCTCACCGTCGACCTGCCGGTCACCTTCGCCGAGGCGGCGCTCGGCGCCACGGTCTCGGTGCCGACCCTCGACGGCACCCCGGTGCGCGTCAAGGTGGCGCCGGGCACGCCGAGCGGCCGGGTGCTGCGGGTCAAGGGCCACGGCGTCAAGGGCCGGCACGGCACCGGCGACCTGCTCGCCAGGGTCAGCGTCGTGGTGCCCCAGCGGCTCACCGACGAGGCCCGCACCGCCGTCGAGGCGCTGCAGGCGCAGGAGAAGGGCGTCGACCCGCGCGCCGCCCTGTTCGAGCAGGCCAGGACCTGAAGGGAGCACCGACGATGAGCTTCTCCTCGTTCAGCCCCGACGACGACACCCCGGTCTTCGTCATCTCGGTCGCCGCCCAGCTCGCCGGGATGCACGCGCAGACCCTGCGCCAGTACGACCGGCTCGGGCTGGTCACCCCGTCACGCACGACGGGCGGCGGCCGGCGCTACTCCCAGCGCGACGTCGCCCTGCTCCGCGAGGTGCAGCGGCTCTCGCAGGAGGAGGGCGTCTCGCTGCCCGGCATCGCGCGCATCCTCGAGCTCGAGGACCAGGTGCTCGCGCTGCGCTCCCGGGTGGCCGAGCTCTCGGCCGAGCTCGACAGTGCGCGGACCAGCGCCGGCCGCGGCACCCGGGTCTTCTCGGTGTCGCCGAGCGGTGACGTGTATGCCGCCCGCCTCGGTGAGCGCCCCCGGCACGACCGCTCCACGGCGCTGGTCGTGTGGCGTCCCAAGCACGGCTGACGGCAGGCGTCGGCTCCCGGGGGCTCGTCGACAGTAGAGAACACGCCGCGTGGCCAACTGCCCACGCGGCGTGTTCTCTACGCTCGACCGGCGCGACGTGCCCCGGCCGGTCGGCCCGGTCAGTGCGTCTCGAGCCGGGTGATCCAGTAGGAGGCGGTGTCGGGCGAGGGGGTGCCGAACCGGGCGTTGACCGCCCAGAGCGAGCCCGCGGCGAACGTCGCGGTCGAGGGCACGTCGAGCGTGGGGTCGGTGAGCAGCCCGCGCGCGGTCGCGACCCAGCGGCCGTCGCGGCGCCTCAGCCGGAACACCGACACGCTCGGTGTGCCGGCGCCGCGCACGTCGTAGAGGGTGTTGCCGACCAGCACGAGGCCGTCACCAGCCACCGGCCGCGGGCCACCGCTCACGACGATCTCCCGGGCCACGCCGGTGCGTGGGTTGACCTGCCACAGACCACCGGCTGAGCTGTGGTTGAGCACGAGCGACCCGTCGGGCAGTCGGCGGATGCCGTTGGCGGCGATGCTGGTGCCGTTGAAGCCCGGCCAGTCGCCGGTCAGCGGCACGAAGGTGGCGGCGTCGCCGGTGGGCCGACCGCGACGAGTCAGCGCGATCCGCCCGAGCCGGTCGACCCGGGAGTCGGTGAACCACACCGACCGCTCGGTGACCACGAGGTCGTTGAGGAAGACCCCGCCGGGCACCAGCACGTCGGCCACGACGGCGCCGGTGCGCCCGTCGACCGCCCAGACGTGGGCCTCCGCACCGAGGCCGCCGACCGCCCAGACCAGGCCGGTGCGCCGGTCCCAGAACAGGCCGCGCAAGCGACCGCCCGGTAGCCCCGGCGAGCAGCACGCGGGTGCCGACGCGCCGCAGGTCGCCGGTGACGATCCGGCCGTCGGAGACCGAGCCGACGTAGAAGGTCGTCCCAGGGCCGGAGGTGATGCCCTCGGGCCGCAGGCCGTCGGGCAGCGCCACCGTGTCGGGGAGGCGGCCGTGGTGGTGGTGGTCGTCGTCGCCGCCGACCGTCGGCGGACGCGGGGGCCGCGAGGGCGGCGGTGGTCGCGGCGGCAGCCAGCGTGATGGCGCCGCGACGGGTGAGAGCCGGTGAAACCGAAGGTGTGGAAGCAGCCATGGGCCATCGTGCACACGACATTCGCCCTGGTGGGGGCTTGGGAGCGAGGCCAAAGGTAGCGGACCGGAACTGTCCTCGTTGCTGTCTAACGTCGTGGGCATGGAGATGAGACTGGAGCTCGTGATGGTGCCCGTGACCGACGTCGACCGGGCCAGGGACTTCTACGCACAGGTCGGGTTCACCATCGACCACGACCTCACGGTGAGCGACGACATCCGGTTCGTGCAGCTGACCCCACCCGGGTCGGCCTGCTCGATCGCCGTCGGCCGCGGGCTGACCGAGATGGCGCCCGGGTCGCTCGACAACCTGCAGATGGTGGTGCCCGACGCGGATGCCGTGTACGCCGAGCTGCGCGAGCGCGGCATCCGGGTCGAGGGGGTGACCGACCTGGCGTGGGGGCGCTTCGTGTTCTTCAGCGACCCCGACGGCAACCGGTGGGCGCTGCAGGAGCTGCCCGACTACGCGGCCGACGCGCCGGGCGAGGGCTGACCCGGTCGGTCAGGCCACGGGATGCCGGGTGCGCGCCCAGGCGCGCGCTCGGCATCCCCGGCTGGGGGTGTTCGGCGGTCAGCCGGCCACGCCGCGGTGCTCGCGGGCCGCCGCGACCAGCACGACGACGGCGGCGACCACCGCCGCCGCAGCGACCACGACCGAGCGCGGCTCGGCGGCCAGCCGGCCGTAGGCGATCCACAGCAGTCCCCACGCCATCGCCCCGGCGACCGCCCACCGGCCGCCGAGCTGCCGGGCGAGGAGCACCCCGACGCCCGCGGCCACGGCGAGCACGACGACCGCGGCGAGCTCCGCGACGAACCCGCCCGGGTCGACCCCGCTGGCGACCAGGGCCGCCGTGACGTTGGCGCAGGCGGCGACCGCGACCCAGCCGAGGTAGAGCCCGAAGGTGCCGTCGACCAGCACGGTCTCGCCGTGGCCGTACGAGGGGTGCTCCTGGAGGCGGCGCACCAGCACGCCCAGGGTGACGACGAGGGCGGCCATGACCACCACGCTGGCCCAGATCCAGTCCTGCTGGGTCACGAGCAGCCACGCCGCGTTGAGCACCATCGACCCCGCGGCGAGCCACCCGATGGACCGGTGTCGGGGCTCCGCGGTCTGGGCCGGCAGCCACTGGTACACCGTGAACGCGGCCAGCCCGAGGTAGATCGGCGTCCAGATGCCGAAGGCCGGCCCGGCCGGGGCGATCAGGGTGGCGTCGGCGGCGAGGGCCCCACCGGAGGACTCCGCCACCCGGGTGCCGATCACCCCGACCCCGACCAGGGTGCCGACGACGCAGAAGACCTCTGCCAGGGTGACCGCCACCTGGCGCAGGCGGTCGGCGGGGACGATGTCGGACCGGGTGAGCGTCGTCATGCGTGCCATTGCATCACGCACCCGGTGTGACGTTGCACCAACCGAGCGCGCCCCCAGCGGTGCCGTCAGCCATCTCCCAGACTCGGCGACTATTCTTGGGAGGTCAGGCGCCTGCCCTGTGGTAGTAGTCCGCGCCCTGACCAGCCACGAGACCAGATTGGTGAACCATGTCCGAAGAGCTGCCGAGCTCGCCGCCACGGCCGGAAGATCCCGAGTCGTCGACGAGCCGCGCCGAGCTGCGCTACCCCCCGGGGGCGTACTACCGGCGCATCGCTCTGGGCACCGTGCTGCCCGGCGCCGGCCTGCTCGGCACGCGCTGGAAGGTGCTGGGCTGGCTGCTCGTGCTGGTGTCGCTCGCGGCCGGTGCGTGGGTGCTGTTCCGGGCCGGGCAGGGTGGCCTGCTGCGCTCGGTGCTCAACGTGGCCGTGCAACCCGAGCTGCTGCAGTGGGTGGGCGTCGGCATCGCGGTCGGGGCGGTGCTGTGGATCGGCTCCATCGTGCTCACGGCCGAGCAGTCCTGGCCGCGCCGGCGCCGCAGCGGGCGATTCGCCCGGGTGCTCTTCGCGGCGGCCGCCTGCACCCTGGTGGCAGCCCCGTCGGCCCTCGCTGTGCGCTACCTCGACGTGCAGTCGTCGGTGATCGACCAGGTGTTCGTCGACGACAGCGCGAGCGAGAGGCGCGACGTCGCACTCGCCGACACTGCGGCCAAGGACCCCTGGGCCGACGTGCCGCGGGTCAACACGCTGCTGATCGGCTCCGACGCCGGCCAGGACCGCTGGGGCACCCGCACCGACTCGATGATGGTGGTCAGCACCAACACCGAGACCGGTGACACCCTGCTCATCGGCATCCCCCGCAACCTCGAGCGGGTGCCCTTCCCCAAGAGCAACCCGCTGCACGCCCTCTACCCCAACGGCTACGACTGCGGCGACGAGTGCCTGATGAACGGCATCTGGACCCTCGCCGAGGGCCGCCCCGACCTCTTCCCGGGCGTCAAGAACCCCGGTCGCCAGTCCACCGTCGACGTCGTCGGCGAGATCACCGGCCTCGACATCAACCAGTCGGTCGTCATCAACCTGCGCGGCTTCCGGGCGCTGGTCGACGCGATGGGCGGGGTCGACATCAACGTGCAGCAGCGGGTGTGCGTCGAGTGCCACCAGGGCAGCTCCGGCGGCATCGTCTTCACCGGTGACAAGAAGGAGTAGATCGAGCCCGGCCTGCAGCACCTCGACGGCAAGCACGCCCTCTGGTACGCCCGCTCGCGCGCCGGCAGCGACGACTTCAGCCGGATGCGGCGCCAGCGCTGCGTCGCGGGCGCGCTGATGCAGCAGGCCGACCCGGTGGGGCTGCTGCAGAGCTACCCGCAGCTCGCCAAGGTCGTCAAGAGCAACGTGAGCATCGACATCCCCCGCGACGAGCTGTCGGCCTGGGTCGACCTGGCGCTGCGCATCCAGAAGGGCGGCTCGATCCGCTCGCTGCCCCTCACCGCCGACGTCGTGCACCCCGGCCGGCCGGACTTCGCCAAGATCCGGTCGCTGGTGAAGAAGGGCCTGCAGCCGCCGGCGGCCGCCCCGAGCACCACGGCCTCGCCCAGCCCGAGCCCGTCGACCTCGAAGAAGCCGAAGCCCACCCCCACCGCGACGCCGGACGACTCCCAGGCCGTGTCGCTCGACGCCACCTGCTGACCCGTTCCGCGCGGCCGGCGAGGTCGTGCCGGCTGCCGCGTGCCGGCATCCGACCGGTGGTGACGTGAGCCGGATGCCGGCCCCGACCCGCACGTGGCGGGCGGCGGATGCCGCGACCCGGCATCCTGCGTCACATCCGGGCCACGCCAAGACTTGAGCGGAATAGACTCAACTTTGGCAGGGTTTCACCATAGGAACCTGAACCCACCGTCCCTCACTCGAGGAGAGTCCCCGCATGGAGCTGAAGCCCACCACCAAGGTGGCCGAGGCCCTGGCCGTCGCCCAGCGCGCGGCGCAGGCCGCCGGCCACCCGGAGATCACCCCCGACCACCTGACCAGCGCCGCCATCCAGCTGGACACCCCGCTGGCCGACGCGTTGCTCGGCGCCGCCGGCACCGGAGCCGGTCACGTCCTGTCGCAGGCCGACGCCCGGCTGCGGGGCCTGCCGACGACGAACGGGCCCACGGCCCAGTCACCGACCTTCGGACGCGAGGCGCTGGCCGTCCTCCAGCAGGCCGACACCCTGATGCGGGCCAAGGGCGACACCTTCCTGTGCCCTGGACCTGCTGTTCCTCGCGCTGGCCGAGACCGGCCACCTCGCCGCTGTCGAGAAGCGCGGTGCCGCCGACATGGAGGCACGCATCGCCGAGCTGCGGCAGGGCCGACCGGTGACGTCCGAGACCCCCGTCGAGGCCGGCGAGGCCCTGTCGAAGTACGGCACCGACCTCACCGAGGCCGCCCGCGAGGGGCGGCTCGACCCCGTGATCGGCCGCGACGACGAGATCCGCCGGGTGGTGCAGGTGCTCAGCCGCCGCACCAAGAACAACCCGGTGCTCATCGGCGAGCCGGGCGTCGGCAAGACCGCCGTCGTCGAGGGGCTGGCCCAGCGCATCGTCGACGGCGACGTGCCCGAGTCGCTGCGCGGCAAGCGCCTCATCGCGCTCGACCTCGGCGCGATGGTCGCCGGGGCGAAGTACCGCGGCGAGTTCGAGGAGCGGCTCAAGGCCGTGCTCGAGGAGATCAAGGAGTCCGCGGGTCAGGTCGTCACCTTCATCGACGAGCTGCACACCGTGGTCGGCGCCGGCGCCACGGGTGAGTCGGCCATGGACGCCAGCAACATGCTCAAGCCGATGCTGGCCCGCGGCGAGCTGCGCCTGGTCGGGGCGACCACCCTCGACGAGTTCCGCGAGCACGTCGAGAAGGACCCCGCCCTCGAGCGCCGCTTCCAGCAGGTCTTCGTCGGCGAGCCGTCGGTGGAGGACACCATCGCGATCCTGCGCGGCCTCAAGGAGCGCTACGAGGCGCACCACAAGGTCGAGATCGAGGACAGCGCGCTCGTCGCCGCGGCCTCCCTCTCCGACCGCTACATCTCCGGCCGCCAGCTGCCCGACAAGGCGATCGACCTCGTCGACGAGGCCGCCTCGCGGCTGCGGATGGAGATCGACTCCAGCCCGGTCGAGATCGACGTGCTGCGGCGCGCCGTCGACCGCCTCAAGATGGAGGAGCTGCACCTCGCCAAGGAGACCGACGCGGCCTCGGTCGAGCGCCTCGACCGGCTGCGCGCCGACCTCGCCGAGAAGACCGAGGAGCTCGCGACGCTCACCGCCCGGTGGGAGTCGGAGAAGTCCGGGCTCAACCGGGTCGGTGACCTCAAGGCGCGGCTCGACGACCTGCGCACGTCGGCCGACCGGCTGCAGCGCGAGGGCGACTACGAGGGTGCATCACGGCTGCTCTACGGCGAGATCCCCTCTCTCGAGGCCGAGCTCGACGCGGCCCAGCAGGCCGAGACGGCCACGGCATCCACCGACCTGATGGTCAAGGAGCGGGTCGGTGCCGACGACATCGCCGAGGTGATCTCGGCGTGGACCGGCATCCCGGCCGGGCGGCTGCTGCAGGGCGAGACCGAGAAGCTGCTCTCGATGGAGTCGATCATCGGGGCCCGCCTGATCGGCCAGGCCGAGGCCGTGCGTGCGGTCTCGGATGCCGTGCGCCGCTCGCGCGCCGGCGTCGCCGACCCCGACCGGCCCACCGGGTCGTTCCTCTTCCTCGGCCCGACCGGGGTGGGCAAGACCGAGCTCGCGAAGTCGCTCGCCGACTTCCTCTTCGACGACGAGCGCGCCATGGTGCGCATCGACATGTCGGAGTACTCCGAGCGGCACGCGGTCGCGCGGCTCATCGGTGCACCCCCCGGCTACGTCGGCTACGAGGAGGGCGGCCAGCTCACCGAGGCGGTGCGCCGCCGGCCCTACTCGGTGGTGCTGCTCGACGAGGTCGAGAAGGCGCACCCCGAGACGTTCGACATCCTGCTGCAGGTGCTCGACGACGGCCGGCTCACCGACGGCCAGGGCCGCACGGTCGACTTCCGCAACGTCATCCTGGTGATGACCTCGAACCTCGGCTCGCAGTTCCTCGTCGACCCGACGCTCGAGCCCGGGGCCAAGCGCGAGGCCGTGATGGCCGCGGTGCGCCAGGCGTTCAAGCCCGAGTTCCTCAACCGGCTCGACGAGGTCGTGGTCTTCGACCCGCTGTCGACCAGCGAGCTGGCCCGGATCGTCGACCTGCAGGTGCGCGCCCTGGCCACCCGGCTGCACGACCGCCGGATCAGCCTCGAGGTGACCGAGCCGGCCAAGGCGTGGCTCGCCGAGCAGGGCTTCGACCCGGCCTACGGCGCCCGTCCGCTGCGCCGGCTGGTGCAGCGCGAGATCGGCGACCGGCTGGCCCGGGCGCTGCTCGCCGGTGACGTCCGCGACGGCGACACCGTCACCGTCGACCTCGGCGAGGCCGGCCTCCTCCTCCGCTGACTGCGCCGTTCCCGACTTCGTGCGACTTGGACGCGGTTCTCCTGGTCGCGCGCCGGCAGAACCGTAGGCAAGTCGCACGAAGTCGCTACATCGGGGAGGTGCGCAGGGGGCGGGCCCCGGCGGTTACTGTTGCCGCCATGCGTCGCCCCCCTGCCCCGCCGTGCGCGGCCGCCGGCGCGTGCCCGCCGTCGCGGGTTCGCTCGCCCTCGGCGTGGTGCTCGCGCTCGCCGGCTGCTCGGGTGAGGCGGCCGAGGCGCCGGAGCAGAGCCCGACCGAGCAGCTGGCCGCCGCCAAGACCGCCTTCGACGCCGCCAAGACGGTGCAGCTCGACCTGTCCAGCCGCGACGTGCCGCCCCGCGAGAACGGCGTCACCGCCGCCAAGGGCGCCGGCGTCATCGACGTCACCGAGCCGAAGTTCCAGGGCACGATCACCGGCACCATCAAGGGCCTCGCGGGCACCATCGAGGTCGTCGCGATCGGCGAGACCGCCTACCTGAAGTTCTTCACGCCGGACTACAAGGAGACCGACCTCGACACCCTGAACGCGCCGAACCCGGCGATGTTCTTCGACCCGGCGACCGGCATCTCGGCCCTGCTGCCGCAGACCGCCGACCCCAAGGACGACGGCCAGACCCGCTCCGGCCAGGAGGTGCTGACCAAGATCAGCGGCACCCTGCCCGGCTCGAGCATCGAGGACCTGTTCCACCTCGGCGACGGCACCGGCACCTTCGCGGTGAGCTACGGCATCACCGACTCCGACCAGCTGCGCACCGCGACCCTGAAGGGCCCGTTCTTCCCCGGGATCGAGGCGACCTACGTGCTGGTGCTCACCGACTACGGGGCACCCGTTGAGATCACCCGCCCCTAGGGCGCTGCTCACGACGGCCGCGATCGCCGTCTCCCTCGCCGCCGCCGACACCTACGTCGTCGTGCTGGCCCTGACCGACATGATGCGTGGGGTCGGTGTCAGCATCGACGCCCTGCAGCGGGCGACCCCGATCATCTCCGGCTTCCTGCTCGGCTACGTCGCCGTGCTGCCGCTCATCGGCCGGGTCGCCGACCTCGTCGACCGGCAGCGGGTGCTGCTCGCCTGCCTGGGGGTGTTCGTCGCCGGCTCGGCGGTCACCGCGCTCGCCACCGACCTGCCGGTGCTCGTCGCCGGCCGGGTGGTGCAGGGCGTCGGCGGTGGTGGCCTGGTGCCGGCCACGCTCGCGATCGTCGCCCAGCTGTGGCCGGCCGACCGCCGTGGGGTTCCGCTGGGTGTGGTCGGCGCGGTGCAGGAGCTCGGCTCGGTGCTCGGGCCGGTGCTGGGGGCGCTCGTGCTGGTCGTCGCGCAGTGGCGGGCGATCTTCTGGCTCAACGCCGTTCTCGGCGTGCTGCTCGCCGCGGCCGTCGTCGTCACCGGCGGGCGGCAGCATCCCCCGACCACGTCCCGTCGTCGTCGCGCTGTCGGTGCTGGCAGCGGTCACCGGGTGGCTCGCCCTCGCCGCCCCCGATGCCCTCGTCACCAGCGTCTCGCTGGGGCTGCCGTTCGTGCCCTTCGGTGACGCCACCTCGCGGCTGGCCACCCCCATCGGCATCGTCGCAGCGGTCTTCCTCCTCGCGGCCCTGGCCGTCGGTGCCCGGGGTGCCTGGCCGCTGCTGCGTCGTGCCGACCTGCTCGGGGCCCTGCTGCTCGGCGGGTCCCTGGGCTGCGTGGTGCTCACCTTCGCGGCCTCCGAGCCGGCCACCGAGGTCGTCGGTCCGCTCGGGTTCGCGCTGCTGCCCGTGGCCGCGCTCCTCGCCGTGCTGTATGCCGTGCACCACCGCCGCTCCGGCCTCGCCGCTGGTGCCCCGCGGGCTGGTGCGTGGCCGGCTGGTCTGGGCGCTCGTGGTCTCGCTGCTCGTCGGCGTCGCCCTGGTGGCGGTGGTCGTCGACGTGCCGCTGCTCGCCCGCATCGTGCAGGGGTCGAGCCAGACCGGGGCGGCCCTGGTGCTGGTGCGCTTCCTCGTGGCCGTGCCGGTCGGCGCGCTCGCGGGCGGCTGGGCCCTGCGCCGGTTCGGCAACGGCGTCGTCGCCGCGGCCGGCCTGGCGCTGGCCGCCGTGGGTCTGGCCGCTGATGACGCACGTGGGGCCGGGGCTCGCTCGACCACCTGTCGTCGACGGTGGTGCTGGCGCTCACCGGCCTCGGCATCGGGCTGGCCCTGGCCCCGGTCAACGACGCCGCGCTGGCGGAGGCGGCCCAGCGACACGCACGGCACGGCATCCGCGCTGGTCGTCGTCGCGCGGATGGTGGGGATGGTCGTGGGCCTCGCGCTGCTCACCGCCATCGGGCTGCACCAGTACTACGGCGTCGTCGCCACCCTGCCCGACCCCACCGACACCGAGGCCCTCAAGGGCGCCGCCGTGCTGCAGGTGGCGTGGGTGTTCCGCGGGGCGGCCGTGGCGGCCGGCGCTCGGGGCGCTCGCCTCGCTGGCCCTCGGGCTGCGCCGCCGCACCGGCGAGCACGCGACCACCTTCGGGCTCTAGAGGCCGGGCTCGCCCCGACGTTCCGAGGGTGCCCAAGGGTGCCCGAGGGCCCACCGTCACGTCGGGACGCCGCCGTCCTCATCCGGAGACCGACACCGTGTCGTGGTGATGCTGCCCGCTCTCCACGAGGTCGGCGTGCACGGCAGCGACCGCGCGTCGGGACACCCGCGTCCGCCGGGTGTGGCCGTCGGTCGAGGTCACGTGCGTGTCGTCGTCGACGTCGGTGAGGTACACCGGCTGCACGAGCGTCCAGTCGAGCCCCGACGAGCGCACGACCTCCTCCTGGTGCTCGGTGTCGCGCATCTGGGGCTTCAGGAGCAGGGCGAACACGAGCCGCTCCGCGATCCCCAGGTGTGGCCGCGTCGGGCCGACCCCGTAGGAGGTCTGCACGACGATCCGGTGGACGCCCGAGGCGCGCGCTGCTCGGACCACGGCGTCGGTGCCGCGCGAACGGATGTCGCTCGCGGTGGCCCGGGCGCCGAACAGACGGACTCGCCAGGCGGGTTCGGAGATCCCCAGGGTGATGACGACGGCGTCGTGCCCGGGCAGGACGCGCTCGAGCAGGCCGATGTCGGCGGCGTCGCCGTCGATCCGGTCCAGCCGGTCCCGGGGGGCCATCGAGGTCGCGGACCGGGCGTAGGCGGTCACCCGGTGGCCGCGGTCGAGGAGGGAGTCGCAGACGGCGCGGCCGGACCCGCCGGTGGCGCCGATGACGAGGATGCGCATGGTCGTTTCCTTTCGTGGGGAGTTCCCATGCTGGTCGCCCCGGATCGGATGATCTATCGTCGGGAGTACGTGTTCCTTGATCGATCGTCCGGAGGCCGCGATGAGCACCGCAATGCCGTGGGAGCGTCAGGACCCGCTCACCCAGGCGCTGTACCGGGTGCGCATGCGGGGGGCGTTCTACTCGTGGACCGAGGCCTTCGGCCGGGGCGCCGTGGCGATGCCCCAGATCGCCGACACCCTCAGCTTCCACATGGTGGCGCGCGGGTGCGCCTTCATCGAGGTCGACGGTGAGGAGGCCGTGCGTCTCGACGCGGGCCACCTGGCCCTGGTGCCCCGGGGCATCGGGCACCGCGTGTCGACCGCTCCCGGCGCTCGCGTCGTGGGCCGGGCCGACGAGCTCCCGCAGACGATGCTCGGCGACTCCTTCTCGATCCTGCACGTCGGCGATCCCCGAGGTGAGGAGCTGCTTGCGATGCTGTGCGGGGTCGTCGCCTTCGACGCCCCGCCGTGCAGGACCTCCTCGCCGTCCTTCCTCCGATCCTGCGGGTGGACTCGGCTCGGCATCCCCTCATGGCGTCGCTGCTGGCGTTGCTCGCAGACGAGCTGCGCGACCCCAGGCCCGGTGGCGATGCCGTGGCCACCCGACTCGCCGACGTGCTCGTGATCCAGACCGTGCGCGCGTGGCTCTCGGACGAGCCGGATGCGGCCGGCGGATGGTTGGCCGCGTTGCGCGATCCGCGTCTCGGGCCGGCGCTCGCGGCCGTGCACCGCGACCCGGGACACGAGTGGACGCTGGCCGGCCTGGCCGGCCTGGCCACCATGTCGCGGTCCTCCTTCGCCGCGCGATTCACCGCTGTGGTGGGCCTGCCGCCGATGACGTACGTAGCACTCGCTCGGATGCGCCGAGCCCGGGAGATGCTGCTCGGCGGATCGTCGGTGGCCGTCGTGGCCTCAGCGCTGGGGTACGGGTCCGAGGCCGCCTTCAGCCGGGCTTTCGCCAGGATCACCGGTCAGACGCCGGGCCGGGTGCGTCGCACCGCGGCCTGACGGCGTCACGACGACACGACAGAGGCCGGGCTCGCCGGGGTAGCGTCGCGGGCATGGCGACCACTGCTGACCTGCTGATCGACTCGCTCGGCCGGGTGCGCGAGACCGCGCACCAGGTGCTCGACGACACCCCCGAGGACCTGCTGGCCACCCCGCCGGCACCCGGCACCAACACCGTCGCCTGGCTGGTCTGGCACCTCACCCGCGGGCTCGACGCCCAGGTCGCCGGGGTCTTCGGGTACGACGCGGTCTGGGAGGCCGGCGGCTGGCGCGAGCGGTTCGCCCTGCCGCTGCCGGCCGACGCCCACGGCTACGGCATGACCTTCGACGAGGTGCTGCTCGTGCAGGCCTCCGCCGACGCACCTGCGCGGCTACCTCGACGCCGCGCTGCGCCGCCGCCGAGCAGGCGCTGCGCGAGGTCACCGACGCCGACCTCGACCGGGTCGTCGACGAGCACTGGGACCCGCCGGTCACCCTCGCGGTGCGGCTGGTCAGCGTGGTCAACGACTGCACCCAGCACGCGGGCCAGGCGGCCTACGCGAGCGGCATCCTCAGCCGCCGCTGAGGCCGCCGCTCGCCGCGAGTCGCCGCCCCGGCAGCAGCTCGCCGATCGCCGTCGGCGACGACGTCGGGTGCCTCGTAGGTGAGCATGTGCCCCAGCCCGGGCAGCACGGTCAGCCGCGCACCGCGGATGCCGTCGGTCAGGGCCCGCGCGTCGGTCACCGGGGTGAGCCGGTCGGCGGTGCCGACGAGCACCCGGGTGGGGACCGCGCCGAGGTGCTCCAGGGCCTCGGTCTCGTCGTGCTGCTGCAGGGCCAGGAAGTAGCGCCCCAGCGTCGGCAGCGAGGTGTGCCGGATGAGCGTCACCCCGGGCACGACCGTCTCGCGCGCCGTCCCGCGCCCGTAGAGCAGCCGGGTCTGGGCCCGGGTCGACATCAGCCGGCCGGGCGCCACCCGGGGAGCGCGGGCCGAGGCCCGCATCATGGCCGCGCTCGAGCGGCACCCGCACCCGGTCCTCGCCCACCTTGGCCGACGTCGCCACGAACACGACCCCGCGCACCCGGGCCGCGAGCTCGTCGGCGTGGTCGGCGGCCCAGGCCATGATCGTCATGCCGCCCATCGAGTGCCCGGCCAGCACCAGCGGCCCGGTCGGCGCGACCGCCGTCAGCACCCGGTGCAGCACCTCGCCGAGCTCGTGCACCGTCGGGGTGCGCGACTCGGGCGTCGACAGGCCGTGCCCGGGCTGGTCGAACGCCACGACCCGCACCCCGAACCGCGCCCGGAGCAGCTCGACGACCGGCAGCCAGCTCGCGTGGGTGAGGGTCCAGCCGTGGGCCAGCACCACCGTGACCCCCTCGGCCGCGGTGCCGGCGGCCGCGGCCGTGGCCGGCCACTCCACGACGTGCACGTCGGTGCCCGCGCCGAGCCGGACCCGGTGCCGCACAGCGCCGTCCGGGAGCCGGGCAGCGCGGGAGGTGCCGCGGCGCGCGGAGGTGCGTGACGGCATCCGCTCAGTCCTTCAGCTGCACGACGACGGGTGCGTGGTCGCTGGCGCCGGTGCCCTTGCGCTCCTCGCGGTCGATCGCCGCGCCGGCGACGCGCGCCGCGAACGACGGTGAGCCGAGCACGAAGTCGATGCGCATGCCGCGCCGCTTCTGGAAGGCGAGCCGCTGGTAGTCCCAGTAGGTGTAGACGCCGGGGCCGGGGGTGTGCGGGCGCACGACGTCGACGAACCCGGCATCCAGGAAGGCGGTGAAGGCGGCGCGCTCGCCGGGGGAGACGTGGCTCTTGTCGAGGTAGTACTCCATCGACCACACGTCGTCGTCCTGCGGCGCGATGTTCCAGTCGCCGCACAGCGCCACCGGGGTGCCGTCGGCGGCCCACGCGGTGGCCTGCTCGCGCAGCCGCGCCAGCCAGTCGAGCTTGTAGACCATGTGCGGGTCGTCGAGCGCGCGGCCGTTGGGCACGTAGACCGACCACAGCCGGATGCCGTTGCACGTCGCCCCGATCGAGCGCGCCTCCGCGGCCAGCGGCTCACCCCAGCCGGGGTCGCCGTCGAAGCCGACCTGCACGTCGGCCAGGCCCACCCGCGACAGGATCGCGACGCCGTTCCACTGGTTGGTGCCGTGGTGGGCGACCTCGTAGCCCAGGGCCCGCAGCCGGTCGTAGGGGAACTGCTCGTCCTTGGCCTTGGTCTCCTGCACCAGCAGCACGTCGACGTCGGTGCGGGCCAGCCAGGCCTCCACGCGGTCGATGCGGGAGCGGATCGAGTTGACGTTCCAGGTGGCGATACGCACCTCCTCACCCTACCCACGGGTACGTGGCGCCCCGGGGCGCGGGTTCGCGGCATACAGTGCCTCCACCATGAGCACCGCACTCGTCACCGGAGCCTCCGCCGGCATCGGCCGCGCCTTCGCCGAACGCCTCGCCCGCGAGGGCACCGACCTGGTGCTCGTGGCCCGCGACGAGGTCCGTCTCCACGAGCTCGCCGCCGGGCTGCGCACGCGCCACGGCGTGGCCGTCGAGGTGCTGGTGGCCGACCTGTCCGACCGGGCGGCGACCGCGCCGGGTGTGCGCCCGCCTCGAGGACGACGTGCGGCCGGTCGACCTGCTCGTCAACAACGCGGGGTTCGGGCTGAACGGCGCCTTCCTCGACAACGACCTCGCCGCCGAGGAGGCCGCGCTCGACGTCATGGTGCGCGCGGTCATGCTCACCTGCCACGCGGCCGGGCGGGCGATGCGCGCAGCGGGGCCGCGGCGCCATCCTCAACGTCTCGTCGGTCGCCTCGTTCATCGCCAACGGCAGCTACTCGGCCGAGAAGGCGTTCGTCACCGTGTTCACCGAGGGCCTGGCCGGCGAGCTGGCCGGCACCGGGGTCACGGCGACCGCGCTGTGCCCGGGGTTCACCCGCACCGAGTTCCACGCCCGGGCCGGCATCGCGATCTCGGCCCTGCCCGAGTCGCTGTGGCTCGACGCCGACGACGTGGTGCAGCAGGCGCTCACCGACGTCGCTCGCGGCAAGGTCATCTCGGTGCCCGGGCTGCAGTGGAAGGTCATCACCGCGGGGGTGCGGGTGCTGCCCCGCCCGCTGCTGCGCGGCGGCACCCTGCGCCGGCTCGACCGGTTCCGGCGGCCCCGCGCGTCGGCCTCGTAGCGGCGACCGCCGCCGCCACCGGTATCAGCGCCGGCCCGGCGGCGCTCCTTGCCGGTGACCCGCGGCGTGCGCGGGCACTCGCCTGAAGGAGCACTGCCATGGCCTCGGTCAGCTGGAAAGTCCTGTCCACCTTCGTGAAGATCCCGCCGCAGGCGTGGGACTTCATCGTCCCGCACGGCCCGGTCACTGCCCACGTGGTGAACCGCCGTGGGGATGCCGTGTCGCTCAACCCCCAGCCGCTGCCGCCGATCGAGGCGGTCGTCGGGGCGCAGCTGCTCGAGAACGTCCTGGTCTCGGCGATCATCGTCGTCGGCGGCAGGGGGGCCGGCGAGGGCGCCGGGGTGCTGCGGGCCGAGATCGACGACTGGTGCGGCACCGGCTGGCCCGGCAAGTGGCCGCGCCCGAAGCCCCCGCGCGGCTGGGACGACGGCCAGGTCTTCGCGGGCGCGGCGCTGGCCGCTGCCGGCCTGGCGGCGCAGTACGACCACTCCCCGGAGATGCAGGAGGCGCTCGGCGCCGCTGCCGAGCAGCTGGCCGAGGCCGCCGCGGCCTACTGACCCGGCCTCGATCGGGGGGGAAACCCACTCGTCAGGCTCGGCGACCCGGCCTACCATCGGACGATGGTCCCGGGCGCCGAGCCTGAGGTGCTGCGCGAGTACCGCCACCTCCTGCGCACCGCCTCCGCCGACTGGCAGGAGACGGCGCACCGGCACGCGCTGTGGGCGCTCGGGCCCCGAGGGGCGGGCCTGGCTGCTCGCCGAGCTGCAGCGGCTGCTGCTGTCCGGCACCCGGCTGCGGCCGCGACGACGTGCACGCCCTCGCCCGGCTCGTCGTGCTCGCCGAGCGGCGCAGCCCGCGCATCCTGCTCGACGGGCTGCCGCCGCGACCTGCTCGACGACCTGGCGGCGCGCCGTGGTCGGCAGCCCGATCGGCCGGATGCTGCGGGCCGGCATCGACGTCTGGGACGGCCACGACCCCGACCCCCTCCCAGACCCGCCGCCCGACCCCGACCACCACCAGCGCGTGGTTCCAGCAGCGGGCCACGCCGGGCCGTTCAGCGAGGGGCTGCGTCTTGTACCGAGTCGCCACCGCGTCGCACGGGACCGTGACCCGCCCCAGCGCTGCCGACGATGCCACGGACCGGTGCCGGTCGGCCCAACGGCATACGGTGGGCGCGTGACCGACATCGCTGCCGACCGCGCCCGCCTGCTCGAGATCGTCCGCGCCAAGGCGATCGTGCACGGCCGGGTGACCCTGTCCTCCGGCAAGGAGGCCGACTACTACGTCGACCTGCGCCGCATCACGCTCGACGGCGAGGCCGCCCCGCTGGTCGGCCGCGTCATGCGCGACCTCGTCGCCGACCTCGACTTCGACGCCGTCGGCGGGCTGACCCTGGGCGCCGACCCGGTGGCGACCTCGATGCTGCACGCCGCGGCGGCCTCCGGTGACCGGCTCGACGCGTTCGTCGTGCGCAAGGCCGGCAAGGCGCACGGCCTGCAGCAGCGCATCGAGGGCCCGTCGATCGAGGGCCGGCGGGTGCTCGTCGTCGAGGACACCTCCACGACCGGGTCGTCACCGCTGGATGCCGCGCGCGCGGCCCAGGAGGCCGGCGCCACCGTCGTCGCGGTCGCCACCATCGCCGACCGGGCCACCGGCGCCGCCGAGAAGTTCGCGGATGCCGGGTTCGAGTACCGGCACGTCTTCGGCCTCGCGGACCTCGGCCTGGCCTGACCGGCCCCCCTCGGCCGGCCCTAGGATCGGGGCGGACCACCGGTCACGAGCACGGGAGCACCCATGATCGCCGTCATCATCATCGTCGTCCTGCTGGTCGTCGTCGTCGCCTGGGCGGTGCTCGACCTACAACGGCCTGATCAAGCTGCGCAACCTGGTGCAGGAGGCCTGGCGCCAGATCGACGTCGAGCTGACCCGCCGGCACGACCTGATCGGCAACCTCGTCGAGACGGTCAAGGGCTACGCCGCGCACGAGCGGGGCACCCTCGAGGACGTCGTCAAGGCCCGCTCGGCCGCGATGGCGCCGGGGCAGTCGCCGGCGGCCGCAGGCCGAGAGCGAGAACATGCTCAGCCAGGCGCTCGGCCGGCTGCTCGCCATCGTCGAGGCCTACCCCGACCTCAAGGCCAACCAGAACTTCCTGGCCCTGCAGAACGAGCTGACCGCCACCGAGGACCGCATCGCCTCGGCCCGCCGCTACTACAACGCGACCGTGCGCGACCTCAACACCAAGGTCGAGACCGTGCCGAGCAACATCATCGCCGGGGTGTTCAACATCGACCGCGCCGAGTACTTCGAGGCCGTCGGCGAGCAGCGCGAGGCCCCGCGGGTCGACTTCGGGCAGCGCGAGGCCGTCATCCCGCCGCCGAGCGCGTATGCCGCGGGCTCGGCCGCCGCCGAGGCCCCGCGCACCGCCGGTCCGCGCCCCCGGCATCCGCCGGACCGCAGGACACGCCCCCGGCATCCCCCGCCGGCCCGGGCAACACCCCGCCGGCCCCGCCCGCCTGACCCGTTCGCGACAGTCAGGGCCACTTCGCCCGAAGCCCTGATTCGCCCGACGCGTGCCGACCCCTGCGCCGAGTCGGGTCGATCTTCCGATGTGCGCCGTGCCGAGTGCGGTGCTCAGCAGCACTCATCCGGAGTAGGACCCGAGCCGGGAGCAGTGACCCGAGCCGGAGCAGCGACCCGACCGGGAGCGGACCCGAACCGCGGCAGGCCCGGCGTGGTCCACCGGTCGGTGGACGGCCGGTCCACCGCGCGGGCGTCGCGCCCCGACCGCCGCGAGGGCGCAGGCTGGGGCCATGGCAGACGCGATCACCATCCGGGGACTCACCAAGACCTACGCCGAGCACACCGCCGTCGACGGGCTCGACCTCGACATCCGCACCGGCGAGTGCTTCGCCCTGCTCGGCCCCAACGGCGCGGGCAAGACGACCACCGTCGAGATCCTCGAGGGGTTCCGCTCCCGCGACGCCGGCGAGGTGCGCGTGCTCGGCGTCGACCCGCAGGGCGCCGGCCTGGCGTGGCGCAACCGGGTCGGCATCGTGCTGCAGACCATCGGGCGGCCTCGACCTGCTCACCCCGCGCGAGGCGCTCACCAGCACCGCGAAGGCCTACTCCGCCCCGCGCGACGGTGGCCGACGTGCTCGCCTCGGTCGGCCTCGACGACAAGGCCGACGCCCGCATCGTCGGGCTGAGCGGCGGCCAGCGGCGCCGGCTCGACGTGGCGCTCGGCATCATCGGCCGGCCCGAGCTGCTCTTCCTCGACGAGCCGACCACCGGCTTCGACCCGCAGGCCCGCCGCGACTTCTGGGACCTCATCCGGGCGCTCGCCACCGAGGGCACGACCATCCTGCTCACCACCCACTACCTCGACGAGGCCGAGAACCTCGCCGACCGGGTCGGGGTCATCGCCGCCGGGCGGCTGCTGGCGCTCGACACCCCCGAGGCGCTCGGCGGGCGCAGCGCGGAGGAGGCGACGGTCTCGTGGGAGGAGGACGGCATCCGGCGCCAGCTGACCACCTCGACCCCCACGGCCGAGGTCGCCCGCCTCGCGGCCCGGATGCCGGGCGGCGAGGTTCCCGGCGCTCACCGTCACCCGGCCCTCGCTCGAGGACACCTACCTCGAGCCTGATCGCCCCCCACGTCGGCGCCGAGGCCTGCCGCGACCGCCGCCACCCACGACTCGACGGAGGTGCCCGCATGAGTGCCATCGCCCTGGGCCTGGACCGCACGGTGCTCGAGCTGAAGATGTACTCCCGCGAGAAGGAGGCGGTCTTCTTCTCCTTCCTCTTCCCGATCCTGCTGCTCGCGCTGTTCTCGGTGATCTTCTCCGGGCAGTTCAAGGACTCGGCGGCGCCAGGGCGGCATGACCGCCGGCGGCTACTTCCTGCCCGGCATGCTCTCGGCGGGGGTGCTGCTCACCAGCTACCAGACCATGGCGATGTCGGTCGCCAGCGAGCGCGACGACGGCACGCTCAAGCGGCTGCGGGCCACCCCGATGCCGCCGGTCGCCTACTTCCTCGGCAAGGTCGGGCTGGTCGCGATCTCCTCGACCCTGCAGGTCGCCCTGCTCCTGCTCGTGGCGCGCGTCTTCTTCGGCGTGCAGCTGCCCACCACGGCCGACCGCTGGGCGGTGTTCGCGCTGGTGTTCACCCTCGGCGTGTTCGGCGGCACGGTGCTCGGCATCGCCTACTCGTCGATGGCGACCTCGCGCACCATCGGCGCGGTCGTCATCGGGCCGCTGCTGATCCTGCAGTTCATCTCCGGCGTCTACATCGCCTTCGACGACGTGCCCACCTGGCTGCAGCAGATCGCCTCGGTGTTCCCGCTGAAGTGGATCGCCCAGGGCATGCGCTCGGTCTTCTACCCCGCCGACCTCGCCTCGGCCGAGATGGCCGGGTCGTGGGAGACCGGCCGCACCTCGCTGGTGCTGCTGGCCTGGGCGGTGGGTGGGCTCGTGCTGTGCGTGCTGACCTTCAAGTGGTTCAAGCGCGGCACCACCTGAGCCGTCGGGCACCACAATGAGCGACGTGACGGCGACAGCAGCAAGCTCGCGCGAGGAGTTCGGGGCCATGTGGCGCCGGCAGCAGCCCTACTGGCACGCCGTGTTCGCCATCGTGTGGGCCGCCGCGGTCGTCGTGACCCTGATCGACGACCCCGGCCCGCACGGCCGGGCACCGTCCCTCGCGCTGCTGGGCGTCATCGCGCTCGCCTACGCCGTGCTCGGCACGCGGGGGATGACCAACCGCGACGTCCGCTGGGCGGTGGCCTACCAGGTCGTGGCGTGGACGGCCCTGCTCGGCATCCAGTGGGTCGACCCGAGCACCCAGGCCTGGCTGCTCTACTTCGCGCTCTTCCCGCAGCTGTGGGCGATGCTGCCGACCCGGTGGGCCGTGGTGGGCACGGTGGTCGTCGTCACCGCCTTCTCGGTGGTGCGCTGGGCCCAGCTCGGCTTCTCCGCCGACAGCCTCACCGAGATCCTCATCTCCAGCGTCATCTCGATGGGCCTGTCCCTCTCGCTGGGGCTGTTCATCAACCGGATCGTCGGCGAGGCGGAGAGCCGCGCCGAGACCATCGACGAGCTGCGCGCCACCCAGGCCCGGCTCGCGGCGGCCGAGCGCGACCGCGGCGTGCACGAGGAGCGCGAGCGGATCTCGCGCGAGATCCACGACACCCTCGCGCAGGGCTTCACCTCGGTCGTCGCCCTGTCCCGTGCGGCGCAGGCCGCCCTCGGCCCGTGGCGACACCACGACGGCGGCCGAGCGGCTCGCGCTCATCGAGCACACGGCATCCGACAACCTCGACGAAGCGCGGCTGATCGTCGCCGAGCTCACGCCCGGGCACCTGCAGTCGCGCACCCTCGGCGAGGCCCTCGAGCGGCTGGGGGCGGCGGTGACGAGCGAGACCGGGCTGCACGCCGACGTGCGGGTGGCCGGCGACCCGGTGCCGCTCGGCGGGTCGGCCGAGGTCGTCATCCTGCGCACCGCCCAGGAGGCGCTGTCGAACGTGCGGCGGCACGCGTCGGCCGCCCGGGTCGACCTCGTCCTGGCCTACGACGACCCCGACGAGGTGGTGCTGACCGTGCACGACGACGGCCTCGGGTTCGACTCGACGGCGCCCGCTCGGGCTTCGGGCTCGACGGCGTGCAGGCGCGGGCGGCCGAGGTCGGCGGCGCGGTGCAGGTGCTCAGCGAGCCGGGTGCCGGCACCACGCTGCGCCTGGTGGTGCCGCGGTGATCCGGCTGCTCGTGGTCGACGACCACCCGGTGGTGCGGGCCGGCATGGTCGCGGTGCTGGGGGAGGAGAGCGACTTCGAGGTGGTCGGCGAGGCCGCCAACGGCGCGGAGGCGCTCGCACTGGTGCCGCGGCTGCATCCGGACGTCGTGCTGATGGACCTGCGGATGCCGGTGATGGACGGCGCGGAGGCGACCGCCCGGATCACCGCCGAGGCCGGCGCCCCGCAGGTGCTGGTGCTCACGACCTACGACACCGATGCCGACATCGTGCGAGCCGTGGAGGCCGGCGCCCGCGGCTACCTGCTCAAGGACGCCCCGACGGGGGTGCTCGCCGACGCCATCCGGCGGGCGGCGCGGGGTGAGACGGTGCTCGCGGCCCCGGTGGCGGCCCGGCTGGCCGACCGGCTGCGGGCACCCGCGCGGCCCGAGCTCACCGGGCGCGAGGTCGAGGTGCTGGGCCTGGTGGCTCGCGGAATGTCCAACGCCGACATCGGGCGCGAGCTGTTCATCGGGGAGGCGACGGTCAAGACGCACCTCATCCGGGCCTTCGCCAAGCTCGGGGTCACCGACCGCACGGCCGCGGTGACCGCCGCCTACGCCTCGGGCCTGATCGAGCTACCCCGCCACTGACCCCGGCCGGTCCCCGCCTCGAGTGCGGAAGTGGTCGCCGGGGCGACCGTTTCCGCACTCACCGCGGAGTGGAGCCGGTCAGGCGGAGCCGTCGCGGACGTCCTCGATGACCTCTTCGGTCTCCTCGATGACGACCTTCGTCGCCGAGCGGTGCCGCACGAACTCGAACACCATCGGCAGCACGGAGACGGCGACGATGAGCAGCACCGCCGCCTCGAGGTTGTCGTGGACGAAGTCGATGCCGCCGAGGAAGTAGCCGAGCAGGGTGATGCCGGTCGCCCAGAGCACGGCGCCGACCCCGCTCCAGACGAAGAAGTGGCGGCGGTTCATGCGGCTCACCCCGGCGACGACGGTGATGAAGGTGCGCACGATGGGCACGAAGCGGCCGATGACGAGGGCCTTCGCGCCGTGCTTCTCGAAGAAGGCGTGGGTCTGGTCGAAGTACTTCTTCTTGATGAAGCGTCCGTCGCGCTCGTACAGGGGAGAGCCGATCGCGCGGCCGATCTCGTAGCCGGTGACGTTGCCGAGGAACGCCGCCGCGCTGAGGATGACGCACGCCACGATGATGTTGACGTCGATGTCGCCGCGGGCGATGAACAGGCCGACCGAGAACAGCAGCGAGTCACCCGGGAGGATCGGGAAGAGCAGGCCGCACTCGATGAAGACGATGGCCACGCTGACCCAGAAGAACTGGTCCCCGTAGGTGTCGAGGAGGTACTGGGGGTCCATCCAGTCGGGGCCGAGTGCGTGCATCACGCCCTCAAGGGTACGGGGGAACGGCCGCGCATCCCGTCCTCCGTCGGCGGTGCAGCCGCTGTCGACGCCAGTCGGCGCCCCGCCGACGGAGGGACCGCAGAGCGGGCAGCCGGCGAGGGGTTTCGTGCTTCGGCGTTACATTGAGCGACGGAACGGGCCGCCCCAGCCTCCCCGCGGCCCCGAAAACGAAGGATCCCCGCATGTCCGTCACCCTCCCCGTCCGCCTGATGGGTGTGGCCCTCGCCGGGTCCGCCGTCGTCGCCCTCGCCGCGTGCGGTGCGCCCACCGACGAGCCCGCTGCCTCCGGCTCGGCCAGCGCCTCGGCCTCCGCCTCCGCCACCTGCGACCCGGCGTCGATGAAGACCAAGACCGCCGGCACCCTGACCATCGGCACCGACAAGCCCGCCTACCAGCCGTGGTTCGTCGACGACGACCCGAGCAACGGCAAGGGCTACGAGTCGGCCGTGGCCTACGCGATCGCCGACAAGCTCGGCTACGCCAAGGACAAGGTCACCTGGGTGGTGGCGCCGTTCAACACGGTGATCGCTCCCGGTGAGAAGGCCTTCGACATCGACCTCAACCAGGTCTCGATCAGCGACGAGCGCAAGAACGCCGTCGACTTCTCCTCCGGCTACTACGACGTGCGCCAGGCCGTGATCACCTACAAGGGCAGCCCGATCGACGGCAAGACCACGGTCGCCGACCTCAAGGGCGCCAAGCTCGGCGCCCAGGTGGGCACCACCTCCTACACCGCCGCCAAGGAGCAGATCGCCCCGAGCCAGGAGGTCGCGGTGTTCGACACCAACGACCTCGCGGTGCAGGCCCTGCAGAACAAGCAGATCGACGGCATCGTCGCCGACCTGCCGACCGCGTTCTACATGACGGGCGCCCAGCTCGACGACGGCGTCATCGTGGGCCAGCTGCCCAACGCCGGGGGCACGCCCGAGCAGTTCGGCGCCGTGCTCGACAAGGGCAGCCCGCTGACGGCCTGCATCACCCAGGCGGTCGACGCGCTGCGGGCCGACGGCACGCTCGACACGCTCGTCGCGCAGTGGCTGTCGACGCAGGGCGCTCCCGAGCTGAAGTAGCCGGGCATGTCGGGGGACACCTCGCAGCAGACGGGACCCAGGGCGGCCGACGAGGCCGACCCGTGGGTCCCGTCGGCGCTCGAGCAGGAGCGCCGCGCCTACCGCAGCGCCCGGGCCCGCCGCTCCTCGGTCGTCGCCGCCATCTCGACCGTGGGCCTGGTGGGGGTGGCCGTCGGCCTGATCGTCACCTCGCCCGGCTGGCAGCGGGTCAAGGAGACCTTCTTCAGCTGGGACAAGGCGGTCGACTCCTTCCCGGCCGTGCTCGAGGGCCTCTGGCTCAACATCCGCGTCATGCTGATCTGCGCGGTGCTCATCGCGATCTTCGGCCTGACCCTGGCGGTGATGCGCACCATCCGCGGCCCGGTCGCCTTCCCGCTGCGCCTGTTCGCCACGGCCTACGTCGACCTCTTCCGCGGCCTGCCGCTGCTGCTCGTGCTGTTCCTCCTCGGCTTCGGCGCCCCGGCGCTGCGGCTGTCCGGCCTGCCGAACTCGGCGCTGTTCTGGGGCGCCACCGCCCTCGTGCTCTCCTACTCGGCCTACGTCGCCGAGGTGTTCCGGGCCGGCATCGAGTCGGTGCACCCCTCGCAGCGGGCCGCGGCCCGCTCGCTCGGACTCAGCTACGGCCAGACCCTGCGCCACGTGGTGCTGCCGCAGGCCGTGCGCCGCGTCGTGCCCGCACTGATGAACGACCTCGTCTCGCTGCAGAAGGACTCCGGCCTGATCGCCGTGCTCGGCGTCATCGACGCCATCCGCGCCGCCCAGATCGAGACGGCCTCCGACTTCAACTTCACCCCCTACGTCGTGGCGGGCGCCCTGTTCGTCGCCCTGACCATCCCGATGGCCCGCTTCACCGACCACCTCGCGCGCAAGCAGGGCATGCACGGCGCGACGGGGACGCTGTGAGGTCGCCGCGATGAGCCTGCTCCAGCTCGACGGCGTGCGGAAGTCGTTCGGCGACAACGTCGTCCTGCGCGACATCGACCTCGTGGTCGAGCGCGGCCAGTGCGTGGTGCTCATCGGCGCCAGCGGCTCGGGCAAGTCGACCCTGCTGCGCTGCGTCAACCTGCTCGAGGTGGTCGACGACGGACGCATCCTCCTCGAGCAGGACGACATCACCGACCCGCGCGCCGACGCGGATGCCGTGCGCGCGCGGATGGGTGTCGTCTTCCAGGCCTACAACCTCTTCCCCCACCTCACGGTGCTCGACAACATCACCCTGGCGCCGGTGCGCGTGCACAAGGTGGCCAGGGCCGAGGCGCGCGAGCGGGCGATGGCCATGCTCGAGCGGGTCGGCCTCGCCGACCGCGCCGCGGCCCGGCCGGACGAGCTCTCCGGCGGCCAGCAGCAGCGGGTGGCCATCGCGCGCGCCCTGGTCAACGACCCGACGCTGATGCTGCTCGACGAGGTCACCTCGGCACTCGACCCCGAGCTCGTCGGCGAGGTGCTCGACCTGCTGCGCTCGCTTCGCGACGAGGGGATGACGATGATCGTCAACACCCACGAGATGGGGTTCGCGCGCCAGGTCGCCGACTCGGTGTGCTACCTGCACGACGGCGTCATCCACGAGCAGGGCCCGCCGGCGCAGGTGCTCGGCGAGCCGCGCGAGGAGCGCACCCGCCAGTTCCTCTCGCGCATCCACGCGTGAGCGGCGACGACGGCGTCCCTGACGTCCCCGAGGTCGGCGTCGGCCCGTGGGCCGGACCGTGGCCCGAGGGTGAGGAGTTCGACCCGGAGCTGCTGCGCGAGGGCGACCGCCGCAACGTCGCCGACCGCTACCGCTACTGGCGGATGGATGCCGTCGTCGCCGACCTCGACAGCCGTCGCCACCCGTTCCACGTCGCCATCGAGAACTGGGGCCACGACTTCAACATCGGCTCGGTGGTGCGCACCGCGAACGCGTTCAACGCCGCCGCCTTCCACATCGTCGGGCGTCGCCGGTGGAACCGGAGGGGCGCCATGGTGACCGACCGCTACCAGCACGAGCTGCACCACCCGAGCGTCGCCGACCTCGTCGGGTGGGCGAGCGACGCCGGAAGCGGCGGCACCGGCATCCCGCTGATCGGCATCGACAACGTGCCCGGCTCGGTGCCGCTCGAGACCTACGACCTCCCCCGCGAGTGCGTGCTGGTGCTCGGCCAGGAGGGGCCGGGGCTGACGCCCGAGCTGCTGGCCGCCTGCGAGGTGGTGCTGCACATCGAGCAGTTCGGCTCGACCCGCTCGATCAACGCCGGGGCGGCCGGGGCGATCGCGATGCACGCCTGGGTGCGCCGGCACGTGTTCGGCCAGAAAGTCCGCTAGACCTGTCGAATCCCGGTCGCCCCGTGCGTCACCGTGGTGAGGTCGCACCCCGCGGCCCGAGACGGAAAGGACCGACCATGACGACGTACGCCATCCTCCTGCCCGGAGACGAGGGAGCCTGGGAGGCAGCGACCCCCGAGGAGCGAGCCGCCGTCTACGCCACCCACGAACGCTTCTCGAACACCCTCGAGGAGCGCGGCCACCACATCGTCGGCGGAGCGGAGCTCGTCCACTCCCGTGAGGCCCGGGTGGTCCGCGGCGGCGACGACGGCCCGGTCATCAGCGACGGACCGTACGCCGAGGCCGTGGAGCAGCTCAGCGGCTTCTACCTCGTGGAGTCCGATGACCTCGACGACCTCGCTGGTGTGTGCGCCATCCTCGTCGCACCGGGGGAGGGTCTCGAGATCCGGGCCTGCCTCCCGGCTCCCGACCAGACCGACGAGGGGGCCTGACGTGACCGAGTACGTCGTCCTCGTCACCGGCGACCCCGACCGCTGGTGGACCGAGCTGAGCGCGGAGCAGCGCGCCCACGGCTACGCCGAGCACGCCCGCTTCGACGAGGAGCTCGCGCGGCGCGGCCACCGGGTGACCGGCGGAGCCGAGCTGCACGGCCTGGCCGACGCCAGGCGGATCCCGGCGGGGGGTGGTCCCGTCTCCGACGGCCCCTTCGTCGAGGTCACCGAGCAGGTCGGCGGCTTCTACCAGGTGGAGACCGACGACCTCGACGACCTCCTCGAGTGCTGCGGCATCCTCGCGGCACTCGGCGACGGCATCGAGGTGCGCCGCGTGGTCACGACGCAGGAGCGTTCGGCATGAGCCGCCACCTGGTGCTGCTGCCCGCGCCCGAGGCCGAGTGGGCGCAGCTTCCGCCCGAGGAGCACGAGAAGGGGATGCGCTCGCACGAGCAGTTCAACCACGACCTCGCCGCCGGAGGGCACCGGGTGATCGTGGCCGGCCCGCTGACCCCGTCGGCCCAGGCCGTGTCGATGCGGCCCGACGGCTCGGGCGGGGTGCTCGTCACCGACGGGCCCTTCACCGAGTCGGTCGAGCAGGTGGTCGGGTTCTACCTCGTCGAGAGCGACGACCGAGACGACCTGGTGCGCATCTGCGCGGAGTTCGCGGCCCGCGGCGAGCTGATCGAGTTCCGCGACATGGTGGCCGACGGCGAGCACGATCACGGCGGTGACGGGGGAGACGGATGAAGCGCTACGTCATCCTCATCGCCTACCGGCCGGGGGACTGGTCGTCCGCTTCCACCGAGGTGCGGCAGGCCTACTTCGACGCCCACGACGCGTTCTCCCACTACGTCGACGAGCACGGCACGCACCTGGGCAGCGCGGCGCTGGGCGACGCCGACACGGCGACGACGGTGCGCACCGGCACCGACGGCAGCCGCACCGTCACCGACGGGCCGTTCGCCGAGCTCACCGAGCAGGTGGGCGGCTACTACGACGTCGAGCTGCCCGACCTCGACGCGGCGATCGCGGCGGCTTCGCTGCTGCCGCCGGCCTACACCGTGGAGATCCGGCCGGTGATCAGGATCGAGGGGTACGACCCGCAGTGACGCCGCAGGAGGTGCTCGCGGTGACGGTGCGCGAGGAGTGGGGACGACTGGTCGCCCTGCTCCTCGCGCAGTTCCGTCGGCTCGACCTCGTCGAGGACGCCCTCGCGGATGCCGTGGAGGCGGCGGCGCGCACGTGGCCGCGCGACGGCATCCCCGACCGGCCGGCCGGCCTGGCTGATGACGGCCGCCCGGCGCCGGGTGCTCGACCGGTTGCGCGCGGAGGCCATGGCGGCGCGCAAGGAGCCGCTGCTGGTGGTCGACGCCGAGGCGGCCGCCGCGCGGGGCGGGTCGAGCCGCGCCGACCCGGGCGACCTCGTCGACGACGACGTGCTGCGCCTGGTGCTGATGTGCTGCCACCCGGCGCTCGCGCCCGAGGTGGCCAGTGCGCTGGCGCTGCGGCTGGTGGTGGGCGTGCCGACCGCGGACATCGCCCGCCTCTTCCTCGTGCCCGAGCCGACGATGGCCGCGCGGCTCACCCGGGCAAGCGCAAGATCGTGACCGCCGGCATCCCGTTCGGGGTGCCCGACGCCTCGGCCCTGCCCGAACGGCTCGACGTGGTGGCGCAGGTGGCCTACCTGGCGTTCACCGCGGGCTACGCCCCGGGCAGCGGGCCCGACCTGCTGCGCGCCGACCTGTCGGGCGAGGCCGTGCGGCTGGTGCGGGTGACCCTGGCGCTGGCACCCGACGAGCCCGTGCTGGAGGCGCTGCTCGCGCTGCTCCTCCTCCAGCACTCCCGCCGCGACGCCCGGGTCGACGGGCACGGGCGGCTGGTGCTGCTGCCCGACCAGGACCGCTCCCGCTGGCACCACGACGAGGTCGACGAGGCGGTCGACCTGCTCGAGCGGATGCCGGGCCGGGTCGCCTCGCCACTCGCCGAGAGCTACCGCCTGCAGGCGCGCGTGGCGGCCGAGCACGCAACGGCGGCAACGGCATCCGACACGCGATGGGACCGGGTCTGCGACCACTACGCGGCCCTGGTGGCCCTCAACCCCTCGCCGGCGGTGCGGCTCGCGGCGGCGGTGGCGCTGGCCGAGCGCGACGGGCCCGATGCGGGGCTGCAGGCCCTGGCCGACCTCGACGACGCACTGCCGCACAGCCACCGGCTGCCCGCGGTGCGTGGCGAGCTGCTCGCCCGGGCCGGGCGCACCGCCGCCGCCATCGACGCGCTCGACCTGGCCATCGCGCGGTGCCAGAACGAGGTCGAGCGGGAGCACCTCACCCGTCGCCGCGACGACCTCCGGGACACCATCGACCAATAGGTCGAAGTTGCCCCACGAAACGGGACCCGGGCTGGGACAACATCGACCTATTGGTCAAAGTTGCCCCACGCGAAAGGGGACCGGGCTGGGACAACATCAACCTATTGGTCGATGTTGCCCCGGCGGGAAGGTGGGCTGACCGGCAGGCGGAGCAAGGCGACGGCGGCGATGGTCAGCACCGGCCACCACCAGTGCACGCCGTCGGCCCCCACCATCCCCTGGCCCGCCATGAAGCCCAGCCCGCCGCACGCCGACAGGCCGACGAGCACCGGCAGCCACGTCGGTGGTGGCGGCGAGTCGTCACCACGCGGCGTCTCGAACCGACCGAAGACCGCGATGAACCCCAGCGTCACCGTCGCGAGCAGCAGCCACCACACCGGCCGGGTCGCCCACCACGCCGGCGTCAGCGGGTCGACGCCCAGCCCCACTCCGCCGAGCAGCAGGGACACCCCGATGACCGACACCATCGCCGTGAGGTGCCAGAGGTAGAGCGTCATGATCCGGCTGCTCAGCAGCACCACCCCGGCCCAGGCGCGGGGCCGAGCCATCCACCGGGCGAGCAGCGGCTCGAGCGCCAGCACGACCCCGGCCTGCAGCATCCCGAGGAACGCCAGCGTCTCCCGGGTCGGGTAGGAGTTGTTCACCGCGGCGTCGTCGAGGCCGATCATCGACACCGGGTAGGGACCGGCCCACACCAGGGTCACCAGTCCGACGGCCCCCACTGCCGCCAGCGCCAGCCGCCGCCCGGTGCCCGCGAGCCGCCCGTCGAGCCACGCGTAGCCGAGCTGGTGCACGGTGGCCCACACCACGAGGTAGTTGGCGAACCCGACCCAGAGCCGGTCGGTGCCGATGCTGACCAGGTCGACCAGCCCGCCCACGACCAGCCCGCCGAGCACCGACCACCACCCGAGCCGCTCCCACAGCCACAGCGTCGCCGGGGCGAACGCGCACACCACGACGTAGGCGGCGAGGAACCAGGTGGGCACCAGCGCCACCTGGGATGCCGTGCGCAGCGTCGCGGTCGGCGCCCCCGCGGCGTACGCGAGGGTCGTCGCGCCGAGCCACACCGCGAGCAGTGGGACCACCGGGACCAGGAGGCGACGCAGCCGCGCCCGCAGCCACCCGGCATACCGCATGCGGCGGGCGCGCGCCGAGCGCCAGGACAGGGCGTTCGCGTAGCCACCGACCAGGAAGAACACCGGCATCACCTGGAAGACCCAGGTGATCGGTTGGCTCCACGGGGCGAGCTCCAGGAGGTGCCCGGGCACGAGATCGCCGTCGCGCACGACGACCGCGGCGATCAGCCAGTGGCCGAGCACCACCACGCAGATCGCGCCGGCGCGCAGCAGGTCGACGACCCGGTTGCGGGTGTCCGGCGTGGCTGCGGCGAGGGTGCGCACGGAGGCGAGGTCCATGGTTCAAGCGTGGCGCTGCCCCGGGACGTCGTCATGAGTACGCGGCGCCAATCACAGCCCCTCGACCGGCAACCCGCTGGTGCGCGGTGGGTCGGGTGCCGTGGAATGGGGCGATGACCGACTCCCCGGCCGAGCTGCTCCGGCTGTTCCACACCCAGGTGCGCCTGCGCGACGCCGACGCCGCCCCCGGGTTCGTCGTCGACCGCGACGGACCAGTGCACCGCACCTACCCGCCGGATGCCGCCGAGCACGGTGCGATGGTCGAGTGCCCCGAAGGACTGGGCGAGGACCCCGACCACTGGGTGGCGCGCCAGGTCGAGTTCTTCACAGCCCGTGGGCAGGTCGTGGAGTGGAAGACCTACGGCTACGACGAGCCCGCCGACCTGGCGGAGCGCCTCGTGCGAGCCGGGTTCGTCGCCGACGACCCCGAGGTCGTGCTGATCGGCCGCTGCGTCGACCTGGTGCACGACGTCGAGCTGCCCGCGGGGACGCGCCTGCGCGAGATCTCCTCCGACGACGACTGGGAGCGCGTGCGGGTGAGCGTCGACTCGGTCTGGGGCCCGGAGACCTCATGGGTGAACGACGCCCTGCGGGCCGAGCAGCGGCGCGACCCCGACCTGCTGGTCGCCGTGGTCGCCGAGGACGCGGTGTCCTCGCAGGTGCTGTCCTACGGCGTGCTGCGCCTGCAGCCGGGAACCGAGTTCTGCGGGCTGTGGGGCGGCTCGACCCTCGCGCACTGGCGGGGTCGAGGGCTGTACCGCGCCCTCACCTCCTACCGCGCCCGGCTCGCCCTCGACCGGGGCTACCCCTACGCCCGGGTGGACACCTCGCCGGACTCGCGCCCCATCCTCGTCGGACTCGGGATGCACGCAGTGGCCGACACCAGGCCCTACCTGTTCGACCCCGGCCGGGCTGCGGCAGAGGCAGGTTCGCCGACCTCCTGACCGGGTGCACCGACCTACCCCGCGGATGCCGGGTGGCAGCTACCGCTGGGTAGGCGAACCTCTGGTGTGGTGACACGGCATCCGTGGAAGGATCGGGGCGTACCGGCACTCACAACCTTCCGAGGAGATCACCGTGCCCATCGCAACGCCCGAGGTCTACGCCGACATGCTGGACCGAGCCAAGGCCGGCTCGTTCGCGTACCCCGCCATCAACATCACGTCGAGCCAGACCGTGACGGCCGCCATCCGCGGCTTCGCCGAGGCCGGCTCCGACGGCATCATCCAGGTCTCCACGGGCGGTGCGGAGTACGCCTCCGGGTCGACCATCAAGAACATGGTCACCGGCTCGCTCGCGCTCGCGGCCTATGCCCGTGAGGTGGCCAAGAACTACTCGGTCAACATCGCGCTGCACACCGACCACTGCCCCAAGGACAAGCTCGACGGTTTCGTGCGGCCCCTGCTCGCGGCATCCGCCGAGCAGGTCAAGTCCACCGGCCTGCCGATCTTCCAGAGCCACATGTGGGACGGCTCGGCCGTGCCGCTCGACGAGAACCTGCAGATCGCCGAGGAGCTCCTCGCGCTGGCCAAGGCCGCCAACATCATCCTCGAGGTCGAGATCGGCGTCGTCGGTGGCGAGGAGGACGGTGTCGCCAACGAGATCAACGACCAGCTCTACACGACCCCCGAGGACGCCCTGAAGACCGTGGCCGCGCTCGGCCTCGGCGAGAACGGCCGCTACATGGCCGCCCTCACCTTCGGCAACGTGCACGGTGTCTACAAGCCGGGCAACGTCAAGCTGCGCCCCGAGATCCTCAAGCAGTGCCAGGACGCCATCGTCGCCGCCCACGGCACGGCCGCCGGCGACAAGCCGCTCGACCTGGTCTTCCACGGTGGCTCGGGCTCGCTGCCCGAGGAGATCTCGGACGCCGTCGACTACGGCGTCGTGAAGATGAACGTCGACACCGACACCCAGTACGCCTTCACCCGCCCGGTCGCCGACTGGATGCTGAAGAACTACACCGGCGTGCTCAAGATCGACGGCGAGGTCGGCAACAAGAAGCAGTACGACCCCCGCGCCTGGGGCAAGGAGGCCGAGGCCGGCATGGCCGCTCGCGTCGTCGAGGCCTGCCAGAACCTGCGCTCGGCGGGCACGCACCAGAGCTGACCACGCCCCACCCGGCCGCCCCCCGCGGTCGACCGTAGAGAACACGCCGTGCCAGGCAGACCTCGCACGGCGTGTTCTCTACTCTCGAGGAGACCGCCCGCACCACCCACGCGCCCCCGCGCCACTGCCCGCACTCCCGCCGGCACCCGGGGGCCCACCGACCGAGAGGCACCGCCATGAGCTCCGACCTGCTCGGCATCCCGCCGACCCACCTGCCCGTGGACCCGGCCGCCGAGCCGCTGGCCGACGGCCTGCCGCCCGAGCAGGTGGCCGCCGCGCACCCGGCATCCAGCCTGGCCTGGGCCGTGCTCGCCGAGGACGCCCTCGCCGACCACCGCGCCGTCACCTCCTACGCCTACGCTCGCACCGGCTACCACCGCGGCCTGGACGCCCTGCGCCGGGCCGGCTGGCGCGGCCAGGGACCGATCCCCTGGGAGCACGTGCCCAACCGTGGCTTCCTGCGCGCGCTCGCGGCCCTGGCCCGGGCGGCCAACCAGATCGACGAGGTCGAGGAGGTGCACCGGTGCACCGAGTTCCTGCGGGCGTCGAGCGCCACCGGGGCCCGCGAGCTCGGTCTCTGATCGGCCGCGGCACGCCGCCCGGCACGACGGAGGGCCCGGGCGCGAACGCCCGGGCCCTCCGCGGACAGCCGTTTCTCGAAGTCCTCCGGGCCCGGTCGCTTCCCTCTCGCCAAGAAGCGCCACCCGATGGTCCCCTGCAACCGCGGCTGTGCGCATCAATCGTGCATCGCGGGGCACGAGTGGTGCGACACTTGGCTGCCACTGGCAGGTTTCGGCCACCCCACGCAGGGGTAGGAGGTGGGCCGCATGGATGACCCCACGACGTACGACGGGGGTGTGCTCCTCGTGCTCGAGGAGCAGCTCCGGCGCGAGCTCGACCGCATCGAGGAGCGGCGCCGCGACCTCGATGCGTCCCGCGACCTGCTCTCGAAGGTCACCAGCATCGCGCTCGGCGCCACCGAGCCGCCCAGCGAGCCCATCTCCGACGCCATCGCGCCCTCGGTCGTCAACCGCCTGCTCAGCGACACCACCGGCATGCTGCGCAACTTCGTGCTCAGCATCTCCGAGGGCCCGGCCCTCGACGAGAGCACCATGCGCGCCAACGAGGAGCGCATCCGGCGCGGCGAGCAGCAGCGGGCGGTCTACCCGGCGAGCGCGCTGTCCTCACCACAGGGGCAGCGCTGGCTGAGCGTGTGGGAGGAGGTGGGTGAGGACCAGCGGATCGTGCCGAGCACCGACACCGAGTTCGCGGTCTTCGGCGACACCGCGGTCGTGGCGCTGGCCGGCTGGGACGACCCATCGCAGGGGTATGCCGTCATCCGCGACCCGCTCACCGTGCGGCTCTACACCGCCTACTTCGACCTCGCCTGGCGGCACGCGGTCCCGGCCCCGTCCGTCACCGGCCGCGAGGGCGGTGGCGACCCCAAGCTCGTCGAGCTGCTCGAGCTCGGCATGAAGGACGAGGCGATCGCCCGCTACCTCGGCGTCAGCCTGCGCACCGTCCGCCGCCGGGTGGCCAACCTGATGGCGGTCAACGGGGTCGACACCCGGTTCCAGCTCGGCTGGGCGCTCGCCCGGCGACGGCGCTGAGCGGAACCGGAGCACACGGCATCCCCGCGATAGGGTGGGGTGTACGAGGCCCCGGCGCGTACCCGCGAGGGGCCTTCGGCGCGTCGCGGCACCTCCGCCCGGCGCACGGGCGAGAGGAGCCGCGATGCCGGCGATCGTGCTGATCGGAGCCCAGTGGGGCGACGAGGGCAAGGGCAAGGCGACCGACCTCATGGGCGGCGACGTCGACTACGTCGTCAAGTTCAACGGGGGCAACAACGCGGGGCACACCGTCGTCATCGAGGGCGACGACGGCACCCGCGAGAAGTACGCACTGCACCTGCTGCCCTCCGGCATCCTGACGCCCTCGGTGGTGCCGGTGATCGGCAACGGCGTGGTGGTCGACCTCGACGTGCTGTTCGAGGAGATCGACGGGCTCGAGGCCCGCGGCGTCGACACCTCACGGCTCGTGGTGTCGGCCAACGCGCACGTCATCGCCTCCTACAACCGCACCCTCGACAAGGTCACCGAGCGCTTCCTGGGGGCGCGCAAGATCGGCACCACCGGTCGCGGCATCGGCCCCACCTACGCCGACAAGATGAACCGGGTCGGCATCCGCATCCAGGACCTCTTCGACGAGCACATCCTGCGCCAGAAGGTCGAGGCGGCGCTGTCGCTGAAGAACCAGGTGCTCGTGAAGATCTACAACACCCGTGCGGCGGAGGCCGACCGGGTCGTCGAAGAGCTGCTCTCGTATGCCGACCGGTTGCGTCCGATGGTCGCCGACACCTCGCTGGTGCTCGAGCAGGCGCTCGACGACGGGGCCAACGTGCTGCTCGAGGCCGGCCAGGCGACGCTGCTCGACGTCGACCACGGCACCTACCCGTTCGTGACGTCGTCGTCGGCGACGGCCGGCGGGGCGTGCACCGGGTCGGGCATCCCCCCGACCCGGGTGACCCGGGTGATCGCGATCCTCAAGGCGTACACGACCCGCGTCGGCGAGGGGCCGTTCCCCACCGAGCTGTTCGACGACGACGGCGAGACGTTGCGCAAGACCGGCGCCGAGTACGGCACCACCACGGGGCGGCCCCGCCGCTGCGGCTGGATGGACACCGTCATCGGCCGCTACGCCAACCGGGTCAACGGCGTCACCGACTTCGTCATCACCAAGCTCGACGTGCTCACCGGGTTCGACAAGGTGCCGGTGTGCGTGGCCTACGAGGTCGACGGGGTGCGGCACGACGAGATGCCGGTGAACCAGAGCGACTTCCACCACGCGAAGCCGGTCTACGAGCTGCTCGACGGCTGGTGGGAGGACATCTCGGGGTGCCGTGAGTTCGACGAGCTGCCGGCGGCGGCCCAGGCCTACGTGCTGCGGGTCGAGGAGCTCATCGGGGCACGGGTCTCCGCGATCGGCGTGGGGCCCGGCCGGCACGAGATCATCGCGCGCCACCCGCTGCTCGACTGATCACCGGGGCGGATGCCGGGGCGGCCGGTCTGGTGCCGACCCGGCTCGCTGAGGCGCGGGTCATGATAGCCCTGTTTTGCGGCAAACGGGGGGTACGGCACGCGGGCGGGCCCTAGCATGGCGAATGCGGGGGACCGAGTTCATGACTCTGAGGAGTCCCCGTGGTCCACGTTCGTCGCACCGCACGCCTGGCTCTCGCGAGCATTGCCGGCCTGATCGCGCTGTCGGTCATGGTGGCAGCGCCGCAGCCCGCCTCCGCCGACTCCGGGGCGATGGTGGTGCCGATCACCAGCATCGAAGGCGTCACCGGCCAGGTCGGCGCCTACTGCAGGAGCGGGTTGCCGCACGGGGGTGTCGACATCTCGGCCGACACCGGGGACCCGGTGTACGCGGCGTACGGCGGGACCCTGCAGCGCCTCACCCAGGCCTCCTACGGCACCTACATCGTCATCACGCACGTCGACGGCTACAGCACGGTGTATGCCCACCTGAGCGGCTACGCGGCGGGAGCACCGAACGGGTCGACCGTCTCCACCGGCCAGCTGATCGGTTACGCCGGAACCACCGGGAACTCCACCGGGGTGCACCTGCACTTCGAGGTGCGGCTCAACGGCGTCTCGCAGTCCGGCATCAACGCCGGCTTCCCCTGCGGGTCGCGCACCCTGGCCCTCACCCCCATCGCCTGGACCTTCCCCGGGCTGCCGGCCGTCGGGCCCGAACCGCTCGACAACATGGCGGTCTACCGGCCGTCGAACTCGACGTTCTACGTGCGGGCGGCCAACGGGTCGCTGCTCCGCTCGACCCGGTTCGGCACCAAGGGCGACCTGCCGGCCGTGGGCCACTTCGAGGACTCCCCGCTCGACAACCTGGCGGTGTACCGGCCGTCGAACTCGACGTTCTACATTCGCGGCGGCCAACGGGTCGCTGCTGACGCTCGGTCAAGTTCGGGACCACGGGGGACCTCCCGGTGGTGGGTCACTTCCAGGACGCCATCCGGCGACAACCTCGCGGTCTACCGGCCGTCGAACTCGACGTTCTACATCCGGGCCCACGGCGGGGCGCTGCTGCGCTCGGCCAGGTTCGGCACCACCGGCGACCTCCCGGTGGTGGGCCGCTTCGAGGACTCCCTCTACGACAACCTCGCGGTCTACCGGCCGTCGAACTCGACGTTCTACATCCGGGCCAACGACGGGTCGCTGCTCGACGACCATCAAGTACGGGACGACCGGCGACCTCCCGGTGGTCGGGCCACTTCCAGGGCTCCGACCCGGACAACCTGGGCAGGTTCCGGCCGTCGAGCGCGACGTTCAGCATCCGGGCGCACGGCGGGTCGCTGCTCACCTCGGTCGCGTTCGGCGGCACCGGCGACCGGCCGGTGGCCGGCAGGTTCCAGTAGGGCCGAGCCCGGCGACCATCGGGCCGCGGTGTCCGATGCCGGCGCGTCAGGCCGGGCGCAGCACGTGCATCCGGTGCGCCGCGCGGGTGAGCACGACGTAGAGCACCCGCACCCCACCGGGTGACTCCTCGACGATGCCCTCCGGGTCGACGACCACGGTGGCGTCCCACTCCAGGCCCTTGGTCGACAGCGGGTCGATGAGCTGCACCCGGCCGGCGCCGGCGCCGTCGAGCCCGGCCAGCCGCTCGCGTCCAGCGCGCGCCGGCGATGACGGCGATCGACCCCTCGACCTCGCCGAGCAGCTCGTCGACGGCGTCTGCCGCGGCCGACGCCAGCGAACCCTCGCACGACGCGGTCGACCGGGTCGATCCCGGTCTCGCGCACGGCATCCGGGATGTCGGCGTCGGGCACGAGCGGCAGGATGACGTCGCGCGCGTAGTCGAAGATCTCGCGGGCGTTGCGGTAGTTGGTGTCCATGTGGAACGCGCGGCGCTCCTGGCCGCTGAACGCCTCGTCACGCGCCCGCCCGGCCTCGGCGAGGTCGCCCCACGACGCCTGCGCGGCATCCCCGACGACGGTCCACGACGCCGCCCGCCCCCGCCGCGCCAGCATCCGCCACTGCATCGGCGAGAGGTCCTGCGCCTCGTCGACGAGCACGTGGGCGTAGCCGGAGGGCCGGTCGATGCGGCCCATCATCAGCCGCTCGCGGGCGTCGGCGGGCGTGACCTCCCACTGGGTCTCCTCGGCGGGCACCCGGCGGTCGACCCCGGCGCGCACGTCGATGACGCCCCACTGCGAGAGCTCGTCGAGCTCCTCGATGTCGTAGAAGCCGACGTCCTCGCGGTCGGCCCGCTGCACCGTGCCGAGCCGCGCGACGAGGTCGTCGACGAGCGCGGCGTCGGACACCGACCAGGTGCCGGTCTCGAGGGCCTCGCGGTAGGAGTACGCCACCGCGGCGCCCTCCTCGTGGTCGAGCACCCCGCGCGAGACGGCGTAGACGTGGTCGGTGTCGGCGAGCGAGAGCAGCAGCTCGCGCGGGTCGACCTGGCGCCACCAGGTCGCCATGAACTCGTCGACGTCGCGGGAGGCGTCGAAGGCGTCGAGGAACACGTCGCGCTCGCCCTGGCGCACCGAGCGCCAGGCGGCCTCGGCGAGGGCCGAGCGCGCGGCATCCGTCGCGAGGTTGTGCTGGTGGGTGCGCAGCACCTCGGAGCGCACCCGGCGCAGCACCGGCTCGTCGAGCCGCACCGCGTGGCCGGCGATGAACGAGCGGAAGACGTCGGGCGCCCCGGCCGGCGGGCGCGAGGTGAGCCGCGACAGCAGCCGCCGGATGCGCAGCGACCCCTTGATCGCCGCCACCTCGGGGGAGTCGAGGCGCTTCGCGGTCATGCCGTCGACGAGGTCGCCCAGCGCGCGCAGCGCCACCGACTCCTCGCCCAGGCTCGGCAGCACGCGCTCGATGTAGGCGGTGTAGGCGGCCGACGGCCCGACGACGAGGATGCCGCCGTTCTCGAACCGCCGCCGCTCGGAGTAGAGCAGGTAGGCCGCCCGGTGCAGGGCGACGACGGTCTTGCCGGTGCCGGGGCCGCCGGTGATCTCGGTGACGCCGCGCGAGGGGGCCCGGATCGCCTCGTCCTGGTGGCGCTGGATGGTGGCGACGATGTCGCGCATCTGCCGGCCGCGGCTGCGGGTGAGGGCGGCGATCAGCGCGCCGTCGCCGAGCACCACGATGTCGTCGGGCGCCTCGGGCACCATCAGGTCGTCCTCGGCGCCGACCACGGTGGCGCCCTTGCAGCGCAGCACCCGGCGGCGCAGCACGCCCATCGGGTCGACCGGGGTGGCGCGGTAGAACGCGGAGGCCGCCGGCGCGCGCCAGTCGACCACGAGCGGCTCGTAGTCGTCGTCGCGCACCCCGAGCCGGCCGATGTAGCGCACCTCGCGCTCGTCGGCGGTGGAGTGCTCGTCGCCGAGGTCGAGCCGGCCGAAGACCAGGCCCTCGTACTGCTTGTCGATCATCGAGCGGCGCCGGGCCGCGGCGTAGACCAGGGCGTCGCGCTCGAAGAGCCCGGTCATCTCCTCGTCGCGCACGTCGCCGGTGCGGCGTGGTGCGGCCGCGCGCCATCCCGTCGGCCTCGACGTCGGCGGCGCGGCGGCTGGCCTTCTCGAGCTCGGCGTAGACCCGGTCGACGTGCGCCTGCTCCAGCGCCAGCTCACCGGCGACGTCGGGGGAGGTCTCGGGCAGGCCCGGGTGGGGGGCGGTCACGGAGCAGGGTCTCCTCGGAGCGGCGGCGGAGGTCACGGAACTGTCTCAGTCTAATCCCGCGCGCGACGACGCGTCCGCACGGTCCCGATCCGCGGCCCGGTGGCGTGGGACACCCGCGGACGCTGGCCCGCGCTCGTCCCCAGATCGACCAATAGGTCACAGGAGGGACGCCCGTCGGCGGCCCGCGCTGTCCCCGCGTGACCTATTGGTCGATTCCGGGACGGATGCCGGGTGCTCGCTCACGCGCGGATGCCGGGACGCGCCTGCCGCTCGCCCGCGCTCGCCACTAGGTTGGTCGCGTGAAGGTACTCGTCGTCGGGTCCGGGGCCCGCGAGCACGCTCTCGTCCGTTCCATCGCGCTCGACCCGGCGGTCGACGCCGTGATCGCCGCACCGGGCAACCCCGGCATCGAGGCCGTGGCGCGCTGCGAGCCGCTGCCCGGCGGGGTCACCGACGCCGACGGGGTCGTCGCGCTGGCGACCTCGCTGGGCGTCGACCTGGTCGTCATCGGGCCCGAGGCGCCGCTGGTGGCGGGGGTGGCCGACGCGGTGCGCGCGGCCGGCATCGCCTGCTTCGGCCCGTCGGCGGAGGCGGCCCGGCTCGAGGGCAGCAAGGCCTTCGCGAAGGAGGTCATGTCGGCGGCCGAGGTGCCCACCGGCCTGGCGCACGTGTGCACCACCGAGGCCGAGGTCGAGGAGGCGCTCGACGCCCTCGGCGCCCCGCACGTCGTCAAGGACGACGGGCTCGCCGCGGGCAAGGGCGTCGTGGTCACCGACGACCGGCAGGAGGCGCTCGAGCACGCCCGGGCCTGCCTGGCCAAGCCCGACGGTGCGGTCGTCATCGAGGAGTTCCTCTCCGGGCCCGAGGTGTCGCTGTTCTGCATCTGCGACGGCGTCGACGTGGTGCCGCTGATGCCGGCGCAGGACTTCAAGCGCGTGGGCGACGGCGACACCGGGCCCAACACCGGTGGCATGGGCGCCTACAGCCCGCTCGACTGGGCGCCCGAGGGGCTGGTCGACGACGTCGTGCGCCGGGTGGCCCAGCCGGTCGTCGACGAGATGCGCCACCGGGGCACCCCGTTCGCGGGGGTGCTCTACGTCGGCCTGGCCCTGACCCCGCGGGGGCCGCGGGTCATCGAGTTCAACGCCCGGTTCGGCGACCCCGAGACCCAGGTCGTGCTCGCGCGCCTGCTCACCCCGCTGGGCAACGTGCTGCTCACCGCCGCCAAGGGGCGGCTGGTCGACGCACCGCCGCTGCGCTGGTCCGAGGAGTCGGCCGTCACGGTGGTCGTCGCCGCCGACAACTACCCCGGCACGCCGCGCACCGGCGACCCGGTCACCGGGCTGCACGACCTGCCCGGTGCACCCGACGTCTACGTGCTGCACGCCGGCACGGCCCGCGACGACGACGGCACGCTGGTGTCGGCCGGCGGCCGGGTGCTCTCGGTGGTCGCCACCGGGGCGACGCTCGCCGAGGCGCGCGAGCGGGTCTACGCGGCCGTCGACGTCGTCGAGCTGCCGGGGTCGCACCACCGCACCGACATCGCCCTGCGCGCCGAGCGCGGCGAGGTCACCGCCTAGCCCCATTCGTTCGCGGTGAGTGCGGAAGTGGTCGCCAGGGCAACCACTTCCGCACCCACCGCGAGGGGGGACCCTCAGTTGAGCTTGCGGGTGTTCTCCGGGATGCCGCCACCCGCGCGCACGTCGGCGGCCAGGTCGGCCAGCGCGGTGAGCGCGACGTTCTGGCTCCACGGCCCGTACGAGACGCGGGCGACGCCGAGCCGCTGCATCGTCTCGAGCGGCAGCGCCCCGGGGATGCCGATCAGGTTCACCTTCTGCGGCCCGAGCGCCTCGACCAGGGCGGTGACGGTCGGCTCGTCGAGCAGCCCGGGCGCGAAGAAGGTCGAGGCGCCGGCGTCGAGGTAGGCCCGGCCGCGCTCGATGGCGTCGGCGAGCACCTCGGCCGGGTCGCGGTCGCCGGCGCGCAGGAACGCGTCGGTGCGCGCGTTGAGCACGAACGGGATGCCGGCCCGCTCGCCGGCGGCGACGGCATCCGCGACCGCGCGCACGGCATCCGGCAGCGGCTTGAGCTGGTCCTCGAGGTTGGCGCCGACGATGCCCACGTCGATGGCGCGCGCGATGGTGCCGCCGGGGTCGCCGTAGCCGGCCTCGAGGTCGGCGGTGACGGGCAGGTCGACGGCGGCGGCGATGCGTCCGACCGCCTCGATCATCAGGTCGCGCGGGATCTGCTCGCCGTCGGGGTAGCCGTAGGCCGCGGCGACCGAGTGGCTCGCGGTGGCCAGCGCGGTGGTGCCCGGGGTGTCGGCGACGACCTTGGCGGTGATGGCGTCCCAGACGTTCACGAGCAGCAGCAGCTCGGGGTCGGCGTGCAGGCGCTGCAGCTCTCGGGCCTTGTCGACGATGTTCATCCGCCGAAACTACCCCGGCGCCGGCGGTCAGGGGGCGGTGCCGGCGAGGGCTTCGCGCACGTCGGCGAGGTGGTCGAGGTCGGCGAGGTCGAGCACCTGGAGGTAGACCCGGGTGGCCCCCACCTCCGCGAGCCGGCCGAGCCGGTCACGGGCCTGCTCGAAGCTCCCCGCGATGCCGTTCTCGACCAGCTCGTCGACCTCGCGGCCGATCGCCGCGGCCCGCCGGCGCACCGTGGCGTCGTCGCGACCGAGGCACACCACCTGGGCGGCGGAGTGCACCAGCGTCGCGGGGTCGCGCCCGATCTCGCGGCACACGGCATCCACCTGGTCGAAGAGCCGACCGGTGTCCTCCACCGACCGGAAGCCGGCGTTGAAGTCGGCGGCGTACCGGGCGGCGAGGGTGGGGGTGCGCCGCTTGCCGGCACCGCCGACGATGATCGGCACGCCACCGGGCTGCACCGGCGCCACGAGCCCCGGGTTGGCACGCACCGGATAGTGCGTCCCCTCGTGCTCGAAGGTCGACCCTGCGGGCGTCGACCACAGGCCGGTGATGACGGCGAGCTGCTCCTCGAGCCGGTCGAAGCGCTCGCCGAGCGACGGGAACGGGATGCCGAAGGCCGCGTGCTCGGCCTCGAACCACCCTGCCCCCAGGCCCAGCTCGACCCGGCCGCCGCTCATCTGGTCGACTCCGGCGACGGTCACCGCAAGTGGCCCGGGCAGCCGGAAGGTCGCCGAGCTGACCAGCGTGCCGAGCCGGATGCGGCTGGTGTCGCGCGCCAGCCCGGCGAGGGTGGTCCAGGCGTCGGTCGGCCCGGGGGTGCCGTCGCCGGACATGTGCAGGTAGTGGTCGGAGCGGAAGAACCCGTCGAAGCCGAGGTCCTCGGTCGCCCGGGCCACCGCGAGGAGGTCGTCGTAGGTCGCACCCTGCTGGGGTTCGGTGAAGATCCTGAGGTCCATGCCCCAAACCTAGGCGGCGGCGCCGCTGCGTCCGGCCGCCAGGGCCGCCACGAGGGCGCACGCCGCCCCGCCCAGCCATCAGCAGCGCGAAGGCCATCCCGTCGGTCTGGGCGCCGCGCAACGCCACCACGGCACCGACCACGCCGGTCGAGAGCGCGACGCCGGTCGACGTGGCCAGGCCCTGGGCCGCGCTGACCCGCCCCTGCTCGCTCACCGGCGCCAGCGCGAGCAGCTGGGTCGACAGCGTCGGCGAGACGATGCCCATACCCAGCGCCGCCACGGCCCACGCGACCATGCCCGGCACCAGCCCGATGACGTCGAGCGAGAGCAGCACCGGCCCGAGCGAGCCCAGCCCGATGAGCCCGGCGCCGAGGCCGGCCCGGGCCGGGGCCGACACCACGGCCTGCACGCGGTTGATGCTGTTGAGCCACGAGCCGAGCGCCCACAGGCACCCGGTGACCGACAGCGAGATGCCTGCGACGGCCGTCGACGCGCCGTGCGTCTGCACGAGCATGAGCGGGATGAGGCCGGCCACCGCGGTGAACGCGGCCGACGTCAGCAGCCGCACCGCGATGACGGTCGGCACCCCGCGGGCCAGCCGCACCATGCCGTGGGGGAGCGCCCGCAGCCCGCCGACCACGACCAGCACTGCCACCGGCGGTGATGACGACGGCCCCGGCGAGCGCGGGTGTCCGGGTCGGACAGCAGCGGCGCCGAGAACGTGGTGACGGCCAGCCCGGCGGCGAGCAGCAGCGCGGCCACCACCCGACGGCGGTCGGATGCCGTGGCCGCGGCATCCGCGCTCGACGCACCACCCGCGTGGGTGCGGCGCAGCGCCGGTCGCAGGAGGAACAGGGCGACGGGGACGACCAGCAGGGGCGCGACGAAGACGAGCCGCCAGCCCCACACGGCGTCGATGGCGCCGGCCAGGCTGGGCCCGAGGAGGGAGGGGAGGATCCACGCCGCGGCGAACGAGGCGAAGATCTTCGCGCGCAGCGCCTCGGGCAGGGCCTGGGCGACGAGCACCATCAGGGCGGTGTCGATGAGCGCCTCGGCCGCGCCCGACGCCGTGCGGCCGGCGACGAACACCGCCATGGTCGGGGCCAGCCCCGAGACGACCTGGGCCACGACGAACGCGGCCATGCCCCACAGCAGCACCGGGCGGGGGCCGGCCCGGTCGGTCCAGGCGCCGGACCACGCCATCGCGATGGTGAAGGTCACCAGCGTCGCCCCGGTGGAGGCGCCGAAGAGGGCCCAGCCGTCGAGCTCGCGCACCAGGGTCGGCAGGATGGTGCTGACGGCGCGGTTCTCGAACGCCGCCAGCGTCACCAGCGCGACGACCCCCACGACGACCGGCAGGTTGGCGCGCGCGAGCAGGCGCACCGGCGCCTGGTCGGCGTTCGTCGGTGCGGCGGTGCCGGATCCGGCCGTGGTCGGTGCGGCGGTCCCCGAAGTCGTCATTCCCCCATCCTCAAACCTCTAGTGCACTTGAGGTCAAGTCGATTACGGTCGGTCTCGTGGACCGACACGACCTGCTCACGATAGGTGAGGTGGCGAGCCGGTCCGGGGTGTCGGTCGCCACGGTGCGCTTCTACGAGCAGCGCGGCCTGGTGTCGTCGGTGCGCACCAGCGGCAACCAGCGCCGGTTCGAGCGGCACGTGCTGCGCCGCATCGCGGTGGTTCGGGCCGGGCAGCGGTTCGGGCTCACCCTCACGGAGGTGGGGGAGGCCTTGGCGACGCTGCCCGACGACCACCCGCCCACCAAGCGCGACTGGTCGCGGATGTCGCGCCGCTGGCACGACCTGCTCACCGCCCGGATCGAGGCGATGACCGCGGTGCGCGACGGCCTCGCGTCGTGCATCGGCTGCGGCTGCCTGTCGCTGAGGGCCTGCCCGGTCTACAACCTCGACGACGAGCTGGGCGCACAGGGCAGCGGGCCACGGCGCTGGCCGGCAGCCGCCCGCGACGACTGACCCGGCATCCCCGACCTATCGGCGCACCCGGTAGCGCACGTGGAGCACCCGGTTGCCCTGAACCACCACGTCGGGATCCTCCAGCAGGTGTTGCGCCTGCACCGACCCGAAGTAGCGCTTGCCGGAACCGAACACGACGGGGATGACGTCCATGCGCACCACGTCGACCAGGCCCGCGGCGAGCACCTGGCCGCCGACGTCACCGGCGGCGACCTCGACGATGCGGTCACCCGCAAGCTCCTGCGCGGTGGCCATGGCTGCCTCGACCCCGTCGACGAAGTGGAACGGCGCCTCGGGGTCCCAGCCCTCGGGCGGCGGTCGGTGCGTCACGACGACCACGTGGTCGACCCCGCTCGGGGGCTCCCCGCCCCAGCCGCCCGTCAGGTCGAACACATGGCGGCCGACGAGCGTCACCCCGATCTCGTCCCAGTACGGCCGGGTGTAGTCGTAGGACACCTGCGACACCTTCACCGCGCCGCTCTCGTCCAACGGGACGTCACCGTTCACCAACCAGTCGAACAGCGGCCCGGGATCGTCGTCGTCGTCCGCGACGAAGCCGTCCACCGACACCGAGCTGTACATGACGACGGTGCCCACGGGCCCCTCCTCTGCCTCGGGTGCACCCAAACTAGCGTGTCGTCAGCTGTCGCTCTCGAGGGACGTCGACCGTCAGGACGCCGCGCCGAGCCGGTGTCGCACCACCCTGCGGCGCAGGGTGGGTGACGCCTCGACCTCGTAGCCGGCGTCGAGGAAGACCTGGAGCAGCCCGACCGACGCCTCGTCCCAGATCACGGTCTTTCCCGGCGGCGGCTCAGTCGGGTAGCCCTCGAGCACCCGGGCGCCCACCTGCCTGCCGTACTCGACGGTGGCGGCAGCGAGCTCGTACATCAGCCCCTGCCGACGGAAGCCCTTGCGCACGACGAAGCAGGTGACCGACCAGACGCCCTCGAGGTCGGGGTCCATCCGCATCCACGACTTCTGCCGGGCCCAGATCCTCGGGTAGTTCTCCCGCGGCTCGACCGCGACCCAGCCGGCCGGCTCGCCGTCGACGTACCCGACGAGCCCGGACGTGGGGCCGCTCGTGCCGCAGCCGACCTGCTCCAGGAGCGAGGCGTCGCGCTCCTCCTGGGTCGTGTCCCGCCAGATCCAGCCCGGGACCTTGAGCGCCTGGCATCGGCACTTGCGGGCGCCGCCGGCCTCGAAGACGGCTTCGACGTCCTCGATCGTCGCGTCGTTGGCCGGTCGCCAGCTGAACTCGGACACACGGTGAGACTAGTGGCGACGCGTGCGCCGGCATCCGCGCCGTGACCGTCGATTCGCGACCTCGCGATGCCGCACACCCGGCGGGCCGCCAGCCCGCGACCCAGATGGCCGGTGATGGCTCCGCCAGTTACAGCTTGGTCATCTTGCGGAAGGGCGTCGCGATGCGAACGATCTTGTCGCTGAAGTCGACCGTCGCACCACCTGCGTCGATGCTGACGACTCGACCGAAGCCGTAGGAGTCGTGTGAGACCCGGTCGTCGACCGCGTACTGCTCCACCACCGGCTCCGGTCGTCGCTCGAACGGGCTGCTGGGGTGATGGGGACGCGGGTGTGCAGATGTGGCTTCCATTCCCACCAGTATGCGCGCCGGTATCGCGCGCCGTGCCATTTCGGCCCCGCCGGGGTGCGCCGAACGGGGCCGGCCACGTCGGCGAAGGGGCTTTCAAGCGGCTCCGCGCGAGCCTGCTGACCGTCTCGCTGGCGGTCCTGCGTGCGCCCGCGGCGCGCATGACGCCGTTGTGGGGGCACACTTGGCTCTGCTCGGGCGTTGTTCGGGTCCCACCCGGCACGGGAAAGGCACCACAGATGGCGACCGACTACGACGCTCGACGACTGCGCGAAGGCGACGAGGACAAGCCCGAGACCCTTGAGGGGCTCCACACCAGCGCATCGCGCTCAGTGGACCTGCTCGAGGAGGGCGACCCGGACGTCAGCCTGGAGCTGCCCGGCGCCGACCTGTCCGACCTGTCCCTGGAGGTGCAGGTGCTGCCCAAGCAGTCGGACGAGTTCACCTGCACGCGCTGCTACCTGGTCGCGCACCGCTCGCAGGAGTCCAAGCCGGGCGTCAGCGTCTGCCGCGACTGCGCCTGACCGTCGGGCTGACCTGCGGCTTCGACGGGTCTCGCGGTCGTTGGCCTTCTGGAGCGCCGCCACGAGCTCGTCCTTGGTCATGGTCGACCGGCCGGGCACGTCGAGCCTCCGGGCCAGGTCCGCGTGACGCGGCCCTATCCGGAGACCGACGCCTCCGCGCGCGTCGAGAAGCCCGACAGATCAGCCGCCGGGCCACCGTCACTGCTGCCGTTCCGCGACCCCGCGAGGGCCGAGTCGTCGGGTGCCAGGCGTCGCGAGCCGACGCAGGGCAGTGACTTGCCCAAGGTGGGAAACAGGTGCTCGTGCGGGACGAGCCTGCCGTCACGCACCGGGATGAGTTCTTGGCATGCCGTGCAGACAGCCCCACTGTGTCGGCCCACGTCACTTCTCCGTTCCGTGCAGGCGAGCAAGCGCGCCGCGAGCTTCACCCCCACGTTGGCAGCCAAATCTACCCATCGAGCCGGTGCAGTAGGCGTTCATGGCCCCACCTCTTTCGACGTGCGCGTCCCGGCGGCGACCGGGGCTAGGCTGGTGCGATGGCCAGCCTGGAGGACGTGGAGCGGCTCGTCGCCCTCCTGCCCGAGGTCTCCGAAGGCGCCCGATTCGGCCACCGGACCTGGGTGGTGGGCGGCAAGGCCTTCGCCTGGGAGCGGCCGTTCAGCAAGGCCGATCTCAAGCGCTTCGCCGACGACCCGGTGCCCGCAGGGACCCATCCTCGCGCTGGTCACCGACGGCCTGGAGGACAAGGAGTCCCTCCTCCAGGCGCACCCCGACCACCTGTTCACCATCTCGCACTTCGACGGGTACGCGGCGGTGCTCATGCACCTGGTGAGTGCGAGCGAGGACGACCTCCGGGAGGCCCTGCTCGACGCGTGGCTGGTCCACGCCCCGGATGACGTCGCCCGGTCCCACCTGCAGCAGCGCGGCGAGTAGCGCCGACGGCCGGGCGGGCCTCGCCGCCGGCTCGTGACCGGCATCCGCATCTGCACGCGCGCCAAGAGGGTTCCCCGCGAACGGCTATCGTGCGTGGCCGGAAGGCACGGACCCGATCGCTGACGGGTGAGCGGGGTCCGCTCGACCGCCGTGCCGGACCGACCACGGAGTCGCAGCCAGCGCAGGCGGTCTCCTCGTCATGCCCAGAACGTCGTCTGCAGGGAGAGCCAATGGTCAACGTGATGCTCGCGGGCGGGACCGCCATGCTCGTGGCGCTGCTCGGGACACCGTTGTTCATCCGGTTCCTCGTCCGCCGCGGCTACGGTCAGCCGATCCACGACGACCTGGTCCTGCACCACGTCAAGCGCGGCAAGCCCACCATGGGTGGCGCCGTGATCATCGCGGCGACGCTGATCGGATACCTCAGCTCGCACGCCATCCTGGCCGCGGTGGATGCCGGTGGCCTGGGCCGGGTGACCCGCGACCCGGTGTCCGTGGGCGCCGTGCTGGTCCTGTTCCTCCTGGTCGGGCTCGGCGTCGTCGGCTTCCTCGACGACTTCATCAAGATCCGCGCGGAGCGCAGCCTCGGCCTCAGGTCGTGGCAGAAGCTCGCGGGGCAGACGGTGGTGACCGTGGTCTTCGCCGCCCTCGCGCTGTGGACCACCGACGGAGACGGCCGGGCACCCGCCTCGACGGCGATCTCGTTCGTGCGGGACACGAGCCTGGACCTGGCCTTCGCCGGCCCGGTGCTGGGGGCCCTGCTGTTCCTGCTGTGGTCCAACCTGCTCATCACCGGCGCGTCGAACGGAGTCAACCTCACCGACGGCCTGGACGGCCTCGCGGTCGGTGCGAGCGTGATGGTCTTCGGGGCGTACACGATGATCAGCCTCTGGCAGCACAACGAGAGCTGCACCCTCGCGCCCGGCCCCACCTGCTACCCGATCACCGACGCCCTCGACCTGGCGGTCGTCGCCGCCGCCCTCGCCGGGGCCGGCTTCGGGTTCCTCTGGTGGAACGCCGCCCCCGCCAAGATCATCATGGGCGACACGGGATCGCTCTCCCTGGGCGCGGCCATGGCCGGCCTGGCCATCATGACCCGCACCGAGCTGCTCCTGGGCCTGCTCGGCGGGCTCTTCGTCATCATCACCCTGTCGGTGATCATCCAGGTCGCCAGCTTCCGGCTCACCGGGAAGCGCGTCTTCCGGATCGCGCCCCTGCACCACCACTTCGAGGTGGTCGGCTGGGCCGAGATCACCATCGTCATCCGCTTCTGGATCATCGCGGGCATCTGCGTGCTGGCGGGGCTGAGCCTGTTCTACGGCGAATGGGTCGTCACGCTCTAGGACGTCAGGCGCTGGTAGCCGAGGAAGACGCAGCCCGACGACGACTGCGTCGCACGGGTGAGCGTCAGTCGACGCAGGTCCGGCCCGTCCACGAAGAGGCGACGTCCGGCGCCCGCCAGGGTGGGCACGACGACCAGCTCCAGCCGGTCGACGAGGTCGGCGGCGAGCAGGCTCTGGGCGAGGCGGATGCTGCCGTGCACCCCGATGTCGCCTCCGTGGCCCTCCTTGAGCCGCTCGACGTAGGGCGCGGCGTCCTCCTCGACGACCGTGGCACGCGGGCCAGGGCAGGCGCGGTGCGCTGGAGGTGAAGACGTGCTTGGTCGTGCCGTTGATGAAGTCGGCGAAGGGCTGGACGTCCGAGGTCGGCCAGTACTCCACCCAGTAGTCGTAGGTGCCGCGGCCGAGGAGGACGTCGTCCTGGGAGCCGATGACCTCGGCGAGGTTGGTGAACACGTCCTCGTCCGCCTCGAACATCCAGTTCCCCGGCTCCTCGGCCACTCCGTCGAGGGACAGCAGCGTGTAGAGGACGAGGTCGCGCATGGTGGCTCCCGCTGGTGAGGCACTGATCCCGATGGGCCGGTGGCGCTGTCGGCGAGTGGAGGGCCGGCGGCGCCTGCACCTGTCTACCTCCCGGCGACCGCCATGGCTACCGGCGGGCAGCATGTCGCGCGCGATCTGATCGGTCATCGAGGGATCCCCAGCCGGGTCGGGAGGCGGGTGACGGAGCGATGGATCTGGGGACCGCTCCGAGCCCAGTGCTCCGTGACCCTCGCTAGCGTGCAGGACATGCCCATCACCCTCGAGAACGTCGGCATCGCCGTCCGCGACCTGGAGGCGACGATCGCCTTCTTCACCGACCTGGGCCTCACCGTCGTCGGTCGCGACACGGTCAGTGGCGAGTGGACCGACACGGCCGTCGGACTCGACGGCAACCACGCGAACATCGCCATGCTCCAGACTCCTGACGGCCACGGTCGCCTCGAGCTCTTCGAGTACCTCCACCCCGACGCCATCGAGACCGAGCCCACCCGACCGAACGAGATCGGCATGCACCGGGTGGCCTTCTCGGTCGACGACCTCGACGCGGCCCTCGAGATCGCCGCGGCGCACGGATGCCGCCCGCTGCGTGGCGTGGCGACCTACCGCGACCTCTACAAGCTGACCTACGTCCGCGGCCCGAGCGGCATCATCGTGATGCTTGCCGAGGACCTCACGAAGGCCTGACCGTCGACTGAGGAGCCGGGACGTCGCGGCCATCTGCAGCGGGCCCGAAGCTAGGTTGAGCCCATGCGCTATCGACGACTGGGCCGCAGCGGGTGCGCGGTCTCCGAGCTGTGTCTGGGCACCATGACGTTCGGTGCCGAGACCGACGAGGCCGGCTCGCACGAGCAGCTCGACGTGTTCGTCGACGCGGGTGGCACGCTCGTGGACACCGCCGACGTCTACTCGGCGGGGGTGTCCGAGGAGATCATCGGGCGCTGGCTCGCGGCGCGTCCGCCGGAGGTGACCGAGCGCGTCGTCCTCGCGACCAAGGGCAGGTTCGCGACCGACCCGGGCCCCAACGGCAACGGCCTGTCGGCGCGGCACCTGACCCGAGCCCTCGACGCCTCCCTGCGGCGGCTCGGGGTCGACGCCGTCGACCTCTACCAGGTGCACGCCTACGACCCCCACACGCCGATGGAGGAGACGCTGCGCACGCTCGACGGGTTCGTCCGGGCCGGGAAGATCCGGTACTACGGCCTGTCCAACTTCACCGGGTGGCAGCTGACCAAGGCGGTGCTGACCGCCCGCGCGCTGGGCCTGCGCGAGCCGGTCACCCTGCAGCCGCAGTACAGCCTCATCGTCCGCGAGATCGAGTGGGAGGTCGTGCCGGCCGCGCTCGACGCCGGTCTGGGGCTGCTGCCGTGGAGCCCGCTCGGGGGCGGCTGGCTCTCCGGCAAGTACCGGCGCGACCAGCGACCCACCGGCGACACCCGGCTCGGGGAGGACCCCGGCCGCGGGATGGAGGCGTACGACCGGCGCGGCAGCGACCGCACGTGGCGGGTGATCGACGCCGTGCAGCAGGTCGCCGAGGGTCGCGGGATCTCGATGGCCGAGGTGGCCCTCGCCTGGGTCAACAACCGCCCGGCCGTGACGTCCACGATCCTCGGTGCCCGCACGACCGAGCAGCTGCAGACGAACCTGAAGGCTGCCGGGCTCGAGCTGTCGGGCGAGGAGCGCGCGGCGCTCGACGAGGCGAGCGACCTGGGCGCCAGCGACTACCCCTACGGTGAGCTGGGCATCGACCAGCGCAGTCGCGACCTCGCCGGCGGCTGACCGGTGCGGCGTCGGAGGTCCCCATGGGTAGGTTGATCTACGCGGCCAACGTCTCGCTCGACGGCTTCCTCGAGGACGAGACGGGTGCGTTCGACTGGTCCGAGCCCGACGAGGCCGTGCACGCGTTCTGGAACGAGCACGAACGGCACATCGGCACCTCGCTCTACGGGCGACGCATGTACGAGACGATGCGCGTCTGGGAGGACGACGACTGGTTGACGGACGAGCCCCCGGTGGTCCGCGAATACGCGGGAATCTGGCGTGATGCCGACAAGGTCGTCTACTCCACCTCACTGGCCGACGTGTCCACCGCACGCACGAGGATCGAGCGGCAGTTCGAGCCCGAGGCGGTCAGACGGCTCAAGGAGGCGTCCGGCTCGGACCTGAGCATCGGAGGCGCCGGGATCGCGGCCGAGGCATTCCGGCACGGTCTGGTCGACGAGTGCGTGCTGCTGCTGTGCCCGGTCGTCGTCGGTGGCGGCAAGCCGGCGCTGCCACGCGGCGTCCGGCTCGACCTCGAGCTGCTCGACCATCGACGGTTCGACAGCGGCGTGGTCTACGTGCGCCACGCGGTCCGACACCCCGCCTGACCTGACGCGGGCCGGCCAGCGGCATCTGCTCGGCATTCGGGTCCGGTGATGCACCGCGGGCGATGGAGCGCGCACCCTGCATCACCTGCGGGCCACGGCGGCGGATCGAGGGGTCGAGACATGCCCGGGATCGCGACTCTCATGGGCATGTCTCGACCGGTCGACTCTCTCCGTCGGGCCCGTTCCTGCGCCGGGGAGTGAGCGCGCTGCGGGTTCGGCACGAGACCCCGGATGAGGCATGGCCGCGGCGCCGTTTCCACCCCTAGGGTGCGGGCATGACCATGCAGCGCTCCACCTTCACCTCGCCGGTCGACGACCTCGAGCTGGCCACCTACTCCTGGGACGTCGCCGACCCGCGTGGTGTGGTGCAGGTCGCCCACGGCCTCGCCGAGCACTCCTCGCGCTACGACCGGTTCGCGCGCGCCCTCAACGACGCCGGGTTCAGCGTTCGTGCCTTCGACCATCGCGGCCACGGCGCCTCCATCGCCGCGGCGCCCGGCGACTTCGGTGCCGCCGGGTTCGAGGGGCTGATCGCCGACGTGGCGGCGTACGGCGCCAGCCTGCAGGGCGACCTGCCGGTCTTCCTCGTCGCCCACTCGATGGGCTCGTTCGCCGCCCAGTCGGTGCTCCTCACCCACTCCGCGCAGTACGCCGGAGTCGTCCTGTCCGGCAGCACGTCCCTCGACCTGCTGGCAGCCGGTCTGGCGCAGGCGGAGGGGCCGGTCGGGCTCGAGGCCTTCAACGCCGGCTTCGAGAACCGCACCGGCTACGAGTGGCTATCGCGCGACGAGGCCGAGGTCGACCTCTACGTGGCGGACCCCCTGTGCGGCTTCGGTCTGCCGGACGAGACGGTGCCGATGCTCTTCGGCGCCGCGGCGACGCTCGCCGACCCGGCTGCGCTGGCCGGCATCCGGTCGGACCTTCCGCTGCTGATCGTGTCCGGCTCCGACGACCCGCTGGCCGGCGGTGGACAGCTCGTCGAGGTGCTCGGCCAGCGCTACCGGGATGCCGGCCTGGCCGACGTGACGGTCACGCTGTACGACGGCGCCCGGCACGAGATCCTCAACGAGACCAACCGCGACGAGATCACCGCCGACATCGTGGCCTGGCTGCTCACCCACCAGTGAGGTGATGCGCCACGGGCGGCCCTGACCGTGCGCACGCACCTACCGGCTCCTGACCGGCATCCGGGGCGTGGGAAGGTGGGGCATGGTCACCGTCGACGACAACGAGCTCGATGCCTTCTGGGCCATCGCCCGGGAGCACGCCCAGCTGTCGGGGGTGCCCATCTACATGGGTGCCAACCCGGTGCGGACCCTTCGGCCCCCCGCGTGGTCCTTCGGCGCGACCGCCGAGCAGTCCGACGAGCTGCTCCGGCTGGTGCTCGAGGGCGCCAAGACGGCGACCTCCAGCGCGCGCGCCGACTACGCCGAGGAGGGCGAACCGCTGCCCGAGCCCGGGATGCTCGGCATCGTCCTCGACGGTGACGGCCACCCGCGGGCCCTGGTCGTGACGACCGAGGCCCGGGTCGTCCCCTTCGACCAGGTCGACGCCGACCACGCGCGCGACGAGGGGGAGGGCGACGGCAGCCTCGAGCACTGGCGCGAGGTGCACGAGCGCTTCTTCGCCGAGCACTCCGAGGGTGGCTTCACGCCCGACATGCCGGTCGTCCTCGAGCGCTTCCGCGTGCTCTACCCGTCAGCCTGACCGCACTCCGCCGCTCGACCGTCCGGCGCCGGGTTGAGACCCATGTCACTGCCCACATCGGGTTCAGCGGTCGCAGAGGGGGCAGTCGTAGTGCATGAGCAACGACAAGGCAGCACAGGCCCGCGAAGGGCTCCTCGACAGCGTCAAGGGCAAGGCCAAGGAGGTGGCCGGAGCCGTGAGCGGCAAGGACCACCTCGTGGAGGAGGGGCAGCTGCAGCAGGCAGCGGCCCGTGACCGCAAGGCGGCCCTGGCCGACGAGGCGGTCGCCGAGGCCAAGCGCGACGAGGCCACCGCCGACCTGCGCGAGGCGAGCCGTGAGGCCGCCGAGCTGAAGGGCGCGGCACGCGCCCGGGCCGAGCGCGAGGAGTCGGCCGTGAAGCACCAGCAGGATGCCGAGCACGCCGTGGCCGACCGCCAGGCGGACCAGCAGGCGACCGCCGGCCGCAAGGCCGCCGAGCGTCGCGCTGACGAGCTCGCCGAGACCCGTCTCGACCAGGCCGAGGAGATCGCCGCCGACGCGGACTCCACCGAGCAGGAGGCCGCCGCCGAGAAGCGGCGCCTCGAGCGGCAGGCCACCGCCGCCGACCAGCAGGCCGCGCAGCTGCGCGCCCAGACCCAGAAGTGAGGACCACCATGATCAGCACCGTCATCGCCCTTCCCTACGAGTTCGCCCGCCTTCCCCTGGTCGTGCTCGACGCCAGCCTCTCCGGGCTGTCGCAGACGTCCGCCCCACGGGTCGCCCTGGACCGGACCCTGGGGATGTCCGACAAGCTCGCCGGGGCCGTGTTGCGCAACGGCGCGCTCGCCAAGCGTGGCTCGGACCGCCTGGAGAAGTCCGAGAAGCTCCAGTCGGCAGCCAGGCTCGAGCAGGAGGCCGAGGCCCGCCGCGAGCAGGCCCGTGAAACCGCGGACGCCGGAGCCCGGCAGGCCGCCCAGAAGCGCAACGCCGCCCAGCAGCGCGCCGTGTCGGGCCTCAAGGAGGCCGACGCCGTCGAGGCGCGTGAGAAGCAGCAGGCCGAGGCGACGGCCACCAGGGCCGCCGCGGCGAAGAAGGCTGCTGCCACGAAGCGGGCCAACGCCCGCACCACGGCCGTCAAGCAGGACAAGGCGCGCGCCGACTCCGCCGCACGGAGCAAGAAGCAGTCCGCCCAGCGGGCCGCGAAGTCCGAGCTCGACGAGGCCCGCGCCACCAAGCAGGCGGCCGCTCGCACCCGCGCCGACGCCGATCGGCTCAGCGACCTCACCGACGCCAAGAAGCAGGCCCGCACCCAGGGCTGAGGATGCCGGGCGCGCGCCGCACGCTGGGCGCGCGCCCGCGCATGTCGCGCCGCGAGGCGTCGAACCGCGGTCGTTGCGCCGCTGGGCCCACCCGGCGCGCGGTGCCGACCGCCGCGTGCGTCGTTTGGCGGGCGGGCATCGGGGTACGACAGGAGGCACTATGCCGCTGGAACCGTTGCCCGAGACCCGCGAAGCCCTGACCAGCATGGGCCGGCTGTCGGACCGTGACCTCACGTCTGAGCTGGTGCACCAGGGCGAGCTCGCCGAGGAGATCGTGCCGAACCTCGTCGGGCTGAGCCTGGCCCTGGTGAGGGACGGCCTGACCTTCACGATCGCCGCCGACCCCGACCGGCTGGCGCTGCTCGACGCGATCCAGTACGCCTTCGGCGGTCCGTGCGTCGACGCCGCGCTGAACGACGCGACCGTCCTCAGTGGCGACAGCGACGCCGGCCTGCTGGACGAGCAGCGATGGGTGCACTTCGCCCGGGCCAGCGCTGCCCACGGGGTGATGAGCACGCTGTCCCTGCCGATCCACGTCGACGGGCGGGTGGTCGCCGGTGTGAACCTCTACGCCTCGACCCCGAACGCGTTCGCCCGGCGCGAGACTGCAGCTGGCTGCGCTGCTGGGCGCCTGGGCACCGGGAGCCGTGCACAACGCCGACCTGTCCTTCTCCAGCCAGGCGGCCGCGCGCGAGGCCCCGCAGGTGCTGCACGACAACAGCGTGATGGACGAGGCCACCGGCGTGGTGGTCGCAACGCACGCGGTGCCCCAGGCCCGGGCCCGCGAGATCATCGCCGACGCCGCGCGCCGGGCGGGGCAGAGCGAGCTCACCGTCGCCCGCGAGCTCGTTCGCCGGTTCCTGCCGGACCAGGACTCGCGAACGTCTGGAGGGAACAGCTGATGGCGCACTCCGAGGATGCACGTCAGGACGGTCAGGTGGTCGGGACCGTCGCCCAGGTCGACCTGCACGACCTGGCGGTCGCGATGCGGTCGCTCTCGGCCGCGACCACCGGTGACGGCCCGCCAGAGCCCACTGCAGCGGCTGGTCTCCGTCGCTGTCGAACGGGTCCCGGGCACCCGCTGGGCGAGTGTCAGCCTGCTGCGTGCCGGCCGCTTCACCACGCCGGCCGCGACCGGCGACGTCGCCGATCGAGCCGACGCCCTGCAGTACGAGATCGGCTCAGGGCCGTGCGTCGATGCCGCCCTGGACGACTCCGTCTACGTGACCGGGGACGTCGGCTCGGGCGACCGGTGGGTTGACCTGGGGTCAGCGGGTGTCCACGGAGCTCGGGGTGCGCAGCGTCTTCGCGCAACGGCTGCACCTGATGGACGACTCGGACTTCATCGCCAGCCTGAACATCTACTCCGACCAGCGGGCCGCCTTCGACGACCAGGCCGTCGGCATGGGCCTGGTGCTGGCCACCCACGCCGCCATGATCCTGAGCGAGACGATCGCGAGGGACCGCGCCGAGAACCTGCGGCACGCCCTGGAGAGCAACCGGGAGATCGGTGTCGCCATCGGTGTCCTCATGCACCAGCACCGGATCACCCGGGAGCAGGCGTTCGACCTGCTTCGCGTCGCGAGCCAGGACACCAACCGCAAGCTCGCCGACGTCGCCGTGGACGTCGCAGACACCGGTGTCCTGACCATCCGGCGACGCGCGGGCACGAACTGAGGCCCCCGCACCGGGCGTCCCGCCAGCGTGTGGACGGGACGAGCGAGCACGACGGCACCCTCGCGGGCGAGGGTGATCAGGCCTGGCCCGCGAGGGCGCCTGACCATCAGGACACTCAGGTTGAATCCCGGCGGCTACGCAGGTACTACCCGGGTCTCACGCACTGAATCCGAGCCCGGCACAATCCATTTCAGAGGTCAGGAGGAAGTGGGCAAGGGCGTTCGCAAGACACCCTGCGGGGGGCCGGGCACCAGTCTCCCCGAGGACGAGGTTGACAACCCACCCGAAACGGACGCTAATTGAACCGCCTCCAACCGCGTGGGGCTGGTCGGCGCCTTCGGTGCCACAGCGATGAGGTAGACGATGATCCCAGCGCCCAGCACTCCCTCCGTCCGTGAGCTCCTCGCGGAGTACGCCGCGATCGAGGACCGCGTGAGGGCCCTGGAGGCCCGCGTGCTCGGCGGCTGCGCACCGCCGCTCAACCCGGAGCTGCTGAGGCTCGCCCAGCGTGAGCGCCAGATCCTGGCCCTGCTGAGACAGCACCCGTCCACGGTCTGACCCCGCTTCACGGCCGCCGCTCCGCGGACACCCGGCGCTCACCTCACTGCGGACACGACTCGGCCCCCGTCCCACGGGGACGGGGGCCGAGTCGTGCGTGGTGGTGTCAGACGCGGGTGGTCGAGCGACCGGCGATGACGCGTTCGTAGCCGACGATGAGGATGGCGGCGACGATGACGCCCAGGATCAGGGCGATCCAGTCGATCCCCGAGGTGTCCCCCTTGTTCAGCACACCGGTCCAGAGCCAGGAGCCCACGAGAGCGCCGAGGATGCCCAGGATGACGGTCACGAGGGTGGAGATGTTCTGCTTGCCCGGAAGCACGAGCCGTGCCAGGGCGCCAATGATCGCCCCGAGGATCACGGTGACGATGATGGTGGTGAGCATGTGTCGGACTCCTTTGCGGGTCCACGACCCGAACGGAACGTTCGACCGGCGACTGGAGCCGCCGGCCGGCCACCCGGATGGGGGCCACGTGGAAATGTAGTTCAGCCGCGGGCCCGCGCAGCAGGTCAATGACGCACGGATTTGCCGAGCGCTCACCGGCATCCAGCAAGGCCGTGCCGACCCTGCTGGCAACGCCGCTGGCCGTCACTCCGGCGCGAGGGCTGCCCTCGGCTCAGGCCTCGAGGCGGGGAGCGTGCCGCGCCTCCACCCTCCCTTGCGAGCTGTGCAGCCCGGTCTGCTCGCAGTTGAGTGCGGCGGCGATCTGGGCGGCCCAGGCGTCGATGGCCGGCCAGTCGCGGAAGTCGCCGGCCGGCAGGGCAGCCTTGCCAGCAGGAAGCAGCGCCAGCATGCGCTCGCCGACGGTGGCCGGCCGCGCCCGTGGGTCGTAGGCACCGAAGAAGACCTGCACGCCGCGGGCGCGGACCAGCGCACTGAGCTCGCAGAACTCCTTGGGCTGGCAGGTCTGCAGCACGTCGCCGCCGTCCTTGTCGACCAGGTCGGTGCCCAGCGGTCCGCTGCTGAACAGCCAGACCGGGCGTTCGCGCAGGGCGACCCGGTAGGTGCGGGCGAAGTTCGTGGCGTCCTTGTGCCAGTGGAACAGGTAGGCGGCGCCGCCGAGGACCACGGCGTCGAAGGCCCGCACGTCATGGACCTCGTGCACGGGCTGGGCCTCACTGGGAACTCCGCTGTGGCTCAGGTCTGCGGCGATGCGCTCCGCGATGCCCGCGGTGGATCCGTGGCGGGTGGCGTAGGCAACGAGCACGACCATGTCGCATCACTCCCCCAAGCCGGCAACGGCACCGGCCTGTAACCCCTTTCTACGCCCCGGGGCACCGGTTGGCTACCCCCCAGAGACGCACGGCACACCCGCCCAGCGCAACCCCTGGAAAGCCGTCACTCACCCCTCGTGCGCAGCGCCCGGACCAGGGTGGGGATCATCACGGACGCGGCGACGAGGTGGAGGCCCAGCAGGGTGATGGCCGTCGCGGTGTCGGCCCCGGCGAGCAGAGGCGGAACCAGCGAGATCGCGGTGAGCGACAACGCCGTCCACCTGAACCGCACCGCGGGGTGCGCGCTCCACCGGAGCAGGGCGGCGGCGATGACGACGCCCACGAGCGAGAAGAAGGTGGTGACCACGGCGATCCCCGACAGCGGGATGGTCTCACCGCCCGCGGGCACCTGGAAGTCGACGCCCGCGGCGCGAGCCGTCGCGGCGACGAGGGTGGTGGCCGCCATGGCGGCGAGCGTCGCCAGGCACCCGGTGCCGACCAGCCCCCGGACCCGCCGGGCGGAGTTGGTGGTCCGGGCGGGTGCCGGGGTGAGGTCGACCCCCGTGTCATTCGTGCTCTGCATGCTCTCCATCTCCATGCTCCTGGTCACTCAGTGCCGTCGGCCGGCAGGAATGCCGGCAGGCCGAGGCTCGGGAACCGGTCGGCGTGGAAGGTGGTGACCTCGGCGATGGCACCACCCGTGACGCGCAGCACGTCGAGGGTGAGCGGGAGGTAGTCGCCCGACTCCGGCCGCCGCTGGTAGAAGGCCAGGGCGGGCTGCCGGTTCACGGAGGTGTCCACGGCACGCAGGCCGGTCATCCCCTCGAAGCCGCTCGTCGACCCAGTACCGCACCACCGTGTCGCGGCCGACGTACAGGCCCGGCGTGGGCGGCATCGAGCAGCGGACGTCGTCGCGCAGCATTGCGGCGAGCGCGTCGATGTCCGTCGCCACGCTGGCGTCGGTGAAACGCCGCACCAGGTCGCGCGTCGCTGCGTCCTCCTCGCCGCCGGTCCAGTCCTGCCGCTCGGCCGGCAGGTGCTCGCGCATGCCGGCGCGGGCCCGCTGCAGCGCGCTGTTCACGGAGTTGACCGAGTCCCCCAGCAGCTCGGCGACGTCCTTCGCCGGCCAGCCGAGCACGTCGCGCAGGATCAGCACGGCCCGCGGGCGCGGCGCGAGGTGCTGCACCGCGACCAGGTAGGCGAGCTCGATCGTCTCCCGCGCGACGGCGACGGTCTCCGGGCCGTCCGCGTGCGTCCGCGGGCAGCTCGTCGAGCAGCCGGTCCGGGTAGGGCTGCAGCCACGGCACCTCGCCGCCGGTCGCCGGCTCCGGGCGGCGCTTGGCGAGCAGGTCCAGGCACGCGTTGGTGGCGATCCGGTACAGCCAGGCCCGGAACGTCGAGCGCCCCTCGAAGGTCTCCCGCCGCCGCCAGGCCCGCAGGAACGTCTCCTGCACGGTGTCCTCGGCGTCCTCGAACGACCCCAGCATCCGGTAGCAGTGCACGTGCAGCTCGCGGCGGTGCCGCTCGGCCAGCCCCGAGAACGCCGGCTCGTCGACCTCGACCAGCCCGCCCTCACCCACATCGCTCATCCGTCGTTCCTCCAGTCGCGTGTCCGCGCTCATCCGTCATCCTTCCGTCGTGGTGTAGGTGAGACGGGCCGGCGCGCGACAACTCATCACTCGGTGCTGCTTTCTCACGGGCCGGGCACGGTGCCAACGGCGGCCACCGGAAAGGCCCTGTAAGTGCGGGCGTCCGGACCCGGTGGTGCGGGGCAGCGTCCCCCCACCAAGTCGAATGCCGAGTGCCCGGTGCTCGTCGTGCGGGAGCCCCGGCACCGCCGCGGCTGACCACCCCCGGCGCCGGTCTCGCGCCAACGTTCAACAGCGCCTTGTTTGGGTGGTCGGGCGTGGATAGCGTCCCCTGCACCATGGCCACCGCTGAGATCGTCGCCCGAGACCTGAAGCGCTCCTTCGGCACCACCAAGGCCGTCGACGGCGTCGACCTGTCGGTGGAGCGCGGCGAGATCTACGGCTTCCTCGGCCCGAACGGTGCCGGCAAGTCGACCGTCACCCGGGTGCTGTGCACCCTCCTCGCGCCCACCGGTGGCCAGGCCACGCGTGGCCGGCTTCGACGTGGCCACCGACCCCGACCAGGTGCGGCTGCGCATCGGGGTGGCGCTGCAGGAGGCAGCGCTGGACCCGAAGCAGACCGGGGTCGAGATGCTGCGCCTGCAGGGGCGCTTCTACGGGCTGTCGAAGTCCGACACCGAACGCCGGCTGGCCGACCTGCGCACCCTCATCGACATCGGTCCGGCCCTCGAGGACCGGGTGGCCACCTACTCCGGCGGCATGAAGCGGCGGCTCGACCTCGCGCTCGCGCTCGTGCACAACCCGCGCGTGCTGTTCCTCGACGAGCCGACGACCGGGCTCGACCCGGTGAGCCGGGCCAAGGTCTGGGAGGAGGTGCGACGCCTGAACGCCGAGCTCGGGATGACCGTCTTCCTGACCACCCAGTACCTCGAGGAGGCCGACGAGCTCGCCGACCGGGTCGGGATCATCGACCACGGCCGGATCGTGGCCGAGGGCACCCCCGACGAGCTCAAGCGGTCCATCGGCACCGACCTGGTCGTGGCGGTCGTCGACGGCGACCCCGAGATCGCCCGCCGGGCGCTGCGAGCCGCTGGCCGTGGTCGAGCGCGTCGACGTCAACGGGCCGGAGGTGACAGCGGCCGTGACCGACGGCCCCGCCGCGATCAGCCCGGTCGCCCTGGCCCTGGCCGAGGCCGGTGGCGGCCTGCGGGTGCGTGAGCTGTCGCTGCGCACACCGACGTTGGACGACGTGTTCCTCTCGGTGACCGGTGCGCGCATCGCCGACCGCGACGGTGACGGCGACCCGGCCCGCACGGTGGAGGAGGCCCGGTGACCACGCAGGCCAACCGGCTCACCCCGGCATCCGACCCCCACGCCGGCGACGTCATCGCGCGGCACGCGGGCTTCGTCCGCGACCTGGTCTCGGTGGCGACCCGGGCGCTGCGGCAGATCCCGCGCGAGCCCGAGGCCGTCATCCCCGCCCTGATCATCCCGGTGTTCTTCTTCGTGGTGAACGTGGGGTCGCTGTCCAACGTGGCGGAGGCCGCCGGCATCACCGACTTCAAGGCGTTCCAGCTGCCGGTGGCGATCATCTTCGCGGTCACCGGCGTCTCGCGGGCCAGCGCGCTGGTGACGCGACATCAACGACGGCTACTTCGACCGCCTGCTGCTGACCCCGATGAGCCGACCCGCGCTCCTGCTGGGGCTGATGGTCGCCGACTTCACGCTCGTGATCGCCCTGTCGATCCCGGTGCTCATCCTCGGTGCCGTCGTCGGCGTGAGCTTCTCCACCGGCATCCCGGGTGCCCTGCTGTTCCTGCTCCTCGCCGGCCTCTGGGGGCTGGCCTTCACCGGCTTCCCCTACGCGATCGCGCTCAAGACCGGCAACCCGGCAGCGGTCAACTCCAGCTTCCTGCTGTTCTTCCCGTTCGCCTTCCTGACCACGGCCTTCCTGCCCCAGGAGGCGCTGACCGGCTGGCTGTCCACCGTGGCCACCTACAACCCGGTGACCTACGTGCTCGCCGCGCTGCGCTCGCTGCTGACCGGGAGGCTGGCAGGCCACGCCGCTCCTGCAGGGGCTGCTCGCCATCCTCGCCGTGGCCGCCGTCAGCCACACCCTGGCCTTCGTCGCCCTGCGCGGACGGGTCTCGCGCCGCTGATGGGTCGGCGCCCCGCCCCGCCGCCGGTCCTGAATGAGCGCTCGGCCGCACCGAGCAGCGGCCGGCCGTGACCAGCCTCGACTCCGCCCCTCGCACGCATCCGCTCACCCGCGCCGAGTGGCGAGCCTGGCTCACGGAGCACCATGCCGGCACCCAGGGAGTGTGGCTGGTGTCGTGGAAGGCCGCGACCGGGCGTCCCCGCGTCTCCTACGACGACGCCGTCAGCGAGGCCCTGGCCTTCGGCTGGGTCGACAGCCTGCCGCGCAAGCTCGATTCGGAGCGCACGATGCTCTACTTCTCGCGCCGCAAGCCCGCCAGCGCGTGGTCCGGGCCGAACAAGAAGCGGGTGGAGGAGCTTCGCCGGCTGGGCCTGATGACCGAGCCCGGGGAGCGGGTGATCGCCGAGGCGATGCGCAACGGCGCCTGGTCCCGGCTGGACGACGTCGAGAACCTGGTCGAACCCGACGACCTGGTCGCCGCACTGGCCGGGACTGCTGGGGCACGGGTCAACTGGGACGCCTTCCCCCCATCGGCTCGACGGGGGATCCTCGAGTGGATCGTGCAGGCGAAGCGGCCCGCCACCCGCGCCCAGCGCGTCGCCGAGACAGCCCGCCTCGCCGGCCAGAACGTCCGGGCCAACCAGTGGCGCCCGAGCTGAGGCCCCGGTCAGCCGCGGAAGGGGATGCCCGATCGCCGCACCGGCACGTCCGGCATCCCGTGGCCGGCCAGCAACGCCCTGAGCGACTCCTCCGCGGCCTCGCCGTTGGGCGTCGGCGACACGGCCACCGCCCGGATCGGCAGCGGCCCCGGCACCGGCGTGACCGGGCCGCGCGCGGCATCCGAGGCGCCGGTGAGCCGCAGGTACGGCGCCATGCCGTACGCCGTGTGCCGGAACCTCGCGAGGCCGGTGAGGGTCTGCGCCCTGCTGCCCTCACCGAAGACGACCGTGGTGCGGCGGGTCTCCTGCTCCTCGCGGAAGCCAGGGTGCTTGATGAGCAGCAACGCCTGCTCGGCCGCCTGCAGGGTGTCGGCCACGGCGTCGAGGTAGTCGGTCGTCGACGCGTCACCCCGCTCGTCGAGCGTCGCGACCGCGTCGAGGTCGTCCGGCAGCTCGGCGTAGACGGCGTCGATCAACGCGTCCTGCCCGGCCCGGTCGTAACGCACCGGCATCCAGGCCTGCTGCCGGATGAGCACCCGGTCGGCCACGGTGACGTCGTCGACGAGCACCGCGAGGTCGACCGCCGGGTCGAGCCCGATGGCGTACGACTCGCCCCGGCCGCCGTAGCTGCGCCACATCGCCAGGGAGTCGGGCGACGCGGAGGCGCTGAGGATGAAGAACCAGCCCGGCGAGGGACCCTGCTTGGCGTCGGACTCGGCCAGCCGGTCGCGCAGGGCGGAGAAGACCGGATGCCGCGCGTCGGCAAGCGCGGCGAAGCGCTCGAGGAGCAGGCGGTTGCCGAGCTCGACCTCCGAGGTGTCGTTGAGGTAGCCGGATGCCGTGGCCCACAGCACGTTTCCGGCCAGGATCGACAGCAGCCCGGGCCCGTCGGTGTAGTGCCAGACCAGCCCGTCGTCCGTCGCGGCCTCAGGGGGCGGCTGCTGCGGTGCCACCGTCATGGCGTACCTCCGTCGTCACTGCGTACCTCCGTCGTGGGAGCCGGCCCCAGTCTGGCGCACGGGCGGGCGGCGCATCCGCCACAACGGGTCGAGGAGGACACACGGCCACCCCGCACGCCGATCCCGTCCGGCCCCCCGGACAACGCAGTCCGGCGGCACGAGGAGCACCTCGACCGCGTCGCGACCCGACCACTGCGGGGCGAGGTGGTGGACGTCCCTGAAAGGTGGCGAAACATGACACCACCCACGGTGGCGTCGTAGTGGTGGTGTCGCTTGTCACACCCGACTTTGCCAAGAAATGACCATTGGCCGCGCTGTACCTGTCGTCAAGGGTGCACATGGTGTGCGGCCCGGCTCATCCGTGGCGGCGAGATATGGAGCTCCCCCCAGGCGGTCGGCGGCGTTTGCGCAGGTCTCACCGAGTGGCGCGGGCACCGTCGCCTCACCTACCGCGGGGTGGGACCACGGCCGGCAGGACTGTGGGATGCCCCCGGAGGTATAGGTCCAGCGGACACCTCGGCGACTTCTCCTGTGCCCTCCGTGTGCCTTTCGAGGGATGGCGGAACCACACGATCCTGAGACGCTGGTCGGACAACAGAGGCGTGTCCGGGTTTGCAGGGGACCTGTGCGTATGGCTCAAACGCAGTCGAAATCCCCTGGAGGAAACCGTGAAATTGTTTGGCTTGGAACGGGCATCGATCTCGAAGGTCGCGGTGCTGGCAGCAGGACTGACAGTCGTGACAATGGTGGCCACGATCCACCCGACCGTCTCGGACGCGACGCCCAGCCGGAACAGGGACTGCTCCGTCTGCCACGCCGCCGGGGGTTCGACGACGGCCCGGCCCAGCACCACCACTCCGGCACCCGGTGCCGCGTACACCGTTGCGGTCGGCATGGCGGCGTACTCGGGGGGCGGGAACAGCGGCTACGCGATCGTTCCGGTCACCGCGGGCACGGGCACGACCAATGGCGGCAACACCTCGGGAGCGCTGAGCTACACCGCCTCGATGACGGCGCCGGCCACTGCGGGTACCTACACCTACAACGTGTTCACCAACATCGGCGGTGAGGACCCGCTTGGTCAGGCCAGCAGCGCCCAGTACACGATCACCGTCGCCGCCGCGCCGGTGCAGGTGACCACCACCACCTCCCTGGCGATGTCGCCGGCGACGGCCACCGCCACTGCTCCGGCAGCGCGCACGCTGACCGCGACGGTCACCGGTGCCGGTGCGGCCGGTTCGGTGCAGTTCTTCAACGGCGCCACCTCGCTGGGCACCAGCACGCTGGCGGCCGGCACCGCGACGCTCTCGCTGACCAACATCGCCGTGGGCACCTACAGCTACCACGCGGTGTTCACCCCGACCGTTCCTGCGGCCTTCACCTCCAGCACCTCGGGCAACGTGGCGCTGACGGTCACTGCCGCTCCGCCGGTGCAGGTGACCACCACCACCTCCCTGGCGATGTCGCCGGCGACGGCGACCGCGACTGCTCCCGCAGCGCGCACGCTGACCGCGACGGTCACCGGTGCCGGTGCGGCCGGTTCGGTGCAGTTCTTCAACGGCGCCACCTCGCTGGGCACCAGCACCGTGGCGGCCGGCTCGCGACGCTCTCGCTGACCAACATCGCCGTGGGCACCTACAGCTACCACGCGGTGTTCACCCCGACCAACGCGGCGCTGTTCACCTCCAGCACCTCGGGCAACGTGGCGCTGACCGTCACTGCCGCTCCGCCGGTGCAGGTCACCACCACCACCTCGCTGGCGATGGCTCCGAGTGCGGCGACCGCGACTGCTCCGGCAGCTCGCACCGCTGACCGCGACGGTCACCGGTGCCGGTGCGGCCGGTTCGGTGCAGTTCTTCAACGGCGCCACCTCGCTGGGTACCAGCACCGTGGCCGCCGGCACGGCGACGCTCTCGCTGACCAACATCGCCGTGGGCACCTACAGCTACCACGCGGTGTTCACCCCGACCAACGCGGCGCTGTTCACCTCGAGCACCTCGGGCAACGTGGCGCTGACCGTCACCGCTGCTCCGCCGGTGCAGGTCACCACGACCACCTCCCTGGCGATGGCTCCTAGTGCGGCGACGGCGACTGCTCCGGCAGCGCGCACGCTGACCGCCACGGTCACCGGTGCCGGTGCAGCCGGCACCGTGCAGTTCTTCAACGGCGCCACCTCGCTGGGTACCAGCACCGTGGCTGCCGGCTCGGCGACGCTGTCGCTGAGCAACATCGCCGTGGGCACCTACAGCTACCGCGCGGTGTTCACCCCGACCAACGCGGCGCTGTTCACCTCCAGCACCTCGGGCAACGTGGCGCTGACCGTCACCGCTGCTCCGCCGGTGCAGGTCACCACCACCACCTCCCTGGCGATGTCGCCCGCGACGGCCACCGCGACTGCTCCGGCAGCTCGCACCCTGACCGCCACGGTCACCGGTGCCGGCGCGGCCGGCACGGTGGAGTTCTTCAACGGCGCCACCTCGCTGGGTAGCACCCCGCTGGCCTCCGGCACCGCCGGCCTGTCAGTGACCAACATCCCCGTGGGCACCTACAGCTACCACGCGGTGTTCACCCCGACCAACGCGGCGCTGTTCACCTCGCAGCACCTCGGGCAACGTGGCGCTGACCGTCACCGCTGCTCCGCCGGTGCAGGTCACCACCACCACCTCCCTGGCGATGTCGCCGGCGACGGCCACCGCGACTGCTCCCGCAGCGCGCACCCTGACCGCCACGGTCACCGGTGCCGGTGCGGCCGGCACCGTGGAGTTCTTCAACGGCGCCACCTCGCTGGGTAGCACCCCGCTGGCCTCCGGCACCGCCGGCCTGTCAGTGACGAACATCCCGGTGGGCACCTACAGCTACCGCGCGGTGTTCACCCCGACCAACGCGGCGCTGTTCACCTCGAGCACCTCGGGCAACGTGGCGCTGACCGTCACCGCTGCTCCGCCGGTGCAGGTCACCACCACCACCTCGCTGGCGATGTCGCCGGCGACGGCCACCGCGACTGCTCCGGCAGCGCGCACCCTGACCGCGACGGTCACCGGTGCCGGTGCAGCCGGCACCGTGCAGTTCTTCAACGGCGCCACCTCGCTGGGTACCGCCACCGCTGGCCTCCGGCATCGGCGGCGCTGTCAGCTGACCAACATCCCCGTGGGCACCTACAGCTACCACGCGGTGTTCACCCCGACCAACGCGGCGCTGTTCACCTCCAGCACCTCGGGCAACGTGGCGCTGACGGTCACCGTGACGGTCCCGCCGTCGCCGTCACCGGCATCCATCAACCGCCTGTCGACGTACGAGGGACACGTCGGCGACCGGGTGACCATCACCGGCAAGGGCTTCGGCACCCCTGGCGTCGTGAAGTTCGGATCGGCCACCGCGAAGGCCCTGTCGTGGAGCACCACGCGGATCGTCGTCGTCGTGCCGCCGACGAACCGGGTGTCCGCTGCCGTCGCGGTATGACGACCGGTCCAACCTCCGGGTGCGCTGGTACGGCCACGAGTCCAAGGTCCTGGTCACCGTGACCCCGAAGGGCGCCACCGCATCCAACGGTGTGCGGTTCGAGATGGAGCGGTTCTCCACCCGCCGCGACCGCGACCGCGACGAGGACTGACCAGCGACGAGGAGGTCGGCTCGCCGACCACCTGCACAGCCCGGGCCGCCCGCCGCCAGAGGACTATCCAGGTCCGACGGCGACGGGCGGCCCGCGCTGCGTGCCCGAAGAACCGGCACCCGGCCCGGCTGTCGGTCGCCAGCCGTAGCGTCGTCACCCATGACGACCACGCTTCGTGCCCTGGACGACGCCGACCTCGACTCCGTGTTCGCGTGGGAGAGCGACCCACGAGCCTTCCGGATGGCGGTGTTCACCCGGGAGGACCCCGCCGACCGGGCCGCCTTCGACGCGCACTACCGCAGGATCCGAGCCGACCAGTCGGTGCTCATCCGGGCCGTCGTGCACGAGGGGCAGCTGGCCGGGACGATCGGGTCGTTCAGCATCGACGGCCAGCGGGAGGTGACCTACTGGATCGACCCGGCCCGCTGGGGGCGCGGCATCGCCACCGAGGCCCTGCGCCAGTACCTCGCCATCGAGACCGAGCGACCCCTGCGCGCCCGCGTCGCCGGGGACGAACCACGGGTCGCGTCGCGTGCTGGAGAAGGCCGGCTTCCAGCCGGTCGACGAGCAGCCGTCATCCGTCACCTGGCGGGGGGTCGAGGTCACCGAGCTCGCCTTCACGCTGCCCTGAGGCCTACTGTGCAGTCGTCCGCACACCGCAGGGAGCAGCCATGCAGGGCGACATCAGTCGGGCCAGCTTCGACCCGCTCCACCACTTCACCCGGGTCCTGGCACAGCAGGGGCGGGTGCCGACGGATGCCGACTGGAACGAGCAGGTCGCCATCTCGCGGCACCACCTGCGCACCGTGGTGGCCGACCTGCTCGGGCCACATGCCGGCCCTGCCGATGCGTGCGGGTTCGCACTGGTCAGTGACCCTGCGGTGGTACCCACGCTGACCGACGACCTGGGTCGCCCCCTGTCGGCCGAGCGGGTCGCAGCGCTGGACGCCAAGCTCGCGGGTGGCGACCTCCTCATCGGACAGGGCCGCTACTACGTGCACGGGTTGCTCGCCGAGTGCGACTCCTGGCTGACGTACGGCGAGCAGGTGGGCTACCCCTTCGACGACCACTCGACCATCGAGGCACTGCGCGGCCAGGGCGCGGTGCTGGTCTACCTCGACGTGTGGGAGCGGCACGTAGCGGCGGACGAGCAGCCCGAGATCCTCGAGGTTGCTCTCGGGGGTTCCGACACGACGACCCGCGCCGAGCTGGCATGGCAGGTCAGGGTCGCGGGTGGTGACGCACCGACCTGCGGCGACGTCGCCGGGCTGGTGCGCGACCGACATCCGCTGCTTCGGGCGCGAGCCCGTGGCGTGGGGTCGGCGCCGGACCTCACCCCGCCGGGTGCCGGCTACCGCGGTGCCGAGAACCGTCTCTACCGCGTCGAGATCCACCGAGGTGGCCATGCGGCGCCCGTGGGTTCGGAGCCCGCCGGAGCCACCTTCACGTGGTCGCGCGACAACGGCTCGACCTCGTTCGCCGTGGTGGGCCACTCCGTGCTGAACGGCCTCGTCGTCCTCCAGCTCCGCAGCCCGCGGCACGACCTGGGCACGGCGCTCGGACCGGGCGACCTGGTCGAGCTCGTCGACGACGCGAGCACGATGCGCGGCGTGCGCGCCCCGATCCTCACGGTCGAGACGATCGACATCGAGGTCGGCAGCGTGGTGCTGACGGGTGCGGCCGACGCGACGGGCAGCAGGCCGGAGCTGCACCCCATCCTCCGCCGTTGGGACCACGGCGCGAGCGATGTGGCTCTCGCCGACGACGGCGCGGTCATCGTGCAGCAGGCGACCCTTGACGACGACCTCTGGATCGACCTCGAGGACGGCGTGAGCGTGCAGTTCCCGGCCCCCACCCCGGGGGCGGCAGCCGCTGACTACCGGGCGGGTGACTACTGGCTGGTGCCTGCCCGCACGGCGACCGCCGACGTCATCTGGCCCAGCGAGACCGTCGACGGTCAGCTGACGGCCCTTCCCCGCCTCCCCGACGGCGTCATCCACTACCTCGCCCCGTTGGCGGTCGCCTCCCTGGCCGCCGACGGCTCCTGGACCCTCGACTCCGACTGCCGCCGCCGCTTCGGGGCCACCTGAGACACAGGCGGTCCCTGCGCCCCCCGACGGGCCCGGCCAGGTGCCACCATGGCGGGGATGCCGACAGGTTCAGGTGACTTCGAGCTGACGACGGACGAGCTGCGGGCGGTCGCCGCGTATGCCGTGGCCTGCGCCGCACCGGCGCTCGTGATCTTCACCAGGGCGAGCCCCGACGACCCACGCCCCGCGGCCGCGCTGGACGCCGCGCGGGTCTTCGCCGAGGGGGCGCCCCGGTCGCGCCTGCAACGCGTCGCGTCGACCGACGCGCACCGCGCCGCGAAGGAGGCCGCCGACCCCGGCGGCCGGCCACGCCGCCAGTGCCGCCGGAGCCGCCGCGGCGGCGGCCTACCTGCATCCGCTGGCCAAGGCGACGCAGGTGCGGCCACATCCTGGGGCCGGCCGCCCATGCCGCGCGGGCGGCCGAGCTGGCCCGCGGCGACGACCCGGTGGTCGCCGAGTACGTGATCACGGCCGCGGCCACGCGGGCCACGCCCGTCGTCGTCGACGTGCTGACGCCGCTACCCGCGGGCGCCGCAGGGACGCAGCCGGGTCGTCGGTGCTCCTGCAGCGGCTCGACAGCCTGCTGCGCGACCCGCCGCCCACGCCGCGCGTGGTCGACGACCCGGGCCCGTTCTTCCACGGCACCAGGGCCGACCTAGCGGCCGGGCGACCTGCTCACGCCGGGCTGGCGCTCGAACTACGGTTCCGGGCGCCGGTCCAACCACATCTACCTGACTGCCAGCCGCGAGGGCGCGCCGCTGGCTGCCGAGCTGGCTCGCGGCGACGGGGCCGGCACGGGTCTACCGGGTCGAGCCGCTCGGCACGATCGAGGACGACCCGAACGTCACCGACAAGCGCTTCCCCGGCAACCCGACCCGGTCCTACCGCACCACCGAGCCGCTGCGGGTCGTCGAGGAGGTCACCGGCTGGGAGCCTCCGCCGCCGGAGCTGGTCGCAGCACCTCCGGGAGCGCATGGGCGAGCTGGCCGAGCTCGGCATCGAGGCGATGGACGACTGACCGCGACGCCCGCCCGGGAGTAACGCGCGGCGCGCGCCTGTTCTCGTTGCTACACGCCCGCGGCGGTCGAGCTCCGAAGCCGTGGGGACGGTCTCGGTCGAGAGGACCCTGCAGTGGACGCGAACAGCCCAGTGGATGACGCCACCCGAGCCGCGCTGAACCAGAGCCAGGTCATCGACCTGACGACGACCGGCCGCAGGACCGGGCAGCCGCGCCGCATCGAGATCTTCCTGCACCACGACGAGGGCCGGCTCTACATCACGGGGATGCCGCGCGCCGACCGCACGCGGGACTGGATCCACAACATCGCGGCCGACCCGCACGTCATCGTGCACCTCAAGCAGTCCGTCGTCGCGGACGTGCCGGCGACGGCGCGGGTCGTCACGGACCTCGACGAACGACGGCCGTTCATCGAGGCGGCCGCCCGCCGGTGGCGGCGGACCGACGTCCCGGAGATGCTCCAGCACAGCCCGCTCATCGTGCTCAGCGTCGTTGACGGTGGCTCGGCAGACCAGTCGTCACCGTGATGGCGCAGCCCTCCAGGTCTCGTGGTCGGCAGGGTGCCGGCGGGGTCACGACGGCGTGGTCTGCCCGGCGCCGGCTGCCTTGACGAGGTCGGCCTTGGCGACGACCTTCGCGATGAACGCGCGGGCGTCGCCTCGCGTGCGGATGGCGGCGTACTCGGCATCCACCTCGGCGCGCTCCTCCGCGGTGGTCGCGTAGGTCTCGTAGGCCGCCTTGTGCGCCGCGCCCAGGAACCCGGGCAGGTTGCCCCCGTCGGTGATCGGGAGCTGGTCGTCGGCCACCTGCGCGGCTTCGGTGCGCACGGGCCGCGGGGCGACGGCGACCGGGTCGGGCAGCGTGGTCGGGCAGTCGGTGCGGGGGGTGGACAGGGTGAGCAGCCCGGTCAGGTCCGCGGAGGCTCGGTCGCGGTCGGTCAACGGCGGCATCCCGAAGAGGCGCTCGACGGTGGCGAGCACGGACGAGTGGTCGTGGAGAGTGTGGTCGACGACACCGGCGGGGATGAGGGGGGAGACGACGATGGCCGGCACCCGGACGCCGGACAGGTCGAACGGGAAGTGGCTCGTGTTGAGGCCGAAGCCACTGCCGTCGTTCGGCGGCGCCAGCGTCGCGGGTGTGACGTGGTCGTAGAAGCCGCCGTGCTCGTCGTACGTGATGATGAGCAGGCTGGTGGCCCACAAGGGGGAGTTGCGGATCGCCTCGTAGGTGGCCTTGATGAGGCCCTCACCGCCGAAGACGTCGTCCATCGGGTGCTGGGAAGAGCCGCCGACGTAGGTGTCGGCCGTGATGTCGCCGTAGTTCGGCTCGATGAACGTGTACTGGTAGGGGTAGGGCCCCTGCAGGTCTGCGGCGAAGTGGGTCAGCGAGTTGATGTCGAGCAGCGTGACCCCCTTCAGGGCGCTGACCTGGGGCACCGCGCCGAACGCCGACCCGTTCTGGCGGTCGTCGCTGTAGGCGTCGGTGTTGTCGTTGTAGATGCGCCACCTCAGGTTCGCGGCGCCGAGCGCGTCGTAGATGCTGCCGTGGGGAAAGGCGAAGCCGTGCACCGACTCCCACTCGAGGATCTCGGCCTGCGACGGGCTGTGGTCGAGCCCGGCCGACGAGGCGCCGTGCACGAACATCCGGTTGGGCCAGGTGGGGCCCGGCATCGAGCTGTGCCAGTGGTCGCAGATCGCGAAGCTGGTCGCGAGGGCGTACGACGTCGGCAGCTGGGCCCGGGTGTCGAACTCGAGCATGATGTCGCCGATGTGGTCGGCCGTCGGCGCGGGCAGGCTCTCGTCCTTCACCGTCGCGTAGTTGGCGGCGAAGCCGTCCATCGTGAACGCCGGGTACGGGCCGCCCAGGGGGTACGTCACTCCCTCACCGGCCAGCTGCTCCACGGTGTCCGCGAACTCGTGGCCGGGGTCCGAGGTCATGGACGTCGGTGCCGGCTGGCCCACGGGGTACGCAATCTTGTTGTAGGAGTTGCTCGTTCCCGCAGGCGGAATCGGTCAGCCCGGGGATGCCTGACCGGCCGAACAGGTGGTCGAACGAGTGGTTCTCGAGCATGAGGACGAAGACGTTGGTGATGGGGGAGTAGTTCGCGAGCCGGGTCATGCCGTCGGTGCAGCCGCCGGACCTGAGCTTCGTCGCGAACTGCGAGACCCCGACGGTGAAGGTGAGGTCCTGGTCGGCGTCCGAGTGCTCGAGCTGGCACTCCTTCCAGTACGGGAAGGCCGCACTGCCGGCGTTCTGGTAGATGCCGGGTTGGGAGCCGTCGGACACCGCCAGCTTGACGGTCCACCAGTCGAGGATGCCGTAGCTGCCGATGCCGGTCTCGAAGATGACGACCAGGGGGCCGACGGTCTCCCCGGTTGGGCCAGCCACGAGCCCGACTGCGTTCCGTTGGAATCGTTCTGGTGGCTGAGGTCGATCCTGGCCGTGCCGTCCGTGGTGTTCGTGATGAAGACGTTCGCGGTGCGTGTCGTGGACATGGGGGCGCTCCCTCATCGACTCGGTGCGTCGGCCTCCGGTCGCCGCCGACGGACCGGCGTCCGTCGGTCGCGCCGCGGCCCCCCTGGACCCCGGCGCGGGCGCGATGCCAGTCTCCCGCCCGCAGGTGCCGGGGCGATAGCCCCGGATGGGGGGTGGTTGCCGGGGTCGGCGCGGTCAGAGCCGCGCTCTCAGCAGGTCGACGCCGGGGCCTCGGGATCAGGGTCTGTCACGGCGAGGTGATGCACCGTGCGCGCCCCAGCGCCCTCCCTGCATCACCGGAGCCCGTGACCACGCTTGAGGGTGATGCACCGCGCGCGCTCCAGCGCCCTTCCTGCATCACCGGACCCACCGGCGTCGGGCCCGGATGCCGGGTGGAACCTACGATCGCTCAGGTGAGCGCGGACCTGGTCGTCAAGAACCTCGCCGGCGGCCACGCCCACCGCACCCTGTTCGAGTCGCTCGACCTCACCGTCGCGCCCGGGCGACGTCGTCGGGGTGGTCGGCGCCAACGGCGCGGGCAAGACCACGCTGCTGCGGATCCTCGCCGGCGACCTCGAGCCGCTCGACGGGCTCGGTCTCGACCGCGCCCGCGCGACGCCTTCGTCGGCTGGCTGCCCGCAGGAGCACGAGCGCATCGCCGGCGAGACCGTCGGCGCACTACGTCGCCCGCCGCACGGGAGCCGCCGCCGCGACCGCCGCGATGGAGCAGGCCGCCGCCGCGCTCGGTGCCGGCGACCACGCCCGCGCCGCCGAGGACGCCTACGCGCACAGCCTCGACCACTGGCTGGCCAGCGGCGCCCCCGACCTCGACGACCGGCTCGCCGCCGATGCTGGCCGACCTCGGCCTCGACGTCGACCCGGGCGCGCTGATGACGTCGCTGTCCGGCGGGCAGGCGGCCCGGGCCGCGCTGGCCGCCCTGCTGCTGAGCCGCTTCGACGTCGTGCTGCTCGACGAGCCCACCAACGACCTCGACCTCGCCGGGCTGGAACGCCTGGAGGGGTTCGTGCGCGGCGCTGCGGGCCGGGGTGGTGCTGGTCTCGCACGACCGCGAGTTCCTCTCGCGGGTGGTGACCCGGATCGTCGAGCTCGACCTGGCCCAGCGCCGGGTCGCGGTCTACGACGGCGGCTACGACGCGTTCCTCGAGGAGCGGGCCGTCGCGCGCCGGCACGCCCGCGAGGCCTACGAGGAGTTCGCCGACAAGAAGGCCGACCTGGTCGGCCGCGCCCGCACCCAGCGGGAGTGGAGCTCGCAGGGCGTGCGCAACGCCATGAGGAAGTCCCCCGACAACGACAAGATCCGCCGCAGGGCGCAGGTGGAGTCCGCCGAGAAGCAGGCCCAGAAGGTGCGCCAGATGGAGTCGCCGGATCGCCCGCCTGGAGGAGGTCGAGGAGCCGCGCAAGGAGTGGGCGCTGCGCTTCACGATCGGCGCCGCCCCGCGCTCCAGCTCGGTCGTCGCGACGCTCGACGAGGCCACGGTGCAGCCTCGGCGACTTCACGTTCGGCCCGGCCATCGCTGCAGGTCAGCGCGGGTGACCGGATCGGCGTCACCGGCCCCAACGGCGCCGGCAAGACCACCCTGCTGCGGCTGCTGCTCGGCCGGCTCGCCCCGGACACCGGCCGGGCCGGCCTGGGCGCCTCGGTCGCGGTCGGCGAGATCGACCAGGCCCGCACCGGGCTGGCCGACGACCTGCCGCTCGGCGACGCGTTCGAGGCGGCGATGCCCGCAGCTGGCTCCCGCCGAGGTGCGCACGCTGCTGGCGAAGTTCGGCCTCAAGGCCGACCAGGTCACCAGCCTGGTCGGCCGGCTCTCGCCCGGCGAGCGGACCCGCGCCGCGATGGCGCTGCTGCAGGCCCGTGGGGTCAACCTGCTCGTGCTCGACGAGCCCACCAACCACCTCGACCTGCCGGCGATCGAGCAGCTCGAGGAGGCGCTGGAGCTCCTACGACGGGTCGCTGCTGCTGGTCTCGCACGACCGCCGGCTGCTCGACAACGTCCGGCTCGACCAGCGCTGGCACGTCGAGGACGGCCGGGTCACCGTCACCCACGTGGGCTGACCCTCCGGGCAGAAGCCGATCGCACCACGAAGCCACGGCCGGCGCCCCGACGAGTACGTTCGGATGATGAGCGAAGGACCTGAGAAGGACCGAGTCCGCGGCCGCGCCGAGCTCCTGCCGGAGGAGCTGGCGGCCGGTAGCCCCGACCCCGAGCTGCAGGCCCGCGCCATCCTCGCCGAGTCCGACGACCGCACCGAGCACCCCGAGCGCACGCGACGCGACTCCACGCAGACGCCGGACGACCGCGTTCTGCCGTAGGCGAACGGCTCTCGGCATCCAGCCGACGCCGGGCGATCATGGGGCATGCCCGTGCCACTTCCAGCGGAGCGCGAGGCACTGCTGACGCCTCCCTCTCCCGCCGAGATCAGCGACATCTGGCGGGCGCTCGTGCAGGCCGTCGGGGGCGGGCCGTCCGGGCTGTCCCCGCTCCAGGACCTGCTGCTGCGCTCGGTCACGGCGGCCCTCACGGGCGCCGAGGACCTCCCGGAGCCTCGGCCCATCACCCCGGCCGAGTTCGCCCAGGCGTTGGAGCGCCGCAACGCCGCCTTCCGGGAGCGGGTCTGCCAGGTGATGGCGCTCGGTGCCCTGGTCCGGCGCCCGCCTGACCCGGCGGCCATGCGGCGGGTGCACGAGTTCTGCGCGGAGCTCAGCATCAGCGGGCAGCTCCTCGAGCTGACCGCCTCCTTCGCCGACGGTGGGTTCGACCTCGCGGTCGCCGACTTCGACCGGCTGGGGCACCTCGGCACCACGCTGCCGCGCGACCTCATCCCTGGCCCGGACCGCCCGGAGGGCAACGCCGAGGAGTCACCGCTCCGGGACTCGGTCTGGGTCGCCCAGGAGTCCGACCCGCAGCTCGCGCGCCGGTGGACCGACCTCGCCACGCTGGCGCCGGGAACCATCGGTCGAGGCGTCCACGACTTCTACCTGGCGAGGGGTTTTGCCTTCCCGGGCACGCCCGGGTCGGCACCGCCACTGCTGGCCCAGCACGACTGGGTGCACGTGCTGGCCGACTACGGCACGGCGCTGGAGAGCGAGCTGGAGGTGTTCGGCTACATCGCCCGCGCCAATGACGACCCCCGCGCGTTCAGCCTGCTGGCGATGGTGGTCAGCCTCTTCGAGACCGGCGTGGTGCGCCACGGCATGGGGTTGTTCGACGCCGACCCGGGCCACCTCGCGCGCAGTGGGATGGCCGAACGGCTCGCCGACGCGATGCGTCGCGGGGCCCTCACCGCCGGCAGCCAGGACTTCATGACCCTCGACTGGTTCGCGGTGGCCGACCGCCCCGTGGACGTGCTGCGGCGCGAGCTCGCCATCCCCGAGAAGTCGTCGAAGGCACTTGCCCTGGGCAGCGCCGGGCCGTGGGAGCCCGGCGGGATCTCGCCCTACCAGCTGGCGGCCGGGCGCGACGCCGCAGCGCGGGCGGGTCGCCCGTATGACGAGCCCCCAGGCCGCCGCGACGGTTCCTAGGATGCGTCAGCGGGCTGCTGGTGAACGGGATCATCGCCCAGCTCGCGTCCTGACCGGTCGCCGACGTGACACCACCGGCCTCGGGGCACCCGCGACGCCGTAGCGGCATCCGGGAGGCTCTTCCGGTACAACGGTGTCGCAATCGGCGTTCGCCGTTCGTGGGGTAGGTGAGCGCGGCCGCCGGGCCTCGCCAGAGCAGGAGGAGCAGTCGTGGCCGAGTACCTCATCTATTTCAACCAGCAGTGGGTGGGCGATCACACCGAGGAGTGGTTCCGCAGCCGCGGACCGCTCGCCATGGCCGTCGTCGAGGAGATGAAGGATGCCGGCGTGTACGTCTTCGCCGGCGGTCTCGAGGAGGGCGCGCCGGTCTACAGCGCCGACGCGACCAGCGGATCCGTGTTGGTGACCGACGGCCCCTACGTCGAGACCAAGGAGTTCCTGGGCGGCCTCACGGTGGTCGACGTGCCCGACGACGAGACCGCCTCCATGTGGGCCGGCCGGCTCGCGGAGGGATGCGGCTGGCCCCAGGAGGTGCGCCGGTTCGGGTCCATGCCCGACCCCGGCTGACCCGACCACGGCGCGTGCACCCGAGCGGGCTCGGCCGACGGGAGCCTTCCCCGGGTCGCGCCGGCCGGTGGGCCTCAGCCGAGGGCTGCGCTGAGCAGCCGGAGGGTCTCCTCGCGCGCCGGAGACCGGTCGGTGGGCGTGCCGCGGAGGGCGCCGGCCACCGGGTGCACCATCACCTCGTCGACCTCGAACGTGCTGGCCAGCTCACGCACCTGCGCGGCTGCCGACTGCGGGGTGCCGACCACCCACCGGTCCAGCATCTGCCGGGCCAGGTCGCCGGTGGCGTGATCGAGCCCGCTCTCCTCGACGTCCTCGACCAGCTGTTGCGCGTGCAGCGGCTGCCCGGTGCGCAGCGCCACCATCGACCGCAGGTTCGGCAGGGCGAGCCGGTCGGCCTCCTCCTGGGTCGCGGCCACGACGGCGTTGACCGTGAGGAAGGTGCGCGGCCGGGCGAGTTCGGCGGAGGGCTGGAACTCGCTGCGGTACAGCGCCAGGGCCTCGGCGGTGCCCCGGCCGGAGAAGTGGTGCGCGAAGACGTACGGCAACCCCTGGGCGGCGGCGAGCCGGGCCGAGTAGTCCGACGACCCCAGCAGCCAGACCCCTGGCACCGAGGTCGCCCGCGGCGTCGCCCGCAGGGTGTGGGTGCCCGTGGCGAGTCGGAGGCCGACGCCCTCGGGCGAGAGCATGGCGGAGATGGTCTCGACGTACTCGGGGAAGCGCGCCACGGCGTCGTCCTCCACGCCACCGCCGCCGTGCCGCAGCGCCCACGCGGTGACCGGGTCGGTGCCCGGCGCGCGCCCGATGCCGAGGTCGATCCGCCCCGGGTGGGCCGCCTCGAGCAGGGCGAACTGCTCGGCGACGACGAGCGGCGCGTGGTTGGGCAGCATCACGCCGCCGGAGCCGACCCGGATGCGCTCGGTGACCGCCGCCACCATCGCGACGAGCACCGGGGGGTTCGTCGCCGCGACCGCCGGCATGTTGTGGTGCTCGGCCAGCCAGTAGCGACGGAAACCGAGCTCGTCGGCCACGCGGGCGAGCCGGCGCGTCGCGGCGAGGGCGTCGGCGGTGCTCTGGTCGCTGCGGACCGGAACGAGGTCGAGGACGGACAGGGTGGGGGAAGGGTCGCTCACCCCGGATGCAGCCACGACACCGGTGCGGCTATTCCACCGAGGCGCTGGGGACGCCTCATCCCGAGCAGGTCAGGCGCGCTCGACGTACCAGGCCTCGTTGATGGTGCGACGCCGGTTCAGCCGTTGCCGGGTCTGGGCGACGAAGCCGATGACGGCCAGGACCAGCAGCGTGACCGACCAGCCCCAGCTGCCCTGCAGGCCGTCGATGACGGCGCGCTCGGTGAAGTCGGCGGAGTTCAGGGTGCCGACCCACAGCATCATGCCGCCGACGATGCTGGCGGCACCGCCGATGGCGCTCACCAGGGCGAGCACGATCATCGGCATGTTCGCCATGACCGACACCACGCCGAGGATGGCGCCGACCACCAGACCCGCCAGGATCGCGACCCAGTTCCAGTCGATGCCGAGGGCGACGACGATGCCGGCGCCGATCGCGAAGCCGAAGCCGGCCATCGCGAGCACCACGGCCACCGCGTAGTAGAGGTAGGCGAGCACGGCGAAGATCAGGGCGAAGAAGAACCCGGAGACCCAGCCGAGCAGGGTGCCCAGGATGCGCTCGTCCGCGAGGCTTGCGAACAGCCCTGCCCCGAAGGCGAATCCGACGAAGAAGCCCCAGATCGGGAGGACGAAGCGCAACACGAACTGCCCCGCGAAGAGCATGACCACTCCGGCAACGATCGCGAAGAGTCCCAACAAGATGTCTGCCATAGGTGCAATCTAGGACTCGCCGGCGTCGATCCCGTGGACGACACGGGGTCGGGGCGCCCGGCATCCGGCAGTTCTGAGTCGCGAACGCAATGGCCCGATCGGGCCATGTGCCGCGGTTTCGGGTCTGTCAGCATCTGGTGCATGAAGCGCTTGGTGGTCTGCTGTGACGGCACCTGGAACAAGCCCGACAGCGTGACCGTGACGAACGTCGAGAAGATCGCGCGCACGGTGCAGAGCGACCCCGGTACCACCGGCGGTGTCCACCAGCTCGTCTACTACGTCAGCGGGGTCGGCGCCGGAAGCTACGGGGCCGACAAGCTGCTGGGCGGTGCCTTCGGGTTCGGGCTGTTCCACAACGTGATCGCCTGCTACCGCTTCCTGGCGCAGAACTACGAGCCCGGCGACGAGGTCTTCATCATCGGGTTCAGCCGGGGTGCGTACACGGCGCGCTCGGTCGCCGGCATGGTGGGGCGGGTCGGGCTGCTCACCAAGGTGTCCCTCGTCGAGGAGCGGCTGCCCACCGCCGTGCACATGTACCGGCGCACCGACGGGCCCGAGGGTGCCTTCGGAGCCAGCGTCGAGGAGTTCAAGCACGACCACTGCCATGCCGTGAAGGTGAGCTTCCTCGGTGTCTTCGACACGGTCGGGGCACTCGGCGTGCCGGGGCTGCAAGCAGGCTCCCCGGTTCCACGACGTGCAGCTGAGCGGCCAGGTGCTGCGGGCCCGGCACGCGTTGGCGATCGACGAGACGCGGCTGAAGTTCGCCCCCACCTTCTGGGAGGCGCCCGCGGACCGGGCCGATGCCCCGACGGAGGACCCGCGGGTCAAGCAGGTGTGGTTCGAGGGGGCGCACTCCGACGTCGGTGGCGGCTACCGCGACACCGGTCTGTCGGACACCTCGCTGCTGTGGATGGCGCGTGAGGCCCACGCCGCCGGCCTCGTCTTCGACGTGCCGTTGCTCAGCCCACTACGTCGCCAGCGGCTCCGACCCGATCCGGCACAACCCGCTCAACCTGATGTACAAGGTCGACAACCTCCTCCTCGGGGCGAAGACGAAGCTGGGCGGCAAGGCCGCGGCGAGTGCCGTTCTCCGGCGGGCTCGCGCCTCATCCGCAACGAGCGCGCCCTGTCGGTGCGGGTCGCCAGCAGCGCCGTCACCCACTTCCAGGAGGGCGGCTACGAGCCGGCGAACCTGACGACCTGCGCCGACGACACCCAGGGGTTCGCCGACATCGTCGAGCCGGTGACCGCCCTGCCGGAGCGCGGGGTCGACCTGACCCCCCTCGGCGGGCCGCCGGCACCGACCGTCACCGGCTGAGCGGACCCACGCACGGCCCAGACCTACTCGCAGAGCAGCCGACACGGGCCGAGCTGCGGCGAGCTCACCTCGATCCGGAGCCCGGGGCGCAGGTCGACCGGTGCGGTGATGCCACCGGTGAGCACGATCATCCCGGCCTCGAGCGCCGCCCCTCGGTCGGCCAGCTGCCGCACGAGCCAGGCCACGGCCTCGGCGGGCGAACCCATCGCCGCGCTGCCGCGACCCGAGCGCTGCTCGCCGCCGACCGCCATCGTCAGCTCCAGGTCCTCGGGCGGGACGTCGACCGCCGCGAACGGCCCGACGCAGTAGGCGGCCGCCGACGACCCGTCGGCGGTGTTGTCCAGCCAGGTGAAGTCGTAGGACTCCCAGCGGGGGTCGACGACCTCCAGGGCCACGGCCCACCGCCCCGCCCGCCGCACGTGGCCGGCATCCACCTCGGCGCCGGACAGGCGCTGGTCGGCGCAGAACGCGAACTCGGGCTCCGCCTTGGGGTGCCGCAGGCTCGACACGGGCAAGGTGTCGACGCTGGCCATGTCGTCCCAGAGCGACCCGTAGTTCGGCGTGTCGATGCCGAGCGCCTCGCGCATGGCCGCGGAGGTCCAGCCGAGCTTGTAGCCGGTGCGGTGCCGGCCACGCTCCGCGTGCCGCCGGTCGACCTCGGCCGCCACTGCCCAGGCCTCGTCCTCGGTCAGCCCGGTCGCCTCGCGGGAGAAGGGGGTGAGCCCGGTGAGGCTACGACGGGCCTGCTCGAGACGGTCGGCTGCGGCATTGACGTCCATGACACTCCTCCTGGGGCACCTGCCATCGGGGCACCGGCCATCGGGGCACCGACGCCCGGGCAGCGGCACCGGGCACCACCGAGTGTCCCGCCCGGAGCGCCGTTTGTCCCGGGCCTAGAGGAATGACGCGACGACCTTCTCGCGGTCGAACGTGACGATGATCCAGCGCATCAGGACGACGTCGAGGACGGCCAGCACGACACCGACCACCGCGAACAGGGCCGGCCCGAGGAGCATCACGCCGGTGGCCTGGCCGACGACGAGCAGGATCAGCGGCAGCACGGCGAAGCCGGCGATCGAGTTGGCCGACTGGTAGGAGCCGACCCGGGCCGAGACCCACACCACGCAGGCGGTGACGAACACCGACACCGCGGGCACGACGAGCAGCATCATCACCCACCAGTTGAGGGTCGGGAAGTACCAGTGGCCGACCAGGGGGTTGCCCAGGACGTTGACGAGGACCGCGTAGACGCCGAAGCACACCCACGACACGACCACCGCGGGCAGGACGGCGCCGAGGATCTTGCCCACGACCAGAGCCGTGTCGCTGACCGGGGTGTAGAGCACGCCCTCGAGCGTGTGCCGCTCCTTCTCGCCGGCGAAGCTGTTGGCGGCCAGCACGACGGCCACCATGGTCGGGATGATGAGGAAGAAGCCGGCGAACAGGTAGACGGTCGCGATGTAGGCGGCCTGCCCCTGTGCGGTCAGCTCGCCGGTTCCGGGGAAGGCGGAGGTCGGGATCTGGGCGATCAGCTCGTGGGCGTCGGCCGCGCTCATCGAGCGCAGGGCGAGCAGCAGCCCCACCGGGTAGAGCACGACGAAGACGAACGGGACGAGCGCCACCGGTAGGAGCACCTGGCTGGTCGCCGTGCTCTCGCGCAGGTCCTTGGCGGCGATCGTCCAGATCACGCTGCCCCGTCTCATCGGGCACCCCCGGCGGCCGGCTCGTCGTGCGCGCGCACGAGGCGCAGGTAGGCCTCCTCGAGCGTGGGCGGCTCCTCGGCGACGCCGAGCAGGTCGCCCGGCATCGCGGCGATCGCGCGCACGACGGCCGGAACCGCCTGCCGGCTGCTCAGCTCGACGAGCGCGCCGCCGTCGACCGGGGTGACCGCCCGCACCCCGTCGAGGGCCGCGATCGCGGCCGTCGTCGAGGACCGCCCCGGGCGCGAGCGGTGACCCGCACGCGCACCTCCGGCACGAGCATCCGGGCGACGTCGGCCGGTGAGCCCTGGGCCGCGATCCGGCCGCCGGCCAGCACCCCCACCCGGGTGCACACCGACTCCATCTCCTCGAGGCGGTGCGAGGTGATGAAGAACGTGTGCCCCTGCTCGGTGGACAGGTCGTGGATGTAGGCCATCAGCTCGTGCGCGGCCTCCGGGTCGAGGCCCGCCGTCGGCTCGTCGAGGAAGACCAGCTCGGGGTCGGAGACGAGCGCCCGCGCGATCAGCGCCTTCTGCTTCATGCCCTTGGAGTAGGTGCCCACCCGGTCGCCCTGCCGGTCGGCGAGGCCGAACCGGTCCAGCAGCGCGCGTGCCGCGCGCACGGCATCCGGGCGTGGCATGCCGTAGAGCCGGCCGAAGTAGGTGAGGTTGTCCAGGCCGGTGAGCCGGTCGTAGAGGGCGGTGTCGGTCTGCACCCCGATGTGCGGGCGCACCTGCGCGATCGCGGCCGGCAGGTCGTGGCCGAGCACGCGCAGGCGGTCCGCCCGGTCGGGGCGCAGCACGCCGGTCAGGATGCGCACGGTCGTCGTCTTGCCGGCACCGTTGGGGCCGAGCAGCCCGAAGACCCCACCCGGCTCGACGACGAGGTCGACTCCGGTCGAGCACCGCGGTGTCGCCGAAGGACCGCGAGAGGTCGGCGACCTCGATCGCCAACGGGGACGACCCCCCGCGACCGGGTCGCCGGCCGGTAGCTGGTCGTGCAGTGCGGTCATCGGCCGTTCTCTGCGCGGCGCTTGATGCCGAGGAGCATCTGTCGCTCCATGACGAACCCGACCGGCTCGACCAGGTGCCAGAGCACGTGCATCCCGGTCGTGGGTGGGTAGGCCAGCCGCTGCCGGCTGAGCAGCCTCGTGCGGCGGCCGTCGGCTGTCGGCGCGCAGCTGCCACTGCCAGGTCGCCAGCCCGCCCGGTGCGTCGGGGGTCGCGGCGGCGTGCGGGGGCTTCGGGTCGGCACCCACGAGCACCAGCGACGCGCCGGGCTCGACCGCGGCGACGCGGAAGCACGGGTAGCCGACCGGGCCCAGCCGGATCAGGTCGCCGACGTGCACCTCCTGGTGATCGGGCAGCACGCGGTCAGCGCTGTGGATGTCGCAGCCCACGAGGTTCTCGAGCCCGTCGAAGCTGTACAGGCCCCCGCGCCCCTGGCCCATCTGCACCAGCCACGGCCACACCCGTTCCGGTGGCACGGCGATCTCGACCGCCCGCGTGTAGCCCAGCTGCGGGTGCGGCACGAGCTCGTCGCCCGGCATCGGGTCGGTGACCTCGGCGTCGAGGGCACCCCACCGGTTGTACCGACGCCGACCGACGGGTGCCGTCAGCACGGTGCCCAGAACCTGGCTGCCGCCGACGAGCACGTCGGTGACCCGAGTGCTTCCCATGACCGCCCAGCTGTCCCGTGTCGTCACCCGCCGACCGCCTGCCGCGGTGGCGCCTCCAGCTCCCAGTCTGCTCCCGGCGGCCCGGCCCGGGCCGGTCCTGTGGCTCGCTTCACGTCACCTCGGTACGCACCCTGCGGGTCGTCCCGCGGCCCCCTGCACGGCCGGGATGCCGTGCGGCGGCGCGGGGTTCAGACCGACATCTCCTCGCGACGGTCGGCCAGGATGATCCGCCCGGCGGCCTCGATGAGGGCGAGGTGGGAGAACGCCTGCGGGAAGTTGCCCAGGTGCCGGGCCCGGTCGACCTCGAACTCCTCGGCGTAGAGGCCGAGGGGCGAGGCGATGCGCAGCAGCCGCTCCATGAGGTCGGTGGCCCGGCGCATCTCGCCGACGATGGTCAGCGCGGAGACCAGCCAGTAGGAGCAGATGAGGAAGGTGCCCTCCTTGCCGGACAGGCCGTCGTCGGTCTCTTCGGTGACGTAGCGCAGCACGAAGCCGTTCTCGGTCAGGTCGGTGGAGATGGCGTCGACGGTGCTCCGCAGCCGCTCGTCCGTCCCGGGGAGGAAACCGAAGAGGGCTGCGAGCAGGGTCGAGGCGTCCAGGGCGTCGGTGTCGTAGTGCTGGCGCAGCACGCCCGCGGTCGCTGACGCCGTGCTCGAGGATGTCGGCGCGGATCTCCTCGGCGGCGAGCGGCCCAGGTCTGCTCGAGCGCGGGGTCCTCGCGGATGGCGGCCAGCTTGGCCGCGCGGTCCAGCGCCACCCAGCTCATCAGCTTCGAGGACACGTAGTGCCGCGGTGCCCCGCGGGCCTCCCAGATGCCCTGGTCGGGCTCGCGCCACGACGGCCAGGGCGCCCTCGGCCTGCGACTTCACCAGGGGCCACAGCCGCCGGGGCAGGCGCTTGCTGCGTCGGGTGTGCAGCAGGATGGAGTCGAGCACGGCCCCGTAGACGTCGTTCTGGCGCTGGTCGAAGGCACCGTTCCCGATGCGCACCGGTCGAGCGCCCTCGTAGCCGGACAGCTCGTCGCGGGTCGACTCGGTCAGGTCGCGTCGGCCGTCGATGCCGTACATGATCTGCAGGCCACCGTCGGGGTTGGGCTCGAGGTCGGCGACGAACTGCATGAACTCGTCGGCCTCCCAGTCGAGGTTGAGCAGGTGCAGCGCCCGCAGGGTGAAGGTGGTGTCCCGCATCCAGCGTGTACCGGTAGTCCCAGTTGCGTTCGCCCCCAGGCGTTTCCGGCAGCGACGTGGTGAGTGCCGCGATCGTGGCGCCGGTCGGCATGTAGGTCAGGCCCTTGATCGTGAGCGCCGAGCGCTCGACCGGGTGCCGCAGCGGGTGGTCGGGGATGCGGGCGCGGGCCAGCCACCCGCGCCAGAACGGATCGGTGTCCTCGATCCGTGACGCGGCGTCGTCGACGTCGTTCGGTGCGGCGAGGCCGTCGGCCCACGACAGCGCGGCGAACACCCGGTCACCCTTGGTCAGCCGGTGCCGGCCCGCGCACGGCACTGCCCTCGACCCCCATGCGCCATGTCGGTGCTCAGCCGGACCACCTGCCCGGCACCGGAGGCGTCGGCGGTGTGCCCGTCGTCGGCCGAGCGCCCAGCTCGGCCGGGGCGCGGCCGTAGTCGAATGCCGGCTCGCAGACCAGCTCGACCTCTGCCCAGCCGTCCACGCACTCCACCACCCGCACGAGCAGGTGGTCGGCATCGGCATCCGCAGGGGGCCGGGTGTGCGGTGTCACGAGGTCGGGGCCGGTGCGCGCAGCCAGGGTCAGCGCGTCGTGCACGACGAGCCAGCCGCCGGGGGTGTGCCACGTCGTCGTCATCACGTTGGTGCCTGGCACGTAGGCGCGCTGGGTCGGGCACGTTGATGCCGTACGGGCCCAGCCGGAACGAGCCGGCCCCCCGGTCGAGCAGGTTGCCGAAGGCGCTCGGTGCGTCGAACGAGGGCACGCACAGCCAGTCGACCGACCCGTCCGGGGCCACGAGGGCGCCGGTGTGGCAGTTCGAGAGGAAGGCGTAGTCGGCGATCGGCGGAAAGGGCGACGTCGAGAGGCTCATGTCCCGACCTCCTTCGCTGGGAGACCCCATGGACGATGGCCCCCGGTCGGGATGAAGGCAACCCCTGCCGACTCGTCGAGGATGCCGATTGCCAGGTAGCGGCACCCGACCATTCTTGACGTGTGACCATGCGCTGGCTGTGAGCGAGCGAGTGAACCTGACCCGTGCCGAGCAACGGGTGAGCCGGGCGCTGCGCCAGGCGGAGCGTCTGCAGGCTGCGAACCTGGATGCCCAGAAACGGTCGTTTCCGGTAGCGCTGCGGAGGTCGACCGGAAGGGTCGCCGAATCCTCGGCCCGAATCTCAGCCGACCGGAACCCAGCTCGGTTGCTGTCCTGGTTTTCGGTCCGCAGGTCGCCGTTGTGCGCTCCCTCCAGCCTCCGCGGCCAGGTACGGGATCAGACCAGGACGCACCACAAGCGGCCAATTGAGGGGCGGATCAGGCTGCCGCAACCGGCAGTTGTGAGGAAACCGCGGGGGCGCTGTCGAGGTGCGCCCGAACCGTTGGAGTCAGCAACGGGAGAGCCTGACCCAGGTAGAGCGCGGCGAGCGTCCATGCGTGCGCCCCGGTCGGGTCAGATGCGACGAAAACCACGGCACCAAGCAGAGAGGTGACGACGACGAAGGCACGCGCAAGACGGCTGCGCCGCTTCGCGACCAGCCATAGCATGGCGACACCTGCGAGGATCCAGAACCAGCGCTGGCCTTCGGAGCCGGCGGGGTAGTTGGTGAAGAAGGCCTGACCTACAAGGCATGCGCCCGACACCCACAGCCAGACACGCAGGCGCGACGTCGAGTAGTTCGTGGTCTGTTCCGAACTGTCAACGGTCCTGGCGCCCATGGCGCGAGGCTATCGAACGCCTATGGGATCGGCTACGGCCAAGCCTCCTCGCGCCGAGAAGGTGATGGTGTCAGCCGTTGCCACCGGCGCAGCACCCCGCGCACTCGACCGTGCTGCACGAACGGGTGATGCTTGGCGCGCGATAGGTCGCGCCCGCTGCATCACCTCCTGAAGAGACGCGGATCGAGGGGTCGAGACATGCCCGGGATCGCGAGCTCAGGCATGTCATGACCGGTCGACTGCCGGGCACCAATACCCAGGACCGAAACCTGGCGTGCCCCAGAGCCACCCAATGACCTTTCCGGTCACTCCCGGAGGAGGGGTCATCCCGCACGGGCGATGCCGAGCGCCAACGTCGGCGTCAGGGTGTGCAGCAGGCGGGCGCGGCCGGCGGGGGTGCCCAGGAGGAGACGAGCACGATGAGCCACGACGACGGAGCCGGCGGTGAGGGCCCGTGATGGCCCTCGACCTCCTGGCGACGGCCGCGCTCCCGGTCGCGGTCGACCCGGTGCCGTGGGCGAGGTCGCAGATGGCGTTCACGCTCGCCTTCCACATCGTCCTGGTCCCGTTGGGGGTGTCCTGGGCGGTGATGGCGCTGATCGCGAACTACCGGGGGATCAGGCACGGCGACCGCGACGCCATGCGGCTGGCCCAGCGATGGTCGAGCTACATGGCGGTGACCTTCGCGGTCGGCGCCGTCACGGGAACCGTGCTGTCCTTCGAGTTCGGGCTGCTCTGGCCGAGGTTCATGGGCCAGTGGGGGGCGGCGTTCGGGGTGCCGTTCGCGTTCGAGGGGATCTTCTTCTTCCTGGAGGCGATCTTCATCTCGATCTACATCTTCGGGTGGCGGCGGCTGAGCCCCTGGGCGCACTTCTGGACCGGAGTGCCCATCGCCGTGACCGGCATCCTCGGCAGTGTCTCGGTCGTGGCGGCCAACGCCTGGATGAACGCGCCCGAGGGCGTCACGCTCGACTCCACCGGAGCGGTCGTCGCCGTGGACCCGGTCGGCGTGATCTTCAACAGCGCGATGCCGCTGATGGCGGCGCACATGGTGGTGGCCGCCTACATGGTGGGGGGTTTCATGGTCGCGTCGGTCTACGCGGTCGGGATGCTGCGTGGTCGCCGCGACCGCTACCACCGCCTGGGCTTCATCATCGGGTTCTCGGTGGCCGCCATCGCGACCCCCATCCAGATGGGCGTCGGCGACGGGCTCGCGCGCTGGGTCTTCAACGAGCAGCCGGCGAAGTTCGCGGCGATCGAGATGGTCACGGAGACGAGCAGCGACGTCCCGGAGATCCTCTTCGGGCACCTCGACGCGCAGGGCGAGGTGAGTGGCGGCATCCCCATCCCGGGGCTCGCGTCGGTGCTCTCCGACCCGAGCACCGGGACGTCGACCGTGGTGATGGGCCTGAACGAGATTCCGGCACAGGACCGTCCGACGAACGCGACGGTCAACGTCACCCACTGGGCCTGGGACATCATGATCGGGGTGGGGACCCTGCTGTTCCTGCTCACCCTGTGGTGGTGGGCGAGCTGGGTCTTCAGGCGACGGATGCCGGGTAGCCCCTGGTTCCTGCGCCTCGCCGCCACCTCGGGGGTGCTGGCCGTGGTCGCGCTGGAGGCCGGCTGGACGGTCAGCGAGGTGGGCCGACAGCCGTGGATCGTCTGGGAGCTGATGAAGGTCGACTCGGCCGCCACCGCGAACACCGGTGTCTGGGTCACGTTCGTCGGCGTCGTGGTCCTCTACGTGGGGCTCGGGGTCACCACCGTGCTGGTGCTGCGGATGATGAGCCGGCGGTTCCGGCACCAGGACGAGGAAGGCGGGGCCTTCGACGAGGCGGAGGTGCCCTACGGCCCGAGCCAGGTGGTCGGCGAGCTCGGGGCGCGCGGCCGATGAGCACCGCGGCCGCCGTCGTGCTCGTCGTCGCGATCACCCTCTACGCCGTCTTCGGGGGTGCCGACTTCGGGGCCGGCTTCTGGGACCTGGTGGCGGGCGGCACCCGCCGGGGAGAGCGGCCTCGGGCCCTCATCGACCACTCGATCGCACCGGTGTGGGAGGCGAACCACGTCTGGCTGATCTTCGTGTTCGTGGTGCTGTGGACCTGCTTCCCGCAGGCCTACGCCTCGATCACCCTCACCATGTTCGTCCCGCTCACCCTCGCGGCCCTGGGGGTGGTGCTGCGTGGCGCGGGGTTCGCCTTCCGCAAGGTGGTCCTGCGCACCAGCGACCGCCGCGACTTCGGCGCCGCCTTCGCCATCGCCTCGGTGCTGGTGCCGTACACCCTGGGCACCGTCATCGGGGGCGTCGCATCCGGGCGGGTGCCGGCGGGAGGAGTCGCCGGCGACCCGTGGAGCAGCTGGGTCAACCCGACCTCGGTCGTCGCCGGCCTGCTCGCCGTGAGCCTGTGCGCCTACCTCGCGGCGTTCTTCCTCGTCGTCGATGCGCGGCGGCTGGGCGACGACGTCATGCAGGAGTACTTCCGGCGTCGAGCCACTGCCGCCGCGTTCGCGGCCGGCTTCGTGGCGGTCGTCGGGATCGTCGTGGTCTCCAGCGACTCCCCCTACGTCTACGACGGGCTCACCTCCCGTGCCCTGCCGGTCGTGCTCGTCTCGGTCGTGAGCGGCACCGGGGCGCTGGTGCTGCTGCTGCGCCACGCCCGCCGGGGAGCCCGCCTCGCGGCCGTCGTGGCCGTGGGCTCGGTGATCGTCGCGTGGGCCGTCGCCCAGTGGGACTACCTGCTCCCTGAGTCGCTCACCGTCTCCGCGGGCGCGGCGCCCTCGGGCACGATCACCGCCGTGCTCGTGGCGACGGCGGTCGCGGCCGTCGTGCTCCTGCCGGCGTTCGGGTTGCTCTACGTGCTCGACCAGAGGTCGATGCTGCCCGAGGAGGGCGCGCCCTGAGTCGACCACTGGCAGTGGTTGACAGCGCCCGACCGCGGGGACGACCTTGAGGGGTCGGACCATCGCCGAGAAGCAGGAGGCCGCCATGGCCATGTCGATCTTCGCCCGCATCGGCGCCATCAAGGGCGAGTCGAGCGACAAGGCGCACCAGGACCAGATCGACGTCCTGGCGTGGTCCTGGGGGGTGTCGCACACCAGCACCGCAGGGCCGGGTGCCGGTGCAGGTGCCGGCAAGGCGGTCTTCCGCGAGCTCACGCTGACCCACCACCTCGATAAAGCGTCACCCCTGCTGATGAAGGCGTGCGCCACGGGTGAGCGCCTCCCCGACGCGACGATCACGGTCCGCAGGGCGGGTGACCGGGCGCAGGACCACCTGGTCATCACGATGACCGACGTCCTCGTCACCAGCGTCTCCACGAGCGTGAGCGCCGAAGCGGACGGCGGCGTCGAGGAGGTCGTGCTCGCGTTCGCGAAGGTCGACCTCGAGTACAAGCCGCAACGACCCGACGGCGCGCTGGATGCCGGCATCCACTTCGTCTACGACGTGCGGATGCAGCGCCCGGGCTGACGCTGCGTTGTCACCTCGGCCGTGGACCGCTCGGGTCGCGAGGGCTAGCGTGGCCGGATGGAGTCGCCCGAGCCGGTCCGCGTCATCCGCGACGCCGAGCTGCTCGAGGCCGACCCGACGTCGGGGATGCTGCGCCGGCGCGCGTTCGAGGCGCCCGGCCTGTGGGCGGGTCAGGTGGTGACCGAGCCCGGAGCCTTCTCGGGGTGGCACCACCACGACTCCAACACCTCGATGCTCTACGTCGTGCGCGGCGTGCTCCGCCTCGAGTGCGAGGGCATCGAGGGCTGGGTCGATGCCGTCGCGGGCGACTACGTGCGGGTGCCCGCCTTCACCGTGCACCGGGAGTCGAACCCCGGGCGCGAAGCGTCACTGGCCGTGATCGCCCGGTCCGGGCACGGCATCCCGACGGTGAACGTGCCGCACGCGCCGCCGCCGCAGCCGACGGGCTGAGCTCCACGAGACCGGCCCGGTTGCCCGGGGTCTTGCCGCGCCGCCCAGGTGTCGGAACACTGGATCGGACCGCCCTGCGCCAGGGAGGGCGGACGAGTCTCGGGGAGGGGACCTCCGATGTCCGACGGAGCAATTCACCTGCTGGTGGGCACGACCAAGGGGGCCTTCGTGCTCGACGGCGATGCGGGTCGCAGCCGCTGGACGGTGCGCGGGCCGTACTGCGACGGGTGGCCCATCAACCACGTCGTCGGTGACCCGGCCAGCGGCACCATCTGGGCCGGCGGTGGCGGTGACTGGTCGGGGGCCGGGGTGTGGCGCTCGGCCGACGGCGGCCACACCTGGCAGGTCACCAGGCTGACCTCGGGGGAGATGGACGCCTGGGCCGCGGACGACCCGGACTTCGCGGCGTCGATCGGGTGGACCGAGTCGCCGGCGCCGTTCGGCGACCGCTTCTCGCAGGTGTGGTCCCTGGCCCGGGTGGGCACCCGGCTCTATGCCGGCACCAAGCCGGCGACCCTGCTCGTCAGCGACGACGACGGCGCGACGTGGGAGACCGTCAAGGGCCTGACCGACCACCCGTCGGCCGCCGAGTGGGGGCCCGGGGCCGCCGGGCTCGTGCTGCACACCATCGTCGCCGACCCCGCCGACCCCGAGAAGCTCTGGGTGGGCATCTCCGCGGCAGGGGTCTTCGCCAGCCAGGACGGTGGCGTGACCTGGGAGCGGCGCAACGACCTCGCCGACCCGCGCGACGGTGAGGGCCACGCCCACCCCGCGGCGGCATCCGACGGTCACACCGGGTTCTGCGTGCACCATGTCGAACGGGCCGTCGGCGACGGTGACGTGCTCTACCAGCAGAACCACCACGGGGTGTGGCGCTCGCCCGACGGTGGGCTCGGCTGGCACGACATCACCGCTGGCCTGCCGTCGACCTTCGGCTTCCCGCTGTGGGCGCACCCGCACGACGCACAGCACGATCTGGACCGTGCCGCTCAACGGTGACACGCGAGGGCCGCTACCCGCCGGATGCCGCCGCCGCGGTGTGGCGCTCGCGCGACGCCGGTGCGTCGTGGGAGGCGCTGCGGGCCGGCCTGCCGCAGGAGGCGTGCTTCTTCACGGTGCTCCGCCAGGGCATGAGCGGCGACCGGCGCGAGCCCGCCGGGGTCTACTTCGGCACGAACAGCGGCTCGGTGTTCGCCAGCTCCGACGAGGGCGAGACCTGGGACGAGATCGCCCGGCACCTGCCCACCGTGCTGGCCGTCGAGGCCTTCGAGCCCTCAGTGCCGGCGGTGCCAGCGGTGCCGGCGGAGGGGTAGCAAGCGCCGTCGCGCAGCAGTAGCGTGGAACGTTCCCGTCGTTCGGGGCGGGTGACCAGGGGAGGAACGATGAATGGAAGAGCACGCACCCGCGCGGTCCTGACCGCGTCAGTCGTCGCGGCGGCCACCACGGCACTCACGCTCAGCGCGCCACTCGCGAGCGCAGACGACCACGGCCGGGACGGCCGGACGGCCACGGGCACGGCCGCTTCACGGCGGGGCCCCGGGCGTCGGCGACCGCTACTACCCCCTCGCCGGCAACGGGGGCTACGACGTCCGGCACTACGACATCACGGGCACGTACGACCCGGCATCCGACGTCTGGTCGGCGACCACGGTCATCTCGGCGAGGGCGACCCAGAACCTGTCCCGCTTCGACCTCGACTTCGACGGGATGACGATCCGCCGCCTCGAGGTCAACGGCTCCCGGGCCACCTGGGTCCGCAACGGGCGCCGAGCTCGTCGTCACGCCGAAGCACAAGATCCGAGCGGGCAGCGAGATCCGGGTGCGAGCCACGTACTCCGGTGTGCCGAAGGAGTTCCTGCTGCCGCTCGAGGGGTTCAGCCTGCGCACCGGCTTCATGGCGACCGACGACGGCGCGACCGTGGCGGGGCAGCCCGACGTGGCCGCCGGCTGGTTCCCGGTCAACGACCACCCGAGGGACAAGGCGTCCTACGACTTCCACGTCACGGTGCCGCGCGGGCTCGGCGTCGTGGCCAACGGCTTCCTCGCCGGCCAGCGCGACCCGCGGCGACACGCACCCGGTTCGACTGGCACGCCCCCGAGCCGATGTCGAGCTACCTGGCCACGATCGACATCGGGGAGTGGGACGTGCGGCAGAGCCGCACGGCGTCCGGCATCCCGGTCTACGACGCGGTCGACCCCGACCTGCTCGCCGACCCGGTGCTACGGCCCGTCGATCAACGCCTCGCTGGCGCGGCAGGGCGAGATCCTCGACGTGCTGTCGTCGGCCTTCGGGACGTACCCGTTCCGCACGGTCGGCGCCATCATCGACGACCAGGACGACCTCTTCTTCGCCCTCGAGACGCAGACCCGGCCGGTGTACTCGAAGTACTTCTGGCCCGACGGCGGTGACAGCGTGATCGCGCACGAGCTCGCCCACCAGTGGTACGGCGACCACGTGGCGCTCAAGCAGTGGCAGGACATCTGGCTCAACGAGGGCTGGGCGACCTACGCCGAGTGGATCTGGGCGCGAGCACGAGGGCTTCTTCACCCCGCAGGGCGCCTTCGACTTCATCTACAACGACATCCCGGCCGACGACCCGTTCTGGCAGTTCGTCGTCGGGCAGCCGCCGCAGGACGACCTGTTCGGCGACCCGGTCTACATCCGGGGCGCCATGACGCTGCAGGTGCTGCGCAACCGGGTGGGCGACGACGCCTTCTTCCAGATCGCCCGGCAGTGGGTGGCAGGAGCGCGGTGGCGGCACCGGCACGACGGCCCAGTTCATCGCGCTGGCCGAGCGGGTGTCGGGGCAGCAGCTCGACGACCTGTTCGACGCCTGGCTGTTCACCGGGTCCAAGCCCACGGTGACGACGCTCGGGGCGCGCTCGAGCGGCGGCGCCCGCGCAGGGTGCGGCCGCGGTGCGCACGTGGGACGCCCAGTTCAGCAAGCGCACCGCCGCCGGTCGCTACTGAGCCGGTCGGACGCCGTGCCGCTGACGCCGCAGGAGGGCGCCGCCGGGACCGGTCTGGCCACCAGACCGGTCCCGGCGACGTGCGCGCCGGTGCTGGAAGAATCGGCCCATGCCCGACGCCCCGCTGGACCTGCCCGGCTACGCCCACGTCTACTCCGGCAAGGTCCGCGACCTCTACGCCCCGGTCGACCCGGCCAGCGGCGAGCCGCGCCCCGACCGGCTGCTGCTCGTCGCCTCCGACCGCATCTCGGCCTACGACTTCGTGCTCGACACCCCCATCCCCGACAAGGGCGAGGTGCTCACCCGCCTGTCGCTGTGGTGGTTCGCCCAGCTCGAGGACCTCGTGCCCAACCACGTGGTCACCGCCGACGTGCCGGATGCCGTGCGCGGCCGTGCCGTGCTCGTCGAGCGTCTCGACATGCTCCCCGTCGAGTGCGTGGCCCGGGCCTACCTCACCGGCGGCGGCCTGGGCGAGTACACCGCGACCGGCGCCGTGAGCGGCATCCGGCTGCCCGCCGGGCTGGTCGACGGCGACCGGCTGCCCGAGCCGATCTTCACCCCGTCGACCAAGGCGCCGATGGGGGAGCACGACGAGCCGATCCCCTACTCGGTCGTCGAGGCCGGCAGCTGGGGGCGGCGCTGGCGGCGCGGGTGCGCGACCTCACCGTGGCGATCCTGCAGCGCGGCAACGAGATCGCGGCGGCGCGCGGCATCCTGCTCGCCGACACCAAGGTCGAGTTCGGGCTGCGCGGTGACGAGGTGGTGCTGGCCGACGAGGTGCTCACGCCCGACTCGTCGCGGTTCTGGCCGGCCGACCAGTGGGAGCCCGGGCACGCCCAGCCGAGCTTCGACAAGCAGTACGTGCGCGACTGGCTGACCTCGCCGGCATCCGGCTGGTCGAAGTCGTCGGGGGAGGCCCCGCCGCCGCTGCCCGACGACGTGGTGGTGCAGACCCGGGCGAAGTACGTCGAGGCCTACGAGCGGCTCACCGGCGAGACCTTCTGAGCCTCGCGACCTCGCGTGCGCACCATCGTCGGTCCAGCGGGCCATGGCGAGGTCGGCGGCGGCCCGGTCGCCGGTGACGGCCACCTCGAAGAGCAGGCCGCGGGCCATCGCGAGTGACTGCAGCGCGAGGGTGCCGGCCCGGTCGGCCGGCACCCCGAGCGCCAGGTAGCCGTCGCGGATCGCGTCGGTCCAGCCGGTGCGCAGCCAGGTGCGCAGCGCCGTCGGCGTGCGGCTGGTCGCGCATGGCGTGGGTCGACAGCTCGAAGAACAGGGGCGCGAAGACCTCCGCGCGGTCGGCGACGCGGGTCCAGAACGCCGCGCCGGCCTCGAACGGGTCGTCGTAGGTGGCGGCCAGCTCGAGCAGCGCGGCGTGCTCGGCCTGCTCGACCGCCTCGACCACGGCGCCGAGCAGGCCCTTCGCGAGAACCGAAGTGGTAGTTGAGCATCCGGTGGCTGGTGCCGATGCCGGCCGCGAGGGTGCGCAGGCTGGTGTCGCCGACGCCGTGCTCGGCGAACCAGGCGACCGCCCGGCCGAGCAGCTCGTCGCGGGCGGCCGACGCCCGGGGTGCGGGTAGGGTGCGGCCGTGGCGGTGGCCGTGGCGGGCGCCGGCGCCGCGACGCCTCAGGCACCGGGTCGCCGGCTCCGCGGCCTTCGCGGTGCTGTCGAGGGCCGCGGCCTCGCGGGTGACGTAGTCCAGGCTCTTGCGGCCGAGGGCGAGCCGGACCAGCGGTGCCAGGAGCCCGGACCACGCGATGCCGAGCGCGATCGTGGTGCTGCCGTCGGCGCGCGGGCGTCAGCGTGTGGGTGCCGACCGTGCGGATGCCGGGTCGCGCCGACTCCCAGGTGAACGAGCGGCCGGCGCGTCGATGCTCGGTCATCGTCCAGACGGCGCGGGGCAGCCCGGGCTGCTCGACGGTGTAGGAGGCGCCGACCTCGTCGGGGCGGTCGGGCTCGTGCGGCGTCACGGCATCCACCGTCGGCAGCCACCGCGGCCAGCGGCGCACGTCGGACAGGACCGCCCACAGCCGGTCGGCAGGGGCGGTGCTCCGTCGGGTCACGGCGATCATGTTCCAAACGGTACATTCCGCGCGGCGTTCGCTGGCAAGCGCACGTGGGGCGGGGGCGCCGCGTCGACCCCGGTAACCTTGGCCACGGCATCCGCCCCGCTCCACCGACCGGGAGACCGCACCCATGGCCTCGTCGCACGACCTCGTGCTGACCACCGTCCCGGGCGGCAACGCCCTCTCCCCGTTCCGCGCCGCCGCGCTGCTGGCCCGGCTGCAACGGGTCGTGCCCGGCCTCACCGCCGTCTCGGCCCGCCACGTGCACTGGGTGGCGAGCGAGGAGCCGCTCGACGAGGCCACCACGGCCACCGTCGAGCGGCTGCTCACCTACGGGCCGCCGGATGCCGGTGACGCCGCGGGTGCGCACGTCGCCGTGGTCGTCGTGGCCCCGCGCCTGGGCACGCTCTCGCCGTGGGCGAGCAAGGCCACCGACATCGCGCACAACTGCGGGGTCGACGTGCGCCGGGTCGAGCGGGTCACCGAGTACCACCTGGCCACCGACGAGCCGCTCACCGAGGCCCAGTGGGCGGCCGCGGCCGACCTGCTGCACGACCGGATGACCGAGACCGCCCTGCCGACCCGGGCCGACGCCGCGGCGCTCTTCGACGAGCGCGAGGCCGAGCCGATGGAGCACGTCGACGTGCTCGGGCGCGGGCGGGTGGCCGTCGAGGAGGCGAACACCGCCTACGGGCTGGCGCTGTCCGACGACGAGGTCGACTACCTCGTCGAGGCGTTCACCGGGCTGCGGCGCAACCCCACCGACGTCGAGCTGATGATGTTCGCGCAGGCCAACAGCGAGCACTGCCGGCACAAGATCTTCAACGCCGACTTCGTCGTCGACGGGGTCGTGCAGCCGCGCTCGCTGTTCGGGATGATCCGCTACACCGAGGAGGTCTCGGGCGAGGGCACCGTCGTCGCCTACGTCGACAACGCCTCGGTGATGGTCGGCGGGCGCCGGGTGCGCTGGCTGCCCGAGTCGGCCGACGGGCCGAGCCGCTACGCCGGCCGCGACGACGACGTGCACGTGCTGATGAAGGTCGAGACGCACAACCACCCCACGGCGATCTCGCCGTTCCCGGGCGCCGCGACCGGCGCCGGTGGCGAGATCCGCGACGAGGGGGCGACCGGTCGGGGGTCGCAGCCCAAGGCCGGGCTCACCGGGTTCGCGGTGTCCAACCTGCACCTTCCCGGGCTCGAGGAGCCTTGGGAGAGTTCGCCGTACGGCGCGCCCGGGCACATCGCGACCCCGCTCGAGATCATGATCGAGGGGCCGATCGGGGCGGCGGCGTTCAACAACGAGTTCGGCCGACCGGGGCTGGGCGGGTTCTTCCGGGTCTACGAGCAGACCGTCGACGGCGTGCGCCGCGGCTTCCACAAGCCGATCATGAGCGCGGGCGGGCTGGGCACGATCGGGGCCGACATGACCGAGAAGGTCGTCTTCCCGGCGGGCACGCTGCTCCTGCAGATCGGCGGCCCGGGGATGCGGATCGGGATGGGGGGTGGCGCGGCATCGTCGATGGCGGCGGGTGCCAACGCGGCCGAGCTCGACTTCGACTCGGTGCAGCGCGGCAACCCCGAGATCGAGCGCCGCGCCCAGGAGGTCATCAACCACTGCTGGAGCCTCGGGCCCGGACAACCCGGTGCTGGCGATCCACGACGTCGGTGCGGGCGGGCTGTCGAACGCCTTCCCCGAGCTGGTGGACGGGGCCGGGCTGGGGGCGCGGTTCGACCTGTCGGCGGTGCCGCTCGAGGAGTCGGGGCTCGCGCCGAAGGAGGCGTGGTGCAACGAGTCGCAGGAGCGCTACGTCGTGGCGCTGGCGCCCTCGTCGCTGCCGCTGTTCGCGGCGCTGTGCGAGCGGGAGCGGTGTCCCTACGCCGTGGTGGGGGTCGCGCGTGACGACGGCCGGCTGGTGCTCGGCGACGGGCCCGACGACCGCGACGACGAGGACCGCGCCATCGACATGCCGATGGAGGTGCTGCTCGGCAAGCCACCGCGGATGACGCGCGACGTCACCCGGGTCGTGCGCGACGGCGGGTCGCTCGACCTCGAGGGGCTGGACCTGCGCTCGGCGGCGTATGCCGTGCTCCGCCACCCGACGGTGGCCTCGAAGCGCTTCCTGGTGACGATCGCCGACCGGACCGTCGGAGGGCTGACCCACCGCGACCAGATGGTCGGGCCCTGGCAGGTGCCGGTGGCGGACGTCGCGGTGACGTTGGCCGACCACGTCGGCTTCGCCGGCGAGGCGATGGCCACCGGAGAACGGATGCCGCTCGCGGCGGTGGACGCACCGGCATCCGGCCGGATGGCGGTGGGCGAGGCGCTGACCAACCTGCTCGCCGCTCCGGTCGCCGGGCTGACCGGCATCAAGCTGTCCTGCAACTGGATGGCGGCGTGTGGTGAGGACGGCGAGGACGCCGCGCTCTACGACACGGTCGAGGCGGTCGCGATGCAGCTGCTGCCCGAGCTCGGGGTGTCGGTGCCAGTCGGCAAGGACTCGCTGTCGATGCGCACCCGCTGGACGGATGCCGTGTCGGGCGAGACGCGGCAGGTCACCTCCCCGGTGTCCCTGGTGGTCACGGCCTTCGCGTCGCTGCCCGACGTGCGCGGCACCTGGACCCCGCAGCTTCACGACGGGTCGGCGCTCCTGCTCGTCGACCTCGGAGCGGGGAGGAACCGCCTCGGCGGCTCGATCCTCGCCCAGTCGGCCGGCGGGTTCGGTGGCGCCGTGCCCGACCTCGACGACCCCCAGCGTCTGGTGTCGCTGGCGTCAGCGCTGGCCGAGATCCGTTCTCGTGGAACGGGAGTGGCGTACCACGACCGTTCGGACGGCGGCCTGTGGGCGGCGGTCTGCGAGATGGCCTTCGCCGGTGCCGTTGGGGTTGAGCTCGACGTTCCGTCGGTGGAAGCGCTGTTCGCCGAGGAGCTCGGGGTGGTGCTGGGCGTGCCGGCCGACGACCTCGCCGCCGTCGAGGAGGTGCTCGCCGCCCACGGTCTCGGCGACGTCAGCGCGACGGTGGGACGCACGGCATCCGGCCGGCGGGTGCGCGTCACGGTGGCGGGGGAGCAGGTGCTCGACGAGTCGGTGCGCGACCTCGCCCAGGCGTGGGACGAGGTCTCGTCGCGGATCGCCGCGATGCGCGACAACCCGGCCTGTGCACAGGAGGAGCACGACGCGGTCGGGGCGGACGCCGACCCGGGGCTGGTCGTGGCTCCCTCCTTCGACCCCACGGACGACGTCGCGGCGCCCTACCTGTCACCTCGGCGTGCGGCCGAAGGTCGCGATCCTGCGCGAGCAGGGCGTCAACAGCCACGTCGAGACCGCATTCGCCTTCGACAGAGCCGGTTTCGACACCTACGACGTGCACATGACCGACCTGCAGACCGGCCGGTTCGACCTGGCCGACGTGGTCGGGCTGGTCGCGTGCGGTGGGTTCTCCTACGGGGACACGCTCGGGGCGGGCGAGGGCTGGGCGCGCTCGGTGCTCTTCAACGAGCGGCTCACCGCAGGGCTTCTCCGACTTCTTCCACCGCGACGACACCTTCGGCCTGGGCATCTGCAACGGCTGCCAGATGTTCGCTGCGCTGGCCGACCTCATCCCCGGCGCGGAGGCGTGGCCGCGCTTCACCCGCAACCGGTCCGAGCAGTACGAGGCGCGGCTGACGCTCGTGGAGGTGCTCGAGTCGCCGTCGATCCTCACCGCCGGGATGGCGGGCAGCCGGGTGCCGATCGCGGTGGCGCACGGGGAGGGCTTCGCCGACTTCTCGGCCCGCGGCGACTCGGGCCGGGTCGCGCGGGTGGCCCGGTTCGTCGACCACCACGGCGAGCCGGCGACGGCATACCCGTTCAACCCCAACGGTTCTCCCGACGGGCTCACCGCGGTGACCACGCCGGACGGCCGGTTCACGGCGATGATGCCGCACCCCGAGCGGGTCGCGCGCAACGCCCAGCTGTCGTGGACCTCCGGCCCGGTCGAGGCGGAGAGCCCCTGGCTGCGGATGTTCCGCAACGCCCGGGTCTGGGTCGACTGAGAGGACCTCGCTGGCGGCCCTTCCAGGTACCACGTTCAGGGACGTCCGGATGCTTCACAGGGTGAGCCATCCCCCGGCTCACCACGCGAAGCAACCAGGGGTTTGCCTCATGTCGTGAGCCACGCTCGAGACCGGCTCACCACGCGAGGCAACCAGGGGTTTGCCTCATGTCGTGAGCCACGCTCGTGACCGGCACGCAGGGTGAAGCATGCAGGGGTTTGCTTCGGCCCGTGGACCGGGTTGGCCGGGTGGCTCACCACGTGAAGCATCCGGACCTCCCCTGTGGCACCACTATGTGCACCCGTGGCCTGGCTCCCTTCCACAAGCACATCTCCACCGACGGCCGCAGCATCACGGTCACCTACACCGGCAGCGAGTGCCGGGACGGCTCGCGGTTCGAGGTCGACGAGCAGGACGAACCAGGTTCCCGAGATCAGCGGCCGCGGCACGCCATACTCCTCGGACTGACGGCAAGGGCCGTCGGCAAGAAGGAGGGGATCCATGTCTGAGGCACTCCCACCGAACGTCCCACCGTCTACACCGCCGGCCGCCGCCGCCGGCGACGCCCCCGGCGACGCCCCCAGCCCGGCGAAGTCACCGATCGTCCGGCTGCCGACCTGGGTCAACGTCGTGCTCGTGCTGACCCTGCTCGCCTCCTGCTCCGGAGCGAGCAACGTCAGCGATCTGGTGGTCCAGACCGGCGACGGGTCGACGGTGGCGTCCCAGGACGAGGTCAACGACCTGTGCCGCCTGCTCGGCGCGGTCGCCGCGAAGCAGGACATCGACCTCGACGCCGTGTTCGCGGGCTCGACCTCGATGACCCAGTGCCAGGACGCCGCTCGCGCAACCCCCACGCCCTGACCGTCACCGACGGCGCCAGGCGCCTCGCTCAGGTGGCTCCGGTGAGGATGCCGTGTCGCCCTCGGCCGTGCTGAACGGCCGAGCCCCCGGGCGCCGTCGCTCGATCTCGTCCCAGGACAGCACCCCGGTCGGCAGCCCGGCGGATGCCGTGGCCCGCCGGAGCGTCCACAGGTCCAGGGGTCCGGTCGACCCCGCCAGAACGAGGTTGCCGAACCGCTTGCCCTTGAGGACCTCGTGCAGCCCCACGAACGCGACGTGCCCCATCGCCACGCGCGCCCCGGCCGCGACCCGCGCGGCGTACCGCATCCCGGGCTCGTCCGCGACGTTGGCGACCATCAGCCCGCCCGGCACCAGCACCCGTGCCAGCTCACTGAACCACTGCACCGTCGACAGCTCCGGCGGCACCCGGCCGGCGGCGTACGCGTCGACGACCACGACGTCGGCACTCGCATCGCGAAGGGCCGCGACCCCGGTCAGCCCGTCGACCGGCCGCACCCGGATGCGGTGCCCGCGCGGCAGCGGCAGCTCGCGGCGCACCGCCTCGGTGAGCGCGGCATCCGGCTCGAGCACGACCTGCGGTGACCCCGGCCGGGTGGCCTGCACCCAGCGGGCCAGGGTGAGCCCCGCGCCACCCACGTGCGTGACCCGGAGGGACCCCGTCGGGGCGAGCGTGTCGATGCACAGGGCGAGGTGCTGCACGTACTCGAAGTCGAGCCGCTCGGGGTCGTCCAGGTCGACCGCCGACTGGGGCTGGCCGTCGAGCACCACGGTCACCATCGACCCCTCGCGCTCGAACTCGGCCTCGCCCACCCCGGCAGGCTACGCGTCACCGGGGACCCGCCCGGGCGACGGCCAGCGACGGCCAACCGCCGCATCGGATGCCGTGCGGCACCGGCCCGCGCGCGTCGCCCTCCGTCACCAGCCCCGCCTACGATGCCGGTATGCCGCCGCGCCGACGCACCGACCCCGACGCGGGCCGCGCGGCCCTGACCGCCTGGCGAGCCGACCCCGACGGCGTCGACCGCGCCACGCGGGGCACCGCCGTGCGCTACACCCTCGAGGAGCTCGGCGTGCGCGCCCCGGGGCGCTCCGTGGAGGTGCGAGTGCCGCCGTTCGGCGCGGTGCAGTGCCTCGAAGGCCCGCGGCACACCCGCGGCACCCCGCCCAACGTCGTCGAGGCCGACCCCGAGACCTGGCTGCGCCTCGCCACCGGCATCCAGCCCTGGGCCCAGGCACTCGCCGACGGCCGGCTGCGGGTCAGCGGCACCCGGGCCGACCTCGGTGCCCTCCTGCCACTCACCGAGCCGGCGCCCCGCGCCGCGGGAGCCACGCGATGAGGGCGACCACCTCCCCGCCCGGCATCCGGCACGGCATCGTCGTGGTGCCCGAGCTGCGCTGGGCCCAGGCCGCGCCGCTCTGGGCGGCCGCGGAGCAGCTGGGCTTCGACCATGCCTGGACCTACGACCACCTCGTGTGGGGCGGCCTGCCCGACTCGCCGGTCTTCGCGTTCGCCCCGACGCTGGCGCTCGCGTCGACGGTCACCTCGACGATCGGTCTCGGGGTCTTCGTGACGTCCCCCAACTTCCGGCACCCGTACGTCCTGGCCCGCGACGCCATCACGCTCGACGACGCGAGCGGCGGCCGGTTCCTGCTCGGCGTCGGCGCCGGCGGCGACCTCGACAGCGGCATCCTCGGTGAGGACCGGCCGCTCAAGGAGCGCACCGACCGCTTCCACGAGTTCACCGGCCTCCTCGACCGGCTGCTGCGTGAGGACCACGTCGACCACGACGGCACGTTCTACGCCACCCGCGACGCCCGCACCCTCCCCGAGCCCGTGCGCGACCGCGTGCCACTGGTCGTCGCCGGCAACGGGCCACGGGCAGTCGCCCTCGCCGCCCGCCTCGGTGACGCGTGGGCCACCTACGGCGGCAAGGGAGACACCGTCGAGGAGTGGTTCGACCACGTGGACGGCCTCGTGACCCGCTTCGACGACGCCTGCGCCGAGCACCAGCGCGGGCCGCTCGACCGCTACCTCCTGCTCGACGCGTCGCCGCGCTACGCCCTGGAGTCGGTCGACCTCTACGCCGACATGGCGGGGCGGGCCGCCGAGCTCGGCTTCACCGACGTGGTCACCCACTGGCCACGGCCCGACAGCCCGTATGCCGGTGACGTGGCGGTCCTCGAGGCGGTCGCCGCCTCGGTCCTCACCGCCTGAGAGCCGAAGGAGGAGGCCTCGCAGGGGCGGCGACCCGAGGCGTGCGCGGGCCTGGGTCGACCGGGGTCGACCTAGCGGTGAGAGGTGGTCACGTGCAGCGCCACGAAGCCGGTCGCGACCAGGCCGGCGATGGGTGCGACCAGCGCCGCCAGCGGGATGCGCGTCGGGTCGGTGCCGGTGACCAGCTCGGGCGCGAAGATGCCGGCCAGGGCCACGACCGTCCAGATCGTGAGCACCGACAGCTCGAAGCCCAGCCACCGTGACGGTTCGTCCGACTCCTCACGAGCGTGGGTGGCCATCAGCACGTAGCCGGTGGCAGCGGCGGCCCACACCCATGCGATCAGGCCGCCGAGGGGCAGGTGCTCCTGCTGCGACCCGGTCACCATGTCGGGAGCGAAGACGGAGAGCAGCAGCGTCGGGACCCAGATCGAGGCCACGGCGATGCCCGGTGCGAGCCCGACCAGGCGGCCGCCGGTGGTGTGACCGAGCGTCTCGTCGCCGTGGTCAGGTGTCGGGAGTGGCGATGTCGACTGCGGAATTGCCATGCATCAATCGTCCTCGGCGCGTCACCGGGCAGCGCTGTCTCCTCGGTCACAACCAGCCCCGCCACCAGTCGGGACGGTCGGGGTGGTTATCCGCAATGAGTCGGGTCAGACGAGGGGGAGGACCACCAGCGGGTCGGTCGTGGGTTGCTGCGAGCCACCGGCGGGCTCGACGCTCACCGCCACCTTGTCGGTCGCCGTCGCCTGCCCGGCGAGGAGGGCCTGGCCGCTGCCGTCGGCGTCGACCGCGAACAGCCCCGCCGAGGTGATCGTGCCACCGGCCCCGATGTACCAGAGCTGGTAGGTCTGGCCGGCCGGTGCGGGCGCCAGACCCTTGACCGAGATGGCGGCCTTGCCGAGCTGCTTGCTGAAGACGACCTCGGTGGTGACACCACCCCGGGTGCTGCTCACCCGTTGCGCGTCGGCCGCGGCCGTGACCTGGTCAAGTGGCGACCGGGTGCCGGCGTCGTCGGACCACGGGCTCCACACGATCCCGCCGATGGCGATCACTGCGGCAGCCACGGCCGCCGCCAACCAGGCCGTGCGGCGGGGACGACGGTGGCGACCGATGGGCACGACCGTGCCCCCGGCATCCGGTCCGACCTCGCCGCTACCGGAGTCAGCGTCCTCAGTGGTCGTGGTGGTTGTGTCGGGTGCGCCGGGCGTGGTGGGCGCGTCGGGTGCGGCGGCCGCGGGAGCCGGCGCGACGGCATCCTGGGTGAGCGGCGGCAGCGGGCGGACCCGGGCGATGCCGGTGAGCACCGAGGCGCGTAGCGAGGGCGGCGGGGCGGTCTCGGTCAGTGCGCCGAGCGAGTGGGCGGTGGCCGAGAGCTCGGAGACCTCGGCGCGGCAGTCGGCGCAGACCGCGAGGTGCTGCTCGAAGGACGTGCGCTCGGCGTCGTCGAGCGCATCGACCGCGTACGCACCGGAGAGGTGGTGCAGATCGGGGCTCATGCCGGAACTCCCAACGTGTCGCGCAGACGGATCAAGCCGTCGCGGATGCGGGTCTTGGCGGTGCCGAGCGGCAGGTCGAGCAGGCGGGCCACCTCGGAGTGGGTGTAGCCCCCGAGGTAGGCGAGCTCGACCGCGCTGCGCTGGGCGTCAGTCAGGGTGGTGAGGGCCCGCCGGACGCGCTGGGCCTCGAGGGAGGCCTGCGCCGACTCGGCGGTGGTGTCGAACTCGACGTCGCGGGAGGTCACGGCGTGGGCGTCGTCGCGGCGACGCGAGGCCTCACTGGCGCGGACCCGGTCGACGGCCGTGCGGTGCGCGATCGTCATCATCCACGACATCGCGCTGCCTCGCTCCGCGTCGAACCGGGCGCTCTGCCGCCACACGTCGAGGTAGACCTCCTGGGTCACCTCCTCCGACATGGCGTGGTCGCGCACGATGCGCAGCACCAGCCCGAACAGCCGGGCGGCCGTGGCGTCGTACAACGCCGCGAACGCGGCCTCGTCACCCCGGGCCGACCGGCGGAGCAGGTCCGCGAGCTCGGCGCCGGGCGAGGAGGAACCGGCGGTGGAGGCCGCCGCCTCCCCGGACGCGGAGGCACCCGGGGAAGCAGCTGGCATGTCACCCATCATGGACTGCGCGGTCAGCTCGCGGGGAGCAGGACGCCGTCGAGGATGTAGACGGTGGCGTTGGCGGTCTGCACGTTGCCGCAGACGACCTTGGCCTTGCCGACGGTGAAGTCCTCGCCCATGCCGTCGACCTTGATGGTCGTGCCGGCGAGCGTCTTGTGGTCACCGGCGAGCATGTCGGGGGTCAGCCGGCCCTCGACGACGTGGTTGGTCAGCACGGTGGTGAGCAGGCCCTTGGGGTCGGCCATCGCCTTGTCCAGGGTGGCCTTGTCGAGGGCGGAGAAGGCGTCGTTGGTCGGCGCGAAGACGGTGATGTCCTTGGCGGTGTTGAGGGTCTCGCCCAGGCCCGCCTCGCCGACCGCGGTGACCAGGGTCGACAGCAGCGGGTTGTTGCTGGCGGCGGTGGCGACCGGGTCGCTGGCCATGCCGGTGAACGAGCCGGCGCCGTCGGCCGGGACTGCGGCGCAGCCGGACCCGAAGGGCATGGAGGCGTTGGACGCGCTCATCGACTCCGAGGGGCTCGGTGCGGCGGGCGAGCTCATCGGGGCGCTCGAGGCGGCCGCGCCGGACCCCGAGTCGGCGTCCGAGGAGCCGCAGGCGGCGAGGGACAGGGGGAGGGCGAGGGCCAGGGCGGCGATCGTCAGGCGGCTGGTGCGCATGGGAACTGCTCCTTCACGAGTGTGGGACTGCTTGCGTACACACGTGGTTCGCCACCGGCATCCACATCGGATTGGACTGTGCCAGAACTTGTTTCGCGTAATCGCGGAAAGCACGACCGGATGCCGCGACCGCCCGACCCCCGGCCACGACCTCGTGCGACTTACCTACGGTTCTCGCAACGGATCGGTGCGAGAACCGTGCGTAAGTCGCACGAAGTGGGAGGCCCCGGGGGGAGGGGGTCAGTTGATGATGACGACGATGCTGTGCCAGCCGGTGGCGCCCTTCGGGAAGGGGGTCGCCTTCTGCTCCGGCTGGGTGTTGCCCTCGAGGTCGGTGGCGCGCACCGTCAGCTGGTGGCGACCGGGCAGCGCGTCCCACGGCAGGTACCACTGGCGCCAGTAGTCGATGCCGGCGTCCGGGCCGAGCTTCGCCTCCTGCCACGCGTTGCCGTCGACGCGCACCTCGACCTTGCTGATGCCGCGCTGCTGCGCCCAGGCGACGCCGCCGATCACGACGCGGCCGGCATCCAGGCGGTTCAGCCCGCGCGGGGTGTCGATGCGTGACTGGGTGAGGATGGGCGCGTCGGTGGCCCACCCGCGGTCGGTCCAGTAGGCGCGCTCGGCGGCGTAGGTCGTGGCCTGCATCCGGGTGAGCCACTTGGTGGCGCCCGACGAACCCGTAGAGCCCGGGAGTGACCAGGCGGGCCGGGAAGCCGTGCATCGCCGGCAGCGGCTCGCCGTTCATGGCCACGGCGACGAGGGCCTCGCGGTCGTCGGTGAGCGCCTGCACCGGCGTCGAGATGGTCATGCCCTCCGTGGAGTGGCTGAAGATCTGGTCGACGCCCGGGCGGATGCCGGCCCGCTCGAGCAGGTCCTTGGTGCGCACGCCGAGCCAGCGGGCGCCGCCGATGTAGGGGCCGCCGACCTCGTTCGAGACGCAGGTGAGGGTGATGTCGCGCTCGACGAGTGGCATCGCGAGCAGCTCGTCGAAGGTCAGTGAGTAGGGGCGGTCGACATCGCCGTCGATGGTGAGCTTCCACCCGTCGGTGGAGACGCGGGGGATCACCAGCGCGGTGTCGATCCGGTAGAACTGCGCGTTCGGCGTGCGGAAGGCCGAGACGCCGCGCACGGTGCCCTCGACCCCGGCGGGCAGCGGGGGCAGCGCCTCTGCGGCGGCCGGCAGGGCGACCGCCTCGGGCGACGCGCCCCGGCCGAGGAGCTGCCCGAGGGAGCCCCCGGCTGCGGCCACGACGCCGAGCCCGGCTGCTGCGGCGAGCACGTGGCGCCGGTCGCTGCGCCCGTCCTCGTGGGCCGTGTGGTCGGCGCCGGCGCCCGCGAGGGGGTCGCTGGCCGTCGCGCCCAGCTTGTCGAGCAGCCCCAGGAACCAGCTGGCGAGGAACACCCCGGCCAGGGCCGTGACGAACCCCGGCAGCATGTCGACCGAGGTGCTCGTGGGCCGCAGCACCGCGGCGAAGACCGAGCTGAGGGCCAGGGCGGCGAGCAGGGCCAGGCCGAGGGTGCGGTGCGTGCGGGCCACGAGGCCGATGGCGCCGGCGAGGAGCAGGGTGCCGATCGCGACCGACCCGATGAGGATCGGCTTGTCGGCGGTGCCGAACTGCGCGACGGCCCACTCCTTGACGGGGGTGGGGGTGAGGTCGATGACCGTGGAGCCCACGGCCAGCACCGGTGAGGCCTCGGGCGAGACGAAGCCCGCGACGAGGTGCCCGATGCCGGCGCCGGCGGCCGCGCTGAGCACCGTGCCCAGGGCGTACCAGACCCCGCGCGGGCGTCGCGGGGCAGCGGTCGGCGGGGTGGTCGTCATGCAGCAGGTTCGGAACGGAAGGGGGCGGCGGATGTCGTCACGCCCTCAGTGTGCGCGGACGGCGGCCCGGAGCACAGCACTGCCTCACGTACCGTAAGAACTGTGAAACCTGCTCGCCGTCCCCGCTTCCTGCCCTTCATCCTCACCGGGGCCGTGCTCGGGTTCGTCATCGGCGCCGCCCTCTCGCTCGGGGGATGGTTCGCCGACCCCGACCCCACCGTGGCCTCGAACTACGCGCCCAGCGCGGGTGCCGGCTACCTCGGGGTCATCGGCGCGCTGCTCGTCGGGCTGCTCGCCGCGGTGGTCGCGGTCCTCGTCGATCGGCGTGCAGACCGGACCTGACCGGTGGGTGTGGGAGAATCGGCGTCGTGCCACGCGGAGACGGACGCCTCACCCACGACCTGATCCCCGGCGAGAAGGGGCCGCAGGACGCCTGTGGGGTCTTCGGAGTCTGGGCCCCCGGCGAGGACGTCGCCAAGCTGACCTACTACGGCCTGTACGCCCTGCAGCACCGCGGGCAGGAGTCGGCCGGCATCGCCACCTCCGACGGCCAGCGGCTGCTGGTCTACAAGGACATGGGCCTGGTCTCGCAGGTGTTCGACGAGCGCTCGCTGGCGTCGCTGCGGGGCCACCTCGCGGTCGGCCACTGCCGCTACTCCACCACGGGCGGCTCCACCTGGGAGAACGCGCAGCCCACCCTCGGCGGCCACGCCGGCGGCACCGTGGCGCTGGCGCACAACGGCAACCTCACCAACTCGGCCGAGCTGCGCGACCTGGTCGACGGCCGGCGCGGTGACGACGCGCACCGCGGTGAGCTGGCCCGCGGCAACACCACCGACACGGCGCTGGTGACCGCGCTGCTGGCCGACGACCCCGACCGCACCCTCGAGGCGGCGGCGCTCGACGTGCTGCCCCGGCTGCGCGGTGCCTTCTGCTTCGTCTTCATCGACGAGCACACCCTCTACGCCTGCCGCGACCCGCACGGCATCCGCCCGCTCGTCATCGGCCGGCTCGAGCGCGGCTGGGTGGTCGCCTCGGAGACGGCGGCGCTCGACATCGTCGGTGCGTCGTTCGTGCGCGAGGTGGAGCCGGGCGAGCTCGTCGTCATCGACGAGGACGGCCTGCGCTCACGGCGTTTCGCCGAGCCGACGCCCAAGGGCTGCGTCTTCGAGTACGTCTACCTGGCCCGCCCCGACACCACCATCAACGGCCGGGTGGTGCACGAGGCCCGCGTCGAGATGGGCCGCACCCTGGCCCGCGAGCACCCCGTCGACGCCGACCTGGTGATGCCGACGCCCGAGTCGGGAACCCCCGCCGCGATCGGCTACGCGCAGGAGTCCGGCATCCCCTACGGCCAGGGACTGGTCAAGAACTCCTACGTCGGGCGCACCTTCATCGCGCCGTCGCAGACCATCCGGCAGCTCGGCATCCGGCTCAAGCTCAACCCGCTCAAGGACGTCATCCGGGGCAAGCGGCTGATCGTCGTCGACGACTCGATCGTGCGCGGCAACACCCAGCGGGCCCTCGTGCGGATGCTGCGCGAGGCGGGGGCGGCCGAGGTGCACGTGCGCATCTCGTCGCCGCCGGTGCGGTGGCCGTGCTTCTACGGCATCGACTTCGCCACCCGCGCCGAGCTGATCGCGACCGGGCTGGGCGTGGAGGAGGTCTGCAACTCCATCGGCGCCGACACCCTGGGCTACATCTCCGAGGCCGGGATGATCGCGGCCACCAACCAGTCCGAGGACCGGCTGTGCACGGCCTGCTTCACCGGCACCTACCCCGTGCCGCTGCCCGAGGACGGCCTGCTCGGCAAGGGGGTGCTCGAGCTGGAGCTGCCGATCGCGGCGGGCCCGGTCGAGCGGGCGACCGGTGAGCGCCACCCGCAGCGCCACACCCCGGTGGTCGACGTGCCCCTGCTGGACCTGCCGCTCGACGTCGAGGGCGTGTCGACCTCGGCCGGTGGCGGGGCGGCCGAGGCCCTCCTGCGCCCCTGACTCCTGGTCCGGGCTGCACGCGGGTGGTCGAGGCTCGCCGGCGGAAGAACAGGATTCGAGGTGAAATGCTGCCACCCCAGGTGAGCGCATCACCTCGAACCGACGGTCGATCGGGCGGGTCGAGGTGATGTGGTGAGCTGTGGCGGTCGGTGATCACCTCGAACCACCCGGACACGGCCCTCAGGACCAGCGGCCGGCGCGTGCCCAGTAGGCGGCGCAGATCTGGTCGAGGTACGCCTGCGGGGTGAGCCGCCACCCCACGAGCGACACCCGCAGCACCAGCTCGTCGCCGAGCTGGATAGCGTTCTGCCGCAGCTCGTCGTCGACCATCTGCAGGCCTCGAGCATGGCCTGCGCCGTCCACCTCGACGACCAACCGCGCCTCGCGCCAGGCGACGTCGAGGTAGGCGCTGCCGTCCGGAAGGCGACGGACCTGCTGACGCGTGGGCTCGGGAAGCCCACGACGCCGGCAGGCTGCCACGACGTCGAGCTCGCCCAGGGAGTGAGCACCGTCGGCGACGTCGTGGACGAGCACGTGAATGAGCTTGCGCCGGTTCCTGCCGCGGATGCGTGACTCGGCCTCGAGCAGCTGAGCGCCCGTACAGAGCCGTTGTTGAACCGGCATCACCAGCAGGAGGGCGGCCTGCCGGTCGGACACCGCCCAGTGGGCCGCCCGTACGGCCGCGACCGGAACTCTGGTGCGGGGCATGCCAGCCACGATCAGCTCGCCGTCCAGCCGCCGGATGACCTTGTGGTGCCGCACGCCCTTGAGCCGCTGGACTTCGGCCGTGTGCTTGACCGAGACATGCACCGTGTCGTCGTCGAAGCCTGTGAGGCCGGCGTGCTGGAGCGCAGACACTCCGTCGAGAGCCGCCACCTTGGGCCCGGTCTCCCACACAGCGAGCCAACGGCTCGCTACTACGCCCAATGAAGCCGTCGTCATCGCGACGGTCTGGTGACCGTGCACGGCCCAACGCTCCGCCGCGACCTCCCGCCGGATCATGACGTGGTCGACGTCGCAGGTGCGGAGGAGGGCGCGCGACAGCACGCCATCATGCTCGTCGGCGAGGTCGCGGGCGCGGCGGCGGCGGTCGGCCGTGGACCCGCGGGGGCGACCTGACCGATGGGTCGGGGTATCCATCAGGCGACAGTGGCCCGATGGCCGCCCTGGCGTCACCCCACCGACGCGGGCTGTGGACGGGCGGCCGTTCGCAGCAGCGACTGTGGACGACGGCATTCGAGGTGATTCGCTGACGCCTCAGGTGAGCACATCACCTCGAATGCCGTCGTCCCCGGGCGGGCCGGGGCGCGCTCAGCCTCGCTCTGACCAGTGCGCGGGCGGGTACAGCGGGCTGTCGTCGTCCTCGCGCGACACCCGCACGACCGGGATCTCGCCGGTGTCGCCGAGGTGCAGCGGGTCGGCGAGGTTCGAGCTGCGGTACCACGACTCCGGCCGGCGCACCGGGTTCGTGATCTCCTCGCGCCCGCTCGGCCGTGGCTCGCCGCGCGCACCCGCGGGCGCAGGCCCACCGGCGTCCGGGCCGCCGGCCGGGCCACCACCGCCCCCACCGCCATCGGAACCGTCGTCGCTCGCCGGCGGCTGCGGCGGGAACCCTGTGGGAGCGAACCGCGACGGCGCACCCGGACCGAAGAGCTGCGTGACGATCGCCTTGTAGTTGGTGTCGGGATTCGGCACGTGGTCGATGTGCGACAGCGCCTGGTCCTGCCCGGCCGACTCCAGGACGAACTTCCCGTACCCGGCGAGCCGGCCGAGCAGTGAGCGGTCGTAGGTCATGTCGGTGACCTTGAGCAGCGGCATCATCGCCACCCGGCGGCGGATGAACCCGTAGAAGAGCAGGAAGCGCTTGTCGGTGGCGACGAACCAGTCGCGCCGCCAGTTGAGCACCCGCCACAGGAGCCACAGGGCGGCGCCCCACCAGACCAGCAGGCTGGCGTTGTGGAGCAGCTGGCCGCTGGGGCTCAGCGAGACCTTGACGTCGACCCAGAACGCCAACGCGGTCGCGGCCGCGACGACGAGCAGCTCGCGAGCCAGGTGAAACCAGTGCGCCCGGACGGCCACGATGACCGTCTCCCCCTCGACGAGGTAGCGCTCCAGCTCACGGTCCAGCCGTAGGCGGCGCGCCATGTCACCCGTTGATCAGCGAGGTGAAGAAGGACGCGACGTTGCTCACCGCGTTGACCGTGAAGTCCCAGGCCGCGCGGAACATGCTGGCGGCCTCGGTCGGCGCGGTGAAGATGGCGTAGAGCAGGAAGATGACGAGAAGCCACATCACGATCTTCTTGATCGGGGGCATGCTCGAGTCCTCCTGGGTCGGGGCCTGCTGGGCGCACGCCTCAGCCAGCATGGTGTCAGATGTGACGGGTGTGACGGGTGATGCGATCGGGCCGGGCGTGTCGTGACCGGCATCCGGATGCCGTGCCGTCGCCTCCCGGCGCTGCCGCCGGTCGCGCTCGGCCCGGGGTCACTGGGCCAGGCCGTAGAGCCGGTCGCCGGCGTCACCGAGGCCGGGCACGATGTAGCCCACCTCGTTGAGCTTCTCGTCGATGGCCCCGGTGACCAGGGTGATGCTCGGCGTGACGTCGGCCAGCGCCTCCTGCAGGTGCGCGATGCCCTCGGGCGCGCTGAGCAGGCAGACCGCGGTGATGTCGTCGGCGCCGCGCTCGATGAGGTACTTGATGGCGTCGGCCATCGACCCGCCCGTGGCGAGCATCGGGTCGAGCACGTAGACCTGCCGCCCGGAGAGGTCGTCCGGCAGCCGGTTTGCGTAGGTGATCGCCTCGAGCGTCTCCTCGTCTCGCTGCATCCCGAGGAAGCCGACCTCGGCACTCGGCAGCAGCCGGACCATGCCCTCGAGCATGCCCAGGCCCGCGCGCAGGATGGGCACGATGAGCGGCTTGGGGTTGCTCAGCTTGATGCCGGTCGTGGGCGCCACCGGCGTCTCGATCTGGAACGGCTCCACGCGCACGTCGCGGGTCGCCTCGTAGGCGAGCAGCGTCATCAGCTCCTCAGCGAGCCGGCGGAAGGTGGGGGAGTCGGTCCGCTTGTCCCGGAGGTAGGTCAGCTTGTGTGCGATGAGCCGGTGGTCCGGGTTGATGACGCGCATGGGTGAAACTTAGCGCGTGACCCCGCCGCCCGATCCCGCGCTCGCCGCCTGGATGCGCCGCGCCCTGAGCCTGGCGCAGCGGGCTGCGGATGCCGGTGACGTGCCGGTGGGCGCGGTGGTCGTCGACGCCTCCGGCGAGGTGGTCGGCGAGGGCTGGAACCTGCGCGAGGCCGAGCAGGACCCGACCGCGCACGCCGAGGTCGTGGCGCTGCGGGCCGCCGCCCACCGGCTCGGGTCGTGGCGCCTGTCGGGCTGCACGCTCGTCGTGACGATGGAGCCGTGCCCGATGTGCGCCGGGGCCAGCATGCTCGCCAGGGTGGAGCGGATCGTGCTGGGCGCCTGGGACCCCAAGCTCGGCGCCTGCGGTTCGGTGTGGGACGTCGTGCGCGACCGGCGCTCCACGCACCGGGCCGAGGTCGTCGGCGGGGTGCTGGAGGACGAGTGCGGCGAGATCGTGCGCGCGTTCTTCGCCGGGCACCGCTCCTGACGCCACGGTTTGCGGGCCCCGCCACCGGGTAGTGGTGACCCGGCCGCGACGCGGTCGGACGGCGGCGAAAGTCAGCCGTCACGGAGCCCGAACCTTCGACAAAGCTTCGGGTAGCGTCGCGCGCCGACGGTTTCCCGATCGGGAACCGCGAACTCTACGAAAGGCTCTCCCCCGACATGGGCATCATCGGCTGGATCATCATCGGCGGCCTCGCCGGCTGGGTCGCGAGCAAGATCATGAACACCGACGCGCAGCAGGGCATCATCCTGAACATCGTCGTCGGCATCATCGGTGGCCTCCTCGGCGGCTGGCTCCTCGGCCTCGCCGGCATCGACGGCAACAGCGGCCTCATCGTCAGCTTCCTCACGGCGCTGCTCGGTGCCTGCCTGCTCCTCTTCGTCGTCAAGGCCGTCACCCAGCGCGCCTGACCACCCGGCCCGACCCTTCGCGGTCGACCGCCCGCGCCGCGCCGTCTCCCCTCCCGGGAGGCGGCGCGATCGCGTGCCACGCCGATTTCGGGGCCGGCCGCCGGAGCGGGTAACCTCTCCGGCGGTGGCGTGTCCGAGCGGCCTAAGGAGCACGCCTCGAAAGCGTGTGAGGGTTTACGCCCTCCGTGGGTTCAAATCCCACCGCCACCGCCAAACGAACCGCCCCGCGCCAGCGGGGCGTTTTCGTTTGGCGGTGGCGGTGAGATGCCGGGAGGAGGAGCCGACCGCGCGACGAAGGAGCACGGACGGCAACGACGGCTCCCACCGCCACCGCCAGACCCGTCACCACCGACTGGCCCCCGCAGCGGAATGTTGCCGTTTGGCGGCAATGGCGAGATGCAGGACAGTGACAACACCTCGCCGCGGACCCGTCGCGGCGTTCCACGGGAGGTCCGATGACCGAGCAGGCCCTCGTCGCGACGCGGCGCGCGCTCCACGCGGTGGCGGAGCTGGTCATCGCCGGCCCGCAGCAGGCCTCGACCGGCGACATCCGGCTGCGGGTCGTCCCGGGCGGCTTCGCCGGGACGGCGTCGGGGGTGCGCGTCGACGGCACCGACCTGGTCTGGGCCGGCGGCCGCACCCCGCTCGCCGGCAGCTGCCGGGCACTGGCGTCGGCGGCCGGCCTCACCGCGGTCGCTCCGGACGCCTACGAGAAGGGAGCGGGGGTCGACCCCGACGAGGAGCTCGAGCTCGACCCCGAGGCCACCGCCCTGCTCCTGGGGTGGTTCGCGCGCGGCGACGCGGCGCTGCAGGCGTTCGCACCCGGCGCGGAGCGGGTGCTGTGGCCCGAGCACTTCGATGTCGGCTACGCCCTGGACGAGGTGAACTACGGGGTGTCACCGGGGGACGACGGCCACCTCGCGCCGTACGCCTACGTCGGTCCCTGGACCCAGCGGGTGGGGCCCTTCTGGAACGCTCCCTTCGGTGCCGCTCGCGAGGCGGCGCTCCTGCCCGAGGTGGATGACGTGGTCGACTTCTTCGCGCGCGGTCGGTCGGAGGCCCGCGGCGCGTGACCGGCGCCCGCGGCGGCGCACCGCGGCCGGCATCAGGTCGTGCTGGGGGGCGACGCGGGCAGGTGGAGAGTGAACCGGCATCCGCCGTCGACGTTGACGACGTCCACCGAGCCACCGTGCGCCCGGGCCACCCCGGCGACGATCGCCAGCCCGAGCCCTGACCCGGCGCCGGCCTCCGGGGTGCGTGCGGCGGTGCCGCGGTAGCCCGTCTCGAAGACCCGACCCACCACGTCGTCGGGGATGCCGCCGCACTGGTCCTGCACCGCGATGGCGACGCCGTCGCGCTCGGCGCGCACCGTCGTCGAGACCGAGCCACCACGCGGGGTGTGCCGGATGCCGTTCGCCACGAGGTTGGCAACCGCCCGCCCGACCTCGGCGGCGGCCACGCGGCACCGCACGCCCGGGTCGGCCGACCCGCTCAACCGGACCTCCGCGGCATCCGCGATGGGACGCAGGCCCGCAACGGCATCCGAGACCACGTCCCCGACGTCGGCGTCGGTCAGCTGGAGGTCGGGGTGAGCGGCCTGCAGGCGCGAGAGCGCGAGCAGGGCGTCGACCAGGGCGTCCATCCGGGCCGTCGCGTCGCGCACCTGTCGCATGGCGGCCGGCACGTCGGTCGCCACCTCGTCCTCGACCGCCTCGCTGATGGCCCGGATGCCGGCGAGGGGGGTGCGCAGGTCGTGTGACACCCAGGCGACCAGCTCGCGCCGGTCGGCCTCGGCGCGGACCTCCTGCTCACGCGCCATCCGGTCGGCCGTGGCGGCCCGGTCGGCGGCGATGACGCGCCGCGCGACGAGGCCGCCGAGCACGGCCGCGACCGGGACGGCCGCGAGAAGCACGAGGAGCACGGTCGTCGAGTCCTCCGCGCGCAGGAACATGGCGCGCGAGCTCGCGTAGACCCCGGCAGCGACCGCCACCACGACGACGACCGGGGCGGCCACCGCGGCGCGCCCCACCGATCGGCGGCCCAGGGCCGCCACGACGACGACGCCCAGCAGGCCCACCACGAGGGTGACGGCCGCGGACAGCGCCACCGCCGACAGCTGGGTGGACATCAGGTCGCGCCCGGAGGCCGGGCGTCCCAGCGGTAGCCGACCCCGAAGACCGTGACGAGCCGGCGCGGCGCAGAGGGCTCGGCCTCGACCTTCTCACGCAGCCGGCGCACGTGCACCGTCACGGTCGACTCGTCACCGAACTGCCAGCCCCACACGTCGCGCATCAGCTCGTCGCGGCGGTGGACGACGCCCGGGTGGGTCATGAACCAGTCCAGCAGGGCGAACTCCCTTGCGGTGAGGGCTAGTTCGTTGCCCCCGCGGGTCACCACGTGAGCACGCCGGTCGAGCACCAGGTCGCCGTCCGCGCTGACGTCCCCCGTCGACGCACCACCCCCGCGGACGCGGTCGGCGGGGGCGCCCACCTCGGGCGACGCCCTGCGCAGCACTGCCTGCACGCGCAGCACCAGCTCGCGTGGGCTGAACGGCTTGGTGACGTAGTCGTCGGCACCGACCTCGAGCCCGATGATGCGGTCCTCCTCCTCGCCGAGCGCGGTGAGCATGACCACCGGAAGGCGCGGGTGGTCGCGCCGCAGTCGGCGGCACACCTCCAGGCCCCCGATGCCGGGAAGCATCAGGTCGAGCACCACGACGTCCGGGGCCACGTCGGCCGCGAGGGCCAGGGCGGTGACGCCGTCGGCGGCCCGGTGCACGTCGAGGCCCGCCCGGCGCAGGTAGGCCCCCACGACGTCGCCCACCGTGGGGTCGTCGTCGACGACCAGGGCGGTGCTCATGGGCCGAGGATAGGCGGCGGTGCGGTGCACCCGACCTGGCACGGGCCGCCCGTCAGCACCTCGTAAGGAGGCATCACCCCTCGGCTTCCGGGAGTTGGGTGTGTCACGCACCTGCAGGTGGCGTTCAGGCACGGCTCCTATCCTTACTACCGTGACGACAACTGTCGGCGACCCGCACGGCGCCCACTCTCGGGGACGCTGTTCGGCGCACGCGGGACTCTCGGGTCTTCCGCACGCCCGCGCGCTGCCGTGAGGGGCGGGAGCGGAGGGGCCCTGCGTCGACTGGTCGGAGGCTTCGGCGAGGTGCTCATCACCGCCGGGGTGCTGCTGCTGTTGTTCGTGGCATGGCAGCTGTGGTGGACCGACGTCACCGCCAACCGGGAACAGGCCGGCATCATCGCGGACCTCGAGCAGGACTTCGGTGACGTCCAGCGCGGTGGCCTCACCGCCCCCGAGCCGGTGGCCACGCTCAAGAGCGTCCCGCTCGGCGACGCCTTCGCGATCGTGCGCATCCCCAGGTTCGGCGCCGACTTCGCGAGGCCGGTGCTCGAGGGCAGCTCCCGCAGCATCCTGAAGAAGGGGGTCGGCCACTACCCGGGCACGGCGCTGCCGGGGCAGGTGGGGAACTTCGCGGTGTCCGGTCACCGCACGACGTACGGTCGCCCGTTCCACAACATCGACCGGCTCCGCAAGGGAGACTTCATCGTCGTCGAGACCAGGACGAACTACGCCGTGTATGCCGTCGACCGGCACACGCTCGTGCGCCCCTGGCAGGTGGAGGTGATCGCCCCCGTGCCCCAGCACCCCGGCGACAAGCCCACCCAAGCCCTGATGACGATGACCTCCTGCCACCCGAAGTACAGCGCCACCCAGCGCTACGTGACCTTCTCCCACCTCGTGGAGGTCATCCCGCGGGCCGACGGGCTGCCCGCCTCGTACCTGACCGTCCCTGCAGGGGCGGTGACCTGACATGTATGCCGCACTGTGGCGCGTGTTGCCGGGCCCCCGGTGGGTCAAGGCCGTGCAGTGCCTGCTCCTGCTGCTCGTGGTCGTGGCCGTCTGCTTCGTCTGGCTGTTCCCCGCGGTGGCGCCCTACATGCCGTTCAACGACAACACCGTCGAGACCGGCAGCCAGACCACGGGCCAGGCGCCATGACCGGCCCCCCGACTCGTGCCGGCCTCGGCACCCCGGCCGCCGACGATGCGGCCGCCACTGCTGCGGGCGCCCAGCCCCCCGACGACGGTTCACGCCGCCGGCGCAGGTCTCGAACCCTGGGCCGAGTCCTGGTCGCCCTCCTCCTGGTGCTGCTGGGCGTTGCCGCGCTCGTGGCCTGGGTGGGTTTCGACGCCCTGCAGGCCCGCAGCGAGCTCAACGCGGCGGCGGCACAGGTCACGGTGCTGCAGGTGCAGGTCGAGGAGGGCGACCGTGCGGGGGCCAAGGAGTCGCTGACGACCCTGCAGGCCCACTCCTCGGCCGCCCGTGCCAGCACCCATGGGCCGCAGTGGTCGGCCGTGCGGGCCCTGCCGTGGGTCGGCCCCAACATCGAGGCGGTGCAGGTCGTCAGCGAGGTCGTCGACGGCCTGGCCGTCAACGCCCTGCCGACCCTGATGGACGCCACCGAGCTGGTCGACCCGACCACCCTGGTGCTGGACGACGGCCGGGTCGACGTGCAGTCGCTGGCCGAGGCGGCGCCGTCGGTCGTCGCCGCCGACGGCGAGGTGCAGGCGGCGGTGGAGACTCTGGCCGCGATCGACCCCGACGAGCTGCTGCCGGCCGTCGCCGCACCGCTGGGCGACCTGCGCCGCCAGGTCGGCACGGTCGCGCTGACGACGGCGACCGCCGCCCGTGCGGTGCAGCTGCTGCCTCCGATGCTGGGCGCCGACGGGCCGCGCCAGTACCTGATGCTGGTGCAGAACAACTCGGAGCAGCGCGCCACGGGTGGCGTCTCCACCCTCATCGTGCTCAAGGCCGTGAACGGCAGGGTGACGGTCACCCAGACGCGCTCGACCGGCGGGAACCTGGCATTCCTGCCGACCCCGATCCTGCCCCTGACGGATGCCGAGCAGGCTCTGTTCGGCACCGGCCTCGGCATCTACATGGCCAACGTCACCTTCACCCCCGACTTCCCGCGCTCGGGCCAGCTGGCAGCAGCGATGTGGAAGCAGCAGGTGGGGAACGACCTCGACGGCGTCCTGTCGATCGACCCGGGAGCGCTGGCCGAGGTGCTGGGGGCGACCGGGCCGGTCACGCTGACGTCGGGGGAGGTGCTGACCTCGAAGAACGCCGAGCAGCTGCTGATGAACACGGTGTACCTCAAGATCCTCGAACCGGAGAAGCAGGACGAGTTCTTCGCGGCGACCGCCGGCACGGTCTTCAAGGCCATGCTGGCCGGCCAGGGAAAGCCGGCCCCGGTGGTCGACGCGCTCGCCCGGTCAGCCCGCGAGGGCAGGGTCATGGCGTGGTCGGCACACCCGGAGGAGCAGGAGTTGCTGTCCGGCACGGTGCTCAGCGGTGAGCTCACGGGGGTCGACGGCACGTCCCCGGTGATCGGGGTCTACCTCAACGACGGGACCGAAGCGAAGATCGGCTACTACCTGCGCACGGACGTCGACGCCACCTCCACGACGTGCCACCCGGACGGCTCGCAGTCGGTGCACGTCAGGGTGAGCATGACCAACACCGCCCCGAAGAATGCGGCGGACCTGCCCCCCTACATCTCGTCGGGAAATGTCATCCCCAAGGGCCAGGTTCGGATGAATGTTCTTCTTTATGCGCCGACCGGTGGCCGGGTGGATGACGTTCACGTGAGCAGCGGTGCGCAAGGGGTGTTTTCGCAGACCCACAACGGCCTCGCCGTGGTGGGACGCACGGTCCAGCTGAAGCCCGGCCAGCGCCAGGTCATCGACTACGACGTGCTCAGCGGTCCGGGGCAGACCGGGGTCCCGAAACTGCGTGTGACTCCTCTCATATCCGGCACCAACCGGGTCGTTCGCTCAGCACAATGTGACTGATCGCCCTAAGATCTAAATTGACTCGTCCGTATAGCGGCGACATTCATAGCAATTGTCAAGAGGGATTCTCATGATCCGACGCGCCCTGATGCTGGTCGCCGCTGCGGCCCTGCTCGTTCTGACTCCTAGCGTGGCGATTGCGGCCCCGACCTACGCCGCTCCCGGTTACACCGTGGCGGTCAGCGACGCCACGCCCGCCTCCGGCCAGTGCACCACCCTGACGGTCAGCGGTGGTGCTGCGAACGCCGGGAAGGTCTACACGCTCAACGCCACCGGCCCGAGCACGACGTCGCTCACGGCCACCGCCAACGCCAGCGGTGCGGCGAGCTTCCAGGTCTGCCTGACCAAGGTCGGCGACTACACGCTCACCGTGACCAACTCCGACGGTGCGGTCGTCGCCACCCAGACCATCACCGTCCACTCCGCAACCGCCGGTGGGGACGACACGGATGGCAACCTCAGCCAGACCGGTTCCAACGTCCTGCCGATCGCCCTCGGCGGAGTGCTCCTCGTCCTGCTGGGCGCCGGTGCGGTCGTCGTCGCCCGTCGTCGCCACGAGCCCGCGATGCACAGCTGACCACTACCAACGGTCAAAGGACCGGGGTCCCCGCGCTGAGGCGCCGGGACCCCGGTCCTTTTCGTGCGGGCGCCGCAGGTGGGGAACGGGGTCAGCCGAAGTAGGCCGCGATGGCGTCCTTCTCGGTGGCGAGGGTCGAGGCGTCGAGCAGCGACCCGGCATCCGCGGCGAGCAACGACGACCACCGCTCCAGCGAGGCGGACGCGACCCCGCCCGCGTAGAGGTCGGCCCTCAGCCGCGCGGTGGCTGCCGTCTCGAGGGCCTCGAGCTCAGCGACCGCCTCGAACCTGGTCACCAGGGGGTTGGCCGCCCGGCCACCGGGCCCGCGCCCGCCACCCGCCGGGGCCCGACGCCACCGGCCGGGGCGCCTGCGGGCGGCGCACCCCCGCCACCCGCGCCCGGTTGGTTGCTGACGCCGAAGGTCAGGTTGTGGTCCCAGCCGACCACGGTCATCCGATCGGCATCCCGGTCCCACCACAGGTAGGAGTTGTTGCCGGGCCCGTCGATGGCGTCGAAGTTGTCCATCAGGTCCTCGAGCGCCAGGTAGGTGGCGAACGACTGCACGTCGAGCCGGTCGGCCACCCCCGACGCGAAGTCGGCGTCGCTGCTGTCGTTGACGAACCGCAGGAACTCGATCAGCGGGGTGAGGTCGTCGTCGTCGCCGCTCTCCTGGTCGAAGACCTCGTCGTACGCGGCAGGGTCGGTGCCGCGGTAGGTGTAGTCACCGGTGGCCTCGGCCTTGTAGAGCAGTCCGTCGCCGGTCATCGTCCGCTGCGCCCAGGTGTCGCCCGGTGACTCGAGCACCACCCTCAGGGCCGATGCGTCCCCCACCCGGATCGTGGCGTACGCGTGCTGCTCGGTCGCCAGCCCGGCCGCCCCGAGCAGGTCGAGCGCGACGACCTCGTTGAGGCTGCTCGCCGAGTTGTTGACCCGGATGACGACCTCGGTGACACCGTGGTGGTTCTGGCCGTCGACCACCTTGTCGAGCCGGACCAGCCAGGGGTACTGCTCGGCCCCGCCGGTGGTGTCGGTGCGTCGCAGCGTGGAGTTGCCCTTGAGCCGAAGGCCGCACCGCTCGTAGGTGGTGCCGTCGAGGGTCACCGTCACCTCGAGCCAGGTCTTCTCGCCCGACTCCTGGTACGTCGACAGCGCCTGCCGGAAGGTGGCGTCATCGAGGTCGAGCACCACCTCGTGCAGGCGGTCGCCGGTGAAGAGGCCGGTGCCGCTCGCGGTGGCGGAGACGGCGGATGCCGTGCGGCCGGCATCCGCCGATCCGCTCAAGGTGGCGCCGGCCGACCAGTCTCCCCAGCGGGTGGCGGCGACCGGTGCGCCGACGGCGACGAGCGCACCGAGCCCGCCGAGGAGGAGGACGCGGCGGCGCGGTGCTCGGGGTGCAGGAGGTGTTGTCATGCCCCCAGTGCAGGTCCCGGCGCGGGGTGCCCGCCGTCATCGCGCTGTCACCCTCCTGTGAGCCTGCGGCGCGAGGAGCCCGGGCGGGCCGGACCCCCGCCCGTGGAGTGGCCCCGTCAGTGCCAGAACGGGTCGAGGGCCGCGAGGGAGCGCACCGATCTCGACGGCATCGGCGACCAGCCGGTGCTCGTCGACCTCAGGGGCCGCCGAGCCGACCGTGCGCAGCAGGTCGTCGGCGGTGTGCGTGGTCGTTGACCAGCCCGAGGGCGGTCTGCACCTGCTCCACGTGCCAGGCGAAGGCGAGCGGCCCGCTGAGCTGCTCGCCGGACCCGGTCACCACCGTCGGGGTGTCGGCGGAGTACAGCGAGGCGAAGAACTCGCACCCGTAGCGCAGCTTCTTGGCCTCGATGCGCACCCGGTGCCGGGCGGTCGGCGGCATGGCGGCCAGCCGGTCGACGTGGCCGACGACCCGGTGCCAGCGCTTCTCCAGCGCCTGCGCGGCCAGGTCGCGCACCGGAGGGTCGGCGACCCCGTGCCACGGCGCGAGGAGGACGAGGCCGTCGAGGGAGCGGGCGGCATCCGCCCAGTCGGGCGAGCTCAGGATGGCGTGCACCACGTCGTACGCCGCCTCGCGGTCGGCCACCAGCCGGGCGACCTGGTCGTCGTCGAGGTCGTCGACGAGCGGGCCGGAGAGCAGCACGTCGAGGTCGCGCGCGCGGCCGAAGGGCAGGGCCAGCCCGCGCAGGCGGTGGGCCATGAAGAACGCGCCGGGCACCTCGCGCAGCAGCGGCCGGAACAGCGAGAACGACGAGCGCAGCCGCCGGATGCCGACCCGGGTCTGGTGCAGGTGCGGCATCGCCCGCGACGTGAGGAGCAGGTCGGCATTCGTGCGCCAGTGGTCGGTGCACTCGGTGGCCACGACGACGAACGCCTCGGATGCCGTGCCCGTCGCGTCGAGCGTGACCGGGCGCGACTTGCGGGCCTCGGCGTCAGCGCCGAGCTCGACCGGATCGCCCATCGGTCAGGACGCGGACGGCGCCGGGCACATCGGCAGTGCCGTGGTGGTGGGCACCGGGGCGAGGGTCGTGAACTTCGCGCCGAGGGCGAGGTCGACCGTGACCACCTTGCGCTTGTCCTTGACCAGCGTGGTGCCCTTGGGCATCGCGGTGCGCAGCACCTTGGCCTGCGCCGTGCCCTTGGTGCCGTAGCGGATCTCGGCCACCTTCGGCGCCGCCCGCGTGGACGGGTCGTTGGCCACCGTGCCGATGACGAAGTCGCGGTCCTTCAGCTGGCGGGCGACCGTCGCCGCGAGCCCGGTGCGGTTGGAGGAGTTGTAGACGTTGACCCGGGTCTGCTCGGCGGTGACCACCTTGGGGTCGAAGGGCGTGCACTCGGCGGCGGGTGGGCGCGCGGCCCGGGCGGAGGTGTCGGCCTGGTAGTAGGACCACGCGTACCAGAACGCGAAGAACAGGCCGAGCACGACCACCCCGAGCACGATGAGCTGGCGGCGCTTCCTGCGCTTGTCGACCGACACCTCGGCCTCGGTCGTGTAGTCGCTCATCCGTTGTCCCTAGAGCGCGAGCACGCGCGCGTGGAGCGTCGGGCGTTGGTGCAGGGCGGCGCGCAGGGCCCGGTGGAGGCCGTCCTCGAGGTAGAGCGTTCCCTCCCACTCCACGACGTGGGCGAACAGGTCGCCGTAGAACGTCGAGTCCTCCGAGAGCAGCATCTGCAGGTCGAGCTCGCGCTTGGTGGTGACCAGCTCGTCGAGGCGGACCAGACGTGGCGGCACGGTCGACCACTGCCGCGTCGAGTACCCGTGGTCGGGGTACGGGCGCGAGTCGCCGACGGCCTTGAAGATCACGGAAGTCACTGTATGCCGGGACGTCCCCGACAGCGCGAGCGACGCGGGAGTGCGGGCTAGATTGGCGTGCGTGAGCGAGAACACGAGCACGTCCCAGGTCGACGAGATCCGTGCGGGCTACGCCTTCGAGGGGCCGTCCCTGGAGTTCGGGGCCGCGGTCGTCGACGGCACGGCCCACGCCGACGCGACGGTCCGCATCCCGCTCTCGGCGATGAACCGGCACGGCCTGGTGGCGGGGGCGACCGGCACCGGCAAGACCAAGACGCTGCAGCTGATGGCCGAGCAGCTGGTCGCCCAGGGGGTGCCGGTCTTCCTGGCCGACATCAAGGGCGACCTGTCGGGCATGGCCACGGCCGGCCAGGCCAACGACAAGATCACCGCCCGCTCGGCCGACGTCGGGCTGCCGTGGGAGCCCACGGCATACCCGGTCGAGTTCTACGCGCTCGGGGGACAGGGCACCGGCATCCCGGTGCGGGCCAGCGTCTCGACCTTCGGGCCCACGCTGCTGGCCAAGGTGCTGGGGCTCAACGAGACCCAGGAGTCCAGCCTGGGGCTCGTCTTCCACTACGCCGACACCAAGGGGCTGTGGCTCGACACCATCGCCGACCTGCGTGCCGTCGTGCAGTTCCTCACCAGCGACGAGGGCAAGGCCGACCTCAAGGAGCTCGGCGGGCTGTCCTCGGCGACGGCGGGCGTCATCCTGCGCGAGCTGGTGAACTTCTCGGCCCAGGGCGCCGACCTGTTCTTCGGGCTGCCCGAGTTCGACACGCACCGACCTGCTGCGCGTCGCCACCGACGGCCGGGGCGTCGCGTCGATGCTCGAGCTGCCGGGGGTGCAGGACCGCCCCCAGCTGTTCTCGACCTTCCTGATGTGGCTGCTCGCCGACCTCTTCCACGACCTGCCCGAGGTCGGCGACCTCGACAAGCCCAAGCTGGTCTTCTTCTTCGACGAGGCGCACCTGCTCTTCAACGGCGCGAGCAAGAGCTTCCTCGACGCCATCCAGCAGACCGTGCGGCTGATCCGGTCCAAGGGCGTCGGCGTCTTCTTCGTCACCCAGTCGCCCAAGGACGTGCCGTCCGACGTGCTCGCCCAGCTCGGCAACCGGGTGCAGCACGCCCTGCGCGCCTACACCCCCGACGACGCGAAGGCGCTCAAGGCCGCCGTGCGCACCTACCCGAACACCGCCTACGACCTCGAGGAGCTGCTCACCCAGCTCGGCACCGGTGAGGCCGTGATCACCGTGCTGTCGGAGCGGGGTGCGCCGACCCCGGTGGCCTGGACCCGGATGCGCGCACCGCAGTCGCTGATGGCCCCCTCGGATGCCGCGCTGCTCACCGCGACCGTCGCCGCCTCGCCGATCGCGCCGAAGTACGTGACCTACCTGGAGCGGGAGTCGGCGTCGGAGATGCTCGGCAAGGCCGAGGTCGCCCGCACCGAGGCCGAGCAGGCGGCGGCGGTGGCGGCCGAGAACGCCAAGGTGCAGGCGGCGGCGGCCGCCGCGGCCGAGAAGGAGCGGCTGGCCGCGGAGGCGGCGGCCGAGAAGGCCGGCTGGCCGCGGAGGCGCGCCGAGAACCGGGCTGCGGAGAAGCAGGCGGCCAAGGATGCCGCGGCGGCCCAGAAGGCGCAGGAGGCCGCCGAGCGCAAGCGGGCGGCCGAGCCCAGCGTGGTCGAGTCGGTCGTGAAGTCCAGCGCCTTCAAGTCGGCCCTGCGCTCGGCCGGCACGGTGCTCGGCCGGGAGATCACCCGCTCGATCTTCGGCACCTCGCGCAAGCGCTGACCGCTGCGGGCCGTCAGAGGTGAGCACGGCCTTGGCGTAGGCGCACTCGAGGTCGGGGTCGGTGACCGAGCGGACGTAGCCCGGCCGCACGGCATACGTGACCTCCCACCCGCCCTCGGTGCGGCGCACCGCCTCGAGCCGGTCGCCGAGCAGCTCGCGCAGCTGGTCCTCGCGCGGCAGCCACAGGGCCTGGTCGAGGGTGACCGAGTCGAGCGCCCACTCCGTGGTGCCGTTGAACCCGAGCAGCGACTGGTCGCGGTAGGTCTGCACCTCGACGGTGAGGTCGCTGATCCAGAACACCTCGCCGGTCAGCAGCTCGGCGTCGATGACGAAGCGGTCACCGGCGGCGGGTGCCCAGAGCACCCCGGCGTCGCGGAGCAGGGCGCGGGCGAGCTCGACCGTGATCATCGGGCCATTCTGGCCCAGCCGCCCGGCCGGACCGCGCGAGCGCCAGCGCGCGGCAGCACAGCGGGTCGCGAGCGGTCAGCCGAGCAGCCAGACGACCACGGTGATGAGCGGCACCGCCCCCACGGTCGTCACGAGGATGGTGTCGCGGGCCAGGGTGGGGGAGCGGTCGTAGCGGGTGGCGTGCACGAAGATGTTCTGGGCGGTCGGCAGGCTCGAGCAGACGACCACGGCGAGCAGCGCCTGACCCGACAGGCCGAGCGCGAGGTGCGCCACGGCATACGCGACGAGGGGTTGGACGCCCAGCTTCAGGGTGCTCGTCAGCGCCAGCTCGCCGGCCGGCACGTCACCACCGAAGCCCGGGCCCAGGCGCAGCGCGATGCCGTAGGCGAGCAGCATCCCCGGCACGGCCATGGCGCCGATCAGCTCGATGGGGTCGAGCACGATCGGCGGCAGCTGCCAGCCCGTGATCGACAGCAGCAGCCCGATGAGCGTGCCGATCGTCAGCGGGTTGGTGAACGGGCGCACCATCATGTGCCGCAGGGTCGGTCGGCGGCCGCTCACGTCGGCGTCGAGCAGGGCCAGCGCGAAGGGCTGGAGCACGAGCAGCTGAAGCAGCAGGGTCGGTGCCACGAGGGCGGCATCGCCGAGCACGTAGGCGGCGACCGGCAGGCCGAGGTTGCCGGCGTTGACGTAGGAGCTGGCCAGGGCGCCGATGACCCGCTCGCCGACCGATCGCCGCCACCTCCACCACGCGACGGTGGCGTAGACGGCAGCGGGCACGATGACCCCGACCACCGTCGCGACCAGGCTGCGCGAGAGCACGTCGTGGGTGTCCGCCTGGGACACCGTGGTGAGCAGCAGCGCCGGGGAGGCGACGAAGAAGGCGATGTGGCTGAGCACCTTCTGCGCCGACAGGTCGACGACCCCGAGGTGCGCGATGAGGGCACCGACGCCGATGACGGCGACGATCGTCGCGAACCCCAGGACGACACCCTCCACCCCGACATCCTCGTGGGGGCGGGACGGAGGGCGCGCAGCGGTTCCGCGCTCCGGTCCGGGTCAGCCCCAGTTGGCGGCCTGGGTGAGGCAGAACGGGTGGCCGCTCGGGTCGAGCAGCACCCGCCAGGTCTCGCCGGGCTGCTCGTCGGGCAGGGTTGCGCCGAGCCCCACGCACTCGGCGGCGGCCGCGTCGAGGTCGTCGACGGCCAGGTCGAGGTGGAACTGCTTGGTGCCGTGCTCGTTCGGCCAGCCGGGCGCCTCGTGGTCCGCGAGGGTGCCGAAGCCGAGCGCCATCCCGCCCGGGCCGGTCAGCATCGCGTACTCGTCCTGGGCGTGGGCGACCTCCCAGCCGAGCAGTGCCGACCAGAAGGTCGCGTCGCGCTGGGCGTCGGAGCTGTCGAGGGTGAGCATCTTGAGTGCGGCGATCGCCATGGTGGTGCCTCTCGTCGGGTGGGTCTTACGGACGGGGATGTCGTCCACCGTGCCTAGGCTGGGCCGGTGCCGGATAGGACAAAGGCGACAGCCGCGCCGACCGCCTCCACGGCGGGGGTGCTGCGGCCCGACGAGCTCGCCCGCCACGTCGACCTCGTGCGCGAGCCGGCGGGCGAGGCGGCCGGCCGCTGGGTCGAGAACCGGTGGTCGCTGCGCTGGAGCCTTCCCGACGGGCGGTGGTACGACAGCGAGGTCATCCCGCACCCCACCTGTTCACTCACCGTTGAGCTCGGCAGCCACCCCCGGTCGGGGATGCCGCCCGGCGAGAGCGTCGTGGTCACCGGTGTGTGCACGCGCCGCTTCGACGTCGAGGTGCGCGGATGGGGGCGCGTCGTCGGGTTGCGCTTCCGCCCCGGGGGCCTGGCAGCGCTCACCGGCCACCCGGCATCCGCGTGGACCGACCGCTCGGTCGCCGCGACCGAGGTGCTGCCCCGTGCGCTCGTCGCCGAGCTGGCCGACCCCGACCTCGCGAACGACGGCTCGGCGTGGGCGGAGACCGCCGAGCGGGGTCTGGCTGCCCTGGCGGACCACCGGCCCGACCCCCGCTATGCGCTACTGCTCGACGTCGTCGCCGACATGCTCGCCGACCACTCGCTGCTCACGGTGGCCGAGGTCGCCGACCGGCACGCCGTCACGGTGCGCACCCTGCAGCGCCTCTTCACCCACTACGTCGGGGTCGGGCCGAAGTGGGTGCTCACGCGCTACCGCCTGCACGACGCGGTCGCCGACCTCGACGCCGGCTGGTCCGGCACGCTCACCGACCTCGCCGTGCGCTACGGCTGGTACGACCAGGCGCACTTCACCCGCGACTTCACGGCGCTGGTGGGCGTCACCCCCGGGCACTACCGCGACCGGGCGACCACGGCGGATGCCGGCCACCCGGCATCCGCACGCGCCTGACCCCAAGCGGCGCACGCAGAAGTTCGGGGACCACGCGCCAACCACCGCGTGCGGTCCGAACTGCTGAGTGCGAGAGGCCTGAGCCGGTCAGGCTCCGGGGCGCAGCACCGACGCGAGGGCGTCGAGCACGCTGACGTCCTCGATGGTGCCCGGCACCGTCGGGGTCTTGCCGTCGGCCATCTCGCGCATCGTCTTGCGCAGGATCTTGCCCGAGCGGGTCTTGGGCAGCGCCCCGACGATGTCGACCTGGCGCAGGCTCGCAACCGCACCGACCTCGTCGCGCACCCGCTGCACGAGCTCCTTGCAGATCCGGGTGCCGTCGGCTCCGGTGCCGTTCACGCCGCCCTTGAGCACGACCAGGCCGCGCGGCACCTGCCCCTTGAAGTCGTCGGCGACGCCGATCACCGCGCACTCCGCGACATCGGGGTGGCCGGCGAGGGCCGCCTCGATCGAGCCGGTCGAGAGCCGGTGCCCCGCGACGTTGAGCACGTCGTCGGTGCGGCCCATCACGTAGACGTAGCCGTCCGCGTCGATGAGCCCACCGTCGCCGGTGAGGTAGTAGCCGTCGTAGACCGACAGGTAGCCGGCGATGTAGCGCTCGTCGTCCTGCCACAGGGTCGGCAGCGTGCCGGGGGGCAGCGGCAGCCGGATCGCGATCGCGCCCTCCACCCCGGGTGTCACCGGCTGGGCCGAGTCGTCGAGCACCTGCACGTCGTAGCCGGGCACCCGCACCGAGGGCGAGCCGGCCTTGATGGGCATCGGGTCGAGCCCGCGCAGGTTCGCGGCGATCGGCCAGCCGGTCTCGGTCTGCCACCAGTTGTCGACGACCGGCACGCCGAGCAGCGCGCTGGTCCACTCGTACGTGTCGGGGTCGAGCCGCTCACCGGCGAGGAAGACGCACTTGAGCGAGCTGAGGTCGTGGCCGGCCATCAGGGTGCCGTCGGGGTCCTCGCGCTTGATCGCCCGGTAGGCGGTGGGGGCGGTGAACATCGCCTTCACGCCGTGGTCGCTGATGACCCGCCAGAAGGCGCTCGCGTCAGGCGTGCCGACCGGTTTGCCCTTCGTAGAGAACGGTGGTGGCGCCGGTGAGCAGGGGCGCGTAGACGATGTAGGAGTGCCCGACGACCCAGCCGACATCGGACGCCGTGAACCACACGTCGCCGGGGTGGATGTCGTAGACGTTCTCCATCGACCAGCGCAGCGCCACCGCGTGGCCGCCGTTGTCGCGCACGATGCCCTTGGGTCGGCCGGTCGTGCCGGAGGTGTAGAGCACGTAGAGCGGGTCGGTCGCCTCGACCTCGACGCAGTCGGCCGGCTCCGCGTCGGAGACCAGCTCGTCCCAGTCGATCTCCTCCCAGTCGGTGTCGCGCACCCCCACCTCGGCGCGGCACTGCTCGCGCTGCAGCACGATCACGGACTCGGGCTTGTGCTCGCTGCGGTCGAGCGCGGCATCCAGCATCGGCTTGTACTCGACGACCCGGCTCGGCTCGATGCCACAGCTCGCGGCCACGATGACGGTCGGCTTGGCGTCCTCGATCCGCGCGGCCAGCTCCGCGGGTGCGAAGCCGCCGAAGACGACCGAGTGGATGGCGCCGAGCCGTGCGCAGGCGAGCATCGCCACGACGGCCTCGGGAACCATCGGCATGTAGACGACGACCCGGTCGCCCTTCTCGACACCCAGGGAGGCGAGGGCGCCCGCGAAGGTGGCGACCTTGTCGAGCAGCTCGGCGTAGGTGAAGGTCGGCGACCGTGTTCGTGACCGGGCTGTCGTAGATCAGGGCCGCCTGGTCGCCGCGCCCGTCGCGCACGTGGCGGTCGAGGGCGTTGAAGCAGGTGTTGAGCGAGCCGCCCCGGAACCATCGGTAGAAGGGCGGGTTGGAGTCGTCGAGCACGCTGGTCGGCTCGGTGATCCACTCGACCGCCTTCGCGGCGTTCCCCCAGAACGTGGTGGGGTCGGAGATCGACTGCTCGTATGCCGCTGCGTAGGCGCCGTTGCTCATGACCCCATCGTGGACCCACCCGGGGGTGGGTGCGCCACCGGTTCGGTCGGCATCGTCCGCGGACGGGCGTAAACCGCGCCGAACGGACCGGACCCGTCGCCCCACCCGGGTGCTGTCGCGGCCGTAGGGTGCTGAGCGGAGGAGGGTGAGATGAGCACGTTCGTTCTCGTGCCGGGCGCCGGGGGGCAGGCCTGGTACTGGCACCGGGTCGTGCCACGGCTGGCCTTTCGGGGGCACGACGCCGTGGCCGTCGACCTGCCGTCGGGCGACGAGGCCGCGCGCCTCGAGGACTACGTGCGCACCGTGGTGCGCGCGGTGCCCGCGGGGTCGGCGCGCGCCGCCGGTGGGGCCGGGCCTCGTGATCGTCGGACAGTCGCTCGGCGGGCTGGTGGCGCCGATCGTGGCCCAGCGGTGCCATGCCGACCTCCTGGTGCTGGTGGCGGCGATGGTGCCCCGCCCGGGTGAGAGCGGCGGCGCGTGGTGGGAGGAGACCGGGCAGGGGCAGGCCATGCGACGCTTCGCCGTCGATCAAGGCCGCGACCCCGACTCCACCGACGACGACACGCTCTACCTGCACGACCTTCCGCCCAGCGTGCGTGCCGAGGTGCTGCGCCGGCCGGTGCAGCAGACCGAGGGGCCGTTCCTCGACCCGTGGCCGCTCGACCGGTGGCCCGACGTGCCGACCCGCGTGGTGGTGGGCCGCCATGACCGGCTCTTCCCGCCCGACTTCGCCACGGCGCTGGCCCGCGACCGGGTCGGCGTCGAGCCCGACGTCATCGACACCGGCCACCTGCCGGCGCTCGCCGACCCCGACGCACTGGTCGACGTGCTCGACCGATACGCGCACGAGGTCGTCTCGGGCTGACGCTCCGCTGCGGCGCTTTCGCGTGGCCGGTGCCGCTGCCAGACTCCCGCCATGGAGCTGCCGCAGCACTGGGTCACCGCCGAGGGCTTCAGCCCGCACCTGGGGAGTGGGGGCGGCACGCTCACCGTGTGGGGCTGGTCGTCGGACTCCCCGACGGATGCCGCGCGCGTCGCCGACCAGCGCCTGGCCGAGGCCCTGGAGCGGGTGGCGCGCGAAGGTGGGCTGCCGCCGGGCCACGGCTACTACCCGCGGATGCCGTTGCGCGAGCCGGTGCTCGAGGAGGTCGAGGCGGCATCCGGCGCCGTGCTCGGCGTGGTCACCCGCAACCGGATGGGCTGCGAGGTGCTGTGCACCGACCTGCTCTTCATCGCCGACGTCGACGTGCCCGAGCTCGAGGAGGCCCCGCGGCTGGGGTGCGTCGGGGGACGGACCGGGCGCGTCTGGCGCGGCGGGGTCGACGTCGCGCAGGCGGTCAGGCTCCGGGGTGGGCGGGTTCTTCCGTCGCCTGCTGACCGGTGACCCGGCGCCGACACCGACGACGCCGGCCGACGAGCCGCCGGACGCAGGGGTCGGATGCCGTGCCCGCGTCGCCGCGGCCGGGCGAGGCGAGCGTGGCCGAGTGCCTGGCGTGCGAGCCGGTGTGGGAGTTCGCCCGCCGGCACCCGGAGCTCGGGGTGCGGGTGTACCGCACCGCTGCCGGGCTCCGGGTCATCGTCACGGGCGTCGCGGCATCCCCCGGCTCGGACCGGGCGCGCGCCCTGCTCACCGAGCTGGGGTCGGACCCGCTCTACGTCGAGCTCTGCGCCACCCACGACAGCTACCGGGCACGGCTGACGCCCAAGCCTTTTCGCGTCGGTGCCCGTGCGCTGCCGGTGCCTGGCCGTTCCCGACGACGGCGCGCGCGGCCGGGCCGAGGAGTGGGTCTCGGAGTACGACGGGCGCTCGTCGGGGCACGCGGTCTGCCGGCTGGTCAGCGCGTCGGGTCCGGAGCCCGGGCCGGACGAGCAGCGCCTCGTTGCGCTGCACGACACCCGATGCCGGGTGGGGCAGCGGCTGCCCCTGGCCTGACCCGCGCGCTCTCCGAACGTGGGTGATTCCCGTCGTCCAGGCAACGATCTTCACCCACGATCGGGGAAAGGGGCGGGGACCTCCGCGGAACGTGGGTGATTTCCGTCGTCCAGGCAACGATTTTCACCCACGTTCGCATGGAGGGGAGGGCGGTCGGATGGGGGACCCGCGCCGGTCGCGAGTTCGTCCCTCACTCCCGACCGGTGCTCCCGGCATCTCCCATCCGTCCGCCAACAGGAACGCCCAGCCGCGAGCGGCTGGGCGTTCCTGTTGGCGGAGGATGGGGGATTTGAACCCCCGAGGGTTTTATCCCAACACGATTTCCAATCGTGCGCACTAGGCCACTATGCGAATCCTCCGCGGGTGAGGTTACTAGAGGGGGAGCCACCGCCCGAAATCGTCACGCCCGCGGCCGGCCGGTGCCATGATCGCCGGATGGGGAACGAGGAGGGCCCGCTCGACGCGGGTGGGGGGACGACGGCAGCCGGCGGCATGGCGACCGGCCCGGCATCCGGAGGCATGGCGACCGGCCTGACGCCCGGCTCAACCATTCAGGACTCGGCCGTCCAGGACACGACCGGCACGCTGACGACTGACGCGCGGCCGGCCGACGCTGAACCCGGCGTCCTCGACCAGGTGCGCTCGGCCTTCGACGGCGACAGGGCGCGCAGCGCGCTGGGCTGGGTGCTGCTCGTCGCCTGGGCGGTGTGGCTGGTCGCGCTGTGGGTCGTTCAGCCCCGGCTGGTGCCCCAGGAGTTCCTGACCGGCGAGCTCGCACAGGGCCGCCCCACGTCCTTCTCCGTCGTCACGGTCCAGGAGGACCGCGCCGTGGGACTCCTCTCGACCGACGGCCTCGACGTGTCATCGGTCTCGGACGAGGACCGCGCCGCGGCGCTCGCCGGCGAGTACAGCGGGCCGGCGGTCAGCGTCGCCTACTGGGTCGACGCGCCGGTCGCCCGCCTCCGCGTGGTCGACCCCAACGGCCTGGGGTCCGACGTGCCGGCGGCGTTGGTCCAGGACCTGGCTGCAGCGGGCGTTCCCGAGGCGCCGCCCGGGAGGCTGTGGCTGGACCCCCCGCCCCAGCGCACCTACAGCGCTGGTGTCCTGCTGGCGCTGCTGAGCACGCTCGTGGTCATCCTGGGCCCGCGCCCGCGGCGGGGCACCCGCTGGTTCTGGTTCTGGCTCGTCGGAGGGCCGTTGTCGGTCGGCGTGGCCATCTTCGCCCTCGCCGAGCTGATCCGCCCGCGTCACGAGCTCGCCGGAACCGTGCACCCCCGCCATGTTGCGGGTCGCTGGAACGGGCTGACCGGCTTCGCCGCCGGGTTCGTGCTCTCGATCGCCGTCGGGGGCCTGACGCTCGCCCTCACCAACCTGTCGCCGATCTGGTTCATCCGCAGCTGAACCGCACGGACTCGCCGACGGTCAGGCGCCCTGCCCCGGAACCTGCGGCGGCCCGACGCCCAGCAGGGCCAGGGTGGTGATGCCCACCGCGGCTGCCGCGAAGACCACGGCGGCCGCTGGTCGCAGCAGGGCGGCCGCGACGAGGTTCTCGGATGCCGTGCGTGGTTCGTCGCCGCCCGGGGCGAGCCGCCAGGTGCCCCGGGCGAGGGCCCCGCGCTCGACGGCCCGCTCGACCCAGAGCGTGGCGAACGGCACGACCGCAGCACCGAGGACGAGCAGCGTGGTCCGAGCCGCCCACCGCTGGTCGACGCGCAGCAGCAGGGCGACGAGCGCGAAGGCCAGGAAGACCACGCCGTGCACGAGCCCGAAGACCCGGACGCCGAGGTCGGTCGTCTGCGTGACGTACTTCAGGGCCATGCCGAGCAGCAGCAGGGCCCAGGTCAGCGCCTCGGCTCGGGCCAGCCAGCTGAGCAGGGTGCGGGGGGTCATCCGGTCCTCCAGGTCGTGGTCGTCCATTGTCATCGAGCCGGCGGGCGTCGCCGGAGGGGCCCGGCCGATTTCCGCCTGTGCGGTCGGCCGCCTAAGATCGTGCGCGGCACCCCGCGTGGTGGTACCCCGCTGAACTCCCCCAGGGCAGGAATGCAGCAAGGGCAGGTGGGCTCTTCCAGGTACGCGGGGTGTCCTCGTACCCGCACCTCGTCATCCACCGGCGGAGCACCATCGCTCCGGCGCGGTGACCGGATGCCGGGCGCAAGCGGCCGGTGCCGTCGACGCGGGAGCCGGCCGGCCGGCATCCGCTGCCTGATGCGGTGCGGCTCAGCGCGCGGCGGTGACGCTCTCCGCCGTGGTCGGCTCGCAGGCGCCGCCGCAGCCACCGGAGCCGCAGGAGTGACCGGCATCCTCGGCGCTGGCGTCGCCCGCCTCGGCCGAGCCGCAGCCGCCGCCGCAGCACCCGCCACCACAGCCGCCGCCTCCGGCGACGGCCTCGGGCTCGGTGCCCTGGAGGTCCCAGACCTGGCGGATGGCGTTCAGCATGACCTCGACCGGCTGGGCGCCGCTGACGCCGAACTTCTGGTCGAGCACGAAGGTGGGCACCGAGGTGATGCCGATCTGGTTGGCGAGCGCGAGGTCGGTGCGCACGTCGATGCCGTGGTCGTCGCCGGCGAGCAGGTCGCGCACGACCGCCTCGTCGAGGCCGGCCTCGACGCCGAGGCGCACGAGGGTCTCGGGGTCGCCGATCGACTCGCCCTCGGTGTACCAGGCGCGCATCACGCGCTCGGTGACCTCGTCCTCACGGCCGAGCGCCCGGGCGAGGTGGATGAGCCGGTGGGCGTCGTAGGAGTTGCCGCCGCGCAGTTTCTCCCACTGGAAGTCGAGCCCGACCGCGGCGGCGTCGGCCGCCATCCGCTCGTGCTGGGCCACCATCTGCTCGCGGGGGACGCCGTACTTCTCGGCGACCCGGTCGATGGCCGGGGTGTCGTCGACGGCCGGTGCGGAGCGGTCGAGCTGGAAGCTGTGCCAGACGACCCCCACCTCGTCGCCGTGCTCGAACTGCTCGAGGGCGAGCTCGAGGTGCCGCCGGCCGAGGTGGCAGAACGGGCAGAGGATGTCGGACCAGACGTCGATGCGCACGTCACAAGGGTAAGCCGTGCACCGACCCCCGGCCGAACCCGTGTCCACTGCGTGGCGGTCCGGCCCCGGCAGGGGCGCGCGAGGCGAGCACCTGTGCGGTGGCCGTTCCGGGTGGACGTCGAGCAGGTGGTCGCCGGGCGTTCCGCTCACCGTCGCGGCACGCCGAGACGGTACCCCCTCAGGGCGCCGGACTAGGCCATGCCGTCGGCCCGGCGCCACCGGGTGCGGGCGATGAGCCCCTGCAGGTGTGCCCGGATGACCGCCGGTGAGGACGACGTCGTGAGGTAGTCGTCGCAGCCGCGGGCGAAGGCCAGCAGCTCGTCTGCCTCGCGCCTGCTCGAGGTGGCCATGACGAGCATCGACGGTGTGAAGTCCCGCAGGGCGAGGCAGGCACGGTGCCCGGCATCCACGTCATCGCCGCACGCCACGACGATCAGGTCGTGCAGGACGAACGCCGGGCCGTCGACGAGGTCGTCGAGGTCGGCGTCGATGCACCGAACCACGCCGTCCAGGCCGATGAGGGCATCGCACACGGCAGAGGCGGTCTCACTGCCGCCGCGCGTCTCGACCACGAGAGCAGTCACGAGTCTTCTCACTTCGTCAAGCAGCGGACGCAGGGAAGTCCGGACCAGCTTCTTTACTCGCTCCTTACTGTTGCGGGGGTTTGCCGTGACCTCAATCCCCCGAGTGGACTACTTCAGCCTGTCGCGGCGTGACGTGCCCCACCCCAGTGGCGACGTGGGTCGGGAGTGCACCCTGAGGCGAACGGGAGGGAAACGCGTCGGGTGGAAGCACATGGGCGAACTCAGCCGTGGGAGCCGCCGTGCTTGCCGGGCCCACCCCTGCGAAATCGCGCGACGGACCACTCAGACCCGGTGCTCGTTCGCCGCCGACCGCAGGGTGCGCCGGCCCCACAGCCAGCACAGTGCCACCGCCGCGAGCAGGGCGGCGCCGGAGGACCCGAACACCCCCTGGTGCGACGCCCGGGCGGTGAGCAGCCCCCCGACGAGGGCGCACAGCACGAGGGAGCGCGCGAACCACAGCGTCATGACCATGGGGCCGACGTCGGGGAGGAAGGCCAGGAACGGAGGGCGGCCCCGGAAAGCGGCGACCCACTGCGCCCCCAGGGCGAGCGCGCCCACGCCGACCACCCACACCAGGACGTCGAGCAGCCCGACCGGGGAGGCGGGGACGAGGGCGTGCACCAGCACCGCGAGAGGGAGCGCGAGCACCAGCAGGAACGCGGCCGGCAGCACCGTGTGCGCGGCCGCCTCGCTGCCCAGGCCCAGCCCGCTGAGCCGGGGCGTGCCGAGGGTGTCACCGAGCAGCCGCAGGCCCTCGGCCCACACCCCGACGCCGAGGTAGAGCGCGGCCACCGCCACGACGCCGATCGCCACCGGCACCTCGGGGTCGCTGAGCGACCAGGCGACCCCGGCGGCTGCGGGAGCGGCGAGCAGCGCACCGGACAGCAGCAGCCCGGGTTGGCGGCGCAGGCCGATCAGGTCGCGGGCGACGACGGTGCCGTACCGGCCGCGCGAGCGCAGTCGCAGCCCCCGCCCGCGGCGCACCGGGGTGGCGGCCTCGAGCCGGGCGGCCCGCAGGTCACCCGCGAGCACCGCGCCGCCGAGCCGGGTGGAGCGGATGCTCTGTGCGCGCAGCTCGGGGAGCCCGAGCCGCCGCAGCGCCGCGGACGGCCCGAGCCCCCGGGGGCCGCGTCCGAGGCCGAGGCCCTGGGCCGGCATCCGGTCTGGGCCGTCGGTGCCGGCACCGACCTGGCCGGCGAGCCAGGCGGCGGCGAGCACCACCCCGAGGGCCGGACCGACCAGCAGGGCGGCGAAGAACGCGGTGGGCCCGGTCGTGCCCGAGGCCCACAGCCCGCCGCCGAGCACACCCGCGGTGACGGTGGCACCCACGACGAGGAGGGTGGCCGAGACCAGCCACCACTCCCGCAGGGTGGTCGCCCGGTCGAGGGGGCCGGCCACGACGTGGTCGACCCAGGGCAGTGGCGGCACGACCGGCCCCCGGCGACGCCCGATGCCGTGCACGAGCACGGTGAGTGCCCCGGCGAGGGCGAGGGCGACCACGGCCGCACCCGGCCCGAGCAGCCGGTCGTTGATCCAGCCGGGGTCGGTCGTGATGAACAGGGCACGCGCCACGGTGAACCCGTAGGTGAACGCCAGCAGCGCGAGGAGGTAGACGGCATACAGCACCCGCTGCAACGCACCGGTGCCGTGCGGGCCGTGGAGCACGTGGGTGATGTCCTGCAGGCGCTCGCGCGTCCTGCGCCCGCTGCTCGGCGCCGGTCAGGCCCGAGCTCATGCCGGGCCGCCGACGTCGACCACCTCGTCGGCGACCGCCGCCGTGAGCGCCGGGTCGTGGCACGCCATCAGCACGGTGGTGCCCGAGGCGCACCGCGCCCGGACCAGGTCGCCGACCATGGCCCGCCGGTCGGTGTCGAGCCGCTGCTCGGGCTCGTCGAGGATCAGCAGCCGGGCGGGCCGGAACCAGGTGAGGGCCAACCGGAACAGCTGCCCCTGGCCGGAGGACAGCTCGTGCGGGAAGCGCTCGCCGAGGGCGCCCAGGCCGAAGGTGTCGAGCTCGCTCTGCACCCGCTGCGCACAGGTCGGGGCGTCGCGGCCCCAGGTCGCGTCGACGAGGGTGAGGTGGTCGGCGAGGGTGAGGTCGCGGTAGGCCGCCGGGGGGCCGATGAGCGCCGCGACGTTCTCGCGGGTGGAGCGGCGGCGCTCGTCGGCCGGGTCGCCGTCGATGGTCACCGACCCGGTGGTGGGCGCGAGCAGCCCGGCGACCAGCCGGAGCGCGGTGGTCTTGCCCGACCCGTTCGGGCCGCGCACCACGACGCACGACCCGGGCTCGGCGACCAGGCTCAGCGGCGCGAGCAGGGTCGCGACGTCGAGCACCTTGGACACCCCGTCGGCCACGACCCGGCATCCGGGGACGGTTCCTGCCGCCACTGTGGACACCTCCCCGTCGCCCTGCACCGGTCGTCGGAACCCTAGCGCGGCCCGGTGGCGCGGCCGGTCCGAGCAGCGCTGTGGGGAGCCGGCGGAGCGGCCGGAGGGGCGGCCGCCGGAGCGGCCGGCGGGGCGGCGTCCACAGCGCGAAGCGCGGCGTGCCGGGTGTCCGGCATCGCGGCTAGGGTTCGGGTGATGAGCACCGCGCTGTACCGCCGCTACCGCCCCGAGACGTTCGCCGACGTCATCGGGCAGGAGCACGTGACCGAGCCGCTCATGCAGGCGCTGCGCACCAGCCGGGTCAACCACGCCTACCTGTTCAGCGGCCCGCGCGGGTGCGGCAAGACCACCAGCGCGCGCATCCTGGCCCGCTGCCTGAACTGTGAGAAGGGCCCCACCCCCGAGCCGTGCGGCGAGTGCGACTCGTGCGTGGCGCTGGCCCGCGGCGGGTCCGGCACGGTCGACGTCATCGAGATCGACGCCGCGAGCCACGGCGGTGTCGACGACGCCCGCGACCTGCGCGAGAGGGCGTCCTACGGCCCGGCCCAGAGCCGCTACAAGATCTACATCATCGACGAGGCGCACATGGTGACGCCGCAGGGCTTCAACGCGCTGCTGAAGATCGTCGAGGAGCCGCCCGAGCACGTGAAGTTCGTCTTCGCGACCACCGAGCCCGAGAAGGTCATCGGCACCATCCGCTCGCGCACCCACCACTACCCCTTCCGGCTGGTGCCGCCCGCGCGGCTGCAGGCCTACATGGAGGAGCTCTGCGTCAAGGAGGGCGTCGCGGTGGCGCCGGGCGTGCTGTCGTTCGTCGTGCGCGCCGGCGGTGGGTCGGTGCGTGACTCGCTGTCGGTGCTCGACCAGCTCATCGCGGGGTCGGGGCCCGAGGGGCTCACCTACGAGTCGGCGGCCGCGCTGCTCGGCTTCACCGACGGCGAGCTGCTCGACGCCACGATCGACGCCTTCGCGGCCGGTGACGCGGCCTCGGTGTTCCGGTCCATCGACAAGGTCGTCGAGACCGGGCTCGACCCCCGTCGCTTCGTCGAAGACCTCCTCGAGCGGCTGCGCGACCTCATCGTCGTCGCCGCCCTGCCCGACGGCGCCGGGCAGGTGCTGCGGCACGTGCCCGAGGACCAGCTCGAGCGGATGCGGCGCCAGGCGGCCGCGTTCGGGCCGGGAGCGCTCTCGCGGGCTGCCGACGTCGTCAACTCCGGCCTCACCGAGATGACCGGCGCCACGGCGCCACGCCTGCAGCTCGAGCTCATCGCGGCCCGCATCCTGCTGCCCGGCGCTGCCGGCGAGGCGGGGTATGCCGCGCGCCTCGACCGGCTCGAGCGCCGCCTCGACGTCGGCGGCGTGCCGACGGCGGCGGTGTCGTATGCCGCACCCGCGCCGTCCGCGCCGCCGCGCCGCCCGCTCCGGCTGCGGCCCGCCGCTGCCGCATCGGCGCCGGTTGCCCCGGCCGCACCGATGCCGCCGGCTGCCCCGGTGTTCGCCGCACCTCCCGCCACGGCGTCCGAGGCCGCCCCGGCGGCTCCGGCGGCTCCGCCTGCCTCGACCGGCCCGGCGTCGGCCGCCGACGTCGAGCCGCCGCCCGACGACGCCGCACCCGAGCCCGACGCCCCACCCGAGCACGACGCCGCACCCGAGTCCGCGCCGCCGCGGGCCCGCGGGCGGGGGCGCCCCGGCATCCGCGCCGTCGGCCGGGCCGCCACCTCCGGCGACCGTGCCCGAGCCGGCCCCGGTCGCGCACCCGACGGGCCCCGGTGGCCTCGACACCGACGCGCTGCGCCGCTCGTGGCCCGACGTGCTCGACTGGCTCAGCCGCAACAAGCGGGTCACCTGGACCTTCGTCGCGCAGAACGCCCAGGTCGTCGACTACGACGGCCAGCGGGTGCTGCTCGGCATCTCCACCGTCGGGCTGGCCGAGACCTTCCGTCGCGGCGCCCACGCCGACTACGTGCGCCAGGCCCTCATCGACGTCCTCGGGGTCGACGCCCGGGTCGAGGGGGTGCCCTCCGACGACGCCGGCGCCCGCGGTGGGCCGCCGCCCGCGGTGCCGCCCGGCTCCGGCACCAGCGCGTGGGATGCCGCGCCGGGCCCGGCGCCCTCCGGCGCTGCTGCCTCGCCACGTCCTGCGGAGGGTGACGGCGGCGCCGGCCGCCGCGGCGGTTCGGCGGACGGCTCCGCGCAGGGGTCCGGCGCGCGCGGTGGTGGTGGCCGCACCCACGAGCCGGCGAGCTGGTCCGACGCCCCGCCCCCGCCCGACACCGCGCCGACGTGGGCCAGCCCGCTCGAGCAGGCGAAGGCCGCGGTCGCGGTCGAGGCCCACGCCGAGGTGGTCGCGGCCGAGCACGTCGTCGACGACACGGCGATCAGCGCCGACGACGAGTCGATCGACGACCTCACCGACGTCGGGGTGCCGGTGGTCGAGCGCATCCTCGGGGGCACCGTCATCGCGGAGGACTCCCGGTGAGCGCACGGTCCTACCGCGTCAGCCACAGCGTGGTCGCGCCCCTCTCCAAGGCGACTCTGGCGGCCCACCATCACCGGCACCGAGAACGTCCCGCCCACCGGTGGGGTGCTGATCGCGAGCAACCACCTGTCGTTCATCGACTCGTTCGCCATCCCGATCGCGGCGCCGCGGCCGGTGGCCTTCCTCGCGAAGTCCGACTACTTCACCGGCACCGGCGTGAGCGGGGCGGTGCGGCGGGCCTTCTTCGCCAACTCCAACGCCATCCCCGTCGACCGGCACTCGTCCCGCGCGGCCCAGGAGTCGCTCGACGCCGCGCTGGTCGTGCTGCAGGAGGGCCGCGGGTTCGGCATCTACCCCGAGGGCACCCGCTCGCGCGACGGCCGCCTCTACAAGGGCCGCACCGGGGTGGCGTGGCTGGCCCTCACCGCCGGCGTACCCGTCGTGCCGGTGGGGCTGGTCGGCACCGACCGCGTGCAGCCGATCGGGGCGAGCTTCCCGCGGCTGGCGAAGGTGAGGGTGGCCTTCGGCCGGCCCATCTACCCGGCATCCTTCGACGGCCTGCCGGCCGGCAAGGCCCGGCGCCTGCTCACCGACGAGGTCATGGACGCCATCGCCGCCCTCTCCGGCCAGGAGCGGGCCGACACCTACAACGAGCTGCCGCCCGAGTCCACGGGTGCGGCAGTCGGCATCTGAGAAGGAGAACACCATGTCGACCACCCAGCGTTTCGAGGCCACCGGCCTCACCTGCGGGCACTGCGCCAAGGCGGTCAGCGACGAGCTGATGGCCCTCGACGGCGTGCTCGACGCGCAGGTCGAGGTCGTCGACGGCGGCGCCTCCTCGGTCACCGTCGTCACCGAGCGCGACCTCACCGACGACGAGGTGGTCGCGGCGCTCGACGAGGCCGGCGAGTACGTCCTCGTCCGCGCCTGACCACCCCACCCGGACGCCACGGCATCCGGGCGCGGCGCCGGGGGACAGCGTGCTCGAGAGGTCTAGTCTCGACGTGTGTACGAAGGCGCGGTCCAGGACCTCATCGACGAGCTCGGCAGGCTGCCGGGCGTCGGTCCCAAGAGCGCGCAGCGCATCGCGTTCCACCTGCTGCAGGCCGACCCGGCCGACGTCGAGCGCCTGGTGCACTCGCTGACCGAGGTCAAGGCGCGGGTGCGCTTCTGCGAGCTCTGCTTCAACGTCGCCGAGGCCACCCGCTGCCGCATCTGCCTCGACCCGCGCCGCGACGTGCACGCCATCTGCGTGGTCGAGGAGCCCAAGGACGTCGTGGCCATCGAGCGCACCCGCGAGTTCCGGGGCCGCTACCACGTGCTCGGCGGCGCGATCAGCCCGATCGACGGCATCGGCCCCGACGACCTGCGGGTGCGCGAGCTGCTCGCGCGGCTCGGTGACGGCGTCGTCACCGAGGTGATCATCGCGACCGACCCCAACCTCGAGGGCGAGGCCACCGCCAGCTACCTGTCGCGGATGCTCAAGGTCTTCGGGCTGCGCGTCACCCGCCTGGCGTCCGGGCTGCCCGTGGGCGGCGACCTCGAGTACGCCGACGAGGTCACCCTCGGCCGCGCGTTCGAGGGGAGGCGGCTGCTCGATGTCTGACGACTGGACCGTGCTGTCCGAGCAGTCCGCGGCCGACGCCCAGGTCTACCTGCTCACCATCCGCGAGATCGCGTCGGGCAACAGCCCCGAGGCCACCTTGCCGATGGCGCTGCTCGCCCTGTCGCAGGTGCTCGTCATGGGCGCGCGGCTCGGTGCGGTCGAGGACGTCGTGCCGGTGGCGCGCTTCGAGCCCGACCCCGGCCCGGATGCCGAGCTCGACCCCCTGCGCGAGAGCCTCGCCAACGTCTTCGAGGGCCTCGACGAGTACGCCGACGTCGCCGACCCGGTGCTCGACCCCGAGCCCACGGTGGGCTACCTCAGCAACGACCTGGTCGACATCGCCTCGGCCCTCAGCCACGGGCTCAGCCACCAGGCGGCCGGCCGCCCGGTCGAGGCGCTGTGGTGGTGGCAGTTCAGCTACCTCTCGCACTGGGGCGAGCGGGCGGCGTCCGCCCTGCGGGTGGTGCAGGCGCTGCTCGCGCACGTGCGCCTCGACGCCGACCCGGATGCCGTGTCCGAGGCGGAGTTCGACGCCCTCCACCCCTGACCCGCGCTCACCTCTCCCGACTTCTTGCGGATCTCCACCCTCGTGCGGCCCGTGCGTCCCGGAATCGACCAATAGGTCACTCGGGGGACAGGGAGCCGTCCGGGATCGACCAATAGGTCACTTCCGGTACAGGGGGACGTACCTCCTGTGACCTATTGGTCGACTGGGGACGGTCAGGGGGATGCCGGGAGGTCGCCCGAGGCGACGGCGGCGCGCAGGTCGTCGGTGGCGTCCCAGTCGTTGGCGTGCATCGCTGCGACCACCCGGCCGTCGCGCAGCCAGAACGCCCGGAAGTTCAGGCCCGGCGAGGTCTCCGTGCACCACCACCTCGTCGTCGGCACCCGCGTGGCCGACGTACTCCATCCCCAGGTCGTACTGGTCGGTGAAGAAGTAGGGCATCGCGTCGTAGACCTCGTCGCCGCCGGCGAGGTTGTGCGCGGCGACCTTGGCCTGGTTGATCGCGGTGTCCCAGTGCTCGACCCGGATCCGGCGGCCCAGCACCGGGTGGTCGTGGTTGGCGATGTCGCCGACGGCGAGCACGTCGGGCACCGAGGTGCGCAGCCCGGCATCCACCAGCACGCCGTTGTCGACGGCCAGCCCGGCCGCCTCGGCGAGTTCGACCCGGGGCGTCACGCCGATGCCGGCCACGACCAGGTCGGCGCCCGCGAGGTCCGACGCGCTCACCTGGGTGCCCAGGCGCAGGTCGACGCCGTGGCTGCGGTGCAGGTCGGCGAACGCCTGGGCCACGGTCGGGCCCGAGCACCCGCAGCAGGGGCAGGTCGGCCGTCTCGTAGACGGTCACCTCGCAGCCGGCCGCGCGCGCCGCGGCGGCGGCCTCCAGCCCGATCCAGCCGGCCCCGACGACCGCGATCCGGCCACCCTTGGCGAAGGCCGCCTTGAGCCGGTCGCTGTCCTCGATGGTGCGCAGGTAGGCCGTGGGGACGCCGCTGTCCTCGGCGAGGGCCAGGCGTCGCGGCTCGGCCCCGGTGGCCAGCAGCAGCCGGTCGTAGTCGATGTCACCGGCGCTGGTGCGCACCACGTGGGCCTCGGTGTCGAGCGCGGTGGCCTCGACGCCGAGCCGGAGGTCGACGTCGTGCTCGGCGTACCAGTCGAGGGGGTGCACGAAGGCGTCGTCGATCGGGTCGTTGCCCAGCAGGTAGCCCTTCGACAGCGGCGGCCGCTCGTAGGGCGCGTGCGACTCGGCGCCGACGAGCACGACCGGCCCGGTGTGGCCCTGCTCGCGCAGCTCGGTGGCGGCGGTGCCGCCGGCCAGGCCGGCGCCGACGATGACGATCGACATGGGTACCTCCTCAGGTGGGTCCTCGGGTGGGTCCTCGCGACGCTACGCCCGGAGCGCCTCCCTGCCACCCCCTCATCCCCACTGATTGCGGATAGCCACCACTTCGTGCGACTTGGGCGCGGTTTCTGGTCCGTCGATCCTCCGGAACCGTAGGCAAGTCGCACGAAGTCGCGGGTGGGAGGGTGGGGGATGCCGGGCCCGGGGGGATCCGCAGGAGTGGGGGTGGGGGTGGCTGGGGGAGCGCTGGGGATCCGCAAGGAGTCGGGGGTGGCTGACCGGCATCCGGGCGCGGCGTGCCGCCTGTGGGCCTGCGGTTAGAGTGGTCGCCGACCCCACACGTACCACTGTCCCGGGAGTAGCGCGTGCCCATCGTCGTCCAGAAGTACGGCGGTTCCTCGCTGGCCGACGCCGAGAGCATCAAGCGGGTCGCCCGACGGATCGTCGAGACGAAGAAGGCCGGTCACGACGTGGTCGTGGCCGTGTCCGCGATGGGCGACTCCACCGACGACCTGCTCGACCTCGCCCGCGACGTGAGCCCGGTGCCCCCGCCGCGCGAGCTCGACATGCTGATGACCGCCGGCGAGCGCATCTCGATGGCGCTGGTGGCCATGGCGATCTCCGACCTCGGCTTCAGCGCCCGCTCGTTCACCGGCAGCCAGGCCGGCGTCATCACCGACGGGGTGCACGGCAAGGCCAAGATCATCGACGTCACCCCGGGCCGCATCACCGAGGCGCTCGGCAAGGGCCACATCACCATCGTGGCGGGGTTCCAGGGCGTCAGCCAGGGCACCAAGGAGATCACCACGCTGGGTCGCGGCGGCACCGACACCACCGCCGTGGCGCTCGCCGCCGCGCTCAAGGCCGAGGTCTGCGAGATCTACACCGACGTCGACGGGGTGTTCACCGCCGACCCGCGCATCGTGCCCACGGCGCGCAAGATCGAGCGCATCTCCAACGAGGAGATGCTCGAGCTCGCCGCGTCCGGCTCCAAGGTGCTGCACCTGCGCAGCGTCGAGTACGCCCGGCGCTTCGACATCCCCATCCACGTGCGGTCGTCGTTCTCGCAGAAAGAGGGCACGATCGTCACGGACCAGCCGGACCCCGAAGGAGACGCCGTGGAAGCCCCGATCATCGCCGGTGTGGCCCACGACCGCAGCGAGGCCAAGGTGACCGTCGTCGGCGTGCCCGACCGCACCGGCATGGCCGCCCAGATCTTCGAGGCGGTGACCCTGGCCCAGATCAACCTCGACATGATCGTGCAGAACGTCTCGGCCACCGACACCGGCCTCACCGACATCTCGTTCACGCTGCCCAAGACCGACGGCACGGCGGCCGTCGAGGCGCTGCAGCGCATCCAGGGCGAGGTCGGCTTCTCCTCGATCCAGTACGACGACCAGATCGGCAAGCTCTCGCTGGTCGGGGCCGGCATGCGCTCCAACCCCGGTGTCTCGGCCACGTTCTTCAAGGCGCTCGCCAACGCCGGGGTCAACATCGAGATGATCTCGACCTCGGAGATCCGCATCTCGGTGATCACGCGTGACGACCTCCTCGACGACGCGGTGCGGGCGGTGCACACGGCGTTCGGGCTGGACTCCACCGAAGGGGAGGCCGTCGTCTACGGGGGCACCGGCCGCTGACGTGACTGTCACCGGGGAGGGGACCACGGGTGGCGCGATGCCGACACTGGGCATCGTGGGGGCCACCGGGGCCGTCGGCCGGGTGGTGCTCGACGTGCTGCCCACCCGCCACACGCACTGGAGCGCGGTACGTCTGGCCGCCGGGGCCGAGGACGTCGGCTCGACGCTGCGGGTCGGTGGCGAGGACGTCGTCATCGAGGCGCTGACCCCGGAGTTCTTCGACGGCATCGACGTCTGCATCTTCGACATCCCGCCCTCGATCGCCCGGCACTGGGTCGAGCTCGCGGCGGCACGCGGCGTGGTCGCCATCGACAACAGCACCGTGTTCCGCACCGAGCCCGACGTGCCTCTCGTCGTGCCCGAGGTCAACCCGCGCAAGGTCGCCGACCGGCCGCGCGGCATCATCGCCAACCCCGGCGCCACCGTCATGACGATGATCGACGCGCTCGCCGTGCTGCACAGCGTCTGGGGGCTGACCGAGCTCGTGGTCACCACCTTCCAGGCGGCATCCGGCCTGGGGCGCACCGGCATGACGCGGCTGCACGACGAGCTCGACGTCATCTCCGGCCACCGCGAGCTCGGCACCCGGCCGGGCGACGTGCGCCGCCTCATCGAGGAGGAGCTGGGCGAGTCACCCTTCCCGGCTCCGTTGGCGCTCAACGTGGTTCCCTTCGTCGGGCACCACGTGGGGGACGGCTGGACCTCCGAGGAGGTCAAGGTGCGCGAGGAGACCCGCAAGATCCTCGACCTGCCCGACCTGCCCATCTCGGCCACCTGCGTGCGCGTGCCGGTCGTGTCGTCGCACTCGGTCACCATCCACGCCACGTTCTCGCAGCGGGTGAAGGTGGCCGACGCCCGCCGCGCGCTCATCGAGGCCCCCGCCGTCGTCGTGCTCGACGACCCCGACGAGCCGGAGTTCCCCACGCCCAACGACGTCGTCGGCGCCGACCCGCGCTTCGCCGGGCGGCTGCGCCAGGCGCCCGAGTCGCCCTACACGCTCGACCTGTTCATCTGCGGCGACAACCTGCGCAAGGGCGCCGCGCTCAACATGGTGCAGACCGCCGAGCTCGTGGCGCGTGAGCTCGCCGGAGGCTGACCGGCATCCGGGGGCGCTCGGATGGTGGCCCGGTGAGAGGCGCGGCGCCCGACGCGCCACAATGGGGCTGCGGGATGCCGTGGCGCCACCCGGCGCCCCCGTCCCGGCACGATCCACCTCCGCCACGACCCTCGCACCGCAGGAGCGCACCATGACCGTCCGCACCGTCGCCATGCTCACCGCCGGGGGGCTCGCCCCCTGCCTGTCCTCCGCCGTCGGAGGGCTCATCGAGCGCTACACCGAGCTGGCCCCCGACGTGCGGATCATCGCCTACACCAACGGGTACGCCGGGCTGCTCAAGGGCGAGTCGATCGAGATCACCCCCGAGGTGCGCGAGAAGGCCCACCTGCTGCACCACTTCGGCGGCTCGCCCGATCGGCAACAGCCGGGTCAAGCTCACCAACGTCAAGGACTGCGTCAAGCGCGGCCTCGTCCAGGAGGGCCAGGACCCGCTGCACGTGGCGGCCGAGCAGCTCACCGCCGACGGCGTCGACGTGCTGCACACCATCGGTGGCGACGACACCAACACCACGGCCGCCGACCTCGCCGCCTACCTGCACGAGAACGACTACGAGCTGACCGTCGTCGGCCTGCCCAAGACCGTCGACAACGACGTCGTGCCGATCCGCCAGTCGCTCGGCGCCTGGACCGCCGCCGAGCAGGGCTCGATCTTCGCGCAGAACATCATCGCCGAGCACACCTCCAACCCGCGGATGCTCATCGTGCACGAGGTGATGGGCCGCAACTGCGGGTGGCTGACCGCCGCCACCGCCGAGGCGTACCGCAACTGGGTCGCCGAGCAGGACTTCGTGCCCGGCATCGGCAACGACCCGCGGCGCTGGGACGTGCACGCCGTCTTCGTGCCCGAGCGCCCCATCGACCTGCACGCCGAGGCCGACCGGCTGCACGCCGTCATGGACGAGCTCGGCTGCGTCAACATCTTCCTGTCCGAGGGCGCCGGGGTGGCCGAGGTCGTCGCCGAGCTCGAGGCCGCCGGCCAGGAGGTGCCCCGCGACGCCTTCGGCCACGTGCAGCTCGACAAGGTCAACCCGGGCGCGTGGTTCGCCAAGCAGTTCGCCGAGCTGCTCGGCGCCGAGAAGACGATGGTGCAGAAGTCGGGCTACTTCGCCCGCTCGGCCGCGGCCAACGACCGCGACCTGGCCCTGATCAAGCAGTGCACCGACCTCGCCGTCGACTGCGCGCTGCGCGGCGAGGCCGGCGTCATCGGGCACGACGAGGAGCGCGGCGACGAGCTGCGCGCCATCGAGTTCCCGCGGATCAAGGGCGGCAAGGCGTTCGACGCGACGCACCCCGTGGTTCACCGACCTGCTCGGGTCCATCGGCCAGGGCTGACCCGGGGCCGGACCGTGGTCGACGCCTGGTGGGTGGCGGTCTGGGTCTACGCGATTCCTGCTCGTCGGGCAGCGGCTGTGGCGCGCCCGCCGGTGGGTGCCGCCGGAGTGGCCTGACGCCGACTACGGCTGGAAGGTGACCCACCTGTTCTGGGTGCCCTTCAACGTGCTCGACGTCGTCTTCGGCGTGCCGCTGGTCTTCGCGCTGGTCTTCGCCCTGCTGGCGATCTGAGCCGAGGCCCGTTGCAGCACAACCGCATCCGGCGCCACCCCGGCATCCTCACGGCTCGACGGTGACGCCCTTCCAGAAGGCGACCCGGTCGCGGATCTGCGCCGCGGCATCCTTGGGCTCGGGGTAGTACCAGACGGCGTCGGCGTTGGTGGCGCCGTCGACCTCGAGGGTCCAGTACGACGCGGTGCCCTTCCACGGGCACACCGTGTGGGTGTCGGAGGGCCGCAGCAGGCTCTGGTCGACCGCGTCGGCGGGGAAGTAGTGGTTGCCCTCCACGACGACCGTGTCGTCGGACTCGGCGATGACGGTGCCGTTCCAGGTGGCCTTCATGAGCTCTCCTCGTGGTGTGGTGCGCGGATGCCGTGTCGAACGGCCCGATCCCGGGTCAACCGCGCGCGGGCTGGGTGTGTTCCGAGGTTCGACGCGGCACGCGTGGACGCCGACTCGCGCCGAGCGACCCAGCCGAGTGGCGAGAGCGAGGGAGTTCCCACGGCGGTGGGTCGCACGCCGTCCGTGCGACCCACCGCCCACGGGGCGATCGATGTCGACCAGGCCCCGGGTGGGCGTGCACCGTCCCCTGCGACGGTCACGGCCTCCACTGTGCCCGACGGGTCCGACAGCCGCGCGGGTGCGCCCATCCGAACTGGTGGTGGTGCTGGCACCACCGGGCGCCACCGCGCGCCACGGTGCGCCACGCGGGTCAGCGGGGCCGCTGGGTGCCCGGTGCGAAGCGCCCCTCGACCGTGGTGCCCTGGCCCGGGGCGGAGATGATCCGCAGCTCGCCGCCGGCGGCCCGGATGCGGTCGCGCATGCCGGTGAGGCCGTGGGCCGAGCGGACCGCCTCGGGGTCGAACCCGTGCCCGTCGTCGGTGATGCTGAACCGCAGCCCGCGGCCCGGCGCCTCGTCGTCGCTCGGCCCGGACGGTGATGAGCGAGCCGCCGGAGTGGCGGTCGGCGTTGTGGATGGCCTCGGTGCAGCAGAAGTAGACCGCGGCCTCCACCGAGGGCGAGTGCCGCCCCAGGGAGCGCACGTCGACCGTGCACGGCAGGGTCGTGCGGCGCCCCGCGGCCGGCAGCGCCCCCACGAGCCCGCGCTCACCGAGCAGCGGCGGGTAGATGCCGTGCGCGAGGTCGCGCAGCTCGCGGATGGCCGCCTCGAGCTGGCCCTGCAGGTCGTGCACGATGGTGCGGGCCTGTGGCGGGTCCTGGTCGAACATCCGGTTGGCCCGGCCGAGGTCGACCGCGATGGTCGCCAGGCGCTGCTGGGCGCCGTCGTGCAGGTCGCGCTCGATCGAGCGCCGGGCCTCGACCGCGGCGACCGCGAGCCGGGCCCGCGACTCCTCGAGCTCGCGGGTGTGCTCGCCCAGCCGGGTGATGTAGTCGCGCAACCCGGCGACGAGCGCGCTGACGAGCACCGTCACCAGGACGGCCACGAGCAGCACGGTCCACGCGGTGACCGGGTGCACCCGCTCGTAGGCCGGCCGCCGGGCCACCCCGGTGCCGGCCAGCACACCGCTCAGCGCGACGGTGGTGACGATGGTCGGGGTGAGCAGCCGTGGGTCCAGGAGGTCGGCGACCATGACCAGCGGGAGCAGCAGGGCGAGCAGCCCGACCGGCGCCAGGAACGGGCTGACCCAGACGATGGCGAACGCCGTGCCCCAGGTGGCGAGGGTGGTGACGGCGGCGGCTGCGGCGATGCGCCCGCGGGCCGGCCAGCACCTCGGCGACCACGACCAGCACGCCGTACGCGAGCAGCGCGCAGAGCTCGTCGACGAGCGTGGGCGTGGGGTGGAGCAGCACCTCGCAGCAGCCCGAGGGCCGCGATCGAGCGACCAGACCGCCACGAGACTGAAGCGCAGGTAGCGGTGCAGCCGGGCCAGCCGTCGGCTGCTGGGGGCGCGCCAGGCGTCCCCCCCGGGAGCCGCGCCACCGTCAGACCGCCGGCCCGGCCGCCGCCGGAGCCGGGCTGGAGCCGCTGTCGCCGAGGTAGAGCAGGACGGCCGCCACCCGACGGTGGGTGCGGTCGCCGGTCGGCAGGTCGAGCTTGGTGAAGATCGAGTTGATGTGCTTCTCGACGGCCCGCGAGGTGACGTGCAGCGACGAGGCGATCGCCGAGTTGGACGCCCCGGTGGCGATCAGGCCCAGCACCTCGCGCTCGCGGCTGGTGAGCCGGGCCACCGGGCTGGCCTCGAACCGCAGCCGGTGCCGCATCAGCGCGTCGACGACGTGCGGGTCGATGACGCTCTCGCCGCGGCGCACCGCCTCCAGCGCCGAGACCAGGTGCTCGACGTCGGCGACGCGCTCCTTGAGCAGGTAGCCGCGCCCGGTGCTGCCGCCGGCCACCAGCGCCAGCGCCCCCTCGGCATCGGCGTGCTGGGACAGCACCACGACCCCGAGCTGCGGGTGCGTGCGGCGGAAGCGCTCGGCGGCGCGGATGCCCTCGTCGGTGTGCGTGGGCGGCATCCGGATGTCGGCCAGCACCACGTCGGGGTCGTGCTCGGCCACGGCCTGCAGCAGCTCGCCGAGGTCACCGGCCTCGATGACCTCGTCGACGGCGGGGTGCTCGGTCAGGAGCGCGACGAGGCCCGCGACGGAGCAGCACGCTGTCCTCCGCGAGCACCACGCGCATGCCGGGCATCCCCACATGGTAGGAGGCGAGCCTTTCAGGCACCGGAACTTCGCGGAAGCACGGCGGGCGACCGGCAGGATGTCGGCGTGCTCCCCGACCTCTTCCTCCGGCCCGCCGAGCGGGACAACCCCGACACCGGCATCGACGAGCACCACCCGGAGGGCGTCGCGTGGAGCGAGGGCAACCGGGTGCGGATGATCGCGCACGGCCGGCCGTACATGGCCGAGCTGCACGAGCGCGTCGAGGCCCTCGGGGAGGGCGACCTGCTCTACTTCGTCGACTGGCGCGGCGACCCCGACCAGCGGCTGACCGACGACCCGCGCATCCACGGTGTCGGCGACCTTCGCCGCGGCGGCCCGGCGCGGGGCCGACGTGCGCGGCCTGCTCTGGCGCTCGCACTGGAACCTGTTCGGCTTCCACTCCGAGAAGTCGCGGCTGCTCGGCATCGAGATCGACGAGGCCGGCGGGCAGTGCCTGCGCGACATGCGGGTGCGCACCGGCGGCTCGCACCACCAGAAGTTCGTCGTGCTGCGGCACCGCGACGACCCCTCGCGCGACATCGCCTTCCTCGGCGGCATCGACCTGTGCCACAGCCGTCGTGACGACATCGCCCACGAGGGCGACCTCCAGGTGATCCCGATGCCGCAGGCCTTCGGGACGCGACCGGCCTGGCACGACGTGCACGTGGCCATCGAGGGCCCGGCCGTCTTCGACGTCGAGACCACCTTCCGCGAGCGGTGGGAGGACACCACGCCGCTCACGCTCAACCCGGGGCGCCTGCTGTCGAGCCTGGCGCAGCGCGAGCCGCTGGCCGCGCGCCCGCTGGCCGAGCAGGCGCCCCCGCCGCCGTCGCCGGCCGACGCGGCCACCGAGGCGGTGCAGCTCCTGCGCACCTACCCCGCCATCCTCCCCAAGGGCTACGACTTCGCCCGCGACGGCGAGCGCAGCATCGCGCACGCCAACACCAGGGCCGTCGCGCACGCCCAGCGACTGGTCTACCTCGAGGACCAGTACCTCTGGTCGGAGGAGGTCGGCCGGCACTTCGGGAAGGCCCTGCGCGAGAACCCCGAGCTGCGGCTCATCGCGGTCATCCCGATCCTCCCCGACCAGGACGGCGCGGTGATGATGCCGCCCCAGCTGTACGGCCGCAAGCTCGCGATGGACCTGCTGATGGAGGCCGGGGGCGACCGGGTCGCGGTCTACGGCCTGACCAGCGAGGCCGGCTACCCGATCTACGTGCACTCCAAGGTGTGCGTCATCGACGACGTGTGGGCCAGCGTCGGGTCCGACAACTTCAACCGGCGCTCCTGGTCGAGCGACTCGGAGGTGGCCTGCGCCGTGCAGGACCTGCGGGTGTCCGACCGCGTCGACGCCCGCGCCGCGCGACTCGTTCGCGCTGCGGGTGCGCCGCGAGCTGGTGGCCGAGCACGTCGGCATCCACCCCGACGACGTCCCCGACGACCCGGATGCCGTGTGGGACCTGATGGCGGCCGCCGCCACCGCGCTCGACGAGTGGTACGCCGGTGGGCACGGCCCGCGCGGGCGGCGGCACCTGCCGCGCCCCAGCGCGCCGCTCAAGGGCACCGCGGTGCACTGGCGCCGCCGCTCGGGCCCGTCGACCGGGGCGGCGGGGGTCGAGCGGCCGCCGGGTCGGCTGCGCCGGCTGTCCCCGCCGGAGCTCACCCGCGCCCAGCTGCTCTGGGCGCCCCGGCTGTACGACGTGTTCGACCCCGACGGCACGGTGCTGCGCGACGACCGCATCTGACCGGCAGTCGACCATGGTCAAGTTGCCCCGGGTCTGGGACAAGATCGACCGGTCGAGTGCCGCCGGTTGGGCCGAGCAGCGTCGGTGCCGGATGCCGGGGCGGCTCGCCGCCTGTGGGAACCTTGGTCACGACCTGCGGCGCCCGCCGCCCCCTGCACCTTCCCGGAGGACCCCCGCGTGCCCGACGCCCCGGCCACCGACTTCCGCCCCGTCATCCTCGGCGGCGACATCACGGCATACAGCCTGGTGCGCACCTTCCACGCCGCCTACGGCGTGCGCCCGCTCGTGGTCAACATGACCGACGGCGGGCCCATCGGCCTGAGCACGTTGTGCGACCACGTGTACGTCGAGGGCTTCGAGGACACCGACACCTTCGTCGGCGCCCTGGAGAAGGTCGGGCGCGAGCACGCCCGCCCCGGCGTGCCGCTGCTGCTCGTGGCCGCCGGCGACTGGTACGTGCGGATGATCATCGAGCACAAGGACCACCTCGGGCAGTGGTTCACGATCCCCTACATCGACCTCGACCTGCTCGACCGGATCGTGCGCAAGGACGTCTTCTACGGCCTGCTCGACGAGGTCGGCGTGCCCTACCCGAAGACCGTCGTCGTCGACATGAGCCAGGACCTCGGCGAGGAGCACGACCTGCCGTTCGAGTTCCCCGTCGTCATGAAGCCGGCCGACAGCGCGCTGCACCACTACGCGCGCTACCCGGGCAAGAAGAAGGTCTTCATCCACGAGACCCGCGAGGAGCTCGCGACCGCGCTCGCGGCGGTGCGCGCGTCGAACTACGACGGCAACTTCCTTCTGCAGGAGTTCATCCCGGGCGACGACACCAACATGCGGGTGCTCACCTGCTACTCCGACCAGCACGGCAAGGTGCGCTTCGGCGCGGTCGGCCACGTGCTGCTCGAGGAGCACCACCCGATGGCGATCGGCAACCCGTGCGTCATCATCAACACCGAGATCGACGAGATCATCGAGCAGGCCACCCGCTTCCTCGAGCACGTCGGCTACGTCGGCTTCTCCAACTTCGACCTCAAGTACGACCGGCGCGACGGCACCCTGAAGTTCTTCGAGATCAACGTGCGCCTGGGCCGGTCCAACTTCTACGTGACCGCCGGCGGCAACAACGTCTCCGAGTGGTACGTGCGCGACTGGGTGCGCCACGAGGAGCTGACCGGGGTCGAGATCGCCCGCGGCGAGCACCTGTTCGCGTTCGTGCCGAAGTACGTCGTCAAGCACTACGTGCTCGACCCGGTGCTGCGCGACAAGGCGCTGGCCCTGATGAAGGCCGGCCGGGCGAGCGACCCGAACTGGTACGCCCCCGACCTCACCCTCAAGCGCCGCGCCTACAACGTGGCCTACCACGTCAACCAGGTGCGCAAGTTCCGCAAGCACTTCGTCGCCCGATGAGCGGCGGCGCCACGCCGCGACGAGCCGGTCGGGGTGCTCGGGGGCCTCGGCCCGGCCGCGACGGTGCACTTCATGGCGCGGGTCGTCGAGCGCACCGACGCCCACCGCGACCAGGACCACGTCGACCTCGTCGTCTGGCAGCACGGCAGCATCCCCGACCGCTCGGCGTTCCTCCTCGGCCGCGGTGAGAGCCCCGAGCCGGTGCTCGTCGCGGATGCCGTGGCGCTCGAGCGCGCGGGCGCGCGCTTCATCGCCATCCCGTGCAACACGGCGGTGGTGTGGGTCGAGCAGATGCGCGCCGCGGTGTCGATCGAGGTGCTCGACACCGTGGCCGAGACGGTCGCCGCGGCGCAGCGGGCCGTGCCGGGGCTGACCCGGCTCGGCGTGCTCGCCACCGACGGCACGCTGCTGGCGGGCACGTATGCCGCCGCTGCGGCCGCCGCCGGGCTCGACCTGCTCACCCCCTCGGCCGAGGTGCAGCGCGAGGTCATGTCGATCATCTACGACGGGGTCAAGGCCGGCGAGCCGGTGTCGCGCGAGCGCTTCGACGCCGTCGTGGCGCACCTGCGCGAGCAGGGCGCCGAGGCCGTGGCCCTGGGCTGCACCGAGCTGTCGGTGCTGCACGAGGACCTCGGCGTCGACGACCCCGCGGTCGTCGACTCGATCGACGCCCTCGCCCGTCGCGTCGTCGAGCGCGCCGGCGCCCCGCTGCGCGCCTGAGCGCGGCTCGCGATCCGGCATCCGCGGCTCTGGTCCGCCTGCCCGCGAGGCGTGTGGTCGACCCCGGTGGTGGTGCCAGGCGCCGCCACGTCGCGGATGACACCGCCACGCCCGACGATCGGACCAGGCGGGGCGCGCTCCGGACGCGCCCGCGGCGGCCTGGACGGCTCGACCGCACCTGGTCGGCCGCGGCCTACGATCGCGACGTGATCGCCGACCTGCTGCCCCTCGCCGTCGGCATCGCTGCCTCCCCGTTCCCCGTCATCCCGGCGATCCTGCTGCTGCTCACCCCGCGGGCCACGGCGAACGCCGGCGCGTTCCTCGGCGGGTGGGCGGCCGGCATCCTCACCGCCACGACCGCCTTCGTGCTGCTGGAGGCGGTGATCGAGAAGTTCGACGAGCCGCCGACCTGGCTGTCGTGGGTGCGGGTCGGGCTGGGCGCCGCGCTGGTGGTGCTCGGGGTGCGGCAGTGGCTCTCGCGCCGCGAGGAGCAGCCGGCACCGGCGTGGATGCAGTCGCTGGAGTCGGCCACGCCGCGGCTCGGCCGCCCGGCTCGGCGGTGCTGCTGTCGCTGGCCAACCCCAAGATCCTGCTGTTCTGCGCGGCCGCCGGGATGAGCATCGGCGTCGCCTCCGTCACCGGCGTCTCGGCGGCCGCTGACCGTGGTGCTGTTCGCCCTCGCCGCGCTCGGTGACCGTCGCGCTGCCGCTGCTCGCGCACCTCGTGCTCGGCGAGCGGGCGACGGCACCGCTGCGCCGGGCCAACACCTGGCTCACCGTCCACAACGCCACCGTGATGGCGGTGGTGCTCCTGGTCATCGGCGGGCTGGTGCTCAGCAAGGGCGTCAGCGGCCTCTGACGGGGCCTCCCTCGCGAACGTGGGTGAAGATCGCTCGCCCAGCCGCCGGTCTTCACCCACGTTCGCTTCGAGCCAGCGACTGGAGCTCGCCCGGCTCCTCGCGGGTCGAGCACCGACACGGTGAGCTCGACGCGCACCGGTGACCCGACGGCATCCGGCGCCTCCACCCCGGCCACCGCCACGACGAGGGCCTCCTCGACCAGGCCGTCGTCGAGGTCGAGGCGGGCGGCCAGCTCGGCCTCGGTCACCGCCTCGGGTCCCCCCACCCAGGTGGTGCAGGGCCCGGTGACGCCCAGGGCGAGGGAGATCCGCCCGGTCACGCTGTTCGACAGCGTCCACGGGAAGGCGCCGGGCGCGGCGAGGGCGTAGCCGGTGGTCTGCGCGGCGCGCCAGAAGGCCAGGGCCTCGCGGGAGCCGTTGTCGGGCGTCGCGACGTGCAGCGCCACCCGCGATCCGGTCGGCAGCGGCGGGTCCGCCTCGCCGAGGCGGGCCGCGACCCAGGCGGCCACCGCCTCCCCGGCCGCGTCGAGCGGCTCGCTGGTCCAGTGCTGCGTCGTGGTGGTCATGCGGCCCTCCCGAGGACCAGGGCGGAGTTCAGCCCGCCGAAGGCGTAGCCGCAGCTGAGCACCCACTCGAGCTCGGGGGCCGCCCGTGCGGTGAGGACGACATCGACGTCGAGCGCCGGGTCGACCTGTGCCACACCGGCATTCGGCACCAGGGTTCGCGGTCTCCAGGGAGCGCACCGCGACCACGGCCTCGAGCGCGGTCGCGGCGCCGAGGGCGTGGCCGAGCGCTCCCTTGATGCTGGAGACCGGCGGTGGTGCGTCGCCGAAGACGGTGTGCAGGGCGAGCGACTCCGCGGCGTCCGAGCGTGGGGTGCCGGTGCCGTGTGCGCTGACCCAGCCGATGTCGTCCGGTGAGAGGTCGGATGCCGTGAGCGCGGCGCGCATGGCCGCGGCCATGCCGCTGCCGTCCTCGCGCGGTGCCGTCGGGTGGTGGGCGTCGGCGCTCAGCCCGAGCCCGCCGACGACGACGCGGGCGCCGACGGCATCCGCGCTGTCGTTGCAGCACCACGAAGGCGGCGCCCTCGCCGAGGGTCATGCCCCGCCGGCCGAGCCCGAAGGGCGCGCAGCCCTCCGGCGCCATCGCGCGCATCCGGGCGAAGCCGACCATGGCGATCCTCGAGAACGGCTCGACGCCGCCGGCCAGGGCGATGTCGACGCGTCCCGATGCGACCGCGCGAGCGGCTGCCCCGATCGCGTAGTTGCCTGCAGCACAGGCTGTTCCGATGGTGCGGCAGGGCCCGGCGAGGCCGAACGCCGAGGCCACCGAGGTGGCGAACACCTGGGAGCCACCCTCGGCCAGGTCGAAGGTCCCGCCGGCCGTCGAGTCCTCGTACACCCCGGACTCGCCCATGGTCGTGCCGACGAAGACGCCGACCCGGGCGGGGTCGACCCCGTCGACGAGGCGACCGTCGGCGCCGAGCAGCCCGGCGTCGGCCAGTGCCTCCCGGGCGGCGCGCCGCGCCAGCGCGCGACCGCGCACCCGGACGTCGGGCACGTCGTCGCCCCAGACCGCGTCGTCGACCCGGCACGCGACGTCGAGCGAGAACCCCTCGGCGGCGAGGTCGGCCCAGTGCCGCACCGCCGTGCGCCCGTCGAGGATGCCGTGCCACGTCGCCTCGACGTTCCCCCCGAGGGCGCTGACCGCACCGGTGCCGGTGACGACGACCTGCGCGGATCGGGTCACGGTGCACCCACGAGGGCGCCCTCGAGGAAGTCGGCGACGGCATCCATCGACGTCAGACCGGGCCAGGCGTCGTCGGGCACGGCGATGCCGAACCGGTACTCCAGCCGGGCGACGAACTCGAGCACGGCCAGCGAGTCGACCTCGAGGTCGAGGCCGAAGTGCGCGGCGGTGTCGGCGTCCGGCGCGACGTCGGGTGCCGCGACGGCGAGCTCCTCACGGATGACGGACAGGATCTCCGGGCGGTTCATGATGCCTCCTCGAGGGGATGGGGGTGGGGGTGCTGCGCCAGCTCGGCCGCGGGTGCGTCGAGGAGGGGGGCGGTGGGGTCGCCGAGCAGCCGGTAGGTGGCGGCGTGCGGGTCGTGGGGGGCGACCATGACGACCAGGTCACCGATGGTGCGGGCCGAGCCGAGGCCGCGGGCGATGCGCAGCGCCCACCGGGCGTTGCCGGTGTGCACGCTCGAGGTGACCGCGCCGAGCGTGGCAGCGGCGACGCCGCGCAGCGGCAGCGACTCGGCGAACGACAGGCCGGTGCGGCGCCGGCTCGCCGTGTGGCAGGTCAGCGACACGACCGCACCGGCGGGCCGGTGGCCCTCCAGCGAGACCGCGTCGGCCAGGTGGCGGGCCCGCGTCCCGGCGTAGCCGACCCAGCCGACCGGGCGGCCGTGCCCGACGTAGAGGCCCAGGGCCGGGCCGGAGGCGAGCAGGTCGACGAGGTCGTCGCGGCTCAGCTCGTAGGCCGTGGCCCGACGCACCCGGCAGCCGTCGTCCGTCTCGGCACTGATCCGCACGATGCGGTCGACGAGCCGGTCGAAGCGCGGGTGCCGCTCGCCGAGCACGGTGAGGGTGCACGGCGCCTGGGCGGGGCGCGGGTGCGCCGCTCGCGGGGTGCCGGGGGGCCGGCATCCGGGTCGGTGACCGACCGGGCGGCACGGGCGTGCACCGCCACGGCCGTGCGGGCGAACCGTGCGAGGTCGGCCGGCGTCGTCGCCGGCAGCCAGGCCGCAGCCACCACCCGCCCGTCGCGTGCCGTGAGCACCGGGGCGGGCAGCACCGTGCGTGGCGACCGCTCTCGCGGGCCGACCACGAGCACGGCGCTCGCGTCGTCGGCGAGGGCTGCGACCGCTCGGGCGCCGCCACCGGCCACGGCGCCCCAGGGGAGCAGCCGCAGACCGGGGCCGTGCCGCCAGTGGTCGAGGAGCGGGCCGAGCGCGTCGGCGGAGGCCGGGTCGGCGACCACGGTGACCGGGCGGCGTGCCATGCCCTGCTCCGTGGGCCTCGCGGTGCCGCTCACGCCGCGCGGACCAGGTCGACGTAGGGCTGCCACGGCGCGACCTCGGCGTCGGTCTGCCCCTCGAGCACCTTGCGCACGTACCAGTGCATGATCACCTGGGCCTGCATCTCCGGGTTGAGCCCGGCCCACGTCGCGGCGGCCGGCCCGCTGAGGTCGTCGTCGCCCTCCTCGCCCATCCACTCGCCGACCGGGCCGGTCTCGACGGCGGTCCCGAAGTCCTTGGGGATCGTGACCGTGGGCGTGGCCTGCTCGCGGTAGCCGTAGTTGTAGCCGCTGTCGCCGACGCCGTCGCCGGTGGCCTGCGCGTACACCGCGTCGGCGAGGTAGGCCGACCCGACCTGCTGGTACTGCCACACGTGGGTGAGCTCGTGCATCATCGTGCGCCGGCTCAGGCCCTCGTCGACGTTGAAGTTGACCAGGCTGTTGGTGACGAAGGCGCGCGACTCGGCGCTGGTGCTGAACCAGTCCTGGACGCCGAAGATGATCTCGTTGGTGATGTCGTCGACCGCGAAGAAGATGTGGTCGTAGTCGAGGGCGTCGCCGAAGACCAGTCGGGCCTCGGCCACCTCCTGCGGGGTCATCGCCCGGTAACCGGCGAGGGCGCTGCACAGGATGCTGACCGCTGCGCCGAGCGCGGCGCCGACGATGTCCCACGCCGCCGCGAGGATGTCGACCACGGCCCGGCCGATCGCCTTGGCAGAGCGCACGAACGACTCCCAGGCGACCTCGCCGAGGGTCCAGACGTCGTCCGCGACCTGCCCGAGGGTCTTCCCCACGGCGTCGAGCGCGCGCAGCAGGTTGTCGAGGGCGTCGCCGGGGTTGGCGAGGGTGGCCGCGACGAGCTGGGCGATGGTCTTCCCGAGCTCGAGCAGCGACTGCACCGTCTCGGTGAGCACCTCGAGCGAGCGGTCGAGCGCCCACGCCATCACGTCGACGAGGGCGGCACCGGCGTCGAGGACGCCCTTGATCACGTTCCCGAGTGCCGGCAGCGCGTCGTTGGCGACGTAGGAGAGCACGTACTCGATGCTGTTGCCGACCCGCTGGGTGGCCTCGGCGAGCAGCTGGAGCGCCTGGTCGCCGGTGGCCTCCGCCCACTCGATGACGGTGCGGATCGCCTCCCCGGCGGCCTCGACCGACTGCAGGATGGCGTCGAACATCGCCGCACCCTGCGCCCGGGCCCAGTCGAGGATCTCGGTGACGCTGTGCTTGACGAAGCGGATGGCGAGCACGGCCTGGCGCCACAGCTCGCTGGCCAGGGCCTCGCCCCGCTCGATCAACCACTCGAAGATGTCGCCGACCGGGCCGAGCGCCTGGAGCACCCCGGTCACCAGCTTGCGCAGCACGAAGTAGCCCTTGGCGACGACCGCCTCGAGCAGCTCGGTCACGGCGGCGCCGACCTCGATCGCGGCCTGGATGAGGCGGGCCGCGACGGCATACGTGAACTCGACCATCGCACCGGCGAACTCGACGATGGTCTTGCCGAGCTCGAAGGCGGCCCTGACAACGTCCTTGAGCACGCTGAAGGCGATCTTGGCGAGGTCGCGCAGCACGGTGACCAGGGCCTTGCCGAGGTCGAAGGTGATCTGCACGAGCTTCTTCAGGGCGGTGAAGCCGGCCGAGGCGATGCTCGTGACGAGGTCGACGAGGGTCTTGCCGGCATCGATGAGGCCCTGCACGACGGCCTTGCCGATGGCGATGGCGGCCTGGGTGGCGTACGAGACCAGGTCGACGACGGCCTCGCCGATGCTGGCCGCGGCCGCTGCCACGCGCCGCACGAAGTCGGCGCCGGCCGCGACCGTGGCGTCGAGCACCTGGCCCAGGGTGTTGCCGAGCTCGCGGAAGGAGCGGACCACCTGGCCGAGCAGGTCGCCGGGGCGGGTCACGAGGGTCACCAGGATCTCGCCCATCGCCTTGCCCAGCGCCAGCAGCGAGGTGACGACGCCCTTGACCAGGGCGAACCCGAAGGCGACCGCCTGGGCGAGGATGTTGCCGATCTCCTTGCCGATCGCGATCAGCGCCTCGACCGCCTTCTGGATGAAGCCGATCGCCAGCCCGGCGATGGTCGACAGCAGCTGGGCGAGGGTGCGCCCGAGCTGGTCGATGGCGCGGAAGACGTCGACGATGACCGACTGGGCGAGCTCGAGGGCACTGACGACGATGTCGCGCATCGCGATGCCGATCTGCTCCAGCCCGTTGATCATCGTCTTGAGCACCTGGAACGTGGCCTCGGCGATCCTGCCGACCAGCTCGGCCAGGGTGGCGGCCGCGGCGTACAGCGCGTGGGCCAGGTCCTTGACCGCCTCGATGGTCCAGTTCACGACGTCGGAGATGGCCTCGACGAAGGCGGTGCCGATGGCCTCGAGCGCGTCGACCACGGCGTTCACGGCATCCGAGATGGCGTCGCCCACGTCCTCGAAGAACTCGACCACGGCGTCGTCGACGTCGGGGCTGGGCAGACCCATCGCGTGGGCCCGCATGACGGCGCCGGCGTCGCGCAGCCAGCTGCCGACCTCCTTGGCGGCCCGCTTGTCGACGGTGCCGTCGGGCTTGACGACGAGCGACTCCATGACGGCTCGGCCCTGGGTGCGCGGGAGCAGCGAGATCGCCTGCACGACACCGCGACCCTGGCCCTCCTGCCGGTAGCCCTGGATGAGCGCGCGACGACGGGTGTCGTCCATGCCCGCCACGGCCTGGAAGAGCTGGCGGTGCTCCTCGGTCGTCCGCAAGGTGGCGGCGTAGCCACGGGCGAGGGCGACCGCCCGGTTGGGGCTGCGGTCGAACGCCTCGACGAAGGCGGGAGCCGCCTCGACGGCGCTGAACTCCGTTGCCTTCAGCTGCTTTCGCAGGGCGGAGAGGTCGGCGATCGGGATGCCGGACGTCGCGGCGGTGATGCGGTTGGGCATGGCTGACTCCTGCTTCGGTGGGATCCTTGCTGCACAGGAGGCCGGAGAGGAACCTGGTGATACGTCGGGGACCGAGGCGCCGCGGTGGAGCCGGGGTGTGGTGCTGGCCGCAGGCGCGCGCCATCCGCACGCGGCAGTGGGAGGCTGGGAGGTGTCGATCTGTCGTCGACCGCTGGGAGATGAGGACGATGACCGCACGCAGGCCCACCGCATCACGCGTGGTCGTGGTGCTGCTCGTCGTGGTGGGGGTGGTCGCGCTGTCCGGGTGCGCCGCCGGGCCGAACCCCGCCCTGGACACCGGTCCCGACCCGGCCGGGTTCTGGATGGGTCTGTGGCAGGGCTTCATCTCGCCCATCACCCTGATCGTGTCGCTGTTCACCGACGACGTGTCGATCTACGAGGTGCAGAACAGCGGCAACTGGTACGACGTCGGTTTCATGATCGGCGTCAGCGCGGTGTTCGGCGGAGGTGCCGGGGGTGGCGCTGCCGGCCGCCGCCGCCGATAGCCGCCCCCACTCCCTGACGTCGTGCGATGTGCGCACGGTTCTTACAGCCGGATGCCGTGCGGAACCGTGTGCATGTCGCACGAAGTCGAGGTTGGGTTCAGTCCGCGCTGGCGGTGTAGAGCAGGTGGACCGTCGCGCCCTGGCAGGCATCCTGGTTGTGGGTTGCTGCGCTGAACCCGATGGACGCACCGGTGAAGGATGCTGCCCCGCCTGGTTCGAGGATGCGGCCCACCGGCATCCGGGAGTCGCTCACCCGGTAGTCGCTCACCTCGCAGGCTCCGTCCGGCATGCCGGACCCGGCGGTGACGGAGGTGATCTCGACCTCGACGTGGGCGACGAAGGTGTTGTTCGCGCCGTTGTTCGTCAGCCGACCCGAGATCGGCACGGCTGCGACGCCGGGGGCGAGTCCCACCATGGTCGAGGTCTGGACGACGCTCAGGAGCGGATCGGCTGTCTGCGCTTCCGCAGACTCCGGGGGCGTTCGGTGACGGCGGCTGCGTGTCGGAGTTGGTCAGGATGACGGCCGTGCCGAGGAGCAGGAGGACCGCCAGGACCAGGACCAGGAGACGTCGACGACGTCGGTCGTCGTTCACGAGTTTGCCGTCCAGCTCGGTTCGGGCGAGCTGTCGGAGTTGAGTTCGGGCGCGCCTCCGACGGGCACGGCCGGGGTGACTCCGGTCAGGGTGTTCCCGGCGAGGGTGACCGTGCCGAGTGACAGCGCCCGCCCCGCGAGAACCGTGTCGGCGCCGAGGGTGATGGCGCCGCGCGCGAGGATGCTGCCAGCCATCGTCGTGTTTGCGCCGATACCGGTCGCGTCGTGGACGACCCAGAACACGTTGGCGGCCAGCGCGCCGTGGCTCAGGACGACCGTGCTCCCGGCGGACGTCGTGAAGGCCGCGTCGGCCTGGAAGATGAACACGGCGTCCGGGTTGCCCTCGCCGTCGAGCGTGACCGTCCCCGTCAGGGCGAGGGCCGCGGCGCTGTGGTGAACGCCGGCGTGGAAGGTCTGCCCCGCCAGGTCGCCGGCGATCTGGGTGTGTGGCGTGCGAGTGGATGCCTCATCGAGGGCGGTGACCACGTCCGCGCGGGCCGTCGCCGCGGCGATGTCGCCGGCATGGAGGGCGCCGTCGAGCGTGCCCTCGCCGGGCCCGAACCCGGTGACCGTGATGGACGGGCTGAGGCCCAGGTCGCCGCTGAGGTGGCTGATCCCCGTGTTGACCACGGCCGTGGTCGCCACGACCGAGTAGGTGCCGGCGGAGCCGAGCGCCACCAGCGAGGGGTTGACCTCCACCGTGAGGACCTGGGACGCCGTGGCGCCGTCTCCGCTCGGGTCGCGGACCTTGGCGACGACCTCGTGGGCTCCGGCTGACAGGGTCGCGGCCGTGACCGACCAGGTGCCGGCTCCAGCAACGGTGGTGGACAGTGACCTGCTCGCCGACGGTCACCGTGACCCGGCTCGACGGGGGTGCGCTGCTGGTGCCGTCGATGGTGGGGGTGACGTCCTTGGTGGTGACGGCGCCGCCGCCGGCGATCGTGATCGTGGGCGGCGGGGCGGCGTTGAATCGGATGCGGGTGTTCGCCAGGGTGACGGCGTCGCGGGAGAGCGCCCGGCCGATGAGCTCGGTGCCCTCACCGACGGTGATCGCCCCTTGGCACACGATGGTGCCCGACAGGGCCGAGAGAGCGCCGGTGCCGGCGGCGCCGGCAACGACCCAGTAGATGTTGGTTGCCCGCGCCCCGTTCACCAGCAGCACGGTGCTGGATGCTGCAGTGTTGAGCGCCGCGTCGGTCCGGATGACGAAGAGTGCGTCCGGATCTCCGGCCGCGTCGAGAGTCAGCGTCCCGGTGACACCGAGTGCACCCGCGTTGGAGTAGGTGCCGGGGCCGAGGACCAGCCCCCCGAGCTCGGCGGCCACGCCGGTCGCGGGCCGGGAGGCCAGCGCGGTATAGGCACGAGCGAGGGCGGCTTGTGCCTGGACGGCCTGGACGTCGTTCGCATGGACGTCTCCACCCACGGTGGCGGGAGGGAACCCGCTGACCGTGGTGCCCGGGCTCACCCCCAGGTCGCCGCTGACGCTCGTCGCACCGGTACTGACCACGGCCGTCCCTGCCAGGACCGAGTACGCGCCGGCAGCCCCGAGCGTGGTGTCGTTGGTGACGCTGACTATCGCACTGGGCGCGCTCGACGCGGTCCAGCTGCGGTGCACCGCGGTCACGACGTAGGTGTAGTCGCCGTCGGGCACAGCGGTGTCCGTGCACTGGAGGGTCTCGACCGGCGTGCGACGGCGCGCTCGCGCAGGCGGCGGACGGTTCGCCGACCAGAGGGTGTCGGACGACGAGGTAGCCGTCAGGCGTGACACCGCCGGCACCAGCGACCCAGGAGAGCTGCACATCGGCGACGGCGGCCGCAGGTGCCGTCACGTCGACGGGGGCGGCCAGGGTTCCCGTGACGGCGGCGCCGTCCCCGGACCCGCTGGCGCTCCAGTAGGCGTTCGCCGGGGCCACGCCCACGGCCAGCAGGAAGGCGAGCAGGATGAGCGTCGCGCCGGCCGGGCGGGCGCGGCGTGCCGTGCTCGGATCCGGCAGCTGGGTCCGTTCATCCTCGACGACAGCAATCTGTTGGCGTGCGTGACCGTGGAGCTGGGTGGGCGTCACGCTCGCGATCGTGTCGTTCGCGGAGCGCCTGCGCGGACGGGCCTGGATGCGCTGCGTGAGGGCAGCGCGCGCACGGGCTCGTCCCGTGCGACTCAGGAGGCCTGGAAGTACAGCGGGACCGATCTGCCCTTGCAGGCGTCCTGGTTGGCGGTCGTGTTGTCCAGCGTGACCGTGGCCGTGCCCGCTCACGGATGCCGCCGGCGCGCGATGGCGCGGCGTAGACGGGTGGTGGTCGAGATCGTGGCGTGTGTAGTCGGCGGCCAGGCAGCCAGCGGCGGGCACCCAGGCGGCTCCGGTCGGGCCCGGCCATCGTGACCGTGATGGCGGTCAGCTACTGAGTTCCCGGTCCCGGGTTGGTGACGGTGAAGCCCACGGTCTGGCCGGCGCCCCCCGGCGAGATCGTGCCGACGGCCGTTCCGACTCGCGATGGTGAACGCGACGCTCGTGCCGGTGGTCGCCGACCCGGTGCCGGTGCCGGTCGAGGTCCAGTACGCGAACGCGACGCCGGCCCCGCTGATCGTGAAGATGGCCGCCAGGACCAGGGTGGAGCGCTTCTTGAGACGAGAGGTGGGCTTGGCCATGACGGCCTCCGATGATGATCGTGCACGTGGCGCGCAGCCTCGACGCCCTTCACCGTAGGGACCGCCCCCCAGACGAGGGCTACCGTCTTCGACCGTAGCAGCGAAACCGAGCGCCGTCTGTCGGTTGAGAGATGCGCGACCACGATTCCCCACTCATTGCGGATTTCCCACCCGCACAGGGGCTTTCAGCCCTCCTTGGAGGTGGGTGATCCGCACCCAGTTGGGGGCGCCGGCATCCGGCTCTGGCTCAGGAGGTGCGCGCCGCCGCGCCCTTCCGCGGCGTCGAGCGCCGGGTCGAGCTCGGCGTACCGGTGGAACCAGGGCTGCGCCTCCTCGAGCTGCGCGGCGACCTGCAGCAGCAGCCCGTCGGCCCCGAGCCGCCCCACCAGCTGCACGCCCAGCGGCAGGCCGGCGTTCGTCCAGTGCAGCGGCACGCTGATGGCCGGACGCCCGGTGAGGTTCGCGAGCTGCGTGTAGGGCACCCAGCTGAGGTTGTCGGCGATGATCTGGTCGAGCACGCCCGGAGGCCGCGAGCAGCTTGCCGGTGCGCGTGCGCGACACGACCCGGGCGGCCCGCTGCAGCGCCCGGGAGGAGTCGAGAGCGCCCACGGCCAGCGGCGGCTGGGCCAGGGTCGGCGTCAGGAAGATGTCGTGGGTCTCGTGGAACCGGGCCAGGGCGCGGGTGTGCGCGTTGATGTTGGTGACGGCCTCGATCAGGGGCCGGATGCCGGCCGCCCGCCCGAGCTCGGCCGCGGCCAGCGAGTCGGCCTCGAAGTGGCTGTCCGGTGCGCCGAACCGCTTCCGGGCGTCGGCGATCTGGGCGTAGAGCTGGGCGAACCAGATGGTGAGGAAGTCGCGGGCCAGCGCCTCGTCGTCGTGCGGCGGGCTGACCTCCTCGACCTCGTGACCGAGCTCGGCCAGCAGGGTGGCGGCGGCCTCGACCGCGAGCACCGCCTCACGGTCGGGGTGGGCGTTGATCGCCGACGCGGCGGAGTACCCGACGCGCAGGGTGCCGGGTGCCCGCAGGATCGCCTCGGCGAACGGGACCGGCGGCAACGCACCCTCGTAGGCGGCCCCGGCATCCGGCGCGATGATCGTGTCGAGCAGGGCGGCGCTGTCGCGCACGGTGCGGGAGAGGACGCCCTGGGTGACCATGCCGAACATCAGCTCGCCGGTCTGCGGGCCGTAGGGGCCGATGCCGCGGCTGGTCTTCAGGCCGACGAGGCCGTTGCACGCGGCCGGGATGCGGATCGAGCCGCCCCCGTCGTTGGCGCCGGCCGCCGGCACGATGCCGGCCGCCACCGCCGCGCCGGACCCGCCCGACGAGCCACCGGGAGTGCGGGTGACGTCCCACGGGTTGCGCGACACGCCCCACAGGGTCGACTCGGTGATGCCCTTGGCCCCGAACTCCGGGGTGTTGGTCTTGCCCATGATGACCAGCCCGGCCTCGAGGAAGCGCCGGGTGACGAGCGCGTGCTCGGTGGCCACGTCGTGGGCCAGGGCGCGCGACCCGCTCGAGGTCGGGAACCCGGCGTACTCCTGCGCGAGGTCCTTGATGAGGAACGGCACCCCCGCGAACGGGCCGGTGAGGCCGGGGTCGGCGGCCCGCGCGTCGGCGACCCGGGTCAGCGGCATCACGACCGCGTTGATCACCGGGTTCACCGCGTCGGAGCGCTCCCGGGCCAGGGCCAGCAGCTCGGATGCCGTGACCTCCTTCGCGGCCACCAGGCCGGCCAGCGTGGTCGCGTCGGAGCTGAGGTACTGGTCGAGGTCCATCCCCAGAATGTAGGCCCACGGCCGCACGGCCGGATGAGGGTGCCGAAACGTGTCAGGGGCGGTGCCAGGACGGTCGGGTCGGGAGCTCCTCGAGGCGGAGTCTCTCCTGCCGGGTTCGGTGGCCCGCCGGGAGCCTCAGGCGGGGTCAGTGCGGAACTGCCGCACCGGCATCCGAGCCGGCATCCGGAGCGGCAGCCTGCCCGGCGGCCGACCGGGCACCGAACCGGTCCTCGGGGTCGAGCCGGGTGAGCAGTGCCTCCCCGATGGCGGACAGCTGGTCGAGCTGGGTGCGTGAGAGGGGGTCGAGCACGAGCTGGCGCACCGCGTTGACGTGGCCGGGCGCCGCGTCGACCAGGGTGTCCCAGCCGGTGGTCGTGAGCCGGGCGTTGGTGGCGCGCCGGTCCTCCGGGCAGGGGAAGCGCTCCACCAGCCCGCGCTCCTCGAGGCGGGCGATGACGTGCGAGAGGCGGGGGAGGGTGCCGTTGGTGCGGTGGGCGAGGGCCGTCATCCGCAGGGTGCGCTCCGGTGCCTCGGACAGCATGGCCAGCACGAAGTACTCGAAGTGGGTGAGCCCGGAGTCGCGCCTGAGCTGGGTGTCGAGCGCCGCCGGGAGCAGCTCGGCGACCGCGGACAGCCGCAGCCACGCGGCCCGCTCGTCGGCGTCCAGCCACTGGGGTTCCATGGGGACAGCCTACCGGGTTACTTGTAGGATCAACCTTTTCCACTCGTCATGCTGTTCGGGCCGCGCACCGTCGACGAGCTCGAACCTCGGCTCGCGCCAGGTCGGCCCTCGTCCGACGTGATGCATGACACCACCAGCGAGGCTGCCGTCAACCCAACTGCCGCACTCGAGTTGGGCGCGCGAGTTACGCTTTTGAGTGCGGCCCCTGTATGCCGCACTCCGATCGAGGCCCCCATGAGCTCGCGCGCCGCCCGTCACCCGGCCACCTACGTCGCCGCCGCCGCACTCTGCGCCGCCGCACTGCTCACCAGCGCCGCCACCGCGGGCGCCCGCACCTCCCCGATCACGACCTGGACCAGGGGCAGCGCGGCGGTGAGCACTGACGTCAAGGTCGCCTCCTTCAACGTGGGTGGGGTGTTCACCGACCCCCAGGCCAGCGGTGACCACCGCACCTGGCGCGTCAGGCGACCTGTCGTGGTCTCCCAGATCCTCAGCAGCCGCCCCGACGTCCTCGGGGTGCAGGAGGCCAACCAGTCGAGCATCTACGCGACGAGCCTCGACTACGGCGTCAACCAGTTCCTGGACCTCAAGGGTGCCCTGGCAGCCAAGGGCGGCCACTACGCGCTGACGAACAGCTACGCCTACAACTGCGTCAACTCGAACAGCAGCGCCAACTGCGTCTACCAGAACCGCGGCGCGTCGCAGGACACCCGGATCCTCTACAACACGGACACGGTCACCCTGGTCAAGCAGGGGTCGGTGAAGTACGCCAACCAGACGGCCGGGAAGAACACCCGGTACCTGGCGTGGGCCATCGTGAGGATGAAGGCGAACGGCAAGCAGCTCTTCTTCACCAGCACCCACCTCGACCCGTACACCGTGTCGGTCCGTCGAGCGCAGTGGGACGAGGCGATCGCCAACACCAAGCGGCTGGCCGGCAGCCTCCCGGTCGTGTCCGTCGGGGACTACAACACCTCCAAGTTCGACTCCTACGCCGCGACCTACCTGCCGAGGATGAAGGCCGCCGGTTACGGCGACGTGCTCGGCCAGACGTACGCGACCCCCCTGTCGCAGCCGCGCGCAGCGGTTCTCGACCGGGCCTGGGTCAACTCGTACAACAACTACAACCGCGACGCCCGTGCCTACTCGTACGAGGACGCCCAGAACAAGATCGGGAACAACATCGACTGGATCTTCGCCACCAACTCACTGCCGGTGACGAGGTGGCTGACTGCTGCTCCCATCAACCTGACCACGTTCCAGCTGGTCGGCGTCATCCCCTCCGACCACTTCCTCCTCCAGGCCACGCTCGTCGTGAAGTAGCCGCCCGGCCCGACGTCGGGGTCGGCGCACGGCCACACCAGCGCAAAGACCTGTGACTCGTCGTGGTTCTGGTCCATGTCGTAGTGGTCGAAGAAGGACACCTCACCAGGATTCAGGTCCTTCAGCCGCGCTGGCGTGAAGGTCACGTCCAATGCTGAGCCCCTGTCGTCGCGGGTAGGAGCGACTTGCTTCGCGAGGCGTGAGAGGAGTGGTCGTGGTCCAGCCGTGGGTCGTGCCCCCCGCATGGGTCGACGGATAGATGCGCGATGCGGATGAGGCCCGCGCAGAACGGATAGGCGGCTCCTCCTGAGGTTCATAGTCTCGCCCTCCAACGCACCGCGGGAGAAGGAGACGGATGTGATGACACTCGGCGGCAGGACGGCGCTCGTGACCGGAGGCTCGACCTTGGTGGGCCACGGCGTCGTGAGGGCACTGGCGGACGCCGGGGCGAAGGTCGTCATCGCGGACCTGGACGAGACCGGCGCCCAGCCCGTGCTCGGACCCTCCGTGTCCTTCTGGCAGACGGACATCACCGACGACGAGCAACTGGCGGGCCTCGTGGCGGAGACGACCCGACTACACGGTGGCATCGACATCGTCGTCAACCTGGCGAGCACCTACCTCGACAACGGGCGGGACACCGACCGAGCCGACTGGCTCACAGCGCTGAACGTCAACGTGGTGTCGATGGCGGCCCTGGTGCAGGCGGCCCTTCCTTGGCTGCGCGCCAGCGAGCACGCCGCGATCGTGAACTTCAGCTCCACATCCTCCAAGGTCGCTCAGACGGGCCGCTGGGTCTATCCGGCGAGCAAGGCGGCGATCGTCCAGCTCACCCGCAGCATGGCCATGGACCTGGCAGCCGACGGCATCCGGGTGAACTCGGTCAGCCCCGGATGGACCTGGTCGAAGATCATGGACGAGCTCAGCGGGCACGACCGCGTTAAGACCGACGGGGTCGCGGCACCCTTCCACATCGCCGGGCGGGTCGCGGAACCGGCGGAAGTGGGCCGGTGGTGGCATTCCTCGCGTCCGATGCGGCGTCGGTGGTCACCGGGGCCGACTGGGCGGTCGACGGCGGCTACTCCGCCATGGGGCCAGAGCAGAACGTGCCCGCCATCCCGCAGCTGATGGCCTGAGGCGGCTGCCATGAAGATCGCCATCATCGGAGCCGGGTTCGCCGGGCTTGCGTCGGCCAAGGTGCTGAGGCAGCTCGGGCACGACACCACGGTGTACGACAAGACCCCTGACGTCGGAGGGGTGTGGAGCAGAACTCGCCGATACCCGGGGCTGAGGACACAGAACAACAAGCAGACGTACCACTACTCCGACCACCCGATGCCGCGTTCGTACCCGCAGTGGCTGGCCGGTAGCGATGTGCAGGAGTACCTGGAGTCCTACGTCGAGCGTTTTGGGCTCGCGCCGCACCTGCGGCTCGCGACGGAGGTGACCTCGGCCGTGCCGACGCCGGATGGAGACGGCTGGCTGCTCAGCGCGAATGGCCAGACCGAGAGGTTCGACCACCTCGTCGTCGCCAACGGGATCTTCTGCGAACCGATGATCCCGGCCTACGACGGAGTAGACGACCTGACCGCCGCGGGCGGGCGCCTGATCGCCACCGGCGACCTCGCGAGCCTCGACGAGGTCCGGGACAAGCACGTGGTCATCGTCGGCTACGGCAAGTCGTCCTGCGATGTCGCCGTCGAGGTCAGCACGGTGGCGGCCAGTACGACCGTGGTCGCACGCGGACTCCTGTGGAAGATCCCGCGGAAGCTCATGGGCGTCGTGAACTACAAGTTCATCCTGCTGACGCGCCTGGGTGAAGGGCTGTTTCCCTACCAGACCCTGGGCGGCGTCGAGAAGGTGCTGCACGCACGAGGCTCGGCCGTCGCGAACGGGATGATCGGTGGCGTCGAGAAGGTCGTCACGTCCCAGCTGAAGCTCGAGCCACTCGGTCTGGTGCCCGATGCGCCGTTCCAGAGCATCGCCAAGGCGTCGGTTTCACTGGCGACGGAGGGCTTCTACGAGGGTGTGGTGGACGGCAGAATCGCCGTGCTGCGTGACACCCTCATCTCCCGCCTGCTGGAGAAGGACGGCCGGCCCCACGCCGAGCTGTCCGACGGCCGCGTGCTACCCGCCGACGTGGTCATCTGCGGAACGGGTTTCCGGCAGGAGGTGCCTTTCCTTCCCCTGGAGGTGCAGGAGCGGCTCGTCGACGAACGCGGCAACTTCGCCCTCTATCGCCAGATCCTGCCCATCGACGTCCCGAACCTGACCTTCGCCGGATACAACTCGTCCTTCTTCTCCCCCCTGTCGGCCGAGATGTCCGCGGTGTGGATCGGCTCCTACCTCGCCGGCCAGCACTCGGTCCCTCCGCGCGAGGAGATGCGGGAGCAGGTCCGAGACCGGGTCAACTGGATGGAGGAGCGGACGGACGGACACTCCGCCCGCGGCACCAACGTCGTGCCGTTCTCCCTGCACAACATCGACGAGGTCCTCGGTGAGGTCGGGCTGGACGTCGGGCGCGCCACCAAGGCCATGCAGTGGTTGATGCCCGTGCGGCCCTCGTCGTACCGAAACGTCACGAGCAGGCTGGTGCGCCGTGTCCGGGCAGGTTCCTGACGCGGGCGGCAGCGGTGAGACGCACCTTGGCGAAGTGGCTTCGGGTAGGTAGGTTCGCCGTGGTGTGATCCGGCCTTCGGCCGTGGAATCCGCCTCCACGACAAGGGGTCAGCCCATGCGTAGTGACTTGCTTTCGCGTCACCAGGTGGTGGCGACAACTGACCTCGACGTCGCGCGCGAAGGGGTCAGCGCCCGCTACTGCCCACACCGCCTGGCGTTGACCCGGCGCGACGCTCGACTGGACCTGGTGCACAACGCCGTGTCGATCGGGCAGGACGTCGCCGTGAACTACATGCGGTACGGCGACGAGGTCCGGATCACCCCCGGGCGATTCGAACGCTTCTACCTGGTCCAGGTACCCCTGAGCGGCGTGGCCCGGGTGCGCTTCGGTGACCAGGAGATCGTGGCGGACCGCCGGCGGGCCTTTGTGGGCTCCCCGACCAAGCCAGTCGACATGATCTGGAGCGACGACTGCACCAAGCTCGTCGTGTACATCCGACGGGCCGCGATGGAGGAGCTCGCCGGTACCGTCGGCCGCGAGCCGGTCGTCTTCCGCCCCGAGATGAGCCTTGACCGGCCCGCAGCCCGCAACTGGATGCGGCTGCTGTGGCTCGCGGTTGAGCAGCTCGAGGGAGATCGGGGCCTGTTCGCCTCTCCCAACGTGGCGGCCAGCTTCGAGCAGACACTGATCACCGGTCTCCTCGAGGTCCAGCCCAACAGCGCCAGAGACGTGGCATCGACTCCCGCCACATCCCGCTCGGTGCGAACGGTTCACGAGCTCATCGAGGCCGAACCGGACCGGGCGTGGCGGATTGCGGAGCTGGCGAGTGGCGCGGGTGTGTCCGTGCGCAGCCTCCAAGAAGCGTTTCGCCGCGAGCGGGGAGTCAGCCCGTTGGAGCACCTGCGTCGGACGCGCCTGGAACTCGCGCACCAGGAGCTGCTGCGCGGCGATCCGAGCGAGACCACGGTCACCGAGGTGGCCGGGCGCTGGGGCTTCTTCCACCTCGGGCGCTTCTCGCAGGCCTACCGTGCCCGCTACCAGGAGCTGCCGTCCCAGACGCTGGCACACTGATCCGGTTCCGCGATATCGGTCGAGGCAGTGGTCGTCGCCCGGGTTGTCAGGACACCCCGCTGCGCGGGCCGAGCCTGCGCCCGCTGAGGACGCGCCGCCGAGCTCGCCCTCGGCATGCATCATCCGCGTGAAGCCAGTGGGGGCGATTCCGAAGGGAGCGACACCCGCTGACCCAGCACCTCTCAGCCAGGCTGCTGGTCCGACCCGAAGAGCGTCTCGGGGTTGAGCGAGGCCGCCTCGCGCGCGGCACTCTCATAGAACCCGGTGATGATGTTGAGGATGGCCGTGACGAAGGAGAGGTTCTCTTCCATGTTGGCGACCGAGTCCGTGCTGGACATCAGGATGGCCTGCCGCAGCTCGGCGTAACGCTCCGTCTCGAGACGCCCCGTCTCGGTGATCTGGAAGAAGGTCGCGGAGCCCACTCGTGTCTTCTCGATGACCCCGAGGCCGGCCAGCTTGCGAAGGCTGTAGAGCACGTTGGGCAGGTCGTCGCGGTTGACGAGCTTGGCCAGCGTCGCGGCATCCTTGGGCCGGTCGTGCATGCGGACCATGTGCAGGAGCACGACCTCGCTGAAGGTCAGCGTGTCGCTCCCGCCGCTCAGCCGGGCTGCCTGGATCGACCAGCGCTCGAAGGACGCGACGGTCTGGAGCATCGCGAACTCGAAGCTGGTGAAGACGGTGTCCCGCTCGGTCTCGGCGAGGTGCCAGGACCGTGCCCCCGCGTACTTCGCGCTGTCCGGGCCGGTGGGCTCGCGGCGAGCCTTCGGCTTGGTGGTGGGCAGCTTCGGGGAGGGTGTGGGCACGGACCGTTTATACCTCACCCCCTCGCGCCCGTCGTGTTTGCTGTGGCTTGCCGGCGCCGGCAGGTCGTCGGACACGGTCATCCCTCCTCGGAAAGTGCCTGGGCGAGCACGTCGGTCAGGCCGGGCACGACGGACGCACCCGGGACGACGGCGATGTGGCGGGCCTCGCCCGGACTCCATGAGTCCGGGGAGTCCGACAGCCACACCACGCGAACCCCGGACGCGACGAGCTCGGCCACTTCCGCCTCGACATGGCGTCGGTTGGGCAGCGCGCCGTCGCTGACCACGACGACGACGCGGGTGCCGATGCTCTCGGATAGCCCGAGGGCGCCGTCGAGGGCTCGCAACGACTGGGCGCACCCGGAGGACGCACCATGGCAGGGCGGGTAGGCGACCATCGTGGGAACCCGTGAGGGCCACACGACTGGGCTAGGAGCTGAGTTCCACGCGACTGCGCTGAAGGATGCGCCGACGATTCGCGACGCCCAGGCGAGTGCCCACGCCGCCTCGCAGGCGCGCTCGTGCACGGTCGAGCGCGAGCGCGAGACGTCCCAGCTGAGGCCGACCTTGAGCGAGCGGTCCAGCGGCTCGACGCGGCGCAGCTGCCGCCACGGCTTGGCCGTGACGGGGACCGCACGGGCGTGCTGGGACTCGGCTCGCATCGCCTCGGAGAGCCGCAGCCGTCCTGGCGGCATGGTCGAGGCGCGCACTTCGGTGGCCGTGTGTGGGTGGATGGCGGCACGGAGCGTACGTGCCAGCGAGCGGGCCTCGCGGCGCAAGGGCTCGCTCGGCTCGCGGTGCATGGTCCCGTCGATCTCCGACCGGCCTTGTCGGTAGGCCGTCCGATGAGCGTTCTGGGCGTGGTGCCGCCGTGCTGCGGTCACCGGGTCCCGGGGGGCGGGGGTGGGACCCTCGGAGGCGGCGTGCACGGTTGCCAAGGCGTCTGCGGCAGCGGTGTCGAGTGCTGCCGCGGCGCTCTCGACGGCATCAGAAGGGGCGTCCGGCGAGCTGTCCAGCAGTGCTTCCAGCTCCCGGGCGATGGCGACGAGACCGGCCTGCGAGTGATCGTCCAGCGCAACGGCTCGAGCCACGAGGCCCTCCATCCGCGCTGTCCGATCCGTGCCCAGGAGTGTCGTCAGGTCGCGGCGCAGCCCGCCGACGTCGGCCCCTGCAAGCACCCCGGCATCGGCGAGTCCCAGCACGAGCGCCGCCTCGAGGAGCCAGGGGTGAGCGTCGGCCATCGCGCCACCGCGCAGCGCGGTGGAGACCTGGTGTCGACCGGCCGCCCGCAGGAACTGGCGAGCGGTCGCTTGGTCCGCGACGAGGAGTCGCTGGGTGCGCGCCGCCTCCAGGGCTCCGGACCACGGATCGCCCTCGAACCGGATCGATGGGTCGGAGTGGGCAGCCCGGGCTGCGAGCTGTAGGACAACGCCTACGAGGACCGGATGACGAGCACGCCCGGTCGCGGTGGCCAGGTCGACGCGGCGTGGGTCGTCCACGCCGGGCACGAGGACTCGTCCCGCATCGATGCGCAGCTCTGCGCTGCGGGCGTCGTACCACGCGGGAGGTTGGCCCGGCACGGACACGGTTTCACCGGGATGCACCCGCACCACGAGATCCGTTCTGGCACCGGCTCGATGTGCGATGCCGGCACAACCCGCTGACAGCTCGAGCCAGGCGGGATGCCTGGGCGAGCTCCACAGCTGCGAGCGGGTGGTCACGAGGCCAGTGTGACGTTGCGAACTTCGATAGTCCAGCGTTCTTCCATGAAGAACGCATTGATTCTCTATTGACTTTCCATCGAAAGTCCCCGACTCTGGTGCCAGGTGCTTGGCAACGATGCGGTAGCAGTTCGTCGTAGGCGCCTCCTTCTACCCCCTACGCCACTCAGGAGTCCGCGATGACCACCACACAGAGTGCCTACACGGTAGGCAACGCGAGCGCACTCACCCGGCAGTACGCCCCGTACGTGCAAGCCGACTGGGGCTACGCCAACCACTGGTACCCCGGCGTGTTCTCCCACGAGGTCGAGGAGCGCGGCGTCGTCGGCATCACCATCGGTGGCAACGACATCGCGGTATCCCGCTCGGCCGACGGCAAGGCCTACGCCATCGCGGACCGGTGCCTCCACAAGGGCGTCAAGATGTCCGCGAAGCCGATGTGCTTCGCCGACCGGACGATCACCTGCTGGTACCACGGCTACACGTGGGACACCGAGACCGGCAACCTCGAGACCATCGTCGGCAGCCCCGACGACAAGCTCATCGGCACCATCGGTGTCCAGGCGTACCCCACCGAGGAGTTCGCCGGCATCATCTGGGTCTTCGTCGGTGACAAGGACTTCGGCCCCCCGCCGCCCATCGAGACCGACCTGCCGATGCGGATCACCGACAAGGAGAACCGCATCCCCCACCTGATGGATGCCGACTGCATGGCCAAGGGGATCCGCCGCAAGCTGCACGGCAACTGGCGCCTCGCCGTCGAGAACGGCCTCGACCCCGGCCACCTGCTCGTTCACTGGGACAACCAGATCGTCGTCGCCCTCGACCGGGCCATGCCCTTGGGGATGAAGGCCCTCAAGGAGGACGCGACCGAGTACATCGACATCGCCGACGGGCCCAAGGGCGTCATGAACCGGTACGACCTGCCGGAGAACTACGCGCCGGTGCTGTCCAACCCGAAGGTCGAGATCAAGGCCCGCGGGAACACCATGTACGAGACCTTCCGGGTGTCCGCCTGGCTGCCCGGCTCGCTGATGGTCGAGAACTGGCCGCTCCCCGGCATCGGCCAGTACGAGTTCTACGTGCCGATCGACGACCACAACCACATGTACTTCGAGGTCATCGTCCAGACCGGCACCACCGAGGAGGAGAAGAAGGACTTCGACTTCCGGTTCGAGCACTTCTACAAGCCCCTCGGGCTCCTGGAGTTCAACGACCGCGACATCATGGCCCGGGACGCCACCGAGGAGTTCTACGAGCGTCGTGACGGGTGGAACAACGAGCACCTCTCCGACATGGACTTCTCCGTCGTCGCCTGGCGCAAGCACGCGGCCAAGTTCGGTCGAGGCTTCTTCGAGTCCCCGTACTTGGACGAGGACTGAGCTTTGACCACCCAGCTCGACGAGCTGACGGTGCAGGGGGCCATAGCGCCCTGCACCGTCAGGCTCAGCTTCACCGATGGCGAGTCACGTGACATCGAGGTGGGGCCCCAGGAGACCGTTCTCGCGGCCGGCAAGGCTGCGGGTTACAACATCGCCGCCCAGTGCGCCGTGGGCACGTGCGGCACCTGCGTCGCCACGCTGCGCACCGGCACGGCCGAGATGAGCGCCGGCGTCTCCGCACTGACCCGCGACGAGGTGGCAGCCGGACAGCGGCTGCTCTGCCGCACCCACCCGAAGTCCGATGCCGAGCTGCACCTCGACTACCCGTCCACGATGCTCGAGGCCAACCCCCCGCTGCTCTTCACCGCGAAGGTTCAGCGGGTGACCTGGGTCGCTGACTCCGTCGTGGAGCTCCAGGTCCGGCTCCCGAAGACGATGCGGCTCACCTTCACGGCCGGCCAGTACTCGCGGATCCGCATTCCCGGCACCGACGAGTGGCGCTCCTACTCGATGGCCTCGGGCGAACACGAGCGCACCAAGCTCACGTTCCTGATCCGGGTGCTCCCCGAGGGCGCCATGTCGGACTTCCTGAGGAATGGCGCGCGCCCGGGGGAGGTCCTCGAGATGGAGGGACCCCTCGGTGGCTTCGTCCTCGACCCGTCGACGCGGCCCCACCTGCTCATCGCGGGCGGAACCGGTGTCGCGCCGATGCTCTCGATGCTCGACCGGATCCGTCTCGTGCGTCCCGCGCCGCCGGTGCAGCTCGTCTTCGGCGCGGTTCGGCCATCCGAGCTGTTCCTCCTCGACGAGCTGGAGGCACGGACCTCGTTCATGCCGAACCTCTCGGTGCGAGTGGTCGTCGAGGAGGGGGCCGACGGGGGCAACCTCACGCAGGGCAACCCGGTCTCTGCCCTCACCGAGGCAGACGCACCCGCCGGAGCGGTTGCCTACCTCTGTGGGCCACCGGGCATGATCCGGGCCGCCACCGAACGCCTGCGCCAGTACGGCATCGCCGCCGACGACATCCGCGCAGAGAACTTCCTCGCCAGCTAGCACTCGGGGCGATGAGGTACCGACGCCCCACCACGCCACACGCCGAGCAGGTGCGCCTGCCGACTCCACTCCCGAAGGACACACCATGGCCGTTGCACGACTCGGGGCGCTCGCCTTCGACGCCACCGACATCCCTGCCTGGCGCACGATCCTCGTCGACATCCTCGGCATGGAGGAGCGGCCCCGCGCGGACGACACCGAGCCGGCCCGGTTCCGGTACGACGAGCTCGAGCACCGCATCTCACTGCACCCGTCGGACACCGATGGCGTGCACGGGATCACGTGGGAGGTGGACACCGCCGCGGAGCTCGAGGACCTCGGTCGTCGGGTGACCGAGCACGGGATCACCGTCGAGTGGCACGAGCACGGCGCCAACGGCGGTCGCAGCTGGGTGCGCTCGTTCACGTTCATCGACCCCGAGGGCTTTCCCACCGAGATCCGTTTCGGGGCCACGTGGGACCACACGCCCTACCGACCCTCCGGCACCGTGGGTGGCTACCTCACCGGTGACTTCGGGATGGGCCACATCGTGCTCATCTGCAAGGACTACGCCGGCACGGTGAAGTTCTACGAGGACGTCCTGGACTTCAGAATCTCCGACTACATCGTCTGGGCCGACGCTGACGCCACCTTCTTCCACGTCAACGGCCGGCACCACAGCCTGGCCCTGATGAACGAGTGCTTCGGCCAGAAGGGTGGCCAGTTCAACCACTTCATGGTCGAGGTGAACGACATCGACGACACCGGCCGCGCCTACGACGCGGTCAAGGCGGCGGGGATCCCGCTGACCATGGACTTCGGTCGGCACACCAACGACGGGATGACCTCCTTCTACCTGCGCACTCCCTCGGGCTTCGCACTGGAGGTGGGCAGCGGCGGCATCCTCGTGAATGACGCCGAGTGGGAGGTCAAGACCTGGCGGGCTCCGGCTCGCTGGGGCCACCAGCTGGTCAAGGGCTGAGTCGCCATGAGCACGAGTGAAGAGCGCGTCACCGAGTGTCTCGAGCGGGTCGCCGAGCGCGACGACGCCGTACGGGCCTGGGCCCACCTCGACCCAGAGCTGGCGTTGGCACAGGCCCGGGCCGCTGACGCAACAGGCGCGCGGTCCGAGCTCCACGGCATCCCGGTCGGCCTGAAGGACATCATCGAGACCGGCGACCAGCCGACGGCGTACGGGTCGCCGATCTGGGCGGGTCACCAGCCCGCCCGGGATGCCGTCGCCGTGGCCCGGCTGCGCGAGGCCGGCGCCGTGATCATGGGCAAGACCACCACCACGGAGTTCGCCACCTACAACCCGACCGACACCCGCAACCCGCACCACCCGGACCACACGCCCGGCGGGTCCTCGAGCGGGTCCGCCGCGGCCGTGGCCGACGGCCAGGTGGCTGTTGCCCTCGGCACGCAGACCGCGGGGTCGGTCAACCGGCCCGGATCCTTCTGCGGCGTCTACACCCTCAAGCCGACCTACGCACGGTGGCCCTTCACCGGCGTGCTCCCCGTTGCGCTCACCTTCGACACCCTCGGCGGCTTCGCTCGCGACCCCGAGAACCTGGCGACCCTGGACCGGGTGCTCTCGGGCTCGGCGGTGACGACCGACGATGCGGCCACCCGGGAGCTGCCGGGGCTGAGCGCTCTGCGCATCGGCTGGCTCCAGGAGCCGTGGCTCGACCTGGCCGAGCCCGCAGCGCTGGCAATGCTCAAGGACGTCGCAGCGGCCCTGGGCAGCGTCGCCGATGTCGACCAGCTCGAGGTCCCTCAGCGTCTCCAGGAGCTGCAGACCGCGCACGCGAGCATCCAGAACAGAGAAGCGTCGGACAGCCTGCGCTCGCTCATCGCGCCAGACCCGTCGCGGATCAGCCCGCTGCTGGGAAAGCATCTCGCGAACGGCGCCGCGATGACCCCGGATGAGGTCCAGCGGGCGATCAGCATCCTGCGTGAGCTCCGAACGTTCGTCGCGGCGGCCTTCGCCGACTACGACGTCCTGCTCACCCTGGCCGCGCCCGGTGAGGCGCCCACGCCCCGTGACTCCACCGGCGACCCGGCCTTCAACCGGCTCTCGAGCACGGCCGGCGTCCCCGCCGTCGGCATCCCCATCGGCCGTGGCGCCCGAGGGCTGCCACTCGGCATCCAGCTCGTCGGCCCGGCTCACAGCGACCAGGCGCTGCTTCACGTCGCTGCTGAAACCGCCCTTCTTCTCGGCGTCCCGACCCCGACCGCGCTGCCCGGCTGAGTTCGGGCAGGAGGAGACCCCCATGAAGACCACGACGTCCCCGCTCCCCTTCACCTCCGAGCAGGAGGAGCTCTACGACCGCATCATCGAGCACCTCGACCCGGCGCGGATGAAGCAGCTGCTCGCCGACCTCGTCGACATCCACAGCCCCACCGGCGGGGAGCGCGAAGCCGTCGAGTTCATGACCGGCCACCTGCGGGACGTGGTCGGCGTCTCGACGACGTACCAGCCGATCTCGGAGCGAACCGGCAACGTGCACGCGGAAGTGCCCGGCTCGGGTGACGGCGCCCGGCTGCTGCTCTACGCCCCCATCGACACGCACATCGACCCCGACCAGGACGTTCCCTGGGTGGCGCCCGCGCTTCGGGAGGACATGTACCCGCAGTCCCGGATCGAGGGGGACCTGGTCTTCGGCCTCGGTGCGTCGAACCCCAAGTGCATGGTGGCCGGCCTGACCGAGGTGGTGCACGCCGTGCGTGAGAGCGGGGTGCGGCTGCGCGGCGACCTGGCGGTTGGCTTCGCCGGTGGCGGGATGCCGTGGAGCGTCGGTCGCCGGGACGCGTTCGGCATGAGCACCGGCGTGTACCACCTGCTCAACCGCGGCCAGTACCCCGACTTCTGCGTCATCCTCAAGCCACGCTGGGGGATCTTCCCCGAGGAGCCGGGCATGGGGTGGTTCAAGGTCACCGTCCGTGGGACGTTCGGGTACGCCGGCATCACCAGGGGGACACCGGGGTTCCGGTCCTCGATCGTGCCCGCCGCGACGATGATCCACGAGATCGAGGCCTGGTTGCCGAAGTACACCGCGGCCAACACGTCCGGGTCGGTGCTCCCGGAGGGCTGGCTCGCCGCGGTCCGCTCCGGTGACCCGGAGAAGCCCGCGTTCCCGTCGGCGGCGACCGAGCTCTACCTGGACGTGCGCATCTCCCCGCGAACGAGCCCCGCCGAGGTGCGCCACCAGTTCGGCCGGTTCATGGCCGATGTGCTGCAGCGGCACCCGGACATCGAAGCGGACTGGGAGATGTACGGGTCCGTGCCCGGGGGCAGCACCCCGAACGACAACTGGATCGTCCAGTCGAGCCAGCGGGGCTGGGAACGCGAGGCCGGCGAGCCCTACACGGAGATCCCCTATCAAGCGGGCCAGACCGATGGCGCGATGATCCGTGTCCTCGGTGTTCCCACTGCGAGGGTCGGCTACCCGTGGCCGCCCGCGCAGCACGCCGCCCGAGCTGAGCGAGGGCCTCGGCGGGATGGGCGTCGCCTCGATCGACGACGTCATGAAGGGCGTGCGCGTCGTGGCGCACGCCGTCGTCGACACGCTGACCCGCGACCGCGCCGAGCTCGGCCTTCCCTGACCCAGCCCTTCCCTGACCCAACCCTGCCTGATCCCACCCACCAACCGGTCGCGTCACGTGGCCAGCTCCAGCTCCAGAGATCGAGGACCCATGACCATCACCGACGCCACCACCGCCAGCCCCGAGGTCGGCACGTTCATCCAGACCGGCACGTACGAGACCAACTACCACGACGTCGGCTAGGGACCTGCCGTCCTGATGCTCCACGGCTCCGGTGCCGGTGTCTCCGGCTGGGCCAACTGGCGCGGCATCATGCCGATGCTCGCCGAGGGCTTCCGCGTGATCGTGCCCGACCTCGTCGGGTTCGGCTACACCGAGACGCCGGACGACCTCGAGTTCACGATCTTCGACACCTGGCTCGATCAGATGATCGCCCTGCTCGACGGCCTCGGCATCGACAAGGTGCACCTCGTCGGCAACTCCTTCGGCGGGCGGCCTGTCGCTGCACCTCGCCACGAAGTACCCGGACCGGGTCGATCGCGTCGTCCTCATGGGCGCCGGCGGCGTCGCCCAGCCGATCAACGAGATCTCGAGGCGCTGTGGACGTACAAGCCCTCCGTCGAGAACATGAAGCGACTCATGGACATCATGGCCTACGACCGGTCGCTGGTGACCGATGAGCTGCGCCGAGCTCCGCTACCGCGCCACGATCCGGCCCGGCGCCCAGGAGGCGTTCGAGCGCGTGTTTCCAGCCGCCGCTGCAGCGTCATCTCGACGCGCAGATCGTCGACCCGCGACGCCCTGCGGGCGATGCCGCACCAGACCCTGATCCTCCATGGCCGTGACGACGCGTCGTCCCGTTCGACAACTCCCTGCACATGTTCGAGACGATCCCGAACGCGCAGCTGCACGCGTTCGGCAAGTGCGGGCACTGGACCCAGATCGAGCACGCGACGTCGCTTCCACGCGCTGGTCTCCGACTTCCTCCGGGAGGAGGCTCTGCCTGAGCCTCTTCGACCTCACGGGCAAGCGTGCGCTCGTCACCGGCGCGACGGTCGGCATCGGCCGGATGATCGCCGACGGCCTCGCCGATGCAGGGGCTCACGTCACTGTCGTGGCGCGCAACGGCGCCGACTGCGCTGAGGCCGTCGAGGCGATCAGGGCTGCCGGCGGACAGGCCGATCACATCACGGCCGACCTGGCCGACCCGGCGGCCATCCGGGCACTCGCGGAGATCGTACCGCCGTCGGGCGGACCGGTTGGACGTGCTCGTCAACAACGCCGGCCGGATGATCCAGCAGCCGCTCGACGAGTTCTCCCTCGAGGCCTGGGACGCGGTGGTCGACCTCGACCTGCGCGCCCCGTTCCTCATGGTCCAGGCGTTCCTGCCACTGCTCCGTGCGGCCGCGGACCTGGACGACCCGGCCCGGATCATCAACATCGGCAGCGTGGACGGCATCAAGCCACCCTTCCTCGACACCTACCCGTACCCGGCCAGCAAGGCGGGCCTGCAGCCAGCTGACCCGCCAGCTCGCCCGCACGCTGGGCCCCGAGGGGATCTCGGTCAACGCGATCGCCCCGGGTGCCTTCCCGTCGCGGACGGCCGACCCGGTGCTCGCCGAGCACCTGGACGACTTCGTCGCCGTCACGCCGCTTCGACGGATCGGTCGTCCCGATGACATGGCGGGAACCGCCGTGTACATGGCCAGCCGGGCCGGCGCCTTCCTCAACGGCTCGGTCGTCGTCCTCGATGGCGGGCTGGTGGCCTGAGGTGATCCCCGCGCAGGCCGCAGGGACTGATCCCGAGGCGCTGGAGCGTCCCGTCGTCGCGTTGCCCGCAGCCGGTGATCGGGGCCTCGCTGCCCGATGGGCCGGTCCTGCGCCCCAACGGGGAGCGGTACCTGCCGCGCGAGCTCGGCGGCATCCCTGACGTCGCTGGTCCTGCGTCGGCTCGCCGAAACGGGCCTGTACGTGTTGCTGGTCGGGCGAGCCGGGCGTCGGGAAGACCGCACTGGTGGAGGCTGCCTTCCCCGAGGCGCTGACCGTGCCCTGCTCGGGCGATCTCACCGTGGCCCACCTCGTGGGCACCCATCTGCCGACCGACGACGGACGCTGGCGCTGGCGGACGGACCCCTGCGTCACGGCCAGCGGGAAGGTCACCCGCTGTACCTCGACGAGGTGGCCCTCCTCCCTCCCGAGGTGTCCACGGTGCTGCACTCGGTGATGGACGGTCGGGGCTGGTTGCGCATCGACGATCGCCCCGACAGCCCACCGGTGCGCCCGGCGGACGGCTTCTACGTCGTCGGCTCCTACAACCCGGTTCGCTGTCCGGCCGGCGCCCGCCCGAGGCGCTGCTGTCGCGCTTCGCCGTGACCGTCGAGGTGAGGTCCGACTTCGACGCCGCTCGGTCACTGGGTGTGATCGAGGAGCTCGTGACCATTGCCGAGAACCTTCGGGTGCGAAGCGACTCCGACCGCACCGATGGAGGCCCGGGCACGTGGGGGCCACAGCTGCGAGAGCTCCTCTCGGCGCAGCGACTCATCGACTGCGGTCTGGGCGGCGAACTGGCCGTGCGAGCCCTCGTGGCGATGTGCCCGTCGCCGGAGGACGCTGCCGACGTCACGGAGGTGGTCGAGCACGTGCTCGGCCGCCGGGTGCTCCCGCTGCGCCTCGGCCTGCAGGTCTGAGCCGCGAGCGGGGGCTCAGACCTTGACGACCTGCTCCACGTGGGCCAGGAACGAGCGGTCGCCGTGCACGGCCAGCTCGGCGACGACCGCACCGACGTCGCCTGACTCCATGAGGTCCAGCAGCGTCTGGTGCCGTCGGGCCGGGTCCTCGGGGTCCTTGTGGACGCCCTGCCGGAAGTCCAGGTTGACGGCCATGCACAGCGTGACCTGGAGGTTGAGTCGGCGGTAGGCCTCCACGAGGCGGGTGTGGCCGGGGAGGGCGACGAGCGCACGGTGGAAGTCCGCGTTGGCCTCGACCATGGCCATCCGGTCCTGCTGCACCCGAGGGTCCCGCATCTGGTCGACGGCGCGCGCCAACGGCGCCAGGGCTTCGGGGTCGGCCACCGGTAGAGCCAGCTCGACGGCGAGCCGCTCGAGGCTGAACCGCAGCGAGTAGATCTCCTCGACGTCCGCCTTGGTCAGGGTGACCACGGTGTAGCCGCGGCGGGGCCGAGCGGTGACGAGTCCGTCCTGGCTCAGGATGCGCAGTGCCTCACGCACGGGGGGCCGGCTCACACCGAAGCGCTCACTCAGCTGTTCCTCGATGAGGCGCTCGCCTGGTTCGAACTCACCCTGGAGGATGAGCCCGGTGAGGTTCCGTGCGACCTCGTCGACCAGGGTCGGCACGTGCAGTGCCGTAGCGGAACCGATCGTCCCCACCTCGTTCCGGGTAGTCGTCATGGTCGAACCGGCGTTGGTCGCGGGCCACCGCGCCGATCCTAGCCGGGCTCTGTGGCCCCCGCCGTGACCGCGATCCGATGCTGCGCGGGGTCGACGGGCTCCCGGATGACACCGCTGGAGATGAGGCGCTCGACCTCGTCGTCGTCCATCCCGGCCTCGGCCAGCAGCACTCGGCTGTGCTCGCCCAGCCGTGGCGGGGCGTATCGCAGCCAGTCCGGGTCGCCACCGTTGACGCGCAGCGGGGTGCCCAGCACCTTCATGGGCCCGATCGACGAGTGCACGACGTCCTCGACCATCCCGAGCTCTCGTGCCGTCGGCTGCGCCAGGGCCTGCTCGAGGTCGTACACGGGCCCGCAGGGGATGCCGGCGGCGTTGATCGCCTCGATCCACTCCTGGGCCGGGCGCGCGAGCAGGGCTTGCTCGATGACGGCTCGCAGCTCGCGCCGGTGGGCGAGGCGGCCGGCGTTGTCCGCGTAGCGAGGTTCTTCGGCGAGGTGGCTCAGGCCGAGCACCTCGCACAGCACCCGCCACATCCGTTCGTTGCCCGATGCGATGGCGATCGCGCTGTCACCGGCGCGGAACGTCCCCTGGGGGAAGAGGATGGGGTGGTCGTTGCCGTTGCGGCCCGGGACGACTCCGGTCGAGAGCACCGTCTGCGCCTGGTAGCTCATCATGGTCAGCATCGAGCCGAGCAGTGACGCCTCGACGTAGGAGCCCTCACCCGTGCTGACCCGCTGCTGCAGCCCCGCGAGGGCCCCGACCGCCGCCAGGACGCCGGTTGAGGTGTCCGCGACGGGGATTCCCACCCGCAACGGGCCGGTCTCATCGCTTCCGGTCACGCTCATCAGACCGGACATCGCCTGGACCGTCTGGTCGAACCCGGGCAGGGTCGCGCCGACGGCGCCGTTGCCGAACCCGCTGATCGACACGTGGACGAGGCGCGGGTTGATGGCGCGCAGGCTCTCCTGGTCGAGCCCCATCGCCGCGGCCGTGGACGGGCGGAAGTTCTCGATGAAGACGTCGGCGGTGCTGAGCAGCCGGGTCAGGACGTCCTTGCCGTCCGCGGTGCGCAGGTCGACGGCGATGCTCCGCTTGTTGCGGTTCGAGGCCATGAAGTAGACGCTCTCGTCCTCCACGAAGGGCCCGGACTGCCGGGACGCGTCACCTGTCGGCAAGGCCTCCACCTTGACCACGTCTGCGCCGAGGTCGGCAAGCAGCTGCGCCGCGAGCGGGCCGGCCACGTATCGGGTCAGGTCGATGACCCGGATGCCTTGGAGCGGACTCATGCTGGTCTCTTTCGGTGGAAGTGGATCACAGGGTCGAGGGGAACCGCGCCGGACGGCGCTCGCTGAAGGCCCGCACGCCTTCGGCGAGGTCCGCCCCGGAGTACACGTCGACCGTCTGTCGGACGAGGAACTCGGTATCCGATTCACGCAGGGGCCGCTCGACCATCTGGGTGACGGCCTTGAGTGCGCGGATCGTGGCGACCGATCCCTGGCTGATGGCGATCAGCAGGTGAGCGGTCGCGTCGGGCAGGGCGGACGGCGGGTGCACTTCCTGGACCAGCCCGATGCGTTCGGCGTGCGCGGCGTCCACGAGGCGGCCCGACAGCACCAGGTGCATCAGGTTCGCCGGACCGGTGAGCCGGATGAGTGCGCGCGTCTCGGTGACGCCCAGGGTGACGCCCAGCTTGGCGATGGGCAGGCCGAAGCGGGAGCCCGTGTCGGCGAGCCGGACGTCGCAGGCGGCCGCGAGCTCGAGCCCACCGCCGACAGCGAGCCCGCTGATCATGGCGATGGCGGGCGAGGGGCACTCCTGCAGAGCTCGGAGGGCTCGGGCGATGGCCTCGTTGTACAGCGCGGCGCTCGCAGCGTCGAGGCGGACATCCGGGAACTCCTTGATGTCGGCCCCGGCGCTGAACACGCCTCCCGCACCGCGAACGACCACGACCCGAATCGCCTGCTGGGACTCGAGCCCGCGCACGACATCGGCGAGTCGACGCCACCCGGCCAGGGTGAGGACGTTGTGGCGCCCCGGTGAGCTGAGGGTGATGATCCCGACCCGGCCCACCACCTCGAGGCCGACACCGTCGCACACGCCCACGGCATCCGGCTCACGACGCAACGCCAGCGACAGCTCGGTGAGAACTTCGTCCATGACCCTTCCCTTCTGATCGTCTTTTGTAGACAATAGACGACATGAACCCTTCGGACAACGGCAGCGCCCGGGGAGGGCGACGGCTCACGGTGCATCTGATGACACCGCCTGCCACCCCCCTGCGCCATCGCCTCCCTCGGCCGACCGGCTTCGCTCTGGCGGCTGAGCTGCAGCCGCTCAGTCTGCGAGCCGCACCGGCCGGGAGCGGCCGGTAGATGTTGGATGTGATCTTTACACAGAATCTATTGAATGTCGATCGACAGTGAAGTAGGTTCCGACCAAGCCGAACCCCCGGCCATTGACACCCCACCGGTGTCGAGGACCGCCCGTTCGCGGGCAGGAAGGAGATGGGGATGCGACGTCCCCTCATCGTCAGCGCTCTGCTGGCGGCCGCCATCGCCCTCACGGGCTGCTCGACGGGGGCTTCGGCGCAAGACGCCGGAGCCTCGGACAAGTCCGCCGAGGTCCTCTCGGTGGCGAACATCGACAAGGTCGTCGCGAGCTACAGCGGCGACGTCTCGACGCTGCCGGCCACCTTCGGCGAACCCACGAACCGAGCAGCGAAGATCGGCTGGTCCTCACCTCGCACGGCCAACGAGCTCGTCGGCCGCCTCGGCCTCTCGATCGAGAAGGCCGTCACGGACATGGGCGGCACGATGGTCGGCTACGACGCCGATGCAGACGTGGGCCGCCAGGTCGGCCAGATGCAGCAGCTGATCAACGACAAGGTCGACGCGATCATCGTGTGGCCCCTCGACACCACCGCGCTCGGCCCGGTCGTGAAGCAGGCCAAAGCGGCCGGCATCCCCGTCATCGCCATGGAGGCCACCCCGAACGCCGATGGTGACATCGGCGACGTCAGCGGTCAGGTCATCTATGGCCGCGACTTCGGTGCGTACGTGGCGGCAAGCCTGATGGCCCAGCTCCACCCAGGTGGCGAGGTCGCGGTCAGCAAGTTCGCGGTCCCCGTGCCTTCGATCACCTACTACGCCGAGCGCGCGACGTACTGGGCCGGTCAGAAGGGACTCAAGGTCGTGGGCACGTACGACAACATGAGCGACGACGTCGCGGGCGGCCAGGCCATGGCGAGCCCGATCATCGCGAAGTTCCCCGCTCTGGTGGGCCTGCTTTCCTACAACGACGCCACCGCCATGGGCACGATGACCGCAGCCAAGGCTGCCGCCAAGTCCCTGGACGCATTCGGTCAGAACGGCGAGGACGCGGGTGTCGATGCCGTCGGGTCCGGCAACCTGGCGTTGACCTACCAGCCGCCCGTCGTCGACTGGGGACGCGAGCTGGTGCGCGGCGCCTACCTCGCCTCGGACGGCAAGGAGATCCCCAAGGCGGTCTTCACCGGCCCGGGGTCGTTCATCAGCTCTGCGAACAGCGGCAGCGCCAAGAAGATGAAGGACCTCATCACCTCGGCCTACGGAGGCTGAGTGCCGTGAACCCTGCTGTGGCTGAGCGAATGAGTGACTCAGGTCAAGAGCCGGTGCTCGTTGCCGGTGGCATCCGTAAGGCCTACGGCGGGGTGAAGGCCCTGTCTGGCGCGCAGCTGACGTTGCGCGCCGGGCAGGTGCACGGCCTGATCGGCGAGAACGGTTCGGGGAAGTCGACGCTCCTCGGGATCCTCTCCGGCCAGATGCTCGCTGACCGCGGCGACATCCGGGTCTGCGGTGTCGACGACCCTTCGCTGCGCGACCTCCGCAACCACGTCGCCCTCGTATCCCAAGAGCTGAGCCTCGCGCCGGACCTGTCCGTCGCGGAGAACATCCTCATGTCGCATGACAAACCGCGGTCCTGGCGCGGCATCGACTGGACGGCCCTCAACGCGCGAGCGGTGCAGGCGACGGACCGGCTGCACCTACGCGTCGACCCGAGAGCCCCCGTCAGCGGGCTGCGGATCGACCAACAGCAGATGGTCGAGATCGCCCGCGCGGTGGGCCTCGGGCACCCCATCCTCATCCTGGACGAACCGACGAGCTCGCTGACCGGTGACGAGGTGACGGCGTTGTTCCAGATCGTTCGACGGCTCCGCGACGATGGGACCTCGGTCGTCATCGTGTCGCATCGTCTCGACGAGCTGCTGTCCGTGACGGACCACATCACTGTGCTGCGCGACGGCCGCACCGTCGACTCACGTCCCACCACGGAGTACACCCGCGAGCTGCTCACGGAGCAGATGCTCGGCTACCCACCCGAGGCGATTCCGCACACCTTCTCCTCGAGCAGCCGCGACAGCGCACCTGCCCTCGAGGCCGAAGGCGTGGACGTACCGGGCGCCGTCGTGGACATGTCCGTCGTCGTTCACCCGGGTGAGGTCGTCGGGCTCTTCGGGCTCGAGGGCTCAGGGCGCACCGACTTTCTGGAGGCGCTGTTCGGGGCTCGCGCCAACGCCACCGGCCGGGTGCTTGCCGGCGGCAGCGACCGGATGCCGCTGTCCCCTCGGTCGGCCATGCGGCGCGGGATCGCGCACGTGCCGGCGGACCGCAAGCAGGACGGCCTCATGCTCGACATGTCGATCACGGGGAACATGGCGCTGGCCGCGAGCGCGGGTGGCTGGCGACTCCGTCGGGTCCGACGGCGAGAGGAGGCCGACGCCGTGTCGTCCATGGCGCGGCGCGTCGGGCTCCAGAAGGGTGCTACCTCACGGACCGCCGGCTCGCTGAGCGGCGGAAACCAGCAGAAGGTGCTGCTGGGCAAGTGGCTCGAGACCACGCCGGACGTGCTGCTCCTGGACGAACCCACGCGCGGCGTCGACGTCAACGCCAAGCGAGAGATCCACACGCTCATCGCCGATGCTCGTGACTGTGGCGTGGGGGTCCTGGTCAGTACCTCGGACATGGAGGAGCTGCTCCAGCTCAGCGACCGCATCGCAGTGATGTTCCGAGGCCGCCTCGTCGCGCAGCTCGACCGCGGCGAGGCCTCCGAGTCCACCCTTACCCACTTCGCCACCGGAGGAAGCCGATGAGTACCACCGACAGCACCGAGACGACCACCCAACCAGCACCGTTGCCTGAGTCCGTCGCCACCGGCCGCAGGGACCGCATCCTGCACAGTCGCGTCACGTCCATCGCCTCGCTGCTGGTTCTCATCACGGTCGTCTTCGCCGTGACTCAGCCGAACTTCCTGAACTACAACAACTTGATGCTGCTGCTCATCAACGTCGCGATGCTGTTCGTCGTGGCGATCGGGCTGACCTTCGTCCTGCTCGTGGGCGGCTTCGACCTCTCCATCGGTGCGCTGCTGGGGCTTTCGGGGTTCGCGCTGGCGTTCTTCTTCAACGACCTGGGGCTGCCGATCGTCATCGCCATGGTCGCGACGGTCTTCTTCGGCGCAGCGGTGGGGGGCTTGACCAACGGCTTCCTGATCGGGCGGCTCAAGCTGAACTTCATGGTCGTGACGCTCGGCACGATGACGTTGTTCGCGGGGCTCATCAAGCTGGTGTCGAAGGGCACCACGGTCGAAATCCGGTCGCCGTTCCTGGTGGACGTGTTCTCTTTCGGACGCATCATGGGTATCCCAGTGCCCGTGTGGGGGTCCGTGGTGGTGTTCCTCCTGGCAGCGTACGTGCTCCGCTACACCCTGTTCGGGCGGGATGTCTACGCCGTGGGCGGCAACCCGTCGGCTGCACGTCTGTCCGGGCTGAGCGTTTCGTGGACCATCGTCGCTGTCTACGCCATCGCCGGCGGCGCGGCGGCCTTTGGCGGCGTCATCGCCGCATCCCGAACCGGCTCGGCCGGCCCGACAGTGGGCGACACCGTCATGCTCCAGGCCGCGGCCGCGGTGCTGATCGGCGGCACGAGCCTCCGGGGTGGCAGCGGAACGGTCCTCGGCACTGCGATCGGGGTCATCTTCTTCGGTGTGCTCTCCAACGGACTCCAGCTCGCAGGTCTCGGCACCGAGTGGCAGCAGATCATCAGTGGCGTCATCATCGCGGGGGCTGCCTTGGCCGACAAGGTCCAGCGCGACGGTTGGCACTCGCTCGAGTTCCGGCTGCCCGCGGCTCTTCGTCGTCAATCCTGACGGTCTCCCTCCGCAACGGAGTGCACGCGCGGATGGATGAAGGGCTGTCCGTGGCCGGTCTGGGCGGGATGCCGGCGCTGGAGAGGTTTCACGAGCTGGGCCGGATAGAGGCCCTGAACTGCGGAAACGCGGTCCCGGGCCTTCCCGCGCCCGTGATGTGGCACGTTTTGGTGGGCCCCAGGGACCCAGAAAGGGGACCCAATCGTCCGCGGCGGTGGTCTTCAGCGCCCAGATGGCAGATCGTTGTTGCACGTATGTTGCACGAATCGAGCATGAAGAAGGCCCCTGACCTGCATCTCTGCAGGTCAGGGGCCCAATCCAACTGTCGGGGTGACAGGATTTGAACCTGCGGCCTCGTCGTCCCGAACGACGCGCGCTACCAAGCTGCGCCACACCCCGTGGCTGTGCCACCGAGCCCGGGGGCGCGGCGACACCCGAGGATAGCCGACCCGCCCCGGCCCGCTGAAATCGGTCCAGCCCCATCCGGCCGGCGCCATCCACCGGCCCGACCTCGCGGCTCAGGCGTCGCGCGCGACCAGCGTGAGCAGGGTGGCCTCCGGCCGGCAGGCGAAGCGCACCGGAGCGTACGGCGAGGTGCCGAGCCCGGCAGAGACGTGCAGCCACGCGGCATCCCCCGGCGCCTCGCGACGAGGGCACCGCGCCACCCGCCCGGCCCGAGTAGCCCGCGCCCGGCCACCACCGCGACACGCCCTTGGCCCGCCGGGTGTCGAGGTCGCAGTTGGTCACCAGCGCACCCCACACCGGCAGCGCCAGCTGGCCGCCGTGGGTGTGCCCGGCGAGCACCACCGAGGCACCGTCGGCCACCATCGCGTCGAGCACCCGCTGGTAGGGCGCGTGCAGCAGCCCCATCGTCAGCGTCACGTCGTCGGCGGCGGGCGCGGACACCGTCGTGGTAACGGTCGAACCCGACGTGCGGGTCGTCGACCCCGACCAGCTCGACGTCGTGGTCGCCCATCCGCACGACGGTGCGGGCGTTGTTGAGGTCGGCCCAGCCGCCCTCGCGCAGCCCCTCGACCAGCCGGCCCACGGGCAGGTCGGCCCGGTTGCCCTTGACCTCGGCGTGCTTGCGGGTGAGGTAGCGCGCGGGGTTCTTCGGCACCGGGCCGAAGTAGTCGTTGGAGCCCAGCACGAAGGCTCCCGGCCGCTCGAGCAGCGGCTCCATCGCGCGCAGCAGCGGGGGCACGGCCTCGCCGGTGGGCCAGGTTGTCGCCGGAGTTGACGACGAAGTCGGGCTCGAGCTCGGCCAGCGAGCGCACCCACTCGATCTTCTTCTGCTGCCCGGGCGTGAGGTGCAGGTCGCTCACCTGCAGGATGCGCACCGGCGCGCTGCCTGGCGGCAGGGCGGGCACCGCGAACCGGCGCAGCGTGAACCAGGTGCGCTCGACGAGCGCGGCGTACGCGACCCCGGCGACCCCGGCGGCCACCAGGCCGCCGACGGTGCGCACGGCGGTGCGGGCGAGGTCGGTCATCCGCACATCCTCGCAAAGCCGGTGGCGTCCGGCCGAATCGCACCCCATGCCGGATGCCGGGTCGCGGGCGGCGGGAGGCGCTGGTCGGCGGGTGGGAGACTGGGCCCATGACCGACGCAACGCTCAAGGCGCAGCTCCAGCACGACCTGCACGACGCCATCAAGGCCCGCGACAAGGTGCGCTCGGGCACCCTGCGGATGACGCTGACCTCCATCACGAACGCCGAGGTGGCCGGTGACGAGGCGCGCGAGCTGACCGACGACGAGGTGCTCAAGGTCGTGGCCAAGGAGGCCAAGAAGCGCAAGGAGTCGTCGGCGGCCTACACCGACGCCGGTCGCCCCGAGCTGGCCGCGGTCGAGGAGGCCGAGCTCGTGGTGCTCGAGGGGTACCTGCCGGCGCAGCTCGGCGACGACGAGCTGCAGGCCATCGTCGCCCGCGCCGTCGAGGCCACCGGCGCGACCGGGATGCCGCAGATGGGCCTGGTCATGAAGGCCGCCCAGGCCGAGGTGGCCGGACGCGCCGACGGCGGCCGGGTGGCCGCCGTCGTCAAGCAGGTGCTGTCCGGGCGCTGATCCAAGCCCGGGCTCAGCCCGGCGGGAGACGACCCAGACCCGGCGTCAACCGGGCGGGCCGCTCAGCGCGGCCACGGCTCAGCCGGGCGGGGGAGGCAGGATGACGCCCTTCCCCTTGCCCTTCCCCTTGTTGCTGGTCCTGGTGTTGGTGTTGTTGTTGTTGCGTCGTGGGTCTGGGTCTGGGTCGCCGGGGCCTGCTGCTGGAACGACGAGCCGCCGTTGGAGACGTACAGGGCGATCCTCGAGCCGGGGAAGGCCGAGCCGGAGGGGTTGGTGTAGGCGATCGTGCCGGCCGGCGCCGAGCTGTCGACGTTGCCCGCCACGAAGCTGTCGAAGCCGGCGTTGCTCAGCCGGTTCTGCGCCCGGCGTGACGCTGGCGCCGATGACGCCCGGCAGCGGGACGAGGTCGCCGTTGCGGATCTTGGACGACGGGGCCGGGAAGTCCTTGACCGGCATCCCCTTCGACGCGGCGCGCATCATCTTCGACCAGACCGGCGCGGAGACGGTGCCACCGAAGACCTGGCTGATGCAGCCGTACTCACCGAAGCACTTGCCGTTCAGCGAGTTGAGCTTGCCCTTCTTGTTGGTGACCTGCAGGTTGCCGATCCACACCGCGCTGGCCAGCTGCTTGGTGTAGCCGACGAACCAGCTCTGGTTGTGCTTCTCCGTGGTGCCGGTCTTGCCGGCGGCCGGGCGCGCGTTGACGTCCCAGTTGCCGTCGGCCGTGCCGAACTCGAGGGTGCCCTTGAGCAGCTCGGTGGCGCCGTTGGCCACGTCGGCCTCGAGGACCTGCTTGCACTTCGGGCCCGGCACCTTGATGGCCTTCTTGTCGGAGGTCGTGATCGAGGTGATGGCGTAGGGCTCGCAGTACTTGCCGCTCGCCGCGAGCGTGGCGTAGGCGTTGGCCAGGCTCATCGGGTTGGTGGTGCCCGACCCGAGGGTGATGTCGGAGACGTAGGGGTCGATCGGCTTGCCGTCGCCCTTGTGCAGGCCCATCTTGGTCATCGTGTCGCGCACGTCGCACGGGCCGACGTCGATGGTGAGCTGGGCGGCCCAGGTGTTGATCGACTTGGCGATGCCCTCGCCGAGGGTCATCATCTTGCCGCCGGCGGGATAGTCGTTCTTGACCGACCACGGCTCGTTGGCCCCGCACTTCGACCTGAACAGCGCCTTGTCGGCGAAGAGGTAGCCCTTCTTGCCGTCGGCGAAGGGCACCTTGATGGTGCCGTTGAGCGGCATCCCCTTCTCGAGCGCGGTGACCAGGCCGAACATCTTGGCCGTCGACCCGAACTGGTAGCCGTACTGGCCGCCGCCGTACTTCTGGTCGACGTTGATGTTGGTCTGCACCTTGTCGAAGTCGGTGGCCTGGGCCATCGCGAGGATCTTGCCGGTGCCCGGCTCGAGGATGGTGGCCGCGGCGCCGAGGTTCTGCTTGTTGCCGATCGGCACCGCCCTGGTGATCTCCTTCTGGGCCGCCTTCTGGATGCTCGGCTTCAGGGTGGTGCGGATGGTCAGGCCGCCCTGGTTGATCGTCTTGAGCCGCTCGGCGGGGGTCTTGCCCAGCACCGCCATCTGCGGCGACTTCTGCAGGTACTCGAGGATGAAGGCGCAGAAGTAGGGCTGCGGGGAGCGGTGGCACACGCCCTTGACCGGCTGCTTCTTGATCATCTTCTTGACCGGGACCTTCTTGGCCGCGGCGACGTCCTTGGCGCTGGCCAGGCCCAGCGACTGCATCCGGTCGAGCACGACGTTGCGCCGGGTCTCGGCGGCCTTGGGGTTGAGCACCGGGTTGTAGGCCGTCGGCTGCTGCACGACGCCGGCCAGCAGGGCGGCCTGCACGAGGGTGAGCTTGCTGGCGCTGACGCCGAAGTAGTTGAGCGAGGCCGCCTCGACGCCGTAGGCCTGGTCGCCGTAGTAGACGAGGTTGAGGTAGCCCTCGAGGATCTGGTCCTTGGTGAAGTTCTCCTCGACGTTCAGCGCGTACTTGAGCTCCTGCAGCTTGCGTGAGTACGTCTTGCTGGTCGCGGCCTTCGCAGCGCTCTTGTCACCCTTCTTCAGGGCGTTCTCCTGGAGGGTGATCTTGACGAACTGCTGGGTGAGGGTGGAGGCGCCCTGCACCGAGCCGCCCTGCAGGTTCGAGATCATCGCCCGGCTGAAGCCCCGCATGTCGAGCCCGCCGTGCTTGTAGAAGCGCGCGTCCTCGATGGCGATCTGGGCGTTCTGCATGTTCTTGGAGATCTTCTTCAGCGGCACGATGATGCGGTTCTCGTCGTACGGGTTCGCGATCAGCTTGCCGTCGGCGTCGAGAATGCGTGACTGCTGGGCCAGCGGCGAGACCGTGAACTCGCTCGGCAGGTCGTTGAAGAAGTTGACCCCACCCTTGGCGGCCTCACCGGTGGCACCGACCGCCGGGATGGCGAGCCCAGCCATCAGCAGCCCGGCCACCGTGCTCAGTACGACGAAGCCGAACAGGAGCCGGAGCACGGCTGACACATTGTGGGCACGACCGTCCATGCCAGAAGGGTAACCCGCGGATGCCGGGTAGCCCGGCCACCGTGCGGCCAGTGGACACGCGCGTCAGCGGGCCGGGGGTCCCACTGAGCGGAACGGAGTCACCGGATCAGGGACGACCGGGTGATGGACAGGTCAACCGTTCGGCTGATCTCTCGACCGTCTTCGGACGATACCCGGGTCGGCGTGTCCTCATTAGCGTTTGACGAAAGTCGTCAGTCGGCAGTGGGGGCGGGCGAGGGAAGCACCACGAACAGAGGTGGACCATGAGCATCGCAACAGCGGTCGCCCCCACGGACGGTCAGTGGGTCTCTGACTGGACGGGTATGGGTCGTTGTGCGGGGGCCGACCCGGACGCACTCTTCGTACAGGGCAAGGCGCAGCGCGCCGCCAAGACGGTCTGCAAGGGCTGCCCGGTGGTGGCCGAGTGCCTCGCCGACGCCCTCGACAACCGCACCGAGTTCGGCGTGTGGGGTGGGATGACCGAGCGCGAGCGCCGGGCCCTGCTCCGTCGCCGCCCCGACGTGCGCTCGTGGACCGACCTGCTCACCCAGGCCAAGATCGGCACCTTCAAGGGCGCCATCGCCTGATCTGCCCCGCGCTTCCCCCGCCCGGCGGTGCGGTGCCATCGCCTGACCCAGCCCCGGCCCGGCCGTGGGTGATGGACCTCAGCCGGCCGCGAGCGCGTCGCCGACGGTGCGCAACCCCTCGAGGTCGTGGATGTCCGTGGCGCTCGCCGGGACCGTCGAGAGCCGCACCCCGGGGTGGCCCGCCACGAACCGGCGCACGTGCCCCTCGTGCCGGGTGGCCACCGCGGCGAGGTCGGCGTGCAGGCGCAGCAGCGCGGAGGTGAGGCCGGCCAGGTCGTCGTCGCCGGCATCCGTCGGCGACGCGGCGTCCTCGAGCTGCTCGGCGGCGGCGGCCGCGCGGCTGCCGCTCAGGGCCGGTGCGGCCAGCGTCTGCATCCGGTTCACGACGACGCCGGCGAGCGGCATCCCCTCGCTCTCGAGCCGGTCGACGAAGTAGGCCGCCTCGCGCAGGGCGTCGCGCTCGGGGGCCGCGACGACGACGAACGCGGTGGCGGGCTCCTTGAGCAGGGCGTAGGTGACGTCGGCGCGCTCGCGGAAGCCGCCGAACATGGTGTCGAGGGCCGCGACGAAGGTCTGCACGTCGGCGAGCAGCTGGCCGCCGAGCACCTTGGAGATGGTCGCCGCGGTGATCGTGGCGCCGACCGAGAAGACCTTGAGGTAGGCGCGGCCACCGGCGCGGGCCGGCGCGGTGAGCAGCCGGATGAAGCGCCCGTCGAGGAACGAGCCGAGCCGCTTCGGGGCGTCGAGGAAGTCGAGGGCGGAGCGCGACGGCGGGGTGTCGACGACGATGAGGTCCCAGGTGCCCTCGCGCTCGGCCTCGGCCCGCAGCTGGCCGAGCTTCTCCATCGCCATGTACTCCTGGGTGCCCGCGAACGAGCTGGAGACCGACTGGTAGAAGGGGTTCGCGAGGATCTGCGCCGCCTTGTCGGGCGTGGAGTGCGCCTCGACGACCTCGTCGAAGGTGCGCTTCATGTCGAGCATCATCGCGTGCAGCGAGCCGCCGACCTCGGTCGCCGACGCCGGCCACCGGCCGCGGGGTGTTGTCGAGCTCGGTGAGCCCGAGCGACTGGGCCAGCCGGCGCGCGGGGTCGATGGTGAGCACGACGACCCGGCGCCCCGACTCGGCCGCCCGCAGGCCCAGGGCGGCCGCCGTGGTGGTCTTGCCGACGCCGCCGGACCCGCAGCACACGATGATGCCGGTGGCCGGGTCGGCGAGCAGCGCGTCGATGCCGATGTCCTGGGGGGCGGTGCGTGCCTCCTGCGCGGCCCGGGAGGAGCGCGCCGTGCTGCCGGGGCGGGCGGCCATCAGCGCACCCCCTGCGCGAGCAGCTCGTCGGCGAGCACCGCGATGCCGCCGTCCTCGATGCCCTGCGAGAGCACCGGCAGGGTCAGGGTGGGCAGCCCCTGCGAGGCGACCTCGTCGGTGAGCGACCGCTCGAGCTCGACCCGCTCGGCGTGGTCGTGCGCCTCGCTCAGCAGCCCGCCCACCGTCTTGGCGGTGGCGCGCACCCCGACGGCGGCGAGGTCGTCGCGCACCCGGGCCGCCACCCGCTCCGGCTCGGCGGCGGCGGTGTCGAGCAGGGCCTCGTCGACCAGCGGCTCGCGCACCTGGTTGACGATGACGGTGCCGAGGCCGAACCCGGCATCCGACAGCTCGCCGATGGCGTCGACGGTCTCCTGCACCGGCATCTCCTCGAGCAGGGTCACCACGTGCACCACGCTCTGCCGGTCGCGCAGCATCCGGGTGATCGACTCGGCCTGGGAGTGGATCGGGCCCATCCGGGCGAGGTCGGCCACCTGCACGTTGACGTTGAGGAAGCGGGTGATCCGGCCGGTGGGCGGGCGCGTCGAGCACCACGGCGTCCCAGGCCTTGGGTCCCTGGTGGCGCTTGGTGCCCGTGGTGCGGCCGACCGCCTCGTAGACCTTGCCGATGAGCAGCACGTCGCGCACGCCGGGCGCGATCGTGGTCGCGAAGTCGATGACGCCCATCCGCTCCAGCGCCCCGCCGGCGCGGCCGAGCTTGTAGAAGAGCTGGAGGTACTCGAGCAGCGCGGCCTTGGCGTCGACCGAGATGCCCCACACCTCGCCGCCGCCGGCGTGGCTGACCAGGCGCACCTCCTCGATGCCGAGCGGCGGCACGTCGAAGGTCTGGCTGATGCCCTGGCGTCCCTCGACCTCGGCGATCAGCACCCGCTTGCCCTGGCGGGACAGGGCCAGCGCGAGGGCCGACGCCACCGTCGTCTTGCCGACGCCGCCCTTGCCGGTGACCACGTGCAGGCGCACGCCGTCCATGGCGCGCGAGAGGGAGGGGGTGGACACGGCATCCACCCTAGATGGGGTCGCGGAACGGCCCGGATGCCGCCCGCCGCACCTTCGACGGGACGCTGCGTCAGTGCGTGGTGAGGGTGAGCTCCTCGATCTCGGCGAGCACGAGGAGGTAGGCGCCGGCTGGTGGGGTCGATGACGTCGAAGTGGTCGGCGCCGCGGGCGACGGCGGTGCGCAGCGGCTCGTCGGGCGTGCGCGAGGCGACGTAGGACGTCGACCACCTCGGCCGGCACGACGTCGTCGAGCTCGCCGGTGACGATGACCGTCGGGCGGGTGAGGCGCTGGCGGGCGGGGTCGGCGTCGGCCCACGCGTCGGGTGCCTCGTCGGGGGTGGCGCCGACCAGCGCGCGCGCCGCGTGGTTGCTGAGGCCGAGCCGGTCGACGACGGCGAGGTCGGCCGCGGGGGCGAGCGCGACCACGCCGGTGACCCAGGGGACGTGGTCGCTCGGAGGCGAGCCAGAGCACGAGGTGGCCGCCGGCGGAGTGGCCGACGACGACGACCCGGTCGGGCAGGTGGGTGTCGGCGTGCACGGACTCGAGGCGGGCCAGCACCGAGGCGCCGGTGCCCGGCCAGCCGCCGCCCGGCATCCCGATGCGGGGGTACTCGAGGTTGGCGACGTGGAAACCGTCGCGGGCCAGCGCCTCGGCGAGCGGGTTGGTGTGGCTGCGGTCGTACTGCTCGCGCCAGAAGCCGCCGTGCACCAGGGCGACGGTGACGTGCCGGGCCCGGCCGGGGGTGGGCTCCCACACGTCGTAGACGTCGGTCTGCAGCGGGCCGGTGACCTCGGTGCGGTCGGGCGGGCGGGCGCTGCGCTGCATGATGCCGGGGTCGTCGTCGCTCATCTCCGCCACGGTAGCCGCCGGGTGCGACGGCGCTAGGGTGACGGGCATGACGAAGTACGAGTACGCCACGGTGCCGCTGATCGTGCACGCGACCAAGCAGATCCTCGACCAGTGGGGCGAGGACGGCTGGGAGCTGGTGCAGGTGCTCGTGATGCCCGAGGGCAACCTCGTGGCCTACCTCAAGCGGCCGAAGGCCTGAGCGGTGGGTGAGGTCGAGCAGCGGCTGGCCGAGCTCGGGCTCGTCGTGCCCGAGCTGGTGCCGCCGGTCGCCGCCTACGTGCCCGCCGTGCTCGACGGCTCGCGGGTCTACGTCTCGGGCCAGCTGCCGATGGTGCAGGGGGCGATGCCCGAGACCGGGCGCGTCGGTGAGGGGCCGGGGCTGGTGTCGCCCGAGCGCGCCAAGGAGCTCGCCTCGTTCTGCGCGCTCAACGTCGATCGCCGCCGTGAAGTCGGTGGTCGGCGACCTCGACCGGGTCGAGCGGGTGGTCAAGGTCGTCGGCTTCGTGGCCTCGGACCCCTCGTTCACCGGCCAGCCGGGCGTCGTCAACGGTGCCTCCGAGCTGTTCGCCGCGGCGTTCGGCTCAGCGGGGGTGCACGCGCGCTCGGCCGTGGGCGTCGTGGCCCTGCCCCTCGACGCGCCGGTCGAGGTCGAGGCCATCCTGCACGTGCGGGACTGACCGCCGCGTGGGGCCGGGTGAGGGGCCCGCGGACCGCGCCGGCACGGCATCCGGCGGCCGCTCGGCGGATGCCGTGGGCTCGCGTCGCGTCGTCGACCACCCGATCTCGCGCGACCCGGGGCTCGGGGCGCGGGCGGCCGCGTGGCTGGCCGCGGCCGACCGGGTGGTGGTCGAGCCGCGGGGCGCGTCGACGGTGATGCTGGTGCGCGACGGCGCCTCGGGGGTCGAGGTCTACGTGCAGCGGCGGGTGGCGACCATGGCGTTCGCGCCCTCGACGGTGGTGTTCCCCGGTGGCGGCATCGACCCCGCCGACTCCGCCCTGCCGGTGTCGACCCCCGGGCTGGCCGAGCTCGCCGCCGCGATGGGGGCGTCGGTCGAGGTGGCGGCGCCGCACGCCGCGGCGGCCGTGCGCGAGGTCGAGGAGGAGTGCGGGGTGCGCCTGTCGGTCGCCGACCTGCGCGGGCGGGCGCACTGGGTGACCCCGGAGTTCGAGCCGCGCCGCTACGACACGTGGATCCTCGCGGCGGGGATGCCGGCCGGCCAGGAGGCCCGCGGCACGACCACCGAGTCGGACCACAGCGCCTGGGTGCGGCCGCGCGACCTGCTGTCCCGACACGCGGCCGGCGAGGTGCGGATGCTGCCGCCGACGGTGGTGTCGCTGGAGGAGCTGGCCGAGTTCGGTGCTGCGGCAGACTTCCTCGCCGACCGGCCGGTGGTGGCGAAGGTGCTGCCGGTGCTGGTCGTCGGAGCCGACGGCCGGCCGGTGCTGCGCACCGAGCTGCCCTGACGCACATCGCCCCGGACTGCACCTGCTCGCCCACAGGCGTGGTCGCCCGATGCGCGAGCGAGTGAGCACGGCGAGTCCGCAGCTCAGCGCACGCGACTGCCCGTTGGCGGCTGAACGCACCGGAGCGCGCGGCGGGTCCCGGCACCCGTCCTTGCCGCACTTCGCGCCACGACCGCAGTGCCCAGCGCACCCAGGCCTGCTCGTACATGACGTCCTCGAAGGAGAACCGCAGGGAGGACCAGTCGAAGACGGCGAACTCGGTGTGCCGCCGGCAGTCCTTGCGCAGTCCCTTCCGGGTGCCGTGGTGCTCGAACCCCTCGGCCTCCGACCGCCAGCCGCAGCTCCTCGCTGCCGAGGTCGACGAACGGCGTACAGCCCCGACTCGGCGACTTCGCAGCTGCGGGGTGAGGTCGAAGCCCTCCTCGATGGTCAGGGCGCGCAGCACCGACTCGAACGGGTTGGCCGCACGACCGCTGGCATGGCCCGCGACCCGCCGAGCCTGCGCGCGCGCCGGTGCCGCGCAGGCGCGCAGCGGCCGTCGATCAGCTCGGCCGACGTGACGTCTCGAGCGCGCAGGGCGGAGTCGGCGACGGCGAGTGCCTCGTCGAACGGGAGGACGCGGGCGCAGTCGAGCACCGTGCGCAGGGGCGTCGGTGACGCCGTGCCGCACGTCGCGGGGCGCAGCTCGGCCCACGCGGGGCGAACCCCGACGCGCTGGGCGGGCCGCAGGTGACGGTTGCGGCGCACGGTGAGCCAGGTCGCGCTCCGGCACCGTCTTCACCTTCCAGCCGTGGTGCACCGCTGCGCTGAGGTGTGACAGCACGGCGCTGCGCGACTGGGCGACCCGCGAACTGGTGCTGCGCGGAGGGCAGCACGTAGCGGTCCTTGGCCACGCGGACGACCGCACCATCGCTCACGGCCCGTCGGATGAGACGCGCGGTGTGGTGCGGCTCGCAGCTCGCTCCAGGCGTGGCCACCCCACCCAGGAACGCCGACGGTCTCCGGCCACGTCCTGCGGTCTTCCCCCGCTGTGCGCACCCGCCCATCGTGGCGCGGACGAGCGCGACGCGCGCGGGCGTCATCCACAGGCGTCGGACGTGCCGCTCGACAGGCAGTAACGCACGGCATTCCTCGGATGCCGTGGTGCGGCGTCGCCATCCGAGACACCGACTGCCTGTCGGCAGGTACGGTCGCCGCCTGGTCGCGATCGTGGGTGCGGCGGGTGGGGTTGCCGGGGCCGGCGGAGGTGGGCGCCACGGCATACTCGGGCGGGTGACCGCCACCCCGCCGCCGTCGGTGACCGCCCCGTGGGCCGGGGGTGACGTCACCGCGCGGGCCCACTGCGTGCTGGCCCCCAACCCCGGCCCGATGACGCTCGACGGCACCAACACCTGGGTGCTGCTCGAGCCGGGCTCGACCGAGGCCGTCGTCATCGACCCCGGCCCGCTCGACGAGGGCCACCTCGCCGCCGTGCTGCAGGTCGTGCAGGAGCGCGGCGCGCGGGTGGCCGAGACCGTGCTCACCCACGGGCACCACGACCACGCGGAGGGCGCGCCCCGCTTCGCCGAGCTCACCGGCGCCCGGGTGCGGGCCGTCGGGCGCGGGCACGACGACCTGGGCGACGGCGACGTGCTGACCGTGGGCGGCCTCGAGCTGCGGGTGGTCGCCACGCCGGGGCACACCTCCGACTCGATCTCGTTCGCCCTGCCCGCCGACTCCGCCCTGCTCACCGGCGACACCGTGCTGGGCCGCGGCACCACCGTCGTCGCCCACCCCGACGGCGAGCTCGCCGCCTACCTCGACTCGCTCGAGCGGCTGCGCTCGCTCACCGGTGACGGCTCGGTCGTGCGCATCCTGCCCGGCCACGGCCCGGTGGTGCCGGATGCCGCCGCGATGGTCGCGTTCTACCGCCTGCACCGCGCCGAGCGGCTCGACCAGGTGCGCCAGGCGCTCGCCGACGGCGCGGCAGCCGAGGACGACCCGGTGGAGGGGGTGCTGCGGCGCGTCTACGCCGAGGTGCCGTCAGCGGTGTGGCCGGCGGCGCGGCTGTCGATCCGCGCCCAGCTCGAGTACCTGTCGCGCTGAGCCCGGATGCCGTGCCGCTGGGTCAGCGGGCGCGGCGGCGGAGCCGCTCGACGTCCATGAGCAGCACGGCGCGGGCCTCGAGGCGCAGCCAGCCGCGCGAGGCGAAGTCGGCCAGCGCCTTGTTCACGGTCTCGCGGGAGGCGCCGACCAGCTGGGCGAGCTCCTCCTGGGTGAGGTCGTGGGCCACGAGCAGGCCCTCGTCGACCGGGCGGCCGAAGCGGGCGGCGAGGTCGAGCAGCGCCTTGGCGACGCGGCCGGGCACGTCGGTGAAGACCAGGTCGGCGAGCACCTCGTTGGTGCGGCGCAGCCGGCGGGCGAGCGCGGCCAGCAGCGTCGAGGCGACGACCGGGCGGGTCGCGAGGAACTCCTTGAGCTGCTCGTGGCCCATCGAGACGACCTGCGTCTCGGCGACGGCGGTGGCGGTGGCGGTGCGCGGGCCGGGGTCGAACAGCGAGAGCTCGCCGAACATCTCGCCCGGGCCGAGGATCGCCAGGAGGTTCTCGCGGCCGTCACTGCTGGTGCGGCCGAGCTTGATCTTGCCCTCGCCGATGACGTAGAGGCGGTCGCCCTGGTCGCCCTCGTGGAAGAGGATGTCGCCGCGCTCGAGGCGCGAGGGGCTCATCGTCGCGATGAGCGACTCCGCCATCTGGTCGTCGAGGGCAGCGAACAGGGGAGCTCTGCGTACGACGTCGTGATCCACGCGGCACAGTGTGCCAGAGAACACAGTCGGTGCGCGGAGGGTGGGCGACACGCGGCGCCGCGGACCGGCATCCGGCACTGGCGACGGAAGCGCAGGTGGGCGGGGTCGTCGGACCCGCACCGTAGGCTGACGCGGTGCCCGTGACGACCCGCTCCGCCGCCCGGCGCGCCCGGTTCGCGGCCGAGTCCCCGGTGGCCCGCACCCGCAGGGCGCGCCGCATCCACCGTGCCCTGCTCGAGCGCTACCCGTACGCGCACTGCGAGCTCGACTTCGAGACCCCGCTGCAGCTGCTCGTGGCCACCGTGCTCTCCGCCCAGACCACCGACGTCATGGTCAACACGGTCACGCCCACGCTGTTCTCGCGCTGGCCCACCGCCGAGGCCCTGGCCGGCGCCGACCGCGAGGAGATGGAGGCCGTGCTGCGGCCGACCGGCTTCTTCCGGGCCAAGACCAACTCGGTGATGAAGCTGAGCGCCGCCATCGTCGAGCGCTTCGACGGCGAGGTGCCGGGCCGGCTCGCCGACCTCGTGACCCTGCCGGGGGTCGGCCGCAAGACCGCCAACGTCGTGCTCGGCAACGCGTTCGGCGTTCCCGGCATCACGGTCGACACGCACTTCGGCCGGCTGGTGCGCCGGTTCGGCTGGACCGACGAGACCGACCCGGTCAAGGTCGAGCACGCCATCGGGGCGATGTTCCCCAAGCGCGACTGGACCATGCTCAGCCACGTGCTGATCTTCCACGGCCGGCGCACCTGCCACGCCCGCAAGCCCGCCTGCGGCGCCTGCCCGGTCGCCCAGTGGTGCCCGTCCTACGGTGAGGGCGAGACCGACCCCGTCGAAGGCCCGCACACTCCTGGCCTACGAGCTGGCCCCCGGCGCGCTCGTGCTGCCCGACCCGCCGCCGGGCCCGCTGCCCGACGACCCGCCGGCCTAGCCGCCCGCGGCAGCCGGATGCCGTCGCCCGGAAGCCCGCCGCCGCACCCAGTCGTCGTGCATACCATGGCGCCCATGACCACGGCGCGCGCACGGTGCCCCGGCTCGGTGGGCACGGCGTGACCGCCCCGACGCCGGGGTGGCTGGCCGACCTCGCGGCCCGCACCGACGTGGCCGAGCACGAGTGGTTCGCCAGCTATGCGCCGCCCGAGGGCGAGGGGCGCCGGTCGGCCGTGCTGATGCTCTTCGGCCCCGACCCCCGCGGCGGCGAGGACGTCGTGCTCACCGAGCGTGCCCACACCCTGCGGTCGCACCCGGGACAGGTGTCCTTCCCCGGCGGCCGGCTCGACCCCGACGACGACGGGTCGGTGGGTGCGGCGCTGCGCGAGGCCGAGGAGGAGGTCGGGCTCGACCCCGCCGGTGTCGAGGTGCTCGCCACCTTCCCCGACCTCTTCCTCGCGCCGAGCCAGCACGCCGTGACGCCGGTGCTCGCCTGGTGGCCGAGCCCGGTGCCGGTGGGCGTCGTCGACCGCGGCGAGGTGGAGCGGGTGCTGCGGGTGCCCGTGGCCGACCTCGTGGCCCCGGCCAACCGGTTCACCGCCGTGTTCGGGCCCTACAAGGGGCCGGCGTTCGAGGTGGGCGACCTGTTCGTGTGGGGCTTCACCGCGATGCTGCTCAGCAGCCTGTTCGACCTGGCCGGGCTGGCCGTGCCCTGGGACACCGCGCTTCGAGCGCCCGCTGCCCGACCGCGTGATGTCGCCGTGGATGCGGGGGAGCACCGGGTGAGCGGGTCGACGGCCCTCGACCTGATCCTGCTGTGCCTGCTGGGCCTGTACGCCTGGAGCGGCTGGCGGCAGGGCTTCGTGTCCGCCCTGCTCGGCCTCGTCGGCCTCGTCGGCGGCGCCTGGCTCGCCCTGCAGCTCGCCCCCTCGCTGCTCGAGGACCATGCCGGCATCTACCCGGCGACGCCGGTGGGGGTGCTCGCCCTGGTGGCCGCCGTCATCGCCGTCGCCCTCCTCGGGCAGGGGCTGATGCTGCTGCTGGCCCGGCGGGTGCGCGACGTCGTGACCGACCCGGCCGTGCAGGCGGTCGACTCCGGGCTCGGCCTGTTCGCCGTGCTCGTCACCGCGATGCTCGTCGTGTGGATCGTGGCGGGCGCGGTGAGCACCAGCGGCCCGCGCGCGGCTCGCGAGCTGGTCTCGCAGCTCGGCGGTCGTGTCGGCCCTCGACCGGCTCGTGCCGTCCGCGGCCGACGGTCTCGTCGAGGACATCACCCAGGCCCTGGACGACGGCGTCTTCCCGCGGGTGTTCGAGGGCCTGGGGCCCGAGCCGATCGCACCGGTCGACGCACCCGACGGGGCGGTGACCACCGACCCCGACGTCGTGCGCGCGCTGGGCTCGGTGGTGCACGTGCGGGCCGAGTCCGACGGCTGTGAACAGGCGCAGGTGGGCAGCGGCTGGGTCGTGGCCCGCGGCCGGGTCGCCACCAACGCCCACGTGGTGGCCGGCGCCGACGAGGTGACGGTGAGCGTGCGCGGCACGGGCCGCGAGCGCTCGGCGCGGGTGGTGGCCTTCGACCCCCGCCGTGACGTCGCGGTGCTCGAGGTGAGCGAGCTCGGCGCTCCGGTCTCGAAGCAGGGGGCCCCGCTCGACACCGGCGCCGAGGCGGCCGTGGCGGGTTTCCCCGGCGACCAGGGGCTGTCGGTGGAGGCCGCCCGGGTGCGCGACGTGCTGCGGGCCCGGGGAGCCGACATCTACGGCAACCCCGACGTCACCCGCGAGATCTACTCGCTGCGGGCGCAGGTGCGCCGCGGTGCCTCCGGCGGCCCGGTGATCGACCGGCGCGGAAACGTCGTCGGCATGGTCTTCGCCACCTCGCTCGACGACCCCGACACCGGCTACGCGCTCACCCTCGACGAGATCGCGCCCGTCCTGCGGCGCGGTGTGCTCGGCTCGCAGCCGGTGTCGACGGGGCGGTGCCTCTCAGGCTGACGTGGTCCCGGGCGTGCCGCCCGTGCCGCCGGCTGCCGGGCCGCCGGATGCCGCGTTGCCCACCGTCGTGGCACCCGCGGTGGCGGCGCCCGCTGCCGCGGCGACGGCATCCGGCTCGCCCGTGGGGTTCTTGATGGCGGCGATGGTCTGCTGCGCCTGGTCGATGGCCCGCTCGGGGGCCGGCTTGGCCGTCTCGAGGGCCTTCTTGCCCATCAGCCCCAGGATCGTGCCGACGATGAGCACGACCACGGCGACGATCAGGTAGCCGGCCCACACGGGCAGCCACGTGGAGATGCCCCAGGCCGCGCTGTGCAGCAGGAAGACGAAACCGATGATCGCGAGGAACGCCGCACCGGCGAGCAGGCCGGCGCCCTTGCCGAGCACCTTGGCGCCGTCGGTGACCTCCGCCTTGGCCAGCGCGATCTCGCCCCTGACGATGCCCTCGAGGTCGTGGGTGGCGTCGGCCACCAGCTGGCCGATGGTCCGCTCCGTGCCCGATGTCTCGGTTGCCATGCGCGTCCGCCTCACTGTCACGTCGGCCCACGTCACGGGCCCTCGACGCAGACCTTACCCAGCGCGGGCCGGTGGGGAACTACGTGGTCTCACGCTCGTAGACGTCGGGGATGCCGTCGGCGTCGTCGTCGCGCGCCTCCAGCTCCGCGATGCGCCGGTAGACCCCGTTGCGGATGCGCAGCAGGACGGAGGCGAGCAGGGCGGAGACGAGGGAGCCGACCAGTACGGCCAGCTTGACGGCGTCGTCGCGCTCGGACCCGATGCCGAAGGCCAGCTCGCCGATGAGCAGGGACACGGTGAAGCCGACACCGGTCAGCATGGACAGCCCGAAGACGTCGCGCCAGGTCAGGTCGGTGTCGAGCCGGGCGCGGGTGAACCGGGCCACCAGGTAGGTGGAGCCGAAGACGCCGACGACCTTGCCGATCACGAGGCCGGCCATCACGCCGAGCGCGACCGCGTCGGTCAGGGCCTCCGCGACGCCGCCGTCGACGAACCGCACCCCGGAGGCGAAGAAGGCGAACACCGGCACGGCGATGCCGGCGGAGATCGGCCGCATCAGGTGCTCGAACTTGTGGGCGACATCGGTGGTGCGGTCGTACGTGCTGATCGAGGGCACCGATGCACGTGGCTTGACCGGCACGACCAGTCCCAGCATCACCCCGGCCACGGTCGAGTGCACGCCGGACGCGTGCACCAGCCCCCACGTCGCGAGCGCCAGCGGCAGCAGGAGCCACCAGTAGGTGATCCGCCGCTGGGTGAGCGCGGCGAACAGCCCGAGGGGCACCAGCGCCATCAGCAGGGGCCCGACCTGCAGGTCGGAGGTGTAGAAGATCGCGATGATGGTGATGGCGATGAGGTCGTCGACCACGGCGAGGGTCAGCAGGAACGAGCGCATCGCCGCCGGCAGCGAGGAGCCGATGACCGCGAGCACCGCGAGGGCGAAGGCGATGTCGGTGGCCGTTGGAATCGCCCAACCGCGCAGGGCGTCGCCCTCGCCGCCGGCCAACATCACGGTGGCGAGGAACACCAGCGCGGGCACGATGACGCCGCCGACCGCGGCCACGACCGGAACCACCGCCTTGGCCGGGGTGCGCAGGTCGCCGACGAGGAACTCGCGCTTGAGCTCCAGCCCTGCCACGAAGAAGAAGATCGCGAGCAGGCCGTCTCCCGCCCAGTGTCCGACGGTGAGCTCGAGGTGGCCCCACTCGATGCCGAGCACGGTGTCCCGCAGCGTGAAGTAGGCGTCGGACCACGGGGTGTTCGCCAGCACCAGCGCGGCGACCGCGGCGATCAGCAGCAATGCGCCGCCGATGGTCTCGGTGCGCAGCGCATTGGTGACGACCTGGGCCTCGGCCCAGCTGGGCCGGCTCAGGATTCCCGGACGATCCTTCGGGGGGGTCGGCGTGGGGCTCGGGTCAGGGTCGGTCATGCCGGTCTCCTGCGGTCGTGAGGGCCAGAAGCCCCGCGGGGTCGCGAAGGCGGTGCCGACCAGACTTCCCGGCGCTCCGCCACCCACTCTATCGGCGACTCACGGGCATACCCGACCTGCCGAACGGGCGGGCGCGGTGGCCGGGGCGGCCGCGTCCGCACTCATGGCGAGAAGGGTGCGGGGAGGGACGGACGAGGGGTGCCGGGCTGCTGCCCGGCACCCCTCACTTCTCCCGCCCGGACGTCAGCCGGCGGACGAGCCGCCGGAGCCGCTCGACATGCCCTGGGAGATCAGGTTCATCACGGAGGAGTCGGCCAGGGTCGTCGCGTCACCGATGTCGCGGCCCTCGGCGACGTCCTTGAGCAACCGGCGCATGATCTTGCCCGAGCGCGTCTTGGGCAGCTCCGGCACGATCATGATCTGCCGCGGCTTGGCGATCGGGCCGATCTCGTGCGCCACGTGGTTGCGCAGCGCCTGGATCGTGGCGTCGCCCTCGTCGGCGGCGTCGCCGCGCAGGATGACGAACGCGCAGACGGCCTGCCCGGTGGTCTCGTCGGCTGCGCCCACCACGGCGGCCTCGGCCACCGACGGGTGCGACACCAGGGCCGACTCGATCTCGGCGGTCGAGAGCCGGTGGCCCGAGACGTTCATGACGTCGTCGACCCGGCCGAGCAGCCAGATGTTGCCCTTCTCGTCGTACTTCGCGCCGTCACCGGCGAAGTAGTACTTCGGGCCGAAGCGGGTCCAGTAGGTCTCCTTGTAGCGCTCGGGGTCGCCCCAGATGCCGCGCAGCATCGCCGGCCACGGCTTGGTGAGCACGAGGTAGCCGACCTTCTCGGCCTCGGTGAACGGCTGGCCCTCGTCGTCGAGGATCTCGGCCGAGATGCCGGGGATGGGGCGCTGCGCCGAGCCGGGCTCGAGCGTGGTGACGCCGGGCAGCGGGCTGATCATGATGCCGCCGGTCTCGGTCTGCCACCAGGTGTCGACGATGGGGGCCTTCCCGCCGCCGATGTTCTTGCGGTACCAGAGCCACGCCTCGGGGTTGATCGGCTCACCGACGCTGCCGAGCATCCGCACGCTCGACAGGTCGAACTTCGCGGGGATGTCGTCGCCCCACTTCATGAAGGTGCGGATGGCGGTGGGCGCGGTGTAGAGGATCGAGACCTTGTACTTCTCGATGAGCTCCCACCAGCGGCCCTGGTGCGGGGTGTCGGGCGTGCCCTCGTAGATCACCTGGGTGGCGCCGTTGGCCAGCGGCCCGTAGACGATGTAGCTGTGCCCGGTGACCCAGCCGACGTCGGCGGTGCACCAGTAGACGTCGGTCTCGGGGTGCACGTCGTGCACGACGGCGTTGGTGTAGGCCGCCTGGGTGAGGTAGCCGCCGCTGGTGTGGAAGATGCCCTTGGGCTTCCCCGTGGTGCCGCTGGTGTAGAGGATGAACAGCGGGTGCTCGCTGTCGTGCGGCTGCGGCTCGTGGGTGTCGCTCTGGCGCTCGACGATGTCGTGCCACCACACGTCGCGGCCCTCGACCCAGTCGACGTCGGTGTCGGTGCGCCGCACGACGAGCACCTTCTCGACCGGGTTCGGGTGCTGCAACGCCTCGTCGACGGCGGGCTTGAGCGGTGAGGGCTTGCCCCGCCGGAACTGCCCGTCGGTGGTGACGACCACCTTGCACTGGGCGTCGTCGATGCGGGTGTGCAGGGCCTCGGCCGAGAAGCCGCCGAAGATGACCGAGTGGGGGGCGCCGAGCCGGGCGCAGGCGAGCATGGTGAACGCCGTCTCGGGGATCATCGGCATGTAGATGGCCACGGTGTCGCCGGTGCCGACGCCGAGCTCGACCAGGGCGTTGGCGGTCTTCGCCACCTCGCGCTGCAGGTCGGCGTAGGTGATCGTGCGGGTGTCGCCGGCCTCGCCCTCGAAGTGGATCGCGACGCGGTCGCCGTTGCCGGCCTCGACGTGGCGGTCGACGCAGTTGTAGGCGACGTTGAGCTCACCGCCGACGAACCACTTCGCGAAGGGCGCGTCGTCCCAGTCGAGCGTGCGCTCGAAGTCCTTCGCCCACGAGATGCGGCTGCGCGCCTGCTCGGCCCAGAAGCCCTCGTGGTCCTCCGCGGCGGCGTCGTACATCGCGGCGGTGCCGTTGGCCTGCGCGGTGAACGCCGGGTCGGGGGCGAAGTCCATCTCGTGCGCGTGGCTGGACAGGCTGTCGTCGGTCACGGCGTGCTCCTCCTCATTGAGTGTCTGACCCCCCACCCAACCTGCTGCAGCCTCGCACGGCAACCGCCCGACCACCGGGAGCCCGGTGGGCGGGCGGCGCTTGCGACGAGCGGGCCCGTCAGCCCCGACGAGAGGTGATGGGCGGAAGGACCGACCGGTGCGCCCCCTGACGCCTTGTGGACCCGGTCACCCGGTCCCACGCCTCGAGTCTAGGGAGGTCGCGGGACCCGGCGAGGTGGAAGGAGCGATTTCCGCTGCTGCGGCATGTGACCTTCGAGATGGACAGACTGTCCAGCGTTTTCGGAATCCGGGGCGCGAAAGTGTGCGCGCATTGCCCATCGGACACGCCAACGGTTTCGTCGTGCCCGGGTCCGTGGAACCGTGGGGAGACGGGCCCACAAGGCCACGACTACTCACAAGGAGGTGAGCACGGTGTTCGAGGAGGGTCAGCTCTACTCAGCCGTGACGACCGACGCCGACGGTCAGGTGCAGGTGCACCTGGGGGAGAACCACCCCGGCTTCACGGATGCCGCCTACCGGGCCCGCCGCGGGGAGATCGCCGCGGCCGCGCTCGCGCACCGACCGGGTGAGCCGGTGCCGACGATCGACTACACCGACGAGGAGCAGGGCATCTGGCGGCTGGTGTCGGCCGAGCTCGCGCCCAAGCACGAGAAGTACGCGCACTCGGAGTTCCTGGCGGCCAAGGCGAACCTCGCCCTGCCCACCGACCACGTGCCGCAGCTGCACGAGGTCACCGAGCGCCTCGCGCCGCTGACCGGCTGGAGCTACCGCGCCGCGCCGGGCCTGGTGCCGCTGCGCGAGTTCTACGCCGACCTCGGGGCGCGCACCTTCAACTCCACGCAGTACCTCCGGCACCCGAGCCAGCCGCTCTACACGCCCGAGCCGGACATCATCCACGAGGTCATCGGGCACGCCAACCAGCTCGCCAGCCCGCGCTTCGCGGCGATCACCGAGGCGGCCGGCCAGGCCAGCTCGCGCCTCGAGAGCGACGAGGCGATGCAGTTCGTCGCCGACGTCTTCTGGTTCTCGATCGAGTTCGGCGTCATCGCCGAGCACGGCGAGACCAAGGCCTACGGCGCCGGCATCCTGTCGAGCTTCGGCGAGATGGACGAGTTCGGCCACATGGACATCCGCCCGCTCGACCTGCACCAGATGGGCACGCTCAACTACGACATCACGGCCTACCAGCCGGTGCTGTTCCGGGCCGAGAGCCTGGACCACCTCGAGGACGTCGTGGGCGGGTTCTTCGCCACGGTCGACGACGACCTCGCCGCCCGGCTGCGGGCCGAGGCCTCGGCGACCACCTGAGTCACACCCCACCCGGGGGCGGGCTCACCAGCGGTGCGCGACGTCGACCACGAGCCGGCTGCGCAGCGTGCCGGGGTCGTAGGTCGTGAACACGCGGAACGGCAGCCGGGCCCGCACGCCGAGGGCGATGGTCGTGTAGCCCTCGAAGGCCCCCGCCCACCGCACCTGCCGGAAGGTCTGGTAGCCCGCGACCGACGGCATGGCCGGGATGCTGGTGGCGCCCTTGTTGGCCACGACGGCCAGCCGCGCCCCGCCGAGCACGGGGACCGGGTTCCCCGACCCGTCGGCGCGCACGGTGGTGACGTAGCGGACGTCGTAGCCCGGCGCTGCGCCCGTCATGTCGAGCACCAGCCGGTCGAAGCACGCGTGCCGGCCTGCGCGGACGGCGGTGACCCGGCCCGGGATGAGCGGCGGGGTGGCCTTGGCGAGCGACCCCCACGTCGTGGCGCAGGTCGCCGCGCCTGCGCTCGCCCCCGCGGAGCCGGTGGCAGCGGGCACGCCGAGCAGCGCGGTCGCCGCGGCCAGTGCCGCGACCGCTCGCCCCCTCCTTCGCGTGGCCGTGTGGTTCCTGACGGTGTGCTGCCGGCTCGTAGCCATGACGGACCCCTCTCCCGATCCCCTGCACCTCGTGGGAGGTGTCCTGCCAGCGTGAACCCCGCCCGGTCCGCTTGTCCAGACCCGGGCGGGCACGGCATCCGGCGAACGGGGGCGGACGGCATACAGCGGCCGCGGAGGGGATGACCCACTCCGCGGCCGCTGCGTGTGCGGTGAGGTGCTACCTCAGTGGTTGATCGCCTCCGCGACACCGTGACCGGTGAGGCTGCGGACCTCCATCTCGGCGTACTTCTGGGCGTTGTGCTCCTTGCTCGTGACCGAGCCGAGCCAGCCGAGGAAGAACGCCAGCGGGATCGAGATCAGGCCCGGGTTGTCGAGCGGGAACCAGTGGAAGTCGATCGCCGCGTTGGTGATCATCGACGGGCTGGGACCGCCCTCGACCAGCGGGGCCTTGCCGGACACCACCGGGCTGAAGACGATCAGCAGGATGGAGCTGGAGAGGCCGCCGTAGATCGACCACAGGGCGCCGCGGGTGTTGAAGCCCTTCCAGAACAGCGAGTAGAGGATCGTCGGCAGGTTGGCGCTCGCGGCGACCGCGAAGGCCAGCGCCACGAGGAACGCGATGTTCTGGTTCTTGGCGAGGATGCCGCCGAGGATCGCGATGCAGCCGATGACGACGGATGCCGTGCGGGCCACCTTGACCTCCTGGTCCTGGGTGGTGTTGCCGCGCTTGAAGACCTCCTTGTAGAGGTCGTGCGCGAAGGTCGCCGACGTGGTGATCGTCAGGCCGGCGACGACCGCCAGGATCGTCGCGAAGGCGATGCCGGAGATGACGCCGAGGAGCAGCGACCCGCCGAGGTCGTAGGCGAGCAGCGGCGCGGCCGAGTTGGCCTTGCCGGGGGCGGCGAGGATGGCCTCGGGGCCGACGAGGGCGGCGGCGCCGTAGCCGACGACCAGGGTGAGCAGGTAGAAGCCGCCGATGAGCCAGATGGCCCACTCGACCGACTTGCGGGCCTGCTTGCTCGTGGGCACGGTGTAGAACCGCTGCAGCACGTGCGGGAGGCCCGCGGTGCCGAGCACGAGCGCCATCGACAGCGAGATGAAGTCGATCTTGGTCGTGAGGTTCTTGCCGTACTTCAGGCCGGGCTCGAAGAGCTTGTCGCCGGCGGGGGAGTTGTCGGCCGCGGCCTCGAAGAGCTCGGAGAAGCTGAAGCTGAACTTGCCGAGCACCATCAGGGTGATGACGGCGGTGCCGGCGATGAGCAGCAGCGCCTTGATGATCTGCACCCAGGTGGTGCCCTTCATGCCGCCGATGAGCACGTAGGTGATCATGATGCCGCCGACGAGCGCGATGACGAGGTTCTGCGCCATCTCGCCCTGGATGCCGAGGAGCAGCGAGACCAGGCCACCGGCACCGGCCATCTGGGCCAGCAGGTAGAAGAACGACACGGTGAGCACCGAGATCGCCGTCGCGATGCGCACCGGGCGCTGCTTGAGGCGGTAGGACAGCACGTCGGCCATCGTGAAGCGGCCGGTGTTGCGCATCAGCTCGGCGACGAGCAGCAGGGCCACCAGCCAGGCGACGAGGAAGCCGATCGAGTAGAGGAAGCCGTCGTAGCCCTGCAGGGCGATGGCGCCGGCGATGCCGAGGAAGCTCGCGGCCGAGAGGTAGTCACCCGCGATGGCCACGCCGTTCTGGCGGCCCGAGAAGGCGCCGGCAGCGGTGTAGTACTGCTCGGCGGTCTTCTTGCCGGACGAGACCCGGATGACGATGACGAGGGTGACGACGACGAACGCCGCGAAGATCGCGATGTTCAGCGCCGGGGAGCCGACCGAGGTCGACTCGGCGAAGGGGAGCGTGAGGGCCATGGTCAGTTCTCCTTCGCGTCGGTGGCGGCGGTGGTCATCTGGACGGCGACGGCCTCGGCCATCGGGTCGAGCTGGCTGTTGGCCCACCGGGCGTAGATGATCGTGATCGCGAAGGTCGTCACGAACTGGCCGAGGCCGAACAGCAGGCCGACGGTGATGCCCGGCTTGCCGACCTGCTGGCCCATGAACTCGGGGGCGAAGATCGAGAGCAGGACGTAGAGGAAGTACCAGGCGAGGAAGAACGCGGTCATCGGGAAGACGAACCCGCGGAACTTCTTGCGCAGCGCCTGGAACTCCGAAGTGGACTGCACAGCGAGGTAGGCATCCTCGGTCTGCGTGAGAGCGTCGTTGCTCACGGGTCACCTCCAGGGTCGGTGTCCGGGCGGTGCTGCCCGGATCGACCCCCAGCGTGGGGCCACGGTGGGGGTCGTGTGCACCCGTGCGGAGCGGCCCCGCGGCAGGCGGGTGGGCGGGGCGATGTGCGGCGAGCCACACCACGCCGAACGGCGGGCGGCGCACGACGAACGGCGACCCGCGCCGACTCCCGGTCGGCACGGCATCCCGGCATGATGGGCGCGTGCGCGCACTTCGGAAGGTCACGGCAGGTCCAGGTCTCGAGCTCGTCGACGTGCCCGAGCCGCGGTGCGGCGACAAGGACGTCAAGCTGCGGGTGCTGCGGGCCGGGCTGTGCGGCACCGACCTGCACCTGGAGCAGTGGGACGAGTGGGCGGCGGCGACCGTGAAGGTGCCGATGACGCTGGGCCACGAGTTCTTCGGCGAGGTCGTCGAGGTGGGGGCCGACGTCGACCACGTGGCCGTGGGCGACCGGGTCTCCGGCGAGGGGCACATCGTCTGCGGCAACTGCCGCAACTGCCGGGCCGGGCGCCGGCACCTGTGCATCAACACGGTGGGCGTGGGGGTCAACCGCGACGGCGCGTTCGCCGACTACGTCGTCATCCCCGCGACCAACGCCTGGGTGCAGCCCGCCGACCTCGACCCCGACCTCGGGGCGCTGTTCGACCCGCTGGGCAACGCGACGCACACGGCGCTGCAGTGGCCGGTCGTCGGCGAGGACGTGCTGGTGACCGGGGCCGGGCCGATCGGGGTCATGGCCACCGCGGTCGCGCGGCACGCCGGGGCGCGCCGCATCTGCGTCACCGACCTGTCGCCCGCGCGGCTCGCGCTCGCGAAGGCGGCCGGGGCCGACCTCGTCGTCGACGTGTCGGCCGGGGCGTCGCTGCGCGAGGCGCAGGCCGAGCTGGGCATGGTCGAGGGCTTCGACATCGGGCTCGAGATGAGCGGGTCGCCGGTGGCGGTCGAGGAGATGCTGGCCAACATGAACCACGGTGGCCGGGTGGCGCTGCTGGGGCTGCCGAAGGACCGCTACGCCATCGACTGGGGCCGGGTCATCACGCACATGATCACGCTGCGCGGCATCTACGGGCGCGAGATGTTCGAGACCTGGTACCTCATGGGCTCGATGCTCGCGACCTCGCCGTCGCTGCGGGCGGCGGTGTCGTCGGTCGTCACCGGCCGCTACCCCGCGGAGGAGTGGCAGCAGGCGTTCGACGAGACCCGGTCGGGGCACGGCGGCAAGGTCGTGCTCGACTGGAGCTGACCCCCCGCCCGGCGTCCCGAGACCTCGACCGATCGGGGCACGGCAGGGACGCACGGGCCGTACGGCATACGCTGGCGGGGCGGCGCCGCACCCGGGTGCCCGACCCTGCCCGAACCCCCGAGGAGACGACGTGTACGGCGCCATCAAGGACGAGCTCAAGGCGACCCTGGCGGAGATCGAGGAGGCCGGGCTCTACAAGCGCGAGCGCGAGCTGACCACCCCGCAGTCGCTCGCACGTGGCGACCGAGCGGGGGCGCGTCGCTGAACTTCTGCGCCAACAACTACCTGGGCTTCGCCGACCACCCGGACGTCGTCGCGGCGAGCCGGGCGGCGTTGGACGAGTGGGGTTTCGGGATGGCGTCGGTGCGCTTCATCTGCGGCACCCAGACCCAGCACACCGAGCTCGAGGCGCGGCTGTCGCAGTTCCTCGGCACCGAGGCCACGATCCTCTACAGCTCGTGCTTCGACGCCAACGGCGGGGTCTTCGAGGTGCTCTTCGGCGCCGAGGACGCGATCGTCTCCGACGAGCTCAACCACGCGTCGATCATCGACGGCATCCGGCTGAGCAAGGCCGCCCGGTTCCGGTACAAGAACGCCGACCTGGCCGACCTGCGCGCCCAGCTCGAGGCGGCCCGGGCCGGCGGCGCCCGCCGGGTCTGCGTCGTCACCGACGGGGTGTTCTCGATGGACGGCTCCTACGCCCCGCTCGACGGCATCTGCGACCTGGCCGACGAGTTCGAGGCGATGGTGCTCGTCGACGACTCGCACGCCGTGGGGTTCGTCGGCGACGGTGGCCGCGGCACGCCCGAGCTGTTCGGGGTGACCGACCGCGTCGACATCATCACCGGCACGCTGGGCAAGGCCCTGGGCGGTGCGTCCGGCGGCTACGTCGCGAGCCACCAGGAGGTCGTCGACCTGCTGCGCCAGCGCTCGCGCCCCTACCTGTTCTCGAACTCCGTGGCACCGGCCGTCGTCGCCGGGTCGCTGGCGGCGCTCGACCTGGTGTCGGGGTCGAGCCAGGCGCGAGAGACGTTGCGCGCCAACGCCGCCCTGTTCCGCGAGCTGATGACGGACGCCGGGTTCGAGCTGCTGCCGGGGTCGCACCCGATCACGCCGGTGATGTTCCCCGGCGACGACGGTGCCCGCCGGGCGGCCCAGATCGCCGACCACATGCTGGCCCACGGCGTCTACGTCATCGCGTTCAGCTTCCCGGTGGTGCCGCGAGGGCAAGGCGCGCATCCGGGTGCAGCTGTCGGCGGCGCACTCCGAGGCCGACGTGCGGGCCTGCGTCGACGCCTTCGTGGCGGCCCGCGACGCCGTCGGCTGACCGGCATCCCGGCCCGGGCACTCAGTCGCGGATGCGGGAGCGGGCCAGGGCCACCCGCTCCGGGGTGTGCAGCCGCACCATGGTGCGCCGCGTGCCGGCGGGGATGCGCGACGGCGTGGCCAGCGACACCAGCACCGCGGTGGCGATCGCGAGCGGGGTGGCCCACATCGCCGGGTTGGCGAGCAGGGCGCCGGTCCAGCCGCCCTCGGGGCCGGTGGCGATGGTCCAGCCGATCGCCACGGTCGCCGAGGTGCCGCCGACGACCAGCCCGGCCATCGCCCCCCACGTCGACAGGCCGCCGCCACCAGACGCCGAGCATGATGAGCGGCGCGAAGGTCGCCGCCGCCACCGCGAAGGCCAGGCCGACGGTGGTGGCCAGGCCCAGCGGCTCGGTGGCCCGGCTCACGCCGTAGGGGATGACCACCGCCAGGATGGCCGCGACCCGGAAGCCGCGGATGCCGGGCACGTCGCCGCCGGCGACGCGGGTCACCCGGGGGCGCAGCAGCTCCTGGTCGATGACACCGGTCACCGACATGGCCAGGCCGGATGCCGTGGACAGGAACGCCGCGAACGCACCGCCCGCCAGCATCGCCGTGAGCAGCTGACCGCCCAGGCCCGGCAGGAGGGTCTCGGGCAGGCGCAGCACGATGGTGTCGGAGCGCACCCCCGGCGGGAGGGTCGGGTAGGCCACCCGGCCGAGCGCGCCGTAGATCGGCGGGAACAGGTAGAAGACGCCGAGCAGCGCGATGACCGTGACGGTGGTGCGGCGGGCGCCGATGCCGTCGGGGTTGGTGTAGTAGCGCACGAGCACGTGCGGCAGGCCCATCGTGCCGAGGCAGAGGGCGAGCACCGTGGATGCCGTGCGGTAGGTCGGGTGGTCGTCGGGGCCGGTGGGGGACAACGGGATGCTCCACGACGGGTCGACCTGCGGCGCCGGTGAGCCCGACCGGAACCAGAGCGCGAGCAGCACGAACGCCGGCACGGCCAGGGCGGTGAGCTTGATCCAGTACTGCACGGCCTGCACGAAGGTGATCGACCGCATCCCGCCGGCCCCGACCGCCACGGCGATGACGACCATGACGACGAACCCGCCGACCCAGGCCGGGGCGCCGGTGACCAGGGTGAGGGTGAGGCTGGCCCCCTGGAACTGCGGCACGAGGTAGAGCCAGCCGATGCCCACGACGAGCACCGACGAGACGAGCCGGATGGCGCGCGAGCCCAGCCGCGCCTCGGCGAAGTCGGGCAGGGTGTAGGCGCCCGAGCGGCGCATGGGGGCGGCCACGATGACGAGCAGCACGAGGTAGCCCAGGGTGTAGCCGACCGGCAGCCAGAGCATGTCGACACCGCGGTCGTAGATCAGGCCGGCCACCCCGAGAAAGCTTGCGGCGGAAAGGTACTCACCGCTGATCGCCGACGCGTTCAGTCGCGGGGAGACGGTGCGGCCCGCCACGTAGAAGTCGCTGGTGCGCCGGGACAGCCGCAGCCCCAGGGCTCCGACGCCCAGGGTGGTGAGGCAGACGAGGGCGACCGCGACGACCGACAGCGGGTAGTTCACGAGGCGTCGACGACCTCGGCGAAGTCCTGCTCGATGCGCTCGGCCTGGCGGGTGTACCAGCGGGCCAGGAACCACGCGGCGGGGTAGACGGCGATGCCGAGCACCAGCCACGGGAAGGGCAGCCCGGCGACGGTGATGGTGCGGGTGGCCGGCACCAGCAGGAGCGTGATGGGCAGGGCGGCCAGCCCCACGACGGTGAGCGCGAGGACGGCGACCGACAGCCGCAGCTGGGCCCGCATCAGGCCCTCGAGGTAGACGTCGCCGAGCTCGGTCTGCTCGTCGAGGTCGCGCGAGACCGGCCGGGCGTGCATCGGGGCGGCGCCGCGCCGCGAGCTGGTGACCCGCACCCGCTGCGGAGGACCGCCCGCCGGCGTGGACACGGCCTCAGCCGCCGCTCGGGCGCTTGTCGCCGATCGGCCGGCGCAGGAGGGTGTCGCGCAGGTGCTTGGTGTGCCGCCGGCTCACCTGGAGCTCGACGTTGCCGACGACCACCGAGCACCGGCCGTGGTCCATCCGCACCTCGCTGACGTGGGGCAGGGCGACCAGCGTGCTGCGGTGGATGCGCACGAAGCCGTGCTCGGCCCAACGCTCCTCGAGCACGGTGAGCGGGACCCGCACCAGGTGCGAGCCGGTCTCGGTGTGCAGGCGGGCGTAGTCGCCGTGGGCCTGGGCGTAGCGGATCTGGCTGCGGGTGATGAACCGGGTCACGCCGCCCAGCTCGACCGGGATCGTCTCGTCCTCGACGACGGGAGCCGCGGGCTCGGCGGGTGCGGACGGCATCCCCGGCGGTTTCTCGGTCTGCGCGACCACGACCCGGCGGATCGCCTCGGACAGGCGCTCGGCACGCACCGGCTTCATGACGTAGTCGGTGGCCGCGAGCGCGAAGGCGTCGACCGCGTGCTCGTCGTGGGCGGTGACGAAGACGATCTGCGGGCGCACGCTGAACCGGGAGATGACCCGGGCCAGGGCCATGCCGTCCAGGCCCGGCATCGAGATGTCGCTGAAGACGACGTCGACGTCGCGGCCGTCGAGCACCTGCAGGGCCTCGGTGCCGCTGGACGCGGTGATGACCTCGGAGATGCGGTCGTCGCGCCCGAGGAGGTAGCCGAGGTCGGAGAGCGCCGGCAGCTCGTCGTCGACGACGAGTGCCGTGAGTCCCACGTCGTTGGTGGACATGGGGGGAGCCTACGACCCCGACTACGACGCCGCGTGGATGCCGGGAGCGAACTTGGGCACGCGGAACGACACCTTCGTGCCAGCGCCCACCGCGGTCTCGACGACGAGGCCGAACTCGTCGCCGTAGACCTGCCGCAGCCGGGCGTCGACGTTGCCCAGGCCGATCGAGTCGCTGGCGTGCGCACCGTCGAGGATCTGCCGCACCCGCTGCGGGTCGGTGCCGACGCCGTCGTCCTCGATGCAGATCTCGGCGTCGGACCCGCGGTCGCTGGCGGTGATGGTGAGGTGGCCGACACCCTCCTTGGTGGCCAGGCCGTGGCGCACGGCGTTCTCGACCAGGGGCTGCACCGCGAGGTAGGGCACCGTCACCGGCAGCACCTCGGGGGCGATGAGCAGGGTGATCTGGAGGCGCTCGCCGAACCGGGCCTGCTCGAGCACGAGGTAGCGCTCGACGTTGCGCAGCTCCTCGGCGAGCGTGGTGAACGGGCCGCCGGAGCGCAGCGCGTAGCGGGTGAAGTCGGCGAAGTCGATGAGCAGCTCGCGGGCCCGGTCGGGGTCGGTGCGCACGAACGACGCGATCGCGGCGAGGCTGTTGTAGATGAAGTGCGGGCTGATCTGGGCCCGCAGGGCGCGCAGCTCGGCGGCCATCACCCGGGTGCGGGTGCGCGCCAGCTCGGCCAGGGCCAGCTGGCTCGACACCCACGCGGCCACCTCCTCGGTGGCGCGGGCCAGGCCCGGCGAGGGGTCGGCGGTCCATGCCGTCAGGGTGCCGACGACGAGGTCGTCCATGACCAGCGGGGCGGAGACGGCGCTGCGGATCGGGCAGTCGGGGTCGGCACAGGCGACGTCCTCCTGGCTGTGCACGACGGTGCGGCCGGTCTCGCGGGTCTGCTCGCCGAGCGCGAGGGCGGTGCGCCGGTGGTGGTCGCCCAGGCCGGTCCACGACAGCACGCTGCCGGGGTCGGCGATCGACACGGCGTGCGCGCCGAGGATGGAGAGCAGGTGCCGGCCCGCCTTCTCGGCGGCATCCGGGGTGAGGCCGTCGCCGAGGTACTGCGAGGCGAGGGATGCCGTGTGCAGCGTCGCGTAGGTGGCCCGGTCGACCTCGGAGAGGAAGCCGCGCCGACGGCTGCGCCGCAGCAGCCAGACGGCCAGCCAGAGCAGGAGCATCGTGCCGGCGACGAGCACCGCCGTCGGCCAGTGGATGCTTCCCGTCATGGGCTCACCATAGGCTCGGCTGCGCACGATGCCACGACGACATGAGGAGGCCGCCCCGTGGGTGAGCTCGACGAGGTGCTGGCGCTGGAGTGGGACGGCGGCGCGCGCGTCCGGGCCGGCGCAGGCCGGCGCGGTCGGGGTCGGCCGGGGCCACCTGGGCGAGGGCTGGCTGATCGGGCACGCGATCAACGGCGGGGTGCTCATGGCGCTGGGCGCCGCGGCCGCCGCGTCGGGACTGGCGTCGGTGGGGCACCCCGACCTGCTCACCTGGGGGGCGCACTTCCTGTCCGCCGCCCCCGCCGGGCCGGTCGAGGTGCGGGTCGAGGTGCTGCGGGTGGGGCGCACGGTGTCGACCGCCGAGATGCGGGTGGTGCAGCGCGACGCCGAGGGCCGCGCGCACGAGCGGGTGCGGATGACGGGCACCTTCGGCACGCTCGACCGCGCCGAGCCCGTGCACCGCGCCCCGGCGCCGCCGGAGATGCCGGCGCCGGAGCAGTGCCTGCCGGCCCGGCGCGACGGCTCACCCGTCGCCGCGGGCATCGTCCTCCTCGACCGGATGGACGCGCGGATCGACCCGTCGACGGCCGGGTTCGCGGTGGGGCGCCCGACCGGGCGTGGCGTCATCCGGGCCTGGTTGCGGCTCAAGGACGGTCGCGAGCCCGACGTCACGATGCTGTCGTGGGCCGTCGACGCCCTGATGCCGGTGTCGTTCGACCTCGGGGCGCCGGGGTGGGCGCCGACGATGGAGCTCACCGGGCAGCTGCTCGGGCGGCCCGCTCCCGGTTGGCTGCTCGCCGAGCTGACCACCGACACCGTGGTCGGCGACCTGCTCGTCGAGGACGCCTGCCTCTGGGACTCCACCGGCCGGCTGGTCGCCCGCTCCCGGCAGCTCGCCGGGGTGCGGTTGCCGGGCAACTAGTCTGCTCGGGTGACCACCGAGAGCCCGGCCGTCGACGCGGTCACCCGCCTGGCCGAGCTGCCCGGCATCCCCGAGCAGGTCGAGGCGGCCCGCGAGGCGTGCACCCGGCTGCGCTGGCACCAGGCGCTGCGGCGCCGCATCCCCGAGGCCGCGGCCGAGTCGCGGGTGCGGGGGGCGAAGGCCAGTGGGGAGCTCGAGGGGGCGTCGCTGCCGGTCGACGTCGTGCGCGACATCATGCGCGGTGCGTCGACCTGGTCGCCCGACCCCGACCCGGTCGAGCTGACCATGCGGGGGGTGCTCGCCGCGACCGCCGAGACCGAGCACGTGCTGGGGGTCGTGCTCACCGCGCCGCTGCAGGCGCTGGCGCGGCTGCACACGGCCGCCGCGAGCGGGCTGGTGCCCGACGACGCCGCTCGGCCGGCCCCGGCTGGCGGGGGAGGGCTGCGGCGAGCTCGCCGACCTCGGGCCCGGCGCCGGATGCCGCGCAGGTGGTCGTGCGGCTGCGGGCCGTGACCGAGGTGCTGCTCGCGACGCCCCGGCTGCCGGTGGTGGTGGCGGCGGCGGTCGTGCACGCCGAGCTCGCCACGGTGCGGCCGTTCGTGCGCGGCAACGCGGTGGTGGCCCGGGCCCTCGACCGGGCGGTCGTGCGGGCCGGCGGGCTCGACCCGACCGGCGTGGCCGTGACCGAGGCCGGGCACGGCGCGCAGGGTGGGGCGCCCTACCTCGGCGCGCTCGCGGCATACGGCCGTGGTGACGTGGCGGGCGTCGGGCTGTGGATCTCGCACTGCTGCACGGCGGTTCAGGCGGCGGCTGCCGAGGGGGAGCGGGTGGCGGATGCCGTGCTCGCCGGACGACTCGCCGGTGGGCCCTTGTCGGGCTCGGGCTCGTAGGAGTACAACGAGAGGTGACGGTCCCCTCGGGGGCCGTCACGACGAAGCTACCGAGGACCGGACGGGTACCCACGCGCGGGCAGTCCACTGATGGACCGATCGTGATGGGCTCGACCCAGCACGACGACGGCATGGAGCACGCCTGGTCGCCCACGAGGTCCGCGGCAGGACGACGCCTCCGCCCCTTCCCGGGACGGAGGCGCCGTCGTGGGTGGGGACCACCGCCGGCTGTCCTGGAGGGGCTCGAGTCGGCTGGGACAGGTGGGGCCGTCGTGGCGTCAGACGCCTGCTCCGCGCATGGTCAAGTATTCAACGTGCTGGACGAAACCTTCGGAATCCGTCGTTGTCTAAGGTTTTTTCTGACGGTATGGACAGTTAGTGCGCAATGCTTGCGCGGAGAGTCCGTCATGAGACACGATGGGCTCACTCGCTCCCCTTCGGGGTTGAGCGAACGGCGGACCGGCTTCTCCCCCCCGGAGCTCGGCTCGCCGACGGCCCCGGTTGTCCCCCCGACCGGGGCCGTCCCATGTCCGGACTCCGTCCGGCCGTGGTCCTGCCCCGGTCACAGGGTCCCCGCCCCCGACCGGGGCCGTCCCATGTCCGGACTCCGTCGGTCCGGCCTCTCCGCAGGTCACCGGGCCGTCGTCCACAGGTGGTCGCGGCGGAGCCGTCGTCCACAGCCGGCCGACGGGGGTGGCCGGTGCGCCGGGCGGCGGTCAGGGTGTCGGGATGACCTCCTCCCAGCGCGTGACCGCCGTCATCGGCGCCTCCGGCGGCCTGGGGGCCAGCACCCTGGCCCTCGCCGTCGGGCGCCGGCTCGCGGCGACCGGGCCGCCGTCCGTCGTCGTCGACCTCGACCTGCTCCGCGGGGGCCTCGAGGTGACGGCCGGCATCGAGCACCTGCCCGGCCGGCGCTGGGACGACCTGCGGCACGTGCGCGGCCGGGTGCCGCCCGAGGCGCTGCTCGGGGTGCTGCCCGCCGAGGAGGGGTGCTGCGTGCTCTCCGCTCGTGGTGGCGCGCCACCCGAGGTGCCCGAGGCCGCGGCCCGCGACGTGGTCGCAGCCCTCGCCGCGGGCCCGGCCCGGGTGGTGCTCGACCTGCCGCTCGCCAGCCCCGTGCTCCCCGACGTGCTGTCCACCGGCGCCCTGGTGGTGGTGCTCGTGGGGCTGCGCACCCGAGCCCTGGCCGATGCCGACGCCGCGGTGTCGCACCTCCTCGACGGTCCGCTCGTTTCCGGGGTGCCGCCGGACGTGCGTCTGGTCACCCGCGGTGGCCGGGCCGGCACCGAGGTCGTCGACGAGGTCGTCGCCCACCTCGGCATCGCGCACCTGCACCACCTCGCCGACGACCCGCACGTGCCGCGCGACGCCGAGCGAGGGCTGTTCCCCGGCACCGGTCGCGACGGCATCCGCCGGTGTGCGGATGCCGTGGTCGATGCGGTCGACGCGCTGGCGGTGGCGTCGTGAACGCACGGACGTGGCGTCGTGAACGCGCGGGCGGGGCCGCTCGACGCCTCGGTCCGCCGCGCCATCGCGGCCGGGGCCGGGCCGTCCGCCGCCTCGATCGACGCGCTCGTGGCCGAGCACACGGCCACCCTCGGCGACGACGGTCGGGCCGACACGGCGAGAGGCCTGCTCGAGCAGCTGGTCGGGCTGGGCCCGCTGGCCCAGCTGGCGGCCGACCGGTCGGTCACCGACCTGCTCGTCAACGGTGACGGTGCCGTCTGGCTCGACCGCGGGCGGGGCATGGAGCGGGCCCCGGTGCGGGTCGAGGCCGACGACCTGCGGCCGCTCGCCGTGCGCCTGGCCGGGGTGGCCGGGCGCCGGCTCGACGACGCCCAGCCGTGGGTCGACGGGGTGCTGCCGGGTGGGGTGCGGCTGCACGCGGTGCTGCCGCCCCTGGCCGACGGCGGGCCGCACCTCAGCCTGCGGTTCGCCCGGCACCGGCCCGGGGGCGTCGACGCCCTGGCCCGGCTCGGGGCGGTCACGCCCGACATGGCCGAGCTGCTGCGCGGTGTGGTCGCGGCCCGCACCTCGCTCGTGGTCACCGGCGGCACCGGTGCGGGCAAGACGACCGTGCTGGCGGCCCTGGTCGCCGAGTGCCCCGCCGACGAGCGCGTCGTCGTGGTCGAGGACGTGCGTGAGCTCGACCCCGAGCATCCCCACGTCGTGCGGCTGCAGGGCCGCGGGCCCAACGTCGAGGGCGTCGGCGGGGTCACCCTCGTCGACCTCGTCCGCCAGGCGCTGCGGATGCGGCCCGACCGGCTGGTCGTCGGCGAGGTGCGCGGCGCCGAGGTGCGCGAGCTGCTGGCCGCGCTCAACACCGGCCACGAGGGTGGGATGAGCACGCTGCACGCCAACGGGCCCGAAGAGGTGCCGGCCCGCTTCGAGGCGCTGGGCGCCCTCGCCGCGATGCCTCGCGAGGGGGTGCACGCCCAGCTGCGCGAGGCGCTGCGGGTCGTCGTCCACGTCGTGCGCCGTGCGGGGTCACGCACGGTCGACCGGGTCGGTGTCGTCGTCCCTGATCCCGCGGACCCTCGCACCGTCCGGGTCGTCGAGGCGGCCAGGAGCGGAGCGGCGGGTCTGGTGGGCGGGCCGGGCCGCGAACGCCTCCTCCGGCTCGTGCCGTCGCTCGCCGCTGGATGCCGGTGGGTGGGTCCGTGCTGACCGCGGCGGTGGCTGGCGGCCCTGAGCTGCCTGGTGTGGCCCGGCCGCAGCGGCGACGGCGGCCACGACCCCGTCCCGATCCGAGGGCGCGGGCGCGGTGTCGTGGATCGGCCGGGCCGTCGCTCGAGCCCGCGTCCGATGGCGCGTGCACCCGATGAGGCCTGGGTCGCCGACTTCGCCGAGGTCGTCGCGGTGGGGCTCGATGCCGGGCTCGACCTGCCCGCCGCTGCTCTCGCCTCGGCCCGGTCCCCGGGGGTGCAGGCCAGCGCGCCCTGGCTGGCAGCGCACCTGCAGTCATCGGTCGACGCCGGGCGAGGGGTGACCACCGTGCTCGAGGGTGACCCGCGACCTGGCCGACGCGGCCCGGCGCGACCTTGCCCTCCTCGTGGCGGCCTGGCGGCTGGCCGAGGAGGTGGGTGCCGCCGCATCGGCCGTGACCGCCTCGGCGGCGGCGTCGGTGCGTGAGCGGCGGGCCGCGGCCGACCGCACCGCCGTGGTCGTCGCCGGCCCGCGCGCGTCGATGCTGCTGCTGTCGGCCCTGCCGCTGGCCGGCCCGGCCGCCGCACTGCTCGTGGGGCTGCCGCCCGGCCGGCTCTACGACTCCACGGCGTCGCGGCTGCTCGGCGCCGCCGGTCTGGTGCTGACCGCGGTCGGCTGGTGGTGGGCTCGCGGGCTGCTCCGGCGGGCCCGGCGGCCCGGCCGCACCGACGGTGCCCCGACGTGAGCGTGGTGGCGCTGCTGGTGGCGCTGGCGGTGCTCGCCTGGCCGGGCTGCTGACCGGCGCGCCGCCCCGGCATCGCCACCCGAGGAGGCGCCGCCGGGCCCGGCGACCGTCGAGGAGGCCGCCGCGGCCCTCGGCCTGGTCGCGGCCGCGCTGCGAGGTGGTGTCGGGGCGGTCGAGGCGCTGGAAGCCGTCGCGGCCGTCGACCCGGGTGCGGCCGGGCGCGAGCTCGCCGTGGTCGCGGCCGCTCACCGCTGGGGTCAGCCACCCGACCAGGCGTGGGCGCACGTCGGCCCGGGCTGGGCCGCGGCCCGGGTGGCCTGGCACGCCGCCCACAGCGCCGGCGCGGCACCCGCCGGTCTGCTGACGGCTGCCGCGGGCCGGATGCGCGCCGAGGAGTCGCGGCGGGTCGAGGCGGCGGTGCACCGTGCCGGTGTGCTGCTGGTGCTGCCCCTGGGCGCCTGCTTCCTCCCGGGGTTCATCGCGACGACGGTCGCACCGGTCGTGCTGCACCTGCTCGGCGGTCTGGCGCGGTGACCGCGCCGTTCGCAGCCGGCGCCTCGGTCGTCCACAGCCGCGCGGTTCGGAGCCGGTCATCCACAGGGTCGAGGTGCTGCTCGCGCCGGCCGCGTGCGTCCACCGACAGTGGTCGGGGGCGCGAGAGTCGCGGTCCGAGAGGCAGGGGAGTGGTGTCCATGACGATGAGGTCGGTTGGCAGGGTCGCAGGGTTGCGGCAGCGGCTGCGAGCACTCGGGGAGGAGGGGATGACCACGGCCGAGTACGCGGTGGGCACGATGGCGGCGGTGGCGTTCGCGGCGCTCCTGCTCGCGATCGTGCGGTCGGGGCCGGTCAAGAGCGCGCTGACCAAGGTCATCATGACCGCGCTGGGCACCGGCTCGTGAGGTCGCGGCGCCGGGCCGAGCGGGGGGCCGCGACCGCGGAGCTGGCGGTGGCGCTTGCCCACCCTGCTCCTCGTGCTCGCGGTGGCGCTGGCGGCCGTCGACCTGGGGCTGGCCCAGGTGCGGTGCGTCGACGCGGCTCGGCTCGGCGCCAGGCTCCTCGCCCGCGGTGAGGCCGAGGGGTCGGTGGTGGGCGCGGTGCGGGCCGCCGCACCCGACGGTGCCGCGAGTCTCGGTCACCATCACCGGTTCACGGGTGACCGTCGTGGTCACCGGCGCCGTGCCGGCCACCCTGCGAGCTCTGGGTGCGCTGCCCGCGCCGAGTGCGTCGGCGCAGGCGTTGCTGGAGGCGGCGCCATGAGGGGCTTGGCGGGTCGGCATGAGCGCGGCAGTGCCTCGGTGCTCGTGGTCGGTGCGGTCGGCGCCGTCGTGATGGTGCTCAGCGCGGTGCTCGTGGTCGTCGGCGCGGTGCGTGACCTCCATCGGGTCCAGGCGGCCGCCGACCTCGCAGCGCTCGCCGCGGCCGGTGGAACCTCGACGGGGGACCGCCCCGACTGCCGGGCCGCCTTGTCGGTGGCCGAGGCGAACGGGGTGCGGCTCACCCGGTGCGCCACCGAGCCCGACGGCTCGGTGGTGGTCACGGACGGCCGTGCACCGGCGGTGGCCGCGCGGGTGGCGGCTGCCGACGACGATCTCCGCGCGAGCTCGGGCCGGTGTGGTCGATGTCGCCGACCCGCCAGGAACGCCGGGCTCGTGGTGAGCCAGGACTCGTCGCCCCGCAGGGGGCCGGGCGGACCCCGCGATCGGTCAGGCTCGACCGTCGGTCAGTCCCGCCGGTGGTCCGGCGGGGCGGTCGGTCAGGCTTGGCGGTGGTCAGGCCGGGCGTCGGTCAGACCTGGCGGTCGCCGCGCTGGCTGGCATCCGAGGGCGGTCGCTGCGTCGTGTCGTTCGCCGAGCCGGTGCGCGCGGTGCCACCGGAGACAGCGGTGCCGCCCGAGGTGGGAGCCTGGTGCTGGTCGGTGACGAGGGCCTCGGCCTCCTCGCGGCGGCGGCGCTCCTCGGTCAGGGCCTGCTCGCGCGCAGCGAACTCCTCCTGCATCCGGCGCTGCTCCTCGGCGCGCTCCGCCTCGCGGGCGGTCGCGGCCTCCTTGGCCTCGACCCGGCGGCGCTTGCTGCGCCGCAGGCCGCCGCGCAGCAGCACCCAGCCCAGCCAGAACACCGAGATGACGACCATGCCGGTGATCAGCAGGGTCAGCGGCGGGATGGCCAGCGTGCCCCCCAGCACGTCGATCTCGACGGAGTCGGTGAGCTGGGCGGTGCCCGCGACGAGGACGACGCCGGCCGCGGCGGCAAGCAGGACGAGGATGACTCCGAGCAGGACCATGCGGCGACCCTACCCGCGGGCCTGCGGCCGGAACCCTCTCGGTGGCAGGCGTTCTCGGGGCGTCGAAGTCGGGGCAAGACCCCCGCCACCGGGGCAAAGTCCCCAGCCACCGGGGGTCAGGACTGCGCCGGCGCCAGTGCCAGCTCGAGCACGGTCACCGCCCCGGCCTTGTCGAGCGGCTCGTTGCCGTTGCCGCACTTGGGCGACTGCACGCAGGCCGGGCACCCGGTGGCGCAGGGGCACCCGAGCACGGCATCGCGGGTGGCGCGCACCCACGCCTCGAACGCGCCGAAGGCCCGCTCCGCGAACCCGGCCCCGCCGGGGTACCCGTCGAACACCATGATCGTGGGCTCCCCGGTGTCGGGGTGCAGGGCGGTCGAGACCCCGCCGACGTCCCAGCGGTCCGACGTGGCGACGAGCGGCAGCATCCCGATGGCGGCGTGCTCCGCCGCGTGCAGGGCCCCCGGCACGACCGGCGCCTCGACCCCCGCCGCGGCCAGCACGTCCTCGGGCACCGTCCACCAGACCGCCTTGGTCGTCAGCGACCGCTCGGGCAGGTCGAGCGGGTGGGTGCCGAGCACCTCCCCCGACGGCAGCCGGCGCAGGAAGCCGGTGACCTGCGAGGTGACCCGCACCGTGCCGAACGACACCGTCGACCCGGGCCCGTCGCTCGGTGCGCTCGCGGCCGAGGATGTCGAACCGGCTCACCGACTGCGCGTGCGTCGACCACCCCGGGTCGCCCCGCACGACGTGCGCCGCCCGGGCCTCGAGGTCGAGCTCGGTGACGACCCAGGTGTCGCCCTGGTGCACGTGCACGGCCCCGGTGTGCACCTGCGCGTGCGACGACGCCTCGTCGACGGTGCCCAGCACCCGACCGGTGCGGGCCTCGACGACCGCGACGACGTCGCTCGCCCCCCGCAGCGAGATGTGCGCGGTGGGGCGGTCCTCGCGGGCCCAGAACCACCCCGAGGGCCGGCGCCGCAGGATGCCGCCGGCCACCAGGGCGTCGAGCAGGCGGCGGGTGTCGGGCCCGAACATCGGCAGGTCGCTCTCGCCCAGCGGCAGCTCCGCCGCGGCCGCCGCCAGGTGCGGGGCCAGCACGTGCGGGTTGTGCGGGTCCATCACGGTGGCCTCGACGGGCTCGCCGAAGATCGCCTCGGGGTGGCGCACGAGGTAGGTGTCGAGCGGGTCGTCGGCCGCCACGAGCACGGCCAGCGACTCCTCGCCCGAGCGCCCGGCCCGCCCCGCCTGCTGCCACAGGCTGGCCCGGCGACCCGGCCACCCGGCCATCACCACCGCGTCGAGGCCGCTGACGTCGATGCCCAGCTCGAGGGCGTTCGTGGCGGCCAGCCCTCGCACCGACCCGTCGCGCAGCCCGCGCTCGATCTCGCGCCGGTCCTGGGGGAGGTAGCCGCCGCGGTAGGCCGAGACCCCCTCGGCGCGCACCGGGTCGTCGTGCTCCACCCGCCGCCGGGCGTTCGTGGCCAGTGCCTCGGCGCCGGCCCGGCTGCGCGCGAACGCCACGGCCTGCACCCCGTCGAGCACCAGCTCGGCGAGGATCTCGGCGGCCTCGGTCGTGGCCGAGCGCCGGTGCCCGTCGACGGTGGCGGGCTCCCACAGCGCGAAGGTCATCGCCCCGCGCGGCGAGCCGTCGTCGGTGACGGCCGTGACCGGCATCCCGATCAACCGGGACGCGTGCGTCGGCGGGCTCGGACACGGTGGCCGAGGCGAGCACGAACGTCGGCGTCGCGCCGTAGCGCGCCGCGACCCGCCGCAGCCGGCGCAGCACCGCCGACACGTGCGAGCCGAACACCCCCCGGTAGACGTGGCACTCGTCGACCACGACGTACTCGAGCGAGCGCAGGAACCGCGACCACCGCTGGTGCCCCGGCAGCAGCGAGTGGTGCAGCAGGTCGGGGTTGGTGAGCACGACGTTGGCGTGGTCGCGGATCCACCGCCGCTCGTCGGGCGGGGTGTCGCCGTCGTAGGTCGCGGCCCGCACCCCCGGCACGGCCATCGACTCGATGCGCGCGAGCTGGTCGGCCGCCAGCGCCTTGGTCGGCGCGAGGTAGATGGCGGTCGACCCCCGCAGCCCCGGGGTGGCCGCCCCCTCGCGACGCCGCGCTGAGCACCGGCGCGAGGTAGCCCAGGCTCTTGCCGGATGCCGTGCCCGTCGCGATCACGACGTGCTGACCCGCCGTGGCGAGGTCGATGGCGGCCCGCTGGTGCGACCACGGACGCTCCATACCGGCGGCCAGCAGGGCCGAGAGCACGGCGGGCGCGACCGACTCCGGCCACTGCGCCAGGCGGGCCGTGCGAGCGGGCACGTGCTCGACGTGGAGGAGTCGTTCGCCCTGCGTCCGAGCCGTGAGAACGGCGAGGTGCTGGGCAGGACTGCTCACGACGGTTACGGTAATCCTTGGTCCCGACACCCCCCGTCGGGCTCATGCCCAGCAGGAAGCACAAGGAGCCCCGCCCGTGGAGCTGTCCGTGACCACGTCTCGCCAGGACGACGTCAGCGTCGTCACGGTCGCCGGAGAGGTCGACGTCTACACCGCGGCCCAGCTGCGCGCCGTCCTCGACGAGGAGATCGGAGCCGGCCACGCCCGGCTCGTCGTCGACCTCGACGAGGTCTCGTTCCTCGACTCGACCGGCCTCGGTGTCCTCGTCGGCCGCCTGAAGCTCGTGCGCAACCACTCCGGCTGGCTGCGGATCGTGTGCTCCAACGACCGCATCCTGCGCGTCTTCCGGATCACCGGGCTCGACAAGGTGTTCGGCATCCACGACTCCCTCGAAGAGGCCCTCGCCGCCTGATCTCCTGTCGGGGCCGCCTCATGCGCCACTGACGGGGTGACCTGCGTCACTTCCGCGTGGGTGGAGCGCGCTCGCCCGCGGGCCGGTAAGGTGCGCCGCGAACGTCCCTGCCGCCGGCGTACTTCGCCCCGGGGGCGCACACACCCGTCAAGGAGGATGGAATGGCACCCCTCGCGCTCGCACCCGCTGCGACGAGCTCTGCCCTGGACCTCACCGGACTGAACCTCGCCCTCGTCGTCACCGTCGCGGTCATCGCGCTGGTGGCGCTCGTCTTCGGGTTCATCTTCCGCAGGCAGGTCCTCGCCGCAGACCCCGGCACCGACAAGATGCAGGAGATCGGCGCGGCCGTCGAGGAGGGGGCGCAGGCCTACCTCGCCCGCCAGTTCAAGACGCTCATCCTCTTCGTCGTCCTCGTCTTCGGCCTGCTGCTCCTGCTGCCCGCCGACACCGCCGGGGTCCGCTGGGGGCGCTCCGGCTTCTTCGTCGTCGGCGCGGTCTTCTCGGCCCTGATCGGCTACCTGGGCATGCGCCTGGCCACCAAGGCCAACGTCCGGGTCGCCTCGGCCGCCCGCCAGCGAGAACGGCCGCGACGCCGGCATGAAGATCGCCTTCCGCACCGGTGGTGCCGTCGGCATGACCACCGTCGGCCTGGGCCTGCTCGGCGCCTCCGTCGTCGTGCTGCTCTACAAGGGCGACGCCCCCAAGGTGCTCGAGGGCTTCGGCTTCGGCGCCGCCCTGCTCGCCATGTTCATGCGAGTCGGCGGCGGCATCTTCACCAAGGCCGCCGACGTCGGCGCCGACCTGGTCGGCAAGGTCGAGGCCGGCATCCCCGAGGACGACCCGCGCAACGCCGCCACCATCGCCGACAACGTCGGTGACAACGTCGGCGACTGCGCCGGCATGGCCGCCGACCTGTTCGAGTCGTACGCCGTGACGCTGGTCGCCGCGCTCATCCTCGGCTCGGTCGCGTTCGGCGAGTACGGCCTGGTCTTCCCGCTGATCATCCCGGCCATCGGTGCGGTCACCGCGCTGCTCGGCGTCTTCATCACCAAGGCCCGGCCCGGGCGAGAACGCCCTGAGCGCGATCAACCGCGGCTTCTACATCGCGGCCGTCGTGTCCGCGGTGCTCTCGGCCATCGCCGCCTTCACCTACCTGCCGTCGACCTACGCCGAGCTGTTCGGCCGCGACGCCACCCTCACCGACCGGCAGCAGGAGGTCGCGGCCCTGACCGGCAACCCGCAGCTCGCGGCGTTCCTCGCGGTCGTCATCGGCATCGTGCTGGCCGGCATCATCCTGTGGCTCACCGGCCACTTCACCGGCACCGACAAGCGCCCGACCATCGACGTCGCCCGCACCTCGCTCACCGGCCCGGCCACCGTCGTGCTCTCGGGCATCGGCGTCGGCCTCGAGTCGGCGGTCTACACCGCGGCGATCATCGCCGGCGCGGTCTACCTCGCCTTCCTGCTCGGCGCCGGCTCGACCGCCCTGGCCCTGTTCCTCGTCGCGCTCGCCGGGCTGCGGCCTGCTCACCACGGTCGGCGTCATCGTCGCCATGGACACCTTCGGGCCGGTCTCCGACAACGCGCAGGGCATCGCCGAGATGTCGGGCGACGTCGACGAGGAGGGCGCGCAGATCCTCACCGAGCTCGACGCCGTCGGCAACACCACCAAGGCCATCACCAAGGGCATCGCGATCGCGACGGCCGTGCTCGCCGCGACCGCGCTGTTCGGCTCCTACAGCGACGCGTGGCAGACCCAGCTGCAGGCGATCATCGACAACGGCGAGGTCAAGCAGCAGCCGAGCAAGTTCATCGTGTCGACCTTCGACCTGCAGGTCGTCACCCCGAGCGTGCTCGTCGGCGTGCTCATCGGTGCGGCCGTGGTGTTCCTCTTCTCCGGCCTGGCCATCAACGCGGTCACCCGGGCCGCCGGCGCCATCGTGTTCGAGGTGCGCCGCCAGTTCCGCGAGCACCCCGGCATCATGGACTACACCGAGAAGCCCGAGTACGGCCGCGTCGTCGACATCTGCACCCGTGACTCGCTGCGCGAGCTCGCGACGCCGGGTCTGCTCGCCGCGCTGATGCCGGTCGCCGTCGGCTTCGGCCTCGGCATCGGCCCGCTGGCCGGCTTCCTCGCCGGCGCGATCGGCGTCCGGTGCGCTGATGGCCGTGTTCCTCGCCAACTCCGGTGGCGCGTGGGACAACGCGAAGAAGATCGTCGAGGACGGCGCGCACGGCGGCAAGGGCTCGCAGGCGCACGAGGCGACGATCATCGGCGACACCGTCGGTGACCCGTTCAAGGACACCGCCGGCCCGGCGATCAACCCGCTGCTCAAGGTGATGAACCTGGTCTCGGTGCTCATCGCGCCGGCCATCGTCTCGCTCACCGTCGGCGCCGGCGCCTCGCCCGCGATCCGCTACGGCATCGCGGCGGTCGCCTTCGTCATCGTCCTCGCGTCGGTCGCCTACTCCAAGAGCAAGGACATCGCGATCGGCAACGACAGCGACCCCGACTCGGCATCGGCGGAGCAGCAGCACCCGGTGTCGATCTAGTCGACGCAGGATGCCGAGGGGCCGGGTTCCGCTGGAACCCGGCCCCTCGCGCGTGCCCGGTCGACATCCCGCGACGCGCTGACCGACCGGCCGGGCCGTCAGCGCGTCGCGGGACCTCGACGGCGGGCGGGGCCGGGCACCGGTGCGTCAGAGCAGGTCGGCGAGCAGGCGGGCGGCGCGTGCCGCCCCGTCGGTCTCGACCGGCGCCGAGGTGACCGGCCGGTCCAGCGTCGCGAGCAGCTCGGCGCACAGCGCGTCGGGGTCGACGAGCTGCTCGTAGGGGAGGTGGGTGCCCGCGCCGTAGCGCTCCAGCCGGTGCCGCACGTGCCGGTTCTGCTCGAAGTGGTTGCGCAGCGGCACGTAGAGGAACGGCCGCCGCGAGGCGGTGAGCTCCATGCAGGTGGTGAGCCCGCCCTGCACCACGGCCACGTCGCAGGCCGCCAGCTGGCGCCAGAGGTCGGGCACGAAGCCCAGCACCGTCGGCGCCGCGCCGCCGGGGGAGTGACCGCGGGTCGATCCGTGGCCCCGCCACCACGACGAACCGCAGGTCCGCCCGCGCCCGGCGGGCCGCCGGCACCGCGTCGAGCACCCGCCGCAGCAGGTCGCCCCCCACCGCCGTGCCCCCGACCGCCACCACGCACACGGTCTCGTCCTCGCGCCAGCCCAGCTCCTCCCGCCAGCCGCGCCCGCTCCTCGTCGGTGGGCGGCGTGAACCCGCTGACGTAGCCGGCGAAGTCGAACTCGCCCTGCGTCCACTCCCGGATCGCCGGCAGCCCCGGCCCGAACGCGTCGGGCACGACGTCGTCGGGCGTGCCGACGAACACCGACCGGTCGCGCACCCACGGGAAGCGCTCGCGGTGCTCGAGCATCTCGGCGTTGTAGTCGGCGGTCAGGGCCGCCTGCCGCTCGCCGCCGGCCGGCATCGGCAGCCACCCGACGAAGTCGGTGAGCCAGGCGAAGGCGCCCCGCTTGAGCTCCGGGTTCTCGTGCAGGAAGTGGTCGGTCTCCCACGCCTCGTCGCCGACGACGAGGTCGACGTGCTCGGTCTCGAGCACCTCGTCGAGCACCATGAAGTTGTTGACCAGGAGGTCGTCCATCCGCCGGATCGCGTCGAACGCGTCGAGGTCGTGCTCGCCGCACTCGGCCTCGACGTGCGCCGACTCCGACGCCAGCCAGCGCGGATGCCGGGTGCACCGCCTCGCCGGCCGCCTCCAGCACGCGGGTCACCGGGTCCTGCGCCAGCCAGCGCACCCGCAGGTCCGGGTGCTCGAGCCGCAGCGCCTCGACGATCGCGAGGTCGCGCCGGGTGTGCCCCAGCCCGATCGGCGAGGACAGCACGAGCACCTCGCGCTGGCGCCGCAGCGCCCGCGACCAGCGCCGCGTCGACGGTGCGCCGGGGATGCCGCGGATGCCGGGTCCGCCGCAGGGCCGGCTCCGACCCGGATGCCGTGGGCGCGGGTCCGGCGCGGAAGCGGTGCGCGAGGCGGCAGCGAGCGCGGGCCGGGACGACACGGCATCCGGCGTGGTCGTCACCGCGTCGACGAACCGGTCGAGCTCGCGGTTGACGACGACCGGGTCGCGCATCGCGCGGCCCGTGCCCGCACCCCTCGAGCACGACCAGCGAACCGCCCGAGCGGCGGGCGAACCGCACCCCGTCGTCGACCGCGCGCACCCGGTCCTCGCTGCCGTGCAGGACGAGCACGGGGCACCGCACGGCATCGAGCAGCGGACCCGAGCTCGGTGGCCTCGGCGCCGTCGAGCCCGAGCCGCCCGGAGGTGCAGTCGACCAGGGTCTGCGGGGCGAGCTCGTGCGCCCACGTGGACCCCTCCTCGCGCTGGCGGGTCGAGTGCGGCTCGTGGAACATCTGCGCGAAGAAGAAGTCGACGAAGTCGTCGTAGCCGCCCTCGAGCCAGTGGTGGCGGTTGTACTTCGCCCACCCCTGGGTGTCCTCCTGCGGGTCGGTGTAGGTGGCGAGCTCGCACCTGCCCCCGGGGCTGCAACGACCCGCACACCGGCCCGATCGCGACCAGCCCCTGCACCCGCTCGGGGTGCTCGGCGGCCACCTGGGCCGCCCAGGCCGCTCCGCTCGAGAGGCCGACGAGCACCGCCCGGTCGACGCCCGCGGCATCCATCACGGCGACCGTGTCGGCGGCGTACTCGGCGTTCGAGTACGCCGCCGCCCCCTCCGGTCGGTCGGAGCCGCCGCTGCCGCGCCCGTCGAAGGTGACCACCCGGTGGTGGCGGGCCAGGTGGGGCACCTGCGCCTTCCACATCCGCGACCGCACGATCGACCAGGCGGGCAGCAGCACCACGGTGGCCGGCCCGGACCCGTGCACGGCGAACGAGATCCGGGTGCCGCCTCGCACCACGACGTCCTCGCGCACCGGACGGGTCCAGGCCGGCCAGCTCACGGTCGCACCTCGAACACGTTGTTGAACGGGGTCGACGCCGCGAGCCGGAAGCTGCGGAACCCGGCGGCGACGGTGACGTCGCGGATGCGGGCCGGCCCGGCCTGGGTGCCGAGGGCCGCCCCGACCGGCTGCGAGAGCGACGCCGGCGTGCACAGCAGCGTCGAGAAGCCGTAGAACGCCCGCCCGACCGGGTTGAGGTTGTCCTCGACCCGGTCGCCCGCGGCCGGCTCGACGAGCAGCCAGACGCCGTCGGGGGCGAGCGCCTCGTGCACCCGCCGCGCGGCGCCCACCGGGTCGCCCATGTCGTGCAGGGCGTCGAAGGTGGTCACCAGGTCGTAGCCCGAGCCGCTGAACGACGGTCGCCGGTGCCACCTCGAAGCTCGATCCGGTCGGCCACCCCGGCCTCGGCGGCCCGCTCCACGCGCGGTGCCGATCGAGGCCGCGTGGTAGTCGGAGCCGACGAACCGCGATGCCGGGTAGGCCTGCGCCATGAGCACCGTCGACGCGCCGTGCCCGCAGCCGATGTCGGCGACCCGTCGCCCCGGCGGTGAGCCGGTCGACCAGGCCGTCGACGGCGGGCAGCCACTCGGCGACGAGGTGGGCGTTGTAGCCCGGGCCGGAAGAAGCGCTCGCAGCCGTCGTGCACGTCGGTGTTGTGGTCGTGCCAGCCCACCCCGTCACCGTCGGGGGCGGCGGCGAGGATGCGGTCGGCATCCCGGATCGTGCCGAGCGCGATCTGGAAGAAGCCGGGCAGGAAGGCCGGGCTGCTCTCGTCGGTGAGGGCGATGACGTGCTCGGGCGGCAGCGCGTAGGTGCCGTCGGCGGGCTCGTAGGTGACGAAGGCGCCGGCGGCCTGGGCGTTGAGCCACTCGCGGGCGTAGGGCTCGGCGGTGCCGGTGGTGGTGGCGAGCGTGGCCGCGGTCATCGGGCCGCCGTCGGCCAGCGCCCGGTAGTAGCCGAGCCGGTCGCCCATGACGACGAGGGCGCAGTTGAGTGCGGCGCCCACCTCGTCGACGGCGCGGAAGACGAACGACATCAAGGTGTCGGTGTCGATGGTGGTGGTCTGCTGGTGCGGCATGGGGTGTCCTCCCGGGTTCATGATCCCGGCAGCGGACGCCGGGGTCGATGCCCTCGACGATCCGGCGCCGGCCACCCTCGCCGCATCAGGGTGGCACCCCAGTGGTTCCTACACTGCAGGGATGGTCGTGGGGCGCGAGACCGAGCTCCGGCGGGTGGCGGAGCTGCTGGCGGGGGCTCGGCTGCGCCGTGGCGGGGCCCTGCTGGTCACCGGCGAGGCGGGGGTCGGCAAGTCGACGCTGCTCGACGAGGTGGCCGCGATGTCGACCGGCGCGCTGGTCGTGCGGGTGGTGGGCACCCCGGCCGAGCAGGAGGTGCCGTATGCCGCGCTCGGCCTGGTGCTCGGCGACGTCACCGACGAGCTCGCGGCGCTGCCGGCACCGCAGGCCCGGGCCCTCGGGGTGGCGCTGGCGCTGCGCGACGGCGACCCGCCGCCGGCCGTTCGCCGTCGGGGCCGCGACCCTCGCGGTGCTCACCCGGCGTGCCGAGCGGGCGCCGCTCGTCGTGCTGCTCGACGACGCCCACCTGCTCGACCAGCCGTCGGCCCGGGCCCTGGCCTTCGCGGCGCGGCGGCTCGTCGCCGACCCGGTGCTCGTCGTCGCCGCGCAGCGCACCGGTGAGGGCGGGCCGCTGGCCGAGGCCGGGCTGCCCGAGCTGCCGGTCGACGGCCTCGACGCCGGGCAGGTGCGGTCGCTGATGGCCGAGCTCGGCCTGCCCGCGACGCCCGAGGCCGCGGCCCGGGCCCGGGCCGTCACGGCCGGCAACCCGCTCGCCGTCACCGAGCTCGTGCGCCGGCCCGACGCCCTCGCCCGGCTGGCGCTCGACGACCCGATCCCGTTGTCCGGCACCCTGGTCGACGTCTTCGCCGAGCGGGCCCGCGCTGCTCGGGCCCGACGTCCAGGTCGTGGTGGCGCTGTCCGCCCTGGCAGGCGGCTCGGCCGCGCTCGTCGTGGCCGCGTCCACCGCGCTGGGGGTCGACACCTCGGCGCTCGTGCGAGCGGAGGCGGCCGGGCTGGTCGACCTCGACGGCGACCACCTGTCGCCGCGGCATCCGCTGGTCGGGTCGGCCGTCTACTCCAGCCTGCCGCCCGACCAGCGCCGCGCGCTGCACGCCGCCGTGGCCGGCGCCCTGCCACCGGGACGCACCGACGAGCGGGTGCGCCACCTCGCGGCGGCAGCGGCCGGCCCGGACGAGGACCTCGCCGCCGCCCTCGAGGAGGTCGCCGCGGCGGCCGCCCGGCGGGGTGCCCCGGCGGTGGCCGCCGCCGGCCTGGAGCGGGCGGCCGGGCATCACCCCGCAGGCGGGGCGCCGGGCCGGCCCGGCTGCTCGCGGCAGCCGAGGCGGCCTGGGCGGCGGGGGACGCCGCCTGGGCCACCCGCCTGTGCGACGAGGTGGTGCGCCAGTCGCCCGACGGGGCGACCCCGTGGCGGGCCGAGGCGCTCGCCGGGAGCATCGCGGCGCGGGCCGGCTCGCTCGACCGTCTCCCGGCGCAGCCTGCTCGCGGCCGCCGACGCCGCCGTCGACGAGGACCCGGAGGCCGCGAGCCGCATCGTGGCCGAGGTGGTCACGCTCGCCTTCGCCCTCGCCGACGCGGGGGCGGCCGCCACCGCGGCCCGGCACGCGACCGTGCTGCTCGGTGGCGACCTCACCGGCGCGGCCCGCGGGCGCTGCCTGATGACCACCGGGATGGCCGCGGTGCTGGGCGGTCGGTCGGGCGAGGCCGAGCTGCGCGCCGCCCTGACCCTGCTCCGGATGCCGGGTGCCCACCCGCCGCTCGCCGAGGGCGCCGCCCGCGACCCGCACGACGACGAGGACGAGGTGTGGGCGCTGAACACGATGCTCTGGCTGCGCGGCTCCGAGGCGGCCGACGACCTCGCCCGCGAGATCGAGGGCCGGCGGGCCAGCTGGGCGGTCGGGCCGCTGCCCCGGCTGCTGTTCTTCCTCGCCCGGGCGGCTGCGACGCGCGACCACTGGGGGCCGGCCCGCTCGGCCTACGCGGAGTCGACCGAGCTGGCGGCGGAGCTCGGCCAGGTCACCGAGCAGGCGCTGTCGCTCGCCGGGCTGGCGTGGCTCGAGGCCCGCACCGGGGCCGTCGACGCGTGCGCCGAGCACGCCGAGCGGGCGCTGGTGCTCGCGGTGCCGCGCTCGAACGTCATCGTCGAGGTGTGGGCCGGCTTCGCCCTCGGTGAGTCGGCGCTGGCCGCGGGGGCCGTCGAGGAGGCCGCCGAGCGGTTCGCCCGGCTGGACGCGCTGCTCGGTCGCACCGGGTTCGTCGACGTCGACGTGCACCCCGGGCCCGAGCTGGCCGAGTGCCTCGTGCTCGCCGGGCGCGCGGACGAGGCGGCCGTCGTCATCGAGGACTACGCCCGGCGGGCCGAGGCGAAGGGACGGCCCTGGGCGCTGGCCCGGGCCGCCCGGGCGCGGGCCCTGCTCGTCGAGCCGGCCGGCATCGACGCGGCGTTCGGCGAGGCCGCGCGCCAGCACGCGCTCACCGCAGACCTGTTCGAGACCGCCCGCTCCCGGCTGCTGCACGGCCAGCGGCTGCGCCGGGCCCGCCGCCGGGCCGACGCCCGCGAGCCGCTGCGCGACGCCCTCGAGGCGTTCGAGCGGCTCGGCGCGGTGCCCTGGGCCGACCGGGCCGCCGACGAGCTCGACGCCACCGGGGCGACGGTGGTGCGTCGGGGGACCCGTGCCCTCGACGCGCTCAGCCCGCGCGAGCGCCAGATCGTCGCGCTGGTGACCGAGGGGCTCACCACCCGCGAGACCGCCCTGCGGCTGTTCCTCAGCCCCAAGACGGTCGAGTACCACCTGCGCAACGTCTACGCACGCCTGGGCATCACCTCCCGGCCCGAGCTGACCGCCCTGGTGCAGCGCGAGCGCTGAGCCCGAACCCGGATGACGCCCGAGCGCGGTGAGGGGGGTGAGCCCGGCGGCCGCACGGCATACGCTCGTCCTCGATGACCCCGAACCCGCCCCGCGTCGACCCCGACCTCGTCCCCGCCCTGCGCGCCGACCTCGTCGCCGCCGCGCTACACCGTCGCGGGCGTCACCGAGCTGCTCGGCCCGATGGCCACCGGCGCCCTCGACCGCGACCAGGCGCTGCCCGCGCAGCGGGTCACCGGCGCCTCGAGCGCACCGGGCGCGACCCTGGTGCGGCTGTTCGCCCTCGGCGACCCCGTCGACGTCGCCGAGGCGGCGGCCGCGCTGCCGACGCTGGGGGTCGAGGGCGCCGTCGCGCTCGGCCTGGTCGAGCCCGAGGGCGACGCCGTCGTCGCCCTGTGCGACCTGCGCCCGCACTCCGCCGACGGGGTCGACTGGTGGGTGGCCTCCGACCTGGGCGAGGTCGCCACCCGGCGGCCGCTGCGCGAGAACCACGTGCTCGGCATCGGGGGCGCGTCCACGACCCTGGCGTCGTGGACCCCGCGGCCGCACGTCGAGCGCGCCCTCGACCTGGGCACCGGCTCGCGGCGTGCAGGCCCTGCACCTCGAGGGGCACGCCGACGAGGTCGTGGTCACCGACCTGTCCGAGCGGGCGCTGGCCTTCGCCCGCTTCAACGCCGCCCTCGACGAGGCCGACTGGGACGTGCGCGCCGGCTCGATGCTCGACCCGGTGGCGGGGGAGCGGTTCGGCCTCGTCGTGAGCAACCCGCCGTTCGTCATCACGCCGCGGTCGGGGGCCGTGCCGCTGTTCGAGTACCGCGACGGCGGCGCCGCCGGGGATGCCGTGGTGCGCGACCTCGTGCGCGGGGTGGGCGACCACCTCGAGCCGGGCGGCATCGCGCAGTTCCTCGGCAACTGGGAGGTGCCGCGCGGCTCGACCTGGACCGAGCGGGTGGGGGCCTGGCTCGACGGCACCGGCCTCGACGCCTGGGTCGTGCAGCGCGAGGTGCAGGACCCGGCGGAGTACGCCGAGACCTGGGCCCGCGACGGCGGCCACCACCCCGGCACGGTCGACTTCAACGCGATGTATGCCGCGTGGCTCGACGACTTCGAGGCGCGCGAGGTCGAGGCGATCGGGTTCGGCGTGGTGACCCTGCACCGGCCGCGCGACGAGCGGGCCCCGTTCGTCGACCTGATGGACGTGCCCTGGCCGGTCGAGGCGCCGATGGGCCCGACCGTGCTCGCCGGGCTCGACGCCCGCACCTGGCTCGCCGAGCACGACGACGACGCGGTGCTCGACATCGCCTGGCGGTGCGCGCCCGACGTGCACGAGGAGCGGCACACCATGCCCGGCGCCCTCGACCCCACCGCCATCGTGCTGCGCCAGGGTGGCGGGCTGCGCCGGCACCTCACCCTCACCACCGTGACGGCGGCGTTCGCGTCGGTGTGCGACGGCGACCTGACCGCCCGGGCTGCCGCGGCCGCGATCGCCGGGCTGCTCGACCTCGACGGCGACGAGGTGCGCGCCGAGGTGGTCGCCTTCCTGCGCGACGCCGTCAAGGACGGCCTCCTCCGCTAGGGGTCCTGACCCGGAGCGGCCTGCTCGGGACAAGATCGACCAATAGGTCAAAGTTGCCCACCCGGTGACTACGTGCCCGGTGCAAGATCGACCAATAGGTCAAAGTTGCCCCACCCGGTGACTACGTGCCCGGTGCCAGATCGACCAATAGGTCGATCTTGGTACGCCGCCGTCCTCGTGGCCGCTGCGCAGTGGGATGCCGTGTGCGGCCGTTGACCATCCGCACCCACTCGCTGGCGCTCGCGGGCGCTCCCGCCAGACCCGTCCATCGGCTCGCCCACGGCATCCCACTGCTCCGCTCGTCGCGCTGTGGTCGCCCCTCCGCCTCTGATCTCCCGGGTGGCGGCATCCTGCCCCTCGAGCAGCTCCGAGCCGGGTGGTGATGCAGGGCGCGGTGCAGAAGGTCGCTCCGTGCATCACCCTCTGCGCAGGTCGGGCCGATCGTCGGCCGCGCCGTGACAGGTGGTGATGCTGGGTGCGCGCTTGGGGCCGCCTGTTGCATCACCGGTGTGGTGGGCATGGCCTGAGGTGATGCTGGGTGCGCGCTCCAAGCCGCCCTGTGCATCACCGGCGGCCTCCTCGCCGGCCTCAGTCGGGCGGCAGCAGCCCGGGCGCTCCGCAACCGGTGGGCTCGCCGTCGAGGCAGAAGTAATCCACTTGTGAGTGAGTGCTCACTCACTTACAGTGGTGCGGTGACCCCCCGTGCTCCTGCCCTCAGCCCCGAGGACCGCCGCGCCTCGCTCGTCGAGGTGACCATCCCGCTGCTGCGCGAGCACGGCGTCGCGGTGACCACCAAGCAGGTGGCCGAGGCGGCCGGCATCGCCGAGGGCACCGTCTTTCGCGCCTTCGGCACCAAGGACGAGCTCGTGCAGGCCTGCGCCACAGCGGTGTTCGACACCACCGGCGGTCGTGGCCGACACTGCGGGGGATCGACACCGACCTGCCACTCGACGACCGGCTCGAGGCGGCGGTGGCCGTGATGCAGCGCTGGGTCGAGCGGATCATCGGGGTGATCGGCGCCCTGCACCAGGCGGGCGGTGAGCCGATCACCCACAAGGGCTCGGGGCACGACCGCCGCAAGCCGATGAGCGACCCGGCCGTCGACGCCGCGTTCCTCGACCTCATCGGCCCGGACGCCGACGGCCCTGCGCCTGCCCGCCGCAGGACGTCGTCAACATCCTGGCCCACCTCACGCTCGCGAGCGCCCACCCCATGCTCCCCGTCCGGTCGATGACGCCGGCCGAGATCGTCTCCGTCGTCCTCGACGGCACCCGGAGGGACACCTGATGCTGTACCGACTCATCCGCACCTACCTCACCCCCTACGCCGGCGATGCTCGGGCGTGCTCCTCGTGCTCCAGCTCGTGGCCACGCTCGCCTCGCTCTACCTGCCGAGCCTCAACGGCCAGATCATCGACGAGGGCGTGGCGGTGGGCGACACCACCTTCATCCTGCGCACCGGCCTGCTCATGCTCGCCGTCTCGTTCGTGCAGATCATCGCCACCATCGGCGCCACCCGCATCGGCGCGCAGACCTCGGCCTCGCTCGGCCGCGAGGTGCGCTCGTCGGTGTTCCACCGGGTCGGCGCAGTTCTCGGCCCAGGAGCTCTCCCGCTTCGGCGCCCCCACCCTGATCAGCCGCAGCACCAACGACGTCACCCAGGTGCAGACCGTCACCTACATGTTCCTGGCGATCATGGTGTCGGCGCCGATCATGATGGTCGGCGGCATCTTCATGGCCCTGCGCGAGGACCTCGGCCTGGCCTGGCTGGTCGCCGTCGCGGTGCCGGCCCTCGGGCGTGGCCATCGGCCTGATCATCTCGCGGATGGTGCCGCACTTCCGCTCGATGCAGACCGCCGTCGACTCGGTCAACCGCATCCTGCGCGAGCAGATCACCGGCCTGCGGGTGGTGCGCGCCTTCGTGCGCGAGGACGTCGAGCGCGAGCGCTTCGCCGTGGCCAACCGCACCTACACCGGCACCGCGCTCGCCGTCGGCAAGCTGATGGCGCTGGCGTTCCCCGTCGTCATGGTCATCTTCAACGCCTCGACGGTCGCGGTGCTGTGGTTCGGCGCCCACCGGATCGACAACGGGCAGATGGAGATCGGCTCGCTCACGGCGTTCATGTCCTACCTGATCCAGATCCTGATGTCGGTGATGATGGCGACCTTCATGGCGATGATGATCCCGCGCGCCACCGTCTCCGCCGGCCGCATCCAGGAGGTGCTCGACACCGAGAGCTCGGTGCACGCACCGGCCGACCCGGTCGCTCATCCCGCCCGGCCCGGTGACCGTCGAGCTGCGCGGCGCCACCTTCGCCTACCCCGGCGCCGAGTCGCCGGTGCTGCGCGAGGTGTCGATGCGCGCCGAGCCCGGCACGACCACGGCCATCGTCGGCTCCACCGGCTCGGGCAAGACCACCCTGGTGGGCCTCATCCCGCGGCTGCACGACGTCACCGAGGGCCAGGTGCTCGTCGGCGGCGTCGACGTGCGCGAGGCCGAGCCCGAGGACCTCTGGTCGCACATCGGCCTGGTGCCGCAGCGGCCCTACCTCTTCACCGGCACGGTCGCCTCCAACCTGCGCTACGGCGACCCCGACGCCACCGACGACGAGCTCTGGGAGGCCCTCACCGTCGCCCAGGCCGACGACTTCGTGCGGGCCATGCCCGACGGCCTGGAGTCGCCGATCGCCCAGGGCGGCACCAACGTCAGTGGCGGCCAGCGCCAGCGCCTCGCCATCGCGCGGGCCCTGGTGAGCAAGGCCGGCATCTACCTGTTCGACGACGCCTTCTCGGCCCTCGACGTCGCCACCGACGCGCGGCTGCGGGCCGCGATGCGGCCGGTGACGAGGGATGCCGTCGTCATCGTGGTCGCGCAACGGGTGTCGAGCATCATCCACGCCGACCGGATCGTCGTGCTCGACGACGGCCAGGTGGTGGGCGACGGCACGCACGCGGAGCTGCTCGACAGCTGCCCGACGTACGTCGAGATCGTCGAGAGCCAGCAGGCGATGGAGGAGGCGGCATGAGCGAGCTCAAGACCGAGGAGGAGAAGGCCGCCGAGCAGCGCCGCGGCCCGGCCGCCGCCCGTCGAGGCGGCCCGCCCCACATGCAGATCGGGGTGCCCACCGAGAAGTCCCAGGACTTCGTCCCGTCCGCGAAGCGGCTGCTGCGCCTGCTGCACCCCGAGCGGTTCATCGTGTGGACCATCATCGTCCTCGCCGTGGGCAGCGTCGTGCTCAGCGCGATCGGCCCGAAGATCCTCGGTGGTGCCACCGACCTGATCTTCGCCGGCGTCTTCGGCGCGCAGATCCCGGCCGGGGTCACCCAGGCAGCAGGCCGCCGACGCGCTGCGCGCCGAGGGCCAGGACAACCTCGCCGACATGCTCGCGCGCGATGCAGCACGTCGTGCCCGGCCAGGGCATCGACTTCACCGCCCTGGCCCGCATCCTGCTCTTCGTGCTCGGCCTCTACATCGTGGCGGCGCTGCTGCAGTGGATGCAGGGCCGGATGCTCACCATCGCCGTCAACCGCACGATCTACCGGCTGCGCCGCGACGTCGAGGACAAGCTCAACCGCCTCGCCCTGCCCTACTTCGACCAGCAGCCCCGCGGCGAGCTGCTCAGCCGGGTCACCAACGACATCGACAACGTCGCGCAGAGCCTGCAGCAGACCCTGAGCCAGCTGCTCACCTCGCTGCTCACCGTCGTGGCGATGATCGCGATGATGATCTGGATCTCGCCGCTGCTGGCGGTGCTCGCGCTGGTGACGATCCCGGTCACGATGGTCGTCACCGCGATGATCGGCAAGCGCAGCCAGAAGCACTTCGTGCAGCAGTGGAAGAGCACCGGCGAGGTCAACGGCGTGGTCGAGGAGACCTACACCGGCCACGAGCTGGTCAAGGTCTTCGGCCGCCAGCAGGAGGCCGACCGGCTCTTCGCCGAGCGCAACGACGCGCTGTACCACGCGAGCTTCCGCGCCCAGTTCATCAGCGGCATCATCATGCCGACGATGATGTTCATCGGGAACCTCAACTACGTCGATCATCGCCGTCGTCGGCGGGCTGCGGGTCGCCTCGGGCACGATGAGCCTCGGCGACGTGCAGGCGTTCATCCAGTACTCGCGCCAGTTCACCCAGCCGCTGACCCAGGTGGCCTCGATGTCGAACCTGATGCAGAGCGGGGTCGCCTCCGCCGAGCGGGTGTTCGCGGTGCTCGACGCCCCCGAGCAGGAGCCCGACACCGAGCACCCCGCCACCATCGCCGACCCCCGCGGCCGGGTCGCCTTCGAGGACGTCACGTTCTCCTACCGCGACGACACCCCGCTCATCGAGCACCTCGACCTCATGGTCGAGCCCGGCCAGACCGTCGCCATCGTCGGGCCGACCGGCGCCGGCAAGACCACCCTGGTCAACCTGGTGCTGCGGTTCTACGAGCTCAAGGGCGGGCGGATCACCCTCGACGGCGTCGACATCACCCAGCTCACCCGGCACGACCTGCGCTCGCGGATCGGCATGGTGCTGCAGGACACCTGGCTGTTCGGCGGCACGATCCGCGAGAACATCGCCTACGGCCGGCCGGGAGCCACCGACGAGGAGGTGCTCGAGGCCGCGCGGGCGACCTACGTCGACCGCTTCGTGCACTCGCTGCCCGACGGCTACGACACCGTGCTCAACGCCGAGGCCGACAACATCAGCGCGGGCGAGCGCCAGCTCATCACCATCGCGCGGGCCTTCCTCGCCGCACCGAGCCTGCTCATCCTCGACGAGGCGACGAGCTCGGTCGACACCCGCACCGAGCTGCTCGTGCAGCACGCCATGTCGGCGCTGCGCTCCGACCGCACGAGCTTCGTCATCGCCCACCGGCTCTCCACGATCCGCGATGCCGACCTCATCCTCGTCATGGAGGAGGGACGCATCGTCGAGCGGGGTTCGCACGCCGAGCTGCTCGCTGCCGGAGGCGCTTTCGCCAAGCTCTACGCCGCGCAGTTCCAGGGCGCCGTGACCGACCTCGACGAGACGCCGGATGCCGTCGGAGGCGCCCCAGAACTCGTGCGTCCGCTCGGGCGGTGAGGCGGCACACCTCCACTAGCGTGACAACGTTGCCACCGTGGGGGTGGTGACTGCCTCGGCGTAGAGGACGGGTGGTCGCAGTGGTGGGACTGGCGCAGACCGTGACGGAGGGCCTACCGGCGGCGGTGGTGAGTGCGGACACGCTCATCGACGCGAGTGCGGTCGACTACCTGATCCTCGCGGTCTACTTCGTGTTCGTGCTCGGCATCGGGCTGATCGCCCGGCGCTCGATCTCCGACTCGCTCGACTTCTTCCTCTCGGGCCGCTCGCTGCCCGCCTGGGTGACCGGCCTGGCGTTCATCTCGGCCAACCTCGGTGCCGTCGAGATCATGGGGATGTCGGCCAACGGCGCCGAGATCGGCATCGCGACGGTGCACTACTTCTGGATCGGCGCCATCCCGGCCATGCTCTTCCTCGGCGTCGTGATGATGCCGTTCTACTACGGCTCGAAGGTGCGCTCGGTCCCCGAGTTCATGTTCCGGCGGTTCGGCACCAAGGCGCACCTGGTCAACGCGATCTCGTTCGCCGTCGCGCAGCTGCTCATCGCCGGCGTCAACCTCTACCTGCTCGGCTCGATCGTGCACGCGCTGCTCGGCTGGCCGCTGTGGGTGGCGCTCATCGTCGCCGCGATCATCGTGCTGTCGTACATCACCCTCGGCGGCCTGTCCGCGGCGATCTACAACGAGGTGCTGCAGTTCTTCGTCATCGTCGCCTCGCTGCTGCCGCTGGTCATCATCGGCCTGCACCGGGTCGGTGGCTGGAGCGGGCTCGAGGAGAAGATCACGGCCGCGGCCGACGCCGCCCCGGCCGTCGGCCGAGGTGCCGTCGGCCACCGACCAGCTGAACTCCTGGCCGGGCCAGGCGCTCACCGGGTTCGACTCGCCGGTTCTGGTCGGTCGTCGGCATCGTGTTCGGCCTCGGCTTCGTGCTGTCCTTCGGCTACTGGACGACCAACTTCGTCGAGGTGCAGCGGGCGATGGCCTCCGACTCGATCGCCTCGGCCCGCAAGACGCCGATCATCGGCTCGTTCCCGAAGATGTTCGTCCCGTTCCTCACGATCATCCCGGGCATGATCGCCGCGGTCCTCGTGCCCGAGATCATCAAGCTGAAGAACGGCGAGGCGGTGCCGGGGGGCGCGTCGGGGGAGGGGGTCGCCTACAACGACTCGCTGCTCTACCTGATGCGCGACCTGCTGCCCAACGGCCTGCTCGGGCCTGGCGATCACCGGCCTGCTGGCGGCGTTCATGGCCGGCATGGCCGCGAACATCTCGGCGTTCAACACGGTCTTCAGCTACGACCTGTGGCAGCGCTACATCCGCAAGGACCGCAGCGACGACTACTACCTGCGCATCGGCCGGGTCGCCACCGTCGGGGCCACCTTCATCGCGATCTTCACGGCGCTGCTGGCCAGCTCGTTCTCGAACATCATGGACTACCTCCAGACCCTGTTCGGGTTCTTCAACGCGCCGCTGTTCGCCACGTTCATCCTCGGTATGTTCTGGAAGCGGATGACGGGCACGGCCGCCTGGATCGGGCTGGTCTCCGGCACGCTGGCGGCCGTGCTGGTCGCCTTCCTCACCGAGGACGCGTTCGGCTCCGCGAGCCTCGGCGTCATCCCGCTGGGTGGCCAGGGAGCGGCCTTCGTGGCGGCGTCCGCGGCGTTCATCGTCGACCTCGTCCTGTCCATCGGCATCTCGCTGTTCACCAAGCCCACACCGGCGGAGGACCTCGTCGGTCTGGTGTACTCGGAGACACCGAAGGAGACCCGTCAGGACCCCCTCGAGCACACCTACCCCTGGTACCGGCGCACGCTGCCGCTCGCGGGGCTGTCGCTCGCCATGGTCACCGTCCTCAACATCCTCTTCTGAGCAGGAGCAGCCATGGCACAGCAAGAGAAGAAGACGGCCGGCATCTTCGACATCCGCAACATCATCGGGGCGCTGCTCACGATCTACGGCGTGATCCTCACCCTGATGGGGCTGTTCGCCGACCCCGAGACCGACAAGACCGGCGGCTCGAACGCCAACCTCGTGGCCGGCATCCTGCTGCTCGTCATCGGCATCGGCTTCATGGTCTGGGCCCAGCTGCGGCCGGTCAAGGTGCCCGAGCACGTCGAGCCGGTGCTCGACGACCCGACCCGCCCGGCGCCGAAGAAGAAGCCGCGACCGTCGCACTGAGCCGGCCCGGGGGCACCCTCCGCCCGCGGGCAGTAGGGTCCGGCCATGGGTGAGATGACGACGGTCGGCGACCTCGCGGCCTACCGGGCGGTGCCGGCCGGTGACGGGCCCGTGGCCCGGGCTGGTGCTCGTGCACGAGATCTTCGGGCTCGACGACGAGATGAAGCGGCACGCCGACCGGCTCGCGGCGATGGGCTACCTCGTGCTCGCCCCCGACCTGCTGGCCCGCGGGCGCCGGGTCGTCTGCCTCGCGCGGACGATGACCGCGCTGCGCAAGGGGCGCGGGCAGGCCTTCGACGACCTCGAGTCGGCGCGCCGAGGCGCTGCTCGCCGACCCGGCCTGCACCGGGTCGGTCGGGGTGATCGGGTTCTGCCTGGGCGGTGGCTTCGCCCTGGTGCTCGCCGGCCGGCCGGGGTGGGATGCCGTGGCCGCCAACTACGGTGCGCTGCCGCAGGACCTCGCCGCGCTCGACGGTGCGTGCCCGGTGGTCGCGAGCTACGGCGGGCGCGACCGCTACCTGCGCGGCGCCGCCGCGACGCTCGACGCCGCGCTGACCGAGCGGGGCGTCGAGCACGACGTCAAGGAGTACCCGGCCGCGGGGCACGCCTTCCTCAACGAGGAGGACCACTCGCCCTGGTACGCGGCCCCGATGACCCGCCTGGTCATGCGGGTCGGCCCGGAGCCGGAGTCGGCGAAGGACGCCTGGGCGCGGATCGAGGAGTTCCTCGGCCGCCACCTCACCAGCTGATCGCGCCGCGCTCCCGCCACGCCTCGAGCAGGCCGGTCGGGTCGTCGACCGTGCCGCCGCGGTTCCACAGCGCCAGGTAGAGGTCGCGGCCGACCCGCCCAGCGGTGCGCGCCCCGGCGGGGATGCCGTCGCCGGGCTCCCGCCGCCGGGTCACCGGGCTCGCGTCGCTGATCTCGAGCGTCCAGGCGGGCCCGTCGGTCACGACGACCGCTGCGAGCGTAGGGGGATTCGCTGCGCGGGCCCTTGGTGCGCCGCTGCCAGAACCCGACGAGCAGCTCGTCGACCCCGTCGACCGCGAGGGCGTCGGTGAGCCAGACGTCGTCGGCCGCGAGCGGGCGGCGCTCCAGGGCCGACAGGGCGTCGAGGGCGTGCACCGTGGTCTCGTGGCACTGCCGGCGGGCCCAGAAGCGCCCGGGCCGGTGGCGCCTCCTTGAGGAAGGTCATGCACGGCGAGGTCGTCGGGGGCGGCGTGCAGGGCGTCGACCAGGGGTGCGGCGCCGTCGAGCAGCCAGCCGACCGGGTCGGCGGCCGCCCGGCCCTCGGCCTCGAGTCGCGGCGTCGTCGACGCCGGCCGGGTCGTCGCCGCCGCACGACCGCGGTGGCCCACCGGTGCACCATCCCCTGGTGGGCGAGCAGGTCGCGCACGGTCCACGCCGGGCAGGTCGGCACGGGGGCGTCCGGGCCCGCGGACCGGGCCCACACGGCCATCCGGTCGACGGCGGCGTCGAGGCCGGCGAGGTGCTCCTCGACGGTGGGGGCGACGAGCGTCATGACCGCAGTGTGCCCGAATGGCGCACTCGGCGCAACATGCCTGCTCACCCCGTGTGAAACCTGCGTGAACTGCAGGTTTGCTCCGCAGCACGGATCGGCACCGAGGTGTAACGAGGGCCTCCGAAACTCACGTAGGCTGTCTGACAACGGCCCGCCGTCCACGTGTGACGGTCGGGCCGTACGACGTCGACGTCCGTCGCGCCGCGGAACGCGGCCCATGGCAACGGTGCCGAACCCGGGGGGGCCGACACCGCGTTCCCCAGCATGTCCGACAACCGCAGGGGATTGCCCATGTCCTTCGACCCGTCCCACGACCTCGCGAGCGGCGACGAACGCCTCGCCCTCGAGCGGCGCGCCCGCACCGAGACGGTCTACTCACCCATCGTCATCCTCCTCACCGCGCTGGCCGCCGTGGGGATCGTGCTGTACTCCTGGTTCCTCCTCGACCCCGGCAACCGGGGCGACCTGCTGCCGTGGTCGATGGTCATCGTCGCCGAGACGGTGCTGATCAGCCAGGCCCTCATCTCGATGTGGACCATCCTGGCCGGTGCGGCCAGCCCGCGTGACTACGCCTTCCACGCGGCCCGGGACGCCTTGCTCGGCCCGGTGCCCCGGGGCGGCGACGCCACGAACCGGCCGATCCGCATCAACGGCGAGGACGTGCTCGTCGACGTCTTCATCACCGTCTACGGCGAGCCGATGGCCACCATCCGGCGCACGGCCACCGCGGCCCAGCGGATGACCGGCCGGCACCGCACCTGGATCCTCGACGACGGCCGGTCGGACGAGGTCAAGGAGCTCGCGGCCGAGCTGGGCTGCCACTACGTCCGCCGGCTGTCGAACAACGGCGCCAAGGCGGGCAACGTCAACCACGCGCTGTCCATCGCGAAGGGCGACTACTTCGCCATCTTCGACGCCGACTTCGTGCCCAAGGAGGACTTCCTGCTCGAGACGGTGCCGTTCTTCGTCGGCAAGGACGTCGCCTTCGTGCAGACCCCGCAGACCTACGGCAACCTCACGTCGGTCATCTCCCGCGGAGCCGGCTACATGCAGACCGTGTTCTACCGGTTCATCCAGCCGGGCCGGAACCACTTCAACGCGGCCTTCTGCGTCGGCACCAACGTCGTGTTCCGCCGGGCGGCCGTCGACGACATCGGGGGCATGTACACCGACTCCAAGTCCGAGGACGTGTGGACCTCGCTGATGCTGCACGAGCGCGGCTGGCGCAGCGTCTACATCCCCGACGTGCTCGCCGTCGGCGACGCCCCGGAGACCATCGAGGGCTTCACGAAGCAGCAACAGCGCTGGGCGACAGGCGGGTTCGAGATCCTGCTGACGCACAACCCGCTCAGCCGCAAGCGCCGGCTCACCGCCGACCAGCGGATCATGTACCTCGTCACGGCCACCCACTACCTCACCGGCATCACCCCGGCGCTGCTGCTCCTGGTGCCGCCGCTGGAGATCTACTTCGACCTGCGCCCGGTGTCGGCGGGCCTGGGGCTCTCGACCTGGCTGCTGTTCTACCTCGGGTTCTACGGCATGCAGGTCGTGCTGGCCTTCTTCACGCTCGGGTCGTTCCGGTGGGAGTGCCTCATGCTCGCCACCGTGTCGTTCCCGATCTACGCGCGGGCGCTGCTCAACGTGCTGGTCGGCCGTGAGCAGAAGTGGCACGTCACCGGTCGCCGTGGCCGGCCCAGCTCGCCGTTCAACTTCATGGTGCCGCAGGTGCTCATGTTCACCTTCCTGCTGCTCACCTCCGTCGTCGCCGTGTGGCGCGACATCGGCCACAGCCAGCTCACCCTGGCCACCGTCTGGAACATCACCAACACGGTGATCCTCGGCGTCTTCGTGGTCGCCGGCGTGCGCGAGCACCAGCGCCTGCTGCACCCGCGCCGCGCCGTGGTCCCGTCCAGCCGTCAGGCCACCGCCCGCGCCCGCGCCGGCAGTCGCCCGGCCGACCGCGCCGGCACCGCAGCCCGTGCTCGTCCGCCCCGATCCCCGAGCCGGTGTCGTCGGCGTCGATTCCCCAGCCCGTGCCGTCCGCCTCGCTCACCTCGAACTCTGGAGTCCGCTCATGACCTGGTCCAACCGCTTCCGCCTCTACGGCGGCCTCATCGTCGTCATCGCCCTCGTCGCGGCGCTGACCCTGGTGTTCAACCAGCGGCGCTCGCAGGTGCTCAGCCTCACCGCCCACGTCGTGGCCGACCAGGTCACCGTCGGTGCCCAGTTCGGTGGCGTGGTCGTCGACCAGAAGGTCGCCGCCGGCGACACCGTCGACAAGGGGGACAGCCTCTACACCGTCGTGGTCCCGCGCACGGTCGGCAACGCCGGCGAGGCGGTCTCCGCCGTCGCGGCGGTGCGCAACGCCGCCTACGTCGTCGACCCGAAGAAGTCGACCGTGACCTACCGCGCGCTCACCACGGGCGTGCTCACCGACGTGCAGAGCACCGAGGGGGGCTTCGTGCAGAGCGGCGCGGCGCTCGCCACGATCACCGCCGTGGGGTCGGAGTACGCGGTCGCCGAGTTCCGGCTCTCGCCGCGCGACTACGGCCGGGTGGAGACCGGCGCCCACGTCGACCTCCTCCTGCCCGACAACCGGACCGTGGCGGGAGAGGTGCGCGCCGTCTCGGTGACCACCGACGGCGGGGTGGCCCTCACCAAGGTGACCATCTCCAGCGACGCCCTGCGCGACCCGGCGAACACCAAGCTCACCGCGCCCGGCACGCCGCTGTCCGCGACCCTGTCGCTGCGCGACGACGGCCCGCTCGCGGGGCCGACCGACGCGATGGTCGACTTCCTGCGCAAGATCGGGCTGCGTTGATGGCAGGCCTCCTCGACCGGGTGCGCCGCCCCCACGGCGCCGGCCTCGTGGCCGTCATCGTCATCCCCGTGCTCGTCGTCGCGGCCGGGGTGGTCGCCCTGGCCCGCTCCGGTGGCTGCGGGCGGGGACACCGCCGTCGCCGAGGGGCTGCCCGTGAGCCGTTCCGACACACCGGTGCTCGACCCCGCCACGGTGAAGAAGGATGCCGCTGCCCTCGTGCAGCGCACCCCGAAGGAGCTGCCGACCCAGCGCCTCGCCAAGGACGTGGTTCCCCCCACCAACCGCTGGTACTCCGGTCTCGTCTTCGGGCCGAAGGCCCAGCCGGTCTTCCCTCTTCCGCTCGGTTTCGTGCTGCAGGACAACGGGTTCGCGTTCGGGGTGCCGCGCATCGAGAGCGGCGCCAAGGGTGTCGTGGGGTCCGCCCCGACCGACGTCTCGGTCACCGTCGACGGCGTCACAGACCGGTGTGGTCACCCGCACCGACGACCTCAGCGTCACGGTCGAGCTGCGCGACGCCTCCGGCGCGGCGCTGGCCCGGGTGACGATCGCCCAGGGCACCCCGTCGGTCACCCTCCAGGCCGTGGCGAAGACCCGGCTCGGGATGACGCCGGCACCCAGCGGTGCCGACCTCGCGGTCTCGGTCGAGAACCGGTCCTACGCCGCGGTCACCGACGGCGCGAGCGTCGACGGCGCGAGCGTGTCGGTGAAGGCGGGTGGCCAGGTCACCTGGTTCGCCGTGCCCGACGGCGGCGACGCGAAGACCATGGCCGGTCTCGTCACCCCGGTCACCTCCGGCCGGGTGGCCCACGGCGTCACCGCGAAGACGGCGACGACCACGCTCACCTGGTCCGGGCCCTCCGGGCCGGCCCGCCTCTTCGTGGCGATGCCCCACCAGGTCGCCGGCCTGCGCCGACGGTGTCGCCTGCGACCTGGGCACCTTCCCCTCGGTGCACGGCACGCTGCAGGTCTGCCGCGGCGAGGCGCTGACCTGGTCGGCGCCCGTGCGCCCGGTCACCGCCGACCTCGACCTGTCGGGCCTGTCCGACCAGGATCGCGAGGAGCTGAGCGCCCAGGTGCGCAAGGACGTCGCGGACCTCCCGCCCTTCCCGGCCGACACCTACTTCGGCGGCAAGACCCTCCAGCGCGCGACCCAGCTGTACCGCCTGGCGAGCCAGCTGGGCCTGAAGGACGCGGCCGCGACGGTGCGCGGGGTCGTCGTCACCGAGCTCGACCGCTGGACCGAGCCGCGCGGCTGCGACGCGCGCCCGGCATCCTGCTTCGTCTACGACGCGAAGAACAAGGGGATCGTCGGTCTCACCCCGTCGTTCGGCTCGGACGAGTTCAACGACCACCACTTCCACTACGGGTACTTCCTCTACGCCGCCGGTGTGCTCGCCGCCGACGACCCGGAGCTCGCGGCGAAGTGGCGGCCGGTCATCGACCTGCTCGCGGCCGACATCGCCGGCCAGGGCTCGTCACCGCTGATGCCGGACCGTCGGGTCTTCGACGCGTATGCCGCCCACTCGTGGGCCAGCGGCACCTCGCCGTTCGCCGACGGCAACAACCAGGAGAGCACCAGCGAGGCGGTCAACGCCTGGGTGGGTCTCACCTTCTGGGCCGACGCCACGAAGAACGCACCGCTGCGGGCGCAGGCCACCTGGATGCTGGCCGGCGAGCAGGACTCCGCCGTGCGCTACGGGCTGCGCCCCGACCGCGCCGACCCGGCCCTGGCGAAGTTCGACCACGAGGTCGTGTCGCTCACCTGGGGCGCCAAGCGCGACTACGCGACGTGGTTCTCGCCCGAGCCCGCGGCCATGCTCGGCATCCTGCTGCTGCCGCCCACGCCCAGCTCACCGGCCTACCTCGCGGGCGACCCCGACCGCATCCGGGCGGCGGTCCGCGAGGCGACGGCGGGCAAGGGCTACGGCCAGCAGTTCGGTGACTACCTGCTGATGTACGGCGCGCTGGCCGGCAAGGACGACGCTCGCGCCGCCCTCGACCAGGCCCGCACGCTCGACGACAAGTGGGTCGACGACGGCAACAGCCGGGCCTACCTGCTGGCGTGGCTGATGGCGCTGGAGCGGTATGAGCGGCGGGCCCCGGGTCACCCGGGCCGGCGGTGACCCAGCACCCCGCACGCCGCCGGATCGCCGGCGTGCACGGGATCGCCGGCTCGGCGCCCTGACCCGGCATCCACCGACCGCCACCCGCTCGGGAGGCACTGCCCGCTCCGGACCGTAGTAACTCAGTACGTTGGGTCGACGCCATGGTGGCGTTGTCGGGGAGGAGCAACCCATGTCGTTGTCACTGAGCGACCAGCTCAAGCGGCGCAAGCCGATCGTCTTCCGGCAGACCCACCACGAGGGTGAGGAGCTGGCGCGCAACCTCACGACGTTCCAGCTGATGATGTTCGGTGTCGGCGCCACCGTCGGCACCGGCATCTTCTTCGTGCTCAGCGAGTCGGTGCCGGAGGCCGGGCCGGCGGTCATCGTCAGCTTCCTCATCGCCGGGCTCGCGGCGGGGCTGTCGGCCCTGTGCTACGCCGAGCTGGCCAGCGCCATCCCGGTGAGCGGGTCGACCTACTCGTACGCCTACCACTCGATGGGCGAGCTCGTCGCGGTGGTCATCGCGGGGTGCGTGCTGCTGGAGTACGGGGTGGCGACGGCGGCGGTCGCGGTCGGCTGGAGCGGCTACTTCAACGAGCTGCTCGACTCCACCCTCGGTGTCCAGATCCCGGAGGCGCTGTCGGCGTCGTTCATCCCGGGCACCGACGGGGAGGCCACCGGTGGCCTGATCAACCTCCCCGCGGTCGTGCTCGTGTTCCTGTGCATGTTCCTCCTCCTGCGGGGAGCCACCGAGTCGGCCCGCGTCAACTCGGTCATGGTGCTCATCAAGCTCGGTGTCCTCCTGCTCTTCGTCGTCATCGGCCTGAGCGCCTGGAACGGCTCGCACTTCGACAACTTCTACGGGGCCGGGATCGGCGGGATCACGGCCGCGGCCGGCACGATCTTCTTCTCCTTCATCGGTCTGGATGCCGTGGCCACCGCAGGCGAGGAGGTCAAGGACCCCCAGCGGTCCCTGCCGCGGGCGATCATCGGCGCGCTCATCATCGTCACGACGGTCTACGTCCTCGTCGCGCTGGCGGGCATCGCCGCCAAGGAGGCCGCCTGGTTCAGCACCGAGGAGGCGGAGAGCGCCGGGCTGTCCCAGATCCTCAACGACGTCACCGGTTCGACGATCTGGGGCACCGTGCTGGCCGCCGGCGCCGTGATCTCGATCTTCTCGGTCACGCTCGTCACGCTGTACGGCCAGACCCGCATCCTGTTCGCGATCGGCCGCGACGGGATGATCTCGAGGCGATTCACCAAGGTCAACCCGAAGACCCTCACGCCGACGTTCAACACCGTCGTCGTGGCGGTCGTCGTCGCGCTGATCGCCGGCCTGGTGCCCTCGGACTACCTGTGGGACACCGTGTCGATCGGCACCCTCTTCGCGTTCTCGGTCGTCGCCATCGGTGTCCTGGTCCTCCGCCGCACCCACGCGGACCTCGAGCGGCCGTTCCGCATCCCGGGGTACCCGGTCACCCCGATCCTCACCGTCCTCGTCTGCGTCTGGATCCTGGCCAAGCTGCCGGCCATCACGTGGTCGATCTTCGCGATCTGGCTGGTCATCGTGATCGCGTTCTACGCGGCCTACGGGCGACGCCACGCCACGCTCAACACCTACACCGACGCGGAGGAGATCGCCGAGCCGCGAGGGGACGAGGACTGATGACCATCCTGCTCGGATTCGGCCCGCACCAGACCGACACCGGGGCCCTCGAGCTCGCCTGCCAGCTCGCCCGCTCCGACCACGACTCGGTGCACGTGGTCACCGTGGTGCCCCAGGCCTGGCCCACCGCCGTCGCCGGCGACACCGACCGCGACTTCCGCCTCTGGGCGCAGGAGGAGGGCGAGCACTGCGCCGCGACGGCGCGCGAGCTGCTCGCGGAGCACGCCGACGTGCCGAGCGAGGCGACGTGGTGCTCGGGCCGCTCGGTGCCCCAGACGCTGCTCGACCGGGCGGCCGAGCTCGACGCCTCGCTCATCGTCGTCGGCTCCGGCGACGAGGGGCCGCACGGGCGGATCTTCCTCACCTCGAAGGCCGACCGTCTCCTGCACTCCTCCGGCGTGCCGGTCGCCGTGGCACCGCGGGGGTACCGGGTGGGGCCGACGGCTCGCATCGGCCGGGCCAGCCTGGGTTTCCGCGGCGACGACGCCACGTGGTCACTGCTCGACCAGGCCGCCGGAATCTGCAGTCGCGTCGACGCCTCGCTGCGCCTGGTGACCTTCGCGGTCAAGAGCCGCACGATGCGGCCGAGCCTGGTCAGCGGCTCGGAGGAGATGGTCCACACGCAGTGGGTGCGTCAGGCCGCGGCCGAGCAGGCGCAGGCCGATCGAGCACCTGCACTCACTGGGGTTCTCCGACGACCGCGTGTCGAGCGTCGTCGCGGTCGGGACGTCCTGGGACGGGGCGATGGACCGGCTCGAGTGGAACCGCGACGACGTGCTCGTCGTCGGGTCGTCCTCGTCCTCGAAACTGCTCTCGAGGGTCTTCCTCGGGTCGAGCGCGGCGAAGATCGTGCGCAGCTCTCCGTTCCGGTCATCGTCGTCCCCTGAGCCGGCTCGCGGCCGTCCCAGGAGCTCGACGTCGATGTCAGGCGAACTGCCAGGAGCGCTTGCTCAGGCCGAACCAGAAGCCGTCGATGACGCTCGTCGCGTCGACCCCACCGGCCGAGGCGGCACCGAGCGCCACGTAGAGCGGCGCCCAGTGCTCGGTGCGCGGGTGCGCCTCGCGGGCGGCCGGGGCCTTGGCGAGGAAGTCGAGCACCGAGTCGACGTCGCCCCGGCCGACCGTCTCGGCGGCCCAGTGGTCGAACTCGGCCGACGGGGTGGGCGGCGCGGCGTCCGACGGCGCGCTCGGGTTGAACCAGCCCAGGTTGTGCGTGGTGAACCCCGACCCGAGGATCAGCACGTTCTCGTCGCGCAGCGGGGCGAGCCGCTGGCCGAGCGCGAACAGCCGGTGCGGGTCGAGGGTCGGCATCGAGAGCTGCACCACCGGCACGTCGGCCTCGGGGAACATCTCCTTCAGCGGCACGTAGGCGCCGTGGTCGAGCCCGCGTGAGGGGTCCTGGTGCAGGGTCTCGCCGGCACCGGACAGCAGCCCCGCCACCGAGCGGGCCAGCTCGGGCGCTCCCGGCGCGTCGTAGGTCACCTCGTAGTAGCGCTGCGGGAAGCCCCAGAAGTCGTAGAGCAGCGGCACGTCGCCGGTGGTGGCCGAGACCGCCATCGGGGCGAGCTCCCAGTGCGCCGACACGACGAGGATGGCGCTCGGGCGCGGCAGGTCGTCGGACCACGCCGCGAGCTCGGCCGTCCAGGTGGCGTCGTCGGCGAGCGGCGGCGCGCCGTGGCTGAGGTAGACGACGGGCTGGCGGGACTCGGTGCTCGGCGTTGCGGTGGTCATGCGTGGTCACTCCCTGCATTAGTTGTCGATTCAACTATATCGCATCCGAGCGCATTTCCCCTCGACCGGGGACCCCCGGCAATGGTGTCCTGTCCGCATGGCCCACGTCACCCTTCGCGAGATCAGCCCCGACATCGAGGACGCCGTGCTGGCGCTGCGGGTCAGCCCGGCCCAGGAGCAGTTCGTCTCGGGGGTGGCTCGCTCGCTCATCGACGCCGCCACCGAGCCCGAGGGCCACCCGTGGATCCGGGCGGTCGTCGCCGACGACGTGCCCGTCGGCTTCGTGATGGTCAGCTGGGACGTCGTCCCCGTGCCCGACGAGCTCTGGGGGCCGTTCTACCTCTGGCGGCTCCTCATCGACGAGCGCCACCAGCGCCGTGGCTACGGCAGTGCCGCGGTCGCCCTCGTGGCGGATGCCGTGCGCGCCGGCGGTGCCGAGGTGCTCCTCACCAGCTGCGGGCAGGGTGACGGCTCGCCGCAACCGTTCTACGAGCGGCTGGGGTTCGTGCCGACCGGCGAGGTCGACTCGCACGGTGAGGTGCACCTCGCCCTCGACCTCACGCCGGGGGTGACCGGATGACCGAGCCCACCTTCCTCGGCATCCACACCGGGTCGTTCTCCACCCCGGCCGCCGGCAACCCCACCGTCGTCATGGTCGAGGCGGCCTACCGCCACCACGGGCTCGACGCCCGCTACCTCAACTGCGAGGTGGCGTCCGGCGGGCTCGCGGATGCCGTGGCCGGCGCCCGCGCCATGGGCTGGGCCGGCTTCAACTGCTCGCTGCCGCACAAGGTCGCCGTCATCGACCACCTCGACGCCCTCGCACCCTCCGCCGAGGTGATCGGCGCGGTCAACACCGTCGTGGCCACCGACGGAGAGCTGGTCGGCCACAACACCGACGGGCAGGGCTTCGTCGAGTCGCTGCGCACCGTGGTCGACCCGGCCGGCATCCACGTGGTCGTGCTCGGTGCCGGGGGCGCCGCCCGCGCGGTGGCGGTCGAGACCGCGCTCGCCGGCGCGGCATCCGTGGTCATCGTCAACCGCAACGAGCGCCGCGGCGCCGAGCTGGCCCGGGTCGTCACCGACGGCACCGGCGTGCCGGCCACGTTCGTGCCCTGGACCAGCACGTATGCCGTGCCCGAGGGCGCCGACGTCGTCGTCAACGCCACCTCGGTCGGCTTCGGCGACGCCGAGGCCCTCGTCGACCTCGACCTCGACAGCCTGCGCGCCGGCATCGTGGTGGCCGACGTGGTCGTCTCGCCACCGCACACCGCCCTGCTGCGGGCGGCGGCGGTGCGCGGCGCCCGCACCCTCGACGGGCTCGGCATGCTGGTCGGCCAGGGCGCCCTGGCGGTGCGGCACTGGACCGGCGTGGAGCCCGACCGGGAGGTCATGCGGGCCGCCGCGGCCCGGGCGCTGGGGCTGTAGCGACACGGCATCCACGGACCCGGTTTGCGCGAAAGCACGGATCGGGCGCTACCGTCATGCGCGTCACCACGTCGACGCAGCGACGAATCCGCTGCACGTGGGAGACGGAAACGGACACGGTGAACAACATGGCCTCAGGACGCAAGCTCGTCATCGTCGAGTCGCCCGCCAAGGCGCGCACGATCGCCGGCTACCTCGGCAGCGACTGGGACGTCGAGGCGTCGGTCGGGCACATCCGCGACATCCCGACCCCGAGCGAGATGCCCGCCGAGATCAAGAAGGGCCCGTTCGGCAAGTTCGGCGTCAACATCGAGGACGACTTCGAGCCCTACTACGTCGTCGACGCGGACAAGAAGAAGAAGGTCCGCGAGCTCAAGGCCCTGCTGAAGAACGCCGACGAGCTCTACCTGGCCACTGATGAGGACCGCGAGGGCGAGGCGATCGCCTGGCACCTGCTCGAGACCCTCCAGCCCACGGTGCCGGTCAAGCGGATGGTGTTCCACGAGATCACCAAGGAGGCCATCCAGCGGGCCGCCGCCGACCACCCGCGACCTCGACACCCGCCTGGTCGACGCCCAGGAGACCCGCCGCATCCTCGACCGGCTCTACGGCTACGAGGTCAGCCCGGTGCTGTGGCGCAAGGTCAAGGCGGGCCTGTCCGCCGGCCGCGTGCAGTCGGTCGCGACCCGCCTGGTCGTCGAGCGCGAGCGCGAGCGGATGGCGTTCCGCGCCGCGAGCTACTGGGACGTCGAGGGCGACTTCACCCCGATGCCGAGTCAACCTGTTCACCGCAAGCTCCGCGTCGACCTCAGTCGCTCCGCCGCGACTTCGCCGACGACGCTTTCACCTGCTGAAGAACGCCGACGGCTTACCTGGCCACTGATGAGGACCGCGAGGGCGAGGCGATCGCCTGGCACCTGCTCGAGACCCTCCAGCCCACGGTGCCGGTCAAGCGGATGGTGTTCCACGAGATCACCAAGGAGGCCATCCAGCGCGCCGCCTCCACCACCCGCGACCTCGACACCCGCCTGGTCGACGCCCAGGAGACCCGCCGCATCCTCGACCGGCTCTACGGCTACGAGGTCAGCCCGGTGCTGTGGCGCAAGGTCAAGGCGGGCCTGTCCGCCGGCCGCGTGCAGTCGGTCGCGACCCGCCTGGTCGTCGAGCGCGAGCGCGAGCGGATGGCGTTCCGCGCCGCGAGCTACTGGGACGTCGAGGGCGACTTCACCCCGGATGCCGAGTCGAACCTGTTCACCGCCAAGCTCACCGGCGTCGACGGCGCGAAGGTGGCCACCGGCCGCGACTTCGCCGACGACGGCACCCTGACCAACGCCAAGGCGACCCCGCTCGACGAGGCCGCCGCGACCGGCATCGCCGACGCGCTGCGGGCCGCCGACGTCACCGTCACCGACGTCTCCGAGAAGCCCTACACGCGCCGCCCGAGCGCGCCGTTCACCACGAGCACCCTGCAGCAGGAGGCCTCGCGCAAGCTGCGGCTCAACAGCCGCAACGCGATGCGGGTGGCCCAGCGGCTCTACGAGAACGGCTACATCACCTACATGCGTACCGACAGCACCTCGCTGTCGGAGTCGGCGCTGACCGCGGCCCGCACCCAGGCCCGCGAGATGTACGGCGCCGAGTACGTGCCCGACGCCCCGCGGCACTACGAGAAGAAGGTCAAGAACGCGCAGGAGGCGCACGAGGCGATCCGCCCCGCCGGTGACCGGTTCCGCACTCCCGCACAGGTTTCCGGTGAGCTGCGCGGTGAGGACTTCGCGCTCTACGACCTGATCTGGAAGCGCACCATCTCCTCGCAGATGGCCGACGCCCGCGGCTCCACCGCCTCGGTGCGCCTGGGCGCGACCCTCGACGAGGGCGCGCCGGCCACCACCGTCGAGCTGTCGGCGAGCGGCACGGTCATCACCTTCCGCGGGTTCCTCGCGGCCTACGAGGAGGGCCGCGACGAGCGCCAGACGACCCGCCGCAAGGACGAGGCCGCAGAGGAGCGCCGCCTGCCGCGGCTCGGGGTCGGCACCGCGCTGCGCACGGTGCGCACCGAGGCCCACGGTCACGAGACCTCACCGCCGCCGCGCTACACCGAGGCCACCCTGGTCAAGGCGATGGAGGAGCGCGGCATCGGCCGGCCCTCGACCTACGCCTCGACGATCGGCACCATCCAGGACCGCGGCTACGTCTCCAACCGCGGCTCGGCGCTCATCCCGAGCTGGCTGGCGTTCGCCGTGACCCGGCTGATGGAGGAGCACTTCTCCCGACTGGTCGACTACGACTTCACCGCCTCCATGGAGGAGGACCTCGACGCCATCGCCCGCGGCGACCAGGGCCGCGCGGCCTGGCTGCACCGCTTCTACTTCGGCGACGAGGCGAAGTCGCACGAGGGGCTGCGCGACCTCGTCGAGGACCTCGGCGACATCGACGCCCGGGCGATCTCGACGATCGACATCGGCGAGGGCATCGTCGTGCGCGTGGGCCGCTACGGCCCGTACGTCGAGGAGGTCGTGCCCGCCGGCATCGACCCGACGACCGGCGAGGTGACGGATGCCGCCGCGCTCGGTGAGGACGGCGCGCCCGCCACCCCGCGGCGCGCCACGATCAACGACGACATCGCCCCCGACGAGCTGACGCCGGCGATGGCCCGCGAGCTGCTCGCGACCGCCGCCGACGACGGCCGGGTGCTCGGGCAGGACCCGGCCACCGGCCACGACATCCTGGCCAAGGCCGGGCGCTACGGCCCCTACGTCACCGAGGTGCTGCCCGAGGCCGACGAGGCGCCGGCCAAGGGCCGGGGCAAGGCCGTCAAGGCCAAGCCGCGCACGGCATCCCTGTTCAAGGACATGGACCTCGCGACCATCGACCTCGACACCGCGCTGAAGCTGCTGTCGCTGCCGCGGGTGGTCGGCGTCGCCGAGGACGGCGAGGAGATCACCGCGCAGAACGGCCGCTACGGGCCCTACCTGAAGAAGGGCACCGACTCGCGCTCGATCGAGACCGAGCAGCAGCTGTTCGACATCACCCTCGAGCAGGCCCTGGCGATCTACGCCCAGCCCAAGCAGCGCGGCCGGGCCGCCGCCAAGCCGCCGCTGGCCGAGCTGGGCAACGACCCGGTGTCGGGCAGCCCGGTGGTGGTCAAGGACGGCCGGTTCGGGCCCTACGTCACCGACGGCGAGACCAACGCGACGCTGCGCAAGGACGACGACCCCGAGAAGATCACGCCCGAGCGCGGCTACGAGCTGCTCGCCGACAAGCGTGCCCGCGGGCCGGTGAAGAAGACCGCCCGCAAGGTCGCCAAGAAGACGACGACGCGCAAGACCGCTGCCAAGAAGACCACCGCGAAGAAGGCGGCCACCGCGCGCACGACCAAGAAGGCCTGACCGGGTCGGCGCCCGTCGGAGTCGCGCGATGTCCCGCTTCCTGTTCGCCACCGTCCCCGTGCCGGCGCACAGCCGCAACCCGCTGCCCATGGCCGCGCGGCTGGTCGCGCGCGGGCACGAGGTGCTGTGGTTCGCGAGCCGCCGGTTCCACGAGGGCATCGCGGCGGTGGGCGCGACGCCGGTGCCCTTCGGGGCCACCCGCGACTACGACGGCGAGCGGCTGCTCGAGGAGTTCCCCGAGCTCGCCCGGCTGCGCGGCCCGCGGGCCATCGGCTGGGCCTACGCCGAGCTCTTCGTCGGTGAGGCGCCGAACCGGGTGGCCGACCTCGAGCCGGTGCTCGCCGCCCACCCCGTCGACGCCGTGCTCTGCGACAGCGCTGAGCTACGGCGTGACGCTGCTCGCCGAGTCGCTCGGCGTGCCGGCCGCGACCTTCGGCGACGGGCCGCTCGCCCGCGCCCACGGCACGACCCCCGCGTTCGGGCCGGGGCTGCTGCCGATGCGCGGCCCGGTGTCCCGGCTGCGCAACCACGCGGTGCGCGAGGCGACGCGGCGCTGGGTGTTCGCGCGGGCGCAGGAGCGCCACGACCGGCTGCGCGCGTCGATGGGCCTGCCGCCCGACGGCCTCGACCTGCTCGAGGCCGCGGTCTCGCCGATGCTGCACCTGCAGGCCTGCACGCCGTCGTTCGAGTACCCCGTGCGCCGACCTGCCGGCCACGGTGCACTGGGTGGGCGCCCTGCGGCCGGACCCGCCCGCCGCCTGGGTGCCGCCGCCGTGGTGGGACGAGGTGCGCACCTCGACCCGGCCGGTCGTGCACGTGACCCAGGGCAGCATCCGGCCCGACATGCGCGAGCTCGTGGTGCCGACCCTGCGTGCGCTCGAGCGCGACGACGTGCTCGTGGTCGTCACCACCGGCGGGGTGCCCGGCCGCGGCGGTCGAGGCGCTGCTTCGGCGGCGCCGCTGCCGGGCAACGTGCGGGTGAGCCCCTTCATCCCCTACGACCTGCTGCTGCCGCACGTCGACGTGTGCGTGACCAACGGTGGCTACACCGGGGTCACCACGGCCCTGCACCACGGGGTGCCGCTCGTGCAGGCCGGGTCGACCGAGGAGAAGGCCGAGATCGGGGCCCGGGTGCGCTGGAGCGGCGCGGGGGTGCGGATCCGCGCGACGTCGCCCGGCCGCGCTCCGGGTGCGCCGGGCGGTGCGGCACGGTCCTGCACGACCCGCGGTACCGGCGCGGCGGCGCGGGCGGATCGGCGCCGAGCTGCGGCGCCACGACGCGGCCGAGGAGAGCGCCGACCTGCTCGAGCGGCTGGCCGCGACCGGTGCCCCGGTGACCGAGCCGGTCGTGCCGGTGCACGCCCGCTGAGCGGCCGGCGCGTCCCGCTTGCCCGGCAGGTTACCCACGGGTAGGTTCGGGGGACCGTCCGGGCCATCGGGGCTCGGCCACCTCACGGGAGCCCGCATGGCACTGCACCCCGAGCTGCTCGAGACGATGTCGTCGGCCGAGTTCGTCGGCCTGATCAAGAGCACGTCCGACGACGAGATCCGCGACGACTTCGCCGGCGAGCACCGCGGCCCGCTGCTCGACGCGATCTTCGCGCGCTTCCCGCACCAGTTCCGCCCCGACAAGGCCGGCGACCGCACGGCGCGCATCGACTTCCGGGTCACCGGTGGGCCCGGCGACACCAGCGACACCTACGGCGTGGTCGTCGACAACGGCACCTGCACCGTCGAGAAGGGCGCCGGCGCAGGCGCCCGACCTCTCGCTGATGCTCGGCCCGGTCGAGTTCCTCAAGCTGATCACCGGCACCGGCAACCCGGCGATGATGTTCATGATGGGCAAGGTCAAGGCCCGCGGCGACCTCGGCCTGGCCAGCGGCCTCGGCGAACTGGTTCGAGGCACCCAAGAGCTGACCCGGCATCCGGGCCGGAACCGGCGCCCGCATCCGGCTTGACCCTCACGCGACGTGAGGCGGCACGGTGGTGACATGACCGCGACGAGCCAGCACACTGCACGGGTGGAGCTCACCGTCGGCCAGGTGGCCGAGTCCTTCGGCGTCACGGTGCGCACGCTGCACCACTACGACGCCGAGGGCCTCGTCGTGCCGAGCGCGCGCACCCCCGCCGGGTACCGCCTCTACACGGATGCCGACCTGGCCCGGCTCGCCACCGTCGTCACCTACCGCCGGCTCGGCCTGCCCCTCCCCGAGGTGCGCGCCCTGCTCGACGGCGAGGGGACGCCGGAGGAGCACCTGCGCCGCCAGCGCGACGCGGTCGTGTCCCGGCTGGGCGAGCTCGAGCAGCTCGTCACGGCCATCGACCGAGCACTGGAGAGAGAGATGGAACAGCAACCCGCCACCACCGACGAGCTCAAGGAGCTGTTCGGCGACGGCTTCAGCGAGGAGTACCAGGCCGAGGCGCAGGAGCGCTGGGGCGAGACCGACGCGTGGAAGCAGTCGGCCCGGCGCACCAAGAGCTACACCAAGGCCGACTTCGAGCAGATCAAGGCCGAGGGGGATGCCGTGAACGCCGCCTTCGTGGCCGCGCTGCGGTCGGGCGCCCCGGCGACCTCGGTCGAGGCGATGGATGCCGCCGAGGCGCACCGCGCGCAGATCGAGCGGTGGTTCTACGACCTCGACCACGGCTTCCACCGGGGACTGGCCGACATGTACGTCGCCGACCCGCGGTTCACGACGACCTACGAGGACATCGAGCCGGGCCTGGCCGCCTACGTGCACGACGCCATCCACGCCAACGCCGACCGGCACGAGAGCGGCGCCTGACCCCGCATCCTCCCTGCCCGGCCGCCCGCCCGCCCGGCATCCCCGACCTCCCGGCGTCCCGACCCGCCCGACTCCGCGGATCCCGCCACTCGCCGACATTGCGGTTTACACACGGTTCGCAGCCGCCGCTGGCCTGCGAGGACCGTGGGCAGAACCGCACGAAGTCGTGTGAGGGCGGAGCGGGCGGGTACTAGGACCAAGGACCGATGGCGGCTGTCCATCTGCGGGACCCAAGGTGTGACTGCACGAGCCGGGCCCCGGCACCACGAACCCTCGGAGGACACCATGACCCGCGCCAGCCACCTCGGCTGCGCGACCGTCGTCCTCGCCGGGGGCCTCGTCGCCGTGGCCGTCGACCCCTGCACCGGTCGCCCCTGCCGGGCCCGGCTCGCCCTGCCTGCCTGACCCCCTCTGGCACACTGCACCACGAAAGGACAACCCATGCGCAAGCTCCTCGTCGCCCTCGTGGCCGGAGTCGTGGTGACCGTGCCGGCCGTCATCGGCCTGTTCGGCAACGCCTCCTTCGCCCAGCGGCTGCCGCTGCGTTCGCCCGCGAGCAGCGCCTCGCCGAGCGAGACCGACAGCCCCGAGCCGGCGACGACCACGGCGGCGACCGCCCGGCCGGTGTCTCCGACGACGCACCGGGCGACGACCACGGCGGCGACCGCCCGGCGGGTGTCTCCGACGACGCACCCGGTGACGACCACGGCGGCGACCGCGCCCGAAGCAGCGAGGACAACTCGGGCCGCGGCTCCGACAGCTCCGGCTCGGGCAGCGACGGACTCGGCAGCACCGCGACTCCGACAGCTCCGGCTCGGGCAGCTCCGGCTCCGGCGGCTCGGGCAGCTCGGGCTCGGCAGCTCGGGCTCGGGCAGCTCCGGCTCGGACGACAAGGGCGGACACTCGAACGACGACACGGGGGACGACTCGGGTGGCCACGGATCCGACGACTGATCCGGCCACTCCGGAGGAGTCCCCGTCCGCCCCTGCAGCGGTCGGGGACGTCTCCGTGCTCGCCGACGAGCTGCTCGGGCCCGCCGAGCCGGCGGTGAGCGACGCCGGCCTCGGGGCCGACGCCTCCGACCCCGAGGCCGGTGCCACCACGCCACGCTGGGTGACGCTGGGCGAGCCGGGGGGCCCGCAGCACCGCGAGCCGCTGCTCAGCCCGCGCCGGGTGCTCGTCCTGCTGGCGGCGGGGGTCGTGGGCGCACTGCTCTTCGTCGGGGTGGTCGGCACGCTCGCGGCCCGCCAGCTCGCCGAGCGGGAGGCCGTCAACGACGCGGCCACGATGGCCGACGTCCTCGCCGAGGCGGTCGTCCAGCCCGCGCTCACCGACGGGCCTGTTCACCGGGGACCCGGCCTCCATCGCGGCGTTCGACGAGGTGGTGCACGACCAGCTGCTCAGTCCCGGCAAGATCGTGCGGGTCAAGGTGTGGAGCGCCGACGGCCGGGTGCTCTACGCCGACGAGAGCCAGCTCATCGGGCGCACCTTCCCGCTGAGCGAGGAGCAGCGTCGTGCCCTCGACCGGAAGGAGACCGTGGCCGACGTGTCCGACCTGGACTCCTCCGAGAACGCCTTCGAGGACGGCGAACGTGCGCTCGAGGTCTACCGCCCGGTCTGGACCCCGGACGAGCAGACCGCCCTGTTCGAGCTGTACGCGTCCTACGACCCGGTCGGCGAGCGCACCACCCAGCTGTGGCGCGGCTTCGCCGGGGTCACCGCGAGCAGCCTCCTGCTCCTCGTCGTCATCGTGGCGCCCCTCGTGTGGGCGCTGGTGCAAGCGCCTGCGGCGGGCCGAGGAGCAGCACATCGAGCTGCTCCAGCGGGCCGTCGACGCCAGCGCCGACGAGCGACGGCGGATCGCCGCCAGCCTGCACGACGGGCCGGTCCAGGAGCTCGCGGCCACGTCGTTCACGGTCGCGGGAGCCTCCGCGACCGCCAGCGTGCACGGCCAGAGCGCCCTCGCCCGCGACCTCGACGCGGCCGCGGCGGCGGTGCGCTCGAGCATCCGGTCGCTGCGCACCCTCCTGGTCGACATCTACCCGGCCAGCCTGGCCCGCTCCGGCATCGTCGCCGCCCTGCTCGACCTCGCCCAGACCACCCGGCGCGACGACCTCGTGGTGCACGTCGACGCCGCCGACGAGGACGACCTGGCCCTGTCGACCGACGCCCAGCGCCTCGTGCACCGCGTCGCCCAGGAGTGCCTGCGCAACGCCGCGAAGCACGCCGGCCCGGCAACCGTCACCGTGTCGCTCCACCGAGACGGCCCGGCATCCGTCACTCTTGACGTCGTGGACGACGGGGTGGGGTTCGACGTGGCCGAGGTGCTCGGTGCCGCGCGGAGGGCCACCTCGGCCTGCACCTGCTCGCGGATGCCGCGTCGGTGCCGGGTGCGCTGCTGCAGGTGTCCAGCGCCCCGGGCCGCGGCACGCACTGGCGGCTCGTGCTCGACGGCGAGCTCGGGGCCGTCTCGTGATCCGGGTGCTGCTCGTCGACGACCACCAGCTGGTGCGGGCCGGGGTGACCACGCTGCTCCAGTCCGACCCCGAGATCACCGTCGTCGGCGAGGCGCGCAACGGCCGCGAGGCCGTCGAGTCGGTCGAGGGCATCGGCCCCGACGTCGTGCTCATGGACCTCTCGATGCCCGAGATGGACGGCGTCGAGGCCACCCGGGCCGTGCTCGCCCGGCGGCCGGGCACGAAGGTGCTCGTGCTCACCAGCTTCTCGGACCGCCAGCGGGTCAAGGAGGTGCTCGCGGCCGGGGCGATCGGCTACGTGCTCAAGGACTCCGAGCCCGCCGACCTGCTCGCCGCGGTGCGCGCCGCCGCCCGGGGGCACGTGCCGATCGACCCCCGGGTCGCCGCCGCCCTGCTCCCCGCGAACGGCGGCGGCCCGCCCGGGTCCGGGGTCGCCGACGGGCTCTCGCCGCGCGAGACCGAGGTGCTGCGCCTGGTCGCGCAGGGCCTGGCCAACAAGCAGATCGCCCGGGCCCTCGGCATCACCGAGCGCACCGTCAAGGCCCACCTCGGGCGGGTGTTCCGCGAGATCGGGGTGCTCGACCGCACCAGCGCGGCGCTGTGGGCCCGCGACAACCTCACCGGCGCCTGACCGGCATCCGGCGCCGACCGGCATCCCGCCCCGCACCGCCCCGCCCCACCCGTCGAGGGTAGAGAACACGCCGCGCGGGGCTCGTCGCACGCGGCGTGTTCTCTACTCTCGACGGCGGCGTCCGGCCCGGGCGGAGGCCGCGCACCGGCTGTCGCGGCGCTGGCCTAGGCTCGCCACCGTGACGGGACGCGACGGGCTGTTCATCGCCTTCGAGGGCGGCGACGGCGCGGGCAAGTCGACGCAGGTGCGGCTGCTCGCCGAGGCGCTGCGCGCCCGCGGCCGCGACGGTCGTCGTCACCCGCCAGCCGGGCGGCACCGAGCTCGGCGCCGCCATCCGCGACCTCGTGCTGCACGGCGACCACGTCTCGCCGCGGGCCGAGGCGCTGCTCTTCGCCGCCGACAAGGCGCACCACGTCGACCAGCTGGTGCGCCCGGCGCTCGAGCGCGGCGAGGTCGTCATCACCGACCGCTACACCGACTCCTCGGTCGCCTACCAGGGCGCCGGGCGCGACCTCGGGGCCGCCGAGGTGCACGACCTGCAGATGTGGGCCGTCGACGGCCTCGTGCCCGCGCTCACCGTGGTCGTCGACATCACCGCCGAGGAGGGCCGGCGCCGGCGCGGCGACACCCACGACCGGCTCGAGTCCGAGGAGGACGCCTTCCACGACGCGATCCGCCAGCACTTCCTGTCGATGGCGGCCGGCCACCCCGAGCGCTACCTCGTCGTCGACGGCACCGAGCCGCCCGAGCGCCTGCACGACGTCGTGCTCGACCGGCCTCGAGGCGATGGGGCTGGTCGACCCGTGAGCGTCTGGCGCGACGTCATCGGCCAGGAGAGCGCGGTCGCCACGCTCGAGCACGCCGTGCGCACCCCGGAGGCGATGACCCACGCGTGGCTGTTCACCGGCCCGCCGGGGTCGGGCCGCTCGGTGGCCGCCCGGGCCTTCGCCGCGGCGCTGCTGTGCCCCGACGGCGGCTGCGGCGAGTGCCGCGAGTGCCGCACCGCGCTCGGCGGCACCCACGCCGACGTCGACGTCATCGCCACCGAGGGCCTGTCGATCAAGGTCGAGCAGGCCCGCGACCTCGTGGCGCTCGCGGCCGCACCGCCCCTCGGTCGGCCGCTTCCGGGTGATCGTCGTCGAGGACGCCGACCGGCTCACCGAGCGCGCCGCCGACGCCCTGCTCAAGGCGCTCGAGGAGCCGGCGCCGCGCACCGTGTGGATGCTGTGCGCCCCCTCGCGTCGAGGACGTCATCATCACCATCCGCTCGCGGTCGCGGCACGTGCGGCTGCGCACCCCGCCGGTCGAGGCGGTCGCCGACCTGCTCACCCGCCGCGACGGCGTCGACCCGTCGATGGCGCTGTACGCCGCGCGCGCCGCCCAGTCGCACGTCGGCCTGGCCGCGCGGCTGGCCCGCGACGAGCACGCCCGCATCCGGCGGCACGACGTCATCACCCTGGCCACCCGCATCGTCAGCGTCGGCGACGCGATCGGCGCGGCCAGCGACCTGATGACGATCGCGGCCGAGGAGTCGGCGGCCGCGTCGAGCGAGCGCGACGCCGCCGAGAAGGTGCGCCTGATGGAGATGCTCGGCGCCGACCCGAGCGCGCGCACCCAGCCGCCGCACATCCGCTCGCAGCTCAGCTCGCTCGAGAAGGAGCAGAAGGCCCGGGCCACCCGGTTCACCCGCGACGTCATCGACCGCGCGCTGGTCGACCTGCTGTCGGTCTACCGCGACGCGCTCGTCGTGCGCACCGGCGCCGGCTCGGCGCTGGTCAACGAGGACAGCCGCCAGGTGGTGCAGCGGGTGTCCGAGCTGCTCGGGCCCGACGAGCTGCTCGCGCGCGATGGACGCCATCGGCACGGCCCGCGAGCGGATCGGCGCCAACGTCAACCCGCTGCTCGCGCTCGAGGCGATGGCCCTCGACCTGCGGCTGCCCCGCTGAGGCGGCCGATCACGTGCCGATTCGTGACCTGGCCTGCCTCGGACGGGCGCCCAGACGCTCGCCTATCGTGCGCCCATGAAGCGTCGCCGCGTCGCCGCCCTCGTGGGGGCCACGGTCACCGCCCTCGTGCCTGTCCGGGTGCTCGGTCGCTCGACGGCATCGCGCGCCTCGGGCAGCACCCCGTCGGTGTCGGTCACCCCGCAGAGCCCGCCCCCCGGGTCGGAGGCGCTGTCGCGCTTCTACACCCAGCGGCTCGACTGGGCCGACTGCGAGGGGGCGCAGTGCGCGACCCTCGAGGTGCCCGTCGACTACGACAACCCGCAGGGCGACACCATCGAGCTGGCCCTGGTCAAGGTGCCGGCGCGCAAGGCGGGCAAGCGGCTCGGGTCGCTCGTCGTCAACCCCGGTGGGCCCGGGCGGCGTCCGGCGTCGACTACGCGCGGGCCGCCGACTTCATCGTCGGCAAGGGCGTGCGCGAGCGCCTACGACGTCGTCGGCTTCGACCCGCGCGGCGTCGGTCGCTCCGCGCCCATCGACTGCCTCACCGACCGCCGAGCTCGACGCCTTCCTCGGCACCGACCCGACCCCCGACGACCCCGCCGAGGAGCAGGCCTTCGCGCAGACCGCGCGCAGGGCTTCGCCGCAGGCCTGCGGCGCCAACGCCGGGCCGCTGCTCGCGCACGTGTCGACCGAGGACGCCGCCCAGGACATGGACGTGCTGCGCGCCGCCCTGCGGCGAGGAGAAGCTCACCTACCTCGGCAAGTCCTACGGCACCTACCTCGGCACCGTCTACGCCGGGCTGTTCCCGACGAACGTCGGCCGGATGGTGCTCGACGGCGTCGTCGCCCCCGACCTCACCCCCGAGGAGCTCAACCTCGGCCAGGCCAAGGGCTTCGAGCTGGCGACCCGGCAGTGGGCGGCCTACTGCGTCGAGCGAGGGCGACTGCCCGCTCGGTGACTCCGTGGATGCCGTGATGAAGGGCCTGCGCACCTTCCTCGCCTCGGTCGACGAGAGCCCGCTGCCGCGCACCGGCGACAACGCGGTGCCCCGGCTCACCGAGGGCTGGGCCTCGCTCGGCATCGCCGCGGCGATGTACGACCAGGGCGCGTGGCAGACCCTCGTCGACGCCATGCGCGACGCCGTCGGCGGCGACGGCACCGCCCTGATGCAGCTGGCCGACCAGTACGCCGACCGCAACCCGGGCGGCCAGTACGCCGGCAACATCATGGAGGTCATCTACGCGGTCAACTGCCTCGACAAGGCCGACACCAGCGACCTCGCCGAGCGCCGCCGCCTCGCCGAGGAGTCGCTGAAGGAGGCGCCCACCTGGGGCCCGTTCCTCATGTGGAGCTCGCTGCCGTGCGGCGTCTGGCCGGTCAAGGCCACCGGCACGCCCGAGAAGATCACCGCGGAGGGCGCCGCCCCGATCGTCGTCATCGGCACCACCCGCGACCCCGCCACGCCCTACGAGTGGTCGGTGCGGCTGCGCGACCAGCTGGCCGACGCCTCGCTGATCACCTTCGACGGCGACGGGCACACGGCCTACACCCGCTCCAACGACTGCGTCGACGACGCCGTCGACGCCTACTACCTCAAGGGCACGGTGCCCAAGGACGGCCTGCGCTGCTGAGCGCCGCGCCGGCGCGGACGCCGGGATTCGCGGTCGTGCGGTCGCACTCCGTATACTCGTGCGGCGTGCCCGAGCCCGCTCGGCGCCCGCCGCCTTAGCTCAGTCGGCCAGAGCGATTCACTCGTAATGAATAGGTCAAGGGTTCGATTCCCTTAGGCGGCTCCACAGCAGCACCGCAGGTCAGGCCCCCACGACGCCGGTCGAGGGGGCCTTCGCCGTTCGGCCGCACGGGGTTGGGAGGATGCCGTCGTGAGCGTCGTCAGCGCACCGCCGCCGGGGGTGCTGGCTGCCTTCGGCGTGGTCGGCCCTGCGGTGCCGTTGTCCGGTGGGCAGGGGCGTTCGTGGCGGGCCGGCGACTGCGTGCTCAAGCCCGACGTCGACCCGGCGTTCCAGGAGTGGCTCGGAACGGACCTCGCGACGGTCGAGCACGGACGGCTTCCGGCTGCCGGTGGTGCATCGGGCCGCGGACGGGGCCTGGGTCGTCGAGGGGTGGGGCGCCGTCTCGGTGCTGCCCGGCGCCACGGCCTCCGAGGGCGTGGCCGACTGGCGCCGGGTCGTCGCGGCCGCCCGGGCCCTGCACGCTGCGACCGCCTCGCTGGTGCGCCCGGCCTTGCTCGACCAGCGCACCGACCCGTGGGCCGTGGCGGACCGGGCCGCGTGGGACGAGGGCCCAGCCTCGGTCGCGCCGGGGCGGGACGAGCTGGTCGCGCGGTTGCGGGCTGCTCTGGCGGCCCCGGCATCCCTCGGGCCTGCGCAGCTCGTGCACGGCGACCTGACCGACAACGTGCTCCTCGCGCCGGGGGAGCCGCCCGGCATCATCGACGTCTCGCCCTACTGGCGACCGGCGTCCTACGCCGAGGGCATCGTGGTCGCCGACGCCCTGTGCTGGCACGGCGCCACGGCACACCTCCCGCGCGAGCTCGGCGTGCCGATCGCCGCTGTCGCACGCGGCCTGCTCTTCCGGCTCCTGACCCGGACCGACGAGCACCTCCCCCATGACGCCGACCGGCTCCAGGACGAGGTACACCGCTACACGACCGTGCTCGACGCCCTCGGACTCTGATCGCAAGGACCAACGTCAGGCACCGCCGGCTTGCGCGCGGTCCCGCGCGTTCGCCACCCTCGGTGGTGCTGGTGACGCTGCCGGGCGCGCGGTCAGCCGCGCGTTCGCCACCCTTGGTTGGGGTGCTGGTGACGCAGGGGTGCCGGGAGCGCGGTCAGCCGCGCGTTGGCACCCCGTCGGCCGTGAACGCCCGACCTCCGGCAGGTCAGCGACGGACGGCGCACCACGAGCGGCAGCCGGAGGTCCAGCGCGGCCAGGCGCGCGGCATCCTGGGCCCTTGGCAGCGCTGGGCGGAGTGGCGGGGCCCGGCCGTGGCGCGCACCACGGTTCTCTGCGGGCGGGCCGGGCCGTTGGGACACTGCGGCCATGTCATCGGGCACGCCCGACGTCGCTGTCACCTCCGTGATGACCCGGCGCGACTGGGCGACCCTGCTGACCTCGGCTTCGGCGTCTCGCTGGTCATCATGGACGCGACGATCGTCAACGTCGCGCTGCCCGTCGTCATCGAGGACCTGCGCCTGACGGCGTCCGAGGCGCAGTGGATGAACGCGGTCTACTCGCTGATGTTCGCCGCCCTCCTGGTCACCGTCGGTCGGATCGGCGACCTCCACGGGCGGCGTCGGCTCTTCGCCGATCGGGCTGGTCCTCTTCATGGCCGCCTCGGTCGTGGCGGGCCTCGGCCGAACGCCGCCACCCTGATCAGCGCCCGGTTCGTCCAGGGCATCGGCGCCGCGATGGTGGTGCCGTCGACGCTGTCGATCCTCAACGCCACTTCAACGGCCGGGCGCGCACCATCGCCTTCGCGGTCTGGGGCTCGGCGATCGGCGGCATGGCCGCCGTCGGGCCGCTGCGTGGGCGGCTGGCTCGCGACCGACGTCTCCTGGCGGTGGGCGTTCTGGCTCAACATCCCCGTGGGCCTGCTGGTGCTCGTCGGCATCGTGAAGGCGGTCCCCGAGAGCGGGACGAGTCCGCCGAGCCGGGCTCCGACCTCCCCGGCGTGCTGTTGTCGGCGCTCGGGATGGGCGGCGCTGGTCTTCGCCCTGATCGAGTCGTCCTGTACGGCTGGTGGCGCACGGACGACGGCGCCCTCTCACCGGTCCCGTTCGCGCTCGTCGGCGGCTGGTCGCTGATCGCCGGTGTTCGTCGTGGTCGAGCTGCGCCGCCAGGCCGCCGGCCGGCACATCCGTGGTCGACCTCGGCCTCTTCCGCCTCACGACCTTCCGCGCCGGGGTCATCGCCGCCCTGGTCGTCGCCTTCGGCGAGTTCGGGCTGCTCTTCACCCTGCCGCTGCTGATGCAGGGCACGCTGGGCTACTCGGCGCTGCGGCACCGGCGGCGTGATCCTCGTACTGGCCGTCGGGCACGTTCCTGGCCTCGGGGCGCTCCCCCAGCTCTCCCACCGGATGAGCCAGCGGGCCATCGTGCAGACCGGCCTGCTCCTCGAGGCGATCGCCGTGGGTGGGCTCGCCGGCCACGCTGAGCCTCGACCCGCCGACCTGGCTGCTGACCACCTGGCTGTTCGTGTACGGCGTCGGCGTGGGGTTCGCGACCGCCCAGCTCACCTCGCTGCTCCTGCGCGACGTGCCCCTCGACGAGAGCGGGCTGGCCTCCGGGCTGCAGTCGGTCCGCCAGATCGGCTCGGCGCTGGGGGTGGCCCTGCTCGGCGGCCTGCCTCATCGGCCGGCTCGGCCGCGGCCACCCAGGAACGGCTCGACGCGCTCGGCCTCCCGTCGGCCTCGGTCGGCTCGTTGACGGCCGCGGTCAAGGAGTCCGCGGGCATCGCGATCGTCGGGCTGCGGGCCGACCCGACCCCGCCGCCGGCGACGCCGCGAGCGCAGGCCATGGTCCACGCCAGCCGGGTGACGACCGGCGCGGCCTCGCGCTGGTCGTCGGGCTGCTCGCGACCTTCCGGCTGCCCCTCACCGCCCTCGTGACCCGCCACGGCGAAGTCCCGAGGACGACGAACCGGCGGCGACCACCGACCCGCGGCCGGCGCCGACCCGGCATCCGCCTGAGGCCCTGACCGCACGGCCGGGCCGGCGCTCGCCGTCGAAGGTCGCAGCGGTGCCGCGCGGCGCCGGGTTACCGTGTCGCGCATGGTGCAGCCCGTGGTCGAGGTCGTCGGCGTCTACGACGCGGACGGCGGGGTCGTCGGTGAGGTCACCTACGTCGTCGGCCACCTGCTCGGGCGCACCAGCTGCTCGCTGTGCGACATCACCCACGGCTCGGTGCGCCGCCGGCCCGAGTGGGACGCGATGGTCGCGCGGCTGCCCGTCCCGATGCGCCTGGTGCACCGCAACGAGGCGAGCGACGACGAGCGCCACGCCTGGTCGGTGTCCGGCCTGCCGGCGGTGGTCGGGGTCCGCGCGACGGCTCTCGCACCGTGCTGCTCGGCCCCACGGGCCTGGCGGCCCTCGGCGGTCGGTGCCGGCCTTCGAGCAGGCCCTGCTCGACGCCATGTCGGTCGGCGGAGTCCGCCCCGGCGACTGAGCGCCCCGGCAACGGTCGCGTCGTCGATCGGGCGCGCTGGCGCCGGGCGCCCCGGCCGCGCGCGCTGCCCTCATCCGAAGAGCTGTGCCGCAGGGAGCACGATCGCGGTGAACCGCACGGACCGGCCGGTGAGCACCAGCATCGCGAACAGCCCGCGTCGCTGGCCGCAGGCACCGGCTGCGAGGGAGACCACGGCCAGCGGTGGCACTCCGAGCGTGGCGGACAGCAGCACGACCGGTGGGCCCGTCTGCGGGGCGACGTGAGCCACGGCCGACCCGCGCCGTCCACCGGGCCCGGCGCGACGACTCCTCGCGCACCGCCCACCGCTCGGAGCCGCGCCGGGCCGACTCGAACAGCACCAGCTTCCCGGCCGTCTGGCCGACAGCCAGGGCGAGCGCCACCCCCAGCGCCGGCGCCGTCCCCGCGGCCACGACGGCGTAGGCCTCGGCGTTGAGGAACGGCACCAGCGCCGAGCCGAGACCCATCGCCGGTCGCGAGGGCCAGCGCGAGGAGGGCCCCCGCGGCGTTCACGGGAGATGCACGTGAGCGCCCGGCGCTCCAGCAGGCGCACGACCCGGAGCGCTCGACCAGACCTTGACGACCAGGACGACCACGGCCAGCAGGAGGGCGAGGCGGTACACCCCGAGCACGGCCAGCCCCACGACACCGGCCGTGTTCACGGCCTTGGCGACGGGCGACCAGTTCACCAGCCACACGGTGCGGTCGACCAGGTGGAAGTCGTTGGGGCCCAACAGGTTCCAGCGGAGGAAGGACAACGACAGCATGGTGTCGACCACGGCGAACGACACGAGGAAGACCGTGCCCACGAGCCATGCGTCCCGGCCGGGCCGCGACCAGGCCGGCGCACAGCAGCACCGTGCAGGCCCGGTCGCCCACGATGTCGAACACCGCGCCGGTCCTCGTCTCCTGGCCGAGCCGGCGGGCCAGCCACCCGTCCGCGACGTCCCCGACCCAGTAGACGGCGTAGGCGAGCGCCAGCAGTCGGACGTCGGCTGCGGACATCGCGACGGCACCCAGCCCCACGGCGACCACCGTCCGCACCAGCGTGACGAGGTTGGGCCAGGTCGACCAGGGCTCGGCGGTGCCGTCGGAGTGGGCCGGCCGCGGCCCGGGACCGCGTAGGTGATCATCCGACCACGGTCCTGCGCGCCCCGCGCCGCCACCACCACCGTGAGGCTCCGCCCCGCCACGACCGCGGTACCCACGAGTTCGGGTGGGCCGGTACCCGGGTACCGGCCGCAGCGGTGGGCCATGACAGGGCGGCCGGGGCCGAGCAGACTGTCGACGTGGCCATCCGTTCGTTCGCACCGCGTCGCCCGGCGCTGCGGCTGCCGGCGCTGCCGGTGGCGGCGCACCGCCTCGGGGCCCGCCAGCTGATGTACGGGCTGGCCGCGGTCGCGGCCGGCTTCGCCATGTCGTCGTCCGTGTTCGAGCCGACCAGCAGTGAGGGCTGGGCGGCCTTCATCGCCCTGCTCGCGGTGGCAGCGCCGATCGTGCCGCCCCGTCAGCGGACCACCGCCTTCGGGCTCGGTGCGGCCTTCGCCGCGACGTGGACCGGTGGCGCGCCCTGGCTCGCCTTCACCGTCGGGGCGGCCGTGCTCGTGGCCGTGGCCGAGGACCGCCAGGACGTCGCCTGGCGGGGGTGGGCCTACGGGTTCGCCGGGGCCGTGCTCTCGCTGGTCATCACGCCGAACGGCGAGGTGCTGTCCGCGTTCATCGGTGTCCTCATCGGCGGGCTGGGCGGCCTGCTGCTCCGGTCCCGGGTGCAGGGCCGGGCGCTCGAGCGGGAGGCCGGGCTGCTGCGGGGCCAGACCCGCTGGCTCGAGCAACGCACCGCCGTCGCGCGCGAGCTGCACGACGTCGTCGGCCACCAGGTCACCGCCATGGTGGTGCAGGCCGAGGCGGGCCTCGTGGGCGACCCGAGGTCGGCGCTCGAGGCCATCGGTGGCCTGGGCCGCACCGCGCTGACCGAGCTCGACGCCCTCGTCGTGCACCTGCGGGACCCCCACGCACCGCTCGCCGTCTCGGCCCCGCCCCGGCTCTCGGACGTCGACGAGCTGCTCGCCGCCCCGCTGCGCCACTCGGGGGTGGCCGTCGAGGTCGACGTGGACCCCCAGCTGGTCGCTTCCGAAGGCACCCTGCTCACGGTGTACCGCATCGCCCAGGAGGCGATGACCAACATCACCCGCCACGCCGCGCGACCCACGCGTGGGTCGACCTGCCGCGTCGGCCGGGCGCTACGTGCACCTGCGGGTGGCCGACGACGGGGTCGGTCTGCCGCGCCGCTCACCGCGCGCGGCTCCGGGCTCGTCGGGATCGACGAGCGGGTCACCGCCGGCGCGGGGCACTGGTCGATCAGCGAGCGGCCGGGCGGCGGGCCATGGTCGACGTCTACCTGCCGACCGGTGCCCCGGCGGCGCTCCCGTGATCCGGGTCGCCGTCGTCGACGACCAGCAGCTGGTGCGCGAGGGCTTCGCGATGATCCTGTCCGCCCAGCCCGACGTCGAGGTGGCGGTGCTGGCGGAGGACGGGCGCGCCTTCCTCGATGCCGTCCGTGCCGACCCGCGGCTCGACGTCGCGCTCGTCGACGTGCGGATGCCGGTGCTCGACGGGCTCGCGGCGACCCGCGCCCTGCAGGCACTCCCGCACGCGCCGGCGGTCATCGTGGTCACCACCTTCGACCAGGACGACTACGTCCTCGACGCCATCGCGGCGGGCGCCCGGGGCTTCCTGCTCAAGCGCTGCAGCGGCGCCGACCTCGTCCGGGCGGTGCGGGCGGTCGCGGACGGCGACTCCATCCTCTCTCCCGAGGTGACCCGGGCGGTGCTCGCCCGGGTGCGAGCCGGTGGGCAGCACCGGGTGCCGACCTGGCTCCGTACTGCCTGTCCCCGCGGGAGGCGGACGTCCTCGCCCTGATCGGCCTGGGGCTGAACAACACGAGATCGCCGGGCGGCTGCACCTGTCGACCAGCACGGTGAAGACCCACGTGGGCAGCGTGCTCGCCAAGACCCACAGCCGCGACCGCGTCCAGGCGGCGCTGCTCGCGAGCCGCGCCGGGCTGATGCCGACCTGACGTACTCCCGGGGGAGTAGCCGCGCCTGCCGCCGCCGGCAGGACGACCGCCGACGCACCGCTCCTCCCTACGCTGGTCGCATGCCCGGCCCGACCCCCCGCACGCCGCCCGCGCCGGTCGGCGACCGCGCGTGGGTGGGCACGGGCCGTGCCGTCGCCGGATGCCGGGTTCGGGCCCGCCGTGGGCGGGCCGCGGCCCGTGGGGCGCCGGGCCGACCGCCGCAGGTCGCGATGGCCGTCGTGCTCGCCGTCGTCCAGGTCGTGGGCAGCCTCGGCGCCGCACGCGCCCAGCCGGAGCGACGCCCCCTCGACCTGCTCGCGTTCGTGCTGCTGCTCGCCGGTCCCGTCGCGCTGGCCCTGATGACCGCGGGCCCGGGTACCGCTCGTGACGGTGGTGGTCGGGCCGGCGACCGGCGGCCTACCTCGTGCTCGGCTACCCCTACGGCCCGGTCGTGCTCTCGCTCGTGGTCGCCCTCGTCGCAGCCGTGCGTGACCGGGCACCGGCTGGTCGCGTGGCTCGTCGCGGCTGGCGGTGCTGGTCGCGCACGGGGTGGCCCTGGCGCTCGACCCCGACCGGGCGTGGTCGTGGGCTGCCGCCGACGGCGACCCTGGCCTGGGCGCTGCTCGTGCTGACCCTCGCCGAGGTCGGCCGGGTGCGCGCGCGAGCGGGCGATCGACCCACCGTCGGGCGCTCGCCGAGCAGCGCCGTCGCCGGGCCGGGGAGGACCGGCTGCGGATCGCGCGCGAGCTGCACGACGTCGTCGCCCACCACATGTCGCTCATCAACGTGCAGGCCTCGGTCGCGCTGCACCTGCGCGGCACGCACCCCGAGCAGGTCGACGAGGCGCTGCGCGTCATCAAGGGCGCCAGCAAGGAGGCGCTGGTCGAGCTGCGCTCGCTGATCGAGGTGCTGCGCGAGGGCGACGGCGCCGGCCCCGCGGCACCCGGCCGCGAGCCTCGCGGCCCTCGACGACCTCGTCGAGCGCACCCGGCTACGCCGGCCTCGACCTCACCACGCACGTCACCGGCACGCCCGAGCCGCTGCCGCCCGGGGTCGAGCTGCGCCGCCTACCGGGTCGTGCAGGAGGCGGTCACCAACGTCGTGCGGCACTCGGGGGCCGACCGGGCCGAGGTCGTCGTCGAGCACCGGCCGGGCCGGCTCGTCGTCACGCGTCGACGACGACGGCCGCGGCGTCGGTGACGTCGGGCGCGCTCGCCGAGGGCAACGGCATCCGGGGCATGCGTGAGCGGGCGGCGGCGCTCGGCGGCGAGGTGCGGCTCGAGCCGTCACCGCTCGGCGGGCTGCGGGTCGTCGCGAGCTTCCCGACGGCGGTGGCCCCGTGATCGGGGTGGTGCTCGCCGACGACCAGGCGCTGCTGCGGGCCGGGCTCCGCGCGCTGCTCGACGCCGAGCCCGACATCGACGGTGCGTCGGCGAGGCGGCCGACGGCGCAGGAGGCGGTCGACCTGGTCGCGCGACCTGCGCCCCGACGTCGTGCTGATGGACATCCGGATGCCGGGCATCGACGGCCTCGAGGCGACCCGCCGGATCGCCGCGGAGCCGGCGCTGGCGGCCACCCGGGTGGTCGTGCTCACCACGTTCGACCTCGACGAGTACGTCTTCGAGGCGATCCGGGCCGGGGCGAGCGGGTTCCTCGTCAAGGACACCGAGCCGACCGAGCTGCTCGCGCGCGGTGCGGGCCGTGGCCGGCGGCGACGCGCTGCTGTCGCCGCGGGTGACCCGCCGGCTGATCGGCGAGTTCGCCTCCCGCAGCCGGCCGGGCGCCGGGCGCGCGCCGCCGAGCGGCTGGCCGCGCTGACCGAGCGCGAGCGCGAGGTGCGTGGCGCTGGTCGGCGAGGGGCTGTCGAACGACGAGATCGCCGACCGGCTGGTCGTCTCGCCCGGCGACCGCCAAGACCCACGTGTCGCGGGCGATGGTCAAGCTGCAGGTGCGCGACCGGGCGCAGCTCGTCGTGCTCGCCTACGAGTCGGGCCTGGTCCGCCCCGGCTGGTCCGACGACTAGCGCGTACGCCTCCGCAGAACCCCGCACGTGCGGGATTGCTGTCACGTCGCCGATCTGACGCCACAACCCCGCACGTGCGGATACCGCCGGGGGAGTGCGGCAGGAGCCTCCCGCAGGGGGATTCGCGCCGGCCGCCCCGGCGAAGCATGGAGGTGCCACAGTCCCGAGCACCCCAAGGAGCGACCGATGACCACCGTCACGACCCTCGCCCAGTCCCTGTCCGCGCACCCCGGCCCCTGGAACGGCGGCTACGGGTGGTTCCCGTTCTTCCCGTTCGTTCGGGTTCTTCTTCTTCGCGCTCTTCCTCTTCCTCGTGTTCGGCGTGTTCGGGCGCCGCCGCGGGTGGGGCGGGCCCGCCGCACCGCGACCCCGTGCACACGGCCGAGGCCGACCTGGCCCGCCGGTTCGCGGCGGGGGAGATCGACGAGAAGGAGTACGAGCAGCGGGTCGGCACGCTGCGCCGGCTCGGCCGGGGCTGACCGGGCCGCGCAGACCGTCCGCCGCGGGGCGGGTGGGGGTCGTCACGGCCCCTGGCCGCCCCGCGCGGCGTGGTTAGGCTGGCGAGCCCGCTCTCGATGGAGGCCCGCCATGGGCGACATCCCCGCAGCCCCCGCCGGTTTCACCCGGTACCTCATGAAGAGCAAGTTCGGCGCCGGCCGCGACTTCGCGGTGCTCGACCCCGACACCGAGGCCCAGCTGTTCTTCGTCGACGGCAAGATCGGCCCGCGCCCCAAGGCCGAGGTGCAGGCCGGCGACGGCAGCGTGATCTACACGTGAAGGGCCAGCTGCTCGGCATCCCGAAGAAGATGTCGATCACCGACGCCTCGGGCACCGAGGTCGCCTCGCTCAAGGCCAAGACGTTCTCGATGGTCAAGGACAAGATGACGATGGAGATGGCCAACGGCGAGCCCTGGCAGCTCACCGGCCAGTTCATCGAGAAGAACTACACCGTGACCAGCGGCGGCCGCGACGTCGTGCGGATCACCCAGAAGTGGGTCACCGTCCGCGACAAGTACACCGTCGACGTCGCCGACGGCGCCGACCCGGGCCTGGCCTTCGCGATCGTCTGGGCCGTCGACCGCTGGGTCGAGCGGGACTGACCGTGGCCCGGCATCCGGTGCCCGAGACCCCGGGGCCGGGGCAGGAGTCGGTCTGGGACTACCCCCGCCCGCCGCGGGTCGAGCCGAGCGCCGAGAGCGTCGAGGTGTGGCTCGGCGGCGTGCGCATCGCCGCGTCGACCCGGTCGCTGCGGGTGCTCGAGACCAGCCACCCGCCGACCTACTACCTGCCGGCCGACGACTTCGAGCCGGGTGCGCTGCGCCCCACCGAGGGGTCGTCGTGGTGCGAGTTCAAGGGCCAGGCCGCGTACTTCGACGTGCACGGCGGGGATGCCGTCGCGCCCCGGCCGCGTGGACCTACCCGACCCCGAGCCCCGGCTTCGAGGCCATCGCCGGGTACGTCGCGGTGATGCCGGGCGCGATGCAGCGGTGCACGGTCGACGGCGAGGTGGTGCAGCCCCAGGAGGGCGGCTTCTACGGCGGCTGGATCACCTCGCGGGTCGTCGGCCCGTTCAAGGGGGTCCCCGGCTCCTGGGGCTGGTGAGGCGCCCTTCTCGCCCCGAGTGCGGAAGTGGTTGCCCTGGCTACCGTTCCGCACTCCCCCGCATTTCACGCCCGGATCACGTGCTCCGCACACCCTTGTCGAGCCACTGACAGGGGACAGGAGCACCAACGATGACGACCTCGGCGGACCTCGACTATGCGCGCCTCACCCGAATCGGCTCACCCCGACGGATCTCGCCGCCGGGGCACCCCGGCCCACGGCCGGCCGGTCGCTGAGCGTGGCGCGAACCCGGCCGCTCGCCCCGAGCCGGCGCCACCTCGCCGTCGCGGCCGCCGCGGCCTCGCGCTGCGGCTCACCGCCGCAGCGGTGGTCGGGGGCGCGGCGGTGCCGCCCGTCCTCGCCGACCCCGGCGTGCTCAGCCGGTGGGGCCTGCTCGTGCTGCGCACCGTCTACGACATCGCTGCCATGGCCACGATCGGCGTGCTCGTCGTCGCCGTCGTCCTCCTCCGGCCGCCGGCGTGCTGTCCGACGAGGCCCAGCGGCTGGTCCGGACCGCGGGCCGCTGGTCGGCCGCGTGGGCGGGCGCCGGGGCCCTCAGCGTGCTGCTCGTGCTCTCGGACGTGACCGGGCTGCCGGTGTGGAAGGTGCTCGCGCCCGACATGCTGGCACTGGCCACCGAGCTCCCGCAGACGCGCGCCCTGCTGTCCTCCCGCCTGGCTGGCAGCCCTGGTGGCCTTCGGTGCTCGCCGGTGCCAGTCGTCACCATGGGCCGGTTGCTCCTGGTCACCGCCGTCGGGGGCCTGCTCCCCCCGCTCCTCACCGGCCACACCGGCCACGGCGACCAGCAGGTCGCCGCCGTGGTCGGGCTGGCCACGCATGTCACCGCCGCGTCTGGGTGGGTGGCCTGCTCGCGCTGGGGGTCTACCTGCGCTCGTCGCAGGTGCTCGCCGTCGCCCTGCCCCGCTACAGCCGGGTGGCCCTGGGCTGCTTCGCCCTCGTGGCGCTGTCCGGCGTGGTCATGGCCTGGGTGGCACTGAGGACGCCGAGCGACCTCCTGACCACCCCCTACGGTCGCCTGCTGCTCGCCAAGGCGGCTCTGCTCGGTGCCCTCGGAGTGTTCGGCCACTGGCACCGGCGACGCACCCTTCCCGCCGTCGCCGCGTGGCGGCCCCGGGCCTTCGTGGCCCTCGCGGCGGTCGAGCTCGTCGTGATGGCGGCCGCCGCCGGGTTGGCCGTCGGCCTGTCGCGCACCGCTCCGCCGGACGGCGGCGACCACGCCGCCTCCGGTCACCATCGACGCCGGGCATCCAGCACCTCGACCGGCGTCTCGCGGGCTCGCTCGCCTCTGACTGCCGTGACGACGCGTGATTTCACTGTCGCGTCACGCCGGACGGGAAGAGTCGACACAGTACCCGGCGCACAGGGGCGCCGGTCCGACGATACAGCAGGAGAGTCATGAGAACCACGTCAAAGCGCGCCATGGTGGCGATCACGGGGGCGGCGGCGCTGGCAGCGCCCCTCGCCCTCGTGGCCCAGGCCACCGTCGTGCAGCCGGACGCACGGCGCGGGCGGCCTCGTCCAGGTCGGACCGATCGCCGACAACGGCTTCCCGAGCTGGTACCGCGACAGCAACGGCATCCGCCTCGAGGGCTGCTGGCAGACCGGTGACCCGCTGTGCGAGCCGCTCGCCGACGAGATCCCGAACCCGGACGTCCCGACGTCGTACCCCGACAACTTCCCGGGCGAGCACTTCTACCAGATGGCCGACGCCAGCCTCACCGCCGGCGCCGCCGGCACCGTCGACGTCGTCATGAACCTCGAGGGCGCCTACGCGCCCGACCAGGTCAAGGCCGGCGACGAGGTCGTCTTCGGCCGCATCCGCATCCGGGCCAAGGACGCCGCGAACGGCACCTACCGGATCACCCACCCGTACGGCATCGACGAGTTCTCCGTCACCGACGGGGCCGGCATCAACTCGACCGAGGACATCGGCATCGCCCCGGGGCGCCTTCGGCGGCGCGCTGCGGAGCCGCGTCGGCCCCTACCTGACCTGGGACACCTTCGGCACCACCGGTCCGGGCGCGCCCGCACCGGTACATCGGCGACCCGGCCGTCCCGCACACGGTCAAGGGCAGCCCCTACGGCACCAACCTCGTGCGCGTCGAGCGCAAGGACGCCGCCGGCAACTACCAGACGCTCGGCACCACCACCCAGTTCAACGTCCAGGGGCGGCTCGCCCGCACGGGCGGGGTCGACGTGCAGCAGGCGACCTACCGCACGATGGACGACGGCACCAAGGTCATCGAGGTCTTCGCCTCCTCCGAGACCGGACAGGCGATCCGTCTGATCGCGCCCGACCTGGGCTACAAGGGCATCACCCTCGAGGAGGACGACTTCACCGTCGCGGCCGGTGGCAGCACCCACCAGGAGGGCCGCTACTACGGTCGCTTCGCCATCAAGCCCGGCGTCGCCGTCACGGGCGGTGCCGACGCCACGAAGATCGTCGTGCAGAACGCCGGCGACGTGCCGGTGAGCAGCAAGACCGTCTCCCTGTCCGACGTCGTCACCGTCACCGACGCGTCCTACGACGGCACGAGCGCTGAAGGTCGCGGCACGCTCCAGCGACCCGGCGGCGAAGCTCACCGTCCAGGGCTACGGCGACCTCACCGGCGGGTCGGCGAGCTTCGGCGGCGTCGACGCGCCGCCGCACGTCATCACCGTGACCTCCGACGAGGGCGGCTCCGCGACCGTGCCGCTGGGCACCTCCGGCCCGTTCACGGCCCCGGACCTGCCGGTCGCCGCCGTCCTGTCGAGCCCGACCCGCCCGATCGCCGGCCAGCCGGTGACCCTGGACGCCAGCGGCTCGCTCGACGCCACCTCGTTCGAGTGGACCCTCGTGACCAAGCCGGACGGCGCCGACGCCATCCCCGGGCTGACCGGGGCCACTCCGACGTTCACGCCCTCGCGGCCCGGCCTCTACGAGTTCTCGGTCGTCGCGATCGGTGACTCCGGACGAAGCCCGGCGCAGACTGTCAGCATCCAGGTCGTCAACGCGCTCGCAGAGGTCGGCGCTCGGCCGGGACCGGGACGCCCAGACGGTCCAGCGTGGCACGAAGGTCACCCTCGACGGCTCGCTGAGCATCGGTGCGGCGTCCTACCGGTGGGAGCAGATCCCCAACGTCGACGGACAGGTCATCCCGGCCGACCACGTCGTGAAGCTGAGCAGCTCCACCGCGGTGAAGCCCACCTTCACCTTCCCGCTCATGGCGCTCCCCACAGCGCCGGGACCGAACAACGCCTACACCACGGTGGCGGCGACGCCGCTCCGGTTCCGGCTCACGGTGACCGGCGTCGACGGCACCACGGTGAGCAGCGCCGAGACGGTCGTCCGGCCGGTGGTGGAGAACCTCACGGTCGCCGAGACGCCGCTACCGCACCCGCGGTGAGTGGCGCGTCAACGGCACCAGCGACATCAAGGCCGGCCAGAAGGTCGCGATCGTGCTCGGTAGCAAGACCGACACGACGGGTGGCCCGACGCTCGCCTCGGCGCGCGGCCTGGTCATCGGCTTCGCCACGGTCGACGCCCTGGGCGCGTGGTCCTACGTGGGCACCGGTCCCCCAACCCGACGACCACCGTTCCGGCGACCACCACGGTCACCGTGGTGTCCGCCCAGGGGGCCAGGTCATCGGCCCATCTCGGTCACCAGCTGACCCGCTCCGGCTCCGACTGCCGGGGACCGGAAACCCAGGACCGGGTCGCACCGCTCACCGGTGCGGCCCGGTCGCTCGCGTTCAGGGCCCGGGCAGGCGGCTGCGGTCGACTCGAGGCGAGCCGGCGGTGGGCGCCGTCGCGCCGGGGGCCGTGCACCGCCATCCGGGGCCGGCGGCGCTCGCGTTTCACGTTGTGTTGACTCCCCACGGGGACAGTGGAACGCGTACCCGGGCCGGCAGGGGACCCGGAACTACGCAAGGAAGACAGCATCATGAGAATGAGTCGACGAGAGGCCATGATGGCCGGCGGGTTGGGAATCCTGGGAGTGGGCGGACTCGCAGTCCCGCTGGGCGCCGGCCTTCAGGCGAAGGCGGCCAGCAAGCTGGCCGACCGCAACATGCCGAAGCCGTACGCCGCGGCGTTCATCCGACCCCCGGTGCTGCCGTACACGGCGATGAGCGACGCCGACGGCCCGTACCGCCTCTACACGGTGACCGAGCAGCGCTCGATGGCCCGCATCGTCAACGGGCTGGACACGCCGGTCTACGGCTACAACGGCAGCGTCCCCGGCCCGACCATCCGCGTGCCGCAGGGCACCCGGGTCAAGCTGCGGGTGCGCAACCAGCTGCCGGCCGTGCACCCCGCCGTTCGGGCACCCGTTCAACACCTCGACCCACCTGCACGGCTCGGCGTCGCTGCCGCAGTACGACGGCTACGCCAGCGACGTCACGCAGCCCGGGCAGCTACAAGGACTACCAGTACCCGAACTTCCAGGCCGCCCGCACGCTCTGGTACCACGACCACGGCGTGCACTACACCGCGCAGAACGTCTACTCGCGGCCTGGCCGCGCAGTACCACCTGCACGACGACGATGGAGCGGGACCTGCTGCCGCAGGGCGAGTTCGACGTCGGCGCTGACCATCTCCGACATCATGTTCCAGGCCAACGGCTCGCTCGCTGTACGACGACCGACCACTCCGGGCCTGTGGGGCGACGTCATCCTGGTCAACGGCACAGCCCTGGCCGGTGATGAAGGTGCAAGCGGCGGATCTACCGCTTCCGGGTGCTGAACGCCTCGATCGTCCCGGTCGCTACCGGCCGCGCCTGTCGCGACGGCGACGCCGGTCGTACATGGTCGCCACCGACGGCGGCCTGATGCCCGGTCCGCAGCAGGTCGCCGACTGGCGGCACGGCTGGCGCGGAGCGCTACGAGATCCTGATCGACTTCTCGAAGTTCGCGGCCGGGCACGCAGTCGAGCTGCGGAACCTGCAGCAACCCGAACAACGGCGACTTCGACAACACCAACAAGATCATGGCGTTCGACGTCGTCGACGACGCCTTCGACGCGAACGACCCGACCTGGCAACACGGATCCCGCACGATGCTGAGCCCCGGTCAACGAGGTCATGAACCTGACCGCCAGACCGAGGCTGAAGGTCCGGAACATCCGGCTGCAACGCACGACGACGTCACCAACGTCTGGAGCATCAACGGCCAGACCTGGGAGGACGTGCGTCGACAGCGGCTTCACCGCACGTGCTGGCCGATCCCGGCCTCGGCGACGTCGAGATCTGGGAGATCGAGAACAAGCTCGGGCGGCTGGTTCCACCCGCTGCACATCCACCTGATCGACTTCAAGATCCTCAGCCGCAACGGCAGGCGCGCCGTTCGCCTACGAGCGCGGCCCGAAGGACGTCGTGTACGTCGGCGAGGGCGAGAAGGTCGCGGCTGATCATGAAGTTCGCGCGCCGGCGACGCGGCGGCAAGTACATGATCCACTGCCACAACCTGCCGCACGAGGACCACGACATGATGCAGCAGTTCAGCGTTGGGCGGCGACGTCGACGTCAACGACCCGATCAGCTCGGCGCCGTGCAAGCCGGACACCGGTGAGTACGACGACGGGTGGCACGACGACGCGCCCGACGGCGTCCTGATGCGGCGTGCCGCCGCCCGGCCGGTCCCGGGTGCGGCTCGCGGCCGTGGTCGCGGCCGTGCTCGGGGCCGTCCTGCTCGTGCGCGGCGTCGTCGTCGAACCCCGCGCAGGTCGCCAGCGAGAGCATGGAGCCGACGCTCCACCCGGGGTCCGTCGTCCTGGTCGACAAGATCGGGCCGCGGCTGCGCGGGGTGCACCGCGAGGACGTCGTGGTCTTCGCCAGCCCGCAGGACGGGCGGGAGTCCGTCAAGCGGGTCGTGGCCGTCGCCGGGCAGCAGGTGGCGATCCGCGACGCCGAGCTCTACGTCGACGACGTGCTGGTCGTCGAGCCGCAGGTCGACCACAGCCGCGTCGACGGGCTGTACTTCGGCCCGGTCACCGTGCCCGACGGCGCCGTGTTCGTGCTCGGGCGACGCCCGGTCCGGGTCGGTCGACTCCCGCGTCTACGGGGCGGTGCCGCTCGGCTCCGATCCACGGCCGCGTCGCGATGGCGTGGTGACCGTGGACCGGCTCGCTCGTGCCCCCGGTCGCAGCCGGCAGGAAGGACGCACCCGCCTGCCGGCCCCACCGACCAGTTCCCCGGAAGCGCAGGTCCTGCCTGCGGGCGGGCGATAGCATTCCGGTCTCGGACCGACGGGAACGTCCATGGTGGCTGGGGGACGATGGCATGGCTGAGGCACCGACGCGCATCCTGATCGCCGACGACCACCGGACGTTCGCCGAGCTGTTCGCCATGGGACTCGAGCGCGAGCCCGACCTCGAGGCCGTCGGGCCACGCCCACACCGCGGCCGAGGCGATCCAGCTGACCGAGTCGCTGCAACCGGACATCGTCATCATGGACGTCCGGTCTCGGCGACGGCGACGGCATCGAGGTGACCGCCCAGCTGACCGAGCGCTACGCCGACCTCTGCGTCATCATCCTGACCGGCCACCCGGACCCGTCGGTCGTGGCTCGCGCGGCCCGGGCCGGCGCCTGCGGCTTCCTGCCCAAGGGCGGCGCCCTGGCCGCGATGCTGCACGCCCTGCGCAGCGCCCGGCGCGGCAGCCTGGTGCTGCCCCCGGAGATGCTCGAGCTGATGACGCAGTCCGCGACGCCACCCGTGGCCGCCGCCCCCGCCGTCCCCAGCCTCACTCGCCGGCGAGCTGGAGGTCCTCGAGCTGCTCGGCCACGGCCTGAACCCTCGCACGATCGCCGCACCGCACCGGGATGTCGGTCGAGAGTGCCGGGCGCCGCTCGCCAGCGTCATGACCAAGCTGGGCGCGCACTCGCAGCTCGAGGCCGTCGTGACGGCCAACCGCTACGGGCTGATCTCCGTCGGCACCCAGCGATGAGACCGGCCCGTCGCCGGGCGACGCGCGGACGGCCACCGTCCAGCGCGGATGGCGCGCCGACGACCCGACGCGACGGCGTCGACGCCGAGCCGTCCGAGGGCCGGTCCCAGGTCTGGCGGGCCCTCGCGCGCTTCGCCCTCTTCGGGCTCATCGCCCTCCTGGTGGTGGTCGCCGGGACCGTCGTCATCGCTGAGAAGGCGACCCGGGGAGGGATCCTCCGGCACGCGCAGCGCACGACGGCTGACGTCGCCAGAGACGATCATCGCGCCCCTGGCCGACGAGGACCTGAGGGACGGGGACCCCGAGGCCCTGGCAGCGGCTCGACGACGTCATGAAGGCCCGGATGGCGGACGGGTCGGTCATGCGGCGTCAAGGTCTGGTCCGCGGACGGGACCGTGCTCTGGTCCGACGACGCGCGGCTCATCGGCCGTCGCTACCCGCTCGAGCCCGCAGGACGCGGCCCTCCTATCGACGCTCGGCTCGACCGCCGAGTTCACCACCCTGGAGCGTGAGGAGAACGACTTCGAGCCGCAGGTCGGGGAAGTGGCCGAGATCTACGACGGCTTCACCGACCGCACCGGGAAGCCGCTGCTCCTCGAGCTCTACGTGCCGGTGGCCGGGCTCGAGGCCGAGTCCAGGGCTCAGCTGCGCACCCTGCTGCCCGTCACGGTGGGCGGGCCCGTCCTGCTGCTGCTCATCCTGCTGCCGCTGGCCCTGTCGATGGCCCGCCGGATCGACGACGCCGGCGCCGAGCGCTCCGCCCTGCTGCGGCACGCCGTCGCCGCCTCGGCCCTGGAGCGCCGGCGGATCGCCGGTGACCTCCACGACGGCGTGGTGCAGGACCTCGCGGGCATCGGCTACGCCCTGCCCGCCATCGGCGGGCTCGCTGCCGGACGGGCCCGGGCACCTCCGACGCGCGGCGCAACCTCGACAAGGTCACCGAGGTCGTCAAGCGCGACATCACCGCCCTGCGCGTCGGTGATCACCGACATCTACCCGCCCGACCTGCACGAGGGCGGGCTGCTCCCGGCGAGCCAGCTGCTCGTCAGCGAGGTGCGGTACGCGGGCGTCGAGGTCGACCTGCAGGTCGACCCGACGGTCACCGAGACGGCCCTGCCGATCGACGCCGCCGTGCTCGGCTACCGCGTGCTGCGCGAGACGCTGCGCAACGTGACGCCGGCACTCCGGCGCCGCCACGGCCCGCGTGGCGCTGCGGGTCGACGACGGGCGACCTCGTCATCGTGGTGGCCGACGACGGCGTGGGCTTCGACCCGGCCGGCCCCGCCCCCGGAGGGGCACTTCGGCCTGCGCCTGCTCGAGGACGCCCTCGAGCACGTCGGCGGCAGCCTGTCCATCGGCTCGGCGCCGCACGGGGGGCACCGAGGTGACGCGCCCGCTTCCCCGTCCGGTGGGGGTGCACCGCGCATGATCCGCATCCTGGTGGCCGACGACCACGAGATCCTGCGTTGGGGCCTGGTCGACAGAGTCTGTCGCGCCAGCCCGACCTGGTCGTGGTGGCGGAGGTCGGCGAGACCGCTGCCGCCATCGAGGCGTACGGCCGCCTCATGCCCGACGTGCTGCTCCTGGACCTGTCGATGCCCGGCGGTGGGGGGTGGATGGTGCTCGAGCGGGTGCTGGCGGCCCGCCCCGAGGCGCTGCGTCGTCATCCACAGCGCCAGCCGACGACCCGCTCACCGTGGCGAGCCGCGCTCGCTCGCAGGCGCGCGGGCGCACGTGTCGAAGTCCGCGGGTCCCGCGCGCCTCGTCGACGTGCTGCGCTCGGTCGCAGCGCCGACCTGCCGCAGCGGGTGGGGCGGCGCGCGTCAGCCGACGGTGCCGGCGGCCCGCAGGCAGCGGGCGGCGCCGGCGGTGGCGACCCGGGCCCCGGCTGACCAGCCGCCCTCGAACAGGTACTGCGCCTGCGCCAGGTAGGCCTCCGACGCCAGCAGCACCAGCCCGCTGTCCTGGGCGATGCGGGCGGCGTTGGCGGCCGCGGCGGCGGCCCGGTCGAGCTCGTGGTGGCCGGCCCGCACCGCGGCCCGGGCGAGCAGGCGCAGGTACCCCTCCCGGGCGTGGCCGATCTCGGACCCGACGGCCCAGTCGAAGAGCTCGAACAGCCCGATGGCCTCGTCGGGGTCGGTCGGTGCGGTGAGCACCACCATCCGCGCGGTCACCTCCGGCAGCAGCAGCGAGCAGCCCTCCTCCTCGGCCTCGGACATCGCCTCGCGCAGCACCCGGCACGGCGTCGGCCGGGCGCCCCAGCGCCGCGTGCAGGCCGGCGGTCGACAGCGCCCGCAGCTGGCGGCCCAGCGTGCTCGTGTCGGGCCGGACCGGTCGGCGGTCCTCCTCGATCGCCTCGGCGAGCGAGCCGCGCTCGGTGAGCATCCGCACCCGTGCCCAGGTCCACTCGACCGACTCGGAGTCCGGGTGGCGCCAGCGTCATCGCCTGCTCCCAGCGGGTCGTCGAAGCCGCGCCGGCCCAGGTCGTGCCCGACGAGGCAGCGCAGCACCGCGAGGTGGCCCACCTCGGGTCGCTCCGGGTCCGAGCCCGGCCCAGGCGGCATCCAGCGCGCGCTCGGCGAGCCGGGCGTTGCCGAGCAGCACGTCCGGCAGGTGGTGCAGCGACACGGCGGCGGCCCGCGTCGGGCTCTCCGCCGGCGAGGGCGATGGCCTCGGCCGTGACCTCGCGGGCCCGGGCGAGGCGGCGTGAGGGCAGCAGGTGCTCGCGCACCAGGCGCGACCTGGTGTCGACGCGCTGCGCCGCTGCGGCCGGCGGTGTCGGCCTCCAGCACCGCGGCCCAGGCCGCGCGCTCGCGTGCCTCGTCGTCCGGCTCGGGCGGCACGTCGGGCGCTGGCGCCGAGTCGGCCTCCGGCTGCGCGTCGTGGGCTGCCTGGGCCAGCGAGCGTTGTGCACGAGCAGCCTTGTCGCGCAACCGCTCCGCCGCGGGCGACGCGGTGTCGTCGAGCCAGTCGGCGGCGCGCCCGTAGTGCTGCACCGCCTCGTCGACCCGGCCGGCGGCCAGGCACACGTCGGCCAGCGACTCCTCGAGCTCGGCCAGGTCGGCGCCGAGGGCGTGCGACGCCGACGGCGAGGTCGTTGACGACGAGCAGCTGCAGGCGGGCGGCGGAGACGTCTCCGGCCGCCATCGCGTCGCGCACGGCGTCGATGGCGGCGGCGGTGGCGAGCTCGACCTCGCCCGCGGCGCGCCAGTGCCGGCCGCGCTCGGCGGCGGGGATGCGGGCCCGCTCGGCGATGTGGGCGTGCAGGCGGCGTCGCACGCTGGGGCGCAGCCAGGACTCCACGGCGTGGCGCAGGAAGGGGTCGCGCACGACGTAGCCGTCGGGGGTGCTCGCCAGCAGCTGGAGGTCGACGAGGCGGTCCAGCGACGCGACGACCGAGGCGACGTCGTCGGCGACCGTCCTCGCCGGGGGCGAGCCCCGGCGCCCCGCAGCAGCGGCATGAGCAGCGCCGGGCTGACCGGGCGGTCGAGCACGGCCACCAGGTGCAGCACGTGCTGGTCGCGGGCACCCGTCTGCTCCATGGCCCGCACCAGCAGGGTGGACTGCTCGGTGCCGTGGTTCGAGGGGTCGTGCGGCGGCACCAGGGCCAGGCCCTGCGACGTCGCCGCGACCTCGCCGGCGCGGCACCAGGCGTCGATCGTGGCCAGCGCCCGGCCGGGCAGGCCCTCGCTGCGCACGCGCGAGCTCGTCGAGCAGGCCCGGGCTCGGGGTGCCGCACAGCTGCGCCGTCGCGAGCCGCTCGAGGGCGGCGGGCGTGAGGGGCAGCAGGTCGACGGCGAGGGTCGACTGTCGGGTGGTCGGCGCCGTCGGCCCGGCTCGGCCTCGTCGTGCGCCTGCGTGCCGCACGGGCGTTGTCGGACAGCCGCAGGGCCACGGTCACGGCGCCGTCGGCGGCGTCGAGCGCGGCGAGCAGCGAGCGCCGCGACCGCAGGTGTCAGGTGGGCGGTCGCGGTCACGAGCACGATGACGCCCGACCGGCCGGCGCTGCGGCGTCGCCCTGCGCGCGGGGTGGTCCGCGCCGCGCCGGACGGACGCGGCGGCGGCCGCGACGGCCGCGACCGGGTCGTCGGAGCCGCCGACGACCTCGACCCGGGCCCCGAGCCGCTGCAGCGGCCTCCTGCACCAGGCGGGTGCGCCCGGAGCCCTCCGGCGCCGGAGACGTAGACCAGGCCCGGGCCGCCGGTCGAGCGCCGCTGCGACAGCCAGCCGAGCAGGCTGCGCAGCTCGCGGTCGCGCCCGGTGAACGGGGCGGGCGGGGCGTCGTGCGGCTCGGAGGAGAGGATCTCGAGGTGCAGCGCCCGGGTCTGCGGCGACGGGTCGAGGCCGAGGTCCTCGGCGAGCACCGCCCGGCACCGCTCGTAGACGCGCAGCGCCCGCTCGGTCTCGCCGAGACCGGTGTAGGCCCGCATCAGCACGCGGTAGGCCCGCTCGGAGGTGGCGTCGGCCTCGAGGGCCCGCTGGCCCAGCTCGAGCCCGTCGCGCATCCAGCCGAGCTCGACCGCGTGCTCGGCGGCGTCGAGGGTCATCTCCCGGAACCTCGACTCGAGGTTCTCGCGGACCGGCACCGCCCACAGCGCGTCGGGGTCGTGCGTGGTGAACTCGCCGAGGTGCAGGGCGTCGGCCTCGCGGGCCACCTTGACGGCCAGCGCGAGCCGCCCGTGGCGGGCGTGCCGCCGGGCCTCGTCGGCGAGGGCGAGCAGGGCGGCGCTGTCGACCCAGGCGCCGCGCAGCACCAGCCCGTCGGGGCGGCGCTCGATCGCGCCCTGGCCGAGCAGCTTGCGCAGGTGGCCCAGCGCGTTGCGCAGGCTGCCCCGCCCGCGCTGCTCGTCGACCTGCGGCCACAGCGCCTCGAGGATCTCGTCGACCGAGACGGCCTCACCGGCCCGGGTGGCCAGCAGCCGCAGCAGGTCGACGGTCTTGCCGGTGCGCCACTCCTGCGGGTGGACCAGCGACCCGTCGGCCCGGCGCACCTGCAGCGGGCCGAGCAGCCGCACCTCGATGCGGTCTGCGGGGTCCGGCTCGCGGCCGGCATCCCCCTGCACCGAGCGCATGGCGCCGCGGTCGCCCACCTCGCTGATGACGAGCTGGCTCATGCACACCTCCCCACGGCGTTGCACGGTTCTTTACCTGAACGTGGGGGACATCATTGCCCACGCTTGACCATCGAGGGGCGCGTTTCGGAAAAGCCGCACGTCAGCAAGGACGCCGGGCGCCCGCCGGCTGATACACGGGATTTCACGGCGGCGTCGCGCCGGGCCGACACGATGGCGGCATGGAGCAGAGCACGCGTGACGAGACCGGGCGCCGCGCAGTCCGGGCGCCGCACGCCGAGCCGTGCGCCGGGCGCTGGGGCTCGACCTCCCGGCCGCGGCCGTGCGGCATCCATCGGGTCCCGCGCACGGGACGTGGCAGGTGTGCGGGATCGGCCCGTCGGCCGCGAGCGGCCCCGCCGGGCTCAGTCGTCGCTGAGCGGGTGGTCCTTGGTGGCGAGCTCGCGCAGCGCCTTCGCCCTGGCCGCCTCGTGCTCGTCCTCGGTGCGCTGCGCGGACCCGCCGTCCCAGACCAGGTCGTCGTGCTCCGGCATCCGCCACCGGGCCGTGGTGACGCCGGCCTTCTTGGCGCGCTCGAACGCCTCCTCGATGCAGCGGATGGCGTCCTCGCGGCCCGCCCAGTGGGCGCCCTCGACGGACTTGCCGGGCTCGAGGTCCTTGTAGGTCTCGAAGAAGTGCTGGATCTCGAGCCGGTCGAACGAGCTGACGTCCTCGATCTCGCGGATGTGGTTCTTGCGCGGGTCGCCGGCCGGGATGCACAGGATCTTGTCGTCGCCGCCGGCCTCGTCGCGCATGTGGAACATGCCGATCGGGCGGGCGCGCACCAGGCACCCGGGGAAGGTCGGCTCGTCGAGCAGCACCAGCGCGTCGAGCGGGTCGCCGTCCTCGCCGAGCGAGTCCTCGACGTAGCCGTAGTCGGACGGGTAGGCCATCGCGGTGAACAGCATCCGGTCCAGGCGGATGCGCCCGGACTCGTGGTCGACCTCGTACTTGTTGCGGTGACCCTTGGGGATCTCGATGGTGACGTCGAACTCCACGGCGGGTTTCTCCTTCAGGGGGGTGACCTAGGCTCGCTGCACAGTCTGGCCCATCGGCGGGCATAAGCACGAAGGGAGTGCGGGTGAGACGGGTCATGCTCGCCTCGGTGGTCGGGTCGGCCGTGGCCCTGGTCGCCGTGGCGGGGTACGCCGCCGCCGACGTGTTCGACGTCGCCCCGGGCATCCTCACCCTCGACCGGCCGGTCGCCGTGCCCGACCCCGACGGTGTCCGGCACGCCCGCCCCGGTGGTGCTTCCCGAGCCCGCCGCCACGCTCGACCCGATGCTCACCGACACCGGTGCAGAGGCCCCGGTGCCGACCCGCGCCGGGCTGGCGCGGGCCCTCTCCACGGCATCCAGTGACCCGGCCCTCAAGGGGGGCACCGGCATCAGCATCCGCGACGGCGTCACCGGAGCCGAGCTGTGGGGGCTGGATGCCGCCACGCCCCCGGGTGCCCGCGTCCACCCAGAAGCTGATGGCCGCGCTCGCGGTCGCCGACGGGCTCGACCTCGACCAGCGGATGACGACCGCGGTGGTCGCCGCCCCCGGCTCGGCCGACCTGGTGCTCGTCGTCGGCGGCGACACCCTGCTCGCGCCCGGGGCCGGTGACCTCGACGCCGTCGCCGGCCGGGCCGGGCTGGCCGACCTCGCCGCCCAGGTCGCCGCCTCGCTCGCCCCCTCGGGGCGCACCACGGTGCGGCTGCGGCTCGACCCACCTACGCCCCCGGCCCGCGCTACCCGTCGACGTGGAACCCGAACGACGTGCGCGACGGCTTCGCCCAGGCCGTCGTCATGACCGGGCTGGCCACCCAGCTGCCGCGGGCCCGGCATCCCTCGCCGCGCAGCCCCGAGCGCGAGGTCGCGGCGGCCTTCGTCAAGCGGCTCGCGGCCCGGGGGGTGCGCGCGACCCTGCTCCCCGAGCGCACCTGGGCGACGGCCGCGCCGGCGGGCGCCCAGGCGCTCGGCAGCGTCGAGTCGGCGACCTACGCCGAGGTGCTCGACCTCGCCCTCGACCGCAGCGAGAACTCGCTCACCGAGAACCTCACCCGGCAGGCGGCCTTCGCGCAGGGCCGCTCGACCACCCGGCAGGGCGACAACGCGCGGTTCATCCGTGAGCGGCTCACCGCCGACGGCGTGCCGACCGCCGGGCTGGTCATCACCGACGCCAGCGGGCTCAGCCCCGGGCAGCGGGCCAGCGCGGCCACCCTGTCGGGGGTGCTGCGCCTCGCGGTCACCGGGGCGGTCCCCGAGCTGCGCGAGGTGGTGGCCGGGCTCCCGGTCTCCGGGCTGTCGGGCACCCTGACCCGGCGCTTCTCGGCGCCGGCCACCCGCGACGTCGTCGGCGTGCCGCGGGCCAAGACCGGCACCCTGCGCGCCGGGTCGTCGCTGGCCGGCACCACCGTCGACGCCGACGGGCGCCCGCTGACGTTCGTGCTGCTCGTCGACGGTTTCCCGGAGAACGTCGGGGGAACGCTGCGTGCCCGGGCCGCGTTGGACCGGATCGTGGCCGCACTGACCAGGTGCGGCTGCCGCTGACCGCGGCACGAGGAGAGGCAGGAACCTGCGTGGCTTACGTCGACTGGGAGTTCGCCAAGACCACCGGACGGACGCTCGTGCCCGCGGGCCCGACCGTCACCCGGGCGGAGGCGGAGGCCGAGGTCGCCGCGATCCGGGCCGCGGCCCGCGCTGCCCGTGAGCCGGTGGCCGAGACCGCACGGCTGCAGACGCCGCCCGAGGCGCCCGACGCCCTGATCGTCGACCGGGCCACCTGGATCAGCGTCAACGCCGACTCGATGAGCGCCATGCTCGACCCCACCTTCGACGCCATGATCGCCAAGCGCGGCGGCGACGCACCGGGCTCCACGGCGCAGGCCTTCGGCGGCAAGGTGACCGGTGCCGAGGCCGGTGCCCTGCTCGCCTTCATGGCCAGCAAGGTGCTCGGCCAGTACGACCTGGCTCCCGGCGGCACCCCGGCCCTGCTGCTCGTCGCGCCCAACATCCTGTCCGTCGCCGTCGAGCTGGGCGTCGACCGCGAGGACTTCCGCAAGTGGGTGTGCATGCACGAGGAGACCCACCGCGTGCAGTTCACCGCCAACCCCTGGCTGCGCGACCACCTCATCGAGCAGGCGCGCGCGCTGGCCGTCGACCTCGCGCCCGACCCCGAGCGGCTCCAGGAGATGGCCGGCCGGCTCGCCGAGAAGCTGCCCGACCTGTTCCGCGAGGGCAGCACCGGCCTGACCGACCTGTTCACCACCCCCGAGCAGCGCGAGAAGCTCGCCGGCCTCACCGCGGTGATGTCGCTGCTCGAGGGCCACGCCGACGTCGTGATGGACGACGTCGGCCCCGCGCACATCCCCACCGTCGCGCACATCCGGTCCAGGTTCACCGAGCGGCGCAAGGGCGCCGGTGCGCCCGACCGGCTGCTGCGCCGCCTGCTCGGCCTCGAGGCCAAGATGCGCCAGTACCGCGACGGTGCCGTCTTCGTGCGCGGCGTGCAGGACAAGGTGGGGGTCGAGGGCTTCAACGCCATCTGGACCTCGCCCGACACCCTGCCGCTGGCCCGCGAGATCGAGGAGCCCGAGGCCTGGGTCCGCCGCGTCCACGGCTGACCACCGATCCCCTCACCCGACTTCGTGCGGTTTACACACGGTTCTCGCAGCGCCCCGGCCTGCGAGAACCGTGTGCAAGTCGCACGAAGTCGGGAGGATGTGCGGATGGAGCGCGCGCAGGGAGGGACGGATTCCCCGATGACGCGTCGCTGGGGATCGCCGGATGCCGCGACGGCCGCCATCCGCCTCGCCGTGCGCGCCGCGCTGGCCGACCTCGCTGCCGATGCTGCGCGTGCCCGGCGTCCGACGGGAGTCCGGGCGACCCCGTCGAGTCGGGTGACCCGCGAGGGCCCGGTGGCCTGGTGCTCGTGGCGTGCAGCGGGGGTGCCGACTCGCTGGCCCTGGCCGCCGCGGTCGCGTTCGAGGCGCCCACCGCCGGATGCCGCGCCGGCGCGGTCGTCGTCGACCACGGCCTCCAGCCCGGCTCGGCCCAGGTCGCCGCGGATGCCGCGCCGCCGGCTCCGCGACCTCGGCCTCGACCCGGTCGAGGTGCTGACGGTCGAGGTGACCGCATCCGGTGAGGGCCTGGAGGCCGCCGCCCGCGAGGCCCGGTACGCCGCCCTCGACGCGGCCGCCGACCGGCACGGCGCGTGGCCGTGCTCCTGGGCCACACCCTCGACGACCAGGCCGAGCAGGTGCTGCTCGGCCTCACCCGCGGTGCCGGCGCCCGCTCGCTGTCCGGGATGCCGGCCACCCGCGGCCGCTTCCGCCGTCCCCTCCTCGGCGTCAGCCGGGAGCAGTGCCGGGCCTCCGTGCGCCGCGCAGGGACTGGCCTGGTGGGACGACCCGATGAACGAGGACCCCGCCTTCACCCGGGTCCGCGCCCGCCGGGCCCTGGCCGACCTCGAGCGCGACCTCGGGCCGGGGGTGGCGGCGGCACTGGCGCGCACGGCATCCCTGCTGCGTGACGACGCCGACCACCTCGACGCCCTCGCCGACGCCGCGGTGACCGCGCTGGGACCGCAGCCGTGGCCGGTCGGCGAGCTCACCGGCATCCCGAGGGCCGTGCGCACCCGGGTCTGGCGGCGGCTGCTCGTCGCCGCCGGGGCGCCCGCCGGGCAGGTCGGCACCCGGCACACCGACGCCTGCGACCGGCTGCTCACCGCGTGGCACGGTCAGGGGCCGGTGCACGCCCCCGGCGACCTCCGGGTGGCCCGATCCGCCGGGTCGGTCACCATCGGCCGCCGCCGATCCGGTTGACTAGGCACCACCACCCGCCCGCGCCCCACCCACCAGGAGCCGCAGTGGACGCCGCCCACATGGGAGCAGACCTCGAACGTGTCCTCATCAGCGAGGAGGAGATCCAGGCCAGGCTCGGCGAGCTGGCCGACGTGATCGCCACGGAGTACGAGGGCAAGGACCTCCTGCTCGTCGGGGTGCTCAAGGGGGCGGTCATGGTCATGGCCGACCTGATGCGCGCCCTGCCGATCACCGTGCCGGTCGACTGGATGGCGGTGTCGTCCTACGGCTCGGGCACCAAGAGCAGCGGCGTCGTGCGCATCCTCAAGGACCTCGACTCCGACATCACCGGGCGGCACGTGCTGATCGTCGAGGACATCGTCGACTCCGGGCTCACGCTGTCCTGGATCAAGTCCAACCTGGAGTCGCGCAGCCCCGCCTGCGTCGAGATCTGCACGCTGCTGCGCAAGCCGGATGCCGCCAAGGTCGAGGTCGACGTCAAGTGGGTCGGGTTCGACATCCCCAACGAGTTCGTCGTCGGCTACGGCCTCGACTACGCCGAGGCCTACCGGGGCCTGCGGGTCGTCGGCACGCTGGCCCCGCACGTCTACAGCTGACCTCCGGCGCCGGGCGCCGTCGAAGCCCCGTCAGCCCGTCGCGGAACACGGGGGCGACGGGGCTCGTTGCTAGCGTGTACCCGTCCCACCCGGAGTGATCCCGGGCGGCCGATTGACCCACGAGCAGGAGGACCGGAGCGCGAGCTCCGCACCCACATGGACTTCAAGCGCATCTTCAAGACCCCGCTGTTCTGGGTCCTGGCCGTCATCGTGGTGATGCTGACGGTGTTCTCCTTCGACGGCAACGGGGGCTACACGACGGTCACGACCGCCCAGGCCGAGAAGCTCATCACCGACAAGAAGGTCGAGACGGCGGTCCTGTCCACCGACAACACCCTCAACCTCGACCTGAAGCAGGGCCAGTCGTTCAGCGACTCCGCCTCCGACATCAGCGGCGCCACCAAGGTGCAGGCCGACTACGTCGACGCCCGCGCCGAGCAGCTCATCGCCGAGCTCAAGGCCAACGTGCCCAACGGCTACAACGACAAGAAGCAGGGCGACAGCGCCTTCTGGACCATCTTCATCAGCTTCTTCCCGGTGCTGCTGCTCGTCGGCCTGTTCTGGTTCCTCATGAGCCAGGCCCAGGGCGGCGGCTCGCGGGTGATGCAGTTCGGCAAGTCCCGGGCCAAGCTCGCGACCAAGGACACCCCCAAGGTCACCTTCGCCGACGTGGCCGGCGCCGACGAGGCCGTCGAGGAGCTGCACGAGATCAAGGAGTTCCTCGCCGAGCCGGCGAAGTTCCTCGCGGTCGGCGCCAAGATCCCCAAGGGCGTGCTGCTCTACGGCCCGCCCGGCACCGGCAAGACCCTGCTCGCGCGCGCCGTCGCCGGCGAGGCCGGGGTGCCGTTCTACTCGATCTCCGGCTCCGACTTCGTCGAGATGTTCGTCGGCGTCGGCGCCTCCCGGGTGCGCGACCTGTTCGAGCAGGCCAAGGCCAACGCCCCCGCCATCGTCTTCGTCGACGAGATCGACGCCGTCGGCCGGCACCGTGGCGCCGGCCTCGGCGGCGGCCACGACGAGCGCGAGCAGACCCTCAACCAGCTGCTCGTCGAGATGGACGGCTTCGACGTCAAGACCAACGTCATCCTGATCGCCGCCACCAACCGCCCCGACATCCTCGACCCGGCGCTGCTGCGCCCGGGCCGGTTCGACCGGCAGATCGCCGTCGAGGCCCCCGACATGATCGGCCGCCACCGCATCCTCGAGGTGCACGGCCAGGGCAAGCCGCTGGCCACCGGCGTCGACCTGCTCGCCGTCGCCCGTCGCACCCCCGGCTTCACCGGTGCCGACCTGGCCAACGTGCTCAACGAGGCGGCGCTGCTCACCGCGCGCACCGACAAGAAGCTGATCGACGACGAGGTGCTCGACGAGGCCATCGACCGCGTCATCGCCGGCCCGCAGAAGCGCACCCGCATCATGTCGGCCAAGGAGCGCAAGATCACCGCCTACCACGAGGGCGGCCACGCCCTCGTCGCCTCGGCGATGAACCACCTCGACCCGGTCACCAAGGTCACGATCCTGCCGCGCGGCCGGGCCCTGGGCTACACGATGGTGATGCCCACCGACGACAAGTACTCCACGACCCGCAACGAGATCCTCGACCAGCTGGCCTACGCCCTCGGCGGGCGCGTCGCGGAGGAGATCATCTTCCACGACCCGACCACCGGTGCCGCCAACGACATCGAGAAGGCCACCGCGATGGCCCGCAAGATGGTCACCGAGTACGGCATGAGCGAGCGGGTCGGCGCGGTCAAGCTGGGCCAGAGCGGGGGCGAGGTCTTCCTCGGCCGCGACATGGGCCACCAGCGCGACTACTCCGAGCAGGTCGCCGCGGTCGTCGACGAGGAGGTGCGCAAGCTCGTCGACGACGCCCACGACGAGGCGTGGCACGCCGTCAACGACAACCGCGACATCCTCGACCGGCTCGTGCTCGAGCTGCTCGAGAAGGAGACGCTCAACGCCGCCGAGCTCGCCGTGATGTTCAAGGACATCGTCAAGCGGCCGGTGCGCCAGACCTGGCTGTCCAGCGAGCACCGCACGCTCTCCGACCTGCCGCCGGTGCTCACCCCGGCCGAGCAGCAGGCCGCGTTCAACGGCCACAGCAACGGCTCCGGCGCCCCCGCCGGCTCCACGGTGACCCCGGGCGACCCCCGCACCCAGGCCGAGATCGACGCGGCCGCCCAGGCCGGGGCCGACCCGGACGTGCAGGACCACCCGCCGACCCAGGTCATCGAGGTGCCGGACGGTGGACGTGTCGAGCCCTGAGCCGGACGACGCCGACGACGCCACCATGCGTGGCCCGGTCGACCTCGCCGCGCGCCGAGGCGGCGGTCCGTGAGTTCCTCCTCGCCATCGGTGAGGACCCCGACCGCGAGGGCCTGCTCGAGACCCCCGGCCGGGTCGCGCGGGCCGCTCGAGAGCTCTACGCGGGCCTGTGGCAGGACCCCGCGCAGGTGCTGTCGAAGACCTTCTCGATCGACCACGAAGAGCTCATCATCGTGCGCGACATCCCGATGTACTCCACCTGCGAGCACCACCTGCTGCCCTTCCACGGGGTCGCCCACATCGGCTACATCCCGGCCGCGGACGGCAAGGTCACCGGCCTGAGCAAGCTCGGCCGGCTCGTCGAGGTCTTCGCCCGCCGCCCGCAGGTGCAGGAGCAGATCACCACCCAGGTGGCCGACGCGCTCGTCGAGCACCTCGGGGTGCAGGGCGTCATCGTCGTCATCGAGGCCGAGCACCTGTGCATGTCGATGCGCGGCGTGCAGAAGCCGGGCTCGCGCACCATCACCTCCGCCGTGCGCGGCCAGCTGCGCAACCCCGCCACCCGCGCCGAGGCGATGTCGCTGCTGCTCGGCGGCAAGCGGTGACCGGCCGGTGACCCTGCCGCGAACCCCGGGTCGGCCGGCCGCTCGTCATGGGCGTGGTCAACGTGACCCCCGACTCGTTCAGCGACGGCGGGGCCTGGTTCACCCCCGAGGCGGCGGTCGCCCACGGCCGCGAGCTCGTCGCCCAGGGCGCCGACCTGCTCGACGTCGGCGGCGAGTCGACCCGGCCGGGCGCCGAGCGCCCCAGCACCGCCGAGGAGCTGCGCCGCGTCCTGCCCGTCGTCGAGGCGCTGAGCACGCTCGCGCCGGTGTCGGTCGACACCATGCGCGCCGACGTGGCCGCCGCGGCGCTGGATGCCGGTGCCGCGCTCGTCAACGACGTCAGCGGCGGCCTGGCCGACCCCGAGATGGTGCCCCTCGTCGCCGAGCGGGCGGTGCCGTTCGTCGCGATGCACTGGCGCGGGCACAGCCGCGACATGCAGCAGCGGGCGCACTACGACGACGTCGTCGCCGACGTCGTGCGCGAGCTCGCCGAGCGCGTCGAGGCGCTCGTGGCCGCCGGGGTGCGCCCGGATGCCGTGCTGCTCGACCCCGGTCTCGGCTTCGCCAAGAACGCCGAGCACAACTGGCAGCTGCTGCGCCGGCTCGACGAGGTCGTGGCCCTGGGCCACCGGGTCGTCGTCGGCACCTCCCGCAAGACCTTCCTCGGCGCGGTCGGGCGCACGGCCGCCACGGCTCGCCCGCCGCTCGAGCGCGACGTCGCCACCGCCGTCACGACGGTGCACGCCGCCCGGCACGGGGTGTGGTGCGTGCGGGTGCACGACGTCGTCGCGACGGTCGACGCCCTCGACGTCGTCGAGGCCCTCCACGGGCCGGGGGGCGAGGCGATGAACGGGGTCGCACGCGACCGCATCCGCCTCAGCGGTGTGCGCGGCCGGGGCTTCCACGGCGTCTTCGAGCACGAGCGCCGCGAGGGGCAGGAGTTCGTCGTCGACGTCGAGCTCGCCGTCGACCTCGCGCCGGCCGGGGACAGCGACGACCTCGCCGACACGGTCAACTACGGCGAGATCGGCGCGGCCGCGCTGGCCCGCATCGAGGGCGAGCCCCACGACCTCATCGAGCGCCTCGCCGAGCTCGTCGCGCACGACGCCCTGACCCACCCGTCGGTCGACGAGGTCACGGTCACCGTGCACAAGCCGCAGGCGCCGGTCGGTGTGCCGTTCGGCGACGTCACGGTGTCGGTGACCCGCCGGCGAGAGCCGGTGCCCGTCGTGATCGCGGTGGGGGCCAACCTCCCGTGGGGGCACAGCAGCCCGCAGCGACACGGCGACCTCGGCGGTCGAGTCGCTGGCCCACCACCCGGCGGTGCGCGTCGTCGGGTCGTCGGCGCTGCACGACAGCGACCCGGTCGGTGGCCCCGAGCAGCCGACCTACGTCAACGCCGTGGTGGTCGCGCGCACCTCCCTCTCGCCGACGTCGCTGCTGCGCGAGCTGCACGCCGTCGAGGCCGCCTTCGACCGGCGGCGCGACGTGAGGTGGGGCGCTCGCACCCTCGACCTCGACCTCGTGCAGTACGGCGACCCGGCCGCCGGCACCGACGTCACCTCCGACCGTCCGCGCCTCACCCTGCCGCACCCCCGGGCCCACGAGCGCGCGTTCGTGCTGCTGCCGTGGCTCGAGGCCGACCCCGACGCCGTGCTGCGCCACGCCGGCCGGGCGGTGCCGGTCGCCGAGCTCGTCGCGGCCCTCGACACGACCGGCGTGCGACCGCACGTGGACGACCCGACCAGCCCGACCATCGCGGCCGGCCCGGCCACCGACGACGACGACGAAGGACACGAGAACTGATGCGCCGCAAAGAGATCCGCGTGAAGACCCTCGCGCTGGTGGCGGCGGTCGCGGGCGTCATCTCGTTCATCGTCTTCGAGCTGATCACCCGCAACGGCACGCTCGTGCCGCGGCCGGCCCTGCTGTCGGGCGTGCTGCTCGTCGTGATGGGCGGCCTCGTGCTCTGGCTGGCCCGCCCGGTGCGGCGCTACCTGCAGGGGCGCGCGACGTCCACCCTCGACCCGCTGCGCGCCGCGCGCACGGTGGTGCTGGCCCAGGCCGCCGCCCTCACCGGGGCGGCCGCCGCAGGCTGGTACCTCGGGCAGCTGGTCGTGGTGCTCACCGGGCTCTCGCTCGAGGCGAACCGCGGCCGGGTGCTGCCGCTCGCCGCCATCGTCGTGGCCGCCGTGGCCCTGGCCGCCGCCGGGCTGGTGGCCCAGCGCTGGTGCCGCGTCGACCCGCCCGACGAGGACGACGACGAGGCCCGCGACCGGGCCGCCTAGCAGCCGCAGTCAGGCGCGGGACACCGCCCAGACCACCCAGTTCCCCACGTAGTGGCCGCCCTTGACCGGGGTGGTCGGGTCGCAGGTGATGAGCCGCAGCAGGGGTCGGGGGTTGCCGGCATCCCAGATCGAGTCGTCCTTGGGCACCTGCTTCTTCGACACCGCCTCGGAGCGGGTCACCACGAAGTCGGCCGCCTCGCCCGAGGAGTACGTCACCCGCACCCGGGCACCGGGCCGCACCTTCGGCAGCTTCGCGAAGGTGTCCGGGCCGGTGGCCCTGGTGTTGATGTGACCGGCGAGGATCGACGCCCCGGGGTAGCCGGGCTTGGGCCAGCCCTCCTCGTCGTACCACCCGGCGACGCCGGGGGGTGGGGCGAGGACGCCCTTGTCGTCGAGGCCGGTGGCCACCAACGGCGCGTCGACCAGCAGCGTGTCACCCGGAGCCGTGACGGTGACCCGCTTCGGCTTTCCCTTCGGGCGGGCGCTGATCCGCACCGGCGGCTCCGAAGGAGTGGATGAGGCGGTGGGGGACGGCGTCACCGACGCCGGGCTGGGGCTGGGGCTCGGGCGCTGCGTCGTGGGCGCGGCGGCGGTCGGGGGTGCCGGGTCGGCCGCGCACGCCCCGAGCAGGGCGAGCGCGGCCACGGCGCCGGCCGCCAGGGCGGTCCGGCGGCGACGTGAGGTGGGGACGGTGATCGGCACGACCTCAGTGTCGGCGCGAGCTGCCGCGGGCGCGACCCGTGGCCACCGCACCGACGCCGCCGGCCACGAGGGCGCCGCCGAGCACGAGCGGCAGTGCCGAGGGGCCGTTGTCACCCGCGAAGTCGGTCTGCACGACGACCGGGCGCACCGGGCTGGCGGTGGGCTGCGCGGTGACGGTGGTGGTGATGGTCGGCGTCGGCGCGGCGGTCGCGTCGAACGCGTCGATGCTGATGTCCCCCTCGTCGGTGAGCGTGCAGAGCATGCTCACGTCGGGTCCCTCGACGCCCGTGTCGACGACGAGCAGGAAGTCGCTGGCCACCAGGGTGTTGGTGCCGACCTCCGCGATGACCGGGTCCCCCTCGCCGCTGACGTCGATGGTCATCGGGCCTTCGGCCGGCACGTCCTCGGGGCCGAAGGTGAGGTCGACGAAGTACGGCTCCTGCGTCTCGTCGATGAGCGTCAACGTGATGCCACCGCCGTCGATCGACGTCAGCTGGTGCTGGCGCAGCTGCGCCGTGAAGTCGTCGGGGAAGGTCACCGCACCGGTGAACGGGTCGATCGAGACCTCGGTGCCGGCCGGCACGACGACGCCGTCGCCGATGCCGGAGTCGAACGAGGCGGTGGCCGCCCCGGTGCCGTCGGTGGTGTCGTAGGTGAAGTCGCAGTCGTAGGCCAGGTCGGCGGATGCCGCCTGGGCGGGGGACAGCGTGAGGGCGACGGCGAAGAGGGCGAAACCCCCGACGAGGCCGGCGCGCGTTGCGGCGCGGGCGGTGAGGCGCATGAGGGGGTTCCTTCGACGCGGAAGCGAGGGCCCCGGTGGAGCCGAGGCGGACGCTATCCCACCACGGCAGCCGCCGCGAGCATTCTGCGAGAACCCGCAATGCCCGGGGCCGTCGGGGGTCCCGCGAAGTCGGTCTGGACGAGCACCGGTCGCACCGGCTCGGCGGACGGGGTCGAGGAATCTCCCGCCCGGAACGAGTCGATGGCGGCGTCCTGACCCGCGGCCAGGTCGCACTGCAGCCGCAGGCCGAGGCTCGGAGTGAAGGGCGGTGTGAGCTCGTGGTGGCCCTGCAGCATCAGGTCGAGCCGGGGCATGGTCAGCGTGTACGTGCCGGCCCGCGTCGTGTCGACCGCCTCGCCGTCGCCCCGAACGCCGGCGGTGAACTGACCTGCTGGTGGCACGACGACGTCGCGGTCGGGGTGGAACCAGAACTGCACCGGGTGGTCGTCGCCGGTCTCCGGGATCACGATCAGCGACTCGCTGAACAGGAAGAGCGAGGTGTCACCGGCGCTGCGGAAGCGGTCCATGAGGCTGGTCGGGAAGGTCAGCGAGCCCACGAACGGGTCGATCGGCACCTGCGTGCCGACGGGCACCACCAGCCCCTCGGGGATCGCCGTGTCCACCGACGCCACGACCGTGCCGTGCCCGACCTGCGTGGTGTCTGCCGGGTCGCGGTAGACGCACTCGTAGGTGAGCGTGGTGGGCTCGACGGGTGTCGGTGGCATCGGCGCAGCGGGCAGCACCGTGAAGCGGTCCGTCGTCGTGTCCTCGGTGTCCTGCAGTGAGCAGGAGAGGCCCGCCTCCGGCCCCTGGTAGCCCATGCCGAAGGTGATCCCGAAGTGGGTGACCTCCAAGGTGTGGGTGCCCGGCCTCGAGACGGTCACCGGATCGGTGGCGCCCCCCGCGGGGTCGAGGATCCCGGACACCGTGAGGGCGGCCGGCCCGGACTGCGGAAGCGGCACGGCGTCGACGGCGAAGACCGGTGCCCACTCCTCCCCGGTCTCGTCGACGCGGATCGTCGCGCCGCCCTCGCCACCCAGGTGGGAGAAGCCCTTCTCGCGGAGCTGGTCCACGAACGCCGCCGGGATGGTCACGGTGCCGGTCACCGGGCCGATGGTGACCTCGTCCCCGACGCGGACCGTGAGGCCCTCGGTGACGGCCGTGTCCCATGAGGCGCTCGCGACCACGCCATCCTGCGTGGGTACGCCGTCGGTCGTGCACCGGTAGTCGAGGTCAGGCGACACGGCACTCGCGGGGGCCGGAACCGCGGCAACCAGCACGGTCGCCGCCACGAGGAGGACGGAGCGGAGAGTGGGGCCGCGCAACCCGGGCATGGTGCTCCTGGCATCCGGCGGGAAGTCGGGCGACCGGGGAACCGCTGCTCGGCTCGTCAGGACGGCCGGCGGCGCTTCAGGCTGGACCCCTCGACGCTATCCGCGGGCCCGGCGCGTGGCAACGACCTCGCGCCGGTCAGGGGTGTGAGATCCCGGACCTACTTGTCGACGTCGCCGACCACGAAGAACATCGAGCCGAGCACGGCCACCATGTCGGCCACGAGGCAGCCCGGGCAGCACCTGCGAGAGCACCTGCACGTTGTTGAACGACGCCGAGCGCAGCTTCAGGCGCCACGGGGTCTTCTCGCCCCGGGACACCAGGTGGTAGCCGTTGAAGCCCAGCGGGTTCTCGGTCGCGGTGTAGCGCTCGCCCTCGGGCACCTTGAGCACCTTGGGCAGCCGCTGGTTGACCGGGCCGGCCGGCAGCGTCGCGAGCGTGTCGAGGCAGGCCTGTGCGAGGTCGAGGCTGACGTGCACCTGCTCCAGGAGCACCTCGAGGCGTGCCAGGCAGTCGCCGGCGGTGCGGGTGACCACCCGGCCGGGGCCGCCGGGCGCGAACAGCGTGCCGTAGGCGAGGTAGGGGTCGTCGCGGCGCAGGTCGACGTCGAGCCCGCTCGCCCGGCCGATCGGCCCGGTGACCCCGTAGGCGAGGCAGGTCTCGCGGGAGAGCACGCCGACGCCGCGCGCACGTGCCTCGACGATCTCGTTGCCGGAGATGAGCGACTCGAGCTCGGGCAGCCTGCGACGCACGCCGAGCACCGCGGTCTCGACCCGGCCGAGCCAGCCCGCGGGGACGTCCTCCTTCAGGCCGCCGACCCGGTTGAACATGTAGTGCATCCGCCCGCCGGAGGCCTCCTCCATGACGGCCTGCAGCTCTTCGCGCTCACGGAACGCGTAGAAGACGGGGGTGATGGCGCCGAGCTCGAGCGGGTAGGACCCGAGGAACATCAGGTGCGAGAGAACGCGGTTGAGCTCGGCCAGCAGGGTGCGCAGCCACACGGCCCGCTCGGGCACCTCCATGCCGAGCATCGCCTCGACCCCGAGCACCACCCCGAGCTCGTTGCTGAACGCGGACAGCCAGTCGTGCCGGTTGGCGAGCACGGTGATCTGCCGGTAGTCGCGCACCTCGAACAGCTTCTCGGCGCCGCGGTGCATGTAGCCGATGACCGGCTCGGCACTGACGATGCGCTCGCCGTCGAGCACGACTCGCAGCCGGAGCACCCCGTGGGTGGCCGGGTGCTGCGGCCCGATGTTGAGCACCATGTCGGCGGTCGCCAGGCCGCCGGCGCCCATGCCGACGTCGAGCGCGCGCTGGCCGGTCTCGGGGGTCACGCCGCCAGTCTGCCGCACGCGGGCCCCGGCCCGTGGGCGGCAGCGCGCGAACCGCGGGCCCGGCTCGTGGTCAGCAGCCCGCGAACGTCTCTCCGCCGGTCGCCCAGCCGTCACCGTCGATGCTCACCAGGAGCAGCCGGTCGTTGTCGGGGGCGTCGGCCAGCTCGGCCGCGCCCACCGAGCGGGTCTGCAGCGGCTCGCCGGCCGACACGCAGTGGTGCAGCAGGAAGGTGGCCCCGTCGCGCACCGGGATGTCGAAGGTCTTCGTGGCGTTCTGGTTGACGTAGCGGTTGGACCCGACCTGCCACGAGGTGACCGGCAGGCCCTGCTTCGCGACCACCGCGTCGTCGACCTCGGGGTCGGTCCAGCGGTCGAGCACGAGCACGTCGACGTCGCCGGACCGCTTGGCGCCGGTCACCAGGCCGAAGTCGAAGGCGCGGCCCTCGACGTCGCTGGTCGGGGCCTTGACCCGGGTCGACGCGGTGCTCGAGGGTGCGGGCGAGCCGGGCGAGGCGGCGGGCGACGGGGTGCCCGTCACGGTGACGACGACCTCGCGGGGGGCCTCCGCCCCGCAGGCACTCAGGCTCGCGCCCGCCACCAGGGCGAGCGCGAGGGGGGCACACGGCATCCGCAGTCGCATCCACCCCACGGTGCCACGGACCACCGCCTCGAGTCACATCCGCGGCACGCGGCGCAGCACCCAGCGGAAGCCGCCCGGGCCGTCGGGCGAGGTCAGCGCGCCGAGCGCCGACGCGGCGGCCAGGGCCGCCAGGTAACCCGCCGGGTCGGTGCGTGCGAGGCCGTGGTCGGGGGTGCGGGCGCGGGCCCCCAGCGCGTGCAGCGCGGCGCGCTGGGTGGTGACCTCGTCGTGCTCGAGCGAGTCGACCGCGACGTGGGCGGTGAGGTCGCACGAGCCGTCGGGCACCGGTGCGACCAGCGCACCCGCGCGGTATGCCGTGAGCGTGCCGCCCAGGGGCCGCTCACCCGCCGTGTGCCCGTAGTCGACGGCGAGCAGGGTGCCACTGCGCACCCGCGACACCAGGTCGCCCCAGGCCACGTCGCGGGCCAGCCCCACCTCGACCCGCGCCCCGACGGGCAGGTCGACGGTCGGCCAGTGCCGGGCGCACCACTCCAGCTCGTCGTCGGTCGGGGCGCCGCCGGTCGACTCCGCACCGGTGAGCGGGTCGACCAGCACCACGGCGAGCCGGCCCGGCTCGACCACCTCGGCCACGGTGCACGGCACGACGTCGAGCCACTCGTGGGCCACGACGAGCACGTCGTCGAGGTCGGTGAGCTCGGCGGGCAGGTCACCGCCGCCGGGGGAGCGCAGCCAGGCCACGGCATCCGGCAGTCCCGCGGGGCGGGCCACCACGTCGACCCCGGTCAGCCGCAGGTCGGGGCGCCGCAGCGCCAGGTGGGTGAGCAGCTCACCGCGGCCGCACCCGACGTCGACGACGTGGTGCACCCCCTCGCGGTCGGCCAGGCGCCCGAGGGCGTCGGCGAACGGGGCACCGAGCGGCCCGTGGGTCGACGTCGTGAAGTGGCCGGCGGGTCCCTCGGGGCCGCGGTAGAACCCGTGGGGGCCGTAGAGCGCCTCGTGCCACGCCTCGCGCCAGGGGACCATCACGAGCCGCACGCTACCCACCGGCGAGGTGTGAGATGTCACGCCTGCCCCGACGCCATGGTGCGGCAGGCGGTGCGGTCCGCTAGACATACCCCAGGACCCCCGACGGTGGGGACCGAAGGGAGCGTCCTCATGTCAGCACCCCCCGAGTCGATCCCCGCCCAGCCCGGCCTCAAGGCCGGCGCCATCGGCTTCACCGACGCCCTCGTCATCGGCCTGGCCGCCACCTCGCCCGCCTACTCCCTCGCCGCGGTCATCGGCGCGATCGCCGCGCTGGTCGGGGTGTATGCGCCAGGGGTGCTGCTGGCCTCGTTCGTGCCGATGGCCCTGATCGCCACCGCCTTCTTCTACCTCAACCGCGTCGACCAGGACTGCGGCACGACGTTCAGCTGGGTGACCCGGGCGCTGGGCCCGTGGTTCGGGTGGATCGGCGGGTGGGCGATCGCGATGACCGGCGTGCTCGTGGTCGGGTCGCTGGCCGACGTCGGTGTCAGCTTCAGCCTGCTGGCCGTCGGGCTCGACGACGCCGCCGAGAACGCGTGGATCCGGATGCCGCTCGCGATCGGGCTCATCCTGCTGATGACCTGGCTGTGCGTGCTGGGCACCGCCATCTCGGCCAAGCTGCAGAACGTCCTGATCATCGCCCAGGTCGGTTCGCTCCTCGTCTTCGCCGCCGTCGCGATCTGGAAGGCGGTCAGCGGCAACAGCCCGCTCGACGCGATCGACCCGTCGTGGTCGTGGCTCAACCCGTTCGGCGCCGGCGGCGCCGCCCTGACCTCGGGCCTGCTGCTCGGCGTCTTCGCCTACTGGGGGTGGGAGTCGGCGGTCAACCTCAGCGAGGAGACCACCGACGGCAACTCCACCCCCGGACGGGCGGCGATGTGGAGCACCGTCGTGCTGCTCGTCACCTACGTCTCGGTGGCTGTGGCCGTCGTGGCGTTCGCCGGCACCGCGTACCTCACCGAGAACGCGGGGGAGGAGGAGTTCCTCTTCGCCGACCTGGCCGACCAGGTGCTGGGCGACTGGGGCTGGGTGCTGCTGCTGTCCGTGGCGACCTCGGCCATCGCCTCGACGCAGACGACGATCATCCCCGCGTCGCGCACCGGCCTGTCGATGGCGCGGCGGCACGCCCTCCCGCCGCAGCTGGCCCACATCAGCCCGCGCCACCGCACGCCGGACGTGTCGACCTGGCTGGTCGCCGCCATCGCGATCGCCTGGTACGTCGGCATCTACCAGGTGAGCGCGAACGCCCTCTTCGACTCGCTGACGGCCCTGTCGCTGCTCATCGCGTTCTACTACGCCCTGACCGGCGTGGCCTGCGCCGTCTACCACCGCAAGCACCTCACCGAGAGCCCCAAGAACCTGCTGCTCATCGGCGTAGGACCGGTGCTCGGCGCGATCATGCTCACCTGGCTGCTCGTCCTGTCGGTCCGCGACATGTCCAACCCGGAGAACTCGTACAGCGGCCAGTCGTGGCTCGGGGTCGGTCCGCCGCTGGTCATCGGGGTCGGCATCTTCCTCGTCGGCATCGCGTTCATGTTCTTCTGGCGGTCTCGTGACGGCCGCTACTGGCAGGAGCGTCCGAGCCTGCCCGACCCCGACGTGGTGCGCGGTCTGAAGGCCGGCGCCAAGGACCCCGACGGAATGGAGGGCTGAGCGATGGCCATCGTGCTCGGCTACGACGACTCGCCCGGTGCGGGCACCGCACTGGCGACGGCGATCCGGCTCGCACAGCGCCTCGACGAGACGCTGGTGCTCGTCTACGGCGCCGGGGTGCCCGGCGGCCGGGGCGAGGAGTTCCGCGCCCACCTCGACGCGCTGCACGAGATGGGCAGGAGTGCGCTCGCCCACGCCGTGGAGCTGGCCGCGGCATCCGGCGTGGTCACCCAGGTCGAGCTCGTCGACGCGAGCCCGGCCGAGGCCCTCCTGGAGGTCTCGGACCGCCACGACGCCACTGTCATCGTGGTCGGCACGACCGGAGAGAGCCCGCTCAAGGGCGCGCTCCTCGGCTCGACGCCGCACAAGCTGCTCCACCTCAGCGACCGTCCGGTGCTGTGCGTGCCGGTCGACGGGTAGACCCCGCCGAGCCGACGCTCGCGCGACCGGAGGAGTAGGTTGCTCGCTCGTGGACGGCATCGAGCACCCCGCCCGGCTGACCGTGGGGGTCGTCGGGGCCGGCCGGGTCGGCGCGGTGCTCGGGGCGGCGCTCGCGCGGGCCGGGCACCGGGTGACCGGTGCGTACGCCGTGTCCGACGCCAGCCGGGCCCGGGCCGCCGAGCTGCTGCCGGGCGTGCCGCTGGTCGACGTCGCCACGGTGGTGGCGGGCGCCGAGCTCGTGCTCCTCGCGGTGCCCGACGACGCGCTCGCCCACCTCGTCGCCGGCCTGTCCGCGACCGGCGCCTGGCAGGCGGGGCAGATGGCCGTGCACACCAGTGGCCGGCACGGCGTGGCCGTGCTGGAACCGGCCCGCGCCCACCACGTGCTGCCGCTCGCGCTGCACCCGGCGATGACCTTCAGCGGCACCGCGATGGACCTCGACCGGCTGCCCGACTGCCCGTTCGGCGTCACGACCGACGACGCGCTGCGACCGGTGGCCGAGGCCCTGGTCATGGAGATGGGCGGCGACCCGGTGTGGGTCGCCGAGCACGACCGGCTGGCGTACCACACGGCCCTGGCCCACGGCGCGAACCACCTGGTGACGCTGACCAGCGAGGCGATGGAGCTGCTCTCCCGGGCCGGGGTCGCCGAGCCGCGACGCGTCATCGGGCCCCTGATGCGCGCCGCGCTCGACAACGCCCTCCGCCTGGGTGACGCCGCCCTCACCGGGCCGGTGGCCCGCGGCGACGTCGGTACGGTGGAGGACCACCTGCGCGAGCTGGACCGGCTCTCGCCCGAGATCCGGAGGACCTACGTGGCGCTCGCCCGTGCCACCGCCCTGCGCGCCCTCGACAGCGGCCGGCTGCGGCCCGCCGCCGCAGAGCCCCTCCTCGACATCCTCGCCGACCAGGAGCACTGAGTGACCACCGCCACCACCGTCCCCGTCGTCGCGCACACGCGCACCGAGCTCAAGGCCGCCCGCGAGGCGCTGTCGAGCCGAGACGTCGCCGTCGTCATGACGATGGGGGCGCTGCACGACGGGCACGCCCAGCTGATCCGCACGGCCCGCCAGCGGCACGACCACGTCGTCGTCACGATCTTCCTCAACCCGCTGCAGTTCGGGCCCAAGGAGGACCTCTCGCGCTACCCGCGCACCTTCGACGCCGACCTCGAGATCTGCACCGACGCCGGCGTCGACGTGATCTTCGCGCCGACCCCCGACGTCGTCTACCCCGACGGCGACCCGGGCGTGCGGGTCTCGGCCGGCCCGCTCGGCGAGGTGCTCGAGGGCGCGTCCCGGCCGGGCCACTTCGACGGCGTGCTCACCGTCGTCGGCAAGCTGCTGCACCTCACCGCGGCCCGCAGCGCCTACTTCGGCCAGAAGGACGCCCAGCAGCTGCTCCTCATCCGGCGGATGGTGCGCGACATCGACTTCCCCGTGCGACATCGTGTCGGTGCCGACCGTTCGCGAGGACGACGGGCTCGCGATGAGCAGCCGCAACATGTACCTCACCCCCTCCGACCGCGAGACCGCGCTGTGCCTGAGCCGGGCGCTGCGGGCCGGTGGCGACGCCGCCGCCTACGGGCCGTCGGCGATCCGCCGGGCCGCCCGCGAGGTGCTGGTGGAGGAGCCGCTGGCGCTGGTCGACTACCTGGTGCTGGTGCACCCGCAGACCCTCGCCGACGTGCCCGAGTGGTACCGCGGCGAGGCGCTGCTCGCGGTCGCGGCGCGGGTCGGCACGACCCGGCTGATCGACAACACCCCGCTGCTCGTCGGGCCCGGGGGCGGGGCGCTCGACGTGTTCTCCGACGTGCCGCACGCCCGGGCCGAGGTCTGAGCCGGATGCCGGTCACGCCCGTCACGCTGCCCCGGCGGCTCAGTGCCCCCGAGCCCGGCTGGACCACCAGCGCCGACGTCGTCGTGGTCGGCTCGGGCATCGCCGGCCTCACCTGCGCCCTGCGGCTGCGCGAGCGGGTCGACCGGGTGCTGCTGGTGACCAAGACCGTGCTGTCGGCCGGCTCGACCGAGTGGGCCCAGGGCGGCATCGCCGCTGCCCTCGACCCCGAGGACACGCCGCAGGAGCACCTCGACGACACGCTCGTGGCCGGCGTCGGGCTGTGCGACCCCGAGGCGGTGCGCATCCTGGTGACCGAGGGACCCGACCGGGTGCGCGAGCTCGTGGCGCTGGGCGCCGAGTTCGACCGCGACGCCGGCGGCGAGATCAAGCTGACCCGCGAGGGCGGCCACCACCGCGACCGGATCGCGCACGCCGGCGGTGACGCCACCGGCGCCGAGATCTCGCGCGCGCTCATCGCCGCCCTGCACCGCGTCGTCGACGACCCGGGCATCGAGGTCGTCGAGCACGCACTGGTCGTCGACCTGCTCACCGCCGACGACGGTGCGGTGTGCGGCGTGACGCTGCACGTCATCGGCGAGGGCCAGGTCGACGGCGTCGGCGCGGCCTACGGCCGGGCGGTCGTGCTCGCCACCGGTGGCCTCGGCCAGATCTACACGTCGACCACCAACCCGCCGGTCGCGACGGGTGACGGGATGGCGGCCGCGCTGCGGGCCGGGGCCCGGGTCACCGACCTGGAGTTCGTGCAGTTCCACCCGACGGTGCTCTTCCTCGGCGAGGGGTCCACCGGCCAGCAGCCGCTGATCTCCGAGGCGGTGCGCGGCGAGGGCGCCTTCCTCGTCGACGTGGCCGGGGTGCGGTTCATGACAGGGCCGCCACGAGCTGGCCGACCTCGCGCCCCGCGACGTCGTGGCCCGGGCGATCCTCGACGTGATGCGCGACCAGCAGGTCGAGCACGTGTTCCTCGACGCCCGGCACCTCGGAGCCGACTTCCTCGAGCAGCGCTTCCCGTCGATCGTGGCCCGCTGCCGCGAGCTGGGGTTCGACCCCGCGACCGAGCTGCTGCCGGTGGCGCCGGCCCAGCACTACGCGTCGGGCGGGGTCGAGACCGACCTGCTCGGCCGGTCGTCGGTCGAGGGCCTCTACGCGTGCGGCGAGTGCTCGTGCACCGGTGTCCACGGCGCCAACCGGCTCGCGTCCAACTCGCTGCTCGAGGGCCTGGTCTTCGCGCACCGCATCGCCGACGACGTCACCTCGCGGTTCGCCGCGGGCGAGCTGCCGCTGCGCACACCGGCATCCGATGCCGGTGACGCCGCGGTGCTCGACGCCTCGCACCGCCTCGACGTGCAGCGCGCGATGACGCGGGGGTCGGGGCCGGTGCGGTCGGCGGCCTCGACGGCCGGCGCACTCGAGGCGCTCGCGGCCCTCGCCGCGCTTCCGCCGAGCACGGCCGAGCCGGGCCCCGCGACCTGGGAGACCACCAACCTGCTGCACCTCGGCCAGGCCCTGGCCACCGTCGCCCACCGGCGCGAGGAGACCCGGGGCGGGCACGTGCGCTCCGACTTCCCCGACCGCGACGACGCCCGCTGGCTCACCCACCTCACGACGACCCGGCCGGCCGACGGGGCGCTCGTCGTCACCGAGCGGCCGGTGGAGGCCCCATGACCGACGTCGGATTCCCCACGGCCGATGCCCTGCTGCTCGTCGAGCGGGCCCTCGACGAGGACCTCTCGAGCGGCACCGACGTCACGACGATGGCGACCATCCCGGCATCCCAGGTGTCGGTGTCGCACCTCGTGGCCCGGGCCGACGGCGTCGTCGCCGGGCTGCCGGTGGTCGCCCTCGTGCTCGATGCCGTGGCCGCGCGGCTGGGGTCCGGCGCGGTGGGCGTCGAGCTGCACGTCGACGACGGCGCCCGGGTCGTGCGCGGCGACCACCTCGCGACCCTGCGCGGGGCGACCCGCACCACGCTGGTCGCCGAGCGGACCGTCCTCAACATCCTGTCGCGCACCTCGGGAGTCGCGACGCACACCCGGCGCTGGGCCGACGTGCTCGAGGGCTCGGGGGCGATGGTGCTCGACACCCGCAAGACGACGCCGGGGATGCGCGCGCTCGAGAAGTACGCGGTGCGCTGCGGCGGGGGCACCAACAAGCGGATGGGCCTGTACGACGTCGCGATGATCAAGGACAACCACAAGCTCGCGGCCGGGGGTCTGACGGCGGCGTACGACGCGGTGCGGAGCACCTTCCCCGACGTCGCGATCCAGGTCGAGGTGACCACCACCGCCGAGGCGGTCGAGTCGGTGGGCGCCGGAGCGCGGTTCCTGTTGTGCGACAACATGACTCCCGAGCTGCTGCGCCAGACGGTGGATGCCGTGCGCGCGACGGGGGAGGCGGTCGAGATCGAGGCGACCGGCAACCTGACGCTCGAGGTGGCGGCTGACGTACGCCGCGACCGGCGTCGACTACCTCTCGGTCGGCGGGCTCACGCACTCCTCGCCCATCCTCGACATCGCGCTCGACCTCGACCCCGGGGCGGGCTGACCGGAGCGGAAGGGGGAGAGGGTGATCCTGCCGCCGGTGCGTGACCTCCGGCTGGTGACCATCCGGCGCGGTGGCACCCTCACCGATGCCGACCACCACCTGCTGGCGCTGTGGGCGGCCTGCTGCGCCGAGCACGTGCTGCCGCTGTTCGAGGCCGTCCGGCCCGACGACCCACGCCCGCGGCAGGCGATCGAGGCGGCCCGAGCCTGGGTGCGCGGCGAGCTGCCGATGATGCAGGCCCGGGCGGCGGGCGGGCACGCGATGGGGGCTGCCCGGGACCTGCAGCGGGGCGGCCCGGCACGCCGCCTACGCCGCCGGCCAGGCCGGGGCCGTCGCCCACGTCGCCGCGCACGACCTCGGCGCGGCCGCCTACGCGATCAAGGCCGTGCGTGCCGCGGCGCCGGCGGAGGAGGCGGTGGCAGCCGGGCGACGCGAGTGCCGGTGGCAGCGCGACCAGCTGCCGCCGGCCGTGCGCGAGCTGGTGCTCGACGACCAGCGGCGGCGCAACGAGCTCTGCTGGTCGGTCTTCGACGGCTGACCCCCGACCGGGCGTGGCGGGGTCGGGGCGGGTCGGTCGGAGGACCGTTCCCGCCGACAGGCAGTCGGCACATCGAGCGGGTGAGCTGAGCGTGCTGCCGCCCCTTCAGCGGGCTACTGCCTGTCGACAGGGACGGTCAGCCGTCGCCGGTCAGCCCGAGGTGGCTGTGCTCGGCGTGGGGGCGCCGGCGGGCGGCGGGTCGACGACGAGCAGGTTGCCGGTGTACATCCCCATCGAGCAGGTGAAGGGGATGGTGCCGACCTTCATGGCGGGCAGGGCCACCGTGTTCTCGCCCTCGGCCAGGTTGACCGAGACGCCGAGGTCGGGCACCCGCAGGGCCGTGCTGCAGTTGAACGGCGCGGTGCCCTCGATGAGCCACGTGGTGGGCAATCCTGCGTAGAGCACCGTGTCGGCCGGCTCGTAGCCGTTGGCGCCCTGGGTCATCCGCACGGTCTGCACGCCGTCGCTGACGGTGACGTTGGCGGATGCCGCGCGGGTGGCCGCCGCCGAGGTCGCGGCCGCCGACGCGGATCCGCCGGTGAGGCCGAGCAGGTTGAGGCCGCTGGAGACGTTGAGCAGGGCGAAGGCCAGCACCAGCACGCCGACGACCCGCAGCACGGTGACCTGGCGCCGGCCGGTCGTGAGCTCGGGCACCGAGCCGAGGGCGAGCAGCCCCGGGGTGGTGCCGACGGCGAAGGTCGCCATGATGGCTCCCGCGGTCACCGGCGACGCGGTCGAGAGGGCGTAGACCTGCGCGGCCTGGGTGAAGCCGCAGGGCAGCAGGAAGGTGGCGGCGCCGACGAGGGCGGTGCGCCAGTGGCTGTACCCGGCATCCGCGGCGTCCTCGATGCCGAGCACCCGGCCCAGCCCGGCGGGCAGCCTCGGCGACCAGGCGGCCACCCTCGGGGAGACCCCGGTGAGCCGGATGCCGAGCAGGAACATGACCACCGCGACGACCAGCACCAGCAGCCCGGTGACCCGGGTGGGCAGGCTCATCGTCGAGCCGATGGCGCCGAGCAGGGCGCCGAGGATGCCGAAGCCGACGATGCGGCCGGCGTTGAAGGCGAGCTGCGGACGCATCCGGGTGCTGAAGGGGAGCGTGGTCTCACCACGGGCGGCGAGGCCGGCGGCGTGCGATGCCGAGAACCCGAGCACCAGGCCGCCGACCATGGCCATGCAGGTGGAGACCCCGGCGGTGAGGCCCAGGACGAGCACGAGGAGCAGGCCGCCGCTCGACGGGTCGGAGAGGCGGGAGGTGAAGTCGGCCGGGCCGACCACGGAGATCACCACGGCGACGGCGGCCACCGCCACGGCGGCTGCCAGCACGGTGCGCCACACGGTGAGGTCGGGCGACAGCCACGGTGCCCGGCCCGGCTCGTAGCCGGCGTAGCGGATGGCGGCGTCGAGCTGTGAGCGGTCGAGGGGGCCGTCGGCGGTGACGGTCGCGGTGCCCCGGGTGGCGGAGACGCTCACCGCGGTGACCCCGGGCACGCGCCGCAGGGCGCGGGTGACCCGCTTCTCGCAGGCGTCACACGTCATCCCGGTGATGGGAACGGTGACGGTGCTGGCAGTGTCGATGCCGGCCTTCGTGCTCACCGTCGACCTCACAGTCCTTGGTCTGGTTGCAGGTTCAAGCACGATCGTCCCACCCCCGGCTCGGCCGCGTTGCCGGTTTGGGATCGTCCTCACACCCTCTGTGCGTGTCCGAACCGTGTCCAGCGCAGGGCCACCGCGTAGTCGACGGTGCGACCGTCGTGGGCGGCGAGCACCTCGTCGGCCGTCGCTGGCGGCAGCTCGATGCGCGCCACGGCCTCGAGGTCGTCGCGGCGGTCGAAGGTCCACTCGATGGTCAGGTGCTCGGTCGTGAACCCCTGGCGATCCCAGAACCGTTGCACCGCAACAGGATCGTAGGCCGGGTAGGCGCGCCGGAACCACGCGCCGAAGGTCGAGCGGGTGACGTCGTTGTCGACGACGACGGCGATGCCGCCCGGCCGCAGCACGCGAGCGAGCTCGGCCAGCCCGGCTTCGCACCCGGCGCCGAAGAAGTACGCCCACCGTGCGTGCGCCACGTCGACGCTGTCGTCGGTCAGGGGCAGCGCCTCGGCGTCACCGGCGAGCACGGATGCCGGGTGCTCGCCCCGCGTCGCGCAGCCGCTGCTGCGCACGGCGCACGAGCGGCAGGTGCGGCTCGACCCCGACCACCCGCGCACCACGGGCGGCGAACCGGGGGAGGTGGAACCCGGTGCCGCACCCGATGTCGAGGACGTCCGCACCGCGCAGGGGGTGCAGGGCGTCGATCGTGGTGTCGATGACCCCGGCCCGGTCGGAGGCGAGGTTCTCCAGCTCGTAGACGTCGGGGGAGTCCCAGATGTTCGGGCTGCGGATCACGACGAGCGGCGCGGCTTCGACGACTTGGCGGGGGCCTTGGGGGCCGGCTTCACCGACGGCTTGGCCGGCTTGGCGGGGGGCTTGGTCGTGGCTTCCTGGCGGATGCCTTGGTGTTCGACGACGCCTTGGCCGAGGACGCCTTGCGGGAGGATGCCTTGGTCGCGGCCGACGTGGCGCGCTTGGCCGCCGCCCGGGTGCCCTTGACCGCCGGCACCGGGTGCGCCGCCTCGTTGGCACCGGCCACCGGTGCCGTGGCGCGCTTGCGGGGGACCCGCGTGCGCCGGCCACCGACGGTGCCGGCCGCCACCGTGGCCGGGTGCACCAGCAGCGGGATGAGCTGGCGGGCGCCGGCCGAGCGGGCCCGCTTCACGGTGTCGAGGTGGGCCTCGCAGCGCAGCACCAGCTGGGCGTAGCCCTCCTCGCCCATCAGGGCGGTGAGCTCGGCCCGGTTGCTGCGGTAGACCGGCTCGGCGCCGACGTGGGCCTCGGTGTTCGACGAGCAGTACCAGTCGAGGTCGTGGCCGCCCGGGCCCCAGCCGCGGCGGTCGTACTCGGCGATCGTCACCTCGAGGTAGGAGGTGTCGTCGGGGCGCTCGACGGTGCGGTACGAGCGGCGGATCGGCAGCTGCCAGCAGACGTCGGGCTTCGCCTCGTGCGGCGGGCGCCCGGTGAGCACGGCGTGCTGGTGCAGTGCGCACCCGGCGCCGGCGGGGAAGCCGGGCCGGTTGAGGAAGATGCAGGCGCCGTCGACCACCTTGGTCTTGCGGGCGCCGTCCTCCTTCTCGGTCCAGGCCTTGAGCCGGGCGGGGTCCTTCTCGCCGTAACGGCCCCGGCCCGGGTGCATCTGCCACTCGTCCTCACCGAGCTCGGCCACCACTGCCTGCACGCGCTCGACGTCGTCGTCATCGGTGAAGTGCGCCCCGAGGGTGCAGCAGCCGTCGTCGGGGCGGTCGGCGTAGATGCCCTTGCAGCCCGACCCGAAGATGCACGTCCAGCTCGACGTCAGCCAGGTGAGATCGACCCGGAACCGCTGGCCGGGGTTGGCCGGGTCGGGCATCTCGGCCCAGGTGCGGGCGATGTCGAGGGGTGTCTCGGGCACGCGCCCCACCCTATGGGCCGTATCGAGGTGCCACTACGTTGGGCGCATGCGCCTCGGGGTCATCGACGTCGGATCGAACACGGTCCACCTCCTCGTCGTCGACGCGCACCCCGGTGCCCAGCCGCTGCCCGCCTCCAAGCACAAGATCGAGCTGCGCCTGTCGGAGCACGTCACCGACGAGGGGCTGATCGCCGACGCCGGCCGCGACCAGCTGGCCGGCTTCGTGCAGGAGTGCGTCGAGGTGGCCGAGGACTCCGGCGTCGAGGACCTCAGCGGCTTCGTGACCAGCGCCATCCGGGAGGCCCCGAACGGCGACGACGTGCTTGCGGCGGTCGTCGCGCGCACCGGCGTCTCGCTCGACGTGCTCAGCGGCGAGGACGAGGCCCGGCTCACCTTCCTGGCCGCCCGGCGCTGGTTCGGCTGGTCGGCCGGCACCCTGCTCGTCGCCGACATCGGCGGCGGCTCCCTCGAGCTCGCCCAGGGCATGGACGAGGACCCCGACGTGGCGGTGTCGCTGCCGCTAGGCGCCGGCCGGGTCACCCGCGACCTGCTGCCCGGCGACCCGCCCGCTCCCGAGCTCGTGCGGCTGGCCCGCAAGCAGGTGCGTGCGACGATCGCCGCCGAGCTGCGGCCGCTGGCCAAGGCCGGCACCCCCGACCACGCCGTCGGCACCTCGAAGACGATGCGCTCGCTGGCCCGCATCTGCGGCGCCGCGCCGAGCTCCGAGGGGATGTACGCCGCCCGCGCGCTCGACCGGCACACGCTGTCGGCGCGGCTGCCCGAGATCGCCGCGATGACGGCCGCCGAGCGCTCCGGGCTGCCCGGGGTGTCGGGCTCGCGCTCGCGCCAGCTGCTCGCCGGCGCCGTCGTGGCCGAGGCCACGATGGACCTGCTGGGCGTGGACCGCCTCGAGATCTGCCCGTGGGCGCTGCGCGAGGGCATCATCCTGCGGCACCTGGACAGGATGAGCTGAGCCGTGCCGACACGCGGTGCCAGGGGGGCGGGGGCGGGTGGCCCGGTCGACGTGCCGCGGGCACGGGTCGGGCTGTCCACGGCATCGGTCTACCCCGAGGGCGTCGCCGCCGCGTTCGAGCTCGCCGCCCGGCTCGGCTACGACGGCGTCGAGGTGATGGTGTGGACCGACCCGCTCACCCGGGAGGCGGGCGCGCTGCGCACGCTGTCCGAGCTGCACGGCATCCCCGTGCTGTCGGTGCACGCGCCGACGCTGCTGGTCACCCAGCGGGTCTGGGGCACCGACCCCTGGGAGAAGATCGACCGCTCGATGGCGCTGGCCGACGAGCTCGGGGCCGACACCGTCGTGCTGCACCCGCCGTTCCGGTGGCAGCGCGAGTACGCCCGCGACTTCGTCGAGGGGGTCGAGGGCCGGGGCTCGGGCGGCGACATCCGGCTGGCGGTCGAGAACATGTACCCGTGGCGGGGGCCGCGCTCGCGTGAGCTCGAGGCCTACCTGCCGCACTGGGACCCGGTGCCGCAGCCCTACGACCACGTGACCCTCGACCTGTCGCACACCTCGACCTCCGGCTCCGACGCGATGGAGATGGTGCGGCAGCTCGGCCCGCGCCTGCGCCACCTCCACCTGGCCGACGGGGTGGGCTCGGCCCGCGACGAGCACCTCGTGCCCGGGCGCGGCACCCAGCCCTGCGGCGAGGTGCTCGAGACCCTGGCGTCCGGGGGGTATGCCGGGCACGTCGTCGTCGAGGTCACGACCCGCCGCGCGGGGGAGGCGCAGCGCGAGCTCGACCTCGCCGAGGCGCTCGCCTTCGCTCGACTCCACCTGGCGACCTCGGCGTAGGTGCGGAAACGCATTCTGCCGCAACCGTTTCCGCGCGCGATTCGGTGCACAGGGTTCAGGATGCCGGCCGGCCCCGGTTCGCGATGCCGTCGAGCCGGAGCACGTCCGACTCGTCGCGGTGGGTGCCCGTCGTGCCCACGTGCTTCTCGCTGATGCCGGGGCCCTTCGTGATGACGTGGACCAGGGCCATCGCGTGCCCGCGGCCCAGCCCGTAGTCGTCGGCGAGCCAGCCCACGATCTCGCCGGCCTTGGTGCCGGGGCCGAAGCCCTTGGTGTGCGCCTCGTCGACGAGCTGCTGCGGGGTCTTGCCGGTCTTCTTCTCGACGGCGTCGAGGTAGGCCTGGAAGGACATGGTGGTCCCCTCTCGGTGCGGGGCCCTCAGACCCAGTAGGTGTCGTGCTGCAGCATGAAGGCGACCCGCTCGTCGGGCGACATCGGCGCGCCGCGGCCCACGGCATCCAAGGTCTCGAAGTAGTCCTCGCGGGGCGCGCCGGGGGTGAACATCAGCAGCATCCGGGCCCGGTCGGCGCCGCGGAAGCCGTGCAGCCCGCCCTCGGGCACGTGCAGGAAGTCACCGCTGCCGGCGGTCACCCAGCCGGTGCCGTCGTAGAGCCGCACGCTGCCCTCGAGCACGTAGAACGACTCGGTGATGGCGCGGTGGAAGTGCGGGTCGGGGCCGGACTCCTCGTCGCCGAAGGTCCAGCGGTAGAGGCCGTAGTGGCCGCCGGTGGCGTCTCCGGTGGCGAGGTACTCGCAGGTGCCGCCGGAGCGGTAGGTGAGCTCGGGGTCGGTGTCGTCGCGGCGCAGCCAGGCGCTCGACCTCGCCGCCGTCGCCGCGGTAGACGTCGGCCGGGTAGGGCCGGTGCAGGGGGTTGGGGAACGACATCCCGGAACGCTAGCGCCGCCCGCCGACGGCACGGGGACTTGCGGCATCCCGAGCGCGGTGGCATATTTCATCACATGACGAATAAAGCGGATGACGACGCCGTCGTCGTCGACCACCTGCGGGTCGTGCGGGGCGGACGCGAGGTGCTGCCGGACCTCAGCCTGCGGGTGCCGCGGGGTCAGGTCGTCGGGCTGCTCGGCCCCAGTGGGGGCGGCAAGTCGACCCTGATGCGGGCCGTCGTGGGGGTGCAGGTCATCGCCGGCGGCACGGTCACCGTGCTCGGCGAGGAGGCCGGCTCGCCGGGGCTGCGCCACCGGGTCGGCTACCTCACCCAGGCGCCCAGCGTCTACGGCGACCTGTCGGTGCGCGACAACGTCACCTACATCGCGCGGATCATGGACGTCGGGGCGGATGCCGTGGACCGCGCCATCGACGTCGGTCGACCTCACCGACCACGCGCTCGGCCAAGGTCGAGAACCTCTCGGGCGGGCAGCAGTCGCGGGCCAGCCTGGCCTGCACCCTGGTCGGCGACCCCGAGGTGCTCGTGCTCGACGAGCCGACGGTCGGGCTCGACCCGGTGCTGCGCCGTGAGCTGTGGGACCTGTTCCGGCGGCTGTCCCGCGAGGGGCGCACCGTGTTCGTGTCGAGCCACGTCATGGACGAGGCCTCGCGCTGCGACCGGCTGCTGCTGCTGCGCGAGGGCCGCATCCTCAGCGACTCCACGCTGCCCGAGCTGCTCGAGAGCACCGGCAGCACCGATGCCGAGCAGGCCTTCCTGGCACTCATCGACGCAGCGGATGCCGCGGACGCCGGCGGTTCCGGCGGTCCGGACGGGGGTGCGGCGGCATGAACGCCCGGATCACCCGCACCACGGCGGCCCGCGTCCTGCGCCAGCTGCGCGGCGACCACCGCACCGTCGCCCTGATGATCGTCGTGCCCTGCGTGCTGCTCGGGCTGCTCGCGTGGATCTACGCCGACCTGCCCGGCGACGTGTTCAACCGGATCGGGCCGGCCCTGCTCGGCGTGTTCCCGTTCGTCGTCATGTTCATCGTCACGAGCATCGCGACCCTGCGCGAGCGCACCAACGGCACCCTCGAGCGGCTGCTCACGACCCCGCTGGGCAAGGGCGACCTGATGCTCGGCTACGCGTTGGCGTTCGGTGCGATGGCGGTGCTGCAGGCCCTCGTGGCAACGGGATTCGCGGTGTGGGTCTGTGGCCTCGACATCGCCGGTCCGCTCTGGGTGCTCGTGCTGATCGCGGTGTTCGACGCGGTGCTCGGCACGGCGCTCGGCCTGCTCGCGAGCGGCTTCGCGCGCACCGAGTTCCAGGCCGTGCAGTTCATGCCGGCGTTCATCCTCCCCCAGTTCCTGCTCTGCGGCCTGCTCGTGCCGCGCGAGCTGCTGCCCCCGGCGCTCGAGGCGATCTCGAACGTGCTGCCCCTGTCGTACGCCGTCGACGCCATGAAGGACGTCACCGCGCTGGCCGACCCGCTCAGTGAGGTGCTGCCGAGCCTGGGCGTCATCGCCCTGTGGATCGCGCTGTCCCTCGCCCTGGGCAGCCTCACCCTGCGCCGCCGCACCCCCTGACGCCCCCGCCGGGACCCCGCCACACGGCATCCGGTGGGTGGTGGCGGGGTCGGGCGGATGTCGGGCGCCACGACCGCGGCTCGCCCCGTTAGCCTGTCGATCGTGGATGCCAGTGACCTGCTCCGGGGAGCCCTGCTCCAGATCTCCGACTCCGACCTCGTGAAGACGACGGTGCTCAAGGCACCGGTCAGCCGCTCGGTCGTCAGCCGCTACGTGGCCGGTGAGTCGGTGGACGACGCGGTCTCCGTGGCCGCCGAGCTGCGCACCACCAACCGGCTCGCGACCCTGGACTACCTCGGCGAGGACACCACCGACCGGGCGCACGCCGAGGCGATCCGCGACACCTACGTGCACCTGCTCGAGGCGCTCGCCGAGGCCGACCTCAGTGCCTACGGCGCGGCCGAGGTGAGCGTGAAGCTCAGCGCCGTCGGCCAGGCGCTCCCGCACGACGGCGACGACATCGCCCTCGAGAACGCCCGCGCCATCTGCGCGGCCGCCGCGAAGGCCGGCACCACGGTCACCCTCGACATGGAGGACCACACCACCACCGACCGCACCCTGGCGACCCTGCGCGAGCTGCGCCAGGACTTCCCGTGGGTCGGTGCCGTTCTGCAGTCCTACCTGCACCGCACCGAGGCCGACTGCCGCGACCTCGCCACCGAGGGCAGCCGGGTGCGGCTGTGCAAGGGCGCCTACAAGGAGCCGGCATCGGTGGCCTACCAGGACGGCACCGACGTCGACCTGTCCTACGTGCGCTGCCTCAAGGTGCTGATGGCCGGCGACGGCTACCCGATGGTCGCCAGCCACGACCCGCGCCTCATCGACATCGCCCAGGCCCTCGCCGGCCACCACGGGCGCGCGCCCGACAGCTACGAGTTCCAGATGCTGCACGGCATCCGCCCCGCCGAGCAGGCCCGGATCGCCGACCGTGGGCACCAGATGCGCGTCTACGTGCCCTTCGGCGAGGACTGGTACGGCTACCTCGTGCGCCGGATGGCCGAGCGACCCGCCAACCTCACCTTCTTCCTGCGCTCGCTGGCCACGACCGGCTGACCGACCGGCGCAGCGGCCCGGCACGGATGCCGTGCGGTCGCCGCCGCGACGAAACCCCCGCGAGCGGCGGGCGGGCACCCGGCATACTCACGTCCCATGGGAATGGTTGCGATCTTCGGTGCGGGCGTCATGGGCGAGACCCTCCTCTCGGGGCTGCTGCGTGCCGGCCGCCCGACCGACCAGCTCGTCATCACCGAGCGCCGGGCCGACCGCGCCGCCGAGCTCACCGCCAAGTACGGCGTGCGGGTGCTCGACAACGCCGAGGCCGCCGCGCTCGCCGACACCCTCGTGCTCGTGGTGAAGCCGCAGGACATGGGCGGCCTGCTCGCCGAGATCCACGACCACGTCGCCGACGGCAACCTCGTGGTCAGCCTCGCCGCCGGCATCACGACCAGCTACCTCGAGTCGCGGCTGCCGCAGGGCCGCCCGGTCGTGCGGGTCATGCCCAACACCCCCGCCCTCGTCGACCAGGGCATGGCCGCCATCAGCGCCGGCGCGCACTGCGACCCCGACGCACCTGCGCGAGGCCGAGGCGCTGCTCGCCGCCACCGGCAAGGTGCTCGAGGTGCCCGAGAAGCTGCAGGATGCCGTGACGGCGATCTCCGGCAGCGGGCCGGCCTACATCTTCTACGTCGTCGAGGCGATGATCGAGGCCGGTGTGGTGCTCGGGATGCCGCGCGTCACCGCCACCGAGCTCGTCGTGCAGACGCTGTTCGGCGCCGCGACGATGATCAAGGAGACCGGTCAGCACCCCACCGTGCTGCGCGAGCAGGTCACCTCGCCCGGCGGCACGACCGCCGCCGCCCTGCGCACGCTCGACGACCACAAGGTGCGCGCCGCCTTCATCACCGCGATGGAGGCCGCCGCGAAGCGCTCCGCCGAGCTCGCCGGTGAGTGAGGCCGACGCGCACGACGGGCTGGTGGTCGAGCGGGTCACCGCCGCGTCGTGGCGCACCTACCGCGACGTGCGGCTCGCTGCGCTCATCGACAGCCCGCGGGCGTTCTGGATGACGTACGCCGAGTCGGCCGGTACGACCGACGACGAGTGGCGCGAGCGCTGCGCGACGGGCGGACCGACCTGGCTCGCCCTCGACGACGGCCGCCCGGTGGGGACGGTCGGGCTGTGGCACACCCCCGACCAGCCGCCGGACGAGGTCGTTCTCGTGGGGATGTGGGTGGCGACCGTCGCGCGCGGGACGGACGTCGCGACCCGGCTGGTGGGCACCGCACTGGGCTCCGCGGCGGCATCCGGCTTTCGCCGCGTGGTGCTCGACGTGGCGCACGAGAACGGCCGCGCCCGTGCGTTCTACGCCCGGATGGGCTTTCGCGCGACCGGTGAGGTCGGCCGGATGCCGTGGGACCCCTCGGTCACCGAGGAGACCCTGGCGCTCGACCTGCCGGTCACCTCCTGAAGTTCACCCCCTCGGGTTGCCGTGGGCCGAGGGGGTCGTGGGAGAGTGGCCGCCATGAGTGACATCACGGTGCGCCCCCTGGGGGTCGACGACTGGGAGCACTACCGCTCCGTGCGCCTCGTGGCGCTGCAGGAGTCCCCGGACGCGTTCGTCGCGAAGCACGACGACGAGGCCGCCGAGGGCGAGGAGTTCTGGCGGGCCCGCATGCAGCGCTCGACCCGCCTGGTCGCCGAGCGCGACGGCCGGGCGGTCGGCATCGCCAGCGTGGGCACCGCCGACGACGACCAGCCCGAGGCCGCCCAGCTGTTCGGCCTGTGGGTGCACCCCGAGGCCCGCGGCACCGGTGTCGCCACCGAGCTGGTGCGGGCCGGCGCTCGCAGCGCCGCCGAGGCCGGCAAGCGCCAGCTGCTCTACTGGGTGGGCACCGACAACGGCCGCGCGGTGGCCTTCGCCAGCGGCTTCGGCTTCCGCCCCACCGCCCAGCGCCGACCGATGCGCGTGGTCTCCGAGGACGACGGCGAGGAGGAGCTCGCGATGACGCTCCCGTTGGCCGGTGACCGCGGGTCCATCGCCAGCTGGTGAGACCCGCCCCGCTCCAGCGACTCCATAGCCTCGGGTCCCAAGCGGCTGCCCTCGCCCGGGTCAACTTCGACCAATAGGTCGATCTTGTCCCAGCGGTAGGTGGGATCGGCCGGGGCAACTTCGACCAATAGGTCGATCTTGTCCCAGCGGTGGGTGGGATCGGCCGGGGCAACTTTGACCTATTGGTCGATCTTGTCCCAGCGGTAGGTGGGATCGGCCGGGGCAACTTTGACCTATTGGTCGATCTTGTCCCACCGGCGGGTGTCGGCGCTGGTGACCCCGACTCCTCGGGTCAGGGACGGGCGGCGAGGCGTTCGATCAGGGCTGTCGGCCCGCTGACGATGAGCGTGTCGTGCGCCGAGACCTTGGTCGACGGCACGGCATACGTGAAGTCCTCGCCAGGTGCCTTGACGCCCACGATGGTGACGCCGTACTTGCTGCGGATGGCGCTCTGCTCCAGCGTGAACCCGATCGCCTCGGTCGGCGGGCGCATCTTGACGATGGCGAACCCGTCGTCGAACTCGATGTAGTCCTGCATCCGGCCGCCGACGAGGTGCGCGACGCGGCGCCCGGTGTCGGCCTCGGGGCGCACGATGTGCTGCACGCCGATCCGGTCGAGGATGCGCGCGTGCTCGGGCGAGAGCGCCTTGGCCCAGATGTCGGGCACCCCGGCGTCGCTGAGGTTGGCCGCGGCGAGCACCGACGCCTCCACCGACGAGCCGATGGCCACGACCGCGATGCGGAACCGGCCGGCCTTGGCGTCCTGGATGACGCCGACGTCGCTGGCGTCGCCGTGGATGACGTGGCTGACCCGGCCGAGGAACTTCTCGGCGAGGAAGCCGTCGCGCTCGATGGCGGTGACCTTGTGGCCCAGGCGTCGCAGCTCGAGTGCTGCGGCCGCGCCGAACCGGCCGAGCCCGATGACCAGGACGTCGTCGTCGTGGGCACTGTTGCGTGCCATCGTGGGTGCCTTCCTCACGGGTGTCGGGGGCCCCAGCCTGCCACGACGCGTTCGGCGAGTAGCGTGCAGACATGGCCGGTGGGACGAGCGTCGTGTGGGACGAGGTGTTCACCGAGTACGACTTCGGCCCCACCCACCCGATGGCCCCCGTGCGGCTCGACCTCACGACCCGGTTGGCGAGCGCGCTCGGAGTGCTCGACCACGTCACCCTGCTGACCCCCGGGGTCGCCGACGACGACGTGCTCGCCACCGTGCACGACCGCGACTACATCGCCGCCGTGCACCGTGCCTCCGCGGACCCCACGGTCGCCGACGTGCACCACGGCCTCGGCACCGAGGACGACCCCGCCTTCGCCGGCATGCACGAGGCCTCGGCCCGGATCGCCCAGGGCACCCTCGACATCTGCCGCGGGGTGTGGCAGGGCGACATGGAGCACGGGGTCAACTACTGCGGCGGGCTGCACCACGCCATGCGCGGCTACGCCAGCGGGTTCTGCATCTACAACGACATCGCCGTCGGCATCCAGTGGCTGCTCGACCACGGCGCCCAGCGGGTGGCCTACGTCGACATCGACGTGCACCACGGTGACGGCGTCGAGCGGATGTTCTGGAACGACCCCCGCGTGCTGACGATCTCGGTGCACGAGAGCGGGCGGCACCTCTTCCCCGGCACCGGCTGGCCGGCCGACATCGGCGGTCCCTCCGCTCGTGGCACGGTCGCCAACGTCGCCCTGCCGCCCGGCACCGGCGACTCCGCCTGGCTGCGCTCGATCGACTCGGTCGTGCCGCCGCTGGTGCGCGCCTTCGCCCCGGACGTGCTCGTCACCCAGCACGGCTGCGACACCCACATGCACGACCCGCTGGCCCACCTCGCCATCACCGTCGACGCCCAGCGCCGCGCCCACGAGACGCTGCACGACCTGGCGCACGAGACGGCATCCGGGCGCTGGGTGGCGCTCGGCGGTGGCGGCTACGAGCTCGTCGAGGTGGTGCCGCGCTCGTGGACCCACCTCACCGCCGTCGCCGCCCACGTGCCGATGCCGGTCGACACCGCCGGTGCCGCAGCACTGGCTCGACCACGTGCAGCAGACGCTGGGGCGCGCCGCCCCGAGCCGGATGGGCGACCTGCCCGCCTCCGCGCTGCCGATCTGGGTGCAGCCGTGGAACATGGGGCACAACCCCGAGAACCCGGTCGACCGGGCGGTGCTCGCCACCCGACAGGCCGTCTTCCCCCTGCACGGTCTGGACCCCTGGTTCGACTGACGCCGCGGCTCGGCCGCAGGCCCCATATTGTCGGGGTCAGCACGGCGTGTCGGCTGGACATCACCGACGAATCTGGTGCATTCCCTTCCACAGTGGTCACATCTGCCCCTATGGTTGCGTTTGCGAGTCCACATGCGACATGCCGGGGTCTCCGGCTCTGGGGACGAGCAGAACACGAGGTCACGATGTCCACGGAGCGTTCGCTCGGGGAGGTGCGGTTCCTCACCGTCGCCGAGGTCGCCACGATCATGCGGGTCTCGAAGATGACCGTCTACCGCATGGTGCACGCCGGGGAGCTCCCCGCGATCCGCGTCGGTCGGTCGTTCCGCGTTCCCGAGGACGAGGTGCACGCCTACCTGCGCAGCTCGTTCGTCGACACCGCGTGATCCGACGCAGCAGCTGACGCCGAGGGGCGGCCCGCACCGGGCCGCCCCTCGGGCGTGCGGGCCGGACCACGACCAGCACCACCGCCACGACCAGCACCACCGCCACGACCAGCACCACCGCCACGACCAGCACCACCGTGACGACCACACCACCACCCCGACCACGGTTTGGGAGCGGTGCACGCCTGCCGGTAGGGTGGGCAGCCGCACCAGACGCACCAGCATTGAGGACATCGGCATGGGTTCAGTCATCAAGAAGCGGCGCAAGCGGATGGCGAAGAAGAAGCACCGCAAGCTCCTTCGCAAGACGCGCCACCAGCGCCGCAACAAGAAGTGACCTCGAGTCACCTCTCGAACTTCAAAGGTCCCCGCATCCCGGGGGCCTTTGTCGTTGGCGTCGGCATGGGCTCACCTGCACCGGTTCCGAGGGCACTCGGTAGTGTCGGCACAGCAACGGTCGAGCTGAGGAGCTGAGCATGGGGTCGGTGGTGCTCGTCACGGGGGTGTCCCGGTATCTCGGCGGCCTGCTCGCGCGCCGGCTGAGCGCCGACCCCAGCGTCGACCGCGTGGTCGGCGTCGACGTCATCCCCCCGGCCAAGGACGTCGGAGACGTCGAGTTCGTGCGCGCCGACATCCGCAACCCGATGATCGGGCGGGTCATCGAGAGCTCGGGCGTCGACACCGTCGTGCACATGAACGTCATCGCCACGCCCACCTTCGTCGGGGGACGCACCCCGCAGAAGGAGATCAACGTCATCGGCACGATGCAGCTGCTGGCGGCCTGCCAGAAGTCGAGCACCGTGCGGCGCCTGGTCGTGAAGTCCTCCGCCGCGGTCTACGGCTCCACGCCCCGCGACCCGGCGATGTTCACCGAGGACATGAGCGCCAAGCGCAACCCGTCGGGCGGGTTCGGCAAGGACTCCATCGAGGTCGAGGGCTACGTGCGCGGCTACGCCCGGCGCCGCCCCGACACCGAGATCCTCACCCTGCGGTTCGCCAACATCATCGGCCCGCGCATCCGCACGTCGATCACCGACTACTTCAACCTGCCGCTCATCCCGGCGCCGCTGGGCTTCGACGCCCGGATGCAGTTCGTCCACGAGGACGACGCCATCAGCGCGCTCGTGCTCGCCACCACCGGCGAGGCCACCGGGGTGGTCAACATCGCCGGCGACGGCGTGGTCACGGTGCTGCAGGCGGCCGCGATCGTCGGCCGGCCCGTGGTGTGGCTGCCGCTACCGGCAGCCGGGCTGGTCGGTGGGCTCGCCCGCCGGATGGGCCTGGCCGACTTCTCGCCCGACCAGATGTCGTTCCTCGCCTTCGGGCGCGGGCTCGACACCGGCCGGATGCGCAGCGTGCTCGGGTTCGAGCCGCGCTTCACCTCGCGCGGCGCGTTCGAGGACTTCGCCCACACGGTCGGCCCGGCAGTGCCGGCCGCCGCCATCGTCGGGGATGCCGTGAGCGGCGTCGCGGGTACCGCCACCTCGGCGGTGCTGCGCACGCTGGGCACCGGGAGGGGACACTGATGGCCGCACGACAGGGAGCCCTGGCCGCCGGCGCCGCCCGGGCGTCGGGGGAGCGGGCCAAGCGCCGCTCCACCCCACTCATCGGCGCCGAGCCGATCGTCGTCGCCGACGACCAGACCACCCCGGATGCCGGGCTCGCCGCCGTCTCGGAGCCGGCGGACGCGTCGCCCGCGGCTCCCGCCCAGGCCACCGGAGCGACGTCAGGGGCCAAGCGGAAGGCGTCCACCGGGACGAAGGCTGCGGCGACGAGCACGTCGGCGACGAGCAAGCCCAAGCCCACGTCGAAGCCGGCGCAGCGTCGAAGCCGGCGAAGGCGAAGGCGCCCAAGGCCCCCACGCCGGCGGCAGCGGCGCCCGGCTCCCCGGCATCCGAGGCCGTCGACGGCGCGCCCACGACCACCCGCCGCCCGCACCGGCCCGCCCCGCAGGTGCGCTCGGCCCCGTCACGCACGGCCTCGCGGCAGAGCGGTGAGCGCCGCACCAAGCGCCAGCCACCGCCGGTCGCCCCCGTCGCCCCGATGGCCCCGGCCGCCTCGGGAACCCGACGCCCGCGCGTCGACCCGCGCGAGAAGGCCCGCCGCGACGCCGATCGCCCGCACCTGCGCATCGCCGAGCCGCCGCTCGACCCCACCGTGCACGATGCCCCGCGGCGCACCGGCCTGCCGTTGCCCGACGTCGGCGACGCCCTCGACGCGGTCGTCGGCATGCTGCGGTTCGGCGCCGAGGCGGCCGGCGTGGCCCCCGAGGACGTCGAGCGGCGGGTCGCCCAGGTGCTCGCCTACGTGCGCCGACGGGTCGACGGCGACTACGAGGTCGACGACTTCGGCTACGACCGCGACTTCACCGAGAACGTCTTCTACCCGATGCTGCGGCCCATCTACCGGCGCTGGTTCCGGGTCGAGGTGCGCGGCATCGAGAACATCCCGGCCAGCGGCGGGGCGCTCGTGGTGTCCAACCACTCGGGCACGATCGCCATCGACTCGCTGATGGTGCAGCTCGCCATCCACGACGAGCACCCGCAGCGCCGGGTGATGCGCGCGCTCGGCGCCGACCTGGTCTTCCAGACCCCGTTCCTGGGCACCATCGCCCGGCGCTCCGGCTCCACGCTGGCCACCAACGCCGACGCCGAGCGGCTGTTCGCCCAGGGCGAGCTGGTCGGGGTCTTCCCCGAGGGGTTCAAGGGGGTCGGCAAGCCGTTCCGCGAGCGCTACAAGCTGCAGCGCTTCGGCCGTGGCGGCTTCGTGTCGGCCGCGCTGCACGCTCAGGTGCCGATCATCCCGTGCTCGGTCGTCGGCGCCGAGGAGACCTTCCCGATCATCGGCAACATGGGCACGGTCGCCCGGCTGTTCGGGCTTCCGTACGCGCCGATCACCCCGACCTTCCCGTGGCTCGGGCCGCTCGGGATGATCCCGCTGCCGAGCAAGTGGATCATCGAGTTCGGCGCGCCGATCCCCACCGACACCCACGGCCCGGGCTCGGCCGACGACCCGATGCTGGTCTTCGACCTCACCGACCAGGTGCGCGAGACCATCCAGCAGACCCTGTACACGCTGCTCATGCAGCGCCGCTCGGTGTTCTTCTGATGGCAGAGCCGGTGCGGGTCACGCTCATCGGTCGCCCCGGCTGCCACCTGTGCGACGTCGCCCGCGAGACCGTCGAGCGGGTCGCCACCGACCTGGGCGTCAGGTGGGAGGAGCGGTCGGTCGACAGCGACCCCGCCTGGCTCGAGCGGTGGTCCGACCAGGTGCCGGTCACCCTGGTCGACGGTCGCCAGCACGACTACTGGCGGGTCGACGAGGCCCGGCTGCGGGCCGCGCTCGCGGTGCCACCACCCGGCTCCGCCTGAGGGTGCGAGCCGGCCGGCCTGCGCACGAGCAGGATGCCGTAGGCCAGCAGCCACAGGTACCACGCCGTGTACGCGTTCAGCCCCCAGAACTCCAGGGAGTCCAGGCCGACCGCGGTGGCCGTGGGCACCGCTGCGGCCCACAGTCCGGCCAGCACCACGCCCAGCACCGCGAACCACCGCGACGAGCGGCGCGACCGGAGCAGGATGACGGCGACCCCGACCGCCCAGATGCCCTGGAGGAGCCAGCCGAGGTGCTCCCCGAGCGCCGCGCCGGAATAGGCGTTGAGCACGTCGTACGCCGCTGCGGTCGCCTCGCGCCCGGTGCTCGTTGCGGCCGGGTCGGTCCACGCGTCGGCGAGCACCGGCACGGTGATCGGCCAGCGCACCCAGCCGAGCATCTGCGCGAACGCGCCCAACACCCCGAAGGCCGCGACGGCGGCCGCGGCGGTCGAGGCCCGGCCCTCGCGGTACAGGCCGATCGCGGCCGGCACCAACACCAGGCTGGACAGCAGGAACAGGTAGAAGCCCAGGCGCACCCAGACCTCTGCCTCGACGAAGGCGTCCAGGGCGGTCGTGCCGGGCTCGTCGAGCACGGCCGGCCACCCGAACTGGGTGCCGAGGACCAGGTAGCCCCCGACGCTGAGCAGCGCCGAGGCGATGAGGAGGAGCCCGGTCCCGGTCGAGCGGCGCATCACCGGGCTCCCGCCGTGGACGTGGCGCGGGCACTGGCCACGACGCGCTCGATGGTCTCGCCCCAGTCCTGCGGCCCCCAGCCGACCAGCCGTTGCGTGGTCGAGGAGTCGAGGACGAACGGCGCGGTGAACTGGTAGGCCGTCCCCGCCAGCTCACGCAGCATCGGCACGACGATGCCCAGCGTGCGCATCGCCCGCGGCCCGAGCACGCTCACCCTGGGGGCCGGCATCCCGGCCGCGGTGGCGATGTCGGTGAGCGCCTCGCGCTGCGTGCGCGGGGCCGCGGTCGGCACCAGCCAGGCCTTGCCGTGCATCCGTTCGTCGGCAGCGACGGCCACGAGGAGGCGGGCCGTGTCGTGCGTCGTGGTCCAGCTGTGCGGCTGGTCGGCGTCGCCGAGCACCCGGGCGGTGCGCCCGGCCAGCACCGCCGGGGCGTTGCGCGCCAGGTGGGACGACTCACCGGCATCCGCGTAGTCACTGGCACGCACCTCGACGACCCGCACCCGCCCGGCGTCGTGGGCGGCGAGCGCGTCGAGCCACATCTGCACCCGCACCTCGCCCTTGTGGTCGCAGGGTGCGAGGGGCGAGTCGTCGCGCATGGGTCCCGTCACCCGGCCGTAGCCGTACAGGTTGCTCACGGTCGCCAGCACGGCCCCCGACGTGGATGCCGCGTCGAGCAGTGCCGCGGCCAGGGGCGGCCAGTCGGTGTCCCACCTGGTGTAGGCGGGGTTGGCGCAGTTGTAGACCGCCACCGCATCGGCGGCGAGCGCGCGCATCCGCACCGGGTCGGCGGCATCCGCCGCGAGGCGCTCGACGTTCGGGTGCTCGGGACCGGTGCCGGAGCGGGTGACGACCCGCACGTGCGCGCCGGAGTCGGCGAGCAGCAGGGCGGTGTGGGTGCCGACGGGGCCCGCGCCGACGACGAGGTGGGTGCTCATGGGGTGCTCCTTGTGATCAGTGTTCTCGTATGTGAACAGTGAACAGCACGATCGACGCCGTGGCAAGATCGGTGATCACATTCGTGTGCAGTGTTCGCAGAGTTGTGCTTGACTGGCGCGGTGACGACAACCAGCCGTGCCGAGAACGTGCGGAGCCGGGCCCGGGCGCAGATGCGCACCGAGATCCTGGATGCCGCGCGCGAGCAGCTGGCGACCGAGGGGGTGGGCACCCTGTCGCTGCGGGGCGTGGCGCGCGATCTGGGCATGGCACCCTCGGCGGTCTACCGCTACTTCGAGAACCGCGACGTGCTGCTCACCGCGCTCATCGTCGACGCCTACGACGCGCTCGGCGACGCGGTGGAGCGCGCCGAGCGCCGCGTCGACCGCGACGACCTCGCGGGCCGGTGGGCGGCGATCGCCCACGCCGTGCGCACGTGGGCCCTGGCCAACCCCTCGCTCTACGCGTTGGTCTACGGCTCACCGGTCCCCGGGTATGCCGCCCCCCAGGACACCGTGGGGCCGGCCACCCGGGTGACCCAGCGGCTCGCTGCACTGGTGCAGGACGCCCTGGCCGCCCCTGCTGCCCTCGACTCCGGTGGCGGTGCGCCCGGCCCGCCCGCCCTCGACGCGGCGCCCGTGTCGGGCGAGGTGGTGCAGGGCCTTGCGCCGCTGGTCGAGTTCCTCGGCCCCGGCACCTCGCCGGAGTGGGCGGTGCGCGGCCTGATGGCGTGGACGTGGCTGTTCGGTGCCGTCTCGTTCGAGCTCTTCGGCCAGCTGACCGGGGCGGTGCTGCCCGAGCAGCGCGCGGAGGTCTTCGGCGCCGAGGTGGACCTCGCGGCGGCGTGGCTGGGGCTGGGCGCCGGCCGCGCGTAGCATCGACCGCTTGTAGCACACGGTCGTCGTGAGGTGTCTCACGGGGGTCCGGCGCGACTTTGTGCAGGCCTTCACAAGACCGTACGCTGGCGGTCACACCCGCGGGTCGGGACGCCGCAGCGCGCGACCGTCGCCCCCAGTCCGGCCCCGCGGTCCCGCGAAAGGAGTCGGTGAGCCCCTGTGTCCGCCGCAGCGACCGCCCGCCGGGGCATCCCCGAGGCGACGGTGGCCCGACTCCCCGGCTACCTGCGGGCGCTCACCGCGCTGGCGCGTGACGGCATCGCCTCGGTCAGCTCCGAAGAGCTCGCCACCGCCACGGGGGTCAGCTCGACGATGCTGCGCAAGGACCTCTCCCACCTGGGCTCCTACGGTGTGCGCGGCGTCGGCTACGACGTCGAGCGGCTCGCCTCCGAGATCACCTCGGCCCTCGGCCTCACCCAGGACTGGCCGGTCGCCATCGTCGGCATGGGCAACCTGGGGCGGGCGCTGGCGGCCTACCGGGGGTTCGCCGAGCGCGGCTTCCGGGTCATCGCCCTGCTCGACGGCGACCCCCTCGTCGTCGGCGAGCGGGTCTCCGGCCAGCGGGTGCGCCCGATGACCGACCTGCCCTCCCTCGTCACCGACGACGGCCTGGCCATCGGCGTCATCGCCACCCCCTCCGAGGGCGCGCAGCAGGCGTGCGACGACCTCGTCGAGGCGGGCGTGCGGTCGGTGCTCAACTTCGCCCCGGCCGTGCTCGCCGTGCCCGACGGGGTCGTCGTGCGCAAGGTCGACCTGTCCACCGAGCTCCAGATCCTCGCGTTCCACGGCCAGAAGGTGGCCGTGCCGGAAGGAATGTCCTCATGAGCCTCGTCGTCCTGGGTCTGTCGCACCACGGCGCCCCCCTCTCCCTCCTGGAGTCGGTCGCCCTCGACCCGGAGGCGCGCACCGCCCTCGAGGCGGCGCTGCTGCGCTCGACGCACCTCAACGAGGTGGTCGTGCTGTCGACGTGCAACCGCACCGAGGTGTATGCCGAGTGCGCCACCTTCCACGGTGCCCTCACCGCCATCACCACCGCGCTGGCCGAGGCCTGCTCGGTCGAGCGCAGCGACCTCCAGCCGCACCTGTTCGTGCACTACGCCGAGCGCGGCATCGCGCACATCTTCTCGGTGGCTGCGGGCCTCGACTCCATGGCGGTCGGTGAGGCGCAGATCATCGGCCAGGTGCGGCGCACGCTCGCCCGGGCCCAGCGCGAGGGCCACGTCGGCCCGGCGCTCAATGCCGTTCTCCAGCAGGCACTTCGGGTGGCCAAGCGGGTGCACACCGAGACCGAGATCGACCTGGTCAGTGGCTCGCTCGTGCAGGCCGGGCTCGCCCGCGCCGAGGCCGCGCTCGGCCCGCTCAAGGATCTCTCGGTGCTGATCGTGGGGGCCGGCGGCATGGGGGCGCTGGCGGCGACCACCGCCGCCCGCGCCGGGGCCCGCACGGTCGTCGTCGCGAACCGCAACCACGAGCGGGCGCGCAGCGTCGCCGCCCGCGTCGGTGGCTCGGCCAGGCCGCTGTCCGACCTCGACGCGGCCCTCGCGGAGGCCGACGTCGTCATCTCGAGCACCGGGGCGCCGGCCCGGGTCGTGCTCGTCGACGACGTGCGCGAGGCCCTCGACGTCCGCGACGGCCGGCCACAGCTCTACGTCGACCTCGCCCTGCCGCACGACATCGACCTCGCCGTGGCCGACCTGCCCGGCGCGTCACGGGTGGGGCTCGGTGACCTCGGCGACGACCTCGCCGGCACCGGCTCGGCCCCTCAGGTCACCGAGGCCACCGACCTGGTGACCTCCGAGGTCGCGGCCTACCTCGTCACCCGCTCCGCCGAGGCGGTCGCCCCCACCGTCACCGCCCTGCGCTCCCACGCGCACGTGCTGGTCGAGGAGGAGCTCGTGCGGCTCGAGCACCGGATGCCCGAGCTCAGCGAGGCCGAGCGTGCCGAGGTGCGGCGGTCCGTGCACCGGGTGGTCGACAAGCTGCTCCACACCCCCACCGTGCGGGTCAAGGAGATGGCCCGCGACGGCCAGGGCGGCAGCTACGCCCGGGCGCTGTCCGAGCTGTTCGACCTCGACCCGCGTGACGTCTCGCTGGTGTCCGCACCGCCCCTCATGACAGGCGACGACGGATGACCGCGCTGCGCCTCGGCACCCGCCGGTCCGCCCTCGCCACCACCCAGTCCAGCTGGGTGGCCGACTGCCTGCGCGCGCTCGGCCACGAGGTCGAGCTGGTCGAGGTGAGCACCGAGGGCGACCTCGACCGCGCCACCCCGCTCGCGCAGCTCGGCGGCACGGGGGTCTTCGTGTCCGCCCTGCGCGCCGCCCTCGCCGAGGGCCGCGTCGACCTCGCGGTGCACTCGCTCAAGGACCTGCCGACCGCACCCGACGCCGCGACCACCGTCGCCGCCGTGCCCGCCCGCGAGGACCCCCGCGACGCACTGGTGGCCCGCGACGGGCTCACCCTCGGCGAGCTGCCCGCCGGCGCCAGCATCGGCACCGGGTCGCCGCGCCGCCGTGCGCAGCTCGAGGCGCTCGGCCTGGGCCTGGTCGTCACCGGCCTGCGCGGCAACGTCGACACCCGGCTGCGCGCGGTGTCGGAGGGGCGCCTGGATGCCGTCGTGCTCGCCGCCGCCGGGCTGCGCCGGCTCGGCCGGATCGACGAGGCCACCGAGCTGCTCGACCCGATCCAGATGCTGCCCGCGCCCGGCCAGGGCGCCCTGGCCGTCGAGGTGCGCGCCGGCGACGCCGTCACGGCATCCGTCGTGGCCGCGCTCGACCACGCCGACACCCGCACCTGCGTCACCGCCGAGCGCGCCCTGCTCGCCGAGCTCGAGGCCGGGTGCTCCGCCCCCGTCGGCGCGCTCGCCGAGGTCGTCGAGGGCGTCGACGGGCCGGAGCTGTCGCTGCGGGCCGTCGTCAGCACGCCCGACGGCGCGTCCGACCTGCGCCGCTCGCTCGTCGGCGACGTGGCCGACCCCGACGCGCTCGGGCGCCGCCTCGCCCGCATCCTGCTCGAGGACGGCGCCGCCGACCTCATGTCCGACCTCCCCCCACCGCCCACCGCCGACCCCATCGCAACGGAGCGTGCCCCGTGAGCCCCTCGCGCACATCCAGCCCTGCCCCCACCCGCATCCCGGCCCGCGTCGCCTTCGTCGGCGCCGGCCCGGGCGACCCGGGGCTGCTCACCGTGCGCGCCGGCGAGCTGCTCGCGGCCGCCGACGCGGTCGTGATCGACCAGGTGGCCCGCGAGGCCGTCGTGCAGCGCTGGTGCCGCCCCGACGTCAGCGTCGTCGACGCCGGCTACGGCGACCACGGCGAGCGGCTCACCCACGCGGTGCGCTCCAAGCTCGTCGTGCGGGCCGCCAAGGCACACCCCGGCGGCCTGGTCGTGCGCCTGATGGACGGCGACCCGGCGGTCTTCAACGGCCTCGCCGAGGAGGCCTCGGCGTGCGTCAAGGCCGGCCTCGCCTTCGAGGTCGTGCCGGGCGTCAGCTCGGTCACCGCGGTGCCGTCCTACGCGGGGGTGCCCCTGACGTCGAGCACGTCGACCGGCATCCACGTCGTCGTCGCCGGCGCCCGCCACACCGACCTCACCGGCGCGGTCGACCCCGGCGTCACCGTCGTGGTGCTGGGCCAGCCCGACCGGGCCGCCGAGGTGCTCGACGCCCTCGTGGCCGCCGGCCGCGACGCCGCCACCCCGGTGGCCGTCACCGAGCGCGGCACGAGCACCGAGCAGCGCACCGTGGTGACGACACTCGGCAGCGCGTCGGCGACGATGGCCGACGGACGCTTCCCCGTGCTGGCCGTCGTGGGGTCAACTGTGACCATGCGCGAGACCCTGTCGTGGTTCGAGACCAAGCCGCTGTTCGGCTGGGAGGTGCTCGTGCCGCGCACCAAGGAGCAGTCCGGCTCGACGATCGCCCGGCTCGAGCAGCACGGCGCCCAGGCCGCGGTGGTCCCGACCATCTCGGTCGAGCCGCCGCGCACGCCGCAGCAGCTCGAGCGCGCCGTCAAGGGCATGGTCACCGGTCGCTACGAGTGGGTGGGCTTCACCTCGGTCAACGCCGTGCGCGCCATCCGCGAGAAGTTCGACGAGTTCGGCCTCGACACCCGCTCGTTCGCCGGCCTCAAGGTCGCCGCCGTGGGCGGCGTCACCGCCCAGGCCCTGCGCGACTGGGGCATCGTCGCCGACCTCGTGCCGTCGGGGGAGCAGTCCGCGCGCGGCCTGCTCGACGAGTGGCCCGAGTTCGACCGCGACCTCGACCCGATCAACCGGGTCTTCCTGCCGCGGGCCGACATCGCCACCGACACCCTCGTCGCCGGCCTGCAGGAGATGGGCTGGGAGGTCGACGACGTCACCGCCTACCGCACGGTGCGCGCCGCGCCGCCGGCCGCCCCGGTGCGCGACGCCATCAAGAACGGGTCCTTCGACGCCGTGCTCTTCACCTCGAGCTCGACGGTGCGCAACCTGGTCGGCATCGCCGGCAAGCCGCACCCGTCGACGGTCGTCGCCTGCATCGGCCCGGCCACGGCGAAGACCGCCGAGGAGCACGGCCTGCGGGTCGACGTGCTCGCGCCCGAGCCCACCGCCGAGGCCCTCGTCGACGCGCTCGCCGACCACGGTCGCTCGCTCGCCCTGGCTGCACAGGAGGCCGGTGAGGCCGTGCTGCGGCCCAGCCAGCGGCGTCCCGGCGGCCGGCGACGGGCCACCTGAGCGTGGCCGGCTTCCCGACCTCGCGGCCCCGGCGGCTGCGGCAGAGCCCGGCGATCCGCCGGCTGGTCGCCGAGACCCGGCTGCACCCGGCCGAGCTCGTGCTGCCGGTGTTCGTGCGCGAGGGCATCACCGAGCCGGTCCCCATCTCGGCGATGCCGGGCGTCGTGCAGCACACGGTCGACTCGCTCGTCGTCGAGGCACGGCGCTGCGTCGAGGCCGGGCTCGGCGGCATCATGGTCTTCGGCGTGCCGGTGCACAAGGACGCGCGCGGGTCGGGGGCCGACGACCCGTCCGGCATCCTCAACGTCGCCCTCGCGCGCCTGGTGCAGGAAGTCGGCGACGAGCTGGTCGTGATGTCCGACCTCTGCCTCGACGAGTTCACCGACCACGGGCACTGTGGCGTGCTGGCCGCCGACGGCTCCGTCGACAACGACGCGACCCTCGACCGCTACGCCTCGATGGCGCTGGCCCAGGCCGCTACCGGCACACCGGTGCTGGGGCTCTCGGGGATGATGGACGGCCAGGTCGGCTACGTGCGCGCGGCGCTGGATGCCGCCGGGTTCACCGACACGGTGATCCTCGCCTACGCCGCCAAGTACACCTCCGGGCTGTACGGGCCGTTCCGCGAGGCGGTGCAGTCCTCGCTCGTCGGTGACCGCGCCACCTACCAGCAGGACCCCGCCAACGGCACCGAGGCGCTGCGCGAGCTCGAGCTCGACATCGAGGAGGGCGCCGACATCGTCATGGTCAAGCCCGCCGGCCCGCACCTCGACGTCATCGCGGCGGCGGCGGCGATGTCGCCGGTTCCCGTTGCGGCGTACCAGATCTCGGGGGAGTACTCGCAGATCGAGGCCGCGGCCGAGCGTGGCTGGATCGACCGCGACCGGGTGATGATGGAGAGCCTGACCGGCATCCGCCGCGCCGGCGCGTCGATCATCCTCACCTACTACGCCCTCGAGGCCGCCGCCCGCCTCTGAGCCGGATGCCGCATGGCAACGGCCCGCTGCCCGCGCCGACGGACGGACAAGCGAGTGCTCGGCCCGGCCGGCCGAGCGTGGCCGCTGCCCCTCGGTCGGTCCTTTGTCCGTCCGTCGGCGCACCCGACGAAGGCCGCCGCCCTGCCCCGGACGGGGAGGACGGCGGCCTCGGGTCGCTGCGGTGGAGGATCCGCGGCGGGGGTGCTCCGGCGGAGGGCCCGGAGCGGCAGTGCGAAGGCTCAGGCCTGCTTGGCGAGCTGCACGTCGAGGACGAGCTTGATCTTCTCGGAGACCAGGACGCCGCCCTTCTCGAGGTTCGCGTTCCAGGTGAGGCCCCAGTCGGTGCGGTTGACGTCGGTGGTGGCCTCGAAGGCGGCCTTCTCGTTGCCCCACGGGTCGGTGGCGACACCGTTGAACTCGACGTCGAGGGTGACGGGCTTGGTGACGCCCTTGATGGTCAGGTCACCGGTGAGGGTCTCGCCGTCGAAGGCGGTGGAGACGAAGGTGATCTCGGGGTAGGTCTCGACGTCGAAGAAGTCGGCGCTGCGCAGGTGGCCGTCGCGGTCGGCGGTGCCGGTGCTCACGGACTCGGTCTTGATCACGACGTTGGCGACCGACTGCGGTCACGTCCTCGGCGACCTCGACGGTGCCGGACACGTCGGTGAAGGAGCCGCGGACCTTGGTGACCATGAGGTGACGGGCGACGAAGCCGACCTCGGTGTGGGTCGGGTCGATGGCCCAGGTGCCGGCGGTGAGGGTGTTCAGGGTGGCGGTGGCAGTCATTGTCGTTCTCCTTGAGGGGGTAGGGATCGGAGGGAGGTAGTTGACGGTTCAATCACACCTTACTTGACGCTTCAACCAATTCGCACGCCGAGGACATTCCGACGTCTCGGGATGTGAGACAGTCGGTGGGATGCCTGAACTCCGGCGCGCCGTCAAAGCGCCTCGCCGACCGTCCCTGACGTGCGACGATGTGAGCATGTCCAGCGAGGAGGTCCGGTGGCTCACCGAGGCCGAACAGGTCTCTTGGCGTGCTTACCTCCGGGCCAACCGCGAGCTCGACGTGGCGCTCGACCACGACCTGCAGCGCGTCGGCATCTCGCTCTCGGAGTACGAGCTGCTCTCGATGCTGTCCGAGGCGCCGATGGGCCAGCTGCGGATGTCCGCCCTCGCCTCCCTCATCGTGCAGTCGCGCAGCCGGGTCACGCACACGGCCGCCCGCCTCGAGCGGCGCGGGTGGGTCAAGCGCAGCCCCGCACCCGATGACGGCCGCGGCGTGCTGCTGCGGCTCACCGACGAGGGTCGCGAGGCGATCGTCGGGTTCGCCGAGGTGCACGTGGCCAGCGTGCGGCGCCACATCGTCGACACCATGACGCCCGAGCAGTTCGCGGCGCTGGGTGAGGCGATGCAGGCCATCCGCGACGCCTACGCCGCCGACCCGGCCACGCCGGAGGAAGCCTGCTGAGCCCGTTCTCGTGAGTCGGGCCACGGCTGGGATGATGGCGCGGTGACCGACACGAGCACCGACGCGACCACTCCGACCGACGCCCCGGCATCCGCAGCCCTGCTGGCGCGGGCCCGTGCGGTGACCCCCGGCGGCGTCAACTCGCCGGTGCGCGCCTTCCGCGCCGTCGGCGGCACCCCCCGCTTCATGGCGAGCGGCCGCGGCCCCTACCTCACCGACGTCGACGGCACCGACTACGTCGACCTGGTCTGCAGCTGGGGCCCGATGATCCTGGGCCACGCGCACCCCGCGCGTGCTCGAGGCGGTGCGCGAGGCGGTGGGGCGCGGCTTCTCGTTCGGCACGCCGAGCGAGAACGAGGTGCTGCTGGCCGAGGAGATCGTCGCCCGCGTCGAGCCGGTCGAGCAGGTGCGCCTGGTCTCGCAGCGGCACCGAGGCGACGATGAGCGCCATCCGGCTGGCCCGCGGGTTCACCGGCCGCAGCCTGGTCGTGAAGTTCGCCGGGCACTACCACGGGCACGTCGACTCGCTGCTGGTCAGCGCCGGCTCGGGCGTCGCCACCCTCGCGCTGCCCGACTCGGCCGGGGTGCCGAAGGAGATGGCCGCCGAGACCCTCGTCCTCCCCTACAACGACGTCGAGGCCCTCGAGGCGGTGTTCGCCGCCCGCGGCAGCGAGATCGCGTGCCTCATCACCGAGGCCGCGGCCGGCAACATGGGCGTCGTCCCGCCGGATGCCGGGTTCACCGCAGGCGCTGCGCCGGGTCACCGCCGAGCACGGTGCGCTGCTCGTCTCCGACGAGGTGATGACCGGCTTCCGGGTGAGCCGGGCCGGGCTGGTGGGGCCACGAGGGGGTCGACGTGACCCCCGACCTGATGACCTTCGGCAAGGTGATGGGCGGCGGCTTCCCCGCGGCCGCCTTCGGCGGGCGGGCCGACGTCATGGCCCTGCTGGCCCCCGACGGCCCGGTCTACCAGGCCGGCACGCTCTCCGGGAACCCGGTCGCCACCGCCGCCGGCCTCGCCACCCTGCGCGCCTGCGACGACGCCCTCTACGCCCGCCTCGGTGAGGTGTCGAGCGCCATCGCCGGCGCGGCATCCGACGCCCTGTCCGCTGCCGGGGTGCCGCACCGCATCCAGTGGGCCGGGTCGATGTTCTCGGTCTACTTCCGCGACGGCGCCGTGCGTACCTACGACGACGCCCGCGACCAGGACACCGCGGCGTTCGGCCGGTTCTTCCACGCGATGCTCGATGCCGGGGTCTACCTCCCGCCGAGCGCGTTCGAGTCGTGGTTCGTCTCGGGGGCGCACGACGACGCGGCCGTCGAGCGGGTCGTCGCGGCGCTGCCGGCCGCGGCCCGGGCCGCTGCCGGGGCCGGCGCCGGGTCGCGTGCCTGAGCACCCAGCGAGGTTTGCGACAATCGGCGCATGACGTCGTCCCCCGAGGCCGGTGGCCCTGGCCCCGCCGACCCGCAGCGCACCGTCGTGCACCTGCTGCGCCACGGCGAGGTGCACAACCCGCACCGCCTGCTCTACGGGCGGCTGCCGGGCTACCACCTGTCCGAGCTCGGCCGCCGGATGGCCGACCTCGCCGCCGAGCACCTCGGCGACCACGACATCACCCACCTGGTGTCCAGCCCGCTCGAGCGGGCCCAGGAGACCGCGGCGCCGATCGCCGACGCCCACGGCCTCGAGGTCGCCCTCGACGCCCGGGTCATCGAGGCCGAGAACTACTTCGAGGGGCTGCCGGTCGCCGGGGGCACGGGCATCCTGAAGCACCCGCGGCTCTACCCGAAGATGCTCAACCCGTTCCGGCCGTCGTGGGGCGAGCCCTACGTCGACCTCGTCGAGCGGATGCGCCGCGCGATCGTCGACGCCCGCACGGCCGCCCGCGGCCACGAGGCCGTCATCGTCAGCCACCAGGCGCCGATCTGGATGATCCGGCTGGCCACCGAGGGCCGGCCGCTGTGGCACAACCCCGCCAACCGCGAGTGCTCGCTGGCGTCGCTGACCTCGCTGACCTTCCTCGACGACGAGCTGCTCTCGCTGAGCTACAGCGAGCCGGCCGCGTCGCTGCTCGACCAGGCCCAGCCCGGGGCGGGCGCATGACGGTTCGACCCACCGCGCGGTGGGCCGTCGGGGTCGCGGCCGCTGCGCTCCTCCTCGGTGCCTCCGGCTGCAGCCAGGACCCCAACTCGGTGGCGGCCCAGGCCAAGGCGGGCGACCAGAAGGGCTACGTCTCCGGCGACGGCGCGGTCGAGTCGATCCCCGCCGACGAGCGCGGCGCGCCGGTCGAGCTGACCGGCGAGCTGCTCGACGGCACGGCGTGGGACATCGCCTCGACCCGCGGCAAGGTCCTCGTGCTCAACGTGTGGGGCTCGTGGTGCGCGCCGTGCGTCGCCGAGGCCCCGGACCTGCAGAAGACCTGGGCCGGGCTCCAGGCCGACCAGGTGCCGGCGCAGTTCATCGGCATCGACTTCCGCGAGGACCCCGCCCGGGGTGCGGCCTTCGCGAAGAAGGCCGGCATCACCTACCCCAGCCTCAGCGACGAGTCGGGGGTCACCATCCTGGCCCTGCAGGGCAAGGCGCCCACCGTGCCCACGACCCTGGTGCTCGACACCGAGGGCCGCATCGCCGCCCGGGTCAACGGCCCCGCCACCGCCAGCACCCTGCGCGGCCTCGTCGACGACGTCGTCGCCGAGTCGTGACCCCGGCCGCCGGCACCGCGGCCGTGCTCGCCGCGGGCGACACGGTCACCTCCGGGGCGCTCCCGCTGGCCGTGGTGGTCGCGGCCTTCGCCGGGCTCGTGTCGTTCGCCAGCCCCTGCGTGCTGCCCCTGGTGCCCGGCTTCCTCGGCTACGTCACCGGGCTGACCGGTGAGCCGCTGGCCGAGCAAGTCGCGCGGCCGGATGGTGACCGGCGCGCTGCTCTTCGTCGTCGGGTTCACCGCCGTCTTCGTGCTCGGCTCGATCTTCGTCACCACCGCCGGGCGGGCGCTCATCGAGCACCGCACGCTGCTCATGCGCGTCGGCGGGCTGGTCGTCATCGCGATGGGCCTGCTCTTCCTCGGCCTCGGCCCCCAGCGCGAGGCGCGGATCGCCTGGCGGCCCCGGGCCGGGCTGGCCGGCGCCCCGGTGCTCGGCGCGGTGTTCGCGCTCGGCTGGGCGCCGTGCATGGGGCCGACGCTGGCCGCCGTGCTCGTGCTGGCCTCCGCCACGCAGGACCCGCAGGTGGCTCGGGGCGTGGTGCTCGCCGTGGCCTACGGGCTGGGGCTGGGGCTGCCCTTCATCCTGATCGCCGCCGGGCTCGACCGGGCCGGGCGGGCGTCGGGGTGGCTGCGCCGCCACCAGCGCACCATCCAGCGGGTCGGCGGCGCCATGCTCGTGCTGGTCGGGCGTGCTCATGCTCACCGGGGTCTGGGAGGGCCTCAACCGCTGGCTGCAGACCGAGCTCGTCTACGTGGTGCCGGTATGAGCGCCGACACGCAGGCCCGCCCCGAGATCGTCCAGCCGCGGCTGGGCCCGCTCGGCTGGCTGCGCTGGACCTGGCGCCAGCTCACCAGCATGCGCACCGCGCTCTTCCTGCTGCTGCTGCTGGCCATCGGCGCCATCCCGGGCTCGACCTTCCCGCAGCGCTCGATCGACCCCGCCCGCACCGCCCAGTGGATCGCCGACCACCCGACGGCCGGGCCGGTGCTCGACCGGCTCGGGTTCTTCGAGGTCTACGCCTCGCCGTGGTTCGCCGCGATCTACCTGCTGCTGTTCGTCTCGCTCATCGGCTGCGTGCTGCCGCGCACCAAGATCCTCTGGCACCAGGTGCGCTCGGCCCCGCCGCGCGCCCCGCGCCGGCTCGACCGGCTCGCCGCCCACCGCGAGGAGACCGTCGACGGCGAGCCCGAGGAGGTGCGCGAGCGGCTGCGCGTGGCGCTGAAGCAGCGTCGCTACCGGGTGCACGCCCACGACGACGCCACGCTGTCGGCCGAGAAGGGCTACCTGCGCGAGACCGGCAACCTGGTCTTCCACGTCGCCCTGATCGGCGTGCTCATCGGCGTCGCCTGGGGCCACCTGCTCGGCTGGAAGGGCGACGTCATCGTGCCGGTCGGCAAGACCTTCGCCAACACGCTGTCCCGCTACGACACCTTCAGCCCCGGGCCGTGGGTCGACGTCAACGCCCTCAAGCCCTACACGATCAGGATCGACCGGCTCGACGCCACCTTCGAGACCGAGGCCACGAGCCCCGGCCAGTTCGGGGCGCCGCGCGACTTCGAGGCGTTCACGACCTTCACCGACGCCGACGGGAAGAGCGAGCCACGCAGCATCCGGGTCAACGGCCCGCTCGAGACCGGCGGCGGCTCGGTGTTCCTGCTGGGCAACGGCTACGCCCCGGTCATCACCGTGCGCGACGCCGAGGGCACGGTGCTCTACTCCGACGCCACGCCGTTCCTGGCGCAGGACAACAACTACACCTCGGTCGGTGCGGTCAAGGTGCCCGGGGCCTCGCCCGAGCAGCTCGGCTTCGCCGGCTTCTTCCTGCCGACCGGGCGGATCGACGACCAGGGCCCGCACTCGGTCTTCCCCGACGCGCTCGACCCCCAGCTGGCGCTCACCGCCTTCGAGGGCGACCTGTTCCCCAGCGGCAGCCCCCAGTCGGTCTACTCGCTCGACACCGGCATCGATGACGCCCGTGCCCGGCAAGGACGGCGCCGACCAGCTGCGCATCCTGCTGCGCCCGGGGCAGACCTACGAGCTGCCCGGCGGCCGGGGCTCGATCACCTTCGACAAGGTCGAGCGCTTCGCGGGCCTGTCGATCCGCACCGACCCCGGCAAGTCGCTGACCCTGGTGGCCTCGCTGCTGATGCTCGCCGGGCTGGTCGGCTCGCTCGTCATCCGTCGTCGAAGGGTGTTCGTGCGGGTTGGGCCGGGGGCCGAACCGGGTCGTACTGTGGTGTCCGTCGGCGGCCTGGCCAAGGACGACGACGAAGGCATGCCCGACGAGATCGAGGCCGTCCTGCGCGCACTCGAAGGAACCCGATGACCGACCAGTCCCTCGCCCAGCTGTCCAACCTGGCGATCTACTCCGCCATGGTGGTGCTCACCCTGGCGATGCTCGCGGATGCCGTCTACCTCGCCCGGCTCGTGCCGGCCCGCGAGGCGGCCCAGGAGACCGTGCGCGAGCGCGAGCTCGTGCCGGCCGGTGCCGGCGAGGGGGGCGACCCGGCATCCGGCGGTGGTGCGCCCGCGGGAGTGACCGGCCGGGATGCCGAGCCGCTCGCCGCCCGCAAGGCCGCCGGCATCGGCTGGACCCTCACCCTGCTCGGCACGGTGCTCGTCGTGGCCGGGGTGGTGCTGCGGGCGCTCGAGGTGCACCGCTGGCCGCTGGGCAACATGTACGAGTTCGCGATCGTCGGGGCGATGTTCGTGCTGCTGGCCTACTGCGGCTGGTCGATGCGGCGCGACCTGCGCTGGCTCGGGCTGTTCGTCGTCACCCCGGTGCTGCTCAACCTCGGGCTCGCGATCACCGTCTGGTACACCGACGCGTCCGAGCTGATGCCGTCGCTGCGCTCGGTGTGGCTGGCCATCCACGTCACGGTGGCCACGCTGTCGGTGGCGGTGTTCACCATCGGCTTCTCGCTCGGCGTCATGTACCTCGTCCAGGACCGGCTCGAGTCGGCCCCCGAGCGGCGGCGCAGCTTCATGGACCGGCTGCCCGACGCGCGCGCGCTGGAGCGGCTCACGTATGCCGTGCACATCGTCGCGTTCCCGCTGTGGACCTTCACCGTCATCGCCGGTGCGATCTGGGCCCGCCAGGCCTGGGGGTCGTACTGGAACTGGGACCCCAAGGAGGTGTGGAGCTTCGTCATCTGGGTGGTCTACGCCGCCTACCTCCACGCCCGGGCCACGACCGGCTGGAAGCGCCAGAACGCCGTCTGGATCGCCCTGGTCGGCTACGGCTGCATCATCATGAACTTCGCCGTCGTCAACGTCTTCTTCGTCGGCCAGCACTCCTACTCAGGACTCTGATTCCACCGTGCTCCGTTACAGCCTGCTCCGCCTCCTCGTCTTCCTCGGCTGCGTCAGCGTGCTCTGGCTGGCCGGCCTGCGCGACCGCGTCGAGCTGCCCTACCTCGTGCTCGGGGCCGCCCTGCTGTCCGCGGTCATCTCGTACTTCGCGCTGCGCCGGTTCCGCGAGGACTACTCGGCCCAGCTCGCGCACAAGATCGAGGCCCGCTCGGCCGCCAAGCGGCAGGCGGCACCCACCCGCTCGGTCGACGAGGAGGCCGAGGACGCCGAGGTGTCCGGCGACGAGGGCACCTTCCGCTGAGCCAGCCCCTGCCGGAGGCTGCTCGTGTCCTGAGCAGCCGTCCCTGTCGGCGGCTGGTCCTATCCTTGAGCCGGTGGACCTGGAGTTCAGCGGCGAGGTGTGGTTCTGGCGGGGGCCGGCGCCGCACCACTTCCTGTCCGTGCCCGAGGAGCTGTGCGGCGGCATCGAGGACGCCTCGGCGCTGGTCACCTACGGGTGGGGGATGATCCCGGTGACCGTGCGCCTGGGCGGGAGCGAGTGGACCACCTCGCTGTGGCCCAAGGACGGCGGCTACATCGTGCCGCTGCGCGCGGACGTGCGCCGGCGCGAGGAGGTCGACCTCGGCGACACGGTGACCGTCGGCCTGACGATCGACGTCTGAGGCGTTGGTGCTGGTGCCCGTGCTCCCCATGCTGCCCGTGCCCGACCTGCCGCCGCGGCTGCAGCTGGCGCGAGAGCTGGTGCTGGAGCGCACCGACGGGTGGGTGCTCGAGCTCGGTGGCGGGCGCGGGGCGCTCGCGGCGGCGCTGATCGGCCGGGTCGAGGGGTACCTCGGGGTCGAGCGGTCCGGGTCGGCGGTCGAGGCCACCCGCTCACGGCTCGGGCTGCTCGAGACCTCGACGCGGTGGAGCGTGCACCACGGCACCCTCGACACCGTGCCGGCGCCGGCCTCGCTGATGGACCTCGCCGTGGCGGTCAACGTCAACCTGTTCTGGACCGGGCCCGCGCGGCGCGAGCTCGACCGGCTCACCGAGCTGCTGACCCCGGCCGGGTGCCTCGTGCTGGTCTACGAGGTGCCCGGCGGCGCGACCGACCGGCTGGTCGAGCCGCTCGCCACGTCGCTCGGCGGCGCCGGCTACGGCTGGGTGGTCAGCCGGTCGCGGGGGTGCCTGGTCGTCATCGCCTCTCCGCCGGGGCCGTGAAGCAGGTCCTGGATTGCCGTGGCGGCGGGGACGGCCGGTGGCGAGAATGGTGGGCCCGCCCCGGCGCCGTCGGTCGCGGGACGTGAGCTGGCGAAGCGTTGGACGTGGGGGAGGAGCCCGGATGACGATCGCGCGGCACGCGCGCCACCGCTGGTGGGGGATGCCGCTCGTCGCCGTGCTGCTGCTGGTGGCGGCGTGCGACGGCTCGGTCGCCCGCCGACGGGCGGGCGTCGTCGGCGGACGGCCATGGCGACCACCGATGTGGCGCTGCCGGCGGGCGACGAGCCCGTGGTCGTGGCGCCGTGGGGCGAGGACCTGCTGGTCGGGTCACGGGCTCCGGAGGGCTCCGCCTCGCGGCCGCGGCTGACCGTGCTCCGGGCCGGCGGAGGCTCGCGCGAGGTCGCGGTGACCCCGGTGTCGCCGACGGCGTTCCAGGCCAGGTGGCTGGTGGCCGCGCCCCGGGGTGGGGCGGTCGACCTCGTCGGTGGTGCGCCGGCCGGTGCACACTCCAACACCCGGTGGAGCACCTGGCGCGGCGACGCCTCGGCGGTGCGCGAGCTGCCGCAGCCGTTCGCGACCTTCGGCGGCTGGGGGGCCGGCGCGCTGGTGTCGCTCGTGCAGACGCCCAGCGCCCCGGTGATCGTGGGGTCGTGGGAGAGCGGCGGGCGCGGGGCTCGACATCGCCGTGTGGCACCCGCAGGGAGAGCGCTGGGTGCGTGCCTCCTCGGCCGGCACCGCGCTGGCCAGCAGCCCCACCGCCCTGGTCTCGGCCCGCGGGGCCACCGCCGACCGCGACGGCGTGCTCGTCGCCGGGTCGGTGACCCTGCTCGGCGACGGCAGCGTCGCCCAGCGCCCCGCGGTGTGGCGGTCGCCGGGGCCCTCGGGGCCGTGGACCCGCACCGACCTGCCCGGCGACGGTGCGCTGGGTGAGGCGCACGCGGCATCCTGCGACGTCTCGGGCACCTGCACGGTGCTCGGCGTGGTCGACGGGACGCTGCGGGGGTGGAGGCTCGCGCCCGACGGCTCGGTCGCGGCGCTGGCGCTGCCCGGCCTGGCCGTCGGCGAGCACGACCTGCTCTGCGCGCCCCTGCTGCGCGGTGGCGAGGCGACCGTGCTGCTCGCGTCCGGCGGGGTGCTGCAGGTGCTCACGGTGAGCGGCGAGCGGCGAGCGGTGGCGAGGGTGCGACGGCGGCGGCAGCGGCGGCCAGCGCGGCTGGTGCGGTCGACGGCGCGACGGCATCCGGCAGCAGGCAGGGCCGCCCGCGCGGCTGGTGCGGCTCGACGGCGCGCACGGCATCCGGCACGTTCGTCGTGCTCGAGGACCCGGCCGGCCGCTCGGCCCGCCTCGGTCCGGCTCGACGACGCCTGACACCCGAGGGCTGCGGAGCCGGTCTCGTGCGGCGCGTCAGCCCTGACCCGACGCCTCGCCTACCGCCTGGTAGGTGCACCGATCGCGTCACCTACGAGGCGGTAGCCGAGGTCGCGACCCGGCGAGCCGACGGCATCCGGTGAGCTCGGCGCCAGGCAGCCGTCTCGACCGACTCGGTCGTCGGAGAGAGTGCGCGGTGCCGGAGAGGACGACCGGGTCAGGAGAGGGCGACGCCGATGAACACCCCGAGGGCGGCGAGCACGGCGTACGCGATCTCGTACAACCCCGTCGCGGCGAGCACGGGCACCAGGTCGCGCCCGGTGGTGCCCGCCGCGACGGTCCGCACCGCCTTGACCGCGAGCGGGAGCGCCAGCAGCCCGAGCAGCACCACCGGCTCCCAGAAGGCCATGCCGGCCAGCGCCACCACCGACACCGCGATCAGGGCGATGTAGAGCTGCCGGGTGCGCCGGTCGCCGAGCCGCACGGCGAGGGTGCGCTTGCCGTGCTCGGTGTCGGTGGGGATGTCGCGCAGGTTGTTGGCCACGAGGATGGCCGAGGCGACCGCGCCCACGCCGACGGCGCCGATCAGGCCGAACCAGGTCACGGCATCCGCCTGGGTGTACTGCGTGCCGAGCGTGGCCATCAGGCCGAAGAACACGAAGACGTAGACCTCGCCGAGCCCGCGGTAGCCGTAGGGGTTGTCGCCCCCGGTGTAGCGCCACGCGGCGAGCACGGCCAGCGCGCCCAGCGGCAGCATGATCCACGCCCCCGACAGCGCGACGAGGGCGAGCCCGACGATGCCCGCGGCCCCGAACGACAGCAGCGCGGCGAGCTTGACGTTGCCGGGCGCCGCGAGCCGCTGGCCCACGAGGCGCACCGGGCCGACCCGGGCCTCGTCGGTGCCCCGGATGCCGTCGGAGTAGTCGTTGGCGTAGTTGACCCCCACCTGCAGGGCGAGGGCGACGACCAGGGCGAGGATGGCGAGGGCGGCGTCGGCACGCCCCACGAGGTGGGCTGCGGCGGTGCCGAGCACGACGGGGGCGACGGCGGCGGGCAGGGTGCGCGGGCGGGCGCCCGCCACCCACTGGGAGAGGGAGGCCATGGGGGTGGTCAGATGCCTTTGAGGAAGTCGGGGTCGTCGTCGGGCCCGCGCGGGCGGCGGTCCCGGTCACGCTGGTCGTCTCGTTGCTGCTGGCCGCGCGACGGTGGGGTGCCCCGACGCGGCCGCCCGCCGAGCAGCCAGGCCACCGGCCCGACCACGGGGAGGAGGACGACGATCATCACCCAGGCGGCCTTGGGCAGGTTGCGCATGTCCGCCTCGTCGGTCTGGAACGCGTCGATGACGCAGTAGACCGTCAGCGCGAGGCTGAGCAGGGCCGGGACGTAGCGGAGCACACCTCGATCATCCCATGGTGAACAGGGCGGCCACTGCACGACGGTCGGGCTTGCCAGGCCCGCGCAGGGGCAGCCGGGCGGCCGTCAGCGCCCGCCGCGGCAGGGCGTGGTCGGGCAGGATGCCGCGCAGGTGCGCCCGCAGCTCGCCGGCGGTGAGCCCGGCGCGCACCGCCCCGGGCTCGAGCACGACGAGGGCGCACACCACCTCGCCCCACTCGGGGTCGGGGCTGCCGACGACCACGACCTCGGCGACCCCGGGCACCCGGTCGATGATGGCCTCCTCGACGAGCCGCGGAGCCACCTTGAGGCCGCCGGTGTTGACCAGGTCGTCGACGCGGCCGTCGACGTGCAGCCGGGCCCGGGCGTCGGTGTGCCCGACGTCGTCGGTGCGGAACCAGCGCAGCCCGTCGTCGTCGACGCCGAAGGCCGCGGCGGTGAGGTCGGGGCGGCCGAGGTAGCCGTGGGCCAGGGTCGCGCCCCCGAGATGGATCCGACCCTCGTCGTCGAACGCGATCTCGGTGCAGGGCAACGGTGCTCCGTCGTAGACGCAGCCGCCGGCGGTCTCGCTCATGCCGTAGGTCGCGACCACCCGCACGCCCGCCTGCTCGGCGCGCAGGCGCAGCCGCGGCGAGATGGCGGCACCGCCGACGAGCACGGCGTCGAAGGCAGCCAGCGACTCGGAGCCGCCGGGGTGGTCGAGCAGCCGCACCAGCTGGGTGGGCACCAGGCTGGTGTAGCCGGGGCAGCCCGGGGTCGAGCAGTGCGGCGGCGGCGAGGAAGGCCGCCGGGAGGAAGCCGTCGGTGAGGTCCATCGCGACCGGGGTGGTGCCGGCATCCAGCGAGCGCAGCAGCACCTGCAGGCCGGCGACGTGGTGGGCCGGCAGCGCGAGCAGCCACTGGCCCGGCCCGCCGAGCCGCTCGTGAGTGGCGCGGTTGCTGGCGACCAGGGCGCCCGCGGTGAGCAGGGCCCGCTTCGGGGTTCCGGTCGACCCGGAGGTGCCGACGACGACGGCGAGCCCGTCGGGCAGGTCGGCCGGGTCGTGCGTCCGGCACCGGCGGGGCCGGGCCGGACGCGGCGTACGGGAGCACCGGGGCGCCGCCGTCGAGCGCCGCGGCCAGGCGCGGCAGGACGGTGAGGGATGCCGGCCCGAGCGGCACGGCGAGCGAGCCGCGGCGACGGCGACGGCATCAGTGGATGTGGTCGCGCCAGTCGGCCGGCACCCGTCCGCGTGGACCGGGCACCGGCTGGTCGTCGGGCCGCGACGTGGGGGGCGCGAGCGCCGGCCCGTCGACCATCGACTCGTCGCCGTAGTCCCAGAACCAGTCCTCGCCGGGCTCGAAGCTCTGAACGACGCGGTGCCCGGTGGCAGCGGCGTGGGCGGTGGCGTGCTGCGCCGGGCGAGCTGTCGCAGCATCCGACGTGGCCGCAGGCGGTGCACCGCCGCAGGTGCACCCACCAGCCCGGCGGCGAGCCGGCGTCGCAGTCGGCGCACCCGGTGCCGCTCGGGGGGACGGCGGGGTCGATCGACCCCGGTGGTGCCGTGTCGCTCATCGGTGTGCTCCCTCGCGCCGGTGTCGGGTCAGCTGCTTCAGGTGGCGCCCCGGTGCCGCTGGGGCAGGCGTACGCGCACCAGCGTGCCACCGGGACCGGACTCGATGTCGATGTCGCCCGAGTGACGTTCGACAACGATGCGCCGCGAGATGTCCAGGCCCAGGCCGGTGCCCTTGCCGACCTCCTTGGTGGTGAAGAACGGCTCGAAGGCGTGCGCCCGCACCTCGGGCGGCATCCCGGAGCCCGTGTCGGCGATCTCGACCACCACCCACCCGTCGGCGTCGGGGCGGGCCGAGACGGTGAGGGTGCCGGCGCCGTCCATCGCGTCGATCGCGTTGTCGACGAGGTTGGTCCACACCTGGTTGAGCTCGCCGGCCATCGCGTCGATCGGCGGCAGGCCGGGGGCGTAGTGCCGCTCGACGGTGATGCCGGAGCCGAGCTTGTGGCCCATCATCACCAGCGTGCTGTCCAGGCCCTCGACGAGGTCGGTGCGCTGCAGCGAGGCGCGGTCCATCTGCGAGTAGGACCGCACGGCGGCGACGAGCGCGGACACCCGCCCGGTGGCCTCCTTCACCTCGCGCACCAGCGAGGCGGTCGACAGGGATGCCGCGATCCACTCCAGCGCGGGGGCGAGGGACCCGGGCGGCAGGGCGGCGGCGAGCTCGTCGCACCAGGCGACGTCGGCCCCGGCGGCGGCCAGCGGCGGGGCGATCACCCAGTCGCGCTCGACGCCGTGGTCGGCCAGCCAGTCCGAGAGCTCGTCCTCGCGGTCGGCCAGCGCCAGCCCGGCCAGTGCCGGCTCGGGGCCGCTGACCCGCAGCCGCAGCCCGTCGAGCACCGTGTACTGCTCGGCGGTGATGCCCTTGCCGGCGAGCTGGGCCAGCGACGACAGCACCTGCTCGGAGGTGCCCTCCAGGGCGTCGACGGCCCGCGTCGCGGCGGATGCCGGGTTGTTCAGCTCGTGCGCGAGGCCGGCCGACAGCGTGCCCAGGGCCACGAGCGCCTCGCGCTGGCGGGTGGTGTTCTCGATGCGCCGCACCGTGGTGACGAGCCCGTTGATGAAGTGCAGCCCGAACGGGAACCACTGCTCCGACAGCCGGCGCAGCTCGGGGGCGGCGAGGTGCAGCACCCGGCCGGGGTTCTCGGCGCGGCCGGTGGCGAAGTAGACCCCGAACTCGTCCCACGCGGCGAAGCCGCCGGCCCACTGCCCGGGCTCGGTCATGTAGCCCAGCACCGACTGCTCGGTGCCGACCTGCCGCACGAGCGCCACCGTGCCCTCGAGCAGCACCCACCAGGCGTCGGCCGGCCGGCCCTCGTGGAAGAGCAGCTCGCCCCGGCGGGTGGGCCGCTCGGTGGCCGCGGCGAGCAGGTCGCCGAGCTGGGCGTCGTCGAGGCCGTCGAAGATCGCCAGCCGGCGCAGCTCGGGCAGGTCCATCAGACGCTCGCGAGGTAGCGGTGCACGAGGTAGACCGACATCGCGCCCTCACCGACGGCCGAGGCGACCCGCTTCATCGAGTCGAGCCGCACGTCTCCGGCGGCGAAGACCCCGGGGAGGCTCGTCTCGAGCGCGTAGGGGGCGCGGGCGAGCGGCCACCGGCCGACGTGCTCGGGCAGCTGCAGGTCGGGCCCGGTGACGACGAACCCCTTGGCGTCGCGGACCACGGCGTCACCGAGCCAGTCGGTGCGGGGGAGGGCGCCGATGAAGACGAACAGCCAGTTGGTGTCCTCGTCGGTCTCGGCGCCGGTGTCGCGGTCGGTGAGGGTCAGCGACTCCAGGTGGTCGGTGCCGTGCGCGGCGACCACCTCGGTGCGGAAGCGCACCTCGACGTTGTCGGCGGCCCGGATCCGCTCGACGAGGTACTCCGACATCGAGTCCTCGAGCCGGGCGCCGCGCACCAGCAGCACCACCCGGCTGGCGACCTTGGCGAAGTTGAGCACCGCCTGGCCGGCCGAGTTCGCGGCGCCGACGACGTGCACCACCTGGTCGGCGCACTGGGCCGCCTCGCTCGCCGAGGCGCCGTAGTAGACGCCGCGCGAGCCCAGCGCGTCGGCCCCGGTGGCCTCGAGCCGGCGGTAGGAGACGCCGGTGGCGATCAGCACGGCGCGGCTCTCGACCTCGCCGCCGTCGGCGAGGTGCACGGCCAGCACCGGGCCGCGCTGCTCCAGCCCCACGACCTCGCGCGCGAGCACCGTCTCGGCACCGAAGCGCGACGCCTGCGCGACGGCGCGGTGGGTGAGGTCGGCGCCGGAGACGCCCTTGGGGAAGCCGAGGTAGTTCTCGATGGCGGCGCTCTGCCCGGCCTGCCCGCCGGGGGCGTCGCGCTCGACCATCACGGTGCGCAACCCCTCGGATGCCGCGTAGACCGCCGCCGCGAGGCCGGCCGGTCCGCTGCCCACGATGCACAGGTCGTAGAGGGGCTGCTGGGCACGGGTGCGCAGCCCGAGGGCGTCGGCGAGCTCGACGCTGGTCGGGTGGCGCAGCGGGTCGCCCTCGGGCAGCAGCACGAGGGGCAGGTCGGAGTGGTCGGCGCCCGCGAGGTCGAGCAGGCGGCCGGCCTCCTCGTCGCGCTCGAGGTCGACCCAGCTGTACGGAATGTGGTTGCGCGCGAGGAACATCTTCACGTCGTAGCTGCGGTCGGACCACAGGTGGCCGACGACCCGCACCACCGAGCTCGCGTCGGGGTGGTCCTGGCGCCAGGCCTCGAGCAGGTCGTCGACGACGGGGTAGAGCTGGCTCTCGGGTGGCTCCCACGGCTTGAACATGTAGTAGTCGAGGCCGATGTCGTTGATCGCCCGGATGGCGACGTCGGTGTCGGCGTAGGCGGTCAGCAGCAGCAGCCGGGTGTCGGGGGAGGCCTGGCGCACCTGCGCCATCAGCTCGATGCCGGTCATCCCCGGCATCCGCTGGTCGGAGACGAGCAGGGCCACCGGGCGCGCGCGCAGGGCGAGCTCGGCGAGCACGCCGAGCGCCTCGTCGCCGGAGGTGGCACGCACCACCCGGTAGTCCGACCCGTAGCGCGAGCGCAGGTCGCGCACGATGGCGCGGGACACCTGCGGGTCGTCGTCGACGGCGAGGATGGTGGCCCGTTGCGGCATCCTCGCTCCTTCTGTTCTGGGGTCGTGGCTCACCCTAGAGCCGGCCGCGCGCACCGCGGAAGAGAACCCGATTCTCCGAGCGGGTCGCGTTCTCCGCGCTGGTGCGGGACCATGGCCCCACGGCAGGAGGTGGCGTGGTGGACGAGACGTTCCCGGCATACCTCGAGGAGGCACGCCAGCAGCGTGCCGAGCTCGGGGAGTCGATGGCGGCCCTGGAGGCTGCCCTGACCCTTCCGGCGGGCGTCGGACCGGTGTGGCGGCGGCGGGTGCGGGCGGCCCTCACCGAGCTGTGCCACGACCTGCGCGACCATGCCGAGCTGACCGAGGCCGACGGTGGGTTCTACGCCGACATCGGGGTCACCGCACCACGGCTGACCTACGGGGTCGAGGTGCAGCTCAACGAGCACACGCAGGCGCTGGCCGAGGTCGAGCGGCTCCTGGCCGAGCGCGACGAGGGGCTGGCCGACGACGACGCGATCGAGGCCCACCGCGAGGCCTGCATCCAGCTGCTGGGGCGGCTGGTCCGGCACCGGCAGCGCACCTCCGACCTGATCTACGAGGCGTATGCCGTCGACATCGGCGGCTCCGGCTGACCTCGTGCGCCGCCTCGGGTGGGGTGTCGGCATCGGTGGGTAGCCTCTGCGGATGCAGGCGGTGATGGCGAGGAGCGGGTCCGGTGGCTGATGCCGACGACGTGCGCCGGCTCGCGCTGTCGCTGCCGCACGTGGTCGAGATCCCGAGCGCGGGCTTCGACTTCCGGGTGGCCGACAAGGGGTTCGTCTGGTCCTACCCCGAGCGTCGACCGGGCCGGCCACGCGTCATCCGCACCGACGTGGCGGTGCTCTACGTCGGCGACCTCGAGGAGCAGCAGGCGCTGCTGCTCGGCGAGGCCGACCTCTTCTTCACGGCGCCGGGCTACGAGAACGCGCCGCTGGTGATGCTCCGGCTCGACCGGGTCGATGCCGGGCGCCTCGAGGAGCTCGTGACCGACGCCTGGCGGATGCGGGCGCCGGAGGAGCTGCTCGGCGACCTCGCGCTCGGCCTCGACGGCGGGGCGCCGCGCGACGGGTGAAAGTTAGGGCGCGTGCCCCGGGGGGCACGCGCCGGCACCGTCCAGCCGCAGCAGCCCCCTGCGGCTGCTGCGTGTGGTTCCGGTGCACGACCAACCCTGCCCGGCAACGGGTGCGCGGTCGGGAGCAGAACGGGTGCAGAACGGGTGCAGAACCGGCCGGTGGCGCTCTGCCGAGCCGGCTCTCGGCCCATCACCCGCGGCGGGTGATGGTGCTCGCAGCCCCTGTGCCCGGCATCCGCCCCGGGAGTACCGTCGCGCTCAGCCACCCCCGATGCCGTGGAAAGTGCAGGATGCCGTGAAGCGCACCAAGCCCCTGGCCCTCGTGGCCGCAGTCCTCGTCGCGCTCGTCGCACTGCTCTCCGGGTGCGGGGGCACCGACGAGGCACCGAACGCGCCCACCATGCTCGAGGGCAGCTGGGCGCTGGTGACCCTCAACGGTGCCCCGGCCGACACCACGGTCCCGTCGACCCTCACGATGAACCTGGGCAAGGCCAACGGCAACGCCGGCGTCAACCAGTTCAACGGCAGCTACGACGCCCCGAGCGACGGTGTGCTCACGTTCGGTGCGCTGGCCACGACGATGATGGCCGGCCCGGACAACGCCATGAAGCAGGAGCAGGACTTCCTCAAGGCGCTGGCCGACACCAGGAAGTTCACCACCGAGGACGGTGGCCTGGTGCTGATGGACGACAGCGAGGCCAGGCTGGCCGTGCTCGAGGCCGCCGGCAACGGCTGACCTGGTTCCTCGCGTTCCGACCCGGCCCCTGGGCTCGGGGCTCGGGAGGTGGCCTGCGGGCGTCAGAAGTACCAGGGGAAGGGCGACCAGTCGGGGTCGCGCTTCTCGAGGAACTGGTCGCGGCCCTCGACGGCCTCGTCGGTCATGTAGGCCAGGCGCGTGGCCTCACCGGCGAAGACCTGCTGGCCCATCAGCCCGTCGTCGACGAGGTTGAAGGCGAACTTGAGCATCCGCTGCGCCTGCGGGCTCTTGCCCATGACCTCGCGGGCCACCTGCAGTGCCTCGGCCTCGAGCTCGGCGTGGTCGGCGACGATGTTGACCGCGCCCATGGTGTGCATGTCGTCGGCGGAGTACGTGCGGCCGAGGAAGAAGATCTCCCGGGCTCGCTTCTGCCCCACCATCTTCGCCAGGTAGGCGCTGCCGTAGCCGGCATCGAAGCTGCCGACGTCGGCATCCGTCTGCTTGAAGGCGGCGTGCTCGCGCGAGGCGATCGTGAGGTCGCAGACCACGTGCAGGCTGTGGCCGCCGCCGGCCGCCCACCCGTTGACCACGGCGACGACCACCTTGGGCATGGTGCGGATGAGGCGCTGCACCTCGAGGATGTGCAGGCGCCCCCCCTCGGCCTTGACCCGCCGCTCGTCGACGGTGTCGGCGGTGGTGCCCTCGGCGTACTGGTAGCCCGAGCGGCCGCGGATGCGCTGGTCGCCGCCGGTGCAGAACGCCCACTTCCCGTGGCTGCCGGTGCCCTCGGGGCCCGGGCCGTTGCCGGTGAGCAGCACGACGCCGACGTCGGCGGTGCGGCGGGCGTGGTCGAGCACCCGGTAGAGCTCGTCGACGGTGTGCGGGCGGAACGCGTTGAGCACCTCGGGCCGGTCGAACGCCACGCGCACGCAGCCCAGGCCGACCGCCCGGTGGTAGGTGACGTCGGTGAGGTCCTCGAAGCCGGGCACCTCCTGCCAGGCGTCGGGGTCGAAGGTCTGGCTGACACCGGGGATCGCGCTCACGGCCGCAAGGCTAGTCGTGGGTGCCCTGTGGATAACTTCCCGGTGGCGTCGGCGGGTCCTGCGACGCTCAGGGGCAAGGACGGGCCGAGCGGCCCGCAGGGGTTGGGGGTTGCGATGGACGAGGGAGGCGAGCTGCTGCGGTTCCGGCCGCGGGGGCTCTTCGAGGCGCCGCCGGATGGCGGCTGGGGCGAGCCGCCGCCCGACCCGGACGACTGGTGGCGCGGTGGCCATGGGCCAGGTGGCCCCGGCGCCGGAGGCTACGGCTCTGGTGAGTTCGCCGGTCACCGGGGTGGGCGGCTCGGCGAGCTGACCCAGGTCGTCCTCATCGGCGACCAGGTGGTCGACGTGGTGCGACGCCCGGTGTCGGGCAGCGACTACGAGTGCGCCGCGCTCGAGCTGCGCGACCGCGGGCTGCTGCGCGACCCGATGCCGCCGCCCCCGGCGCCGGTCCCGCCGCCGCACGAGCGGCAGCTCGCCTGGCTGGCCCGGATCGTCGGGGGTGCCGAGGTGCTCGAGCAGCTCGGCACCGACCCGCTCGAGCCCGAGGAGCTGCGGCTCGACGGGCTCCGCCACGACCTGCGCGACCGTGTGGTCGGCATCGACGAGCGGCTCACCCGGTGGGCCCCGCCCCTGCTGGGCGACGAGGGGTTGCCTGCTGCTCGTCGGCTGCTCACCCGCGCGGTGGCCGGCGAGCCGGGGCTGGTCACCCGCAGTGACCGCGACGACCTGGCGGCGGGGGCGGTGCTGTGGGCGGTGGCCAAGGGCAACGACCTGATCGGCAGCAACCGGCCGTTGCGTGCGGCCGTGATCCAGGAGGTGTGCGGCCTGCGGTCGACGCCGTCACAGCGGGGCAGCTCGTTCGCGCATGCCGTCGGTGGCGACGGGTCGTCCTACTACGGCAGGCCGCTGTGGATGTTCGACTGCCAGCCGGCGGTCATCCCGCTCGGCAGCCCCGACCTGCTGCTGAGCCGCTTCCGCCGGCGGCTGGTCCTGGTCCGCGACCTCGCGCTGCAGCTGCGGGACCGGACGCCGGCGCCGTGACTTCGCCGGCACCGCCCGAGCCTGCACACCGCGTGGCTCGGCAACGTGGCCCGCCCCGGTCAGGGGCAACGGCATACGGTGGCGGCATGGTGCTGCCCCCCACCGGTGACCTGCTCGCCGCCCTGCACGTGGTCGCCATCCCGATGCGGGTGCCGTTCCGTGGGGTGACCACCCGGGAGGTGGCGCTGTTCGAGGGCCCTGCCGGCTGGGGTGAGTTCGGTCCGTTCCTCGAGTACGGGCCGGTGGAGGCGTCGCGGTGGCTCGCCTCTGCGGTGGAGTCCGCCTGGGTCGGCTGGCCTGGTGCCGTGCGCGACCGGGTGCCCGTCAACGCCACGGTGCCGGCCGTGGGGCCCGAGCGGGTGGCCGAGGTGCTCGCGCGGTTCCCCGGGTGCACCACGGCGAAGGTCAAGGTGGCCGAGCGGGGGCAGTCCCTGGCCGACGACGTCGCCCGGGTCGCCGCGGTGCGCGAGGTGCTGGGCCCCTCGGGACGGGTGCGCGTCGATGCCAACGGGGCGTGGTCGGTCGACGACGCGATCGCCGCGCTGGGTCGCCTGGGCGCCTACGGCCTGGAGTACGCCGAGCAGCCGTGCGCGACGGTCGAGGAGCTGCGCGACCTGCGGATCGCGCTGGCCCGCAACGGCATCGACGTGCCGATCGCCGCCGACGAGTCGATCCGCAAGGCCGACGACCCGCTGCGGGTGCGAGACCTCGAGGCAGCCGACATCGTCGTGGTGAAGGTGGCGCCGCTCGGTGGGGTGGCAGCCGCACTGGCGGTCGTCGAGGCCTGCGGGCTGCCGGCGGTGGTGTCGTCGGCGCTCGACACGAGCGTCGGCATCGCGGCCGGGGTGGCGCTCGCCGCGGCCCTGCCGTCGCTCGAGCACGCCTGCGGGCTGGGCACCGTCGCGCTCCTGGCCGCCGACGTGGCGGTGTCGCCCCTCCTTCCCGTCGCCGGGGCGCTGGCGGTGGGTCGGGTCGCCGTGGACCCTCGTCGCCTCGAGCAGCTCGCCGCTCCGCCCGACCGCGCCGCCTGGTGGCGCGAGCGGGTCAGTGCCTGTGCCGACCACCTGCACGAGGCGACCCGATGATCGACATCCGGTGGGCCTGGGTCTTCCTCGACACGCCTCGCCTCGACGCTCGACGGTCGTGGGCGTTCTGGTCCGCAGTCACCGGCTGGCCGCAGTCGGCCACTCGGGGCGACCACGACGAGTTCGCCACTCTCCTTCCCGCTCGAGGCGACGCCTGGGTCAAGGTCCAGGCCGTCGCCGACGGACCCAGCGGCATCCACCTCGACCTCGATGTCGACGACGTGGCCGCCGCCGCTGCCGAGGCGGAACGGTTGGGCGCGAAGCGAATCGGCACGATCGATGCGACGGTCGTCATCCTCCGTTCGCCGGGTGGCCTGACGTTCTGCCTGACGACCTGGCACGGTGACGCGGAGCAGGTGCGCGAGGGGGCATCGGAGCTCGTCGACCAGGTCTGCCTCGACTGCCCCGGCGACGTGCACGACGCCGAGGTCGCCTTCTGGACCGCCCTCACCGGCTGGACGTGGGCTGACGTCGAGGAGCCGGAGCTGTCCGTGCTGAGGCGGCCCCCCGGCATCCCGTTCCGGCTGCTCTTCCAGCGCCTGGGGGAGCCGACCGGCCCGGTGCGGGCCCACGCCGACCTGGCCTGCGCCGATCGCCGGGCTTCAGTGGCCCGACACCTCGACGCGGGGGCGCAGGTCGTCGAGGTTCGCGCGGGCTGGACCGTGATGGCCGACCCGGTCGGCCGCGTCTACTGCCTGACCGACCGGCGGCCGAACGCGCCACCCGGCTGACGGCATCCGAGCGCGCTGTCGGGCTGACGGCATCCGGATCGACGTGCGGGCGAGCGGCGCACTGAGCGGGTCAGGCCGGGTGCGGCAGCGGTAGGCCGAGCAGCGCGTTCTCCACGACCTCGGCCAGCGCGGGGTGGATCCAGTACTGCCCCCGCGCCACGTCGAGCGCGTGCTGGCCGAACGTCGCGGCCTGCACCAGCGGCTGGATGAGCGTGGACGCGTGCGGCCCGACGGCGTGCGCCGCGAGGATCAGACCGGTGGGGTCGGCGTGCACGGTGAGCAGGCCGGTGGTGTCCTCCAGGGCCCAGCCGTAGGCCACGTCACCGAAGGCCTGGGTCGCGGTGATGAAGGGGGTGCCGGCGTCGTCGAGCTCGGCAGCGGTGGCGCCGAAGGCTGCGACCTGGGGGTGGCCGAAGACCGCGTGCGGAACCGGCCGGTCGTCCGTGGTGCGTGGCTCCCCAGCGAGCCGGCCGAGGTCGACGGCGAGGTTGTGCGCCACGATCCGCGCCTCGTGGTTCGCGACGTGCTTGAGCTGGTGGGCCGACGACACGTCACCGAGCGCCCAGACCCCGGGCGCGGTCGTGCGCAGCTGCGCGTCGACGACGAGCCGACCGTCGTCGTGCACCTCGAGCCCGCCGGCCGCCGGGTCGAGGCGGTCGGTGTTCGGGACGCGGCCCACGGCGAGGAGCACGACCTCGGCCTCGACGTGCCCGGCGCCCCCGGGCCCGGTGACGTCGATCCGCCACACGTCGCCGACCCGTTGCGCCGCCGTCGTGGTCGTCGACAGCCGCACGTCGTAGTGGTGTCGGGCGACCTCGGTGTAGCGCTGGGACACCTCCACCTCGTGGTGGCGCAGCAGGGCCGGGCCGCGCTGCACCTGGGTCACGGCGACGCCGAGCGAGGCGAACACGTGCGCCATCTCGCAGGCGACGAAACCCCCACCGATCACGGCCATCCGGGGCGGCAGGGCATCCAGCCGCATCACCGTGTCGGAGGTGTGCACGCCGTGCTCGGGGTCGGGCGCGCGCAGGCCGTCGACATCCAGGCCGACCGGGTGGCTGCCGGCCGCGACCACGATCCGGTCGGCGGTGACCTCCTCGCCGGTGGCCAGGGCGAGCCGGCGCTCACCGGAGAAGGTCGCATGGGTGCGGTAGAGGGTGGTGTGCTCCTGGCTCAGGCGGTAGGCCTCGCCGCCGGCGGAGATCGGGTCGATCCGCCCGAAGATCCGGTCGCGGATGCCGGGCCAGTCGACCGTCGGCTCGGCGAAGGTGACGCCGAGGCGGTGAGCGTCGTGCGCCTCGACGACCCGGTCGGCCGGCAGCACGAACATCTTGGTCGGGATGCAGCCGACGTTCAGGCAGGTGCCCCCGAAGGTCCCCGCCTCGACGATCGCGATGTCCAGGCCGTCGAGCTCGGGAGTGAGCAGCGAGTTCCCCGAGCCGCTGCCGATGATGACGAGGTCGTGGTGCGGCATGGCCGCCAGCGTAGGCGTCCGTCGTCCACAGGCCCCGCGGTGGGGCGGTGGCATCCACAGGTTCCACGTCGTGCTGTCGGACCCCGAGCGGCCGCGGAGAGAGTGGTCGCGTCGAGGGGAGAAGCCGATGGAGGACAGACCGCCAGGCGGTCGGATGCCGGTCACGCCGCGGGCGCGTCGGCGCAGCGAGGTGGCCGGGGAGGACGGGCCGTGGCGGAGCTGACGTGGTCCGACCTGGCCGAGCGGGCCCGCGCCGTGGCGGTCCGCGGTCGTCTGGCCGCGCGGGCCATGGACGAGCGGCGCGCGGCCCTGTCGCGCTCCGCCCTCGTCTGGTGGCAGGGCGAGGCCGCCGAGAGCTACCAGCGCCGGGTGCAGGACCGGGTCAACGCGCTGGCCGCCCTGTCGGCGCGTCTCGAGTCGGTGGCCCGGCTCGCCGACGACCTGGCGGCCGACGCCGAGCGGCTCGCGGAGGCAGAACGTGCCTCGCTCACCGCCGGCGCGCAGCAGTGACCCGGCCGACCCGGGTGCGGTCCGAGACCCTGGTCGCCACGGCCGTCCGGCTCGAGGCGCTGGCCGACGAGGTCCGCGACGACGCGCACGCCCTGGCGGTGGTGGCTGCGCACGCCCGGCCCGCGCCCGTCCGCGGGCCCGGCGACCTGTCCGTCCTCGCGCAATGGGTCCGTCTCGAGGGAGCAGCGGCAGGCGTCGTGGGTCCCGGCGGGGCGTGGGGTGAAGGGCTGGCGCTCGAGGTGCTCGCCCTGCACCTGCGCGCGGCCGCACGTGTCTACGCGCAGGTCGAGGCCTCGGTGGCGGCGTTGATGTCGGGGGTCGGGGCCGGTGCAGACCTGGCGGCCCGCGGTGGCTGGCTGACCGACGGGTCCGCCGTCCCGCGGGTCACGCAGGTCGAGCCGACGCTTGGCGCTCGACGACGAGCACGGCTTCCGCGGTGCGGCCGACCTGGTCGCCGCGGGGGAGGGGCTCGATGGTGGCCGCGTCCGGGTCGTCGAGGTGGCCCGTGGCGACGGCGGGTCGGCCTGGGTGGTCGTCGTCCCGGGCACCCAGGAGTGGTCACCGCGCGCAGGCGCGAACCCGTTCGACGTCACCACCGACGTGCGGGCCGTCACCGGCGACGCCACGCTGGCGGCTGCCGGTGTCGCTGCGGCGCTCGACGTGGCTCGTGGCCGGGCCGGTGGGCGTTCGAGGGCGGGCGACCCGGTGGTGCTCGTCGGCCACAGCCAGGGCGGCATCCTGGCCGCGGCACTCGCGAGCGACCCGGCGTTCACCCGGCGCAACCGGGTCACCCACGTCGTGACCAGCGGCTCACCGGTGGGGCTGCTCCCGGTGCCGCCCACCACCGCGGTGCTGTCCGTCGAGCGCGGCGACGACCCGGTGCCGCGGCTCGACCTCTCGCCCAACCCGGACCGCCCGTCATGGGTCACGGTGCGCACCCCGGGCACCGGCCCGGCCGTCGACGTGCGCGCCCACCGGCTCGAGGGCTACGTCGCCACCCTGCGCGTGGCCGAGGGTGCGCCCCGCGGCACCATCGACGGCCTCGACGCCTGGCAGGCCTCGGCGGGTGTCGTCCTCGGGCCGGCCGGTCCGCTCGGTGTCCGAGCTGCGGGTCGAGAGGGGGTGGCAGAATCCACGCCGTGACCCCCTCCTCCGCGCTCGCGACGGTCCTCGTCGACGAGCTGGTGAGGAACGGCGTCCGCGAGGTCGTGCTCTGCCCGGGGTCGAGGTCGGCGCCGCTGGCGTACGCCGTGCTCGCCGCCGAGCGGGCCGGGCGGCTGCGGCTGCACGTGCGGGTCGACGAGCGCAGCGCCGGGTTCCTCGCCCTCGGCCTGGCCCGCGGCTCTGGCGCACCCGTCGCCGTGATGACGACCTCGGGCACGGCGGTCGCCAACCTGCACCCCGCGGTGCTCGAGGCCCACCACGCCGGTACTCCACTGGTCGTCGTCAGCGCCGACCGGCCCCACGAGCTGCGCGGCACCGGTGCCAACCAGACCACCGTGCAGCCCGGCATCTTCGGGTCGAGCACCCGCTACGCCGTCGACATGCCGGCACCCGTCGCGCGCCCCGGGCTCGGGCCGTTCTGGCGCAGCACGGTCTGCCGGGCGGTCGCCGCCGCGAACGGGGCCGTCGGCGACCTGCCCGGGCCGGTGCACCTCAACGTGTGCCTCCGAGAACCGCTGGCCCCCGCGCTGGAGGGCGACTCCGCCGGCGCCGCCGGCCGACCAGCGCCTCGAGGCCGACGACACCTGGCCGGACGCCCTGTCCGGCCGGGCCGACGGCGAGCCGTGGGTGCTCGTGGGCGGCTCCGGGGCCACCTCCGCTGACTCCGCCGCACTGGCCGAGGTGGCGCGCACCCTCGTCGTCGTCGGTGACACCCGCGACCCCGCCCTCGGTGAGCGGGCGGCCGCCTGGGCCGCCGAGCGCGGCCACCCCCTCGTGGCCGAGCCGTTCGGCAGCGCCGCGCTGCAGGCGGATGCCGTGCCCCACGGCCCGCTGCTGCTCACCGCCACCGACTGGCTCGACGCGCACGCCCCGGACCGGGTCGTCGTGGTCGGCCGGCCGACCCTCTCGCGTGCGGTCGGCGCCCTGCTGCGGCGTCCCGGGCTGCGCGTCGAGGTGGTGTCGGACGGGCGGCCAGTGGCCCGACCCGTCGCACGTCGCCTCCGCCGTGCACCCGCCGCACGCCCTGCGCCTGGGCGGCCCCACCGCACCCGACGACGACCACGGCTGGGGCGAGGGCTGGCGGGTCGCCGGCCAACGCCTTGCGGATGCCGTTGCCGCACAACCGTTCCCGTGGCCCAGTGGTCTCGGCGTCGCCAGTGCAGTCGTCGACGGCCTCCCCGGCGACGCCGTGCTCGTCCTCGGCTCGAGCAACCCGGTGCGCGACGTCGACCTCGCCGTGGCCGGCCCGATCGCCGACGAGGTGCTCGCCAACCGGGGGCTCGCCGGCATCGACGGCGTGGTCTCCACCGCGGTCGGCGTCGCCCTGGCACGCGGCGCCGGCTCCGCGGCAGTCGGCACCGCCTCGATCCCGGCCGCTGCCCCGACCTATGCCCTGCTCGGCGACCTCACCTTCCTGCACGACGCCAACGGCCTGCTCATCGGACCCGACGAGCCGACGCCCGACCTCACCCTCGTCGTCGTCAACGACGACGGAGGCGGCATCTTCACCACGCTCGAGCACGGTGCTCCCGAGCGCGCCGCAGACTTCGAGCGCGTCTTCGGCACCCCCACCGGAACCGACGTGGCGGCACTGTGCCGGGCACACGGCATCCGGCACGACCTGCTCGCGACCCCTGCCGAGCTCACCGCCGCGGTCGCGGAGCCGCCACACGGCATCCGGGTGCTCGAGGTCGCAGTCGACCGCGCCACCCACCGGCAGGCGCACGCCGACCTGCGCGCCCTCGCCGCCGCGACCCTCCACGACTGATTGCGGATCTCCCACCCAGGGAGCGCAGTTCATCCCGGAGGTGGGGATCCGCAAGAGTCGGGTCGTCGGGTGGGTGATCCGCAAGAAGTCGGGCTGTCGAAGGACCGATTTCGGCGGGACGGTGGCCCGTTGCGAGAATGCGCTCGTGACCCCCACCCCCCAGCGCACCGACGTCCTCGTCGTGGGCGCGGGACCCTCTGGCGCCTCCGCGGCCGCCTGGGCGGCCCGTGCCGGCCGCGACGTCGTGCTCGCCGACGCCGCGGTGTTCCCCCGCGACAAGACCTGCGGCGACGGGCTGACCCCGCGCGCGATCGCCGAGCTCGACCTGCTCGGCCTGGGCGACTGGGTGCGCGACCACACCGTCAACCGGGGCCTGCGGGCGCACGGCTTCGGCCAGACGCTCCTGCTGCCCTGGCCCGGCGGCAGCCTGCCCGACCACGGCTCCGCCGTGCCGCGCACCGAGCTCGACGACCGCATCCGCACCGAGGCGCTGGATGCCGGCGCCACCGGGGTGCAGGGCGCCAAGGCGGTCGACGCGCGGGTCGAGGGCGGCCGGGTCAAGGCCGTGACGTTCACCCGTGGCGACGAGACCTTCGACATCGAGTGCGAACGGCTCGTCGTGGCCGACGGGGTGCGCTCCGGCCTGGGCAAGGTGCTCGGCCGCGAGTGGCACCAGGACACCGTGTATGCCGTGGCCGGGCGCTGCTACGTCGACTCCAGCCAGGCGGACGACCCGTGGATCAGCAGCCACCTCGAGCTGCGCGGCGAGAAGGGCGAGGCGCTGCCCGGCTACGGCTGGATCTTCCCGCTCGGCGGCGGCCAGGTGAACGTCGGCGTCGGCGCGCTCGCCACCACGAAGCGACCCGCCGACATCGCGATCAAGCCGCTGATGAAGCGCTACACCGACGAGCGCCGCGCCGACTTCGGCCTCACCGGCGAGCAGCGGCTGCCGACCAGTGCCCTGCTGCCGATGGGTGGCGCGGTGAGCAACGTCGCCGGCGCCAACTGGGCCCTGATCGGCGACGCCGCCGCCTGCGTCAACCCGCTGAACGGTGAGGGCATCGACTACGGGCTCGAGACCGGCCGGTTCGTCGTCGACCACCTCGACACCGACCTCGCCACCACCTGGCCCGCCCTGCTCACCGACCACTACGGCGAGGCGTTCTCCATCGCGCGCCGGCTGGCCGGCATCTTCACGGTGCCGAAGACGCTGGCCGCGCTCGGCCCGGTCGGCATGCGCAGCGACTGGCTGATGACGCTCGCGCTGCGCTGGATGGGCAACCTCGTCACCGACGAGGACCGCGACCGCTCGGCCCGTGTCTGGCGCTGGGCCGGCCGCCAGTCCGTCCGTGTCGACGCGAGACCCCCCTTCAGCTGATCGGGGCGGACACCCGCCGGGACAGGATCGACCAATAGGTCAAAGTTGCCCCGCCCCGGACCCGACAGGTTGGGACAAGATCGCCCTATTGGTCGAAGTTGTCCCAGGAGGGGCGTCCCTCGTGTGACCTATTGGTCGATCTGGGGACGGTCAGGAGTCAGAGTCGCGGGGGTCAGGGGGATGCCGGGGCGGAGGTCGTGAGGGCGTCGCGCATCGGCACGAACTTGGCCGACGACTCGGCCACCTCAGCCTCGGGGTCGGACCCCGCCACGATGCCGCACCCGGCGAACAGCCGGATCCGCGACGGGTCCTCCACCGACACCGCGCCACACCGCAGCGCGATGCCCCACTCGCCGTCACCGGTGGCGTCGATCCACCCCACCGGCCCGGCGTACCGCTCGCGGTCCATGTGCTCGAGCTCGCTGATCACGTCATCCGCCACCGCCGTGGGCGTGCCGCACACCGCCGCCGACGGGTGCAGCGACGCGGCGAGCGTCAGCGACGAGGCCGAGTCGACCAGCACCCCGGCGACATCCGTGGCCAGGTGCATGACGTTGGACAGGTGCAGCACGAACGGCACCTCGGGCACGTTCATCGACGAGCAGTGCGGGGCCAGCGCGTCGGCCACCGAGCGCACGGCGTACTCGTGCTCCTCGAGGTCCTTCGACGAGCGGGCCAGCGAGGCCGCGAGCGCGAGGTCGTGCTCGTCGTCACCGGTGCGCCGGATGGTGCCCGCCAGCACCCGCGACGTCACGAGCCCCTTCTCGCGGCGCACCAGCAGCTCGGGCGTCGCCCCGACGAGCCCGTCGACGGCGAAGACCCAGGTGGTGCGGTACTGCTCGGCCAGCCGGTGCAGCAGCCACCGCACGTCGAGCGGCTCGCCGGTGGTGACGTCGAGGTCCCTGGCCAGCACGACCTTGTCGAGCCGGCCACCGGTGATCCGCGCGACCGCCTCGGCCACGGCGCCCGCCCACTCGGCCGGCGACAGCGCGCCATCGGCGAAGGCGACGTCGACCGGCGCACCCGGCAGCGGCTGAACCGTGATCCGCGGCGTGCCCGGCACGGCGGGAACGGCCGGGGCCGGCTCGACGCCGACGGTGGTCAGCCACGCGACCCCGTCGCGCATGCCCACGACGACCTCGGGCACGACCAGCGTCGCGCCGGATGCCGAGTCCGCGGCATACGACACCGACCCGAACGCGACCGGCCCGGTGCCGGGACGGTCGACCTCGTCGCGCACCACGGCGGTGCCGACCAGCGCCGACCACCACGCCTCGAGCTCGGCCATCCGGCCCGCCCCGGATGCCGTGTGGCTCGCCGCGCGCCCCCAGCCCACGATGCCCTCGCCGCGGCGCACCCACGAGCACACGTCGCGCGCGTCGACCGCGGGGATCAACGACAGCAGCGCCGTGCCGAGCTCGGGGTCGAGTGGCACGGTGCGCGAGACGAGGGGGGCGGCCGGAGCACCGATCGGGTCGAGCGCCGGGTTCCCCGCGGGCAGCGAGGTCATCGCGCAGCAGGATACGACCCGCGCCGGGGAGGCCCGGCATCGATGGGAGGATGTCGCGCATGAGCCGTGCCTCCCTCGACAAGGACCCCCGCGACGTCGCCGCGATGTTCGACGACGTCGCGAGCAAGTACGACGTCACCAACGACGTCCTCTCGCTCGGTCAGGACCGGCTCTGGCGGCGCGCGGTCGTGCAGGCCTGCGAGGCGGTGCCCGGCCAGGTGGTGCTCGACATCGCGGCCGGCACCGGCACGAGCAGCGAGCCGTTCGCCGACTCCGGCGTCGACGTCGTGCCCGCCGACTTCTCGCTCGGCATGCTGCGCGTCGGCCACCGCCGCCGCTCCGACCTCGGCTTCACGGCGGCCGACGCGATGCGGCTGCCCTTCGCCGACGACTCCTTCGACGTCGTCACGATGAGCTTCGGCCTGCGCAACGTCAGTGACCCGGATGCCGCGCTGCGCGAGTTCCTGCGGGTCACCAAGCCCGGTGGCCGGTTCGTGCTCTGCGAGTTCAGCCAGCCGACCAACAAGGCGTTCCGCACGGTCTACAGCAACTACCTCATGCGCTCGCTGCCCGCCGTCGCGCGCAAGGTCAGCAGCAACCCCGAGTCCTACGTCTACCTCGCCGAGTCGATCCAGGCCTGGCCGGCCCAGCGGGCCATGGCGGAGCGCATCGCCGGCGCCGGCTGGGAGGGCGTGCAGTGGCGCAACCTGTCGCTCGGCGTCGTCGCCCTGCACCGCGCGACTAAGCCGATCTCCACCAGCGTTGAAGGTTAGGCGCGCCTAAGTGCAGGTCCCCGCGGAGCCGTCCTAGACTCCCACCGTTCGTGAAGACATTCACAAGCACCCCACCGGAGCCGGCGCGCCAGTCGACCTCGCCGGGTGAGGCGTCCGTCACTCCCCCTAGGATGAGCGGGACGCCGTCTGTCCTCCCGGCCAGCTGTGCCCACCAGACGCACACGAGCACCGAAAGGGGAGTTGTCCTGCGATGAGCAACCCCTATGTCCCGCTGCTGATCCTGCTCGCCTTCGGCTTCGGTTTCGCGGCCCTGTCGGTGGGTACCAGCCTCGTGGTCGGCCCCAAGCGCTACAACCGCGCGAAGATGGAGGCGTACGAGTGCGGCATCCAGCCCACCCCTCGCGCGGAGGGTGGCGGGCGCGTGCCGGTCAAGTACTTCCTCACCGCGATGCTGTTCATCATCTTCGACATCGAGTCGGTGTTCCTGTACCCCTTCGCGGTCGCCTTCGACTCGCTCGGCCTGTTCGCCCTGGTCGAGATGGTGCTGTTCATCGTCACCGTGTTCGTCGCCTACGCCTACGTGTGGAAGCGCGGGGGCCTGGAGTGGGACTGACGAGCACCACCGCACGCCGCACACCCGCCACGATCGCGAAGGAGGCCTGATGGGACTCGAAGAGAAGCTGCCCGCAGGGTTCGTGCTCACGACGCTCGAGAACGTCGTGGGCTACATGCGCAAGGCGTCGATCTGGCCCGCCACCTTCGGTCTCGCCTGCTGCGCGATCGAGATGATGGCCGTCGGCACCCCCGACTACGACATCGCCCGCTTCGGCATGGAGCGGTTCTCCGCCACCCCGCGCCAGGCCGACCTGATGATCGTCGCGGGCCGGGTGTCGCAGAAGATGGCCCCCGTCGTGCGCCAGGTCTACGACCAGATGCCCAACCCCAAGTGGGTCATCTCGATGGGCGTCTGCGCCAGCTCGGGCGGCATGTTCAACAACTACGCCATCGTCCAGGGCGTCGACCACATCATCCCGGTCGACATCTACCTGCCCGGCTGTCCGCCGCGGCCCGAGATGCTGCTCAACGCCATCATCGAGCTGCACCAGCAGATCCAGACCAGCAAGCTCGGCGTCAACCGCGTCGCCGCGGCCCGGGCCGCCGAGGAGGCCGCGATGGCCGCCATCCCGACCTCGCTGATGGCCCCGACCCACGACCACCTCGCCCACCTCGCGGCGCCGACCGGGAAGAACCTCCTCGCATGAGCGACGAGAAGAAGACCGACGACAGCCCGGTGCAGCCGATCCCCGACAAGGTGCTCGAGAACGCCGAGACCGAGACCGTCGACGACCCCGAGGCCCAGCGCCCGGCGCACTCCGCCAACATCTCCACGTGGCGCGAGCTCGACGACGACGACCGTGAGCCCGTCGTCGTGGGCGAGCGGCGCGGCATGTTCGGCGCCACCCGCGGCCAGGACACCTCCGGCTACGGCGGCCTGGTCACCCCGACCCTGCTGCCGGGTGCCAGCCCGCGGCCCTACGGCTCGTGGTTCGACGACGTCGCCGACCGGCTCGGCACCGCCCTCACCGAGGGCGGCGCCGTCGCCTACCACGACGCCGTCGAGAAGGTCGTCGTCGACCGCGGCGAGCTCACCCTCTTCGTGCGCCGCGAGCACCTGCTCGCGGTCGCGCGCGCGCATGCGCGACGTGCCCGAGCTGCGCTTCGAGATGTGCACGGGCGTCTCCGGCGTGCACTACCCGGGCGAGGAGGGCCGCGAGCTGCACGCGGTCTACCACCTGCTCTCCATCACCCACGGCAGCCGCCGGGTCCGCCTCGAGGTCACCGCCCCCGACGCCGACCCGCACATCCCGTCGATCGTCTCGGTCTACCCGGGCGTCGACTGGCACGAGCGCGAGACCTGGGACATGTTCGGCATCGTCTTCGACGGCCACCCGTCGCTGACCCGCATCCTGATGCCCGACGACTGGCCCGGGCACCCGCAGCGCAAGGACTACCCGCTCGGCGGCATCCCCGTCGAGTACAAGGGCGGCACCGTCCCGCCGCCGGACCAGCGGAGGGCGTACAGCTGATGACGACCCACGACCAGGACACCAGCCATCTTCGAGTCGGCGCGGCCCGAGCCCGACGCCGACGACATCGCCGACGCCGCCGACTCGCGGACGCCTACGGCGCCTCCGTCCACGAGGGCGACGTCGAGGGCGCCACCGTCTTCAACGTCTCCGGCGGCGACTGGAACGACCTCGTCGACGAGGCCACCGCGCTCCACGAGGAGCGCATCGTCGTCAACATGGGCCCGCAGCACCCGTCCACGCACGGCGTGCTCCGCCTCATCCTCGAGCTCGACGGCGAGACGGTCACCGAGGCCCGCGCCGGCATCGGCTACCTGCACACCGGCATCGAGAAGAACATGGAGTTCCGCACCTGGGTGCAGGGCGTCACGTTCTGCACCCGGATGGACTACCTCACGCCGATGATGAACGAGGCGGCCTACTGCCTCTCGGTCGAGCGGCTCCTCGGCATCGAGCGACCAGATCCCCGAGCGGGCCAGCATCATCCGGGTGCTGATGATGGAGCTCACCCGCATCAACTCCCACCTCGTGTGCCTCGGCACCGGCGGCATGGAGCTCGGCGCCACCACCGTGATGACGGTCGGCTTCCGCGAGCGCGAGCGCATCCTGCGCATCTTCGAGGCGGTCACCGGCCTGCGGATGAACAACGCCTACATCCGCCCGGGCGGGGTGTCCCAGGACGTCCCCCACGGCGCGGTCGACATGGTCCGCGAGGTGGTCACCGAGCTGCGCCGCGGCCTGCGCGAGCTCGAGCTGCTGCTCAACGAGAACCCCCTGCTCAAGGGCCGCACCGTCGGCGTCGGCTTCCTGGACCTCACCGGCTGCATGGCGCTCGGCATGACCGGCCCGGTGCTGCGCGCCACCGGCCTGCCGCACGACCTGCGCAAGTCGGCGCCCTACTGCGGCTACGAGACCTACGACTTCGAGGTCGTCACCCGCACCGGCTGCGACGCCTACGACCGGCTGCGCATCCGCATCGACGAGATGTACGAGTCGCTCAAGATCGTCGAGCAGACCCTCGACCGGCTGCAGCGCACCGAGGGCCAGCCGGTCATGGTCGAGGACAAGAAGATCGCCTGGCCGGCCCAGCTGGCCATCGGCGGCGACGGCCAGGGCAACAGCCTCGACCACATCCGCGAGATCATGGGCAGCTCGATGGAGTCGCTGATCCACCACTTCAAGCTGGTCACCGAGGGCTTCCGGGTCCCGCCGGGGCAGGCCTACGTGCCGATCGAGTCGGCCAAGGGCGAGCTCGGCTGCCACCTGGTCTCCGACGGCGGCACCCGCCCCTACCGCGCGCACTTCCGCGACCCGAGCTTCAACAACCTGCAGGCCGTGGCCTCGATGTGCGAGGGCGGCCAGGTCGCCGACGTCATCGTGGCCGTCGCCTCGATCGACCCCGTCATGGGAGGTGTCGACCGCTGATGTCGCACGACTTCGGCCTCCAGACCGCGTCCGGGCACCTCACCGTGAGTGCGGAGTCCAAGGAGCCCTACCCCGCCGACGTCGAGGCGCGCTTTCGCGCCGACGCCGCCGAGGTCATCGCGCGCTACCCGCAGAAGCGCTCGGCGCTGCTGCCGCTGCTGCACCTCGTGCAGTCCGTCGACGGCTACGTCACCGGCCGCGGCATCGACCTGTGCGCCGAGCTGCTCGACCTCACCACCGCCGAGGTCTCCGGCGTCGCCACGTTCTACACGCAGTACAAGCGCCACCCCAACGGCACCTACACCGTCGGGGTCTGCACCAACACGCTGTGCGCGGTCATGGGCGGCGACGAGATCTGGGATGCCGTGTCCGAGCACCTCGGCATCGGCCACGACGAGACCACCGCCGACGGCAAGATCACGCTCGAGCGCATCGAGTGCAACGCCGCCTGCGACTTCGCCCCGGTCGTCATGACCAACTGGGAGTTCTTCGACAACCAGACCCCGGCGTCGACCATCGAGCTCGTCGACGCGCTGCGCGCCGGCCGGCCGGTCGCCCCCACCCGCGGCCCCACGCAGGTCGGCACCTTCAAGGAGGTCAGCCGCGTGCTGGCCGGCTTCCACGACGGGCTCGCCGACGAGGGCGTGGGCGCCGGCCCGGCCACCCTCGTCGGCCTGAAGATCGCGCACGAGCAGGGCTGGACGGCCCCCGAGGGCGCCTCGGCGTCGTCCGGGTCCGACGGCAGCGCCGGGCGCACGGCCGGGCCGCACCGAGGTCACCGCCCGACGCCGACGAGGCCAAGGCCGACAAGAGCACCACGAAGAGTGCCGACGCCCCGGCCCCCGACCAGACCGAGCAGCCCGGCGCCCCGGTCGCCTCCACCGGCGACGGCGTCAGCGGGGTGGCCCGCGAGGTGCCCTCGCCCAAGGACACCGTCGACCCCGAGCCCCCGCAGGAGGCCGAGCCCGACGCCGCCGGCCGCGCCGCCAACGTGTCGGCGCAGAGCGCGTCGGTGCCGCCCAGCGACGACACCAAAGCCAAGAACACGCAAGAAGAAGGGCTCCTGATGGCGACCACGCTCACGCCCATCCTCAGCGCCTTCTGGGACGACCCGAAGTCGTGGACCCTCGAGACCTACAAGCGGCACGGTGGCTACCGGGCGCTCGACAAGGCGCTCGGCATGGAGCCGGCGGCCATCATCCAGGCCGTCAAGGACTCCAGCCTGCGCGGCCGCGGCGGCGCCGGCTTCCCCACCGGCATGAAGTGGTCGTTCATGGCCCCGCCGGACGGCGGCCCCCGCTACCTCGTCGTCAACGCCGACGAGTCCGAGCCGGGCACCTGCAAGGACGTCCCGCTGATGATGGCCAACCCGCACGTGCTCATCGAGGGCGTCGCGATCAGCTCGTTCGCGATCGGCTGCGAGCACGCCTTCATCTACCTGCGCGGCGAGGTCGTGCACGTCTACCGCCGCCTGCTGCGCGCGGTCGAGGAGGCCTACGCCGCCGGCCACCTCGGCGACGACGTGCACGGCACCGGCGTCAACCTCGCACATCACCGTGCACGCCGGCGCCGGCGCCTACATCTGCGGCGAGGAGACCGCGCTCCTCGACAGCCTCGAGGGCCGCCGCGGCCAGCCGCGCAGCAAGCCGCCGTTCCCCGGCGTCGCGGGCCTGTACGCCCGGCCGACCTCGGTCAACAACGTCGAGTCGATCGCGTCGGTCCCCGGCATCATCCTCGAGGGCGTCGACTGGTTCACCGGCATGGGCACCGAGAAGTCCACCGGCTTCGGCATCTTCAGCCTCTCCGGGCACGTGAAGAACCCCGGCCAGTTCGAGGCCCCGCTCGGCATCACGATGCGCGAGCTGCTCGACATGGCCGGTGGCATGCGCGACCCCGACAAGGCGCTGAAGTTCTGGACCCCCGGCGGCAGCTCGACCCCGCTGTTCACCGACCAGCACCTCGACGTGCCGCTCGACTTCGAGTCGGTCGGTGCGGCGGGCTCGATGCTCGGCACCCGCGCGCTGCAGGTCTTCGACGAGACGGTCTGCGTCGTGCGCGCCGTCGACCGCTGGACCGACTTCTACAAGCACGAGTCCTGCGGCAAGTGCACCCCGTGCCGCGAGGGCACCTGGTGGCTCAAGCAGATCCTCGGCCGGCTCGAGCAGGGCGAGGGCAGCGAGGACGACCTCGACAAGCTGCTCGACATCTGCGACAACATCCTCGGCCGCAGCTTCTGCGCCCTGGGCGACGGCGCCACGAGCCCGATCACCAGCTCGATCCAGTACTTCCGCGACGAGTACGTCGCACACCTCACCCACGGCGGCTGCCCGTTCGACCCGAAGGCGTCGACGCTGTTCGCCAAGGACGACAAGGACAGCGTGCCCGCATGACGACCACGCCCGAGACGACCAAGCCCGCCGCCCCCGCCGCGGCCGACCTGGTCACCCTGACGATCGACGACCGGGAGGTGTCGGTCGCCAAGGGCACCCTGATCATCCGGGCCGCCGAGGAGGCCGGCATCGAGATCCCGCGGTTCTGCGACCACCCGCTGCTCGACCCCGTGGGCGCGTGCCGCCAGTGCCTCGTCGAGGTGTGGATGCCGGGTCGCCCCGGCCCCGACGGCACCCCGGGTGACCCCACCCAGATGCAGGGTCCCCCCGGCCGGATGAAGCCGCAGGCCTCGTGCACGATGACGGTCGCCCCGGGCATGGTGGTCAAGACGCAGTACACGTCCGAGGGCGCCGACAAGGCGCAGCAGGGCGTCATGGAGCTGCTGCTCATCAACCACCCGCTCGACTGCCCGGTGTGCGACAAGGGCGGCGAGTGCCCCCTGCAGAACCAGGCGATGAGCCACGGCCGCTCCACCTCGCGCTTCGAGGACGTCAAGCGCACCTACCCCAAGCCGATCAACATCTCCTCGCAGGTGCTGCTCGACCGCGAGCGCTGCGTGCTGTGCGCCCGGTGCACCCGCTTCTCCGAGCAGATCGCCGGCGACCCGTTCATCGCGCTCGTCGAGCGGGGCGCGCTGCAGCAGGTCGGCATCTACGAGGACCAGCCGTTCGAGAGCTACTTCTCCGGCAACACCGTGCAGATCTGCCCGGTCGGGGCCCTCACCGGCGCCGCCTACCGCTTCCGCTCCCGCCCGTTCGACCTGGTGTCGACCCCGAGCGTGTGCGAGCACTGCGCCAGCGGCTGCGCGATCCGCACCGACCACCGCCGCGGCACCGTGCTGCGCCGGATGGCGCAGAACGACCCGGCGGTGAACGAGGAGTGGAACTGCGACAAGGGCCGCTGGGCCTTCGCCTACACCTCGGTCGGCGACCGCCTCGAGCTGCCCATGGTGCGCGGCGACGACGGCGAGCTGCGGGTGGCGTCGTGGCGCGAGGCCCTCGAGGCCGCCGCGGCCGGCCTGCGCGCCGCCACCTCCACCGGCGTGCTCGTCGGTGGCCGGGTCGGCACCGAGGACGCCTACGCCTACGCCAAGTTCGCCCGCACCGTGCTCGGCACCAACGACGTCGACTTCCGGGCCCGCCCGCACTCCGCCGAGGAGGCCGACTTCCTCGCCTCCACCGTCGTGGCCACCGGCCCCGACGGCGGCGCGGTCACCTACGCCGACCTCGAGTCGGCCGGCACCGTGCTGCTCGTCGGCCTGGAGCCCGAGGACGAGAGCCCGATCGTCTTCCTGCGCCTGCGCAAGGCGTTCCGCAAGCACCGCACCGCCGTGTATGCCGTGGCCCCGGTCGCGACCCGCGGCCTGGCCAAGGTGGGCGGCACGCTCATCCCGACCGCCCCCGGCACCGAGCCCGAGGTGCTGGGCGCCCTCGCCGAGGGCTCCGGCACCGACGTCGTCGCGGCCGCCGGACAGGGCCTGCGCGACAACGCCGTCGTGCTCGTCGGCGAGCGGCTCGCGACGGTCCCCGGCGCGCTGACCGCCGCGGTCGCCCTGGCCGAGGCCACCGGTGCCCGGCTCGCCTGGGTGCCCCGCCGCGCCGGTGAGCGCGGTGCGCTCGAGGCCGGTGCGCTCCCGACCCTGCTGCCCGGTGGGCGCCCGCTGGCGGATGCCGCGGCGCGCGCCGAGGTCGCCTCCGCCTGGGGCGTGGCGTCCCTGCCCGACACCGCCGGTCGCGACACGGCCGGCATCGTGGCCGCGGCGGCATCCGGCGAGATCGACGCGCTCGTCGTCGGTGGCGTCGACCCGCTCGACCTCGGGGTCGCCGGGGCCGTCGACGCCTTCACCCGCCCGTTCGTCGTGTCGCTCGAGATCCGCCCGTCGGCGGTCACCGCGGTGGCCGACGTCGTGCTGCCGGTCGCGGCGCACGCCGAGAAGGCCGGCACCTTCGTCGACTGGGAGGGCCGGGTCCGCAGCTTCGAGGCGGCCATCGCCAGCTCGCAGGTCAGCGACTACCGGGCCCTCGACATGCTCGCCGACGAGCTCGGTGAGTTCCTGGGCACCCGCACGGTGCGCGAGGTGCGCGCCGAGATGGAGGCCCTGGGCCCGTGGCAGGGCGCCCGCGCGGCCGCCCCGTCCGTCGAGGCCGGCGACGTGCCCAGCGTCGAGGAGGGCACCCTGGTGCTCGCCACCTGGCGCCACCTGCTCGACCAGGGCTCGCTGCAGGACGGCGAGCCGTTCCTCGCGGGCACCGCCCCCGCCCCGGTCGCCCGGGTGTCGGCGTCCACCGCCGCCGGCCTGGGCGTCGTCGACGGCGACGCGCTGACCGTGCGGGTCGGCGGCACGACCGTCACCGCCCCGGTGCTGGTGTCCGAGATGGCCGACCACGTCGTGTGGCTGCCGACCAACTCGGTGGGCAGCGACCTGCGGGCCGCGCTCGCCGGTGCGCCGGGAGCCCTCGTCTCCGTCACGAAGGAGGAGCCCGCATGAGCTGCGTTGCTGGCCCTGCCGCTGGCCGTCTCGACCGCCACCGACAACCCGGTCGCCGACTTCAGCGACACCCCGCTGTGGCTGAGCCTGGTCAAGGCGCTGTTCATCTTCGTCTACCTGCTGATCTCGACGCTGCTCGTCATCTGGTTCGAGCGCCGCATCATCGGCCGCATGCAGCAGCGCCCCGGCCCCAACCGCAACGGCCCGTTCGGCCTGCTGCAGACCCTGGCCGACGGCATGAAGTCGATGCTCAAGGAGGACGTGCGGCCCAAGGCGGCCGACGTGTTCGTCTTCACCCTGGCCCCGCTCATCACGGCCACCATGTGCTTCGTCTCGTTCTCGATCATCCCGCTGGCCGGTGAGGTCTCGATGTTCGGGCACACCACGCCGTTCCAGCTCACCGACACCTCGGTCGCGGTGCTGCTCGTGCTCGCCGTGGCCGGCATCGGCATCTACGGCGTCGTGCTCGCCGGCTGGTCCTCCGGCTCCACCTACCCGCTGATGGGTGGCCTGCGCTCCTCGGCCCAGATGATCAGCTACGAGATCGCGATGGGCCTGTCGCTCGTCGCCGTGTTCCTCTACGCCGGCTCGATGTCGACCTCGCAGATCGTCGCCGCGCAGTCGAGCCTGTGGTTCGTCATCCCGGCGTTCTTCAGCTTCTTCGTCTACGTCATCACCATGGTCGGCGAGACCAACCGGCTGCCCTTCGACCTCGCCGAGGGCGAGGGCGAGCTCACCGGTGGGTTCCACACCGAGTACGGCTCGATGCGCTTCGCGATGTTCTTCCTCGGCGAGTACATCAACATGTTCACCGTCGCCGCGCTGGCCACCACGATGTTCCTCGGCGGCTGGCAGGCGCCTCCCGGCATCGCGGCCATCAACGACGGCATGTTCAACGAGGGCTACTGGGGCCTGCTCTGGTTCACCGCCAAGCTGTGGATGTTCATGTTCGTGTTCGTCTGGCTGCGCGGCTCGCTCCCGCGGGTGCGCTACGACCAGTTCATGCGCTTCGGCTGGAAGTTCCTCATCCCCGCCACGCTCGGCCTGGGTCGTGCTCGTCGCGTTCTTCCGGGCCGGCCAGAACGGCTGGCTCGGTGGCACCGTCGACTTCGCCGGGCGCTCGTTCCCGGTCATCTCGCTGTTCCTCGTCGGCGTCATCGCCGTGCTCGCCCTGGTCTTCGGCTGGATGTGGGACCGCCGCGCCGAGGCCAGGGACGCCTCGGCGCACCCCGGTGTGCCCGAGGAGATCGACCCGTTCGCCGGGGGCTACCCCGTGCCGCCACTGCCCGGTCAGCGCCTGCGCGAGCCCTCGCTCGACGCACCGGCCCTGAGCTACGGGCAGCGAGACCAAGGAGGCCGTTCGTGGCTGACGAGCAGAAGAAGTCCGGCTTCTTCTCCGACCTGTTCGCCCCCGTCGGTGGTTTCGGGGTCACCTTCGCCACGATGTTCCGCAAGGTGGCCACCGAGGAGTACCCCGAGGAGAAGCGCCCGACCCAGCCGCGCTTCCACGGTCGCCACCAGCTCAACCGGCACCCCGACGGCCTCGAGAAGTGCGTCGGCTGCGAGCTGTGCGCCTGGGCCTGCCCGGCCGACGCGATCCTCGTCGAGGGCGCCAACAACGACGACACCGAGGGCGGCGCCGGCCGGTTCAGCCCCGGTGAGCGCTACGGCCGCGTCTACCAGATCAACTACCTGCGCTGCATCTTCTGCGGGCTGTGCATCGAGGCCTGCCCCACCCGCGCGCTCACCATGACCAACGTCTACGAGCTCGCCGACAACAACCGGGCCGACCTGATCTTCACCAAGGACCAGCTGCTCGCCCCGCTGCAGCAGGGCATGCTCCAGCCGCCGTTCCCGATGGTCGACGGCCTCGAGGAGCGCGACTACTACCTGGGCAAGGTCTCCTCGGCGACCGACAGCCAGCGCGCCTACGTCGAGGCGCACACACGCACGAGCGACGACGCGGAGGTGACCTCGTGACGAGCTCCGGCGAGGCAGTCGCTGTTCTACATCCTCGGGCCGCTCGCGGTCGTCGGCGCCCTCGGGCTGATCTTCGCCCGCAAGGCCGTGCACGCCGCCATCGGCATGGCGATGACGATGATCATCCTCGGCGTGTTCTACATCGCCCAGGACGCCGACTTCCTCGGCGTCATCCAGATCTTCGTCTACACCGGCGCGGTCATGATGCTGTTCCTCTTCGTGCTCATGCTCGTCGGGGTCGACTCCTCCGACAGCCTGGTCGAGACCCTCACCGGGCAGCGCTGGGCGACCGCGCTCCTGAGCATCGGCCTCGCCGGCCTGCTCACCACCTCCATCGGCCAGGCGACCATCGGCGATCCCGTCGGGGTGGGCGCGATCAACGCCGAGACCGGCAACGTCTCGGGCGTCGCCCAGCTGATCTTCGGCCGCTACGTGTGGGTCTTCGAGATGACCAGCGCCCTGCTCATCACCGCCGCGCTCGGCGCGATGGTGCTGGCCCACCGCGAGCGGCTCGGGCGCGGCCCGAACCAGCGCGAGTGGAGCAGGCGCCGCTTCCGCGAGGGCGAGCACCTCGCCGGCCTGCCGGTGCCCGGTGTCTACGCCCGGCACAACGCCGTCGACACCCCGGCGCTGCTGCCCGACGGCACGCCCTCGGAGCTGTCGGTGTCGCGGGTGCTCACCGCCCGCGACCAGAACCTCTCCCCGGAGGTCTACCGCGAGGCCGAGGCCCAGATCGAACGCGACATGACCGAGGGGAGCGAGAAGTGAGCGTCGTCAACTACATCTACCTGGCGACGATCCTGTTCGCGATCGGCGGGGCCACCGTGCTCACCCGGCGCAACGCGATCATCGTCTTCATGGGCGTCGAGCTCATGCTCAACGCGACGAACCTCGTCTTCGTCACGTTCGCCCGCATCCACGGCACCCTCGACGGCCAGGTGCTCGCCCTCTTCGTCATGGTGGTGGCCGCGGCGGAAGTCGTCGTCGGCCTCGCGATCATCATGGCGATCTTCCGTTCCCGCCGGTCGGCCTCGGTCGACGACGCGAACCTGCTGAAGCTGTAAGGAGCACCAGTGACCTCACTCACCTACGAGGTGGTGGCCGACGCGAGCGGAGCCTCCGCCTTCGCGTGGCTGCTCATCGCGCTGCCGCTGCTCGGTGCCGCGATCCTCCTGCTCGGCGGGCGGCGCACCGACAAGATCGGCGCCCTACCTCGGCACCGGCATGTCGTGGGGCGCCTTCGCCGTGGGCCTGGTGATCATGATCCAGCTCGTGGGCCTGGCGCCCGAGGCGCGGGCGATGCAGCTGACGCTGTGGGACTGGATCCCGGCGGGCTCCTTCCAGCTCGACGTCGGCCTGCTCGTCGACCCGCTGTCGATGTGCTTCGTCATGCTGATCACCTTCGTCGGGTCGCTGATCCACGTGTACTCGATCGGCTACATGGAGCACGACCCCGACAAGCGGCGCTTCTTCGCCTACCTCAACCTGTTCATCGCGTCGATGCTCCTGCTGGTGCTCGCCGACTCCTACCTGCTGCTCTTCGTCGGCTGGGAGGGCGTGGGCCTGGCCTCGTACCTGCTCATCGGCTTCTGGAACTGGAACCCCGCCTACGCCACGCGCCGCCAACAAGGCGTTCTTCGTCAACCGGGTCGGCGACCTCGGCCTGCTCATCGCGATCATGCTGATGTTCGTCACCTTCGGCGGGGTCGACTACGCCACCGTCGACGCGGGCGTGGCCACCGCCAACTCCGGGGTGCTCACCGCGATGGGCCTGCTCCTGCTCGTGGGGGCCTGCGGCAAGTCGGCGCAGTTCCCGCTGCAGTCCTGGCTCGGCGACGCGATGGCCGGCCCGACACCGGTGTCGGCGCTCATCCACGCCGCGACCATGGTCACCGCCGGCGTCTACCTCATCGTCCGCTCCGACGTCATCTTCACCGCCACCCCCGACGCCCGGCTCGCGGTGGCGTTCGTCGGTGCGATCACGCTGATCTTCGGGGCGATCATCGGCTGCGCCAAGGACGACATCAAGAAGGCCCTCGCGGCCTCCACGATGAGCCAGATCGGCTACATGATGCTGGCCGCCGGCCTGGGCCCGGTCGGCTACGCCTTCGCGATCTTCCACCTGCTCACCCACGGCTTCTTCAAGGCCGGGATGTTCCTCGGGGCCGGGTCGGTCATGCACGGCATGAGCGACCGGGTCAACATGCGCCGCTACGGCGCGCTGTCGCCTGGTCATGAAGATCACCTGGGTCACCTTCGGGCTGGGCTGGCTGGCGATCATCGGCGTCCCGCCGTTCTCCGGGTTCTGGTCCAAGGACAAGATCATCGAGTCCGCGTTCGTCGGCGAGGGCTGGCAGCCCTGGGTGTTCGGCGGCGCCGCGATGCTCGGTGCCGGCATCACGGCCTTCTACATGTCGCGGCTGTTCTTCATGACCTTCCACGGCGAGAAGCGCTGGGACGACGACCAGCACCCGCACGAGTCGCCGCTCACCATGACCATCCCGATGATGGTGCTCGCCCTCGGGCTCGGCCTTCCTCGGCCTGATCCTCGGCCCCACCGGCATCATCACGGCCTGGCTGGCGCCGGTCGTCGGTGAGCCGGTCGAGGAGCACCCGGTGCTGCCGGTGCCGGTCATCATGGTGGCTCACCCTGGCGCTGGTCGCTCGCGGGCGCCTTCTACGCCTGGCGGCGCTACGGCGCCGACGTCGTGCCCGAGGTCGCGCCCAAGGGCTCGGCACTCACCCGGGCCGCCCGGGTCGACCTCTACCAGGACGCCGTCAACGAGGGCCTGTTCATGCGCCCCGGCATCCACCTGACCCGCGGCCTGGTGTTCGCCGACGCGCGCGGGGTCGACGGAGCGGTCGGTGGGCTGGCGGCCCTGGTCGGCGGGTTCTCCTCGAGGCTGCGCCACCTCCAGACCGGCTACGCCCGGTCGTATGCCCTGACGATGCTCACCGGTGTCGTCACCATCCTCGGCGCTCTGTGGGTGATCCAGTGAACTCCCTGCCCCTGCTCACCCTGATGATGGTGGTGCCGCTGCTCGGCGCGATCATCGTCGCTGCGCTGCCCGGCAACGCCGCGCGCCAGGCGAAGCCGGTGGCCCTCGGGTTCTCGCTGGTCACGCTGCTGCTGGCCGCACTCGCCTGGGTGCGGTTCGACGCCGGAGCCACCGAGCAGTTCCAGCTCGCCGAGGTGCACTCGTGGATCCCGCAGTTCGGGGTCTCCTACGCCCTGGGCGTCGACGGCATCGCCCTGTCGCTCATCGTGATGGCGGCCATCCTCACGCCGGTCTGCCTGCTCGCCGCGTGGAACGACCTCACCCCCGTCGTCGACGAGTCGCTGACCGACGACGAGGCCGCGGATGCCGCGCACGCCCTCGCGGTGCGCAACAAGCGCTACTTCGCGCTGATGCTGGTGCTCGAGGCGTTCATCGTCGGCGTCTTCGCCGCCACCGACGTGTTCCTGTTCTACGTCTTCTTCGAGGCGATGCTGATCCCGGTCTACTTCCTGATCGGGCTCTTCGGCGGGCCGCGCCGGCAGTACGCCGCGGTCAAGTTCCTGCTGTTCTCGCTCGCGGGCGGGCTGATCATGCTCGTGTCCGTCATCGCGGTCTACATCGCCGGCCCCGGCGGCCAGGACGGCTTCCTGATCTCCAGCCTCACCGGCAACCTCGACGCGTCGACCTCGGCGCTGCGCTGGATGTTCGTCGGGTTCTTCGTCGCGTTCGCCGTCAAGGCGCCGATGTGGCCGGTGCACACCTGGCTGCCGGATGCCGCCACCGAGGCACGTCCCGCGACCGCGGTGCTGCTCGTCGGCATCCTCGACAAGGTCGGCACCTACGGGATGATCCGGTTCTGCCTCCAGCTGTTCCCGGAGGCCTCGCAGTGGGCGACCCCGGTGGTCATCACGCTGGCCGTCATCTCGATCATCTACGGCGCCCTGCTGGCGATCGGCCAGACCGACATGATGCGGCTCATCGCGTTCACCTCGATCAGCCACTTCGGCCTCATCGTGCTGGGCATCTTCGCGCTGACCACCGTCGGCGGCGCGGGCTCGACCCTCTACATGGTCAACCACGGCTTCTCGACCGCCGGGCTGTTCCTGCTGGCCGGCTTCCTCGTCGCCCGTCGCGGCTCGAAGCGGATCCCCGACTACGGCGGCTGGCAGCGGGTCACCCCGGTGCTCGCCGGGTCCTTCCTCGTGGTCGGGCTCTCCAGCCTGGCGCTGCCGGGCCTGTCGTCGTTCGTCTCGGAGTTCCTCGTGCTGCAGGGCACCTTCATGCGCTACGAGGCGGCCGCGGTCATCGCGACCCTGGGCACCATCCTGGCCGCGCTCTACATCCTGCTGATGTACCAGCGCACCATGACCGGCCCGAAGCCGACCTTCGCCGAGGGCGAGGCGCCGCGTGACCTGTCGATCCGCGAGAAGGTCGTCGTGGTGCCGATCATCGCCTCGTTCATCCTGCTCGGCTTCTTCCCGAAGCCCGTGCTCGACATCCTCAACCCGGCCGTCGACCGGACGCTGACCTACGTCGGCGTCACCGACCCCACGCCGACCAACGCCTCCGGGAGCACCAAGTGACCGCCGCCGTGATCGCCGCCGAGTTCCAGGCCGTCGACGTCGACTACGCCGCCATCGCGCCGATCCTCGTCGTCGTCCTCGGGGCGCTCGTCGGGGTGCTCGTCGAGGCCTTCGCGCCCCGGCGCTCCCGGCACGGCATCCAGGTGGGGCTGACCACGCTCGTGCTGCTCGGCGCGTTCGCGGCCCTGCTGGTCTGGTCGCGCGACAACCAGACCGTCACCCTGGGTGGCTCGGTCGTCATCGACGGCGTCTCGGTCTTCCTCATGGGCGCCCTGCTGCTGCTCGCCGTGATCAGCGTGCTCATCATGGGCGAGCGGTTCGGCGGCGTCGGCGGTGACGCGTTCACCCCGATGGGCGCCTCGACCCCGGGCTCCAACCAGGAGGACATCGCCACCCGGGCCGGCTACGCCACCTCCGAGGTCTTCCCGCTGACCCTGTTCGCGGTGCTCGGGATGATGGTCTTCCTCACCGCCAACGACCTGATCACCATGTTCGTCGGCCTCGAGGTGCTCTCGCTGCCGCTCTACGTGCTGACCGGCCTGGCCCGCCGGCGCCGCCTGCTGTCGCAGGAGGCCGCCCTGAAGTACTTCCTGCTCGGTGGCTTCTCCAGCGCGTTCTTCCTCTTCGGCTCCGCCCTGCTCTTCGGCTACGCGGGGTCCTCGGACCTGCGGGCGATCTCCACGGCGATCTCGACGGCATCCGGTGACCTCGACGGGCTGCTCGATCCCCGGCGTGGTGCTGCTGCTCGTCGGCCTGCTCTTCAAGGTCGGCGCCGTGCCGTTCCACTCGTGGACCCCCGACGCCTACCAGGGCGCCCCCACCCCGGTCACCGGCTTCATGGCCGCCTGCACCAAGCTCGCGGCCTTCGGCGTGATCCTGCGCGTGGCGTTCGTCGGCGTCGGCGCCGACCGCTGGGACTGGCAGAACGGCGTCTACGCCATCGCGGTGCTCACCATGGTCGTCGGCGCGGTGCTCTCGGTCACCCAGACCGACGTCAAGCGCCTGCTCGCCTACTCCTCGATCGCCCACGCCGGCTTCATCCTCGTCGGCGTGCTGGCGTTCTCGCAGGCCGCCATCGGTGGCGTCATGTTCTACCTGGTGGCCTACGGCTTCGCCACGGTCGCCGCGTTCGGCCTGGTCGCCATGGTGCGCCAGGGCGGCTCGGAGGCCTCGCACCTGTCGCAGTGGGCGGGCCTGGGCCGCCACCACCCGGTGTTCGCGGCGACGTTCTCGTTCCTGCTGCTCGCCTTCGCCGGCATCCCGCTGACCTCCGGCTTCACCGCCAAGTACGCCGCGTTCGCGCCCGCCGTCGCCTCGGGCGCCAGTGGCGTCGTGCTCGTGGTCATCGCGGTGCTCGCCTCGGCCGTCACGGCGTTCGTCTACGTGCGGCTGATCGTGCTCATGTACTTCACCGAGCGCGCCCGGTGACGACGAGGACGTCGTCGTGCTCACGCCGTCGATCGGGTCCACCGTGGCGATCACGGCGGGCGTCGCCGCCACCGTGGTGCTCGGCATCGTGCCCAGCTTCCTGCTCGAGATCGCGAGCAACGCCTCGCAGTTCCTGTTGTGACCCCGGTGACGGCGGAACCGGTCCAGCGCGGCACCCCCTCGGTGCTCGAGCTGCCCGGTGCCTCGCGAGCGGCTGCGGGTGCGGCTCGCCGAGGGGCTCGCCGCCGTCAACGCGCTCATCGCGGCCCGGGTCGACTCCGACGACCCGTTCATCGCCCAGGCCGGCTCGCACCTCACCGCGGCGGGCGGCAAGCGGTTCCGGCCGCTGCTCACCCTGCTCGCGGCCGAGCTCGGCGACGGCATCGACGAGCGCGTCGTGGCCGCCGCGGCGGGCGTCGAGCTGACCCACCTCGCCTCGCTCTACCACGACGACGTCATGGACGAGGCCCAGGTGCGGCGCGGTGCCTCGAGCGCCAACGCCGCCTACGGCAACTCCACCGCGATCCTGGTCGGCGACCTGCTCTTCGGCACGGCGTCCGACATCGTCGCCGACCTCGGCCCGCAGGCCGTCAAGATCCAGGCCCAGACCTTCGTGCGGCTGTGCTCGGGCCAGATCCGCGACGACCGGCCCTGCCCGCCCGGCACCGACCCGGTCGACTACTACCTCGGCGTGCTCGCCGACAAGACCGGGGTGCTCATCGCCACGGCGGCCCGCTACGGCGCGATGTTCGGCGGCTGCGACGACGCCACGATCGAGACGATGCGCGAGTTCGGCGAGCTGCTCGGCGTCGCCTTCCAGCTCGCCGACGACCTCATCGACATCGAGTCCGAGGCCGACGAGACCGGCAAGACGCCCGGGCACCGACCTGCGCGAGGGCAAGCGCACCCTGCCCGTCATCCACGTGCTCACCTCGGCCGACCCTGCCGACGACCGGCTGCGCACGCTGCTCACCGGCGACCTCGAGGACGACGCCCGGCTCGCCGAGGCGCTGGGCCTGCTGCGCGGGCACCGGGCGATGGACCTCGCCCGCGAGCACACGTATGCCGTGGCCCGCCAGGCGCAGGACGTGCTCGCCACGCTGCCCGACAGCGACGCCAAGGACGCCCTGCGCGCCCTGGCGACCGGCGTCGTCACCCGCGTCGGCTGACGGCCAGCCCACCCGTCCCGTCCTGAGATCGACCAACAGGTCACGTCGGCGGACGCGGGCCGTACCGGACATGACCAGTAGGTCGCAGGTGCCCCAGCGGGCGTGGGTCAAGATCGACCAATCGGTCGAAGCTGCCCGCAGCCGCGGTCGCGTGACTCCATCGGCCACTGTGGCGACACGATCGACGCAATAGGTCGAAGTCTGCGCCAGGCCGGTCGCGTGACTCCGTCGAGCGCACTGTGGGACCGGATTGACCTATTGGTCGATGTTGTCCGCGACAGCGGGCGGCTCGACGCGTCGGCCTCGGGTGACCACGGTCGTTCGGGGACGCGGGCCCGGTCCTGCGTGCGGGCACGCCCTCGCGCACCTTCGGGATCGACAGGGTGATCGCCACCGAGGCGAAGCACAGGGCGGCCGCCACCACCCAGGCCCAGTGGTAGTCGCCCTGGCTGGTGCGCACCCACCCGGCGACGCTGGCGCCGACCCCCGCGCCGACCATGTGCGCGGCGAACACCCAGCCGAACACCACGCCCGAGTCGGCGAGCCCGAAGTGGATGCGGCACAGGGCCACCGTGGGCGGCACCGTCGCGACCCAGTCCAGCCCGTAGAAGACGATGAAGACCCACATGCCGGGCGCGATGCCGGGGGCGAGCACGGCATCCAGCGCGAGCAGCGACAGGCCGCGCCCGCCGTAGTAGGCGACCAGCAGCAGGCGGGGGTCGACCCGGTCGGTGAGCCACCCGGAGCCGACCGTGCCGATGATGTCGAAGATGCCGACGACGGCGAGCAGGCCGGCGGCGGTGGTCGACGGCATCCCGTGGTCGTGGGCGGCGGGCACGAAGTGGGTCTGGATGATGCCGTTGGTCGACCAGCCGCACACCCAGAAGGTGAGCACCAGCGCCCAGAACGACCCAGCGGCGAGATGCCTTGCGCAGCACGCCGATCGCCACCCGCGCGGGGGAGGCGCCGGTGCGCCCGCCCTCCACCACGACGCTGCCCGGCTCCATGCCGTAGGGCAGCAGCCCGTGGTCGGACGGGCGGTCGCGCAGGAAGGCGACGACGAGCACCGCCATGAGCAGGGCCAGGCCGGCGACGATGCCGGCCGCGGCGCGCCAGCCGTCGTCGGCGGCGGTGCGGGCGATGAGCGGGAGGAAGAGCAGCTGGCCGGTGGCGCTGGCGGCCGAGAAGATGCCGGTGACCAGCCCGCGCTGGGTGTGGAACCACCGGTTCGCGACGATGGCGCCGAACACCAGGGCCATCGCGCCGGTGCCGACCCCGATGAACACGCCCCACAGCAGCCAGAGCTGCCACGGCCGGGTCATCACCGTGGTGAGGCCGCTCGCGACCCCGACGACGACCAGGGCGATGGCGACGGTGCGCCGCACGCCGAAGCGCTCCATGAAGGCCGCGGCGAACGGTGCGATGAGGCCGTAGAGCACCAGGTTGAGGCTGACCGCGCCCGAGGTGACCGCCCGCGACCAGCCGAACTCGGCCTCGATCGGCTCGAGCAGCACACCGGTCGAGCTGCGGAAGGCCGCCGCGGCGACCAGCGCGCCGAGGGTCACGGCGGCCACGACCCACGCCCGGTGCCACCGCGTGCGGGGCGGGTCACCGACGAATGTCCCGGGGTCGTGGGTCACCGGCACAGCATCGCACTAGGGTCGGCACCGTGACGGGCACGGACCACTGGGCGAGCGCGACGGCCGGGCTGCCGGCTCCGCTCGTGGTGCGTCGACCTCGACGCCTTCGACGCCAACGCCGACGACCTCGTCGCGCGGGCCGGTGGGCTGCCGGTGCGGGTCGCCTCGAAGTCGGTGCGCTGCCGCACCCTGCTCGACCGGGTGCTGCGCGCGGCCCGGCTTCGCCGGCGTGATGGCGTATGCCGTGCCCGAGGCGGTCTGGCTGGTCGGGGCCGGGGTGCGCGACGTCTTCGTGGCCTACCCCGTCGTCGACGAGACCGCGCTGCGGGCGGTGGCCACCGACGACCTGCTGCGCGCCGAGGTGACGGTGACGATCGACTCGGTCGAGCACGTGCGCTGGCTGCGCGACACCCTCGGGGCCGACGTCGCCGGGCTCGGGCGTGGCGCTCGACTGCGACGCGTCGCTGCGGGTGGGCCGGGTGCACCTCGGGGTGCGCCGCTCGCCGACCCGCGACCCCGAGCAGGCGCTGGCCGTCGTGCGCGCGGCGCTGGGGGTCGGGCCTCGACGTGCGCGGGGTGATGTTCTACGACGCGCAGGTCGCCGGGCTGCCGGATGCCGGGCCGCACGTGCGCACGATGAAGCGGCGCTCGGTGCGTGAGCTGGGGGAGCGGCGCGGCCGCCGTCGTGGCGGCGGTGCGCGAGCGAGGCCGACCTGCGCTTCGTCAACGGGGGCGGCACCGGCAGCCTGCACCGCTTCGGCGGCGACCGCGGTCGTCACCGAGCTGGCCGCCGGATCCGGGCCTCTACGCGCCGACCCTGTTCGACGGCTACGACGACTTCACCCCGCGCCCGGCGATGGCGTTCGCCCTGCCGGTCGTGCGCCGGCCCGGGCCGGGCTACGTCACGGCCTTCGGCGGCGGCTACGTCGCGAGCGGGGAGCCGGGGTGGTCGCGGGTGCCGTCGCCGGTGCGCCGCGGGCTGTCGCTCGTGCGCACCGAGGCGGACCGGCGAGGTGCAGACCCCGCTGCGCGGCGCCGCGGCCGACGGGGTGCGGATCGGCGACCGGGTGTGGCTGCGGGGTGCCAAGGCCGGCGAGCTGCTCGAGCGGTTCGACGCGGTGCACCTCGTGCGCGGGGACGAGCTCGTCGGCGACGGTGCCGTCGTACCGCGGTGAAGGAAGGAACTTCGGGTGAGCGAGTGGCGCAACTGGGGTGGCAACGTGACGTGCGACCCCCGCGCAGGTGCAGCACGTCGGCACGCGCGAGGGCGTGGCGGATGCCGTGCGGCGGGCGGCCGCGAGCGGCCTGCGGGTGCGGGTGTCCGGGTCCGGCCACTCGTTCACCCCGCTCGTCGCGACCGACGGGCTGCTGCTGCACGTCGACCGGCTGAGCGGCGTGCTGGCGTTCGACCGCGAGCACCCGCCGGGTGCGCGTGCTCGCCGGCACCCCGCTGCACGTGCTCAACCCGGCGCTGCAGGCCCTCGGGCTGGCCCTGCCCAACCTCGGCGACATCGACCGGCAGACGATCAGCGGCGCCATCGCCACCGGCACGCACGGCACCGGCACCCGGCGCCAGGGCATCGCCGCGGCGGTCAGCGGCCTCACCCTGGTGCTCGCCGACGGGTCGACCCTCGAGTGCTCGGCCGAGGTCGAGCCGGAGGTCTTCGACGCGGCCCGCGTCGGGCTGGGCGCCCTGGGCGTGGTCACCGAGGTCGAGCTGCAGTGCGTGCCGGCCTACCGGCTGCACGCCAAGGAGGCGGCCGCGTCGCTCACCGAGCTGCTGCCCGTCATCCAGGACGAGGCCGACGGCACCGACCACCTCGACCTGCTCTGGTTCCCGCACTCCGACCGGGTGCTCACCAAGCGCAACGACGTGGTCGGGCCGGGCGAGGGACCGCCGCCGCTGGCCGCCTGGCGCTCGCGGCTCGAGGACGACCTGCTGGCCAACCGGCGTGTTCGAGGGCGTGAACCGGCTGGCCGCCGCCCGGCCCGCCCTGGTGCCCACGATCAACCGGCTCAGCGCGCGGCTGCTGGGCTCGCGCGAGTTCGCCGACGACTCGTGGAAGGTGTTCTGCTCCGCGCGCGACGTGCGGTTCGTCGAGAGCGAGTACGCCGTGCCGCGGCACGCGGTCGAGGCCGTGCTCACCGAGCTGCGCGCCTGGTTCGCGCGCACCGACGCGGCCGTCCCGTTCCCGGTGGAGGTGCGCTTCATCGCCGCCGACGACGTGTGGCTGTCGACGGCGTACGAGCGGGACAACGCCTACGTCGCGGTGCACCAGTACCACCGGATCGACCCGCGCCCGCTGTTCGCCGCGTTCGAGGCGATCGTGGCCGAGCACGCCGGCCGGCCGCACTGGGGCAAGGTGCACTCGCTGGGCGCCCCACGGCTGCGCGAGCTCTACCCCCGCTTCGACGACTTCCGGGCGGTGCGCGAGCGGCTCGACCCCGGCCACCTGTTCACCAACGAGCACGTCGCTCACCTGCTGGACGGCTGACCGGTGATCGTCCCCGAGCGGGAGATCACCGCCGAGGTGGCCCTGTGCCGACCCGACGGCCGGCTGAACCCGGCCGCGGTCGGGTGGACCCGGCATCCGCTGCACGACACCGCCGGCATCGGCGCCGGCCGCTACGGCTGGGGCCGCAACAAGCGCTGGGAGTACTGGGCGGTGACCACGCCGACCCACCTGGTCGGGGTGACCGTGTCGTCGCTCGACTACGCCGGGGTGCACGCGATCTGGGTGCACGACCGGCGCACCGGCGAGACGGTCAGCCACGACGCGATCGACCCGCTGGCCCGCGGTGCGACCCTGCCACAGCGGCTGGATGCCGGGCCGGCCCGGGCGCGCACCAGGCACCTGCCGCATCGACATCGAGCCGGTGCCCGACGGCACCCGGCTCGAGGTCAGCGCCCCGCGGCTGCGGCTGGAGGTGCTCGCGACGCGGCCGCCGGGGCACGAGGCGATGGGCGTGGTCGTGCCGTGGTCGCCGCGGCTGTTCCAGTACACCGTCAAGGACGTCGCACGCCCGGCGGCCGGGCGGCTGTGGGTCGACGGCGTCGAGCACGCCGTGCCGGCCGGCGAGTCGTGGGCGGTGCTCGACCACGGCCGCGGCCGCTGGCCCTACTCGATGCACTGGAACTGGGGCGCCGGGTCGGGCGTGGTCGACGGCCGGGTGATCGGCGTGCAGGTCGGCGGCCGGTGGACCGACGGCACCGGCTCGACCGAGAACGCCCTGGTCGTCGACGGCCGGGTGCACAAGCTGAGCGAGGAGCTCGCCTGGGACTACGACCCCACCGACTGGCTCGCGCCCGTGGCGGGTGCACGGCGAGCTCGCCGACCTCACCTTCACGCCGTTCTGGGACCACGCCTCGTCGACCAACCTCGGGGTGCTGGCGCAGCGTGCCGACCAGTGCTTCGGGCACTGGACCGGGTGGATGAGCGACGACGCGGGCGAGCGGGTGGCCGTGGACGGCATCCTCGGGTGGGCCGAGGACGTGCAGAACCGGTGGTGACGAATCACCCTCAGGCGGAGGCGGATTCGCCGCCGTCGGCGGTGAGCTCCTCGCGCAGCCGCGGCTCGGTGCGCCGCTCGGGGTGGATGCCGCGCTTGTCGGCGTAGAACGCGCGCACGAGGTCCATGTCGGCGACGACGTCGGTGGTGGCGGTGAAGGTGGGGCCGAAGCCCGAGGTGCGCGACGGGCCGTCGATGAAGGCCAGCGAGATCGGCAGCTTGGTCGTGCGGGAGATCCGCCAGAAGCCCGACTTCCAGTAGTCGCCCTTCGTGCGGGTGCCCTCGGCGGCCAGGATCAGCAGGAACGGCTCGCCGCTCCTGGCCTCGCGCACGAGGTCGCGCACCACCGACCCCGGGGTTGGCGCGGTCGAGCGGGATGCCGCCGAGCCGGGGCAGCAGCCAGCCGAGCGGCCCGCGGAAGAGCTCCTTCTTGATGAGCACCCGCGGGGCGACCCCGCCGCGCCACATGATGAGGAGCATCATCACGAAGTCCCAGTTGGAGGTGTGCGGCGCCCCGACGAGGATGCCGCTGCGGGGCACCTCGCCGACGGCGGTCCACCGGGTGGCCCACAGCACGAACCTGGCCAGCCGGCTCCGCATCACGTTCCTCTCCCGGACCCGCCGCGGCGGCAGGGTCCTGCGCCACCACGGTACGGGAGCCCGAGGCACCGCCGCCGATCCGGCCACCTCCGGCCGCGGCGCACGCCGGCTCGCCGCCGTGCCCGATGGCGTGCGCTCCGGCACCGGTGAGGAGGAGGATGGCCGGGGGAGAGAGGAAGTCGCCGTGCCCACCGACCTCGAACGCCCACCCCGCCTGCCGCCGCGCTGGTTCATCCGCCTGTTCTGGCAGCTGCACCGCGCGGTCTGTCCGCGTCACCGGTGGCCGGCTCGGCCTGTGGCGCCCCACGAAGCGGCTGGGGCACCCTGCGGCTGACCACCACCGGGCGGCGCACCGGGCAGCCGCGCCACGTCATCCTGGGCTACCTCGAGGACGGCCCGAACCTCGTCACCCTGGCGATGAACGGCTGGGACCCCGCCGAGCCCGCCTGGTGGCTCAACCTGCAGGCGAACCCGGAGGCCACCATGGAGACGGCCGACGGGCACGTGCGCCGTCACGGGCCGGGCCGCCGTGGGTGAGGAGCGGGCCCGCCTGTGGGCCCGGTGGGCGCGAGATCGACAAGGACCTCGACGCCTACGCGGCCCGTCGCCCGCGCGACACCGCCGTCGTGGTGCTCGAGCCGGTGCCGTCCACCCGCGCGGGGTGATGCCGCGGGCAGCGGGTCGCGAGCGCCAGCATGGGCGCATGAGCAGCCGCCCGTCGCGCAGGGCCGCCAGGCCCCCGAAGGAGCGGCACGAGCTCAAGGACATCGGCTACGAGATCTTCGTCGGCGCCGTCTCGGTGCTGTCGATCCTCAACCTGGTGCTGATGTACGTCGTGGAGGACCCAGAGCCTCGACACGGTGCTGTTCGCGATGAACGTCCTGCTGACCGTCATCCTGTTCGTCGACTTCGTCTACCGGCTGGTGACGGCGCCGTCGCGGTCGGCACTACTTCTTCCGCCAGTTCGGCTGGGCCGACCTGCTGGCGAGCCTGCCCGTGCTCGCAGCTGAAGATCCTGCGCGTCTTCCGCCTGGTGCGGGTCTTCCGCCTGCTGCGCGAGAACGGCATCCGGGTCATCGGCAACCGGCTGATGCGCAACCGGGCCGGCAGCGCCCTGCTGACCCTGCTGCTCATGGGCATCCTCGTGCTCGAGTTCGGCAGCCTGTGGATGCTGAAGCTGGAGCAGAACGCGCCGGACGCCAACATCACGACGGCCTCCGACGCCCTCTGGTACGTCATCGTCACCATCTCGACCGTCGGCTACGGCGACCAGTTCCCGGTGACCACCGAGGGCCGCATCCTCGGCGCGGTCATCATCGTCATCGGCGTCGGCATCTTCGGCACGTTCACCGGCTACCTGGCCAACGTCTTCCTCGCGCCCAAGCCGCCGAAGGAGGAGGTCGAGGTGCTCGCAGACCCGCGAGCGGGTGGCGCACCTGCGGACGCTCCTCGCCGAGCAGCAGGCGACCCTCGACCAGCTCGACAAGCTGCTCACCGACGAGCTGCCCGAGCAGGGGGCGACGAGCGAGGGCACCTAGGGCCCGGCGCCGCGGTCCTAGGGGCAGGGCTCGGTCGCCACGTCGTCGGCGGCGCGCTCCCCGGCCACCCGGCGGCGCTCGGAGCGGGCCGCGTTGGTGCTGCGCAGCGAGTCGATGGTGAGCAGCACCAGCGCCAGCCAGACGATGCCGAAGCCGACCCACAGCCGGGCGCTGACGTGCTCGCCGAGCACGAGCACCCCGACGAGCAGCTGCAGCACCGGGGTCACGAACTGGATGAGGCCGACCGTCACCAGCGGCAGGCGCCGGGCGGCGGCGGCGAAGAGCAGCAGCGGCACGGCGGTGACCACCCCGGCCAGCACGAGCAGCGTGGTGTGCCCGGTGCCGGCGTCGAGGAAGGTGGTCTCGCCGCGCGCCACGAGGATGCCGAGCACGACCACCGCGACCGGCGCGAGCACGGTGGTCTCCGCCGCCAGCGAGTGCATCGCCTCGAGGCTGGCGCCGACCTTCTTCTTGGTGAGCCCGTAGAGCCCGAACGAGAACGCCAGGCTGAGCGCGATCCACGGCAGCACCCCGCCGGCCACGGCGAGGTAGACCGAGGCCAGTGCGCCGATCGCGACTGCGGCCCACTGCAGCGGTCGCAGCCGCTCGCCGAGCACGACGACACCGAGCGCCACGGTGACGATCGGGTTGAGGAAGTAGCCCAGGGCCGCCTCGTAGGTGCGGCCGGTGAGCACGGCCAGCACGTAGATGGTCCAGTTGGTGGCGATGAGCAGGGCGGCGATGGTGATGCCGCCGACCAGCTTGGGCCGGGCGACGAACGGCCGGATCCAGCCCAGGTCGCGCCGCACGAGCAGCACGAGGGCGCACACGGCGAGGGTCCACAGGATGCGGTGGCCCAGGATCTCGAAGGCGCCGGACGGCTCGAGCGCCGCGAAGTAGAGGGGGAACAGGCCCCAGATGCCGTAGGCGAGGAAGCCGTAGATCGTGCCCTTGCGCAGCTCGGCCGCGGCGTGCGCCTCGGGTGCGTCGGGTGCGTCGTCCCCCTGGACCGCCGGTGGGGGCGGTGCGGTCACTCCACCGTCCAGGTGTCGCGCCCGCGCAGCAGGTCGGCGAGGTCGGCGTCGGTGGCCGGGCCGCCGGCGCTGTCGACGGCGGCCTGCACCTGGCCACGGACCAGGTCGTCGTAGCTCGGCCGCTCGACCTTGCGGAAGATGCCCATCGGCACGTGCGACATCTCGGGGGTGTCGAGGCGCGAGAGCTGGAAGGCCTGCGACGGGTCGTCGAGGGTGGGGTCGTGCACCACCACCGCACCCGACTCGCCGGTGGCGGCCTCGGCCTCGGCGATGAACTTCATCGTGCCCGACCCCTTGCGCACCAGCAGCCTGCGGTCGCCCTCGGGGCCGACGCTCACCGGCTCGCCGGTGCGCAGCCGCACGATGCGGGCCTCCTGCTGGCTGCGGTCCTTGAGCACCTCGAAGGCGCCGTCGTTGAAGATCGGGCAGTTCTGGTAGATCTCGACCAGCGCGGTGCCCCGGTGCTCGGCCGCCGCCTTGAGGATGGTGGTGAGCTCGGCCCGGTCGCTCTCCAGCGCCCGCGCGACGAAGGTCGCCTCGGCGCCCAGGGCCAGCGAGACCGGGTTGAACGGGGTGTCGACCGACCCGACGGGGGAGGACTTGGTGACCTGCCCCAGCCGGCTGGTGGGGGAGTACTGGCCCTTGGTGAGGCCGTAGATCTGGTTGTTGAACAACAGGATCGTCATGTTGACGTTGCGGCGCAGCGCGTGGATGAGGTGGTTGCCGCCGATCGACAGCGCGTCGCCGTCACCGGTGACGACCCACACCGACAGGTCGGGCCGGCTGGTGGCCAGCCCGGTCGCGATCGCCGGCGCCCGGCCGTGGATCGAGTGCATGCCGTAGGTGTCGAGGTAGTAGGGGAAGCGGCTCGAGCAGCCGATGCCGGAGACGAAGACGATGTTGTCGCGCGTGAGGCCGAGCTCGGGCAGGAAGGACTGCACCGCGGCGAGGATCACGTAGTCGCCGCAGCCCGGGCACCAGCGCACCTCCTGGTCGGAGGTGAAGTCGCGCTTGGTCTGCTTGGCGGCGTCGTCGGGAAGGTGCGGGATGGAGCGCAGGCCGCTGTCCGGCATCCCCAGGTCGGTGGCGGTCACGAGAGCTCCTCGAGGGTCGTGGAGATGACGTCGGCGAGCTCGACCGTGGAGAACGGCAGGCCACGCACCGACGTGTGCGAGCGGACGTCGACGAGGAACTGGGCGCGCAGCAGCATCGACAGCTGGCCGAGGTTCATCTCGGGCACGACCACCCGGTCGTAGTCGTGGAGCAGCTTGCCCAGGTTGCTCGGGAACGGGTTGACGGTGGTGAGGTGGGCGCGGGCGACGTGGTGGCCGGCGTTGCGGACCACCCGGGTGGCGGCCGCGATCGGGCCGTAGGTGGAGCCCCAGCCGAGCACCAGGATGCGGGCGTCGCCGCTCGGGTCGTCGACCTCGAGGTCGGGCACGACGATGCCGTCGACCTTGGCCTGGCGCAGGCGGGTCATCGTGTCGTGGTTGTCGGGGTCGTAGCTGATGTTGCCCGTGACGTCGGCCTTCTCGATGCCGCCGATGCGGTGCGCGAGGCCGGGCGTGCCGGGGATGGCCCACGGCCGGGCCAGGGTCTCCTCGTCGCGCAGGAACGGGTGGAAGACCGGCTCGCCCTTGGCGTCGGTGTCGTTGGGGGCGCTCGCGAACTCGACGTGCAGGTCGGGGAGCGAGTCGACGGAGGGGACCGCCCACGGCTCGGAGCCGTTGGCGAGGTAGCCGTCGGACAGCAGGAACACCGGGGTGCGGTAGACCGTGGCGATGCGCACGGCATCCATGGCGGCGCGGAAGCAGTCGGCGGGCGTCTGCGGGGCCACGATCGGCACCGGGGACTCGCCGTTGCGGCCGAACATCGCCTGCAGCAGGTCGGCCTGCTCGGTCTTGGTGGGCAGCCCGGTGGAGGGGCCGCCGCGCTGCACGTCGACGATGACGAGCGGCAGCTCGAGCGAGACGGCCAGGCCGATCGCCTCGGACTTCAGGGCGACGCCGGGGCCGGAGGTGGTCGTGACCCCGATGGCGCCGCCGAAGCTGGCGCCGATGGCGATGCCGATGCCGGCGATCTCGTCCTCGGCCTGCAGCGTGGTGACGTCGTGCCGCTTGAGCGCGGCGAGCGAGTGCAGGATGTCGGACGCCGGGGTGATCGGGTAGGACCCCAGCACCAGGGGGAGGCCGGCGCGGTGGGCCGCGGCGGCCAGGCCGAGCGCGAGCGCGGTGTTGCCGGTGATGTTGCGGTAGGTGCCGGCCGGCATCTTCGGCCGGGGCGACGAGGTAGGAGGAGGCGAAGTCCTCGGTGGTCTCGCCGTAGTTCCAGCCGGCGCGCAGGGCGGCCAGGTTGGCCGCGAGGATGTCGGGCCGGGCGCCGAACTTGCGGGTGAGGAAGTTCTCGGTGCCCGTGGTGGGGCGGGTGTACATCCACGACAGCAGGCCGAGGGCGAACATGTTCTTCGCCCGCTCCTTCTCCTTGCGGGTGAGGCCGGGGAAGTCGGCGAGGGCCTCGACGGTGATGCTCGTGAGGGCCACCGGGTGCACGTGGAAGGAGTCGAGGCTGCCGTCGTCGACGGGGCTCGCGGTGTAGCCGACCTTGGCGAGGTTGCGGGTGGTGAACTCGTCGGTGTTGACGATGATCGTGGCCCCGCGGGGGACGTCGCCCAGGTTGGCCATCAGCGCGGCGGGGTTCATCGCCACGAGCACGTCGGGGGCGTCACCCGGGGTGAGCACGTCGTGGTCGGCGAAGTGCAGCTGGAAGCTGGAGACGCCCGGGAGGGTGCCCTGGGGGGCGCGGATCTCGGCCGGGAAGTTCGGCAGGGTCGACAGGTCGTTGCCCATCGCCGCCGTGTCGCTCGTGAAGCGGTCTCCGGTGAGCTGCATCCCGTCGCCCGAGTCGCCGGCGAAACGGATCACCACTCGGTCCAGCGCCTGGACGGTCTTGCTGCTCACTGTGTCACCCTCATGGCTCGGCGAGATGGATGGCTGCTGTGCCAGAGGGTGTGCCGCGGGCGCAGCGTTTCCCATCGTACGTCCAGCACCGCTGGTGTCCACGGATGTCCACGAGATGTACGCCATATGTCCGGCCGGGGTCGCCGGACGACACGATTTCGGCGCCGCACCCCCGAGCGCGAACGCCATCGGGCCGATGTGGCTACGCTGACCGGCATGGAGGGTTACGCAGCGGCAGCGGCGGTGGTGCTGGCCGGCATCCTGCTGGTCACCGCGGCGATGATCGCCCGCCGCCTGGTCGCCCCGCGCGCGGTCTCCGAGAAGGGCCTGCGCACCTACGAGTCGGGTGTCGACCCCGTGGGGTTCGGCTGGGCGCAGAGCCAGATCCGCTACATCTCGTTCGCCTTCCTCTACGTGGTGTTCGCGGTCGACGCGGTCTACCTCTTCCCGTGGGCGCTGGTGCTGCGCGACCCCGACCTCGGCGTCGCGTCACTCGTCGAGGTGGTCGTCTTCGTCGGCGTCATCCTCGTCGGGCTCGTCCACGCCGGGCGCCGTGGCCTGCTGCGCTGGACGGCCTGACCCACGGACCACCGGCCCGCCACCATGAGCCCCGTGCAGTCCCCCGGGCCGGGCACCGACCCACTGCTGCGCGCCGACCACGCCCCGTCCCCGCGCACCCTCGTCGACGTGCTGCGGGCCACGGCCGACGACCACCCCGACTCCCCGGCCATCGACAACGGCCGCGAGGTGCTCACCTACGACGAGCTGCTCTCGGCGGCGAGTGACGTCGCCACCGCCCTGCGCGACGAGGGCGTGGGCCGCGGCGACCGGGTGGGCGTGCGCATCCCCAGCGGCACCACCGACCTCTACGTCGCCATCGTCGGCATCCTGCTCGCCGGTGCGGCCTACGTGCCGGTCGACCACGACGACCCCGACGAGCGGGCGAGCCTGGTGTTCAACGAGGCCGGGGTGGCCGCGGTGGTCACCACCGACCTGGTCATCCTGTCGACCGAGGATGCCGCCGAGACCGCGCCCGAGGAGGACCCCGACCTCACCGACGACGCCTGGATCATCTTCACCTCCGGCTCCACCGGCACGCCCAAGGGGGTCGCGGTCAGCCACCGCAGCGCGGCCGCCTTCGTCGACGCCGAGGCGCGGATGTTCCTGCAGGACCGACCGATCCGCCCGGGCGACCGGGTCATGGCCGGGCTGAGCGTGGCCTTCGACGCGAGCTGCGAGGAGATGTGGCTGGCCTGGCGCTACGGCGCCTGCCTCATCCCGGCCCCGCGCTCGCTCGTGAAGTCGGGCATGGACCTCGGCCCGTGGCTGCGCGCCAACGACATCACCATCGTCTCCACCGTGCCCACCCTGGTCGCGCTCTGGCCGGCGGCGGCGCTCGACCACGTGCGCCTGCTCATCCTCGGCGGCGAGGCCTGCCCGCCCGAGATCGGCGCCCGCCTGGCCACCGCGGGCCGCGAGGTCTGGAACACCTACGGCCCCACCGAGGCCACCGTCGTCGCCTGCGGCGCCCGGCTCACCGGCGAGCCACCGGTGCGCATCGGGCTGCCGCTCGACGGCTGGGACCTCGCCGTCGTCGACCCGCAGGGCAACCGCGTGCCCGACGGCGAGCCGGGCGAGCTGATCATCGGCGGCGTCGGGCTGGCCCGCTACCTCGACCCGGCCAAGGACGCGCAGGTGTACGCCGCGATGCCCACCCTGGGCTGGGACCGCGCCTACCGCAGCGGCGACATCGTCCGGTTCGACGGCGAGGGCCTGGTGTTCAACGGCCGGGCCGACGACCAGGTCAAGGTCGGCGGCCGGCGCATCGAGCTCGGCGAGGTCGACAGCGCCCTCCTCTCGCTCCCCGGGGTGAGCGGCGCGGCGGCCGCGGTGCGCCGCAGCGAGGCCGGCAACAGCCTGCTGGTCGGCTACGTCACCACCGAGCCGGGCTTCGACGCCAAGGCCGCGGTCGAGCGGCTGCGCCGGGCGATGCCGGCCGCGCTCGTCCCGCGGCTGGCCGTGGTCGACACCCTGCCCACCCGCACCTCCGGCAAGATCGACCGCGACGCCCTGCCCTGGCCGCCGCCCGCCCGGCCCGGCACGACGGCATCCGAGCAGGCGCCCGGCATCGAGGGCACCGCGGCCTGGGTCGCGGGCCACTGGACCGCCATCCTCGGCGGCGCGCCGTCCGGGCCCGACGACGACTTCTTCGACCTCGGCGGCGGCAGCCTCACCGCGGCCCAGCTCGTGAGCCGGCTGCGCGAGCGCTTCCCCGAGGTCACCGTCGCCGACGTCTACGACCACCCCGGGCTCGGCCGAGCTGGCGGCCGCCCTCGACGACATGGCCACCCCCACGGGCCGGCAGAACGCGGCCGTGCTGCCGGTGCCGCTGAAGACCCAGGCCGCCCAGGTGGTCGCGTCGGTGGGCCTGCGCTCCATCGGCGCCCTGCGCTGGCTCACCTGGGTCGGCCTCGGCGCCCTCGTGGGCCGCGGCGTGCTCGGCATCGACTGGCTCCCCGACGTGCGCTGGGGCTGGGTGCTGCTCGGCTGGCTGCTGCTCGTCAGCCCGCCCGGCCGGGTGCTGCTCGGCGCCGCGGCCGCCCGGGTCGTGCTCCGCGGCGTCGGCCCCGGGCGCTACCCGCGCGGCGGTGCGGTGCACCTGCGGCTCTGGCTCGCCGAGCGCCTCGTCGACGAGCTCGGCGCCACCAGCCTGTCGTCGGCGCCGCTGGTCAAGGTCTACGCCCGCCTGCTCGGCTGCCGGGTCGACCGCGCACGTCGACCTGCACAGCGTCCCGCCGGTCACCGGCCTGCTCACCCTCGGCCGGGGCTGCTCGATCGAGCCCGAGGTCGACCTCGCCGGCCACTGGCTCGACGGCGGCCACCTGCACATCGGCCGGGTGCGCGTCGGCGCCGACGCCCGGGTCGGCGCGCGCAGCACCCTGCTGCCCGGTGCCGACGTCGGCGACGGGGCCGAGGTCGCGGCCGGCTCCGCGGTCTTCGGCGCCGTCCCCGCCGGCGAGGCCTGGTCGGGCGCCCCGGCCCTGTTCTCCGGCACCGCCCGCGGCCCCTGGGGCGACGACCGCCCGCCGAACCGGCCGGCCTGGCTCGGCGGCCTACGCCGCCTCGGCCGTGGTGCTGTCGCTCCTGCCGATCGTCGCCGTGGTGGCCGGGCTGGCCGTGGCCGCCCCCGCGCTGACCCGGCGCGACCGGCATCGCGGATGCCGTGGGCGCGGCGCTGCTCTGGCTCCTGCCCGCGACCGTGGTCGGGCTCGTGGTGCTGGCCGCGCTGGTGCTCGTGGCCGTGCGGCTGCTCTCGCTGGGCCTGGAGGTCGGCCACCACCCGGTGCACGGCCGGCAGGCGTGGCAGGCGTGGTCGATCCTGCGGGTGCTCGACGAGGCCCGCACCTGGCTGTTCCCGCTCTACTCCTCGGGGCTCACCCCGGCCTGGCTGCGCGCCCTGGGGGCCGACATCGGCTCCGACGTCGAGGCCTCGACGGTGCTGATGATCCCGCCGTTCGTGCGGGTCGGCTCCGGCGCCTTCCTCGCCGACGACACCCTCGTCGGCGGCTACGAGCTCGGCGGCGGCTGGCTGCGCGTCGAGCACGTGCGGGTCGGCAAGGGAGCCTTCGTCGGCAACTCCGGGATGGCCGCGCCCGGCCGCCGGGTGCCCAAGAAGGCCCTGGTCGCCGTGCTCTCGGCGGCACCCCAGCGCGGCGCCGCCAAGGCCGGCACGTCGTGGCTGGGCAGCCCGCCGCGCCCGCTGCGCCGCGACCACGACGACACCGACACGGCCCGCACCTACGCCCCGCCGCGCCGCCTGAAGGTGGCCCGGGCCCTGGTCGAGGTGTGCCGGGTGGTGCCGGTGTGGCTGCACGTGCTGCTCGTCGTGCTCGCCGCCGCCGCCCTGGCCGCCCTGCTCGACCGCGGCCCGGTCTGGGCCGTGCTGCTCGGCGGCCCGGTGCTGCTGGCCGCGGGCCTGCTCGGCGGGGCGCTCACCGTGCTCGCCAAGTGGCTGCTCGTCGGGCCGGATGCGCCCCTCGCGAGCACCCGCTGTGGAGCTCGTTCGTCTGGCGCAACGAGCTGGCCGACACCTTCGTCGAGGTGGTCGCCGCGCCGTGGTTCGCGCGCGCCTCCACCGGCACCGCGGTGCTCAACGTGTGGCTGCGGGCGATGGGCTCACGGATCGGCCGGGGCGTCTGGTGCGAGACCTACTGGCTGCCCGAGGCCGACCTCATCGACCTGCGGGCCGGCGCCACCGTCGGCCGGGGCTGCGTCGTGCAAACTCACCTGTTCCACGACCGCATCCTGTCGATGGATCGTGTCACCATCGCCGACGGCGGAACACTGGGCCCGAACTCGGTGATCCTGCCGGCCGCCCGGATCGGCCGGCACGCCACGGTCGGCCCGGTCTCGCTCGTCATGCGCGGCGAGTCGGTGCCCGACAAGACCAGCTGGATCGGTAACCCGGTCGGACCCTGGACGGAGGACGAGTGAGCGGCATCGACCCCTACCTGCCCGGCCACGGCGACGTCCGGTTCTCCGTCGAGCACTACGACCTCGACCTGCAGTACAAGGTCGCCGACAACCACCTCGAGGCCAAGGCCCGGGTGTGGGTGACCGCCCTGGAGGCGCTGCCCGAGCTCGTGCTCGACCTGCACGGGCTCCAGGTCACCGGCGCTGCGGGTGACCGGCGCGTCCGTCGCCCGCTGGACGCACCGGGCATCCCGCCTGCGGATCCGGCTCCGCACCCCGGTCGCCCGCGGGCGCCGAGCTCACGCGTGGCCGTCGCCTACCGCGGCCGGCCCCGGCCGATGCCCGGCCCCGACGGCCCGACCGGCTGGGAGGAGCTCACCGACGGCGTCCTCGTGGCCGCGCAGCCGCACGGCGCCCCCACCTGGTTCCCGTGCAACGACCGGATGGCCGACAAGGCGACCTACACCGTCACGGTGCGCACCGACCCCGGCTACCGGGTCGTCTCCAACGGCACGCTGGTCACCGCAGCGCCGGGTGGGGCGCCGCGTCGAGTGGGTGCACGAGCAGTCGGAGCCGATGTCGACCTACCTCGCCACGCTGCAGATCGGGCGCGTACGGCCTCGAGACCGCAGCCCGGTGGTCGCGGTCCCCAGCGCGCTCGCCGCCCCACCGGCCCGGATGCCGGCCGCCCGGTCCGCGTTCGCCGACCAGCCGCGGATGCTCGAGATCTTCGGCGGCCTGTTCGGGCCCTACCCGTTCGACGCCTACACCGTGGTCGTCACCGACGACCCGCTCGAGATCCCGCTGGAGTCGCAGACCCTGTCGACCTTCGGCACCAACCACCTGAGCCGGTCCTGGGAGGCGCAGCGGCTCATCGCCCACGAGCTGGCCCACCAGTGGTTCGGCAACACCGTGACGGCCGCCTCGCTGCGCGACATCTGGCTGCACGAGGGCTTCGCCTGCTACGCCGAGTGGCTGTGGTCGGAGTCGATCGGGCGCACCACGGCGCAGGAGGAGGCCGAGCGCCACCACGTCGTGCTGGCCCGGCTGCCGCAGGACCTCGTGCTCACCGACCCCGGGCCGCACCGCACCTTCGACGACCGGGTCTACAAGCGCGGGGCGCTCACCCTGCACACGCTGCGCCGGGCCGTGGGCGACGACCTGTTCTTCGCACTGCTGCGCTCGTGGGTCGACCGGCACCGCTTCGGCGTCGTCACCACCGCCGACTTCCTCGCCCTGGTGCGCGACGAGGCCGGCATCGACCCCGACCGGCTGCTCGGCCCCTGGCTGTGCGAGCCGGCGCTGCCGCCCCTGGTCGGCGCTCCGGCGGCCTGCGCCCCCTGACCTGGACCTCCCCGCGAACGTGGGTGATTCCCGTCGTCCAGCCGACGATCTTCACCCACGTTCGCGAGGAGACCTCGGCAGGGCCGCCCCGCGACGTGGGTGATTCCCGTCGTCCAGCCGACGTTCTTCACCCACGTTCGAGGTCAGGGGACGACGCCGAGCACCACGACCACCCTCGGGCCGATCCGCCATCGGCCGTGCACCTTCAGGGTCGCCGGCTGCCCGGTGGCGTCGTCGGCCGAGGCCACGGCCGTGAAGCCACCCGCAGGTGACAGCTCCACGCGCACCGCGTCGTGCCCGACGACCGAACCGGTCAGGGGGTACCACGCCTTGTAGGTGGCCTCCTTCGCGCAGAACAGCACCGTGTCCCACGGGATGCCGGGCCGCTCGGCTCCCAGCCGGGCCAGCGCCTCCCGCTCCTCCACCGACGCGACCACCTCGACCACGCCGGCCGGCAGGGGGGCGACCGGCTCGGCATCCAGCCCGATGGCGCGCACGCCCCGCCCGAGCCGCGACCGACGCGACCGGGCCGCGACGGCGCCCGTCCATCCCGCGCAGTGCGTGATGCTGCCCACGGTCCCGGCCGGCCACTGGGGGGCGCCGCGGCGGTCGCGGAGCACCGGCATCCCGGCCAGCCGCGGGTCGAGCGACGCGAGGGCCGAGTGGGCGCACTGCCGCCCGGCGGCGAACTCGGCGACCCGCGCCGAGGTGGCGCCCCCGAGGAGCTCGCGCTCCCCGCGGGAGCAGCGCGTCGTCACCACACCGGCGCCTCGGTCGCCGCGAGTGAGATCCGCCAGGGCCGGGCCGCGTCCGCACTCCCCGCACCACGCCCATGGGGCTAGGGTGCCACTCGTGAGCGTCGACCTGCCGATGCCCCGGGTGGGGCCGGTCGCCGAGCACGCCCCGAAGCCGATCCGGGTCGTGCTCAACTGGGGCCGCCGCTACTCGCTGTGGGTCTTCAACTTCGGCCTCGCCTGCTGCGCCATCGAGTTCATCGCCACGTCGATGGGCCGCCACGACTTCATGCGGCTCGGCGTCATCCCGTTCGCGCCCGGGCCCCGCCAGGCCGACCTGATGGTCGTGTCCGGCACCGTCACCGACAAGATGGCGCCGGCGATCCGCCGCCTCTACGACCAGATGCCCGAGCCGAAGTACGTCATCTCGTTCGGCGCCTGCTCCAACTCCGGTGGGCCGTACTGGGACTCGTACTCCGTCACCAAGGGCGTCGACCAGCTCATCCCCGTCGACGTCTACGTGCCCGGCTGCCCGCCGCGCCCTGAGGCGCTGCTGCAGGGCATCATCCGGCTGCAGGAGAAGATCGCCGACGAGCGGCTCAGCGGTGCCTCCATCGCGGCCCGCCAGCCCGGCCGCGCACCCGCCCCGGCACGGTATGCCGGCCACCGCACCGCCGCTGCCGGCGAGGTGACCCGCGACCTCGTGACCCGCCCGTGAGCGACGACGCCCCGCAGCGCGAGACGCCCACGCCCGGCCACGGCGCCGACCTGATGTCGACCCCGAGCCTGCTCGTGCTCGCCGTGGTCGCCTTCGCGGTCGAGCTCGCCCTCTTCGGCGGCGTCGGCGCCATCGCCTACGAGGTGGTCGGTGGTGGCCTGCGCGGCTGGCTGGCCGCGGCGGCCGGCACGGCGGGAGTGCTGCTGTTCTGGGGGGTCTTCATGGCCCCGAAGGGCCGGCGCCGGCTGGCCACCACGCCGCGCCTGGTCGTCTCGGCGGCCCTGTGCGTCGGCACGGCCTACGGGCTGGTGCAGACCGGACACCCGTGGTGGGGCTGGTTCGTCGGCATCGCCGGGGTTGCGGTCGTCGTGGCGCAGGTCGCACTGCCGCAGCCCGACGCCGAGCCACACTGATCGGCACAAGGAGTGGTCGGCGGCCACCGCCGTACCTACCCTTGGTCGATGCCGACGATGAGCATGAACAAGGTCATCCACCTCGCGGTCCGGCGCGACCTCGACCGCTTCGTCTCCGCGCTCGACGACTTCCCGCCGGGTGACGCGGCCCGGGCCGCCGCGCTCGGCAGGGCCTGGGCCAACTTCGACGAGATGCTGAGCGACCACCACGAGGGCGAGCACGAGATCGCCTGGCCGCACCTGGAGAGAGCCGGCGTCCCGCGGACCCTGCTCGACGAGATGGACGCGGAGCACGAGGTGATGGCGCGAGCGCTCCAGATCGCCCGCGAGGAGATGAACGGCCTGGCGCGCGACCCCAGCGCCGCCCGGGCCGCGGCCGCCCGCGAGGCGATGGGCGACCTGCGGGCGGCCACCGTGCGGCACCTCGACCACGAGGAGGCCGAGATCGAGGCGTTCTACCTCGCGCACGCGGACCACCCCGAGATCAAGGCGATGGGTCGCGAGTTCGGCAAGCGCAGCCCGGTGTTCGCGGGCCGCTTCTTCGCGTGGGTCACCGACGGTGCCTCCCCGGAGGAGGAGGCCGCGTTCAAGGAGAACGTCCCCGGGCCGGTCGTCGCGGTCCTGAGCTCGGTCTGGGGCCGTGGCTACCGCAAGGAGGTCGCGCCGGTCTGGCGATGAGCGCCGGTGTGGCGAAGAGCGCGCCGACCTCGCGCTCGGCGCACCGGTCGATAGGCTGCCGACGTGGCTGACGAGACGCGCGTGGTCGAGGTCGAGGCGTGGGGCGTCTCCCTCGCTGCCGCGCGCGACGAGGGCTTCACGTTCTTCGACTGGCTCACCGCCGTCGACCGCACCTACGACGAGGCCGCACCGGGCTTCGACGTCACCGCCCACCTGCTCGACGTGAGCACGGTCGGCGCGCTGCGCGGCATCCTGCTCGTCACCCGTGTCGCCGACGGCGAGCCGGTCGACTCGGTGACCGGCATCTTCGCCGGGGCCGCCTGGCACGAGCGCGAGACCTACGAGATGTTCGGCATCGACTTCGCCGGCTTCGACGACGGCAGCGGCCTGCCGATCCGCCCGCTGCTGCTGCCCGACGGCTTCGACGGCACACCGCTGCGCAAGTCGTTCCAGCTGGCCGCCCGGGCGTCCAAGCCGTGGCCCGGCGGCAAGGAGCCCGGCGAGGGCCACGACTCGGGCAAGGCCCCCGGTCGCCGCCGCGTGCAGGCGCCGGGCGTGCCCCCACCCGAGTGGGGCCCGCGATGAGCCTGCTCGAGGTCACCATCCGGGCGCTGTCGGTGCTCGCCGCGTTCCTGGTGCTGCCGCTGCTCGTCGGCCAGACCGAGCACAAGCTGATGGCGCACATGCAGGGCCGGCTGGGCCCGATGTATGCCGGCGGCTACCACGGCTGGGCCCAGCTCGTCGCCGACGGCGTGAAGTTCGTGCAGAAGGAGGACATCACCCCGCGCGCGGCGGACAAGTGGGTCTTCCGGCTCGCGCCCGCCGTGGCGCTCATCCCCTACCTCGTGGCGCTGGCGACGATCCCGATCGCTCCCGGCGTCGCCGCGATCGACGTCCCCGCGTCGGTGGTGCTCGTGCTCGCCGCCACCTCGGTGGGGGCGCTGGGCACCCTGATGGCCGGCTGGGCCAGCGCCAACAAGTACGCCCTGCTCGGCGGCCTGCGCGCCGCCGCCCAGCTGGTGTCCTACGAGCTGCCGATCGTGCTCGCCGTCGCCTCGATGGCGATGGCGGGTGGCTCGCTGTCGCTGCTGACCCTCACCGACCGCTGGTCGCCGTGGTGGATGCTGTGGCAGCTGCCGGGCGCGATCGTGTTCCTCGTCGCCGCCGTGGCCGAGCTGCAGCGGCCGCCGTTCGACATGCCGGTCGCCGACGCCGAGCTGGTGATGGGCGCCTGGACCGAGTACACCGGCCTGCGCTTCGCCTTCTTCCTGCTCGCCGAGTACGCCGGCATCGTCGTGATGTCGCTGCTGTTCTCCACGCTCTGGCTCGGGGGGTGGCACGGGCCGTTCCCCGACACCCTGGGCTGGCTGTGGACCCTGCTCAAGGGCTTCGTCGTGGCCGTGCTCGTCATCTGGGTGCGTGTCGCCTGGCCCCGCCTGCGCGAGGACCAGCTGCAGCGGCTGGCCTGGCTCTGGCTGGTGCCGCTCGCCCTGCTGCAGCTGATGCTGACCGGCGTCGGGGTGGTGCTCGGATGGTGAGCCGCAAGGGGAGCGGGATCCCCGGCATCCTCAAGGGGTTGGCCACCACGGCGCGAACCGCGTTCCGCCCCACCCACACCGCGGAGTACCCCGACGTCGCGCCCGACCTGCCGCCGCGCAGCCGCGGCGTGATCGCGCTGCTCGAGGAGAACTGCACCTCGTGCATGCTCTGCGCCCGCGAGTGCCCCGACTGGTGCATCTACATCGACTCGCACAAGGAGACGATCCCGGCCACCACCGAGGGCGGGCGCGAGCGCCAGCGCAACGTGCTCGACCGCTTCGCCATCGACTTCAGCCTGTGCATGTACTGCGGCATCTGCATCGAGGTCTGCCCGTTCGACGCGCTGCACTGGAGCCCCCAGTTCGAGTACTCCGAGGTCGACCTGCTCGACCTGCTGCACGAGAAGGACCGGCTCGGGGGCTGGATGGCCTCGGTGCCGCCGCCGCCCGCCCTCGACGAGAAGTCGGCCGAGCCGGCCGAGATCGCCGCGGCCAACAAGCCGGCGCGGGGCACCGGGCTGGTCGGTGCTGGAGGTGCGGCCGCCGGTGCCGGTGGGCCAGGTGCCCGGATGCCGCGCACGGTGCGCCCGCGCCCCGCCGGCGCCGGTCCCGCTCGTCGCGCTGTTCCGCCCACCGAGGCACTTCCCGTTGGTGACGCCACGCAGGCCCTGCCGGCAGGGGTGCCCGAGGCGCCGCCCGCCGGTGAACCCACGCAGGCCCTGCCAGCAGGGGTGCCCGAGGCGCCCGCCGGTGAACCCACCGAGGCGCTGCCCACCGGCACGGTGCCGCCCCCGGCCAAGGAGCCGCTGACCGGCACCCCGGAGTCGGTGCCCGACGACACCTCGCCGACCCCGCCGCCCGTGGACGACCAGACATGACCGCACTCGACACGGCGTTCGCGGCCACCGCGCTGGTGGCCGTCGCGGGTGGCCTGCTCGCGGTCACGACGCGGCACGTGGTGCACGCCGCCCTGTGGCTGGTGGTCGCGTTGCTCGGGGTGGCCGGGTCGCTGCTGGTGCTCGGTGCCGAGCTGGTCGCCCTCGTGCTCGTGCTCGTCTACGTCGGTGCGGTCGTCGTGCTCGTGCTCTTCGCGCTGATGCTGACGCGCGCCCCCATCGGGCCCGACCTCGAACACGCCGCCGGCCCCTGGCGCACCCTGGGGGCGGCCGTGCTCGGCGCCGCCGTCGCGCTGCTGCTGGCGTCGGTGCTGATGCCGATCGTCGACAGCAGGGGCATCCAGCGCACCGACGTCTCCTCGACCCAGGTCGCCGGTCAGCTGTTCGGCACCTGGGTGTGGCCCTTCGAGCTGCTCTCGCTGCTGCTGCTCACGGCCGTGGTCGCCGCCCTCGCGGTGTCGCGCGTCCCCCGCGAGGAGCAGCGCAGACCCCGAACCGGCCGAGGCCACCGAGAAGACCGGAACGGGCGAGCAGGAGGTGGCGCCGTGATCCACCTCGCCGGCCCCTACCTGCTCGCCGCCGCCCTGGTCGGTCTGGGCGTGTTCGGGATCACCGTGCGCCGCAACGCCGTCCTGCTCCTCGTCGGTGTCGAGCTCGTGCTCAGCGGAGGGCTGGTGCTGCTCGTCACCACCCAGGCCGCCGGCGCCGACCGGTGGGCCGCCGGCAGCGTGCTGCCGCTGTTCGTCATCACCATCGCCGCCGCCGAGACGGTCGTGGCGCTGGCCATCATCCTCACCGCCTTCCGGCAGCGGTCGCGGGTCGACCTCGACGAGCCGAGCGGGGAGGCACCGTGAACGCGTGGCCGATCGTGCTGGTCCCCGCCGTCGCCGCCCTGCTCGGGCTCGTGGTCGGCCGCGACGAGCGCCTCGCCCGGGGCGTGGCCGTCGGTGGCGGCGCGGTCACCCTGCTGCTGGCCGGCATCGGCTGGGTGGCGCAGGGCGACACCACGGTCATCTCGGCCGGGCCGGGGCTGCGGGCCGGCGACGTGGTGGTGCCCCTCGACCTGGTCACGGACCACTCTCGGGTGGCCGTGGCGGCGGTCGTCGCCCTCGTCGCGCTCGGCGTGCAGATCTACTCCACCTGGTACCTCAAGACCGACGACCGCTACCCGCGCTTCGCGGCCACCGTGTCGCTGTTCACCGCCGCGATGCTGCTGGTGGTGGTCTCCGGCGACCTCGTGCTCACCGTCGTGGGCTGGGAGGTCATGGGCTGGTGCTCGTTCCTGCTCATCGGCCACTGGTCGCGGCGGCACAGCGCCCGCCGGGCGGCGCACAAGGCGTTCCTCGTCACCCGGGTCGCCGACATCGGGTTCGTGCTCGGCATCATCGGCCTGGCCGCCGGTGCCCGCTCCACCAACCTCGGCACCGTCGTCAGCTCCTGGGCCCGGCCCACGGCCTGCATCGACAGCCTGGTCGCCAACGGGTCCACCGTGGGTGACGCCCTCACGGCGTGCGCGGCCCCCGACGCCACCCTGCGTGCGGTGTTCCTCACGCTGGTCGTCATCGGCGTGCTCGGCAAGTCGGCGCAGGTGCCGTTCCAGGACTGGCTCGCCGACGCCATGGAGGGCCCGACCCCGGCCAGCGCGCTCATCCACGCGGCCACCATGGTCGCCGCCGGCACCGTGGTGCTGGCCGGCTTCTTCCCGATCCTCGCCGTCAGCCAGACCCCCCGCTGGGTGCTCGGCATCGCGGTCTCGGTGACCATGCTGCTGGCCGCCGTGCTCGCGTTCGCCCAGAGCGACCTCAAGCGGATGCTCGCCTGGTCGACCGTCAGCCAGGTCGGCGTCATGCTGTCGGCACTCGCTGCCGCACCCCCCGTCGACGGGCCGGATGCCGGCCTGTTCCACCTCTGGTCGCACGCCATCTTCAAGGCGCTGCTGTTCCTCACGATCGGCTGGGCCGCCATCGGCGCCGGGGGCACCGCGGCCAAGGCCCTGCGGGGGAGCGCCCTGGCGGCACCGCTGCTGCGCGTGTCGTTCCTGTTCGGCCTGCTGTCCCTGGCCGGCGTGCCCCTGGTCGTGGGCGGGCTGTCCAAGGAGCACGTCGTCGCCGTGTCGTGGGAGGGCGCCGTCGAGTCCGGGCCCGGCCTCATCGTGCTCGTCGCGCTGATCGTCACCGCCGCCGTCACCGCGGCCTACTGCACCCGCGCCTACCTGATCCTCACCGCGCACGTGCGCCCGGCCCCGCAGAGCGCACCGGCCTCCCTGGGCGTCCAGGCGGTGCTCGGCGTGCTGGTCGTGCTGAGCGTCGTCGGCGGGCTGGTGCTGCTGACCGACGCGTTCCGGGTCGGCCAGACCTCGCTGGTCTGGGTCTTCGTCACCGTGCTGGCCATCGTGGTCGGCGTGGTGGTCGCGATCCGGGGCGGCTTCGACCGCGACCCGGCCCAGGTGCTCGCGCCGCGCCTCATCCCGCACGCCGACCGGGGGCTCGGGGTCGACGCCCTCTACCTGCGCCTGGTGGCCACCCCGGTGCTCAAGCTCGCCCGGCTCGTCGCCTTCCTCGACACCGAGGTCATCGACGCCTACGTGCGCGGCAGCGCCGTCGCGACCCGGGCGGCCGGCTGGGCGGGCGGCCGGGCCTTCCGCGGCGAGCGGCCCAGCTCCGCCGTCGGGCTCGTCCTCGCGGCCGTCGTGGTGCTCGGCATCGCGGGGGTGCTGGCGTGGTCGTGAGCCTGCTCCTCCTCGTCCCCGCCGCCGTCGGCCTGTTCCTCGTGACCGGTGGTCGCGCGCTCGCCGTCGGCCCTGCCCGGGTGGCAGCAGCCGTGGCCGCCGCCCTCACCCTCGTGCTCGCGGTGGCCGTCAGCATCGCCCGCCCCGGGGTCGACCTGTCCTGGCTGCCCGAGCTCGGCGTGCGCTGGTCGTTCGGCGTCGACGGCATCGCCGTGCCGCTGGTGCTGCTCACCGCGCTCATCGGCGTGCTCGTCACGGCGCACGCCTGGGTCGACGTCCCCGAGGGCGGCACCCCGGCCACCTTCCTCGGCTGCCTGCTCATCGTCGAGGCCGGTGCGCTCGCCACCTTCACCGCCCGTGACGCGGTGCTCTTCTTCGTCGCCTTCGAGCTGGTCCTGGTGCCGATGTGGGTGCTGATCAGCCGGTTCGGCGACCGCCACGACGAGCGCGCCCGCACCGACGCCGGGCACCGGTTCGTCCTCTACACGGCCGTCGGCTCCACGCTGATGCTGGTCGGCATCCTCGCCCTGGTCACCTCGGCCGGCACCTCCGACCTGCGGGCGCTCGCCACGGGCGCGGGCGCCGCACTGTCCCCCGACCGCCAGCTGCTCGTCGCGGCGCTGCTCGTGCTCGGCCTGTCGGTGAAGGTGCCGGTCTTCCCCCTGCACACCTGGCTGCCGCCGGCCCACACCACCGCGCCCACCGCGGGGTCGGTGCTCCTGGCGGCCGTCCTGCTGAAGATGGGCACCTACGGCCTGGTGCGCCTGCCGGTGGCCACCGTGCCCGACGGCTTCGCCCGGCTCGCTCCGGTGCTCGGCGTGGCCGGCGTCATCGGCATCGTCTGGGGAGCCCTGGTCTGCCTGGTCGAGCGCGACCTCAAGCGGCTGATCGCCTACTCGTCGGTGGCGCACATGGGCTTCGTCGCCCTCGCCCTGGCCGCCGGGTCCGAGACCGGCCTGCAGGCGGCGCTGTTCGCCAACATCGCGCACGGCATCATCTCGGCCCTGCTGTTCTTCCTCGTCGGTGGGCTCAAGCAGCGCTGGGGCAGCGTCGACCTCACCGTCGAGCGGCCCGCGCTGCGCGAGACCTCGCCGCGGCTGGGCTTCCTGCTCATCCTCGGCCTCGCCGCCAGCCTGGGCCTGCCCGGCCTGGCCGGCTTCTGGGGCGAGTTCTTCTCGGTGTATGCCGCGTGGCTGCCGGCCGACGACCGTCCCCGTGCGCTGTTCGTCGGGTGCGCCGTGGTGGCCGCCATCGGCGCCGCGCTCGCCGCCGGCTACTCGCTGCGGGTGGCCCGCACGGTGTGGGTGGGCGACCAGCCCGACCCGGAGGCGGCCGCCGCCACGCCCGACACCCGCGGCGTCGAGCTCGTCGTGCTGTCGGTGCTCGGCACCCTCGTCGTCGTGCTCGGCGTGTTCCCGGGCCCGCTGCTTGCCGTCACGGCCGACGCGGCCGCCCTCATCGCCGGGGGTGGCCGGTGACCAACGAGCTCGTCACCATCGACGCCGTCAGCCTCGCGCCGGCCCTGCTGCCCGCCCTCGGTGCGGTGCTCGTGCTGCTCGGCGACGCCGTGCGGCCCGGCCTGCGCTCGTGGCAGCCGCTGCTCGGTGTGGTCGTGCTCGCCATCGCCGCCGGCACGGCGCTGGCCACGGGCCTGCGGGCCGCCGACGACCCGGTGCGCACGCTGTGCCTGCCCGGCCCCGACGGCGCCTGCCTGTGGACCGCCGGGCCGGCCACCGGCACGCTGCAGGCCGGCATCCTGCTCGCCACCGCGGCCGCGCTCGCGCTGCTCCACGACGGTGCTCGCGGGCCACGCGACACCACCGTGACGACCACCCTGCTGCTCGCCGCCGCCACCGGCGGGGTCGCGGTCGCGGCCTCCCGCGACATCGGCACCTGGCTGGTCACCCTCGAGCTGGCCACCGTGCCGGTCGTCGCCCTGGTGGCGCTGCGGGGCACGCGCACGGCATCCCACGGCGCCCTCACCCTGCTGGTCACGTCGGTGACCTCGTTCGCCCTGCTCGTGCTCGGGGCCGCCCTGTGGCTCACCGCCACCGGCGACCCGGCGTTCTCGGCCAACGCCGTGGCGGTGGCCTGGGCCGACCCCGAGCGCCAGGTCGTGTTCCTGCTCGCGGTCACCGTGCTGCTCTCCGGCCTGGGCTTCAAGCTGTCGCTCGTGCCGTTCCACGCCTGGACCCCGCAGGCCTACTCCACCGCCGACGTCGGCACCGCCGCCGCGCTCGCCGCCGCCTCGAAGATCTCGGCGCTGGCCGCGCTGCTCGTCGTCGGCCAGGCCGTCGCCGGTGCGGCTGTCGGCACCGGGTCGGTCAGCGTCGTCATCGGCATCCTCGCGGCCGCGTCGCTGCTGCTCGGCAACGTCATGGCGCTGCGCCAGGACGACTCCACCCGGCTGCTCGCCTGGTCCACCGTGTCGCAGGCCGGCTGGGTGGTGCTGCCGGTGGCGGCACTGAGCGCGCAGGGCCTGCGCGCGTCGGCCGCCTACGTGCTCGTGTATGCCGTGGCCACCCTGGTGGCGTTCGCCGCGGTGGCGGTCGTGGGGGCCGGCCCGCTGGCCCGCACCCGCGGCCTGCTGCGCCGCGACCGGCTCACCGGTGGGGCGCTGGCCTTCGCCCTGCTCGTGCTCGCCGGCCTGCCGCCCGGCATCATCGGCCTGGTCGCCAAGGTGGTGGCCCTGCGCCCGGCCGTCAGCGCCGGGCTGTGGCCGCTGGCCCTGGTCGCCGTGGTGGCGGTCGTGCTCGGCATCGCGGTCTACCTGCGCTGGTTCGCCATGCTGCTCGGCGACCCGCAGCCCACGGCCGCCCCGGCCCCCCGAGGCTCGGTGCGGACGAGACTCCCGAGGCGGGCGTGCACGTCACCGCGGAGCCGGCCGCGCCGGCGCCGGCACACCGCGGGGCCACGGCCGTGCTGGTCGTCGGCACCGGCATCCTCGTGCTGTTCAGCCTGTTCCCGGGGCTGCTCCTCGGCCTGCTGTCCTGACGGAACGAACTCCCCACCCCGCCGCGTTGGGACAGACATGCACAAGCACTACAACGGGCTGAAGACCGCTGCCCTGTTCGGCGGTATGTGGGCCCTTCTCCTCGTCCTCGGCTGGATCGTCGCCTCGTGGCTGGGCAACAGCATCTTCCTGCTCGTCTTCGCCCTGATCGGTGCTCGCGACGACGGTCTACGGCTACTGGAACTCCGACAAGCTCGCCATCAAGGCGATGCACGCCTACCCGGTCAGCGAGGCCGAGGCCCCGGCGATGTACCGCATCGTCAGCGAGCTCTCGACCCGGGCCGGCCAGCCGATGCCCAAGCTCTACATCTCGCCGACCGCGGCGCCGAACGCGTTCGCCACCGGCCGCAACCCCGAGAACGCCGCCGTCTGCTGCACCGAGGGCATCCTCAACCTGCTCGACGAGCGCGAGCTGCGCGGGGTGCTCGGCCACGAGCTCATGCACGTCTACAACCGCGACATCCTCACCGCGTCGGTGGCGGCCGCGGTCGCCGGGGTGATCTCGACGATCGGGCAGTTCCTGTCGTTCGGCATGATCTTCGGCGGCGGCGGGAACGACGAGAACCGCAACCCGATGGCCGGGCTCGCGCTCGCCATCCTCGCCCCGTTCGCCGCGATGGTCGTGCAGCTCGCCATCTCGCGCACCCGCGAGTACGACGCCGACGAGGACGGCGCGACGCTCACCGGCGACCCGCTGGCCCTGGCCTCGGCGCTGCGCAAGCTCGAGATCGGCGTCGCGCAGGCGCCGCTGGCCCCGACCCAGAAGGTCGTCGACGCCAGCCACATGATGATCGCCAACCCGTTCCGCGCCCAGGACGTCTCGCGGCTGATGTCGACCCACCCGCCGATGGCCGAGCGGATCGCCCGGCTCGAGCAGATGGCCTACGGCTACCGCGCCAACCCCTGACCACGCGCCGGCGCAGCGGCGAAGCGACTCCCGCAGACCTGGCATCGGAACACCACCTCGAACCGGGTGAACTCCCGTCGGTTCGAGGTGTTCCGCTGGTCCGTGGGGTCAGGACATCACCTCGAACCATTCGCCTGTTGACGGCATGCCGGCGTAGCGGGATGGTGGTCGAGGACCGGCGCGGGGAGGCGCCGGGCAGTGAGAGCGAGGGGGAGTGCGATGCCCGGTTCGATCAGCCCGTGGCCGCAGGTGCGTCGAGGAGATCGGGAGCACCCCGTGCGCACGTTGCAGCATCTGCTTCGCGCGCGGGGTCACTTGGTCGCCGTCGACGGCAGCTTCGGTCCGCTGACCGACGCTGCGGTCCGGGCGTTCCAGCAGGCGAAGGGCCTGGCCGTCGACGGAGTGGTCGGCCGGCACACCTGGGGGGCGCTCATCGTCACGGTCCGGCGGGGCAGCACGGGCGACGCGGTGCGCGGGGTGCAGGAGGAGTTCCAGTTCCGCAACCTGTCGGGCGACCCGGCGCAGGGCCTCGCCATCGACGGCAGCTTCGGTCCGTTGACCGAGGCGGCGGTGCGCGGCTTCCAGCAGGCCCTGCACACCGACATCCCGGCCGTGGTGGTCGACGGCATCGTCGGCCCGGTCACGTGGCAGGCCCTCGTGAGCGGGATGCTCTCGGGCTGACGCCGCTCGTATCAGGTGGCGGCCCGGGCACTCCTGAGGTCAGGCCACCGCCCCGGTGAGGCCGACGACGCAGGAGGGGTCATGAACACCAGACCGTGGAGAACAGCGGGCCCGGGAGCGAACTCCCAGGCCGTGTCCGGCATCCAGTACCTCCTGCGAGCGCACGGGCACGCGGTGGCCGTGGACGGGTCCTACGGACCGGCCACCACGGCAGCCGTGACCGCCTTCCAGGCCGCCGAGGGGGTGGCGGCCGACGGGGTCGTCGGGCCCGTGACGTGGCCGCGGCTGGTGATCGTCACCCGGGGCGGGTCGCACGGCGACGCGGTCCGGGCCGTGCAGCAGTTCGGCCTCGTGCCGTCACCCGAGGTCGACCCGCTCGTCGTCGACGGCTCGTACGGGCCGATCACGACGTCGCGGGTCAGGGAGTTCCAGCGGAAGTGGGGTCTGGCCATGGACGGCGTCGCCGGCCCGGAGACCTGGTCGTTCCTCAGCACGTCCAGCCCGGGTGGGCCACCCTGGCCGCTGGTCAGGCAGGGCGCCACACAGGACACCAACTGGAGGGTGCTGGCGGCCCAGCACCTGTTGCGCGGCAGGGGAGCCGCGATCGCGGCCGACGGCAGCTTCGGGCCGGCGAGCGGCGCGGCGATCAAGGCGTTCCAGCTGACCCTGCGCGCCAACGACATCGGCACGACCGTCGGCCAGCTCGACTGGCCCGCACTGGTGTCCACGGTGCGGCTCGGCGACCATGGCGAGGCGGTCAAGGCGGTCCAGACGCTCGTGCCGGGCGGCCTCACCGTCGACGGGTCGTTCGGGCCGCTGACCGACGCGGCCGTGCGCGAGTACCAGTCGATGTTCGCACCGCCGTCCGACGGGGTGGTGGGCCCCAACACGTGGCACGCCCTGACCCTGGCCATCTTCGACTGATCACCTCCACAACGCGATGCGGCGTCGGTCAGGGGCGGCAGCGAGGCCGCGACGTCAGGGTCCCTCGAGTGGTCGTGCGTTGGCGCACGGTTGTCAGTGCCAGTCCTCACCTAGGGCTCGCGACCAGCCGCGGCGCACCGCCGTCAGCGCTTGATCGGCGGTGACGGTCAGCCTCGTCTGCCCGCTCAAGGCAGCGACCCAGCTGCGCTGCGTCGGTGCCTTCGCGAACATGAATGATCGCGGGGGATGCCCGGTCGTCCCGTAGCGCGCGAACAGGTCAGCCGCCTCGGCGGTGAGTGCACCGATTCGATCCAATGCCCACAGGTCGTAGAGGTCGCGTGGCGCACCGCGGTCGTTCCACGCTGCCGTCTTCCAGCCGCTGAAGGATGCCAGGGTCGGCACCGTGAGGGTGGCCGGCGGCGCGTCGGAGTACCGCTGCTCCACGGCAACCCGTTCCACGGGCCAGACGGGGTAGTGCTCGCCGCGCAGGAGCTGAAGCTGCACCTGGACCCCGGCCGTGGACATGACGGCGGCGTCGCTGTCACGGTCGGTGAAGGCGCGGGTCCACACCGGCCGGCCATGTGTGCGCATCAGGGCCTGCTCGAGAGCGCGGACAATTCTGGGCAGCAGCTCGCTTCGTGTCGTGGTCGCGATCAGGTCGATGTCCTCCGACAGGCGAGCCTGCGCCAGGTGGGTGCGGCTGAGCGCAGTACCGCCGAAGAAGGTCACGTCGTCTGCGCACGATGCCGAGATGGCCGCGAGCGCATGAGAGATGAGGTGGTCGCGGCGAACCTGCTCTTCGGCGACGCCGAAACGCTCGGCCTCGCGACGTAGGTCGTCCAGCGTGAGCCCCGTGGCGTCGGCCGCTGTCATGCGACCAGCCCCGCCCGGCGCAGTCGATCCAGGGCGCGGCCGAGGCGCTGCCTCCCGGTGATCTCGGCGAGCACCCTGGCGTCGCATCGGGGTGCCAGGGCCCTGAGCGCGGTGTCGACGTCCTCCGCGAGCGCGTCCTGGTCGGGCCGATGTGCCAGGTCGAGGAGGGTCTGTTCCGGCGTGGTGACCAGACAGCGACCGAGGTCCGTCTCCAGGACCTCGAGCTGCATGACGTCGAGATCACGAACCAGGAAGCGCACGACGGCATCGCGGTCGGTGAGCTCGATGGCCCGTCGGCGGCGGGGGGCGGCGACCACGGCGACGGCCACCGCGCGCGGCATCACGTGGTGCAAGCGCGCCGCGCTGATGCCCATCAGGGCGAATCCGCGCACGCCGAAGTCTGCGCCCGCAACTCCGGCCGCGGCGCCCTCCAGCGTCGGCATCCAGGTAGATCCGACTCGCTCCTGAGGCACGACCGCAAAGTAGCCGGGGGCGAGCCGATGCAGCAGGCCGGCCCGCTCGAGGCGGGCCAGCTGCGGGCGCGCATGGACATAGACGGTGACGTCGCGTGCGCGAACCGTGCGCAGTGGGGCTTGTGCCAGCTCGGCAGGGATGCCGGTACGTCGGATGGTTGCCATCGATCACCTCACACAATCGCCTGAATCGTACCTCTCAACGGTACGTTATAGACAGATTCGCCGAGCGGAACGGGCCAAGAGGCAGGTCACCCGGCCGGGTGCGACGGTGAAGCTGAGGTCGTCCACGACCACGTCCTTGCCGTAGCGCTTGGTGACGTGGTCGATGGTGAGGGCAAGCCTGGTGCGGGTTCCCTTCGGTGATGAAGGGGGTGGGGTCGGCCGCCGGGGCGGGGCCGACGGGTGGGGCCATGGCGACGACGGTCAGTGCACGAGGCGCGCGTCCGGCGGACCCGACCCTGAACTCCTTGTCGATCTACTTGAGCACCGGCCAGCTGCTCGTCCTGCCGTTCGTGATCGTGCTGATCACCAGGCAGCGCGATGCCGCCGCTGTCGCGACCCTGGCCGTCACCATGGCGGTGCACTTCGTGCCTTACGCCCGGCTGTACGCCGCTCCGGTCTACGTCGTCGTGGCAGCTGTCGTCGCACTGGGAACGGCCGTCCTGTTCGCCAGAGACTCACCAGAGAGGCTCGCCGGTCCGCGAATCTGCGCGCTGACGGGCGCCACCCTGCTGCTCGGAGCTGCGGTCGCGCTGATCACCTGATGCTCGATGACTCCGGGACGGCGCCGCCCAGTGCCTCCCGGGCGTCATCCGGCACCGCGACCGAGGGCCTCGGGCTGCGCTGCTCGTGCAGTGCCAGGCCGACCACGGACACGAGGACCACGACGAACCCGGCCCACTGCGAGGCGGTCGGGCGGGCACCCAGGGCCGCGACCCCGACGACTACGGCGCTCAGCGGGAACGCGAGCTCGGCGAGGGTCGCCCGCGAGGCCGGCGTGTGGCCGAGCGCGCGGTAGTAGAGGACGAGGGCGAGCAGGCCGGGGAAGAGCGCGAGCAGGGCGATGTTCACCGCGGCGTCGGTGCCGACGGCGAGCGGTGTCCCCGTGATCATGGCCGTCACCGACAGCGCCAGGAGACCGATGGCGAAGCGCAGCGCCGTGAGGTCGGAGAAGCGCAGCTCGGCACTGGCGGCCCGGCCGAGCACCGTGCCGGCCGCCCAGAGCGCGGCGGCCCCGACGGCGAGCAGGGCGGCCTGGGCACTCGACACCGTGACGCTCAGCGGAGACGGGAAGGCGAGCAGCCAGGCCCCGGCGATGGCGGGCACGGCGAACCAGAGGTAGCTGCGGCGAAGCCGCTCCCCGAGGAGCACTGCCGCCAGGGCGATGGCGATGAGCGGCTGCAGCTTCTGCAGCACCTGCGGGGTGATCGGGTCTCCCAGGCGGAAGGCCGCGGTGAACAGCACCGTGGCGAGGGCCGAGGAGCCGGCGCCGATGACGAGCACACTGACCTTGGTCCGCGTCGACGCCACGGCGAGCCGGCGCACCGCGGGCACGAGCCACCAGAGCGTCAACAGCGTGAGCACGAGGTGCTCCCAGAAGACGATCGTCAGTGAGGGGTACTCCTTGGCGAGCGGTCCTCGCCACAACGACGAGATGCCCCACAGCGATGCGGCGACCGCGACCAGCCAGGTGCGGTCGCTGCGTCGGGTGGCGGTCGTGCTCATGGGGGTGACTCCTCGCTGTCGTGGGGCGGATGCCGGGTGAAGGGGAGTGCCAGGCGGGGTCGGCGACCGCCGACGCCCTTCGCCTCAGGACATGTGAGGCTACGCGGCCTCCACCTTAGGCATGATCTCTTCCTTGAGGCGCTTGAGGTCGTCGAGCGTCTTGGACACCGGCACGTCCGCGAAGGGCGGCCAGAGCAGCGGCATCGTGAGACCAGCCTCCTGGTAGCGCTTGAGCATGTCGGTGATCTGCCCGGCCGTGCCGACGAGGATGTTCGACGCCTTGCCGTTGTCGGTCTGGTCGACCTCCGTGTCGGTGATCGTGAACCAGATCATGCTGCACATGTCGAGGTCGTCGACCGACTTGCCGAGCGCCTCGAGCTCGCCGGCGATGGCGGTGCGCCACTCGGTGAGCTCCCGTGGGGTGTCCTGGATGCCGATCCAGCCCGCGAGGCCGTACTTCGCCACCCGCAGGGCGGAGCGCTTCGGGTCGCGCAGGCCGCTGAAGTAGATCGGCGGGTGCGGCTTCTGCACCGGCTTGTGGCCGAACCCGCTGGGCCCGAAGTCGGCGAACTCGCCGTGGTACTCGAAGGTCTCGTTGGTCCAGATGCCCTGGCAGATCTCGATCGTCTCGCGCACGTGGGCGTGCCGCCGCGGGAAGAGGTGCGTCGCGCTGGCCGCGGCGAACTCCTCCGGCATCCACCCCGCGCCGAGGCCGACGTTGAGGCGACCGTTGGAGAGGTGGTCGATCGTGGCGCACTCCGCCGCGAAGACCCCCGGGGACCGATACGGGGTGTCGGTGATGCTCATGCCGATGCGGACCTTCTCGGTGCGCGCCGCGAGCCAGGGCAGGAGCGGCCAGCCCTGGAACCACTCGCCCCGGGACGCGACCGGCAGCTGGGTGGGGAACTCCTTCATCATCCCGAAGGAGTACTGCAGCTCCCCGCGGTCGGACGCCTCGGGGACCACGACGCGGTCGAGCGTCCACACCGAGTCGAAGTCGAGCTCCTCCGCGAGATCGGTGAGGTCCGCGAGCTCCTGGACCGTGACGTGGTTGCGGAAGGTGGGCAGGTAGAGGGCGAGCTTCATCGGTCATCTCCTCGGGGCGTTCGTGGCCGGGCCGGTCGGCTGGTACTGAGATCCCGTCTGGCCCTTGTCACGTACCCAACACAGTGGGCGCCGGGCCCCGCAAGGGCCGCCGTCATCATGGTTTCCTCAACGCTGCGGGCTTCCGCCGTCCGCCAGCCACCCGCGCAGCTCGCGCTTGAGCACCTTGCCGTAGTTGTTCGTGGGCAGCGACTCGACGAGGTGGTACTCCTTGGGCCGCTTGAAGCGGGCGATCCGCTCCAGGCAGGTGCGGTCCAGGTCGGCCACGGACACCTCGGCCCCGTCGGCGATGACGACGAACGCCACGACGGACTCCCCCCACTCCGGGTCCGGCCGCCCCACCACGGCGACGGACTGCACCCCGGGATTGGTCATCAGCGCCTCCTCGACCTCGCGCGGGTAGATGTTCATCCCGCCGCTGATGATCAGGTCCTTGGAGCGGTCGTGCAGCGTGAGGTAGCCGTCGTCGTCGAAGCTGCCGACGTCACCGGTGTGCAGCCACCCCCCGCGCAACGTCTCGGCCGTCTCCTCCGGCTGGTCCCAGTAGCCGGCCATGACGACCCGGCCGCGCACCACTACCTCCCCGGCCTCGCCCGGTGGCACCTCGCGGTCGTCAGCGTCGACGACACGCACCTCGACGTCGGTGCGCGGGAAGCCGACCCCCTGCATCCTGGCCTGCCACCGGGGGTGGTCCCGCTCCGCGTGGTCGACGGTGCCAGCGCCGTGATGGTCATCGGCGTCTCGCCCTGCCCGTAGATCTGCGCCAGCCGTGGGCCGAACGTCGACAGGGCCTGCTCGAGGTCGGGCAGGTACATCGGCGCCCCGCCGTAGATGATCGTCTTCAGGCCGGACAGGTCGGCGCCGGCCAGGTCCGGGTCGCCGGCCAGCCGCTTGACCATGATGGGCGCCGCGAAGAACGACATCCCCGGCCACCGTCCGAGCAGCCCGACGAGCTCGGCGCCGTCCAGGGCACCGGATGCCGGGAAGACGCTCACCGCGCCCTTGGCCACGTGCGGCAGCCCGTAGAGACCGGAGCCGTGTGACAGAGGCGCGGCGTGAAGAACGCTGTCGTGCAACGACACCGGGCCGATGTCGGCGAAGTAGCTGAGCACGGCCATCAGCAGGTTCCCGTGCGTGAGGGTCGCACCCTTGGGCCGGCCGGTGGTGCCGCTCGTGTAGAAGAGCCAGGCGGGGTCGTCGGCCGACCGGTCGACCAGCGGCATCGGGCTCGCCGCCGTGAGCCGGTCCCACTCGGCACCGGGCGCGACCACGACCGCCCTCAGGCTGTGCACCCGGTCGAGCAGGGGTGCGACGACGTCGGCGTGCTCCTGGTCGGTGACCACGACCGAGGTGCCGCTGTGCTCGAGGACGTACGCCACCTCCTCGCGGTGCAGCCGCGCGTTCACGGGCACGGCCACCAGCCCCGCGTGCCAGGCGGCGAGCTGGGCCTCGAGGTACTCCGGCCGGTTGCTCATCACGATGGCCACCCGGTCTCCCGGTGCGAGCCCGAGCTGGTCGCGCAGGCCCGCCGCCACGGAGGCGACCCGCACGGCGAACTCGGTCCCAGCTGGAGTGCACGTGGTCGCCGACGGCCAGCGCCGGCCGGTCCCGCAGCCGGCGTCCGTTGCGCTCGACCCAGGTCGCGAGGTTCATGCGGCCAACCTCTCCGGCGACGGCCCGGGAGTCAAGGGTGCGACGCCCGCGTTGAGCGCATCATGATCGAGGACGGTTAGCATCGCCGGGCCGAGCGACGGGCGGCCGGCCGCCCGTCCCACACCGGACGTTGGGAGAACGCGATGAGACTGAGCGCCGACGAGGCCCGCACCCGCCTGGGCGACCAGGTGCACGGCGTGCTCTGCACGCTCCATCCCGAGCGCGGCCCCGACCCGCAGCCGGTCGTGTATGCCGTGAGTGCCGACGGGCACGTCGGGTGTCCCCATCGACCGGGTCAAGCCCAAGACGTCCTCGCGGCTGCAGCGCGAGGACAACCTGGCGGCCGACCCCGGGGGTCGCTGCTCATCGAGCACTGGGAGACCGAGGACTGGTCGCGGCTGTGGTGGGTCCGCGCCCGGCTCGACCACGTCCCGCACCCGCCGCCCGAGCTCGTCGACGAGCTCGCCGACCGGCTGTCGCGCGCGGTGCCTCAGTACGCCGACAAGCCCTTCCACCGGGTGCTGGTGTGCCGCATCGTCGACGTCACGGGGTGGGCTGCGAGCGAGCACGCCTGAGCACGACAGCAGGCGCCCGAGAAGGGGCCCTCGCCGCGTCGAGCGCGGCGACCACCGCAGCGGTCCTCGGGCCGACGCCGAGCAACCGCGCTCCCTCGAGATCGCACGACGGCCGTCAGCCGGGTCACGGCCGCGGGGTCTCCGCACGCGGGAGCCGCAGCACCATCGACGTGCCCCCCGGCCCTGACCTGCCGACCGACAGCTCGCCGCGCATCGCGTCCGCCAGCCCGTGGGCCAGGCCGAGCCCGAGGCCGATGCTCTCGTCGGTGACGTGGTCACCCGCCGACGAGGGCTCGACAGCGGATGCCGGATCGGGCCGGGCGAAGGGCGTGAACGCCCGCGGGAGGAAGTCGTCGGGGATGCCGGGCCCGTCGTCGTCGACGCAGGTCACGACCCAGGCGTCGTCACCCGTCGGGCACGACCGCACATGGATGTGCCCGTCGGACCTCCCGTGCCGGATCGAGTTCCCGACGAGGTTCAGCAGCACCTGCCGCAGCCTCCGGCGGTCGGCGAGCACGACGTCGTCGGCGACGTCGAGCGACAGCTCGACCTGCCGCTGCTCGGCCCGCGACGACAGCAGCCCGAACACCTCGGCCACCACCTCGCGCACCGGCACCGGTTCGAGCACCAGCGGGAGGGCGCCCGCCTCGATGCGGCTCAGGTCGAGCACGTCGGCGAGGAGGTCCATCACGTGACCGGCCGCCGCGCTGATCCGGTCGAGAGCCTCGTGGCGCCGGGCCTCGTCGAGGTCGATGGTGCCCAGCAGCTCGGCGAAGCCGACGATGGCCTGGATCGGGGTGCGGGCCTCGTGTCCGACGGCGGCCAGCAGCTGGGACTTGGAGTGCGAGAGCTCCTCGGCGGTGCGGCGTGCCGTCTCGGCCTCCAGCCGAGCCCGCCGGTGACGCTCGGCGGCCCGGCGCTCGGTGAGGTCGAAGACGTTGACCACGTACTGGGCCGGGGCGCCGTCGCGACCGTGGAGCAGGGAGACGGTCACCTCCACCTCCACGTCGCGGTGTCCGTCGCGGTGCAGGCGCGCCTCGAAGACCACCGGTGTGGCGCCGTCGCGGTCGAGCTCGTCGAGGTCGTCGAGCCGGGACTCCAGGGCTCCCTGCGTCGGCGTCACGATGTCGGCCAGCGGGCTGCCCACCAGGCCGGGGCGGCCGCGGGTCAGGGACACCAACGCGGTGTTGCACCTGGCGATCCTGCGGTCGAGGCCGACGAGCGCCATCCCGAGCGAGTTGTCGTCGAACGACCTGCGGAAGCGCTCCTCGCTCGCGACGAGGTCACCGACCAGGCTGGCGTGCTCGATCGCCACCGACGTCAGGTGGGTGAACCGGTCGACCAGCAGCTCCTCGCGCCGGGAGGGTCGGTGCGGTCGCCCGTGATACACGGCGAAGGTGCCGACCGGCATCCCGTCGCGTCCCTGGATGGGCGTGGACCAGCAGCTGCGCAGGCCCGCCGAGTCGGCGTCACCCCGGTAGTCGACCCACCGCGGGTCGGTCCGCACATCGCTCGCGACGACCGCCGTGTTCAGCGCCGCCGCCGTCCCGCACGAGCCGGCCCGCTCACCGATCGACAGGCCGTCGATCGCGGCGACGTAGCTCCGCCGGCAGGCTCGGGGCGGAGCCGTGGTGCAGCGTCCGCCGCTCCCGGTCCAGGAGCAGCACCGAGCAGCGGGCTCCCGGGATCAGCCGCTCGAGCGACGTGAGGATCTCGTCGAGCACGTCCCGCAGCGGGGCGGCGGCGGCGATCCGCTCGAGCACCTCGGCCTGGCGGTCGAGCATCTCGCGGCCGTCCTGCGGGCTCAGCACCGAGTCGATGTCGGAGAGCCCCGCGGCGCTCATGCGTCATCCATCAGCTGGTAGCCCAGTCCGCGCACGGTGCGCAACAGCCGCGGCCGGGACGGGTCCTGCTCGAGCTTGAGCCGCAGCCGGTGCACGTGCTCGGTCACGGTGGCCTCGCCCAGCCACTCCGACGACGAGTTCCACACCTTCTCCAGCAGCTGGCTGCGGGTGAACACCAGACGCGGGTGCGCGGCCAGGAACGCGATGAGGTCGAACTCCTTCGGCGTGAGCTCCACGTCCGCCCCGTCGACGAGCACCCGTCGGCTGGCCGTGTCGATGCTCAGGTTCCCGATGACGTGCGGCGCGCCGGCCGGCTCCGGGGTGCTGCGTCGCAGGACGGATCGGATGCGCGCGGCCAGCTCGCCGGGGGAGAACGGCTTGATCAGGTAGTCGTCGGCACCGAGGTCGAGCCCGACGATGCGGTCGGTCTCGCCGCTGCGGCCCGACAGCACGATGACGGGGGTGTCGGTCCGGCCGGTGCGTCCGCTGCGGACGGCCCGCAGCACGTCGAGGCCACCGAGGCCGGGCAGCGACAGGTCGAGCACGACCAGTGCCGGGTCGTCGTCTCGGATCCGGCGCAGGGCGGTCGGGCCGTCATCGGCCTCCACGACCTGGAAGCCGGCGTAGTCGAGCTGCCAGCGCACGACGGTGCGGATCGCCTCGTCGTCGTCCACGACGAGCACCACCGGGGAGTTGGTGTCGACGCCGCCCTCGCGCACGGTCTGGCTCACTCGTGATGGGTACCACAGCAGCCGGTGTACGTCACCACCCCCTGCTGGCCGTTGTGGCCGCGTTGAGCCGGGACCGGCCGGCGGTCCGGATGCCGTGAACCACCCCGGGCGTCGTCTCCCCGACCTGCCACAGTGGTGCGGTGACCGCCGAACTGCCCCTGCTCGGGTTCGGCCTGCCGGTGTCCGGCCGTTGGGCCACGCGGGAGGGCGTGGTCCGCGTCGCACGCCGTGCCGAGGAGCTCGGGTACGCCTCGCTCTGGGGCTACCAACGCACCCTCTGGCCGGCCGACGGCCGGCTGGGACCAGCACACCGCAGCGTGCTCGACCCGGTGGTGGCCCTGGCCCTCGCGGCCGGCCACACGGAGCGGATCGGGCTCGGCACGGCGACGGTCTGTGCGCCGTTCACCCCACCCGCGCTCCTCGCCTCGACGATGGCCTCGCTCGACGTCCTCTCCGGCGGGCGGCTGACGGTGGGGGTTGGGATGGGCTGGCTCCCGGAGGAACACGTGGCGGCTGGTGTGCCGATGGAGCGACGCGGCGCCCGCTTCGAGGAGTACCTCCGCTGCCTCCTCGCGCTGTGGACTCAGGCGCCGGTCGACTTCGCCGGCGAGTTCTACACCGTCCCTCCCGCGTTCCTCTCTCCTGCTCCGGTGCAGCGTCCGCATCCTCCACTGCTCGTCGGGGGCACGGCCGAGCCGGCCCTGCGCAGGGCGGGACGGCTCACCCAGGGGTGGATCGCGAGCAGCCAGCTGGACCCGAGCACGCTGTCGCGGTGCGTCGACGTCGTTCGGGACGGCGCGGTCGAGGCGGGGCGCGACCCGGAAGCCCTGCGCATCGTCGTGCGGGTCGTCCCCGACCTCCTCGACGATGACCCCGGCCCGGCACGAAAGCCCTTCCAGGGAAACCTCGGTCAGCTGCGGGCCGACCTGGCGCTGCTCGCGACGCACGGTGCGACCGAGGTCATCCTCGACCTCAACCTCTCTCCTCGGGTCGGTGCTGCGGACGTGGAGCAGCGCCAGGCGCTCGCCCGCGCCGAGCGCCTCCTGGAGGAGCTCGCCCCCGGCGGTTGAGCTGGTCCCGGGCTGGTCGCAACCGGTCGTGGCGAGTCGGGCTGCCGAGATGGGAAGCGGCACACCGGCATCCGGCGTGACCGATGCCGGCGCTGGACGTGCAGGCACTGGATGTGCCGACGCCGCTACCTGCCCGGCGACTCAGGCGTCGGTCGGAGGTAGACGAACTGCACCTTCTCGAGCACGGCCACCAGGTCGGGGCGGAAGTCCAAGGACCCGAGGTGCGGGTCGTCGAGGTGGAGCTCGTCACCGACTCCCCAGGGGCGGAACGCAGCCTGCGCGGCCTGAGTGTGGGTCTGGGCCACGAGGAGGTGCCCGTCGTCGGTCTTCCGGGGCGACAGCACCCCGATGGACTGCTCGGAGCGACTCGCCAGCTCACGTGCCCGCGCCCACCCCAGCGCGCGGACGAGCGACAAGCCCTGCCGCGGGGATGTCCGGCGCGGCAGCGTCCCAGACCCGCGCGCCAACCGTCGCCCGGCCTCGTCGGTGAACTCGAAGCCCCAGTGGCCGTCGCCCTGGGAGAGCCCGCCACGCGCGAGCGTGACCTCCAGCCCGAGGTGGGCGTCGTTGTAGCGCACCACGCGCGGCGTGGTGTTCCAGAGCCGGTGACACAGCATCCAGGTCGGTTCGTCTCCGGACAGTGCCTCGTAGAACGCTCAGGCCCCCGGCGAGACGTCGGCTCGCCCGCCAGGCCCGGTGAACAGGGACACCTGCAGCTCGCCGTGCGGACCCAGCCCGGCGCGGGTGAAGTCCGCGACCCACGCCGCGGCCAGCGCCCGCCGGTCACTGGTGCAGGTGGCCCGCAGACCCAGGGGCTCCAGGGCCAAGGCCGCCGACGCCAGGTCGCAGGTTCCGGCGATCATCAGCATGGTGCCGTCCTGCACGAGGTACGGCGTCGGCAGCCTCTCACCGTCCAGCGAGACCACGCCGTCCACCGGGTACCGCTCCGCCACCGAAGGGCCCTTCATCACGGCCCCGGTCGGGTCGGTGCCGCCCACATGGCCCAACCCTCCCACGCACGCGGTGCGAGCAGACCCGGGCAACGCCGATGCCGGTGGGGCAGTCCCCCTTCAGTCATTCCGCAACGGGCGATGGGCCCGCAGTGGGGGACCCGGTCGCCCGCAGTCGTTCGGCCCAGCCGTGGGTCTCGTCGGCGACGATCGCGTCCACCTGGAGGACCAACCGTCGACCTGCAGCGTCACTGCCCTGGGCACGATTGAGGTGAAAGAGGTTGATCTCGTGCTGGATTCGCAGCGTCGCCCACGTCATCGTGGCCCACTTCTCGCGAAAGCCGAAGACCTGGCGCAGGCCCGTGAGGAGCAGCGTCAGGCTTGCCAGGGCGGCGGTGACGACGGGGGGCGCGGCGACAGCGGCCGCAAGCGTGGTGGCCGCTGCCGCCACGAGCTGCGCTACCTCGATGCTGTAGTGGCCGATGCGGGCGTTCCGGTTGTTGCGGGTGTACCAGGCGAGTCGGTCCTGTGCGAAGGCCAGGGGAGGGTCGTCGCCCTCCCAGATGTCGACGGATTGCGCTGAGCGTTCCATCGACCGAGGCTAGGCGCGGCCTCTCCGTCACGTCTACCGCGCCGGCGCCCGCTCCTCTGGACGTCGGGTCAGTCGACGGCGGGGTCAGTGGCGCCGGAGAGGCACGCCCGGTAGAGGCGGGTCGCAGTGACGAGCAGGGCCGCCGAGCTCGGGATCGTGCGCAGGGCGGGGTTGGCGTCGAACGTGGCGTCGGCCGATGGTTTGCGGAAGGCGTCGCGACCGGCCTCCTCGGCGATGCGGGCCATGAAGTCGAGGTCGAGGCGGGTGGTCGCAGGTGGCGATTGGACGGCTGTCATGACGGACTCCCGCAGTGGTGATGTGTCGCCACCGGGGTCCTGGGCAGCCGTGCTCGCTCATCCTACGGCCCTCGCGATCGGACAGGGCCCGTAGAAGCCAGCTGCCCGCAGCTGTCGCCCCGCGGGGTTGAGGACGTCGCGGAGCCGGTATCCATGCGCGGCGGCTGCATCTGGGAGACTGCGAAAGGTCGAGCAGGCTCCACCTCGGGACTTCTGGGACGCAATGATGACGATGTCGGGTCAGGACGCGAACAAGGCGTCACGCTCTGGGTCATCGCCGCCCGCGGTCGATCCGGCGCCGACGAGCGGCCTGGACGTGACGGTTCGCTTCGACCGGGCATCGGTCTGGCGATCGGGACTGATCCTCGCGGGCCTGGGGGCGGGGATGCTGCTGTTCCTCTGGCTGTTCTCGATGCTCAGCCACTTCCTGTTCCTGCTCGTGCTGGCGTGGCTGTTCGCCACTGCCCTGGAGCCCGGGATCCGGTGGTTCGTGCAACGCGGCCGGTCACGGGGAACGTCGACCGCGATCGTCGGTGGGAGCGCGGTCGTCATGGCCCTGGTCCTGGCCGTGCTCTTCGGTCAGCTGTTCTTCAACCAGGCCACCGAGTTCGTGCGCGGCCTGCCCGACCTCACCACCTCGGTGATCAACTTCGTCAACCAGCGGTTCAGGACCAACCTCGACCCCGCCACGATCGCATCGCAGCTGAACCTCGACCCCACGCAGATCACCGTCTGGGTCGGTTCCCTGTCCGGTGGGGTCCTCGGTGTGGTGGGGTCGCTGTCCTCGATCCTGTTCGACCTCGTCACGGTGCTGGTGTTCGGCTTCTACTTCGCCGGTGCCGGCCCCAAGCTCGTGCACAGCCTCGCCTCGTGGATGCCGCCGCGCGTCCAGGAGGTCTTCATCACCATCACCGAGATCACGATCGCCAAGACCGGTGGGTACGTCGTCTCCAAGATCGTGCTCGCGGCCGCATCCGCGTTCTTCCACGGCATCTTCTTCGCGGCCATCGGCGTTCCCTACTGGCTGCCGTTCGCGTTGTTCGCCGGCATCACGGCGCAGTTCGTCCCCCTCATCGGGACCTACCTGGGGGTCATCCTTCCCGCGCTGGCGACCGTGTTCGGCAGCCCCTGGAAGGCACTCGCGATCGTCGCCTTCGCCGTGGTGTACCAGCAGATCGAGACCTACTACTTCACCCCCCGGGTCAGCGAGCGGACGATGGACGTCAACCCCGCCATCGCACTGGGAGCCGTCTTCGTGGGCGCGGCCATCTGGGGCCCGCTCGGTGCGCTGATCGGCATCCCGCTCGCCGCCGCCGCGGTCGCCATCCTCGACACCTACAGCCACCGGTACGAGCTGGTTCCCGGCGTCCTCAACGTCGGCGACGCGACGGCGGAGCCAGAGCCGACCTGACCGACCCCACCACGATGCTCGCCTCCGGCGCACTCGACAAGGTGGGCACCGGCACCTCGATGGGTGGGGTGGTCGCGGTGGCCAACCCAAGGGCCGGCGCGAAGCACGTCTCAGCCTGATCCCCGGTGCCGACGGCGACGCCTCGAGAACGTTCTACGCGACACCGCCGATCGTCAGGTCATCCCCGGACCACCCGTCAGTCCTTCACCCGGCCGTCGACGAACATCTCCAACCGCCGCCGGGTCCCCTCCCCGTCGACGGACAGATGGCCGTTGACAGCGCGGGCCGCCCAGCCCAGCCGGGTCGCGAGGCGCGATGCCTCCACCAGGTCGGCGTGGGAGAGGTTGGGGTGGGCGGCCGCGTAGGGCGCGAGGAACGTGTCGCGGAACGGTCCGGTGTCGACGGAGCTCTCCACGTCGTCCAGGCCCCAGGCAATCTGGCCCTCCAGCGCGACGGCCAGCACGAAGAAGGGATGGGAGACGCAGGCGTCGCCCCAGTCGAGGACCCAGTGGCGACCATCGCGCACGAAGACCTGCCCGTCGTGGAGGTCGTCGTGCTGCACGGAGTCCCTGATGCCGTAGGCCGCGAGCTGCTCGCACAGCTCGGCCACCTGGTCGGTCGCGGCGCGGAAGCGAGGCGCGGCGTCGATCTCCTCCATGAGCGCGGCGTAGCTCGCCGGGAGGGTGGCCAGCCGCAGGTCGGGGACGCCGATCGCGAGCAGGGCATCGATGTCGTCCTCCATCGCGATGCTGATCCGTGCGACCGAGTCCAGCACCGGGTGCCACCGCGCCAGGTTTGCCTCGACGACCACCAGCTCACGCATCCGCGTCCCCGCGTCGCGCATCAACATCCAGCCGCGGTCGAGGTCGGCGGCCAGGAGCGGCTCGACCCGGTCGGGGACGCGCTCGGCGAGCAGCGTCACTAGTGCCGCTTCGTGCCGGAGGGGGCCGTGGTTGGCCTTGAACCACACCGGCCCTGCGGTCGTCGGGACCTTGAGCACGGTCGACCAGACCTCGATGTGCGGCTGCTCGGCATCGCCGGTGCGCTCCAGCCCGAGCGCGTTGGTCTGCTCGTCGACCCACGCGTGGGCACCGGCAAGCCACTCGGGGTCGGTCCAGAGCTCGGTCACCGTCCCGTTGTAGCGCGTTGGCGCTGTCTCGCGCACCCCGATTCAGACGTCACGCTGGTCCAGGACGTCCTGGCCGGCCGCCTCGACCGGCGTCAACCCAGGTTGACGGCAGTACGGTCGTGGCCAGGGCTGTCGCCCGCTCTCCCGCATCAACCGGCAGGGAACCCGCATGTCCAGCACAACCACCACCCGCACCCGCCGCGGCCGTCGCGCACCTGACGAGGGTCCGCGCGCGAGCCTGAGGCAGCTGCTGCCGTTCCTCCTCGAACACCGTCGCGTGCTCGTGGTCGTCGTGATCCTGAGCATCCTCGGCGCCATCGCGACCCTCGCCCAGCCGCTGCTGGTGGGCCTGCTCATCAGCCGCGTGCAGGCCGGCGAGCCGCTCGGTATGGCGGTCTGGGGTGTCTTCGCGCTCGTGGTCGCGGCCTCCGTCATCTCCGGCTTCCAGCACTTCCTGCTGCAGCGCACCGGTACTGCAGTGGTCTACTCGTCGCGGCGCCAGCTGATCGGGCGCATCCTGCACCTGCCGATCAGCGAGTTCGACGCGCGGCGAACGGGCGACCTCGTCTCGCCGGGTCGGCACCGACACGACGCTGCTGTACGCCGTCCTCACCCAGGGTCTCGTCGATGCCGTCGGCAACAGCCTGGTCTTCGTCGGCGCCCTCGTGGCGATGGCGCTCATCGACCCGGCGCTCCTGGGTCTCATCGTCGTCGTCATCGGTCTGTCGATCGGGGGCGTCACCCTGCTCAGCGGACGGATCCGGACGGCAACGCGGGACCAGCAGGAGAAGGTGGGCGAGCTCGCGTCGGGCGTCGAGAGATCCGTCGGGTCGATCCGCACCGTGCGCGCCGCCGGCGCCAGTGACCGCGAGGAGGTCGCGATCGCGCGGCTGGCCGAAGAGGCGTACGACCAGGGTGTGCGCATCGCCAAGGTGTCGGCGCTCATCGTGCCGATCGCGGGGATCGCGCTGCAGGTGTCGCTGCTGGTCGTGCTCGGTGTCGGCGGCCTGCGGGTCGCCTCCGGCGCGATCACCATCGCTGCGCTCGTCACCTTCATCATGTTCCTGTTCCTGCTGATCGCCCCGCTCGGCTCGACCTTCGGCGCGATCACGTCCGTCAACCAGGCGCTGGGCGCCCTCGGCCGCATCCAGGAGATCCTCGACCTGCCGACCGAGACGCAGGGCGACGCCGCGGTGGCGACGCGAGTGCGGAACGCCGACGACCGTCGTGCCGGTGTGCCCGACGCGGCGATCGAGTTCCGCGACGTGCACTTCCGCTACCCCGATGCCGTCGTCGCCGCGCGGCGCACCGCGGAGTCCGAGGCCCTCGCGGTGCTCGAGAACGCGCACGTCGACGCCCGCTCAATGGCAGGCACCGAGGACCTCGCACCCACCGTGGTCGCCGGAGAGGTGCTGCGCGGGGTGTCCTTCTCGGTACCGCGAGGCGCACGCGTCGCACTGGTCGGGCCGTCGGGCGCAGGGAAGAGCACGACCCTCGCCCTCATCGAACGCTTCTACGACCCGACGGACGGCGCCGTGCTGATCGACGGACAGGACGCGCGCACGCTCGACCGTGCCGCGCTGCGCTCGCGCCTCGGCTACGTCGAGCAGGATGCCCCGACCCTCGCCGGGACGATCGCCGAGAACCTGCGGCTGGCCTCGCCGGAGGCATCCGATGACGACTGCGAGCGCGTGCTGCGCGCCGTGAACCTGGGCGAGGTGCTCGAGCGCAACCCCCTCGGCGTGCACGCCCCGGTCGGCGAGAGCGGCGTCATGCTCTCGGGCGGCGAGCGCCAGCGTCTCGCGATCGCCCGTGCGCTGCTGGCGGCACCCCCGATCCTGCTGCTCGACGAGTCGACCTCCTCACTCGACGGCCTCAACGAGCGGCGGATGCGCGAGGCGATCGACGCCGTCGCGACCGACCGCACGCTCATCGTGATCGCCCACCGCCTGTCGACCGTCGTCGACAGCGACCACATCGTCGTCCTGGACCACGGTCAGGTCGTCGGTCAGGGCACGCACTCCGACCTCGTCGACTCGACGCCGCTCTATCGCGACCTCGCCCAGCACCAGCTCCTGGTCTGACTCGGCACCGCAAGCGCGGATGACGGTTGCCTCGGGGAGCACGCGGTGCGACGCCGAGGCATCTGCTGCCTGGAGGGCTGGGCCGACGTCTGGACGCGGACGCGACCACCCGGCATCCCCTCACCGTGAACCGCCACCGAGGTCGGCGGTGTAGGACTGGTGAACACGAAGCACGCCACGAGGGAGGACCGATCGAGACGGCTGACGAGGCGATGGTGCTGGCTCGCGTTCGTGCCGGGGAGACGGCCGCGTACGCCGAGCTGGTGTCCAGGCATGCCCCGATGGCCCGGCGGCTCGCGGTGCTCTCCGGGGCCGGCTCGGACGCCGACGACGTGGTCCAGGAGGCGTTCGTGAAGGCCTACCGGTCCCTCTCGTCCTTCCGGGACGGCGCCGAGTTCAGGCCCTGGCTGTTGCGGATCGTCATCAACGAGAGCCGCAACCTGCACCGCGGCACGTCCCGTCGGTCCGACCGCGAGCTGCGGGTCGTCCGCGAGGGTGCCCGGCTCCTCACCGGGTCGGACCCGGCAGAGGTGGCCGAAGGTGCGGAACGCCGCGAGGCCCTGCTCGGTGCGGTCCGGGCCCTGCCGGAGGAGCTGCGCGGGGTCGTGACCTGCCGCTACCTGCTCGAGCTCTCCGAGAGCGAGACCGCCGAGGCGCTCGGCATCCCGAACGGAACCGTGAAGTCCAGGCTCCACCGAGGCCTGGCCCGACTGCGAGAGGAGCTGTCCGATGGCTGAGCACACCCCGGCGCCCCCACCGATCGATCCGCTCGTGGCGGAGCTCGTCGCCCTGGGCCGCACCCTCGTGGTCGACCCGCCGGCCGACGACCTGGCCGAACGCGTGCTGGCCCGGATCGCCCAGACCGACGGCGAGGATGCCGGTGCGCCGTCCGCGCCCCGCACGCCACCTGTCGGGGTGGGACGGTCGTCGCCCTCGGGGTGGCTGCCGGCGCGGGTCGTTGGCTGGTTCACGGGGTGGCGTTCGATCTCGCGCGGGCCGCGACGCCGCGCTCTGGTGGCGGCGCTCGCGGCGCTGCTCGTCGTCATCCTGGTGCCGCCCGTGCGGGCTGCCGTGCTCGATCTCTTCCGCATCGGCGGTGTCACGGTGCGAGAGGTCCCGTCACCGTCGAGCGCGCCGGCGACCAGCGGCCCCGGGCTCCCCACATCCACGTCAACGGGTGCCGTGGTGGTCGGCTCGCTCACGGAGGCCTCGGGCCTCGTGGGATTCGACGTCGTCGCACCGCCCGGGCTCGGCGCACCCACGACCATCGCGGTGACCCGGCAGGGGCGCGTCGTGGAGCTGACCTGGGGCACCGGCGCCGGCTCGACCCGGCTCGACGTCTTCGACGGGACCTTGTCGTTCGGCTACCTCAAGAGCGTCTGGGAAGCGGTCACACCCACTGACGTGGGCGGGCAGGACGCCGTCTGGTTCGCAGCGCCCCACCTCATCGAGTGGACCGACCGGGCCGGCGTGACCGTGTCCAGTGCGCCGAGGGTCGCCGGCCCCACCCTCGTCTGGGTCGACCGCAACCCGAGCGGGCGCGAGATCACCTACCGCCTCGAAGGACCGCGCACGATCGACGCTGCCACGTCGATCGCAGAGTCCGTCCCCTGACGGGGGCCGGGGAACCGACGGACCGGGGGCGGTGTATCAGGTGCACCATCCAGCTCACCACGGAGGCACCTCATGCGCAGGCTCCTGACCTTCACCCTGGCCCTGGTCGCGGGGTTCTTCGTCCTCAACGTCCCGCCCGCGGTCGCGGGCGGCCCCACGTCGGTCCTCATCGCCAACTACGAGAACGGCCGCTCCACCGCAGCCCTCAACGGCAGTGCTGCCTACACCGAGCTCCAGTCGATCCTTGGCGCCGAGAGCCCGCCCGTCGCGAGCGGCAGACCACCGGCCGTCCGGGAGTCGGAGGCGGGAGTCCGTCTCGTGTGGTTGATCCATGACATCAACCCCTGGCGGATAGACAACGTGCACGTCGTCGGGAGCGACGTCTGGGTCGAGACCTACGTCGACACGTCGGGCACCGACCCCTACGCAGGGGCGCCGATCTGGCACCAGCCGGCTCGTGGCGCCGACCTCATCACCAGCCTGGCTGGGCTGGGTGTCCTCGGGACGGGCACGCCGGGCGCCGACGGGTCGACGACAGCCCAGGCGGCTGTCCCACCGGGCACCGCCACGGACATCGTGTCCGAGCCCTCGACATCGGGTGTCTCGTGGCTGCTCGCCACAGGCCTCGCGGCGGGAGGCCTCCTGTGCGGAGCCGCATTGGGCACTGTGCTGGCTCGTCGTGGGCTGCGGCTGCACCACCTCTCCCACCGCGTCGAGGCCATGGGGTAGGGATCCTGGCGGCGGGCCTGTGCGGGGCTCAGACGCGGCCGGTCTCGTGGGCCCACATGGCGACCTCGACCCGGTTGCGGGCGCCGAGCTTCCTCATCAGGCTGGCCAGGTGGGCCTTGACGGTGCTCGTGGTGATGTACAGGTCGCCGGCGATCTCGTTGTTCGTCCGGCCTCGAGCCACCTGCACGAGGACCTCCTCCTCGCGTGCGGTGAGCGGCTCCAAGGGCTGCCTGGCAGTTTCGGTGTGCGAGTGGGCGAATGCTGCGAGGAGCCGCACGGTGACGTTGGGTGCGATGAGCGCGTCTCCGTCTGCGGCAGCGTGAATGGCCTGGGTCAGCAGGGCGGGTCCGGCGTCCTTGAGCAGGAATCCACGGGCGCCGGCCTTGAGGGCGCCGTGGACGTACTCGTCGAGGTCGAAGGTGGTGATGACGACGATCGGCAGGGGGTCGGCGACCTCGGGGCCGGCGAGTCGGCGAGTGGCTTCGATGCCGTCCATCAGCGGCATCCGGATGTCGAACAGCCCGACGTCGGGGCGCAGCTGGAGCGCCAGGCGAACGGCCTCGCGCCCGTCGGCGGCCGCGCCGACCACGTCGATGTCGGGTTGGGCGTCGAGCAGCATCGTCAGGCCGGTGCGCACGATGGGCTGGTCGTCGGCGATGAGGACCCTGATGCTCAATGTGGCGTCCCGGTGCGGGGCAGGCTCGCTTCGACCCGCCAGCCGTGTCCGGCGGTGGGGCCGGCGTGGAAGGTGCCACCGAGCAGTGCCGCGCGCTCGCGCATGCCCACCAGGCCGTACCCGGCCGGGGAACGGGTGACGGCGCCCGAGGAGCCGTCGTCGTCGACGGCCAGTCGCACCTGGTCGGCGTCCCCCGTGACGGCCACCGTGACGCGGGTGGCGTGGCGGGCGTGCCGTCGGGCGTTCGTGATCGACTCCTGGGCCAGGCGGTAGATCGCGGCCTCGACCGCGGGGCTGAGGTCGTCGAGCTCACCGGCGAGCATCACCTCGACGACAGGTCGTCCCTGACCGTCGGTGGCGAGCCGCTCGACGTCGGCCAGGCCCGGCTGCGGCGCGAACTCGGTGTCCTGTGGCACGCGCAGTACCCCGACGATGGCGCGCAGCTCGGTCAGCGTTCGGGTCGCCGCGTCCTCGATGGTGGCCAGGGCCTCGAGGGCGCGCTCGGGGTGGGCACCCGCGACGGCCCGGCCTGCTTGAGCCTGGATGGCGATGCCCGAGACATGGTGGGCGACGGTGTCGTGCAGCTCTCTGGCGAGCTGTTCACGCTCGCGGGCCTTGGCCTCGTCGATGTCGCGGACACGGATCCTCGCGCGGAAGCGGATCGCGGCGCCGAGCGCTGCGGCGAACAGGAAGAACGCGTATCCCGCGACCGTCTCGGCCGGGGTGGTCGACTCGGCGACCAAGGTCATGGTCAGCCAGAGCAGGATCACGCCAAGGCCGCCTGCCGCCTCCCGACCGGAGCCCCACCGGAACAGGGCGTAGGTCAGCACCAGGGTGGCCGAGACGCTGAAGGGCAGCACGCCTTGCGATCCGGTGAGGATCCTGACGATGTCGACCACCGCCAACGTGCCGAAAGCGATCGCGACCGCCAGGAGCGGGTGCGTGCGTCGCCACGGCAGGGGGGCCACGGCCGCACACGCAGCGACGATCAGCAGCGGGAGCGGCGCCATGTCCTGGCGGAGCACCGCTTCGACGACGGACCAGCAGGTCAGTACTGCGACCAGGACCCAGTCCCGTGGCAGAGGGCCTGGGGGGTTGGCAGGTCGCGGTTCGGCCCACAGCGAGCGCAGCGCGTCGGGGACCATGCGGTCAGCCTAGGCAGCCCGCGTGGTCGAGGTATCCGCCGAAAGTACGAGAGGACCACTGTGCCACCGGCCAGGTCACGTCAGGCCCCGGGGCTGATGTGCCCGACGACGGCATCCGTGACGGTGGAAGCACTCACCCCACCACGGCAAACGGAGCTCCTGATGAACACACCTCAATCCCACACCGCGCTGAACGGCCCGCAGTCCCGTACCCCGCTGGAAAGCCTGCGGATGCCGGTGCAGGCCAAGCTCGCAGCTGCATGGGCCAGCTTCATGTTCCTCTACATCTACGTGGACATTCTCGGCTTCTACAAGCCCGGCGTCGTCGATGACATCCTGGTCGGCGTCGTCTGGGAGTTCGACATCACCCCGACCTGGGCGATCACGGCGCTGACCCTCCTGGCGATCCCGATCCTCATGGTCGTGCTGTCGATGACGCTGCCCGCCCGGGCCAACCGCATCACGAACCTCGTCGTGGCCGCGATACAGGTCCCCTTCGCGGCATTCAACGCGGTTGGCGAGGTGGGCCAGCCCTGGATGTACTTCTACGTCCTCGGCGTCGCACTGGAAGTGATCGTCCTCGCCTTCATCCTGCGCTCCGCCTGGACCTGGCCCCGCCACACCGCGTCGCCGGCGACCACGGCATCCCACCGCGACAGCGAGCCACTCCGCACGCCGCAGCAGGCGTGACCGCCCGCCCGGTGCTGCGACGCACCTGACTCGAAGTCGAACGACGGGCGTCGCGGGGATGGTGCCTAGAGGTCCTTGACGGCTCGGATCGCCGCGACCGCTCGCGGGAACCCGATGTACGGGAAGCAGTGGACCAGGGCGGCGATGACCTCGGTCAGCGTGTTGCCCGTCTGGAGGCAAGCGCGGCCGTGCGGCCCGAGCTGGGCAGCGGTGTCGCCGATCGTGGCCAGCGCGCAGAGCACCAGCAGCTCGCGCTGGGCCAGGGTCAGTCCGTCCCGGGTGTAGAAGTCGCCGAAGCAGAACTCGGTGAGGAACCGAGGAAGTGCCGTGTTGAAGGGGGCGGGCAGTGCGGCCAGGTTGTCCTTGACCTCGTTGCCGTACAGGGGTTCCTGCACCGCCAGGCCGTTGGTGAGCCGCTCGGCATCCGTGACGGTTCCTTGCTCCGGCAGCGGTAACGGAATCCCCCGGGCCTGGAAGACGTCGTTGATCGTTGCCACCGCGTTCAGGGTGCGGGGGAAGCCGATGAACGGGGCGAGCTGGTAGACGGCTTCACGGATGGCCACGGGCTCGACACCGACGTTGAGCGCGGCCCCCGTGTGAGAGGTCAGCTGCGGCAAGGTCTGCAGGCACGCCAGCACCGTGACGGTGATGAGCTCACGGGTCTGGTCGTCGAGGACGCCGGTGTCGAAGACGTCCCCGAAGATGAACCCGCGCAGGATACGCATGAGCTCCGGGTCGTTGTCAGGGGCACGCACGTCGCGTGGCCCGAACAGGCGCTCGTACGTCGCCTCGCCGTGGGCTTGACGCTCGGAGACCACAGGGCTCGGGATGTCGTCTGCCATGCGGGCACTGTCGCTGCCGCACCCGTCGCCGTCAAGTTCATCCGGGGCAATCGTCCCGGCGCCGACCGGGCGGTCCCGGTGGCGTGCGCCGGGGGGAGAGGGAACGATTGAGACTTCAGGTCCATGGTCAGTGGACTGTCTCGACAGGAGGCCCTGCGATGAATGCACCCCACCCCGAGACCGGGGGAGTCCCAGCTGCTGGTAGCACCTCCAGGCGAGCGGCGCTGGCGGCCGCCGGGCTGGCGGCTGGAGCCGCCACCAGCGTGGCCACCGCCAGCCCGGCACACGCCTCCGAGGCTGCCCAGCCGCTGACGGCACCGACGCTCAGTTCCGCTCAGGCCCAGCGCGTCCTCGAGGCCGCCGAGCGTGCGGCGCGGCGCGCCGGTGTCGCGGTCTTCATCGTGGTCGTGGACGACTGCGGTGACCTCAAGGCTGCGTCGCGCCAGGACGGCAACAGCAGGGCAAGCCTGACCCTGGCTCCCCTCAAGGCTGAGACCGCCGTTGCGTTCCGCACCTCCACCGCAACCCTGGCCAGCCGCACCACGGACCCGGTGCGCGCGCAGTCCCTGCTGGCTGCCGGCTTCACCCTGCTCGGCGGTGGCGTCCCCCTCACCGACGGTACGCAGGTCATCGGGGCAATCGGTGTCGGCGGCGGGACCCCGGATCAAGACGTCCAGATCGCAGAGGCCGGTGCAGCCGCGCTCCGCACCTGACCGGCCAGCTTCGTAGGGGCCTGGTCGCTGTCCGCGGCAGGCTCAGCGATCCCACGTGCCCGAGGGTCAGGGCAGCCCGCCTCAGGGCAGCGAGGGCCTGGCGGGCTGGCGCAGCCACGTGTCGAAGAACGCGTCGAGGTCCTGGCCGGACACCCGCTCGTAGACCTTCTGGAAGTCGTCGGTGGTTGCGGTCCTGCCCTTGTAGCGCGTCAACCAGAGCCGGGCGGCTGCGAAGAAGGCGCGATCGCCCACCTGGTGCCGCAGGGCGTGGATGGCCGCGGCTCCCCGGTCGTAGACCGCGTCGTTGAAGAGCCCGAGGGGCTGAGGGTCCGTGACGTCGAGCTGCCAGAACGCGTCGTCGGCGGGAATCGCCATGACGTCCTCGAACGCCGACTGCACACTCTGCCCGCCGCTGTGTTCTGCCCACAGCCACGAGCAGTAGGTGGCCCAGCCCTCGTTGAGCCAGATGTCCTTCCAGAGCGCGGGGCTGACGGAGTTGCCGAACCACTGGTGCGCCACCTCGTGGGCCACGGTCCCTTCGCTGGCAACACGGCTGTAGATGGGCCGGGTCTGGGTTTCCAGGGCGTACCCGATCGAGTCGTCGTCGACGATGGCGCCCGCCGCCACGAACGGGTACCGCGTGAACGTGTCGGCGAAGAACTCGAGCATGGCGCCCTGGTTCGCGAGGGACGCGTTCGTCCTGGCGAGGTTGGCTGCCGTCAGGCCGTCGTCGACGGCGTCGATGATCGGTGTGCCGTCGGGTGAGGTGGAGGTGCGCAGGGTGTAGTCCCCGACCGAGGCCGTCGACAGGTAGCTGGCCATCGGGTCCGGAGCATGCCAGGCCCACCGCGTCCATCCGGCTCTGGTCACCGGCCTCCCGGCCGGCAGCCCGTTCGCGACGGCCACCTTGCCCTGGGGCACGGTCACGGCGATGTCGTAGGTCGCCTTGTCGCTCGGGTGGTCGCTGACCGGGTACCACGTCATGGCGGCCTCCGGCTCGTTCGCGACCATCGCGCCGTCACGAGTCGTCACCCACCCGTACAGCGCGTCCTCGATGTCGGTGGGTCGCCCGGTCGTGCCGCCGTAGCGCACGACGACGACCGCGCGTTGACCGCGGTGCAGCTTCGGGCGCGGCTGGACCGTCAGCTCCCACACCCGGGCGTCGTTGTCCTGCTCCTGCCAGTAGGCCGGCCCTCCCTTGCCAGCCGGTCGCGGCCCGGAGAGCTCGCGCGCCGCGCGACCGTTGATGGTCAGCGACGTGACATCCAGCCCGCGAAGATCGAGGCTGAAGCGCTCGAGGTCCTGGGTTGCCCTCAGCGTGATGGTCGCCGTGCCGGTCAGCGTGCCCTCGAGCGGAGCCGGAGCCGGCGGCGGTGGGCTGTACCGCAGCTCGAGACCGTAGTGCAGCACGTCGTACCCACCGGCGCCGGCATACGGGAAGTAGGCGTCACCGGCGCCGGTCGCGCCGGCCGTGAAGCGCGGCGGCCTAGGGTGATCTGACGCTGCTGCGTGACCTGACGCTGCTGCGGTGAGGCCCGGGGCGAGGAACATGGCGGCCACCACGGCCGTCGCGCCCAACGCCCGAAGCGCGCGCGGTCCGGAGGTGCGCATGAGCTCTCCTGTCGTCGGCTGGGACGAGTCTCCTCGCCGGTCCATCGGCCGGCAAGAGGCGCGAGACGCAGCGGGGCCGGCGTGAGCGCACTGTTCGGGGGCGCTCTGCGATGCCGTCGCCCGTTCCGCTCCAGAGCCCGTCGGTCAGTGCGCGCGCCCGTCCGCTGGCGGTCGTCCGGCACCTTCGGCTGCGGTCCTTGCTCGTCAGTCCGGTGCGTCGTTGACGAACCGGAAGCGCACCCGGACGCTGCCGGCCTGCACCAGCAGGGTGGAGTTGCTGGGCGTCCAGTTCTCGGGAACCAGGAACATCCGGTCTCCGGACTGGATGAGGAGCCGTAGTCCCCGGTAGCGGAACTTGAACACCTGATCCTCGTCGGCCACGGCAGGACCACCCACGGTGGTCTCGGTGACGCCCGAGTCCGGAGTGGTCCCCAGGTACAGACGCTCCCTGGTGTCCATCACGACCGCAGGGAGCTGGTCGAGGTTGCGGGCCGTGCGCTGGGCGGCGCCCAGGCCGGTCCACTGGGCCAGGGTGGCGGTGGCCCAGAAGACGCACACGGCGACGGCGATGAGGGCGAGGACGACGGCGGTGGGCCGTCCACCGGCGCGGCGCCAGCACCACACCAGGGCCAGGAGTCCCACGGCGAGGACGAGCGGGGTCACCATCGGGTAGTACGGCCACTCGCCGATCCAGGCGTACCCGAACAGCATGAGCAGCCCGGCGCCGAGGATGACGGTTGCGGCCCACGTGGCGGACCGCAGCATCGTCAGCGGGACGCGGCGCTCCAGTACTCGCGCGACGATGAGCAGGCCGGCGCCGATGGCGGGCACGAGGAGCAACGGCACGAGGAGCGGCTGGGGGCTGCGCATCACGTAGTCGCGGGTGGTCAGCCCGATCGTGTCGACGTCGAGCCCGAAGTAGCGGTACTGGGCGCGCGAGGAGACGTACCCGTAGTAGAAGAGCACGGCGGTGAGGAAGGTGGCGGGAGCGACGAAGTTCGTGGCCACCGCGTACCACCGCTCGAGGTCGACGCGCTGGGCCGCCGCAGGGGCTTGAGTGCCGGGGTCCGTGTCGATCGGAGGGTTTCCGATGGTGTCTGGGCCGGCCGGGCCAGCTTCGCCGTCTGAGTCGGACACGTCAGCCGCCGCTGCTGTCGGCCGATGGCGAGGACCCTTCCGATGCGCCGTCGACCGCGTCGTTGACACTGAGCCCGATGGCGGACTGTCCGCCGGTCTGTTCGTTGGTGGCGTCGGCTGCGGCCTTCACCTCGGCGCACGCCGTCTCGGACGTGCAGAAGGCCTCGGCGTCTGCACGCAGGACGGAAGTCTCTGCGTCGACGGGTTCGCCGTTCCAGGTGACCGACACGGTGCAGCCGCCGGTCTCCCCGGTGACCCGGTAGCTGCCGCCGACACAGGGGGCGTCGGAGCAGGGGGACGAGTCCACGGTGAACTGCGGCGGCACCGAGAAGTCGGTGAACTCGAGCCCGACACCGTCGGGGAGCGCCGGCCCGGTCCAGTTGACGTCGACGCACTGGGTGGGTGCGTCGGCCGAGAACACCGCTCCACTGCCGCCGATGGGCAACCCGGGCAGCTCCACGGAGACGTCCTGGTTGTTCTCACCCCCGCCGTCCCCACCGTCCCCGCTGTCCCCACCGTCCCCTGTCCCCGCCGTCATCGGGCGGGGTGGTGTCCTCCTGGGTGGGTGTGGTCTCAGACGTGACTTCGTCGCCGGGCCCCTCTCCCGCGCTCGTGGAGTCGGGTGAGCACCCCAGCATGAGAAGCAGGGCTGCTACGGCCATGACCTTCTTCATTCCGACCTCCCCAGGGCCCGGGAGGGACTGCTGCACCGATGGCTGGCACGGGTCCCCCTGTGACCTACCCATCAGGAGGAGGGCCGTGTCCGCGTGATACCCCGGCGGCGTCGGCCTATCGCACCATGCGGATCTCCACCAGCTCGTCGAGGTCCGGGTCGACCTGCTCGGTCCCGTCGGCGGTGAATCCGTTCTTCTCGTAGAAGCGTCGAGCCCGCACGTTGTCCCTGGCCACCCACAACTGGGCAGGCCGCGCGCCGAGCGCCTGGTCCAGGAGAGCTTGACCAACACCGTGGCCGTAGCAGCTGGCCAGCACGTAGAGCGCGTACAGCTGCTCATCACGGACCGGCGGGTGGCCCTGGTGCTCGGCGGCCGGACCACGCACGACGAACCCCACGATTCGCTCTCCGCGCCGGGCGACGCGAACCCGATCCCCGACTGCCTCCTCTGAGAGCCGACCCGACCACATCACCTGCAGACTCTCGCGCGCGGCGTCATCGTAGAAGCGCTCGGGAAGCAGCTCTCCGTAGGCCTCCCGCCACGCCCGAACCTGAACCGAGGCCAGTTCCTCGGCGTCATCGCGAGACGGCACCGCCACCGCAAAGTCCGTGGTCGCCACAGCGAATGCTTGCACGCCCTGTCCCGCGCGTCACCACCCCGCTGACCTACCAGCCGGCGTTTCGTGTCATGAACTCCATGTCCGTGTCGCGGCCGCCCTCGGGGTCCGGCGGAGGGTCGACGACCTGCGTGGTCACCATGTCCTCCGGGAGCACCCGAGGTACGTCGACGTGCACTCGCTCCTCGAGGCTCTGCCGGTCAGCGGCTGTTCCTCGCCCGGCCCCATCGGTCACGCTCATGGCTCACACCTCCAGTCCGGATTATGCCCGCCGGCCATGAACCGCGCGCCCAGGCAGCACGGCTGCTGTGGGCTGGCCCAGCACCGCGGCCACGGACAGGCCCGCTCGGTATATTCAGGGATGTCGGCGGGTAGCCGCTGGGTAGCGGGAGGTCAGGATGAGTGCGTTCGCGGCTGACGGCGGCCTGTCGTCGTTGAGCGGGCCGGTGATCATCAGCCTCGGCCTGGTGCTACTGCTGCTCTTGGCGTTCTGGGCAACCGCGGCGCTGGTCGTGTGGCGGCTGTACCGGCGCGTCCGTCGCTGGCGGGGATGGCACCGGGGGACGGCCGCGATCCAGTCGCGGCCGCTGATGCCCGGGCCCGGACGTGACATCGCCCGGTTGCGTCGTGACCTGCGCACGGAGGTCGAGGCCGCCGACGTGATGCTGTCTCGGGCGAAGGACGGCCGGCTGTTCATCGCCGACGCACGTGCGCTCCTGGACGACCTCAAGATCAACGCCGCGGCGGTGGACGCCGACCTCGCCAGCATCCAGGGCTACGCGGACGTGACCCATCAGCGCAGCGCCCTGGACGCGCTCCGTCCCCAGGTCGCGAAGCTGATCCAGACCAGCTACCTGGCTCGGCAGACGATGCTGAACACCGAGATCGCAGACCGCGAACGACACCTCACCGACCTCAGTGGGCACGTGGAGCGGCAGGCCGAGGCGTTGAAGATCTACCGGCAGGGGGCGAACGGTCTCGACCTGGGCGATCCGCAGGGCAACCTGGCGAACTCGAGCGGCGTGCGGTCCCCGGGCCCAGCCAGCACCACGGGTTACCCAGCGCGCGAGTCCTCGCCGAACCGTGGTGGCCGCTGAGTCGTAATCACGCCGAGATCGTCGTGTCGTCCACCAGGTTCAGGATGACCGCTGACGGGGCTCCGTCCAGCAGGCCGGCGGCCTGCTGCCGGCCCCAGACCTGCTCCTCCAGGGCGCGATGGAACGTCGCTGCTGCGTCGGCATCGTCGAAGACCAGGTCGATGGTCACCGCCGATTGGGCGTCCACCCTGCGGCCGACTCGGAAGGAGCGGACGTCGTGATCTGCCCTGAACGCGTGGAAGCCGTCGAAGACCTGCTTCCACGCGTCGAAGTCACGGACCGGGTGTTCGATGTGCAAGGTCGCTCTCATGGCGACCATGGTCGAGGCGGTGCGCCCACGCCATCCATCCCCGATCTCGGGGATCTCCCGCCGTCGTCGCGGGTTCTACGCTGATCGGGTGGACCTCGCCGAGCGGCTGAGCGCGCTGGAGGGCGAAGGGCTGACCGACCGAGCCCTGCGCACCGCGCAGCTCGACCTGATCGCCGCCCGGTGGCGCTTCGACGCCCACGTGTTCGCCATGACCGACCCCGGCACCGGCATCGTCACCTCGCCCCACGCCTCCGTCCCGATGGTGGCGCACAGTGAGCTGCCCGGCCTGATCCGTCGCCGGTACGCTGCCGCCGGCGAGGCGGAGTGGCGCACGGTCCTGGCGGAGTTCGGTGTCGCCGACGCGATCTCGGTGAAGCTCGACGACCGATGGGGGACCTGGGGGTTCCTGGAGCTGTGGCGCTGTTCCGGACCGTTCGCCGACGACGAGCGCACCAGGCTCGCCGCGCTGGGTCCCGTCGTCACTCCGGCGCTTCGGAGGTGCGTGGCGCGCACGTTCACGGTTCCCGACTCTCAACCCTCGCGCCTGGAGTCCGGGGTGGTCCTGGTCGACGACGACCTCGAGGTCCGCTCGGTCACCTCCGGCGCCGCGGAGGCCCTGATGCGGCTGCTCCCGCCCACGGAACCGGGCCCGCCGGTGCCGGCGGCCGCCTACAACGTGGTTGCGGCACTGCTCGCCCACGAGGAGGGCAGCTGGCCCGGTGGTCCCTGGGCCCGCGTGCACCTCGGATCGAACCGGTGGGCCACCGTGCGGGCGGAACGGCTCGATGACGGCGTCGCGGTGTCCATCAGCCCCTCGACCCCCGCGGAGCGGGCCGACCTGTTCGCTCGTGCCAACCAGCTCAGCCGGCGAGAGACCGAGGTGCTCCACCTGGCGCTGCACGGAATGCAGACCCGCGCCATCGCCGACGAGCTCGTCATCGCCCACTCAACGACCGAGGACCACCTCAAGTCCCTCCTGGCAAAGACCGGCTCCGTGTCCCGCCACCAGCTGCTCGCCCGTGCGCTGGGCGGCTGAGCACGCGAGCACCGTCTGAGGGCAGCCTGAAAGTGCAGGCTCGGAGGGTGGGCGTCGTCACCTTCGACGACTCCGTCTCGAGGTCGTTGACCGTGCAACTCTCGGTGGAAGGGCCGAACGGTGCTCGGAGAGGGGCTGACGATGCGCGTACCAGTTCGTCGTGGAGCAGCCGGTGTCGACCGAGGTGGCTGCGGAACTGTCGGAGATGTCCGTCACGTCCTTCCCGACGGGTGGGACTGCAGTGTTCGGACCGATGCGCGATGAGGCCGACGTGTGGAGCATGTTCGCCCGGATGAGGGCTCTCGGGCTTTCCGTCGTGGACGTCCACCCACTGCCCGACTGACGATGCCCGCGCCGAAGGAGCTTGATCCGAGAAAGGTGCCCACGGGCGCTCGAGCTCACAGGCACTGTTCAGTTCGGGAATTCAACTGCGCTGCAACGCTATTGTAAGGCACATAACGCGATGCTCCGGGACCGGATCCGGGGTAGCGAATGTGCAGTCGGATCGGGCGCGTACCGTGAATACCATGACCACACGAATGGCAGCGCTACCCACCTACCCGACCACCCCCAAGGACGTGGAGCCGCTGCTCGACAAGGCGCACGACGGCGACGTCGAGGCGACCGCCGCCCTCATCCGGGCACCGTTCCCCGTCCCCATGACGGGCGTGCCCACCGAGGCCCTGATCGAGGCAGCCACCGACGTCTACCTCGAGCGCCACCACCTGGCGATCCGGGTCGACGCCGCGCCGTCCCCGAGGTCATCGCCGGCGTCAAGGCCGCCTGCCAGGCCGTTCACGCACCGGTGGAGACCGACACGATCGCCCACCAGGTCCTCCTGCACTCACCCGTGGAGCCGTACAGCGACTGGCTCGACACCACGGCCGGCTACCAGTACACCTCCCGGATCCGCGACCGGTTCGTCACCGCCTGACCGGGCCCGAACTCGTGCAGTGATCTGCCCCCCGGCAGGGGCGCTGCTGGCAGCGATTCCCTTCCACTGCTCACCGAAGAGGCACGATGGCACCGCACGGGTTCGAAATCCTCGACAATCCGCTGCTCAACCACGGCACGGCACATACGCGGGAGGAGCGGGAGAAGCAGGGGCTGCGCGGGCTGCTCCCGTACCAGGTCATCTCGCAGGAGGTCCAGGTCGCCCGGGTACTCGATCGCTTCCACGCCGCACCCGACGCACTGGCGAAGTACGCCGCCTTGACCAACCTGCAGGACCGGAACGAGGCCCTCTTCTATCGGGTGGTCACGGACAACATCGAGACCATGATGCCGATCCTCTACACCCCCACCGTGGGGCAGGCGTGCCAGGAGTTCTCCCGCATGTTCCGCCGGACCCGCGGCATGTACTTCACCCTGGAGGACCGCGGTTCGGTCGCTGACGTCCTGGCCAACTGGCCGATCGACGACATCCGCGTCATCGTCGTCACCGATGGCGAGCGCATCCTCGGACTCGGCGACCTGGGCGCGAACGGGATGGGCATCCCGATCGGGAAGCTCTCGCTCTACACGGCATGCGCTGGGATCGACCCCGCGGCCACCCTCCCGGTCACGATCGACGTGGGGACCAACAACCACGACCTCTTCGACGACCCGTTCTACGTCGGCGTCAAGGAGCAGCGGGTGCGTGGCGAGGCGTACGACGCCTTGCTGGACGAGTTCATGGAGGCTGTCACACAACGGTTCCCGCGGGCCCTGATCCAGTTCGAGGACTTCGGCAACGCCAACGCCTTCCGGCTGCTGCAGCGATACCGCGCCGGCTACTGCATGTTCAACGACGACATCCAGGGCACCGCCGCTGTCGCGCTCGCGGGGGTCCTCTCCTCCCTGCGCGTCACCGGCGGCCGTCTCGTGGACCAGACGTTCCTGTTCCATGGCGCCGGCGGAGCCGGCCTCGGCATCGCCACGCTGATCACGGCCGCGATGGCCGAGGAGGGGCTCACGACGGCGCAGGCCCGGTCGCGTTGCTGGTTCATCGACTCGCGAGGCCTCGTGGTGTCGAGCCGCACCGACCTCACCGAGAACAAGCTGCCCTTCGCGCACGATGCCGCTCCGGCCGCCGACCTCCTTGATGCCGTCGACGCGGTCCGGCCCACGTTCCTCATCGGGGTCTCGGGACAGCACGGGGCCTTCACCCAGGGCGTGGTGCGGCGCATGGCCGAGCTCAACGAGCGGCCGGTGATCTTCGCGCTCTCCAACCCCACCTCGAAGGCGGAGTGCACGGCTTCTCGCGCGTATGAGTGGAGCGAGGGGCGGGCCGTCTTCTCCAGTGGCAGCCCGTTCGCCCCGGTGCAGTACCAGGGCCGCACCCTGGTCCCGGGGCAGGGGAACAACGCCTACATCTTTCCCGGTGTCGGCCTCGGCGTGAACGCCGTCGAGGCGAGGCACGTCACCGAGGAGATGTTCATGGCGGCGGCGCGAAAGCTGGCCGACCTGGTCTCGCAGGAGCAGCTCGCCACCGGGAACATCTACCCGCTGCTGCGGAACATCCGAGACGTCTCCGCGGAGATCGCGGTCGCCGTCGCGGAGGTGGCGTATGCGCAGGGGCTGGCTCGGGTGCCCCGCCCGCCAGACCTTGCGGCCCACATCCGCTCCACGAGGTACACCCCGGAGTACTGACCAGCCGCAGCAGCGTGCGGCGGACGCGGCTCGAGGGGCGCAGAAGCGCAGGTGTTCGGGGCCCCCTCGAGGCCAGCCAGCGCCGTGGACTGGGTGGCGTCGCAGTGGCCGCATCGAGCCGGCCGGGCAACGACGGCGATGACGCACACGAAGCGCGTCCCGGGGAGGCCGTGAGGCCTCAACCCGGGACGCTGGGCCCACGCACCCGGGGGGAGGGGCATAGACCCTGTGCCGAGTGTGCCACCACTGCGGACCCTGGCGGGGTCGGTTCCGCCGTTGTGTGCGGCGTCACCGTGCTGGGCGCGGTGCCGACGATGGGCCGGCCTCGCGGCGGTCGGATGCACGCTGCTCACGGACCGGCCGGTGCCGTACCAGCGAGGTGCTTGGTCAGCACGGCTGGCCGTCCTAGGTTGGGCACATGGTCGTGAGTGGTGGCCGACGGGCTCGGGCCGCGAGGCGGCGCCAACGCCGCATGGCGCAGGTCGTTCACGACCTGACCGGCGAACAATGGACTGCCCTGCAGCATGCCTGGGGAGGGTGCGCGTACTGCGGCGCCACCGACCGACCGCTCCAGCGCGACTGCGTGCTGCCCATCTCGCGCGGTGGTCGGTACACGCTCGGGAACGTGGTGCCCGCTTGTCGCCCGTGCAACACCAGCAAGTGCAACGACGAGGTCACCGCCTGGCTGCGGCGCAAGCGGCTCGACGAGCGCGCGTTCCTGCTTCGCCACGCCGAGGTAGGTGCCGATCTGGCGGTTCTCGCCTGACGCCCTGACGCGGCGTCGGGACGCAGGTCGATGTCGCTGTGGACGGCGACCGTCGGGCGGTGCCCGGAGCCGGTGTATCGCGTCTGTTCCGCGTCCGCACACGCTGACTTCATTGAAGTATAGTCAGCGGGCATGAATCAGACGGCCCTGCTCGGTCGGTCAGCAGAGCAGCAGTCACTGCGCACGTTGGTGGGGAGGGCCCGCAACGGCCACGGTGGGGCCCTGCTGGTCGTGGGTGAGGCCGGTATCGGGAAGACCGCGCTGCTCCACGCGACGCTCCTGGAGACACCCGGAGTACAGGTGCTTCGCGCCGACGGCTTCGAAGCCGAGTCGACCATTCCGTTCGCGGGCCTGCAGCGCCTGATGACGCCTCTGCGCGGGCACTTCTCGTCCCTGCCCACCTGCCAACAGTCGGCGCTGCGGGTCGCGGCGGGGGTGGCGCACGGCCCACCACCGGACGGCTTCCTGCTCGGTCTGGGGGTCCTCGGGTTGCTCGCGGCAGCCGCGGATGTCGAGCCGGTCGTGTGTGCCGTCGATGACGCACACCTGCTGGACCTGGAGTCGTTGGCGGTGCTCGCGTTCGTCGCCCGGCGGATCGAGGCGGAGTCGGCGGCCGTGGTGTTCGCCGGGCGAGACGAGCTCAGTGTGGAGGCGGAGACGGCCGGCGTCCCCTGTCTCCACCTCGTCGGCCTCGACCCGGAGCCTGCGGCCCAGCTGCTCATGTCCTCACTGGCGGGCCCGATCGACCTGCCGGCGGCCGAGCAGATCGTCGCCGCGACCGGAGGGAACCCGCTGGCCCTGATCGACCTGGCCAGCGACCTCACCGCACGACAGCTGACGGAGTCCAGCTTCGCCGACGAGCCGGTGCCGGTCGGACGTCGCCTGGAGGCGTTCTACCTGCGCCGGCTCCACCATCTCGCCCCGGACGTCCAGCGGTGGCTGCTCATCGCGGCAGCCGACTCGACGGGCAACCTGGACCTGATCGGTGCCGCGGCTCACGACCTGGGCGTCCGGGGGAATCCGGTCGATGTGGCCGAAGCGGCCGAGCTCGTCGAAGCCGGGAGCACGGTGCGGTTCCGGCACCCTCTCGTCAGGTCTGCCGTCTACAACTCGGCGCAGGGCCCGCAGCGGCGTCGCGTGCATCGGGCGCTGTCGACAGCAGCCCTGAGCCTGGGGCTGGTCGAGGTGGAGGCGTGGCACGCGGCCAAGGCCACCCTGGGCACGGATCCGGCCGTGGCCGATCGGCTCGAGCGCGTGGCGGACCTCGCGGGGTGTCGCGGCGGGCTCTCATCGAGAGCCACCGTGCTGGCGCAGTCCTCGGCCCTGACACCTCACGGGGCGCAGAAGTACGCCCGGTTGGTTGCCGCCGCCGAGGCCGCGCTGGCCTCGGGTGCCGCCCAGCTGGCCAAGAACCTGCTCGACGACGTCGACGAGGACATCCTCGATCCGATCTCACGGGGACGCCTGATCACCGCCCGCGCACGTCTGATGATCTTCCTTGCAGACCCCGCTCTCACGACGGCCGGTGCCAGCATGCTGGCCGCCGCGGAGTCCTTCCACGGACACGACTCCACGCTCGAGCAGCGTGCCCTGATCAAGGCGTTCGAGTACACCCTGCCTGCCGAACGGAAGGCCCGAGGTGCGACGCTCACCGAACTGGGCGGCCGCATGCGGAGCGGGGCAGACCTTCAGGACGGCGTCGCAGCGACTCTCCTGCGCGCACTCAGCGCATACGTCCTCCTGCCGTACGCGCAGGCCGTGCCGCAGATGCGGGCCGCCGTCGAGGCCATCGGCCAGATGAACGCGGTTGAGCTGTTGGAGTACGGCGCGGTCGGCGTTGCGCTGACCAGTGCGCTGTGGGATGCCACTGCCTGTCGCGACTGCGTGGAACGCACGGCCGAGGCTGCTCGCAGTACCGGCTCCCTGCAGCTCCTGGACACCACCTGGTGGCTCCTGTCGCTCGCCGAGCTCACCGGCGGCACTCCCGAGCGCGCGCGGCGCTACATCGACCAGGTCGCTGAGCTGCGGCGCGCCATCGGCTTCGAGGGCGAGCACGTCATCAACGCGGCCCTGCTGGCCTGGTCCGGAGCGCCGGTACCCCACGTCGAGTCGATTGCCGGAGACGCCGGAGCCATGGGGTTGGGCGGCGTCAAGGCATCCGCAGACCGTGCACTGGCGGTTCGCGACCTCACCGAGGGGCGGTACGCCGATGCCTACAGACGGCTCAGGCCCCTCATCGATGACCCCTTCCTGCAGGTGACGCCGCACGGGCTTCCCGACTTCGTCGAGGCCGCCTGCCGCTGCGGCCACCCCGAAGAGGCCGTGGTCCACGTGACCAGCCTGGAGGAGCTCGCGTCCGCGAACGGTTCGCCGTGGAGCCTCGGAGCGGCACAGCGATCCCGGGCGCTGTTGGCGCAGGACGCCGAGGACCACTTCAGGGCAGGCGTGGAGACGCTCGAACCGACCGGCCTCGACATCGAGCTCGCGCGGACCCATCTGCTGTACGGCGAATGGCTGCGGCGGGTCAAGCGACGGAGGGAAGCACGCGACCATCTGCGTCGGGCTCTCGAGCTCTTCGAGGCGGGTCGAGCGCCGGGCTTCGCCCAGCGAGCCCGCAACGAGCTTCGTGCGATCGGTGACCACGCACCGGCGCCGGGCTCGCCGGGACCCCTCGACCTCACCGCCCAAGAGCTGAGTGTCGCCCAGCTCGCGGCGTCGGGCAGCACCAACGCCGAGATCGGCACCGTCATGTTCCTCAGTGCCAACACGGTGGACTACCACTTGCGAAAGGTGTTCCAGAAGCTCGGCATCTCCTCTCGTCGGCAACTTGCCGATCACCTCGCGGTGCCGACCGTGCCAGTGCCGTAGCGCCGGTGCGATGGCGCGACCGCAGGCCGCGGGGGCGATGGCTCCGACGCTCGCACGAGGCCGGACCGAACAGCCAGATGGATGGGCGGCACAGTGATCCTGAACCTAGAGTGAGTGGGTGCCGATGAAGCTAGGTGGAGCGCTCGCCCACCGCGCCAACCAGCCCGTGGATGGGTATTGCCCCATCGAGCGCGCCCTGGGCCTGCTCCAGCCCAAGTCCACCATCCTGGTCCTGCGAGAGGCGTTCTACGGGGCCACCCGGTTCGACGAGTTCGCCGCCCGCACCGAGCTCACGGACGCCACCACGTCGGCACGGCTCCGTGCGCTGGTTCGGGCCGGCATCCTGGAGACGCGGCCCTACCGGGAGCCCGGTCGCCGTCGCCGCAGCGAGTACGTGCTCACCCCTGCCGGCGTCGCCCTGATGCCGGCCGTGTTTGCGTTGCTGCAGTGGGGCAACGACTTTGTGCCACCCCCCTACCCGCCGACGATGACCCATGTCGACTGCGGCGAGGCCGTCACCATCACGGCCCGGTGCGCCGCCGACCATCACGTGGAGGCCGACGACATCGAGGTCACCGCGGCGGGCCCGTTCGGGCTCGACCACCCGATCTCGCTCGAGTCCTGGAACGAGTCACCCGCAGAACCGAGCCGGGCGTCCGCCTCGAGACGGCGCGACTAACGGCGCGGGCGCGGCTGCCACGCTTCGGTCCACGCGTCACGAGGTGTGCGCACCTGGTGCGGCCGGGGCCGTTCGACCGAGACCGCACCAGGTGAGGCGACACAGGCCGTCAGCCGCGAGCGGCTGCCTTGATGAGGGAGACGACAGCCGACGGGTGGCTCATCATCGCGACGTGCGAGCTGTTGATCTCCACCGTGGTGGAGCCTGCGCGCGCAGCCATGGCCCGCTCGGCCTCGGGCGGGATGATCCGGTCCTGGCGGGCCACGAGGTACCAGCTGGGGATGTCCTCCCACGCCGGTGCGCCCGAGGGGGCCAGCAGCGCCGCGAGGGCGCCGGGGCGCTGCGTCGCGGCCATGACCCGCGCGGTCGCCTTCGGCAGGTCTTGGGCGAACAGGGTGGGGAAGTACGCGGGGTCGATGTAGGCGTCGGCGTCATCGGGGGCCGCGCCCGGGAAGGGCCGGATGACCAGGTGGTCGATCACGTCGGTGTGCCCGCCGCCGAGCGCGTTCGCCGCGGCGACGCTCTCGCCCGCGGCCGGTGCGTAGGCCGCGACGTAGACGAGGGACTTCACGTTGGGGTTGCCCGTTGCAGCGTTGGTGATGACGGCTCCGCCGTACGAGTGACCGACGAGCACGACCGGCCCGTCGATGGTCGACAGGAACAGGCGCAGGTACTCGGCGTCGGGTGTCGGGCCGCGCAGCGGGTTGGAGAACGCGATGACGGGGTAGCCGTCACCGATCAGGCGGCCGGCGACGGTGTTCCAGCCGCTGGAGTCTGCGAAGGCTCCGTGGACCAGGACGATGGTGGGTTTCGCTGCGCCAGAGCCTTTTCCGGTGGACACGGACGGCGGCGAGGCTGCCGAGGCCATCGTGGCGCCGGTCAGCAGCAGGAGGCCGGCCAGGGCTGCGACAAGCAGCCGGGGTCGACGTGGACGGTGGGTGGTCATGAGTGCTCCTCGGGTCGATGGTGGACCTTCGAAGCGTGGTCGCCCTCGGGGGAGTGCCGGACCACGTGGATCTCGTAGTCGAGGTCGTAGCCACGAGGGATGCCGAGCCACCAGGCGTACCCGTCCGCCTCGACGCCCACCGCGACCCGCTTCCAGGCGCGCTGGGGAGCGGCACGACCAACGGCGGGCACGGCATCCGAAGTGGTCGTGACTACGTGCGGCACGTGGTCCGCACAGGTTGAGGCCGCCCGAGACTCGGGGGACCACTCGACCGAAAGGGGGCGTCATGCCATTCGTCCTTGCCGACGACGGCGCACAGATCTTCTACAAGGACTGGGGGAGCGGGCCGCCGGTGGTCCTCAGCCACGGCTGGCCGCTGAACGCCGATGCCTGGGATGCCGCGGCGCGATTCCTCGCCGAGCACGGTCACCGGGTCATCGCCCACGACCGCCGCGGTCACGGTCGGTCGACCCAGACCTGGCACGGCAACGAGATGGACACCTACGCCGACGACCTCGCCACCCTCATCGAGGCGCTCGACCTGACCGACCTGACCCTGGTCGGGCACTCGACGGGTGGCGGCGAGATCGTCCACTACGTGGGGCGGCACGGCACCGCGCGGGTTGCGAGGCTCGTGCTGGTGTCGGCCGTGCCACCGCTCATGCTGCAGACCGAGGACAACCCCGAGGGTCTGCCGCTCGACGTGTTCGACGGAATCCGGGCCGGCGAGGCCGCGAACCGCTCCCAGCTCTACCGGGACTTCGCGGACGGCCCCTTCTTCGGGCACAACCGCAACCAGGACGTCGACCAGGGCTTCCGCGACGCGTTCTGGTTGCAGGGGATGGCGTGTGGTCACCGCGCGCGCCTACGAGTGCATCGCGGCGTTCTCGGCCACCGACTTCCGACCCGACCTGGCCAGGGTCGACGTCCCCACCCTCGTGATCCACGGGGACGACGACCAGATCGTCCCCTTCGAGGTCGGCGGCAAACGCTCCGCCGGGCTCGTCGACGGCGCGGTGCTCAAGGTCTACGAGGGCAGCCCCCACGCCCTTCCCGACACCGACCGCGACCGGCTGCACGCCGACCTGCTCGAGTTCATCGACTCCTGAGACGAAGGAAAGACCACATGACCGACACCGACCGCCCCGACACGATCGTGCTCGTCCACGGCCTGTGGATGACGCCCCGCAGCTGGGAGGACTGGGCCGGCTACTACCGGGCCAAGGGCTTCACCGTGCTGACCCCTGGCTACCCCGGCTTCGAGATCGAGGTCGAGGCCCTGCGCGAGAACCCGGACGTCATCGCCAACCTGACCGTGCCCGAGACGCTCGACCACCTCCAGGCCGCCATCGAGACGGTCGAGGGTGCGCCGCCCATCATCATGGGCCACTCCTTCGGCGGCACGCTGACCCAGCTGCTGCTGGCCCGCGGCCTCGGGTCGGCGGGCGTGGCCATCGACTCGGCTCCCACCGAGGGGGTGCGGGTGAACCCGATCTCGCAGGCCAAGTCGCTCTTCCCGGCGCTGAAGAACCCGGCCAACCGGCACAAGGCCGTCGGTTTCACCCCGGAGGAGTTCCACTACGCCTTCACCAACACGCTCACCGAGGAGGAGTCGAGGAAGGTGTGGGACCGGTATGCCATCGCGGCGCCGGGCATGTGGGTGTGGGAGTTCGGGCTGTTCGCCAACTTCAAGCCCGGCCACCAGGACACCTGGGTCGACTACGACGCCGACCGGGCACCGCTGCTCTTCATCGGCGGCGAGAAGGACCACATCATGCCGCCGTCGGTGAACAAGTCGAACGCCAAGCACTACAAGAAGTCTCCGGCGCTCACCGAGTACCACGAGTTCGCCGGCCGCGACCACTGGACCTGCGGTGCCCCCGGCTGGGAACAGGTCGCCGACTACGCCCTGGACTGGTCGCTGCAGCACGCACAGACATCGCGTCCCTGGCTGACCACCGCGCTGATGACACTCCGTCGGTCGGGAGCCGAGGCCCGCCCATGGTGCGCCTGACGCACCTGGGCGGGCCCACGGTCCTGATCGAGCTCGACGGATGGCGCATCCTCACGGACCCGACCTTCGACCCGCCCGGGCTGCCGACACGGCCCTCCGCTGAGTCGACCGGTGGCCGGCGCCGTCATCGGGTTCGCGTTGTCCCGTGGACCGGAAGCTCACGTCGCGGTCTGGATGACCGGGGACACGGTCCTTCACCGGCCGCTCACACGTACCGCCGAGGGCCTCGCTGTCGACGTGCTGCTCATGCACTTGGGAAGCGTCCAGTTCCCGATCACCGGGCCCCTGCGCTACTCGATGAACGGTGCCGACGCCGTCCGGCTCGTGCGTACCGTCCGCCCAACGAGTCGCCGTGCCGGTGCACTACGAGGGCTGGTCACACTTCCTGGAACCTCCGGAACAGCTCCACCATCAGCTGGCTCGGTTGGGTCCATCGGGTGACAACCCGGTGAGGTAGTTGAAACCCGGTGTGTCCCAGGTGATGTGACACCGCCGCCCGATGTGGCCCGCTGTGACGACCGGCCGCGTACGGTGGCCGTCGACGCGGTGGTTCGCTCTACTCGAGGGCGTGGGCCGCCTCGGCTATGACCTCTGCTGCGACCGCGTCGATCAGGCTCGACCGCAGGTTCCACTGTTGCCAGTGGAGTGGGACGTCGAGGTGGCGGCCCGGTGCCAGGTCGACGAGCTCTCCGGTCCGGACCGGGCCGGTGGAGTGGTCGGCGGGCAGCATGGCCCAGCCGAGGCCGAGGCGGGTGGCGACCGCGAAGTCGGCGGAGGCAGGGACGTAATGACGCGGGGGGTCGACCGTCCGGCGGGCGAGGCGGCGAGCGAATCGTGCCTGCAGGGTGTCCTTGCGGTCGTAGTCGATCCGTGGGGCGCGGTCGAGGGCTGCGGCAGTGGGCCCGTCGGGGAACCACCGTTTGGCGAAGGCAGGGGTCGCGTAGGCGCGGAACCTCATCTTGCCCAAGGGGGTCGAGGTGCAGCCGGGCACCGGAGTCGCGTCGCTGGTGACGGCTGCCATGACGGTCCCCGCGGCCAGGAGCCCGGCGGTGTGGTCCTGGTCGTCGCGGACCAGGTCGAAGACGATCGACTCGCGTGATGCGACCCGTGCGAGCGGGGCGAGGATCCAGGTGGCGAGCGAGTCTGCGTTGACGGCGATCGGCAGGGTCGTCGGTCGGGCACCGTCGGGTTCGGTGCCGAGCTGTCGCAGGGTCTCGTGCTCGAGGAGGGCCAGCTGCTGCCCGAGCCGCAGCAGGGTCTCACCGGCCTCGGTGGCGCGCACGGGTTTCGAGCGGATGACCAGCACGCGGCCGACCCGCTGCTCGAGTGCCTTGATGCGCTGGCTGACCGCACTCGGGGTGAGATGCAGGGTGCGGGCTGCCGCGTCGAAGGTCCCGTCCTTGACGACGGTGGAGAGGGTCTCGATCAGTTCGGAGGGGATCATCGTCATCAACTCGGCTAATGGGTCGTAAGAATCCTGAACTGGATTCAATCATCCATCGGCTCTAGCGTCGAGCTGTGACCACCGTCCAGCTCCTTGCTTCTGCCGTTGCCGGCCTCGGCCTCGGGCTCGGGCTGATCGTCGCCATCGGCGCGCAGAACGCCTTCGTGCTCCGCCAGGGGATCCGACGCGAGCACGTGCTCACCGTCGTGCTCATCTGCATCGCCTCCGATGCGCTGCTGATCCTCGCGGGCGTCGCGGGCGCCGGTGCCCTCTTCACCCGGTTCCCGTGGCTGGTCACAGCGGCCCGCTTCGGCGGCGCCCTGTTCCTGCTCACCTACGCCGTCCTGGCAGCCCGGCGCGCCCTGCGGCCCACCGACCCGGGTGCTGGGGGGCTCCGTGTCGACCCGGCCGACGTCGACCCGGTGACCGCTGATGCGGAAGGGGCAGGCCACCGCCCGGCCCCGATGCCTGGTCAACGGGCGTCGGACCGGGCCGGGGCTGCGACGGTGGCACTGGACGCACCCGTGGCCGCCACTTTGGCCACTCCTGAGTCCGGTCGCCTGCTCGCTGTGGTCGGGACCGCCCTGGCCATGACCTGGCTCAACCCGCACGTGTACCTCGACACGTTCGTCCTGCTCGGTTCGGTCGGGTCCTCCCACGGACAGGCGCGCTGGGCGTTCGCGGCCGGCGCCATCCTGGGGAGCACCGTGTGGTTCAGCCTGCTGGGCCTCGCCGCCCGTGCCCTGGCACCCGTCTTCGCTCGCCCCGTCGCCTGGCGGGTGCTCGACGGGATCATCGCCGTGGTCATGACCGCCGTCGCGACAGGCCTGCTCGTCGGCGCCTGACGCGAGGACCGGTGCCTCAACGGGTCACGACGCCCATGACGACAAGGAGCACCCCGGAATCGAAGGACCAGTTCACTTCACCTCAGGAGGCAGAGTCTGACAGCCCCGCCTTGATCTCGGTCTTGAGCACCTTGCCGACCTTCGACCGTGGCAACTCGCTCCACACGTGCACGGCCTTCGGCGTCTTCACACCGCCGAGCCGGGAGCGCACGAAGGCGATGACCTCGGCCGGGTCGACCTCACGGCCGGGCAGGGCCTGTACGACAGCCACCACCCGCTCCCCCCACCTGTCGTCAGGCAGCCCGACGACGGCGCAGTCCTGGATGTCGGGGTGCTGCATCAGGGCCTGCTCGACCTCCGCCGAGTACACGTTGAACCCGCCGGAGATGATCATGTCCTTGGCGCGGTCGACGATGAAGAGGTACCCGTCGTCGTCGAGGTAGCCGATGTCGCCGGTGTGGTGCCAGCCGAACCTCGAGGCGTCCCGGCTCGCGTCCGGGTTCTTGTAGTACCCCGGCATGACGAGCGAGGACCGCAGCACGATCTCGCCCCGCTCGCCGCGCGCCAGGGTCCGGCCCTCGGTGTCCATGATCGCGACGGTGACCAGCGGGGCCGGGCGCCCGGCCGACGACAGCCGCTCGGTGGCGATGGAGCCGTCGGGTCGGAAGTGGTCCGCGGGTGGCATCATCGAGACCATCATCGGGGCCTCGGTCTGTCCGAACAGCTGAGCCATCACCGGCCCGATCCGGTGCAGCGCCTCCTCGAGCCGGGCGGCCGACATCGGGGCCGCGCCGTACCAGAAGCATTGCAACGACTGCAGATTCGTCGTATCCAGTGCCTCATGGGCAAGCACCATGTAGATCAGGGTCGGGGGCAGGAAGGTGTGCGTGACGCTGGTGTCGCTCGATCAGCGACAGGAAGCCGCCGACGTCGGGCGTGCGCATGATGACGACCTTGCCCCCGAGGCACAGGACCGGGAAGCAGAGCACTCCTGCGGCGTGCGTCAGGGGAGCCAGCGCGAGGTAGACCGGGGGCCCGTCGAACGGGTAGCCCATGAGGGTGAGTGCGGTCATCGTCTCGAGGTTGGTGCCGGTGAGCATGACACCCTTCGGCCGGCCGGTGGTGCCGCCGGTGCCGACGATCATCGCGAGGTCGTCGACGGACTCGCGGTCGGTGTCCAGCCCATCCGCAGCGTGGGCGCCCCCGGTGAGGAAGTCGTCCCAGCCCAGGGAGCCGTCGACGTCGCCGTCGAGGCAGACCCAGGTGTGGATCCCGGGCAGGTCGGCGCGGATCCGCTCGACCAGGGGTGCGAACGCGTGCTGGAAGACCAGCACCCGGCAGTCGAAGAGCTCGAGCAGCTCGCGGTTCTCGGCGGCCTCGTTGCGCGGGTTGATCGGGCACCACACCGCGCCTGCCCGGCTGATGCCGAACACCGCGCTGAACGCGACGGGGTCGTTCGCCGACAGCACCGCCACGGAGTCACCGGGGGCGACGCCCGACGCCACGAGCGCAGCAGCCACCCGGTGCGACAGGCGCTGCACCTCGGCGTAGGACATCTCCGTGCCGTCGGTGGCCAGGCAGGGAGCAGCCGGGTCGAGGGAGGCGCCCTTGTCGAGGTAGTCGACGATCCGCATCGCTCACCCCTCGTGGGTCGCGTTCACATGCCCATGCCGCCGTCCACCGGCAGTCCGGCCCCGGTGATGAACTTCGCCGCGTCGGAGGACAGGAAGACGACGGCGTCAGCCATGTCGTCGACCTGGCCGAGCCGGCCCGCGGGGGTGAGGTCGACGACGGCGCCGACGGCGGCCTCGGCGGAAGGGAACAGCCCGAGCTCGGCGACATCGTTGGCCAGCCCTGCACCCATGGCGGTGGGGACGAGCCCGGGGTAGATGCAGTTGACCCGCACGCCGTAGCCGAGCTTGCCGGACTCCATGGCCGCAACGCGAGTCAGGCGGTCGACGGCCGACTTGGTGGCCGAGTAGACGGAGATGCCCGGGAACGCGATGGTCGCCGCGACCGAGGCCACGTTGGTGATGCTGCCGCCCTTGCCGGCCGCCCCGCCCGGGCGCATGGCGCGCAGGCCGTGCTTGAGGCCCAGGGTGGTGCCGAGGATGTTGACGCTCAGCATGGCGCGCACGTCGTCGGCCGAGACCTCCGTGATCAAGCTGGTGATCTCGATGCCCGCGTTGTTGACCAGGATGTCGAGACCACCGAGCCGTTCGACGGTCTCGGCGACCGCCGACTCCCAGTTGGCGTCGTCGGTGACGTCGAGCCGGACGAAGCCGTGTCCTGCGCCCAGGCGCTCCGCCGTCTCGCGTCCGGCATCCTGAATGTCGGCGACCATCACCCGTGCCCCGGCCGCGGCCAGCGCCGTCGCCATGCCCTCTCCGAGGCCCTGGGCCCCCCCGGTGACGAGCGCCGTGCGCCCCGTGAGGTCGATCGAGGTCATAGTCAGGCTCCTTTGCCGGTGGGGCGGCGCCATCGGCCGCCGGGACGCCAGCCGTTGTGGGCGGTGATGCCTGCGGCGGCCGGCGTGGAGTCAGCGTTCCCGGCGGCATGACACCTGTCAAGAGTTCCCTTGGGCCCTGCCGCTCGACGCACTCGCTCCACGCCGCGTGATGTCCCACACGAGGCTCAAGTACGCCGGTTCGGAACGAGCGCACGTGCGCAATGGGCCATTACCGTCGAACCCGGGGGTTCAGCTAGCTGTAAGGGGGAGTCATGGCTGATCGCGAAGTCACCGGAATGCGCAGGCGGTCCAATGGGAGGCCGGTGGCGGTCTGCCACCACGGGGAGGACTGGTCTCCCCGTTCTGCCGTCGACGTCATCCACGACATCGAGACCGGGGCCCACACGTACCACGTCATGCGGCAAGGCGTCCGTGTGCGGATATCCGTGGTCCACGGGGCGCGTGGCCCCTACCTGCGTGCCGCGCCCGACGGATACCGGTTCAGCAATCTGGCTCAACTGCCCAGCTGCCGCCCGAACGACGGGCCTGCCCCGATCGTCGTGACGCCGCGGGCGCGGCGCAATATCGCCACCGTGAGTGCGGAGGAGCGGGCTCGGCTTCGCGACGCCATCCTCGGTTTGGACCGGATTCCCTCGGACTCCGGCTCGACCTTGTGGCGTTTGCAGGACGAGATCCACCAGGTGAGCCACGTCCATGACGGTCCACTCTTCCTTCCGTGGCATCGGGAACTGGTCAACCGCTTTGAGGCACTGCTGCGCAGGGTGGATCCCGATGTCACGCTTCACTACTGGGACTGGCGCACCGACCCTCGTCGGCTGAAGGGGGGGACGGTGAACCTGTTCACCCCGGCGTTCATGGGGAGCGACACCGGGCCTGCCGGGGACCCTTTTCCCAACTTCACGTACACGAGGGACGTGGCGGCTGGCGACCCGACGATGGTCGACCCGGACGACTGGGTCATCGCAGAAGACGACTACCCGTCGATGCGCCTCGACGTGGAAAGGGCCCACAACTTCGTCCACGGCTACTTGGGCGGATCCATTGGTGACGGGCACACGGCCTTCCAGGATCCCTTCGTGTTCCTACTGCACGCCAACGTCGACCGCCTGTGGGCCAGCTGGCAGCTGCGCGCCCGGGGCGACCACCGGGACCTTCTCGCCCGAGTCGACCCGATCCAGGTATATGGGGAAGAACGCGACCAGGAGCGCGTCGACGTCAATCCGGACCCCAACGCTGGGAAGTTCGTGGACGGCATCCCGGTCCCGATGCGACCGTGGAACACCTTCGCCATGCAGACCAGCATCGTCCGGCCACCCCTGTATGACCGATACGTGTTTCCACTCGGCTGCTCGTGGGAGGCCATGCTGCTCGATGCTCCGCTGCCCGACGGTGACGTCATCCGGGCAAGGGTCACGCTCGAGGCGGTCGACCCGGCCACCATCGAGATCGTCCTCGAGAGCGGTGGGGTCACGTGGTGGAAGGGGCTGAGGGTCACCGAAAGCCAAGGCGATCGCCGCATGCTCCATACGGAGGATTCGCGACGCTCGGACCGGTTGTACGTGGATGCGGGGCAACTGGTTGGTCAGCACCTGGAGTTCCACAAGGCCAAGGTCTTTGGCGCGCACCGGCTGGCCTATCGGCTCGGGGACCTTGGCCGCATCCGGCCGGGCGCGCGGGTGACGTTCACCTGGTTGCGCGACTAGGAAGGGTGCCTCACATTCCTCGTGGGGCAGCATGTCCCGATGTCCGGCGGTGCTGGAGTAGCACCCTTATGGATCGCGTGGGATGGTGCGAGTGACCGTCGTGGCACGACAGCATGAGGACGGAGGAGCGGCCGCATGGTGGAGGCGAGGCAACCTGAACGCGATCCGGCCGCTGGGGGCCGGGCACGGCAACAGCCGTCAGGGGTGGGAGGCGAAGGGGAGACCCTCAGTTGGTCCCTGGGCGCACCGAGTGACGAGGTTCTCGAGTGGCCGCTGGATGATCAGGGATACGAAACGGACCACTCCGAGCCCGCGGGTGAGGCCGAGGTCGCGATGACGGCGGTCAGTCATGCTGCTCACCTGCGAAGGGCTCGCGGCCGCGGTCGTGCCGCTCTTGCGGCGCTTCGGTCCAACCCGGATCCCCAGGATTGGGGTGCTTACCTCCTCCCTGCTGGGCGGCAGCTGCTCGATGCCCTCGGCGGCTTCCTTCACGACCGGGTGCTGTGGGAACGGCTGGCTGCGGCCGAGGACCGCGTGGACACGGTCACCGAAGCTTCGGCGCTCTGGATCAGCGAGATCCTCGATCAGGACATCGAGGGACTCTTGGACTACCTCGGCTATGCGCCTCCTCCCGATGCGTCGGAGTGGGCGGTCGAGATCAAGGACGCCGTCGCCGACGTGCTCGCGGCCAGGGTCGTCGACGACCACTCGTCCGGCACACGCACGGCTCGGGCGAACCTGACGATCTTCCAGATGCGGCTCCGTTCGTGCATCGAGTACGTGGAGGAGCGGAGCCTGACGTCGGCGGAGCGGGCCTCGGGTGGCCGTCGACTCGCCTCTGTCGTCCGTCGTGGCGTCCTGGTCGCCGGGCCTGCAGTGCTGGCGGCATCGGCCGTGGCACTGCTACCCGGGGCGGGAGCCGCCGCGGCGTCTGTCGGCGAAGCGCTGGGGGGCGCCCTGGCCGCCGGAGGATCCGAGTTGGTCGGTACCGCGGTCGCCGCCGGCAGCGCCTCACTGCTCTCGAGGATGCTCAGGGACGAGCCAAGTACGGCAAGCCAACAACAGAGACTGACAGGGGCGTTACAGCGGACTCGTGACTCTTTGGGTGACCTCGCCCGGGAACTGGCAAGCGGTCTACCGAGCCGGCGAACCAGACCAGTACTGGTCGAAACCATTGCGGCCGTCCACGACCTCCTGAAGGTCTCCACACTGATGCGCCAGCCTCTCGGGTCGCACCTGCGTGGCCTCGGCGAGGAAGTGCTTCGACAGCTCCAGCCGATGACCGACGCCTACGCCGAGGGGGCGGTTCCAGATGAGATGGCCCTTGCCGCTGTCGCGGACGCGGTCCGATACCTGGAGGGTCCGCTGCGCGAGCTCATCGAAGCTGGCTGAGCCCCGGTCGCTGCGACGCACCTAAGCCGTCGCGGCCGCCGGCTCCGAACTTGAGCGGGGCCGCGCTCGGGTCGACGTGGATGTCGGCCCTCTCGCAGCGCACGTGCGCAAGAGGTCAGTCCCAGCAACGAGCCCCCATCCCGTAGGTGGGGGCTCGTTGCCGGACTGGTTGGTCGAGTGGAGCTCAGCCGTTGGCGACCGTGAACGGCGGTGTGGTGCCGCCACCGTCCGACTTGGCGATGATCCGTCCGGGGTTGGTGGTCCCGGCGGCAGAGCGGATCCGGATCGTCCAGTCCCCGATGCCCGGCGGCGCGGCCGCCACGACCTGGGCTGTGGCCCCTGGAATGGCGTCACCGGCTGTGCCGTTGGCATTGACCCGGTAGAGCTGGATGGTCGCGCCGACCCTGTCGCCGGTGCCGATCACTCTGAAGTCGCGCGACTTCCACCTGGCGGTGGTGATCGTGATGTGGTCTTGGGCCGGTGTGGTCGCCAGCGTCAGTCGTGGGCTCGAGTCCGTACCGGTACCTGCCGGGTTCTTCGCGGCCACGGAGAACTGGTACGTCGTACCCGGCGTGAGGCCCGTGACCGTTTGCCGTGGCACGGACGTGACCGGCGGCTGGGTCGCAAGCGCGGTCCCCGTGTTGTCGTACACCTTCACCTGGTAGCCGGTCACCGTGGAGTCGGTGAGGGGGGTCCAGGTGAGTGCGATCGAGGTTTCGCCTGCCGTGCCGGCGAGCCCGGTCGGGGCTTCAGGCAAGGCCACGGTGGGCGGCGCGTAGTCACCTTCGACAAGGACGTTGTTGCCCACCTGGTCGAATGCGGCGATCTTGAGGGTGACCGCCGTGGTGATGGGGATGGACTGTCCTTCGAGCAGGGTCGCGTTGTCCGAGGGCAGGTCGCCGGAGATGACCGGGGAACCATCGGTGGTGAAGAACACCTGGCCGTTGCTGTTGATGGTCACAGCGTTGGTTGTCACCACGGTTCCGGCCACGGGCGCCGGGCTCAGGTCGAGGGTCGGGGCGGTCGTGTCGGCGGCCCCCATCCTGAACGGGATGCTCATGCTCGCGCCGGCCATCGAGCGGACCTCGAACGTGTAGGACGCGGCCGGGTCGAGCCCGGAGAGGGTGGCTTGGGTCGCGTCCACGCCGACCCGCAGTCCGGTGCTGGTCTGGCGGCCCGAGGCGTCGGGGACGCCCACAGCCTCGATGCTGTAGCCGGTCACCGGGTCTGCGGTGGGGACGCTCGCGACCGAGGTCCACTTCAGCAAGGCGGTGGCACCGGTGCGCACGACCGAGGCGCTGCCGGCCGGGGCGCTCTGGTCGGCCGGTCCCGCGGGGCATCCGCCGAACCCGGGGCCGCCGACCTCACCGAACTCGGAGATGGTCAGGCCCTGGCGGTTGCCGTCGGCATCCTGGACCTGCCAGTTCATCGCCCGCTCGCCGAGGTCGGCCGCCGCGGCGGTGTCTGCGGCCTCCTGGGTGTCGAACACGTAGGTGGCCTCGAAGTGACCCGCCGATGGGAAGGACATCCCCGAGCTGTATCCCCCCTTGGCGGCCGGAACGATCGGACCAGGAAGGGCGCGCACGTCGCGCTTGCCGATGACCGCCACCAGGTCGGGGTTGATGATCCGCTGCTCCAGGAAGTCCGGGTTGACGGTCGTCGGGTCGAAGGTGCCGACCACGGTCACCGTCGTGCCGTTCTTGACCATGTCCTGGGTGACGGTGGCCGTGGAGGTCGTGGTCTCATCGTGCGAGCCGTCCGGGAAGCTGACGGAGACGATGTCGCCGGCGATGATGTCCGGGGTCACCTGCAGGTCAGTGCCGTTGCCCCAGCACACGCCACCGGGGTGGTTGACCTCAAATGCGACATCGGTGCCGGAGACCACCGCCGTGGCGGAACCGACCACGCCGACACCCGGGCGGGTCACCTCGAGCAGGGCGGTCTCTCCCGCGTGCTCGGAGTAGCCCTCGAGGGACACGAAGTCACGGTTGGGAAAGACCACAACGTTGTTCGGGAACGCAGGTACCGCCGCGGCTGCTGGCGCGGCGAGCATCAGCATGGGCGTCAGGGCCAAGCCGAGCGCAGCGGTCGCGCCGACGCCTGCTCGCATCCGGCGCCGTCGCGCCTTCGGCAGCCAGTGATGGCGATGGTGATGATGCATTCATGCTCGAACCCCTTGAGAGGAACCGGGGAACGGGCGACCGTGCTCGTTCGCTCTCGGCCCTTCCACGGTCAACCACCCGCCTTGGGAATTCCTTGTGGCCCTCTGTAGGCGTGATCCGGTTCTGGCAGCCACCCCCTGTCGCGCGACTGGCCCCAGCGTCAGAAGCGCGGCTGAGCGAAGGGGCGTGCGAATCCGTGCCGTTCGGGGCGTCAGGGGGGGAAGTCGGGCCCGGCATCCAGACGTAGCTGGAGCAGGACGTCCAGGGCCACCGAGTCACCGTCGCGGCCCCCGGCTCCGACCTGGAGCGGGGCGGGGCTCGGGTCGACGTGGATGCCGGCCAACCGGCCGCGCAGGCTGGGCGCCACGACGAGCACGTACCAGCGGCCATCCGTGCCGACGGCGGCCCGGTGGTCCCGTCTCACGTACCAGCCGACGACGTCGGTGCGCAGGGTCCCCGGACCGCTGTAGGGGAGTGCCCGCAGCCGGGTGGGTTCGACGCCGGCTGACCGCATCGCCTCGGCGAACGCCGCCACCATCGGTGCCGTCTGCCGCGCCTCGGCCTCCGCCGCCCGCGCTGCGGCCGCGTGGTGGTACTCCGCGTTCTCCCGTGCCTGGCGGCGACGGACGGCGGCCGGGTCCGTGGGCTCGTTCTCCGGGCTCATCGGCCGATCATCGCAGCGTGCGACTCCGACCGTGGCTGGACGGCTCCACACCGTGGGTCAGCCGATCAGATCACCGCGGCGGCGCCGGCGCCCCAACCGGAGTAGAACAACGAGAACGCCAAACCGTAGGCCAGGACCGACACCACGGTGGTGCGCACGAGCTTCTGCGTCGGGTGGACCATCCGCGCCAGCAACACGGCCAACACGGGACTGATCACGGCAGCCACCACTGCGGTGGACCAGGGGTGGTCGTCGCCCACGCGGTGTACGTACTGACCGACGAAGCGTCGTTTCGAGGCGGAGCCGACCGCGCCGTCGATGCGCGCCTGGACCTGGGGATCCAAGTCGCGGCTGGCCAGGACCGCAGAGCCGACCAACAGGCCGACGAGCACCGTGAACACCACCACCCCGAGTGTCACTCCGCCGCGGCCGCCGACCAGGGCGGCCGTGGCAGCCAAGATGGGCCCGGCCACGAAGTCGTCGACGAAGGTGATCGCCAAGGCGATCCCGGGCCACGCGAGGCGTGCCGCCCTCATGGTCGCCGTCCACCGCTCGCGCCGGCCAACTCGCCGAGTCGGGTGTGGATCCGCGCCCGCAGCATCGCATCTGGTGGCGCCAGGCCGAACAGGTCAGCGGCCCACAGCCCGTCAGCGGCCAGCCGCACCACATGAGCATCCACCCCAGGCAGCCCGTCGTCGTCCAGCCGGTCGACCCAGTGTCGGTAGCGGTCCTGGATCGGTTCAAGTAGCGACGGGTCGTACCCCACCGCGGCGAGCAACGCCACGGCGGCGAGCTGTTCTGACTCGTCCTGAGCCGGCGCGGCGCTGGCCGTCAGGTAGGCACGCGTCCATGCGCCCGGGGCAACCGGGTCTGCCTCGTGCGCGGCGCCCTGGTCGGCATCGAAGCCGCGCGCCAACTCCTCGACCAGCGCTGCCACCAGCGCCTCCTTGGTGGGGAAGTGGTACAGCACCCCGCCCTTGCTGACACCGGTCGCAGCCCCCACCGCGTCCAGGGTCAAGGCCGAGTAGCCACGCTCGGCCACCAGCGCGGATGCGGCGCGCAGCAAGGACTCTCTCTTCGACGGTCGAGGACTCATTCCTTAACTATACCGTCCGGACGGTCTATCGTCACGAGACCCAATTCTGGCGGCCGGAAGGGCCGACGACACGGCACCATCTCCCGTTCCGGTTCGTCTCGCAGCGCTATGTCGCGCCCGTGGTCCGAGCAGGGTGGACCAGGGGTTCGAAGGAAGCGGTGAAGTGCCTCAGAGTCTTCGGCTCCACGACGATCCGGTACCCGGGGAGCGCGTCGGCGTGCGCGGCCACTTCCTCGCAGACCTCGATCACGTAGTCGATGTGGCTCTGGGTATAGGTGCGCCGGGGAATCGCGAGCCGGACCAGGTCCATGGGGGCCGGCACCTCGGTGCCATCCGGTTGCCTCCCGAACATCACCGTGCCGATCTCGCAGGAACGGATCCCACCCGTCTCGTACAGAGCGACGGCCACCGAGTGCCCCGGGTACTCCAACGGGTCCAGGTGAGACGCCAGCGCCCGCGCGTCGATGTAGACGGCGTGCCCGCCGAACGGGCTGAGCACGGGGATCCCGCGCTCCTGAAGGGCCGCCCCCAAGTAGGCAGTCGACCGGATCCGATACCTCAGGTAGTCGTGTTGCACGACCTCCTTCAGGCCTTGGGCCAGCGCCTCCAGGTCGCGCCCCGCGAGGCCGCCGTAGGTAGGAAAGCCCTCGGTGAGGATCAGCGTGTTGCGACAGGCCGTTGCCAGGTCGTCGTCGTTCATCGCCAGCCAACCGCCGATGTTGCCCATGGGGTCCTTCTTGGCACTCATCGTCATCCCGTCCGCGAGGGCGGCCATGTCACGCACGATGTCGGCGACCTCCCGCTCGCCCTGGCCCTCCTCGCGCTCGCGGATGAACCACGCGTTCTCGGCGAACCGGCACGCGTCGAGGAACAGCGGCTTGCCGAAGCGGTCACAGACCTCACGCACGCCCCGCAGGTTCGCCAGCGAGACGGGTTGCCCACCACCGCTGTTGTTCGTGATCGTGACGAAGACGCACGGCACGTCGTCTGCTCGATCCACCAGCAGGTCCTCAAGAGCCGCCAGGTCCATGTTCCCCTTGAACGGGTGCTGCGAGGACAGGTCGCGGCCTTCGCGGATGGGAAGGTCGGCGGCCCGGGCCCCGGTCGCCTCGACGTTCGCCCGTGTCGTGTCGAAGTGGGTGTTGTTCGGGACGACCTTGCCCGGCCCGCCGATCACCGAGAAGAGGATCTTCTCCGCTGCCCGGCCTTGGTGCACCGGGATGACGTGCTCGAACGGAAAGAGCTCGCGAACCGCGTCAGCGAAGATGTAGTACGACGGCGACCCGGCGTATGACTCGTCACCGTGCTGGATCGCCGCCCACTGGTCCCTGCTCATCGCACCGGTACCGGAGTCAGTCAGCAGGTCGACCAAGACATGTTCGGCACGTACCTGGAACAGGTTGAAGGCAGCGTCTCGCAGGTACCCGCGGCGCTCATCGCGGGTGCTCATTCGCAACGGCTCCACCGAATGGATGCGGAACGGCTCGAAGATCGTGCGGAAGGTGGGCTCGTCCATGCATCCCATCGTCGCGTAACCAGAGCTCGCGTGGAACGGACTCGCGGGGGTGTCCCTTCCGCATGTGCTCGCAGAGGTGGACCGGGTGGGCCCGGCCATGCCCCTAGTCAGCCTCTCCTCTCCATGGGTGAGGGTGGCCTAGCATGCCCGGTGGACGAATGACATCGAACGCCGTTCTCGCACAACCGTTTAGAGTGCATTACTCAGCGATAGCAGGTCTCTTCCAACCCACTGCTGGCTACCACCTCGCCAAGTGCCAACCCGGCGACCCTGGGGGCACCTCCTCACAGGCGTTTGTCGACGATCCCGGGGTAGGCGGACTGGCAGGCGTGCAGGAGTGGCTCGAGCTTGAGTGCTCCTGACTTCGAGCCCGACACCTTGAGCTTGCGGAAGAGCATCGCCTTGCCGAGTGGCAGCGTGCCCAGCAGCAGCTCGTGCATCGAGTCGGCGCTCAGCTCGGCGGTGAGCGTCGCATCGACCCCGATGGGCTCGAAGGCCGTGGCGACCGGCCGGGTCCTGCCGTCGACCCAGATGTCGCTCGAGGGGTCGTGCAAGCGGAAGTTGATCACCATCTGCTGTGCGACGAGCCCGTCCATCCCGTCGTCGTCGGCGATGTCGTCGAACATCTCGGAGAAGACCGCTTGGAGCTGCTCTGCGTCGGCGTAGATGCGTCCCACATCCGGAACCCTAGGGCCTGACTGACGACGGAGAGGTACGGGGGCGACTCCGAGCGCCCACCAAGCGGGTCTTGGCTCGACGCATCCCCGCCTACCCCGCCATCCCCGACCCCCGGGGTGGGCCTGTATCGCGGCATTGTGACGCGACCAGTGGACACCTACTCTTGATCGATCCGTTGGCCTACTTCCGGAGGCCGATCATGTCCGGTAACCGACTCACCGCGTGCCCGCTCCGCGCCCATGTCGATCCGCGCCTCACGCGATTCAGCGCCGGCGCGACCGGAACCGTACTTGCCCTTGCACTGCTCATCCTCGACGTTGTTCGACCGTTGGGCCTCGGACTGCTCGCCTCCCAGGTCGCCGTGTTCGCTTTCACCGCATTCGTCAGTTTTCAGTGGTCCGTGTGGGCGCAGATCTACGCACGTTTCATCTGGCCCCGGATCGAAGCACCAACCGAATTGGAGGATGCTCGGCCGGCGAGGTTCGCGCAGTTCCTCGGCTTCGTGCTCACTGCTCTGGCCCTGACCTTCTTCGTGCTTGGCGTCGACGTCGCCGGCTACTGCCTGACGGCACTCGCCATCGGCTTGGCGACCCTCAACGCCTCCACCGGGCTCTGCCTGGGCTGCAAGGCCTACGTGTTGATCCGCCGACAGCAATCGGCCTGACCCGCTGCCCGACACTGCCCTGCTCCCAGACGTCAGCCTGGTGGGGTCGGAGTCCACACCATGGTCTGCTGGTGCACTCGCTGGCCCTGGTGGCGAACGCCTGGAACCACCGGGGTGGGGCCGTTCGGGACGAAGCCGGACCTCAGGAAGAACCTGGTTGCGCGGGTGTTCTCGACCAGTGTCTGTAGGTGGCAGCCGCGGGAGCCGGAACGGGTGAGCCAGTCCTGCCAGGCAGCCATCAGCTCGTGGGCGACGCCGGTTCCTCGAGCCTGGGGGACGACGTTGATGTGCAGATGTGCGGGCCAGCGGGGGTCCACCGCTTCGCCGGTGGCGACATCGCCGCCGCGCACCTTCGCGTGGAGCAGGTCGGCCATGGATCGCAGGAAGAACGGCATCGACCGGGGCCGCAGCATGACCTTGTGCCGGGCGATCGCCTCGGTGATCCGCTCGTCCTCGCTCGCCAGCAGCGCGGTGTCTGGGCAACCGGTGAGGTAGCCGACCAGCTCCTTGTCGACCTCGGCGAGGAAGAGCGTGTCCGGGCAGTTGTCGATGTACGGGTCGAGGTAGACCATCCGCTCCGATGCCGGGTGGCGCCACAGCTCACCCGTGGGCGACTGCGCGCCGGCCCGGGTGAACAGGTCCGCGAGCGCGTCACGATCGGCGGGTGCGTAGGTCCGAATCATCGTGTTGCACCCTACGACGCGACAGGCCCGCGCTCCCGCGGACCGGATCGACGTCCTGTCACAGCAGGCATGCGGGTGGCTCCCGATCGGCGACCTCGCTCCGGAAACCCGCGTAGCCGCGATCGACCTCACGGGGTATCCGGTACAGCTCCAGGAGCAGGTCCAACCGTGCGTCATGGAGATCGCGCACCCGCCTCATCGGCATACGCCGCCGCCGAGGCTTCGACCATCGCTCGATTCCCGCAGCCGCGCAGCCCTGCGCCCCGCTGTGGGCTGGTGCGGTACCTCGTACCGGGGCGAAGCTCGCGCGATCGACACCAGCCCCGCGAGGCAGACCCGCGCATGGGCACGGATGACCGCGGCGTCACCCGATCGCCACGCACCGTTTGCCCCACGGCCGCGCCGACCGGCATACCTTCGAAGGCATGCTCAGGACCTCCTCCATGACCCGTTGGGCGCTCGCCGCGGCCGCCCTCACCGCTGCCACCCTCGCCACGACAGCCGCCGCCCCGCAGCGCCGCGAGCGCCGCGAGCGCCGGCACCACGGCATCCGGAGGCCACGACCGCACGCTGCGGGTCGCGACCTTCAACGCCTCGCTCAACCGCACGGCCGAGGGCGCGCTGGTCAGCGACCTCTCGACCCCCGACAACGCGCAGGCCAGGGCGGTCGCCGAGGTCATCCAGCGCACCGACCCCGACCTGTTGCTGATCAACGAGTTCGACTACGACGCGGGCGGGGTGGCCGCGCGGCTGTTCCGGGACAACTACCTCGAGCGGGCGCAGAACGGCGCCCGCCCCGTCGACTACCCCTACAGCTTCGTCGCCCCCGTCAACACCGGAGTGCCGAGCGGTCTCGACCTCGACAACAACGGTGCGGTCGGCGGCCCCAACGACGCGTTCGGATTCGGGTTCTACCCCGGGCAGTTCGGCATGGCGGTGTACTCCAAGCACCCGATCGACACGCGGGCCGTGCGCACGTTCCAGCACCTGCTCTGGAAGGACATGCCGGGCGCGCTCCTGCCCGACGACCCGACCACACCCGCGCCCGGCTGACTGGTACTCGCCCGCCGAGCTGGAGCAGGTTCGCCTGTCGAGCAAGTCGCACTGGGACGTGCCGGTGCGGGTCGGCGCCAAGACGGTGCACTTCCTCGTTTCGCACCCGACCCCGCCCGTCTTCGACGGCCCCGAGGACCGCAACGGCACGCGCAACCACGACGAGATCCGGCTCTGGGCCGACTACGTGTCGGGCAGGCGGAGCTCGTCCTGGATCACCGACGACGCGGGCCGCTCGGGCGGGCTGCGGCCGGGGTCGTCGTTCGTCATCGCCGGCGACCAGAACTCCGACCCCTACGACGGCGACTCGATCCCCGGCGCGATCCAGCAGCTCCTCGACCTGCCGCGCGTGCAGGACCGCCCGGTGCCGTCGAGCCGGGGCGCGGTCGAGGCCAGCCTGGTGCAGGGCGGGATCAACCTCAGCCACCGCAGCCCGTCGGCGCAGGACACCGCTGACTTCTCCGAGCCCCCGGGCAACCTGCGCGCCGACTATGTGCTGCCCAGCGTCAACCTGCGGATCAAGGACTCGGCCGTCTTCTGGAAGCCGTCCAGCAACCCGCTGTCGCGCCTGACGACCGGGTTCTTCCCGAGCGACCACCGCCTCGTCTGGGTCGACGTCGCCGTGCCGGGAGCGGCCGGCCGCTGACCCGGGACCGTCACTCTGGCCACCCGCGCCGGATGGTGCCGCACCGACGGATGGGGACTGGCGAAGCGGGCAGACGCCGGCTGGACGTCGTCGACGACGTCCAGCCGGGTGGCCAACGGGCGCTGGAGGATCACCAGCGAACCGACAGGCCGACGGAGCCCTGGGCGCCGAGCCAGCTGTTCGTGAAGCCGATCATCCCGTCGGTGACGCGGGCGCGCTTGTGGGTGCCGGTGTAGCTTCACCTGCTTCTTGCCGAAGTAGGCGTTGAGCGTCGGGGTGCCGTCGATGAAGTGGCTGCAGAGCTCGCCCGTGGTCTCGATGGCGAACGTCTCAGCCGGGGCGACCGTGAGGACGCGCCCGGACGTCGGCGGTCTCGCACTGACCCTGGCGCGGGAACGGTGCCGTCGCTCGCCTGGATGCGCGAGGCTGAGGTGCCCGCCGAGCTCGCCGGCGGTCGCTCCCGACATCTCGTAGCCGGAGCCGGTGACCACCGGGGTGCTGTCGAAGGCGCTGCGGTCGAACCGTTCGGACGTCGCTGCCTGGGCCGCCGGTGCGGCGAGCATCAGCGCGGCGGTGGCGGCGACGGCGGCGGTGAGGGTGCTGCGTGACGTGCATGGTGTCTCTCCTGGTGTTTCGTGGTGGTTCCGCCGACCTCGGACTCGGGGTCGGCGGCGGGGTGTTGCGGGGGTTCGATGGGTGCCCGTGCGGTGGACACGAGCTGGGGCCACGCCGGGTGGGGCGCTCAGCTCGCGGGGGGATGTTCTGGTTGAGGCGGAACAGGTTGTCCGGGTCGTAGCGCCGCTTGATCGCGGCCAGCCGCTCGAAGGTGCGGGCCGGGTAGGCGTCGCGGACCCGGTCGGCGCCCTCGTCCTCGAGGAAGTTGACGTAGACGCCGCGTCCCTCGGAGCGCAGCCGCTCCCACAGGGCGATCGTCCACTGCTCGTGCGGGCGCGGGTCGTCCGCGGCGTCCAGCCAGACCGCGATGACGGCCACGAAGTAGCGGCGGTCGCGGTGCGCGAACGCCGTTGCGTCGGTGGGGACCCGGCCGAAGGCACCGCCGAGCCCGCGCAGGTGGACCAGCGCCGGGGCGGTGCTCGCCTCGGCCGCGGCGAGCATCGCGTCGATGGCCTCGTCGCTGAGGTCGTCGGCGAACATCATCCGGATGGAGGCGCCGTGCGGCTCCGCCAGGTGGGCGGTGAACTCGTAGATCGACGGGTACGGCATCCAGCTGACGACGTCGGCAACCGGCTCGGCGAGCGCGCGCAGCGGTGCCAGGGCGCGCTCCCCGTCCTCGAGGCTCCCGCTCCACGCGATGAGGACCATGAGGACCGGCTTCCCGACCCACTCCTCCGGGATGAACGGCGCCGGCGGCGCCTTGGTGAGGTCCGCGAGGGTGGTGAGCTCGTCCGGCGCGGCGATGGAGTAGTCGAGGTAGCCACGGATCACCTCTCGGCTCGCCGGGAGCACGAGCAGCCCACCGAGGATGTGGCTGACGGGGGCGAGGCGGTAGGTGAACTCGACGACGACGCCCATGTTGCCGCCGCCGCCGCGGATCGCCCAGAACAGGTCGGGGTGCTCGGTCGGGCTGGCGGTCACGATCTGGCCGTCGGCGGTCACGACCCGCGCCGACAGGAGGCTGTCGATGGTGAGCCCGTGCTTGCGCACGAGGTAGCCGATGCCTCCGCCGGTGGTCAGGCCACCCATGCCCACGGACTGGGTGTCGCCGGTGCTGAGCGCCAGGCCGTGGGCGTGCGCCGGCCAGGCGAGGTCGCCGGAGGTCGCACCGGGTTCGACGCGCGCGGTCTGCGTCGCGGGGTCGATCTCGATGCGCTTCATCAGCGACAGGTCGACGACCAGGGCGTCGTCGACGACGCTCTGCAGGGCGATGCTGTGGCCGCCGCTCCGCACGGCGAGGAGCAGGTCGTGCTCGTGGGCGAAGCGGACCGCGGCCGCGACGTCGTCCGGGCAGAGCGCCTGCACGATCGCGGAGGGACGCCGGTCGTTGCGCAGCGAGACGGTCGTGCGGGCCTGGTCGTATGCCGGGTGGTCGGCGGTGAGCACGTGGCCCTCCAGCCGTTCGCGCAGGGTGTCGAAGGGGTCGGCGCCGGTGGTGACGGTGCCGACCGAGGTGGAGGCGACGGACATGCTGGATGCTCCTGTCGGGAGTGCGGGAGTGGACTGTTCGGGGCGTACGGCCCTCGTCGTCCAGTCTTCGGCGGGGGCCGACGGGCACACCACGCACGCGCCCCCAACAGTTCCCCCCGACTCCGCAACAGTTGGGGCGCAGGTGGCGTCTACCGCTGTAGTGGGAGGCGGACTACTGTGTGGCGCACGTGGGAAGGTCGCCGCTGCCGCGTGGTTGGGCAGCACGATGCATGGAGCACGATGCCGTGGCTGGTCCGCAGGAACCCTTCGGAGAGCGGCTCCGCCGCCACCGAGAGGCCGCGGGCTACTCCCAGGAGCAGCTGGCGGCTCGAGCAGGTCTGTCCGCGAACGCGATCGGTGCGCTCGAGCGGGGCGAGCGCAAGCGGCCCTACCCTGACACGCTGCGACGGCTCGCCGACGCCCTCGACCTGGGAGAGGAGGCGCGCGCCTCGCTGTCCGTGGCGCTGCGCCCTGGTGCTGCAGAGCCACGACCGGTACCGATCGGCTGGGCCCGGGTGGAACCCCGAGCCCGCACTGCCCGGTGAGCCGACGCCGATCATCGGGCGTGACCGGGACCTCGAGGTGCTGTGCGACCTGCTCGCCGCGCCCGGCATCCAGGCGCTGACCCTGGTCGGTCCCGGCGGGGTGGGGAAGACACGGCTGGCCCTGAGTCTGGCTCGCCGGGTGGCCGACACGTACGGCGACGGCGCCGTGTGGGTCGAGCTGGCGCCGCTCGCCGACCACACCCTCGTGCTTCCGACCGTCGGGCGCGCCGTGGGACTGCCCGATGCAGGCGGCACCGACATCGCGACCTCGCTGCGCTCCGCGTTGGGTGACCGGCAGGTGCTGATCGTGCTCGACAACATGGAGCACCTCCTGGGTGCGGTGCCGGATCTGGCACAGCTGCTCCTGGCGTGCCCGGGGCTCCAGGTCGTGACGACGAGCAGAGCCCCGCTTCGGCTCCGGGGCGAGCAGGAGTACCAGGTTGCTCCGCTGGAGGTGCCGCCGGCGGAGCCCGGCACGGACGAGCCGGAGCCGGCCGCGTTCCCGGCCGTCCGCCTCTTCGTCGCGCGGGCTCGGCAGAAGGACCCTTCCTTCGTGCTGGACGGACAGGAGGATGCCGCTGTCGCCGCGATCTGCCGACGCCTGGGCGGGCTACCGCTCGCCCTGGAGCTGGTGGCCGCGAGGACTCGGGCGCTGACCCCGACCGAGCTCATGACCCGGCTCGACGACCCGCTGGCCCTCCTCGTCGGCGGGTCGAGGGACCTGCCCGAGCGCCAGCAGACGATGCGCGCGGCCATCGCCTGGAGCGACGAGCTGCTGGACCCTGCGGGCCGGGCCATGCTCCGCAGGCTCGCCGTCTTCTCCGGGGGGTGGACGCTGCCGGCGGCCGAGGACGTGTGCGGTGAGGGCCTGCAGCACCCCGGCGCGGTCCTGGACCTCCTCGACGTCCTCGTCGAGCAGTCGCTCGTCTCGGCGCACCCCACCGCCCAGGGCACCCGCTACCAGATGCTCGAACCGCTCCGGCAGTACGCCCGTGAACGGCTCGAGGAGGCGGGGGAGGCGCCCGTGCTGGGGCTGCGGCACGCCCGGTACTTCTGCGACCTCGCGGAGTCGGCCGCCCTCGGGCTGGAGGGTCGAGCGGAGCAGGCCGGCTGGGTGGATCGCCTCCACCAGGAGCTCGACAACCTCCGGGCTGCGCTGGCCTGGTGCGAGCAGACCCCGGGCGACGAGGCGGCCGAGATGCTCCTGCGGTCGTCGGCCGCCCTCTGGCGGTTCTGGGAGATGCGATGGCACGTGGATGAGGGCCGCCGTTGGCTGTCCGCCGGGCTGGCCCGCCCGGAGCCCGTGCCGCCGGCCGTACGTGCCGCGGCCCTCAACGCAGCCGGGAACCTCGCCCGCGACCAGGACGACCACGACCAGGCCGCCGCCTTCCACGAACAGGCCCTGGCGATCCGGCGCTCGCTGGGCGACGTGCGCGGGGTTGGCAGCTCGCTGAACAACCTCGGGGTGCTCGCGCGCGACCGCGGTGATGCCGAGCGCACCCTCGAGCTCTGCCTGGAGGCCTTGGCGCTGTTCCGCCAGGTCGGGGACGAGCACCGCGCGGCGATCGCGCTCATCAGCCTGGGCAACGCCGCGACGCCGGCAGGGCGACCTGGCCCGGGCCCGGACCTTCTACGAGGAGAGCCTCGGTCACTTCCGTGAGGAGCAGGACCAGTGGCACAGCGCGTGGGTACTGACGTACCTGGCCGAGGTGATGGCCTTCGACGGTGACCTGGGCTCGGCCCAGCCCCTGGCGGAGGAGGCCCTTCGGATCTTCCGCGCGGGCGGTGACCCGTGGGGTGCCGGCAGCGCCCTCGGCGTGCTGGGCCGGATCGAGGAGGCGCACGGCAACCTGCCCGATGCGGCCGCGAGGTACGCGCAGGCGCTTCGGCACCTCGCGGCCGGCGGCGTCGACCGGGCAGCGCCCGCCTGCGTGGCCGACCTGGCGGCGGTCCTCCTCGCGATGGGTGAGACGGAAGCCGCCGCGCGCCTCGCCGGTGGCAGCCGCGCCTGGCAGACCCGGGTCGGGATGCCGCGCGCGCCGCTCCCGCAGGTGGATCGTGCCGTCGTCCTCGATGAGCTCGCCGTCGGTCCGTACGCCGAAGCATGGCAGGAGGGGGCGGCCCTCCCGCGAGAGCACCTGCTCCGCGAGGCCGCGGCCTACTGCGACTGACCTCCGCGCCGGCGGCGCGCACGCACCGAGGGCGTCGACCAGGCGAGGAGTGGCAAGAATGGGGTATGCCGCCCACGGTGATTCCGATGCTGCCCTGCGCTGACATCGACGAGATCGCGGATTTCCTCACCGCGCTCGGCTTCACCGTCACCTACCGGCAGACCAGGCCCAACCCGTTCGTCGCGGTGGAAGGTCACGGGTTTCCCCTCCAGTACTACGCGCTCGAGGGGCACCTCGCTGAACAGTCACACAGCACCTGCGGCGTGCTGGTGGCCGACACCGGGGCGATGTTCGCCACCTTCGCGGCTGGGCTCCGGGCCCGCTACGGGAAGCTCCCGGTGTCGGGCTATCCCCGAATCACTCGCCCGCGGCCTCGCAAGAACGTTGGAGGTGTGTCGGGGTTCAGCGTGATCGACCCTGCGGGCAACTGGATTCGGTTCTTCCAAGAAGGGCCGCCAGACCCGATCAGCGAGTCGTCCCCGCTACGGGAGGCTCTCCTCAACGCGATCGTGCTCGCCGACAGCAAGGACGACCCGGTGCAGGCAGCGAGGATCCTGCGAGGCGCACTGCGACGCGCTGACCCGTCCGACCCTGCCGTCTCCGAGGCCCGCGACTTCCTCGCGGAGCTGGACGAAAGGAACCTGCCAGGGCAGTGACGATGTCCGCTGCCACGGGACAGCACGCGGTGCTGGCACGGATGGGTCGCCATACCCCGCGCGACGCTCCGCTGCAGCCTCTCGCACCCACGGCAACCCGCTCACAGCCGGTCGATGACCGCACGCCCCCGGGTCACGAGCGCCTCGCGGCGAGCGGCATCCATCGACTCCCACGTGCGAACTGCCGTCCGCGACCGAGGGTTTCCCTCGAAGACGTCGCGGTGGTCGTGCACGAAGACCCAGTAGAGGGCGTCCCAGTCGTCGCGCCACTCTCCCGGCCCGAAGTCGGACATCCGACGTAGGTAGGCGCTGCCGGAGACGTAGGGCTTGGTCGTCAGGGCCGCTCCGGCGGCGAACTGCGACATCGCGTGCACGTTGGGCACCATCACCCAGTCGTAGGCGTCGACGAACATCGCCATGAACCAGCGGTACACCTCGACGGGGTCGGTGCGCAGCAGGCACATGGCGTTGCCGAGCACCATGAGCCGCTCGATGTGGTGGGCCCAGCCTCGCTCGAGCACGCCCTCGATGACGTGGTCGACGGGGTCCAGGCCCGTGGTGCCGTCCCACCACGCCGGGGCGAGCGGGCGCACGTGGCGAAGGTGGTTCGCCGTGCGCATCTGCCGGCCGTAGAGGTGGTAGGTGGCCCGCATGTACTCCCGCCAGCCCACGAGCTGGCGCACGAACCCCTCGAGCGATGCCAGCTCGACGTCCTGCTCGTCGGCGGCCGAGAGCACGGCGTCGAGAACCTCCCCGGGCGTCAGGAGCCCGCAGTTGAGGGCCGGCGTGATGGCCGCGTGGAAGAGCACGGGATGGCGGGTCGAGATGGCGTCCTCGTACGGACCGAACTGCGCGAGCCGCTCGTCGACGAACTCGCGCAGCGCGGCGCGGGCCTGCTCGTGGGTGACCGGCCAGCCGTAGGCGGTGGGGCGCCCGGGTGCCTCGGGGAACGCCTCCTGCACCCACCCGACGGCGTCCTCCACGTGCGGTGTCCGCTCCGCCGCGGTCCAGGCGGGCACCGGGTGGCCGCGCGGCAGCTTCTTCCTGTTCTCGGTGTCGAACGACCACCGGCCACCCACCGGCTGGCCGCCGTCGAGGAGCAGGTCGAGCCGGCGCCGTTGCCACGCGTAGAAGCCCGACATCCGGGGGCGGTGCGCCCCGAACCACGTGACGATCTCGGGACGCGTCGTCAGGAACGCCGGCGACTCCTCGACGTCCTCGGGTGCGAGGGCGACCCCGGCGTCGGCCGCAGACCGCCGCAGGTCCCGCAGCATCCAGTCGTCCACCGGGTCGAACACCTTCAGCTCGTCTGGTCGGATCGCCGCCAGGTGCTCGGCGAGGCGTTCACCGGACGGGCGCCCGGCATCCGTCTCGACGACGTCGACGTCGAACCCCTCCTCGCGCATCAGGTCGACGAAGTGGCGGCCGGCGGCGCGGTGCAGCACCAGCTTCTGGGCGTGGAAGGGCTGCGAGCGGAAGAGCAGGTCGTCCTCGACGAGCACGAAGCGGGTGCCTCGCTCGGCTCCCAGCTGCGACTCGTGGAGCTGGTGCGGGTAGAGCACCCGTACGCGGCGGCGTGCCGTCATGCCGACGCGAGGTCCGCGAGCACCACACCGGCGACACGGTGTCCGGAGACGAGCGCCCCCTGGATCGACGCGGTGTCACGGTGGTCGCCACACACGTAGACCGACGGCGAGACCCGTGCCGGCGACGTCGTGCGCAGCGGGGGCGGCTGGGCCGGCAGGGCATGCGGGATGTCGTGGCGGTGCACCAGCTGCCACCGCGTGGTGTCGACGCCGTAGATCTTGCCGACCTGCCGACGCACCTCGGCCTCCGTCGCGCCCGCACCCGCCGAGGCCGGCAGCAGGCAGGTGGCCTGCACGAGGTGCCGGCCCGGCGGCGCCAGCTCCGGAGCGGCATTCGTCATCACCGCGGTGTTGACGACCGGCCCCTGCCGCCGGCCGTCGACGGCGATCATGGTGGATGCCGTCGGGCGCTCGCCCGCCACCAACCACCACGTCTGCAGGCCCCGGGTCGGCGGCGCAGGCACGTCGAGCAGCCCGCCCACGGCTTCCGGGCCGACCGCCACCACGGCCGCGCGAGCCGCCAGGCGCTCGCCGCCGGCCAGTCGGATGACCGTGCCGGACGCCCCGCTGGACGCCCCGTCGCTCACCTCGACGACCGCCTCACCCAGCCGGAATTCGGCCCCGGCCCGCACCGCCGCGGCCGCCAGCTGCTCGGGCAGCGCCCGGATGCCGCGTGCCGGCACGCCGGGCACACCCAGCGCGAACATCCGCACCAGCAGCTTCGTGAAGGCCTCCGAGGTCTCTCCTCGGTCCTCGGCGAGCACCCCGGCGAGGAACGGCTCGATGACCTCCGCGCGCAGCGGGCCGGTCAGGCCCACCCGGTCCAAGCCCTCGCGGAGCGGCCGATCCGGGCCGTCGATCACCCGCCGCGGTGCGGCGAGCACCGGACCCGCCCAGCGCACCATGGCGGCCACACCCGAGGGGTGAGCAGTCCGCTGCGCAGCGTCGCCAGCAGACCCGCGGGGTGCCGCAGCGGATGCGACAGCTCGGTGAGGCCGCGCTCGCGGCGGACGAGCAGCCCGGCACCGAAGGGCCGCAGCTCGAGGGCGTCGAGGTCCACCCACCGGCGGACCGCCGGGTACGCCGGGTTGAGCACCTGGAACCCCCGGTCGAGGAGGAAGCCATCGACCACGTCGGTGCGCTCGCGGCCGCCGACCGCCTGCGCCGCCTCGACGATGACGACCGAGCGGCCCGCCTCGGCAAGCCGCCATCCGCAGCGCAGGCCCGCAAGCCCCCCGCCCACCACGACCACGTCGGTGTCCACCACGGTTGCGACCCTAGACGCCGGCCCTGCGGGGCACGGTCATGTCGAACGTTGAGGGGGCGGATCGCGAGCATCGTCGGCTCGCCCGACCGACACCGGGCAGGCCTTGACCGAACCGGACGATCGAGCCGGCCGGGCCTGCTCGCGGCGCCCCCGACCTCTCGGGCGGCCGGGCTTGACCCTGACGCAGGGTCAACCCTCGACGATTGCCGTATGTCGATGAACACAGGAACACCAGCCGCCGCAACGACCGGATCGGCCATCCGCGTCCTGGGCCTGGTCAAGTCGTTCAAGGAGCTGCGGGTGCTGCGCGGCGTCGACTTCGAGGTGGCACTCGGCAGCATCTTCGCGCTGCTCGGCTCCAATGCCGATCGCCCGCAGTTCGGAGCTGTGGGCGCACGTGCTCACCTGGCTGGCCGTCATCCCCGGCCTGACGGCGAAGTCGGTCGACGGGGCGAGTGCGTTCTCGTACCCGCTGATCCTGCTGCCGTTCATCAGCTCGGCCTTCGTGCCCACCGCGACGATGCCCGGCCCGGTGCGGGCCTTCGCCGAGAACCAGCCGGTCACCGCCATCGTCGACGCCATCCGCAACCTGCTCGCCGGGCAGCCGGTGGCAGCGACATCTGGGTCGCGCTGGCCTGGTGCGGAGGGCTGCTCGCCGCGGCCTACGGGTTCGCGATGCTCGCCTACCGCCGCCGGCTCGCCTGACTGCGGCGGCTTCGGGCAGGCTGGGACCATGCTGACGATCGGACGGCTGGCGTCCTACGCGGGGGTCACCGTCCGGCGGTGCGCCACTACCACCAGGTCGGACTGCCCCCGGAGCCCGAACGCGATGCCTCCGGCTCGCACCTACGACGCAGCGGCGGTCGTGCGACTGATCCGCATCCGGACCCTGGCCGAGGCCGGAGTGCCTTTGGCCCGGGTCACGCACGCGTGTCGGTACCGCCTTGCGATCCGGCGGCAGGTTCGGCGGACGTCTCGACTCCCCTACCCCGATAGTCATGGAGCGGCTGTGGTCGCTATGTCCGGGACAGGTGCCTCGTTGAGATGAGGTTCGACCTGGACACGAAGGCGTCGCCCGAGCAGGTGCTTGGGGCCATGACGGAGTTCACCGACCGCCGGCCAAGGATCTGGAAGAGCCTTGATCCCCAGGTCTATGAAGTTCGTGACGTGGGTGACACCTGGGCGGTAGCCCGCGAAGGCTCACCACGATCGCCATACTGGGTCATCGTCCGGTACGACTGGTCCGACCCCAGCGTGGTGCGGTGGACCGAGCTGGAGACCAACCACGGAGATCCCGGCGCCGGGTTCATGAGAATCGACCCCAACGGGTTGGGCGGCAGCCGGCTGCACGTCGAGTGGAGTACCCACCCGGTGCGTCGACGCGACAAAGTCGCGATCTTCCTGCTGCACCACACCATGAACCGAGTCATTGCCCGGATGTGGCGAAAGGATCTGGACCGGTTCGCAGAGACGTGAACCGGCGCTCGCCGCCATCTGCAGGCGAATGCCGGGGACACCACGCGACGCTGAGACTCATGTCGGCATCGCCCTTCGGCACCCCAGAGACAGTGAGGAGTCAGTGTGCCGATGCCGGTTCCTCGGCGTTCATATCTGCAGCCGACGCCCGCAGAAGGAAGGCGAAGATCACCAGCACGGCAGCGGTGATCCACCCGCCGAGGGCGGCAGGGACCGGCAGCCACAACAAGAAGGCGACGCCTGGCGCGACCAGTGCCAGAGACAGGTAGGCGAACCTGCGCATGCCGTAGAGGAAGACGAACGGTAGGTAGTGCGCACCGACGATCACCATGCTGGCCGGGAAGAAGAGTTCGACGCGCCCGGCCAGCATGGCCACGACGACGACGAGGCCGATGGGTACGGTGAACGCGATCTGCATCGCCAGTGCCGTCATCGGGTGCCCGGGCGGGAGCGACGCAGGGCGGCCCGTGAGTCGGATAATCCCCGAAGTGAGCGGGAAGATCAGGGTCCCACCGAGGAAGAGGACGAGGACGGCACCGCTGGTCGACACCCACTGCGCTACGGCTGCGGCGGACAGCCAGACCACCGCCGACACCAGCTGACCGTAGAAGCCGCCGGCATACAGCTGACGCACATCGCGTTGAGCTTCGGAAATCGACACGTCAGCCCTTCCCCGAGCGGCCGCGCTCAACTCATGGGTGCCGCGCGTCGACCAACCTCAACGTTATGGTCGCCCCGCCACGTCCGTGCACGACCGAGACCAAGGTCGCCCGGTGGGGCGGCCGTGGCGCAGCTGACGCAGCTCATGCGCGGCGATGAGGGTCGCAGCAAAGGTGTTGGCGCCCATGACCTCCTCGTCGCCGTGCTTCGCCAACGTTAGGTTGGTCGGGTGACTCCGACCCAGCTCCGTGCCTTCGCCGCGGTGGTGCGGCTGGGGTCGGTGAAGGCCGCCGCCGGGGAGATCGGGGTCAGCGAGGCGGCCGTGTCCATGCACGTCGCGCAGCTGCGCAAGGAGTTCGACGACGTGCTCTTCACCCGGACTGCGTCCGGCCTGGCCTTCACTCCGGGCGGGTTGCGGCTGGCGAGCCGCGCGGTGGAGATCCTCGGTCTGCAGGACCGCACCGTCCGCGAGGTCAGCCAGGCCGGCGACGGTCGGCGGGTGCTGCGGGTGGCGACCTCGACCCTGTTCGCCGAGCACGCCGCCCCCGGCCTGATCGACCTGTTCACGAGCCGCGCGGCCGACCTCGAGGTCGAGCTCAGCGTGCACCCGGTCGCACGGTTTCCCGCGCTGCTCGCGGCCCGCACCGTCGACGTGGCGATCGGTCCCGCGGCGAGCGCCCCGCCTGCCGGGTTCGTGCAGCACCAGGTGCTGGTCTACGAGGTGCTCAGCGTCGCCCGACCCGACCACCCGCTGGCCGGGCGCCTGCCGACGCACGAGCAGGTCCGTCGCCAGAGCTGGTGCCTGGGGCCGTCCGCCGTCGACGAGGACGGCGTGGTGCCGCAACCCTCCGACGACTCGGCGTTCCCGAGCAGCAGCAGCGGATCTTCCAGAGCGACGCGGCCGCCCTCGAGGAGACCAAGCGCAGCGACGGCCTGTCCCTCGGCGGTGCGCTTCGCGGTCTCGGGTGACCTGGCGGCGGGGCGGCTGGTGACCCTCGACGGTCCCGGCCTGAGCGCCAAGGGGCGCTGGTCCGCGATGGCGCTTTCCCCGCACGACCAGACGGCCTCGGCCGCCGAGCTGCTGCGGTTCATCACCACCCCGCGCGCCACCCAGGCGATGGTGCGCGGCGCCGGGGTGCAACCTCGGCCGCTTCAAGCCGGCCGTGCACGTCACCCTCTGGAGCTGAGCCCGTCGGGTGGTGCCTGCGATCGCGTCGAAGACGTCGGGCAGGCCACGCAGGGTGTGACGCGGGCAGGAACGCGTCGCAGTAGGGCAGCGCCGCGGCCATCGAGGCGACGAGCGGCTCGTAGCCGGGCACCCCGGCCCGCGGGTTGAGCCACACGATCCGACGGGCTCGGCGCCGGGCCCGAGCCATGACCGCTGCGAGGTCGGCCGGGTCGTCGCTGTCCCAGCCGTCGGAGGCGATCACCAGCACCCCTCCCCGCACGGCGTTGCCGTGCCGCGACACGAGCAGCTCTCGCAGGCAGGTGGCCAGGTGGGTGCCACCGAACCGGTCGGTCACCTGCTCGCTCGCCAGCGCGACGGCCTCCTGCGGCCGACTGGTGCGAGAGCGCCGGGGTCAACCGGGTCAGCGAGGTCGAGAAGGCGAACGTCTCGGCCCGGCGGGTCCGTGCGAACGCCCGCATCAGGTGCAGGTAGACGGTGGCGTAGCTCTGCATCGACTGGCTGACGTCGCACAGGAGCGTGACGGTCAGGGGGCGGCGCACCGGGTGGTAGCGCTGGAGCTCCATCGGCTCCCAGCCGGTTCGCCGCGAGGCGGCGATCGTCTCGCGCAGCGCGACCCGGTGGCCCGGCCGGTCGCACCTGCTGCGGCGGCTGCGCCGGGTCGGCCAGCGCGGCGCGGACTCCTCCAGCCACCGACCGAGCACCGCCAGCTCCGCCTCGTCGAGCGCGTCGAGCGGGGTGTCGGCGATCCGGGCCACCGCGCTCGGCAGCAGCTCGGGCAGCGCCTGCTCGCCGCCGTCCTCGTCGTCGTCCGACGAGGTCCGCGGCAGGGTGTGCCACGGCAGGTCCGCGGTGACCTCGCCGCCCGACGGCTGCGCCCCGCACCGGGGCGAGGACGTCGTCGCGTCGACTCGGCCTCGACGGCCGTCCTGCGGGCGTGCGGGTCGACCGGCGAGCACCGCGTCGCCGAAGACCGCCTCGAAGACGGCGTCGAACACCGCCAGGTCGTGCTGGCGGTGGACCAGGGTGAGCCGGGCCAGCCAGTAGAGCGAGTGCACCTGCGCCGGCGGCGCGACGTCGAGCGCCTCCGCGAAGGCCGACATCGACCGCAGGCGTGACCGGCACACCGGCGCCCCGCAGCCGGTGGCCGAGGGCAGCCACCAGCGCCGCGCGGTCGACGCCGGCCAGCACCGTGGCCGGCGCCCTGGCGGAGGTGTCCACGGCGTCAGCCGAACGCGTAGGTCTCGAGCGACGCGAGCACCAGGTCCCGGTCGTCGGGGGTCTTGGCGAGTGCCCCGAGCGCCGGCACCGCGAGCTCGCGGACCAGCTCGGTCGCACCGAGCGCGGAGAGCGCCGCGACCCAGTTGATCGCCTCGGCCACCCCGGGCGGCTTGTCCACGTCCAGCTCGCGCACGTGGCCGACGAACTGGGCGGCGGACTCGATCAGGGCCGCGTTCGCCGTGGGTGCGGTGCGACGCAGGATGGCGACGACGCGGGCCAGCTCGGGGTACTCGAGCCAGTGGTAGAGGCAGCGCCGGCGCAGCGCGTCGTGCAGGTCGCGGCTGCGGTTGGAGGTCAGCACCACGATCGGTGGCCGCACGGCGGTGAACGTGCCGAGCTCGGGCACGGTGACCGACCCCTCGCCGAGCGCCTCGAGCAGCAGCGCCTCGAACTCGTCGTCGGCCCGGTCGACCTCGTCGATCAGCAGCACCGGCGGCGCGCGGCCCGTCGTAGCGGATGCAGCGCAGGATCGGTCGCTCGACGAGGTACTCCTCGCTGAACAGGTCGGCCTCGCCGATCCGCTCGTGCTGCGACTCGGCGATCCGGATGGCGAGCAGCTGGCGCTGGTGGTTCCAGTCGTAGAGCGCCTCGCTCGCGGTGAGGCCCTCGTAGCACTGGAGCCGGACCAGGGGCGCGTCGAGTGCCTTCGCGAGCACCTGCGCGGCGGCGGTCTTGCCGACGCCGGGCTCGCCCTCGAGCAGCAGCGGCAGCCCCAGGCGCAGGGTGAGGAAGACCGCGGTGGCCATGCCCTCGTCGGCGAGGTAGCCGTGGTCGTCGAACCGCCGGCGGACCTCCTCGGCCGACGTCAGGCTCGCTCATCGGTCGTCCTCGAGCAGGGCCTCGGTAGTCGTCCCAGGTGTCGACGTCGCGCGGGATGCCGCCCGGCGACCGCTGACGCGCGCGACGTCGTCGATCGGCGTCGACGAGCTTCCAGACCGCCTTGTCGCCGTGCAGGCCGGCGAGCGTCTCGAACATGCTGCCGATCGAACCACAGCGGGTGGCCGAGCCCGTCGTCGTACGAGCAGACACCGACGGCGTGACCGCGTGCGCCGGCCACCAGCGCGCCCGATCGTGTCGGCGCGTGACCCCGGCTGGTCGCCGAGCAGCAGCACGACGCCGTCCGCGTCGTCCTGCACCCGGGCCAGCGCCGTGCGGATCGAGGTGGCACAGCCGTCGCCGAAGTCGGGGTTGACCACGACGTCGAGGTCGGTCAGGTCGACGCGTCTCCTGGACCGCGTCGTGCCGCACCGCCCAGCGCGACCACGACCTGTGGCAGCGCCGGCCGCGCGGGCGGTGGCCAGCGTGGCATCGAGCAGCGTGGCCCCCCGGTAGGCGAGCAGCTGCTTGGGCTGACCGAGCCGACGCGACCCGCCGGCGGCGAGCACCACGGCCGGCGACGGTCACGAGGCCTGGTCCGCCACGAAGCGGTCGCGGCAGCCGGTCATGCAGAACCAGTGGTCGACACCGTCCACCACCGCGTGGACGGTGTCGGGGCCGACCGTGACGGTCATCCCGCAGACCGGGTCGACGGCCTGGCGCGGGCGACGGCGCCACCTGGTGCCGGTGGTGCTGCCATCAGCCCCTCGACCCGGATGCTGCGGACGATCGCGGCCACGATCGACAGGCCGACCTCGGGCGCGGTGCGTGCGCCGATGTCGAGGCCGACGTGCATGTGCACCCGCGCCGCCTCCGCGGGGGTCAGGTCGAGCTCGGCGAGCAGCGCGTCGCCGCGGGTGCGGCTGCAGACGACGCCGACGAAGCCGACCCCGCCCTCGAGCGCCGCCCGGACCTCGCCGGCCTCGTCGCCTCCGTGGCTGGACGACGACCACGGCGGTCGCCGGCCTCGGGCGAGCGCCGTCGCCGCCGCTCGACGACGAAGCCGACGCAGGCGCGCGACGTCGGCCACGCGCGTCGGCCACCGGTGAGGTGCCGACCAGGTGCAGGACCGGCGCGGGCAGGAGCGGCTCGAGGTAGATCTCGAGCGCTCCGCCGGACAGGCACGGGTTGACCACGATGCTCGCGCCGGGCGACTCCGGGAACACGTCGTCGCCGTCGGGGAGCACCCGCAGCAGCATGCTCTCGCCCCGAGCCGAGGGCGTCCGAGCGCCGCCGTGCGCACCGACCCGGCGGCGCAGTGACCGCCGACGAAGCCCTCGATGGAGCCGTCGGCCAGGATGATCGCCCGGTCGCCCGGCCGTGCCGAGCTCGGCTCCTGGGCGCGCACCACCGTGGCCTGCACGAACGGGACGCCGGTGCGTGCTGAGCTCGTCGATGCGAGCCGACGAGGGCCATGGTCATCGTGTCGTCCTCGTCAGATCGGCGGGGTGGGTCGGCCCTGCATGGCGTCCCACACCCGCGACGGCGTGAGCGGCATGTCGGCGTGGCGGATGCCGAACGGCTTGAGCGCGTCGACCACCGCGTTGACGACGGCCGGCGGCGAGCCGACGGTCGCGGACTCCCCGACGCCCTTGGCGCCGATCGGGTGGTGCGGCGACGGCGTCACCGTGTGCCCGGTCTCCCAGTGCGGCACCTCGAGCGCGGTCGGGATCAGGTAGTCCATCAGCGAGCCGCCGAGGCAGTTGCCGTCCTCGTCGAAGGCGATCATCTCCATCAGCGCCATGCCGACGCCGTCGGTCAGCCCGCCGTGCACCTGGCCCTCGATGATCATCGGGTTGATCCGGGTGCCGCAGTCGTCGACGGCGATGAACCGGCGCACCTTGACCACCGCCGTGCCGGGGTCGATGTCGACGACGCAGATGTAGGCGCCGAACGGGTAGGTGAGGTTCGACGGGTTGTAGCAGATCTGCGCCTCCAGCCCGCCCTCGATGCCCTCGGGCAGGTCGCCGGCGCCGTGGGCGCGCATCGCGATGTCCTGGATGGTCACCGACCGGCTCGGGTCGCCCTTCACGTGGAAGGAGCCCTTCTGCCACTCGAGGTCGGCCACCGACACCTCGAGCATCCCCGAGGCGATGATCTGGGCCTTGTCGCGCACCTTGCGGGCCACCAGGGCGGCGGCCGCTCCGGACACCGGGGTCGACCGGCTGCCGTAGGTGCCGAGGCCGAACGGCGTCTGGTCGGTGTCGCCGTTGACCACCTGGATGTCGGCCGGCGGGATGCCGATCTCCTCGGCGACGATCTGCGCGAACGTCGTCTCGTGGCCCTGCCCCTGGCTCATGCAGGACAGCCGGACCACGGCCTTGCCGGTCGGGTGCACCCGCAGCTCGGCGCCGTCGGCCATGCCCAGCCCGAGGATGTCCATGTCCTTGCGTGGTCCGGCGCCGACCGCCTCGGTGAAGAACGCGACGCCGATGCCCATCAGCTCGCCGCGGGCGCGCTTCTCGGCCTGCTCGGCGCCGCAGGTCGTCGTACCCCGCCATCTCGAGCGCGAGGTCGAGGGCGCGCTCGTACTCGCCGGAGTCGTAGACCCAGCCGGTCTTGCTCGTGTACGGGAACTGGTCGGGCTGGATGAGGTTCTTGCGCCGCAGCGCGACCGGGTCCATCTCCAGGTCGTAGGCGAGGCAGTCGACCATCCGCTCGACGAGGTAGACGGCCTCGGTGATCCGGAACGAGCAGGCGTAGGCCACGCCGCCGGGTGCCTTGTTGGTGTAGACGGCCGTCATCGAGCAGTACGCCGCCTCGATGTCGTAGCTGCCGGTGAAGACGCCGAAGAAGCCGGCGGGGTACTTGATCGGCGCTGCCGTGCCGTTGAACGCGCCGTGGTCGGCGAGCACGTGGGTGCGGATGGCGAGGATCTTGCCGTCCTTGGTCGCCGCGATCTCGCCGCGCATGACGTAGTCGCGGGCGAAGCCGGTGGACACCAGGTTCTCGGTGCGGTCCTCCATCCACTTGACCGGCTTGCCGATCACCAGCGAGGCGACGATCGCGCAGACGTAGCCGGGGTAGATCGGCACCTTGTTGCCGAAGCCGCCGCCGATGTCGGGCGCGATGACCCGGATCTTGTGCTCGGGCAGGCCGGAGACCAGGGCGTAGACGGTGCGGTGGGCGTGCGGCGCCTGGCTGGTCGTCCACAGCGTGAGCTGGCCGCTGACCCGCTCGTAGTCCGCGACGCAGCCGCAGGTCTCCATCGGGGCCGGGTGGACGCGCGGGTAGACGATGTCCTCGGTCACCACGACGTCGGCCTTGGCGAAGACCGCCTCGGTGGCGGCCTTGTCGCCGGTCTCCCAGTCGAAGCAGTGGTTGTCGGTCTTGCCCTCGAGGTCGGTCGCGGATCACCGGCGCGTCCGGCGCGAGCGCCGTGCGGACGTCGACGACCGGGTCGAGGATGTCGTACTCGACGTCGATCAGCTCGAGGGCGTCGCGCGCGGAGTAGCGGTCCTCGGCGACCACGAACGCGACCTCCTGGCCCTGGAACCGCACCTTGTCGGTGGCCAGCACGGCCTGCACGTCGTTGGACAGGGTCGGCATCCAGGCCAGCCCCTGCGCGGCCAGGTCGGCGCCGGTGATGACGGCCTTGACCTTGGGGTGGGCCTGGGCGGCGGAGACGTCGATGCTGACGATGTTGGCGTGCGCCACCGGCGAGCGGAGGATCGCGAGGTGCAGCATGCCCTTGAGCTGGATGTCGTCGACGTACTTGCCCATGCCGCGGATGAAGCGCGGGTCCTCCTTGCGCAGCATCCGGCCGTGGCCGACGGGGTGCTGGTCGTTGTCGGCCTTCTCGAGGTCCTCCTGGGTGGCGGCGACGCCCTCCGGTCCAGTCGACGGTGGTCATGACTCACTCCCCACGGTCTCGGCGTCGGCGGCGTCGCTCGCGCGCGGCTCGCTCGTGCTCGGCCGCCCACTGCACCGAGCGGACGATCGTGGTGTAGCCGGTGCACCGGCAGATCTGCCCGGAGATCGCCTCGCGGATGGTGTCCTCGCTCGGGTCCGGGTCGCGGTCGAGCAGCGCCCGGGCGGTCATCAGCATCCCGGGGGTGCAGAAGCCGCACTGCAGCCCGTGGCAGCGCATGAAGCCCTCCTGCACCGGGTCGAGCACGCCGTCGGTCTCGAGGCCCTCGACCGTGCGGACCTCGTGGCCGCCGGCCATCGCGGCCAGCACGGTGCAGGTCTTGACCGGCTCGCCGTCCAGCCAGGCGACGCACGTGCCGCAGTTGCTGGTGTCGCAGCCCCAGTGCGTGCCGGTGAGCCCGAGCTCGTCGCGCAGGAAGTGGACGAGCAGCATCCGTCCCTCGATCTCGCGGGTGACGGTCTCGCCGTTGACGGTCATCGTGACCTGCATGTCAGCCGTCCCTTCGTCGCGGCCGCGGGCCGGCCTGGTCGCCGGCGATGCCCGCCTCGGATGCGTTCGACGGCCGTGCGCAGCGTGCGGCGGGTCAGCTCGTCGGCGAGGTGCCGCTTGTAGTCCGCGGTGCCGCGGTTGTCGGTGGTCGGCGAGCAGCCCTCGGCAGCGAGCGCGCCCGCCCGCGCGTAGAGCTCGTCGGAGGGCGTCTGACCGCGCAGCAGCCTCGGAGATCGCCGGGCATGCCGGTGGTGTTGGGGCCGACGGCGGCGAGACCGACCCGGGCGTCGGAGATGACGTCGCCGTCCATCCAGACCGCGGCACCGGCCGACGTCACCGCCCAGTCCCCGGCCCGCCGCTCGACCTTGGCGTAGGCGCTGGAGCCGTTGGGCCGGACCGGGATCCGGACCTCGGTGAGCATCTCGTCGTGCTCGACGGCGGTCTCGTAGGGCCCGCGGTGGAAGTCCTCCATCGTGACCACCCGCTCGCCCGCGGCGCTGCGGATGACACAGCTGGCGTCGAGCGTGGTGCACACGGCGGTCAGGTCCTCCGACGGGTCCGCCTGGCAGAGCGACCCGCCGATGGTGCCGCGGTTGCGCACCACGGGGTCGGCGATCACCGCCTCCGCGTCGGCGAAGATCGGGAAGAGCGCCGCGAGCTCGGGTGACTCCAGGAGCTCGCGGTGGCGCGTCATCGCACCGATCCGGACCTCGTCCGCCCCGACCCGCACGTAGCCCAGCTCGTCGTGGAGGTCGTTGATGTCGATGACGTACTCGAGGTTGGCCAGCCGCAGCTTCATCATCGGCAACAGGCTGTGGCCGCCGGCGATCAGCCGGGCCTCGTGGCCGAGGCGTTCGAGCAGCCCGATGGCGTGCTCGACGCTGGTGGCGCGCTCGTACTCGAAGGGGGCGGGGACCTGCATGGGCTACCTCCCAAAGAACTGCTGTGACCGGGGTCACACGACTCTCGCCCTCCGCCCGGCGGCCGTCAAGAGCACCTCAGCAAAGTGTTGATTTGGTCAGAGGAAGGCGACGAGCAACGCGTTCGGCGCGCAGCTGCGTCGCGCCGCAGGTCTGCTGTTGTGTGAATCAGCCGTGGGTCTTCGCCGCTTCAGCTGGGCTGCTACACGTCACTGCGGCGGTCGATCCGCCCAGCGATGGCAGTCGGACGAGGCGGATCCGCCGGCGCCTCGGCGTGTTCTGGGCGAAGTGCTCACCACAGGTCGTGCACTGAGGCCTTCAGGCGGCGGTCGTACAGCTCGGTGACTGCTGCGGTGAACTCCGCACCGAGTGGGGGAACGGAGCCTGCGGTGGCGTTCTGCCTGGCCTGCTCGGGGGAGCGGGCGCCCGGTATCACGGTGGTGACGCCGTCCAGCTGGGCGACCCAGGCCAGCGCTGCGCGGGCGGGTGACAGGCCATGCGCGGCGGCGAGGGTCGAGAACTCCCTGGCTGCGCGTACGCCTTCGTCGTAGTCGACGCCGGAGAAGGTCTCACCCCGGTCGAAGGCCTCGCCGTGTCGGTTGTAGCTTCGGTGGTCGTCGGCGGCGAAGGTGGTCGACTCGTCGTACCGCCCCGACAGGAGACCGCTGGCCAGGGGGACGCGCGCGATGATGCCGACCCCGGCTTCCAGCGCCGCGGGCAGGACCCGCTCGAGGGGCTTGAGGCGGAAGGCGTTGATGATGATCTGGACCGACGCCACCGCTGGCCGCGCAATGGCGGCCAGCGCCTGGTCGACGGTCTCGACGCTGACGCCGTACGCGGCCATCACCCCTTCCGCCACGAGAGTGTCGAGGTCGTCGAAGACTCGGTCGCTGTCGATCACCTCGGTCGGGGGACAGTGCAGCTGGACGAGGTCAAGGGTGTCGGTGCCCAGGTTCGACCGCGAGCGGTCCGTCCAGGCACGGAAGTTCGCCATCGAGTAGTTCCCCAGGCTCTGGTCGGCCCGCCTGCCCATCTTCGTGGCCACGAACGTGTCAAGCTCCGGATGAGCCGCGAGGAACTCGGCGATGCACTGCTCGCTGCGGCCGTCACCGTACACATCGGCCGTGTCGAACATCGTCACGCCGGCCTCCGCCGATGCCTCCAGAACCGCCCGGGCATCGTCGGGGCGAACCTCGCCCCAGTCGGCACCGAGCTGCCAGGTACCCAGGGAGATGACCGAGACCGGGCGCCCGGTCCGGCCGAGGACGCGCGAGGGCATCGCCGAGTCGTGGGCTCCGTGGCTGGAAGACGGGTCGGTGCGGGAGTGAGAGTCCATGGTGCCCTCCTGGGCGATCAGCGGTGGGCGAGGACCGTCGGCCGCGGATGACGCGGCGAACCCTCGGGCCCGCCCCATGGTGCCAGTTCAGGCGTCAGGTCTGCCTACGTCCGGGCCCGGCGCACCGGACACTTCCACGGTCGATCTCGCTGGCGCTGGAAAGTCCGGGCTCACTGATCTCGCGGCGAGATGGCGCAACCCTCCTGCAGCGTGCGACGGAGGGTCCTATGTTGGCTGCCTGGAGGCAGCCGACTCACCCAAGCCAGGGCCGCCCTCCTGCATGCGGCTTGAGAGAGTGGAGCATCGATGACTGAAGCAACCAGCCGGCACCACGACCTGTCGGCGGAGCAGATTGCGCGTGAGGACGAGGTCGTCGCGCGGGTGCTGGCGTCGTTCGACGGCTGCGCCGAACCGCGGCTGCGCGAGCTGATGCGCGGAGTTGTCACCCACCTCCACGCCTTCCTGCGCGAGGTCAGGCTGACCGAGGAGGAGTGGGGCGTGGCCATCGCATTCCTGACCGCGGCGGGTCACATCACCGACGATCGACGCCAAGAGTTCATCCTGCTCTCAGACACCCTTGGTGCGTCCATGCAGACCATCGCCATCAACAACGAGGCGCACGGAGACGCCACGGAGGCAACCGTCTTCGGTCCGTTCTTCGCCGAAGGCTCTCCGGAGGTGGGCACCGGCGGGGACATCGCATTCGGTGCGGCCGGTGAGCCCTGCTGGGTGGAGGGGACGGTCCGGGACACCGACGGTCACCCGGTGGCCGCGCGCATCGAGGTGTGGGAAGCCGATGACGACGGCTTGTACGACGTGCAGTACGGCGATGACAGGACGGCTGCCCGCGGTCATCTCTTCAGTGGGGAGGACGGCTCGTACCGGTTCTGGGGAATCACCCCGACGCCGTATCCGATCCCGCACGACGGCCCGGTCGGCAAGATGCTCGAGTCGACGGGGCGCTCGCCGATGCGGCCGGCACATCTGCACTTCATGGTGCAGGCGCCCGGGCACCGGACCCTGGTCACGCACATCTTCGTGCGTGGCGACACATACCAGGACTCCGACGCCGTGTTCGGGGTGAAGGACTCCCTCATCCGAGACTTCGACCGCCAAGCACCGGGAACACCCACGCCCGACGGACGGGTGATCGAGGGCACCTGGTCGCGCACGGTCTTCGATGTCGTGCTCGCACCCGAAGAGCCGTGAGCGCCGAACTGACGAACTGGCGTCGCCCGACTGACGGGGACAGTTCAACCGCCACTGGCGACGGAATGCCCCACCCGCGACCGGTCAGCCAGAGGGCGTGGTCGCGAAGGTGGCGGCGAAGGCTGCGAGCTGGCCGCCGTCCGCTCGGCGTATCGCGTACCTGATGACGGGTCCGAGAAGGCGCACGGGACCGGTCATGGAACAGTCGGCCACCAAACCCACGCGGGTGGCACGACCGTCAGCCGCGCACTCATACGTGTAGTCGGCGGTCACTCCGCCTTGGACCGACCTCAGCGTGATGCTGTGGCCCGGTTCGAGTGCCGCAATGGTTGCCAGGCGCTCCTTGCCTCGAGCGGTGAAGACCACAGTCGAGCCGGCGGCGACGGGTCCCTCGGCGCGCACCCGCGCGACACCCGGCATCCACAGGTGCGCGGTGTCCCAGTCGACCAGCCGCTCCCACACCGTGCCAACCGGGTGAGCAACCGTGGTCGATGTAGTGAATGCTGTGGTCATCTTGCTCTCCTGTCGACGGTCGTCGGCTCAGACTCCTACCGACACGACGAGCCGGAATTGGACGAACTTCACCTCTTGTCCGGGACGAAGCCGGCGGACGCGGCAGCTTCGGCAGGGTCGTAGGTCGACCGTTGGGCGGCTGCGTACTCCGCGGGTGTCACGCCGGTGTGGCGCTGGAAGTCGCGAATCAGATGGGACTGGTCGAACCACCCCAGCTCCCCAGCCAGGTCGGCCCATGGCACCGTCTCGTGGACGTCGACGTGGTCAAGTAGCCGGCGCATCCGCAGGATCCGGGCGAGGGTACGTGGGCTCAGCCCCACCTGGTCGGCGAACTGCCGATCGAGGTGTCCGTGACTGACGCCGAGCATCGCCGCGATGTCAGCCACCGGACGCGCCGGGTCCGACGAGAGGGCCTCCACCGCCGCCTGGCACCGCTCGAACGCGGGGCGGTCGAACGGCTCCGGCGTGTGCAGCGTGGACTCGACGACGTCAAGGGCCTCGGCCGGCGAGTGACACGAGGCAAGCGCCAGCCTCAACGAGATCGCACGGGGCCAGACCTCCATCAGGTTCAGCACGCGGCCCCGCATCGGGGCCGGCGCAATCCCGAAACTGGGTCGGCATCCGACCGGGCTGGTCACGATCCCCACGCAGTAGGTCTCACCCAAGGGCTGGTTGAGAACCGGGCGGTCGTGTGGACCGATGATGAAGCCCTTCTCAGCCGTGATCGGAGAACCTCCGCCACCGGGGGTCAGTCGGATCGGGTCCCCGAGCACGACCGCGGCTACCGTCGAGCCAGTAGGTGCGATGTGCTCGCTCGCCCCCCTGATGCGGCCGCGTGCGAACCAGATCAGCTCGACGAAACGTCCCGTCTCGCCGCGAACCTCACGGGTCACGTACTCGAACACCCCTGCAACGTATCCCCGAGGACGCGTGACGCGACACGAACGCTGACACGGATGTGGGGAACCGCCTGGTGGCAGCACGCGGCTATGGCGTAGGTCGCCAACCCGCGCGCTCGAGCGTGACACCCTCCCGAGGACGACTCTCGTTGGCCGGATTCCGATGGCCTCGATTGCAGGTCCAGTTGCCGAGATCGTCGATCCGTCAGCAGTCACGCGCCGTTGCCCGGCGCCGGCCCCGGTTCGGTAACGGTCACCGGTGTGAGCAGCTGACGAGTGACGAGGCCGACGATCGATGCGCGGGAGCTCAGGTACGCCGCATACGCGTCCGCCTGACCCTGCAGGGACCACTGGACTGTGGCACTGAGCCAGGCGGCGTCGCGGGCAGCCTCGATGCTCCAGCCACCGACGACATTCAGCACCGGCGAGGCTGCCCGGTCTACGTCGAGGGCAACCCCGGCGAGGTAGGACTCACGTACCTCCTGAACTGCGGCGGCGAGAATCTCATTGACGGCCAGGAAGTCGGCACGCACCCCCGGCGAGTCCAGCGTCCGTCCGAGCTGTCGGCAGGTGCGCACCAGCGCCAGGCCGAGATCAAAGTTGATGTGGGCGTTCATACCCGCCAGGGCGTACTGCAGGCTCGACGGTTCCCGGCTGCGTTCGCAGGGCGAACAGCGGCTGCCAGGCACTGCTGCGGCTCTGGTCGGTCGCGCGGCAGGCGTCGAGGTAGATGCCGGCGAAGACGCAGTCGAGGCGTTCCATGAAGGCCGTGTCCTGGAAGGAGCGTGCTGCAGCCGCCGCGCCCACGAGCTCGGTGACGTGCAGATACATGCGGTGGAAGTCCGCGACGCCGTCATTGGCGGGCATCGCGGCGCCCAGGAGACGCATCTCCTCGATGACCTGCGCGATGGAGGCGGGCTGGTCCCTTGGCGGGTCGACCCGACTCAAGGCGCGGCGTCCGCTCAAGGCGGCGGTCGCTCGGGTGACCGCAACCGAGGCTTGGGCGACGCCTCGCTGTACGGCATTGGCGACGTTGCTGAGGAAACCCATCGCGGCACCCCACAGTGTTCTCGGACCGATGCGGCTAACCATAGGGTGTATGGCGCGGGGTCCTCGGGTTGCCGCTGGATTGTTGCTACGAGCACGCGGGCCTGTGTCCTGGCAGAGGACCTTCCGGGCGGCGTCGGCCGCGATGGCCGCGGCTGTTGACCGGAAGGACTGGTCACCATGGAAGTCATCTTCGATCGGGTCGCTGGGCTCGACATCGGCAAGGAGACCCTCACGGTGTGTGTGCGGATCCCGAGCACCCGCTATGGGCGGCATCGGGAGACCCGGACGTTCAAGACCACCACGGGCTCGTTGCGGGTGATGCGGGACTGGCTGGTGGAGTGCGGGGTCACGATCGCGGCGATGGAGTCGACCTCGACGTACTGGAAGCCGCCGTTCTACTGCCTTGAGGAGGTGATGGAGGTCTGGTTGCTCAACGCCGCGCACATGAAGGCCGTCCCGGGCCGCAAGAGCGACGTGCGTGACGCGGAGTGGATCGCCCAGCTTCTCGAGCACGGGCTGCTGGCTCCCTCGTTCGTGCCGCCGCCACCGATCCGCCAGCTGCGGCTGATGACGCGGTACCGGCTGCAGCTGATGGGAGACCGCACCCGTGAGACCGTCCGGTTGGAGCTGATGCTCGAGGACGCCTCGATCAAGCTGTCCACGGTCGCCTCGAGCCTGAACACGGTTTCGGCGCGGGCGATGCTGAGGGCGATGATCGCCGGACAGGACGACCCGCTGGTCCTGGCGAACCTGGCCAAGGGTCGGATGCGCCGCAAGATCCCCGACCTGGCCCAGGCCCTGGACGGGCACTTCGACGCGCACCACGCCCAGCTCGCCGGTTCGCTGCTGTACCGCCTGGAGCTGGTCGAAGCCGCGATCGTCGAGCTCGACACGGTGATGGCCGAGGCGTTCGCGCCATGGCAGCACCAGCTGGACCTGCTGCAGACCATGCCCGGGTTCGGACCCGTGGTCGCGCAGGTGTTCATCGCCGAGACCGGCGGGGACATGTCCCGCTTCCCCAGCCCAGGTCGCCTGGCCGCGTGGGCCGGGCTGGCCCCGGCGATGCACGAGTCCGCGGGCAAACGCACCGCCGCCGGCAAACGCCACGGCAACAAGTGGCTCTGCGGCATCCTCGTCGAAGCCGCCGGCTCCGTCGGGCGAATGCACGGCAAGAACTACCTCGCCGACCAACACGCCCGGCTAACCAAACGCCGCGGGATGCGCCGAGCCCAGGTCGCCGTCGCGCACTCGATGCTCGTGTCGGCGTACTGGATGCTCACCCGTGACGAGCCCTATCACGACCTGGGACCCCACTGGCTGGCCGAACGCAAGGACGCCGAACACACCCGGCGGCTCGTCACCCAGCTCCAGCGCCTCGGCCACCACGTCATCCTCCAACCCGCCTGACCCCGACCCCGACCCCCAAGACCGTCGGGCTCCGCCCGACGCGCTCCCGCGCGCCCTCTGGTCACCTATTCACGGGCCTGTGTCCACGACCTCGGCCTTGGCCGGTCGAGCTGACGCTGCACCGAAACGCCGCGCACGGCTCCAGAACGCTCCGGACCGACGCGGAGTCCCTGCGTAGCCGCGGTCAAGAAGGGTCGACTTGCGGTATGACGCCGCGAATTGGCCGACTCGCGCCTGATGTGGCTGAGCGCAACAGGAACGTCGGCTCACGCCACCCATGAGGAAAAGGTGGAGTACTCGTCCCCGTCCGTTTCTTGGCGGTGGGCGGAAGCCAGTCGGTCGGCGTCGCGCTCGGGAAGGAAGCCTGAGTCTGTGCGACAGTCGTGGCAGACCGCGACGGCTCGTCGGCCAAGGTGGACGACCTCGATGAGATGAGGATGGCAGGCCTCGTCACCTCCGTGGTGGTGGTCGCGTCGATGGACCGCGTCGACAGTGCAGGCGGCCACCGGATCGCCCTGATCGTGTGTCGAGTCAAACATCGGGTCCGCCCTTCGGAGGTGGTGTCTCTGCATCCATGGAACCGACGTGGATCCTGACAGAACGACCTTTGGGTGTCCTTAGGCTCGGTCGCGTCGACGGCGATAGTCGGGCACATGGGCTGTCGGGTGCTTCAGCGATCAGGGATGCCGAGGTGCGGCGCCTCGCGCCAGGTCGGTGCCGCCGGGCACCCGGTCGGGTCCGTGTTCGGACCCCGGCGGGGCGGTGCGGTGCGACGTGAGGGGCGAAGGGAGGAGCGCGCCGATGGTCAGCCCCGCGAGACCCGCAAGGTACTCGTTGACCGGCTCGCCACGCACCGACAGGTAGATCACTGCTCCCAGTGTTGAGAGTGCTGCGACGATCACTGCCAGGCTCGACACGCGGGCTGCGAATTCGTCAGGCATGACGACCTCCGACCTCGGCTGGGCGGGTCGCCCAACCTGTTGTCCTCAAGGAGCGTGCGGGCCAGTCGCTGATACCCCGGCTCACGACGAGGTAGTGACATTCGAGGGGCATTCAAGCCGGCACAGCAGGATGGTCCGATTGGCGGCGACGAGAAGCATGTCGCGAAGACGCTGCGTTCGGATCTTGGCGCCATGCCTCGCAGGTTTCGTGGCATGAGCCCCTTCGCCTGGGGCACGAACTCGAGCACCAATGACTATGGCGCAAACGGTCTCTAGTCTGGAGATCAGCGCGCCATTGGAGTCCGGGCGCTGGGGGTTTCAGGAGGTGCCATGCAGCGGCGAAGGCGATGGCTGGAGGCGGTCGCCGTCAGCCTCCAGGCGGTCCTGCTGTTCGGATTGGGGCTTGCTGCGTGGCGTAGTGACCCGTTCGGCGCCAATCGCGAGCCGGAGGTGTTCGGCGGCAGTGGGTCGTTCCTTCCTCTCTTTGTGCTTCCCGCCCTGGGCCTCTGGGGGGCATACACGTTGGGCCGTTGGTTCCTGGCGTCCCAGCGCAAGTCGTCCTTCGGGGTGGCGGTCGCCTCGTTGCTGGCCCTCGCATACGGCTGCATGCTCTTGGGCGGAGCCTGGGTCCGCGCTACCGCAGCGCAAGAGACCTTGACGGCAGCCTGGATTCCTTGGCTCGTCGGATTCTTCTTGTTCTTTCCCATCGCCCTAGTTGCGCTGCCATTTGCGGCGTTGGCCACCAAGGCGATCCCAGTTGGAGCTGCCGTAGTGGTGATGATGACCTGGTGGGGATACGAGTCGCTGACCATCGCCAGCTCACTGAACAGCGTGTGGACGACCGCCGTGGCCGCGGCGGGCTGGGTCTGGCTAGCAGCCGATTCGCTTAGGACCCCTCGCGCGCGGCACGAATAGCGCCTTGCTGCAACTGAGGCGTCAGCACAACGCACGCCACCGCCTGCCGTGGTCGCTGGCCACCTCTGAAGGACAGACGTGTCTGGCCATCTGGCGGCGATGAGACTGTGGGTGCGCCTGGCGTTGGCGGCAGGGTCTTGGCAGATCAGAGAAGGCTTGTGAGCGGGATGAGTGGCGTCTGTGCGGGCGCGGCTGTTGTCGCGTCAGCGCGGGCGGCGAACGCGGCCGGCAGAATGTGCTCCAGGACCCCGACCTCTTCAACGTTGTGCCTGAGCCAGGCCCGGGCCATCGGCAGGGGGAAGCGGTGCTGGGCCAGGTAGCGGTTCACGGGGGTGAGCACAGTGGATGGTGAACCGACCTCCAGGACGCTGACGTAGTGGGTGTGGTCTTGGCATGCAGACCAGGTGTGGCTCAGCTGCAGGATGGGGACGCCCGCCACGCGGCGGACGAGGCGGATTCCGGTTGAGTCGAGCTTTTCGACGGTCTCGGTGGTGTCGACGTAGAACTCGGGTCGGCCCTGGAAGGCTTCGACGATGCGGAAGCGTGCGCCCTCGCGGGCGCCGCCGCCTGGCGCCGGCCGGGCGAGCTCCCAGCGGATGTGGTCGGTGGGGTGCCATGCCAAGTAGTTGGGCACCACGCCGTCGCCGTACGCCATGGTCCCGCCGATGTTCTGGAACCACCACAGGAGCATGTGCGGAGTGACCTCGTACAGCGCCTGGTGATCGATGGTCACCCGCCGCCGGTGGTGTGAGAGCTCTCGCACGCAGTAGGTAGCGGTGTCCGTCGACCTGAGCGGGAACAGCACTGGACGCGGCGGCGGGAGGGGCAACGGCTTCATGGTCTGTCCTGTAGGTACGAAGGCGTGTCTTATGGCGCCACGATAGAACCCCACCACAAGAAACGCAACCGTTTCTTGTAGGCTCCGTGGGCATGGCAACCAAGGCGACAGACGCATCAAGGGCAGCACAGCCCACCCGCCGCCGTGGGGGTGTGCTGGAGCGCGCCATCCACAGCGCAGTGCTCGACCTGGTGATCGAGCAAGGAGCGGCCGGGGTCACCATGGAGGCCGTAGCCGCACGCGCCGCCACCAGCAAGCCCGTGCTGTACCGGCGTTGGCCGGACCGGGCCGCCCTCCTGCGTGAGACGCTCGTGCCGCTGGCCATGGAGGCGATCCCACACGCCGACACGGGTAGTTATCGAGGCGACATGCTTGCCATCCTTCGGGGGTGGGCTGAGTTCTTCGCCAGCCCACGAGGAGCCATCGCGGTTGCCATCGTCGGCGCCATGCCTCACGACCCAGAACTCGCCGCGGCCTTTCGAGGCGGCGTCATCACCTGGCGCAAGGAAGCCATGGCTGAGACCCTCACACGAGCCATCGCCCGAGGGGAGCTGCGGCCCGACGTGCCCTTCGAAGTTGCCCGCGAACTCGGACAAGCCATGCTCTGGCACCGGTTCTTGGTCACCGGAGACAGCATCAGCGACGAGCTGATCGTCCACATCGTCGACAGGATCCTCATCCCCTACGGCAGGCCATGAGCGACGCCACGTCAGCACACATGCACGGGTGGCGCCCGTCGGCACCAGGAGCCCTCGAAACGACCTCGGAGCTGACCGAAGCGCGCGCCTCTTCCATCAGGCGGCTGCGTTGAGACGAATCCCGATGCGTGCTGTGATCCTGTGCGCGTCTCGGGCGCACACGTAGTCGGCGCTCTCACCAACCGGGGCCGCGGGGATGACGCCCGGTACTACTCCGCTGGGTCAGCAGTGCCCTTGACACGGCGGTCCGGGCGGGTGGACGCTCGATCCGAAGGAATGTGGTTGGCCCGCAGACCTAGATCCGGCGACGGCAGTCATTGGCGATCGACCGGTTCAGGCGACTGAGCCGACGCCGTGCCAAGAACTCGTTAGGGGCCCTGCGACTGTTTCGGGTTCACCCACGAGCATTTCCAGCTCGCTGCAACGATGCCCGACCACGTGCAAACCGACATCTCTCAGGAAGCGGGAAGGGCGTCACAATGAGCAAAGGCGACCAAATCAACCTTCGCCCACACTTTCTGCAGGAAGGGCCGACGCTTCCCTGCGACGGCGCTGTCGGTGACCTGTACGTCTTCACTCCGCTGGACGAGGGAGATCGTGACCCCAGTCCCCAGGGACAGGCAAGCCTCTGGTTCTGTGTCAAAGCGGATGACGGGGAAGGCTCTGCGATCTGGAAAAGGGTCGCGTTCGATGGGATGGCCACCTGCGATTTCGTCCCCGCCACGCCGCCGCAGAATGCTCCGGTATTGAAGGAAGGCTGAGGCTCCAGACTCGGACCGCGCTCCCGCAGAAACGGACGTGAAGAGAATGCCCAAGTTCACCAGCAAGACCAGCTCTGACGACATTGCAGTGTTTGCCTCCTCTGATGGTGAAGCGCTCCACGCCGAGTCCACGTCGGCCACCGTCGCAGCCGTCGCCGGCATCCAGGTCAATGTCGCGGGGACGAGCACAGGCGCAGGAGTCTTCGGCGAGAGTCGTGGAGGGGGAGCGGGAATTGCCGGTGTGAACCTCGTGACTGCGGAGCCAGGTCCGGCCGGTCCTGGCGGTCCCGGGGGTCCGGGGGCCTACTTCAAGAGCAACCAGAAGGAGGGGGTGCTTGTCGAGACGGAAGCCCTCCACAGTGCTGCAGTTGCCGCCTTCCAACGGAATCCGAACAGTGATCCCGTGACGGGTGCTGCGATCTTCGGCAAGCACATCACGGGCGGAACCGCAGGATTCTTCGACGGAAACGTGGTCGTCACCGGCGACATCTCCTTCCCCGGCGCAGATTGCGCGGAGGAGTTCGCCGTCCAGAACGGAGTCACCGTCGAGCCAGGGACAGTGATGTCCCTCGGCCCCGATGGCGCCCTTGCGCCCTGCAACCGTCCGTACGAGAGGCGGGTCGTCGGTGTCGTCGCCGGCGCCGGCCCGCTGCGCCCCGCCATCGTCATGGGGAGGGTCGACGACGTTGCGACTGATCGCCAGCCGATAGCACTCGTCGGGCGCGTCTACTGCATGGTGGACGCCGACTACGGCCAGATCGAGGTCGGCGACCTGCTGACCAGTTCAGCAACGCAGGGGCACGCGATGAAGGCGAGCGAACCCGGGCGGGCATTCGGCGCGGTCATCGGAAAGGCACTCGGGCCGCTGCGCGAAGGGCTGGGCCTGATTCCGATACTCGTCACGCTCCAGTGATGCTCCGTACGAGGTAGCGCCGTGGAATACGTCAAGCACCATGTGAGTGCCAGTGGCAGTACAACACTGCGAGGATTTTTCGCCTCTGACAACGTCGACTTCGATCCACCGAGCCTCAGCCTCCGGTGGAACATCACCAAGGCAAAAGCCAGGTTCGTCTACAGCCTGGCGAGCGGATTCACACCCGCCAGCGAAGAGCGTGCCATCCGCGATGCGATGCAGGGCTCGGAGAACAGTTACGAGCTCGTCCGGCTCATCGGTGCGATCGGTGGATGGGAAGGTCTTGACGATGAGCTGGAATACAGTCATGTCGACCAGGTCTCCACTCAGCTCGTCCAAGTCCTGGATCAACGCGACCAGGTCGTATACCAGCTCATCCGCCGGTATCTGATTCTTCTCGACTATTCCGCGAGCCCCAATCTGGGGGATTGTTTCGAGTGCCTGCTGAGCTGGCCGCCCGCGTTCAGGGGCGCGGAGATCGATCTGCTCCTCAGTCGGCGGGGTGAGCTCCTCACGGGCATCACCAGTGCCACGATGCGCAATCGAACGAACGTCATCAGCGCGTCCCGTGTTCTCCCCGCAGTGGTGCAGCGATACGTGGCAAGCCCCTCCTACCGGTCGAACGACCTGCTCGCGCTGATGCACGAGGCCAACTACACGACGCGTATCTGCTCGTCGCTGAGGCCTCTGGACTACCAGCCCCTCTACCGGGTGATCGCCGACATGGTCGACCCGGCGGTGCCCCAAGTCCAACGCGTTGCCTGTCGCGACACGTGTGAGCGGCTCCGCCTTGAGTTCGCGGCCGCTGCGAAAGCTGTTGAGGTCGTCGGCAGCACTCAAGCAAAGGCCACTGTCAATCGGTTCATGGCGGCCCTGCAAGCCGCCCTCGACAACTTTTCACCGACCCTGCCTGCGCCCACTACCGTTGCGGCAATCGTCGCGGCCCTCGGCGGCGCCGGTAACACACTGACCGACCTTCTCACCGCGGTGACGAACCTGCCTGACGCACTAGCGGGCGCCATCACGTTGTCGAACCTGTTCGGCTCCGACAACGATGACAATGCGCGCCAGCTCATCAGTGAGCTGAGCACTCAGGGCTCGCTCGCCCACCTGGCATTCACCGTCAAGCTCATGCTTATCAACGCCCTTCTCGATGGTTCCACCGGGGACGAAGACGAAATCGGCATCCTCGCCGTCATGCAAACGGCGAAGGCGCGCGACCAGGCCGAGCTGTATCAACTTGCATCAGCCGCGACGTGGGACTCGCTGTACTCGTCGGTTGACGGAGACGAGTATGACGAGTTGCTCAATACGCTGCAACAACCCGTTTGATCGGTAAGCAGCACTACATACTTGACCCAGGGGTGGTCCCCGCAGGCGGCGTTATGACGCACGTCGAGGCCGAGGGGTGGTCCGTTCCTCCTCAGGCGAGCGTTTAGCGTTCAGGTGGTTCTCCGTCATCGTCCGCGTTCGGGCTCTGGCGGGACGAGGGGTGGGCATTCAGTCTTCGGGTGGGCTCGGTGTGTACTCCTCGTCCGGGTCGGCGAGCACCTCCTGGGCCTGCTCGAGCAGGTCGGCCTCGTCGACCTCGCGGTTTGAGGAGTCTGGCCACTGCTTGCCTGAGCCGACGGTGCCGTCGGCCTGCTGTCGTTGTTCGAGCCGGTCGGCTTCGGGGACCGAAGTGCCGTCTCGGTCGTCGTCACTGCGAGCCATACGCGGCCTCCTCCTGTTCTTGCGCAGCCGAGCGTTCTCGGCCTCCAGCTGCAGGACCATGTCGATACCGGCCAGGTTGAGGCCGGCCTGGAGCAGGTCCCCGATCCGGCGCAGCCGGTCCAGGTCGTTGGCGCTGTAGCGGCGGGTGCCGCCGTCGGTGCGCTCGGGTTCGAGCAGGCCGCGGGCCTCGTACAGCCGCAGGTTCTGCACGCCCATGCCGACCAGGTCGGCGGCCACGGAGATGCCGTACACGCCCCGGTCACCGTCGGGTGCGGGCACCGTCATGACGGCGGGATCCTTCCTGCAGAATTCTTGTCCTGACCTCTTGCCTGAGTATGCCGGGAGTGCTACAAGAAATCTATGGCGACTGCCACACATCCTTCGAGATGGATGGCACCGCCAGGAACGACAGCCACACCACGACGGAGGTGAACACGATGCTCATGCGCACCGACCCTTTCCGTGAAATGGACCGACTCACCCAGCAGTTCCTCACCGGGCAGGGCACCTTGGCCCGGCCCGCGGCGATGTTGATGGACGCCTGGCGCGAGGGTGACAGCTTCGTCGTCGAGTTCGACCTGCCCGGCGTCAGCCAGGACTCGATCGACATCGACGTGGAACGCAACGTGGTCACCGTCAGGGCCGAACGCCCGGCCCGGGCCAGCGACGCGCGAGCTCGTCGCCGCCGAACGTCCGCGTGGGGTGTTCAGCCGCCAGCTCGTCCTGGGCGACAACCTGGACACCGAGCACATCGAGGCCAGCTACGACAGTGGCGTCCTCACCGCTGACAGATCCCGGTCGCCGAGCGCGCCAAGCCGCGCAAGATCGAGATCGGCAGCAAGAACGAGGGCCGGCAGGCCATCAGCGCCTGACCCAGGGTGGTGAGGCTCATGCCCACGATCCCCGCCGCCCACCGTCGGCGTCACACGCAGCGTGGACGAGGAGTTCCTCGAGCTGGTGTTGCGCCGACGAGGAGCTGCTGCGAGCAGAGTTCGACGCGATCATCGCCCGGGAATGGCCGAGCCGTCCTCCACCGACTCGGCCCCGTGCGATCTCGCGGGGAACCGGCCCCCGCCAGCATCTGCGAACGATGCCACGCGGTCCACGAGCACCTCACGGTGAGCCGCGACATCCACGTAGGCGGCAGCATGGCCGACAACGCTCACCCCCGCGACTCTGCTGGGCACGGCGCCCACGCACAGTGCGCCACGTTCTCGCTCCTGGCATGCCCCTTGGCGCTGGCGTACTTGACGCCTGCCGGCGCGGGGCAGGTTCCGGACTGTGTCACTGCGAGATTCAGCGCATGCCGTGCAGGATCACACGCCCCAGAGCGAGGCCACGTGCCGGTGGTCGGTGCCGCAGCATCCGCCGATGACCGCGAGGTTGGGCAGGTGGGACCGCATCTGCTCGAAGGAGCTGGTCATCAGGTCGACGTCGCCCTCGTCGAGCTCTTCCATGGTGTCCAGCTCATCGTGCGTGAGCGTTGAGGCGTTGGGCCGTATGACGCTGACCCGCTCTTGCCAGGCGCCGCCGTCGAAGGCCGGCGCCATGTGCGTGGGGTGAGCACAGTTAATGCCGAACCAGTCGGGTGCGGCGGCCACGTCCACCCGTTCCACCGCCGCCCCCAGCGGTGTCCCGTCCGGTAGCCGACCATCGGCTTCCACCGTGAAGGACACCGCAACAGGCAGCCCCACTGACCGCGCGGCGCGCACCACCCCGATGCCCTCCTCGGGGGTCGTGATGGTCATCGCGTGCACCAGGTCCACCCCCTCCGCGGCGAAGGACGCGGCCTGCACGACGTGGTACTCGGCTGCCTCGTCCGGATCCGCAGGCGCCCCGGCCACGTACCCGTCCCCTCGGGGTCCATGGACGCCGACGACCAGCGAGCGGTCCACACCAGCGCGCTCTTGCGCACGACGGACGAAGTCCACAGCCTGACGGTTGGCCCGGTCGAGCGCCACGCGGTCGTAACCGATCTTGTCCGCCCAGTCCGGATTCGCCCGCCAGGTGGGGGTCTCGAGCGCGAGACCCTGGCCGGCGACGCGAGCGATCACTGCGTACTGGTCGTAGTAGGCGTCCAGGGCGGCACGGCCGGCCCGGTCCTGCAGCAGCGGGAAGGCAGCGAACTCGGGCAGGTCGAAGCCGTGGTGGAACAGCAGGTCGGTCTCGAGCCCGCCGTCGGTCACGAATGGGCCGTCGGCCAGCAGCGCGGCAATGCTCATGGCGCATCTCCTCTCGGAAACAGACTGATCGGTCTGTTTTACCAGACTGACTGGTCTGATACAACGGGTTCATGCCCCGTGACGGAACCGCCACCCGCACTCGGATCCTCGATGCCGCGCAGACACTGATGGAGCGCAACGGAGTCGCGGGCACGTCGGTGGATCAGATCCTGGATGCCGCCCACACCTCCAAGGGCGCGTTCTTCCACCACTTCGACTCCAAGCGAGAGCTCACGGCTGTGCTCATGGAGCGCTACGTCGAAGCAGACCTCGGGCAGCTGCGAGCAGGTCTGGCCGCGGTCGAGACCATCACGGACCCCGTCGACAAGGCACTGGGCTTCGCGCGCTACTTCGAGCGCTGGGCGGAGGAGCTCGTGCGCGAGGACTCGGCCTGCCTCTACATCGCCGCGCTCTCCGAGCGGGACCTGATTCAGGGGCCCGTCCACGATTCCGTTCTGCGAGCGATCACCACCTGGCGAGCCGAGGTAGCCGCCCTCCTCGCGCCTGCCCTCGCCGCCCGTGCCGAACACATCCGCGAGGTCCCCGACGCCCACGAACTGGCAGACCACCTTTTCGCCACGTTCGAGGGCGGGTACCTGCTGTGCCGGTCCCTGGGCTCACCGGAGCCCATGCGCGCCCAGCTCCGAGTATTTCGGCAGCTGCTCCAATCACTGCTCGCTGAACCCTGACGCCGACACCGCCGCGTCGACCGAGACGATACGCGGCGCTGAGACGCAGGCAGCGTTCAGATGGGTCGCGTGGCCACTCGGCGGGCTAAGGGCGGGTTGGCCCTGGCCCACAGACCAGGAACTTCCCGTTACCCCCATCCAGTACTGAGGGACTCTCGGTGGGCCTCCGGTTGTCGGAGCCCACCAGAGAAGCTTCTCCGCGCTGGCCGAACCAGTACCCGATGACGGTGCCGGCGGCCAGTAGTCAGCCGTGAGGGAGCCGCCGGATGGAACCGTTGGGTGGCGCTATGACTTCAACGGGCACAGTTGCCCGAAGGTCAGCAGGAGATGCCCTTGCCGGCTGGACTCGGTTGCCCGAGAGGCGGGTCGGAGATGGGCCTTGGAGCAGGCGGAGATCTTCGGCTAGACCGCAGCGGGAGATCGACGCCGCGGTTGACCGTCCACCGATCTGGGTCTCCGCCGCGAGGCACGCGTCAGGTCAGCCCTCCGTACTGCATGGGATTGGCTCGGGCTGCGGCCATCAGGTACCAGCTGGTGGCTCCGACGTGCTGGACACGGAAGTAGCCGAAGCCGAATCCGGAGTCGATGAGGCTGGACGCGGCCACGATGCCACTGTCCTCGGGCAGCGGGTTGCCCCCCACATGCTGGGGGGTGCCGACGGTGGTGCCGAAACCGAGTTCCTGCTGGGCGATCCGGAGCTGCCGGAGCAATGCGTCGGCGCGATCGCGGTCCCGGCGGCTGCCGCGGTCGGCCAAGGAGGTGGCGAGCTGCGCGGTGCCCTCCCACCACACGCCCTGCTGATTGACCGGTATCCCGTTGTAGCTGGCCGTCGAGGTCAAGCTGGCGGAACTGAAGGTCACCCCGGACACGGTGACGCCGGGCGGCACCTGCGAGTTGGGCACCGATGATTGGTCGGTGACCGCCAGAGCGCGGGACGCCCAGTCCAGCGCCCGGGCGTAGCGACGGTCCCGCAGGGCCAGCCAGCTCCAGGTCTGCGGATCCAGCGGCAGCGGATCGCGGTTGATCGTGTTGCCATCATTGGAACCGGTGTAGAAGTACCCGCCCGCGGGCTCCCACACCTGGTCCACGAACCCGCGAGCTCGGCGGGCGGCGTCGAGCCACCGGCGGTCACGTGTCGCCCGATACAGCTGCCCGAAGAACGACGTGCAGTCGATGTTGTGCTCGGTGGAGACGTTGGGGATCGGGATGTTGGCGGCGTTGACGCCGAACCGGAATCCGCCGAGCGAGCCGGGTGAGACTGCGTTGGTGGTGATCCAAGTCCCGATCCTGATCGCCGCGCGCAGATAGCGACGTTGACGCGTCCGCCGGTAGAGCTGGACCAGGGCGATCCCTGGCCAAGCCATGTCGCCGACGGCGGTGCCGAGGAAGCCGAACTGCGAGCCGACGTTCGCGCTGCCGTCGGGGCGGATGAAGCCGTACGGCTGCGGCACCCCGTCGTAGAACACGTACGGCCCGACGTTGTAGGCCTGCCGCAGCCGGCCGTCGTCGTACTCCGGGTCGTGATCCAGTGCGTAGACGATGCCGTCGCCTATCGTCTCGCGCCAGATCGCGCGCACGCCGGTCCCCGGTCAGGGCTGCGCACACGGCAAGCGCGACGTCGTAGATGAACGCCGTCGAGAACAGCCCGAGCTCGTCGGCGTAGCTCTGCGGGATCCGCGGCCCGGTGTTCACCGGGTACGCGTCGGTCATCTCCTGCAGGAAGGCCTGCGCGCGTGCAACCGACCCGCGATGACCGCGTCCATCGCCCCCTGAGGTGAACTGATGCGGCTCGGCAGCCACGGCCGGGGGAGCAGCTGACAACGCCGAGCCGACAACCACCGACGCAGACGCTCCGGCCAGGAACGCTTTGCGCGACACACTGCGCTGGGCGTTCAGGGGATTGGTCGCGATGTGGAACTGCTGATCAGCCATGGAAACCACCCACCATCGAAGTGTGACTCAGGTCACACAACGTACCGGACCCACCTTCCTGCGAGCAGGTCGTCGATGACGTTGTCGAAGGTGCCGCGGAGCCAAAAGCCGGTCAAAAGGTGGCGAGTCGATGCTTGTGCTGTCGAGAGAGGACAGCCATGGAACTAGGACGCAAGGACATGCTGATGAGTCCTAGCACCCCGAGCACGCCGAGCAGGTCTGCTCCGTCCGAGGGCGCGAGCCCTCCCGAGGACCTCGGGCCACCCGGGTGGACCCGACGCCAGGTCGCCCTGGTGGTGGTCGGCGCCGTGGCGGTCGTGCCCCTGGCTCGGCAGGTCATCCACGGTGCCGGAGCGGGTGCCGGCGCGACCGGCACCAGCTTCGGCAGCGTGCAGATCCTCCGGGCCGACCGCGGGCCACGGCTCGCCGGAGGTCCCGCCCACGGCCACGTGTCGGCGGCGTCCTCCTCGCCGGCTCCCGGCAACCACACGTGGGCGGACCGCGTCGTCCTGGAGGTCGAGGTGCGCAACCGCACGGCCGACCCCGTGCTCTTCTCCCCGGGTCAGCTCAGGCTGCGGGTCGGTCCGGACGGGACGACCGTGACCCCCGAGGACGCCGACCGCGCGCCGGGTGGTCTGGAGCCCGGGACGACCGAGCGGGTGCGGATCAGCTATCTCGCGCCCTCGGGCGTGAGCGAGCTGGCCGCCGAGCTCTCGGAGCCGGGCGCCGCTCCCGTGGTCCTCGACCTGCCGCCGGTCTGGCACGGACGGGTCGGCCCGGGCATGAGTCGCGCCGTCGCGTGGCCAGGTCAGCCGGCGGGTCGCCCTGGGCCTCGGTGCGGCCGCTGTCCCTGCCGTCCCCGGTGTGCTCGACCTCTACGTCAACGAGGGCTACCTGCCGATGGTCGACGGCACGCTGGTCTACCACCGCGGCTTCGGTGACAGGCCCACCGCGATCGGCGACCCGCAGCCGAGCCTGGCCGTCACCCCGCGGGTGTTCACCGCTACCGGGCAGCTCGTGGTCAGCCGCACGTACCCCCTCGGTGCCGCTCTGCCGCCCAAGGGCCGACCGGCGCCGATGGCACCGGACCCGCGCCAGCCGGGGGAGTACCTGGTCCACCGCGAGCGCTGGGCCAGCTACTTCCCGGCCCGCACGATCATCGCCGAGTCAGGCAGCACCATCCGCCTGAGGGTGCACAACCGCCTCACCCAGCCGCACGCGCTGCGGCTGCACGGCGTGCCGCACCCGACCAAGCCGGAGGACCTGTCGACCGGGCCGATCCCTGCGGGCCAGACCGCCGAGCTCGAGCTCACGGCGCCGGCGCCCGGCACCTACATCTACAGCGACCCCACGAACGGCGACGTCGAGCGGGTTCTCGGTCTCTTCGGGGTGCTGCTCGTGATGTCTCCCGACGCGCGGTGGCGGCTGAAGCCCGGTGGGACCGAGTTCGAGCGGCAGTGGCTGTGGATGACGCACGTCGTCGACCCGGTCTGGGCGAAGATCGCCTCCACGGGCGGGACGGTGGACCCCTACGCCACCCCGGCGGTGCCGCGCTACTTCCTGCTCAACGGGCACAGCGGCTTCCAGTCCCTCGGCATCTCCCGGGACCTCGCCGCCAACGACCGGCGCAAGGAGGAGACGCTGATGTCCGGCTCGGCGCGCGAGATCGATGTGCGCAACTTCAGCCGGTCGTACTCGCCCGGCGCCGTGGGCGCCGGGCAGCTCATCCGGCTGGTCAACGCCGGCATCGTCCGGCACCAGATGCACTTCCACGGCAACCACGTGTGGACCGTCCGGCGGGGTTCGCTGGACTTCCCGAGGGACCGCGGCTACGTCGACACCGCCGGGCACGTCGTGCTCCAGCAGTGGGAGGACGTCATCGAGCTCGAGGCACTGGAGCGCAAGGACAGCGTCCTGCCGGTCCGGCGGCCCCCCGAGGTCATCGACCCGGTGTGGCACGCGCGGAAGACCGACTGGGTCTACCCCATGCACTGCCACGCCGAGCCCTCCCAGACCGCCGCGGGCGGCCTGTACCCCGGCGGGCTCGTGGCCGACTGGGTGCTGGCAGCGCCCACCGAGTCAGGCACCGCGACGGAGCAGGCGCACCACCTCTACCGCAGCCAGGTCGACTTCTCCTCCGACCAGATCCAGGAGGACAAGCCGGTCACCGAGTTCAAGCAGACTCCGGACGCCTCCATCTCGCTCGGGTTCTTCAGCCGCCGCCTCAGGTTCGACGACGGTGCCCAGCACGACATCTGGAGCTTCGAGACCTCGACCTCGGGCCGCGCCTTCCCGGCCCCGCTGATCCGTCTGCGCGAGGGGCAGGTCTTCCACGCGCGGCTGCGTCCGTCGAAGGGACCGCACACCATCCACTGGCACGGGATGGAGCCCGACCCGCGCAACGACGGCGTGGGGCACACCTCGTTCGAGGTCGACGGCGAGTACACCTACCAGTGGCGCCCGGAGCGCGGTGAGGCGGGCAACCCGAACAAGGGCGCCAGCGGCACGTACTTCTACCACTGCCACGTCAACACCGTCCTGCACGCGCAGATGGGCATGTTCGGGGCGCTGATCATCGACCCGGAGCCCCACCCGCAGACCCCCGTCGGGCGCCGCCGCGTGTTCTGCGACGGCCCCGAGTACGACATCGACACCGAGACGATCCTCATCCCCTACTCGGTGGACCCGCGCTGGCACACCATGAACCACGCCGCGGGCCTGTCGGGCGAGGACGCCGGCCTGAACCGCTTCGACCCCAAGCACTTCTACCTGCTGGGCGGGGAGCTCGCGCGACGTCCGCGGGGCGACGGGGTCTGGAGCCTGGCGCGGATCCGGGCCAACGTCGTCGGCAGCGCGAAGGCGCCCACCCTGCTGCGCGTGCTGAACGCCAACTACAACCCGATGACCCTGCGCTTCACCGACCCTGCGGGCAAGCCGGCGGCGATCGGCGAGCTGGTGACCCACGACGGACGCCCGTTCCGTGACACCTCGCTCCCGGACGGCTACAGCCCTGCGGCCACCGACACCGACTCGAAGCTGACGACGTCGGTACTCGCGTTCGGGGGAGCCGAGCGCTACGACATGCTGCTGCGGCCGACGACCAAGGGCACCTACAAGGCCACGATCACGTGGGAGGACTGGATCACCAAGAAGCCGCTCAAGGTGCGCGAGGTCCCGATCGTCGTGACCTGATCACGGTGTCGCACCGTCGTCGTCCAGACGCCGCGGGTGGCTGTGACTGCCTGGCTACCCAGCGACATCGGCGCGTTGCATGAGTCCCCTGCGAGCCATTGTCTCGGTCGGTGACAACGCGAGCGTGAGGGTCATCTGACGTCGGCAACGACCGGGTCTTGACGGGTCGCTTGCATTTTGCAAGTATCTCCGCATGAGCCTCTTCATCACCTGCCCCGTCCAAAGCGTCGAGCGCGCGACCGCCTTCTACACCGCCCTCGGCTGGACGCTCAACGCGGAGATGTCCGATCACAACGTGTCGTGCTTCGCCATCGCACCGGAGCAGTACCTCATGCTGGGCAGCCGCGAGATGTACGCGAGCGTCGGCGGCGCCGAGGAGCTGGTCGGCGGACCTGATACCCCCTCGAAGGTCACCGTGTCGTTTGACCTCGGCAGCCGCGAGGAGGTCGATGCGCTGGTTGACCGCGCGGGTGCCGCGGGCGGACGGATCGGCGACGTCGACGACTACCCCTTCATGTATCAGCGCCAGTTCGACGATCCAGACGGCTACCACTACTCGCCGTTCTGGATGAAGCCGAACACCGATCCCGCCGAGTGAGCGGCCTCGCCGCGGCCCTCGACGTCGTCGGAAGCCGGTGGGCCCTGCTCATTGTGGAGCGGCTGCTCGAGGGGCCGCAGCGGTACGGCGACCTTCAACGCGACCTCGGAGCGCCGACGAACATGCTTGCGACCCGCCTGCGCGAGCTGCAGGCGGCCGGCGTGCTGACCCGCCTGCCACTTCGGCACAACACACGTGCTTATGCACTGACTGATCGAGGGCTCGCATTGCGCGAGGCAATCGTTGCCCTCGGCCGCTGGGGTGCCGAAGAGAACTAGTCAGGCACTGTGGACATGCCGCGGATCGTGCCGACGAGATTGTGCCCTCACAGCCGGGCGGCTCACCCCGTGGCTACCGTCCATCGGGCAAGTCCAACACCTCGCGACTCAGACACCGAACCGTCGCTGCGCCCGGCTCCCGGGGCGCCGCGCTTCGCCGAGGGCGAGATCGACGGGTCCGTGCACCATCGGACCCACATCGGTTTCGCCCACTGACGTACGTGGTTCCGTATTGCGGAGCACTTGTGGTGAGTCGCTCGTCTGCCTCCATCGGCAGAGCCGTCCGCCACCTCGGAGCCCATCTCGGTTACGGATCCCCCCGAAACAGCACGCGTATGGGTCGCACACGCATCTGACCATCGACGTGGTGCCGGGGGAGGGTGCAGGATGCTCGCTGGAGGCCCCAGGGCCACCGATTCCTGATCCGGTCGCGGCTGTTCTCCGACGATGAGGCAGAGGCGCTGGACGAATAGCCCCGACTGAGGAGGAAGACATGGCCGTTGACCCGAGCACCACCGCGGTGGTCCTGATCGAGTACCAGAACGACTTCACGTCCGAGGGCGGCGTGCTCCACGGCGCCGTCTCCGAGGTCATGGACCGCACCGAGATGCTGGCCAACACCCAAGAGGTCGTCGCCGCGGCTCGGGCCGCCGGGGTGACGGTCATGCACGCCCCGATCACCTTTGCCGCCGGCTACAACGAGATCAGTTCCCACCCCTACGGGATCCTCAAGGGTGTCGTGGACGGCAATGCCTTCGTCAAGGGCACTTGGGGTGCCGACATCGTCGACGAGCTCGCTCCCGCCGAAGGTGACATCGTCATCGAGGGCAAGCGCGGCCTCGATACGTTCGCCAGCACCAACCTCGACTTCATCCTGCGCAGCAAGGGGATCAAGACCATTGCCTTGGGCGGGTTCCTCACGAACTGCTGCGTGGAGTCCACCATGCGATCGGGCTACGAGAACGGGTACCAGGTCATCACATTGAGTGACTGCGTCGCTGCCACCTCCCCCGAGGAGCATGACAACGCGATCAAGTACGACTACCCGATGTTCTCCACGCCGATGGCCTCGTCGGACTTCATCGCAGACCTCCAGGGGTAGCCGCCTACTGGGTCCGCTGGAAGGCGACGGGAACTAGCTGGGGTGCGGCTGGATGGCGCAGAGACGGCCGCTCTTGGTGGCGCACACTGACTGTCGTGAAGACGTACACGTTGCTGGATGAGGAGAAACGGTCCTACCAGTCAGACACCCCCGGCACGTTGGGCGGACATCAGCGCAGCAAGATCTATGGACGGCTCGACTGCCCGTCAGCGTTGCGCGCGATCGCCCAGGGAGGGTATGTCCAGCACCGGGTGTTTTTCGCCGGCGAGGAAGTCGCCATCGCTGCGGGGTACCGACCCTGCGGGTCGTGCCTCAGGCCGAAGTACCGCCGATGGCTGACGGAAACTGAGTCCCGAAAGGTCATCGGCGCTACCGAGCCAGTGCTGCGCTTCGACGGTTGAGGCCACAGCTGAGGCCTGAGACTGGTGGGAACGGGGGGCGCCGAGAGAGCGGTGACGGGCTGCCCCAGCCGGAGCCAGGGACTCGACGGCGACATGACGCAGTGCCAGTCGGGGCTCCCGAAACCTCATGGCAAGCCGAGCGGACAGTAGAGAGCCCCGCCGTGCAGGGTGCGGCGGGGTTCTCGTTGAAGAATCTACAGGTTCGCCCTCCGCTCGCGTCATTGGACCTTGGTACTACGCCCCCCACCAGACGACAGGAAGCCCGGACCGACCGACGCCTTGGCAGGTCACCCCTGACACTCCGGTCGCGGTCGACTCGCGGCGCCGTGACGCGCCTCCGGCGAGGTTGGCCGGCGCACGAGCTGAACACTGTGGCATCGGCGACACTGCACGCACACACCGCGCGTCGGACCACCCCGAGTGGTACGAATGAAGCCTGACGGGTGTGCGCAGGGGGGCGCCTTCAGCCCGGTGCCGCACAGGCGCAGTCTGAGAACCAGTCCCTGACTGCAGCGTCCACTGGGTGCCGCCGAAGGGATCGGACCCATGAGTAAGCGCAGCGCCCGACTCACCCTCGCCTGCACGGCTCTCGCCGCGCTCACCGTCGCCGCCATGGCTGCCGGCACCATGCCCGCTGGCGCCAGCACCCCAGCGGCCGCGTCCGTGCTGAACACCGATGTGAAGGTTGCCTCGTGGAACCTGTCCGGGGTGTCCTTCGACGCCACCGCCACCGGTGAGCACCGCACCTGGAGAGTGCGCCGCCCGATCGTCGCCTACGAGATCCTCAGCCTGCGACCGGACATCCTGGGTGTGCAGGAGGCCAACCAGTCCAGCATCTACCCCACCAGGCTCGACTACGGGGTCAACCAGTACATGGACCTGAAGGGGGCGCTCGCGGCCAAGGGCGGGCACTACGCGCTGACCAACACCTACGCGTACAACTGCGTCAGGTCGAACAGCAGCGCCAACTGCGTGTACCAGAACCGGGGCGCCTCCCAGGACAACCGGATCCTGTACAACACGGACACAGTCACCCTGGTCAAGGCCGGCTCGGTGAAGTTCGCCCACCAGACGGCGGGGCAGAACCCCCGGTACCTGGCGTGGGCCGTGCTGAAGATGAAGGCGACCGGCAAGCAGATCTTCTTCACCAACACCCACCTGGACCCGGTCACCGTCTCGGTCCGCAAGGCGCAGTGGGACGAGGTGATCGCCAACACCAAACGGCTGGCCGGCACCCTGCCGGTGGTCTCGGTCGGCGACTACAACACCTCCAAGTGGTCCAGCTACGCCGGCACCTACCTGCCCAGGATGAAGGCCGCCGGGTATGGCGACGTCCTGGGCCAGGTGTACTCGAGCTCGGTGTCGCATCCTCGGGCGGCGGTTCTGGACCGCGCCTGGGTGAGCTCGTACAACGGCTACAAGCGCGACGCCCGCACCTACTCCTACGAGGACGTCCAAACCAGGATCGGCAACAACATCGACTGGATCTTCGCGACGAACTCGCTGCCGGTGAAGAAGTGGGTGACCTACGCCCCCATCAGCATGACCACGTTCCAGCTCGTCGGTGTCATCCCCTCCGACCACTTCCTCATCCAGGCCACCCTGACCGTCCCGTAGCCGTCGACCTCCCGCACTAGATGTACTGACCCGGGACGTTGGTTAAGCGGGTGATGGGGGGCGCTCCCCGCGGATGCAGTATGCAAGACCGCTAGTTGGCGCTGAGACTGCTGTTGATGGTGGGCAGCGGCGAGCGGCCTACATGCCGTTGAAGCCGTCATTGGTGTCGATCTGCCTGGGCCGTCCCTCGCTGATGCCTGGAAGATCCAGGCTGCGGCTCGCGCCCTGCGAGCCGCGAGAGTGGTCGATCCACTTGGCGAGGAGAACGACCGCGACGACAAGGCTGACGATGATCATCCACATCCACATCTTGAGTCCCTTCCGGCCCCGGCGAACCCTCTGCCGAAACCTGCGTTGAAATGACTCTCAAGTTGTCCCGCACCGGATGACCGCCGTATGTACCCGCCGGCACACAGCGCGTAACACCGCGGACGCGGCCCTCAGCACGATGACCACCACGCGAGGCCAGGAGTGCTGAGTCGACGCGCAATGGAGAGACCGAGGTCCCAGCCGCCGGCCCTCCAACGGCTGATGCGGCGCAGTACCGCTGGTCGATACGGCACGCTCCCTGCGTTTGCTGCGAAGCGGCACCGGCGGCGCGACGCGTGCTCCGCGATCTGGCCTACACGGCGGTGGTTGGTGGGCGTCCGGCGGCGCGCAGCACTCCGGGCAGGCGACCAGCGCCATCCCACGTGGTCGTGAGTTCGATGACCGCGAGTGCGGAGGTCGGCATGGGCAGGCTGTCGCCGGTGAGGGTCTCGGCGAGGCCCTCGATCCCGGGATTGTGGCCAACGAGCACGACCGTTCTGAGTGACTCATCGAGGTGCCGGACGATGGTGAGCAGCTCACCAACGGATGCTGCGTAAACGTTGTCGTCGTACCGAGTTCTGGGTGGCTGTGCGAGTTCGGCCGCGACGAGGTCCCAGGTGGTCCGGGCGCGTTTCGCGGTGGACACGACGGCCAGGTCGATCGCGTCGATGTTGGCAGCCAACCACCTGCCGGCGTCGGGGGCCTGGCGCCTGCCTCGGTTGGCGAGCGGGCGGTCGTGGTCACCCTCGTTGCCCGACCAGTCCGACTTGGCGTGTCTGAGGAGGATCAGCGTGTGCTCGGCCACCCGCCCAGTGTGCCCCCACGAGAAGGTGCCGGCAGTCGCGACCAGACCTGACCAGGCCGAGCCCCTCGTCCGGCGTGAGCATGACGGAACAGACTCACGCACGGTGGAGTATCTGTTCCACCACCTCGGACTTGGCCTGGGCGTAGTGCTGGACGTGCCGCCACTGCTGTTGGGCCAGCGTCCGCTTGGTGCGGGCGTACAGCTCCCGGTCAACCGCGTCGGTTCGTAACCGGTCACGGAAGCGGAGCATGCGATCGACCTCGTCGAAGCCTGCGGTCAGGACGTGAAGGTTGATGTCGGTGTCGGGGCCTTTGAACAGGCGATGCTCGAGCCAGTCTGGCTCGCGGATCACCAGCCGGTAGCCGACCGCAGTCAGGGCCGGTACGTAGCTGTGCTCGTCGGCCGAGTCTCGAACCACCAGCAGGATGTCGATGATCGGCTTGGCGACCAGGCCCGGCACCGAGGTGGACCCCACGTGCTCAAGCTGCACCACCGCCGGGCCCAGGGCGCCGCGCACGCGGGCGGCCTCCCGGTCGAACAGCGCCGGCCAGCTCGGGTCCGACTCCACCAAGGTGATGGTGTCGTTGTGCGGGATCAAGGGCTCCAAGCGCACCTGTTGCATGTGCTCGTCACTGACCGGATCAATGTCAGTCATGACCCCTCCCATCTGCACCAAGGATTCTCGCCCACCCTGGAGAAGAGCAACATCGAACAACCACGCTGACCCCTTGGAGGCTTGGCGTCGCCCCTGGTAACCGCTTGGACTCGCGGCGCTTCGACGCGGGTCGGAGGTGGAACGGCCCAAGGTGGTAGGTACCCGCGCGGAAGGGTCATCAGGTCAGAGCTCGGGCTGGGCCCTCCAGCGTCGGTAGGTGGGCATCTCCGCCGCGGTGTACTCGGTCGCCACCGCCTCCACGATCGAGCATGAGTAGTGGACCAGCCCGAAGGGCGTCTCACCCGGTCGAGCGGCGACGCCGGGGTGCGATGCCGGGAGCAGCTCCAGCGCGCCACGCACCATGAACTCACCGAAGTTGCCCGCGTGGTCATCCCACGGCAGCGCGGTGTGCAGCGCGTACCGGGGGTCGCGAGCCACCTCGCGCAGCTTCGGGCTGGTGTCACGGAAGGACAGGCAGAGCAGGCCAGCGGCGAACCAGGGCGAGACCGGGTGCACCCGCGGGCTGCCGTCCAGGCGAAGGGTCGCCTGATAGACGATCCTGCCCGCCATCCGTTTCCGGCCGAAGCTGGCCAGATCCGGCTCAGCGCTTGCGAACTCGGTCCAGCTGCTCATGACCTGAGGACCCTACCGGCGCTCGCAACGGGTGGCCTCTTCGGACTGCTCAGGCGGCGCTGCGACGCATGCAGCGCACCCTGTAGCAGCGAGTGATCGAGCCACTGCTCGGCTCGAAGGCCTTACGGGTTCGACGAAGCCCCAGGCAGCAGCTCGTGCAGGCACAGGATGTTCCCGTCGGGGTCTTCGAACCACGCCGCCTTTTCCGAGCCGAGGACGCAGACGTGCTCCACCGTCTTCAGGCCGGGTAGGTCGTAGTCGGCGAAGGTCACGCCGCGCTGCCCGAGATCTCGAATCTCCGCAGCGATGTCCGAGACCTCGAACGAGATCTCAGTGCGGCCCGTCGGGGTGGCCCCCGAATCAGGCATGAGCGCCAGGCTCGCCCCTCCGCCCAGGGCGAAGATCTCCTGTCCCTCGCTATTGCGGCCCACGTAGCCCAGCCCGAGCCGGTCACGGTAGAACTCGACCGCGGGCGCGGCCTCCGACACCTGGAGAATCGTCGTAACGACGCTTCCTGCGAGCATGCCGACCTCCCGAGTTGATCCAGACTCGGCTAGCGTCCTCCAACACTGGCACCCACACAAGGGCCCGGCATCGGCCCAGCCATCTGGCGGCGATGAGACTGTCGCAACTCTTGAAGCCAGTCGGCGACCCGCCGAGGCGTGCTGAGATCGGGTCTCGAGATGGCGCCATTCTCCCCTCCAGGAGGGTTGCGCTAGGCAGGCATCACCTGGGCTCGTGTAGGTAGCTAGAAATGCGCCAGAGCGCCCATGCATCGGCTGCGCGAACGCGTCCGTCCGGGGAGCTGGGGGAGTAGTGCAATTCATTCTCGAGCCAGATCACGCGATCCTGCAGTGTTGAGTGGTGGACGTGGAGCGCTTTCGCTGCCTGGCGCAGGCTGGGTTCGGTCCATAGGCGGAGGAGCGTGGCTGGCACCCAGGGGCGGTGCATCCTGAGTCGCTCCAAGGTCGTGATTTCCCCGGTGGATGCTGCTGCTGAGGGGGTCAGCGCCGCGGCGATAGCGGCAAGCCCGCCGAGTTGTTCGAATTGGACGTGCGAGGGGCCTCCAAGCCTGGGGTGAACTGCCAGGGCCAACGCGCGGACCGCGTTGTGGTGTCCGCGCACAATGTCTCCGTCGGTCACGACGGCAGATCCGGTGCGTCCAGTCAGGTTGGTGACGCTGGTCGGCTCGGCTCCTGAGGGACTCGGCTAGCGTCCTCCAGCACTGGCACCCACACACGGGCCCGGCATCGGCCCAGCCATCTGGCGGCGCTGTGACGCGCGTAGAACTATGGCTGCCCTCAGGGGCGCTTCTTGGGCGGCTCCGACTCAGCGAACTCAACGGCCTGAGCAACCCAGGGTTCGAGGTCGGCGTCTCTTCGTACGCGGTCGGCGGGGACGATGACCATGCCGCGCATGGGCCGGCCGGTGAAGTCCATCTCTCTGGCGCCGGCGTTGATCGCCGCGTCGTGCTTGTCCTTGCCGACGCGGACCATCAGGTCGTTGCCGACGATCCCGCACGCCATGTGGGTGTTGACCATGAACGCCAAGCCGCCGAACATCTTGCGCTCGTCGAGGTCGGTCAGCTCGGCGAGCAGGTCGCGCGTGCGGCCGGCCAGGTCCTCGTCGTAGGTCACGCTCGCTCCCCTTGGCGGGTCTCGAGCAGGCGCTTGAGCCGGATGAGGTCCTTGGTGGTGGCGCGGCGCATCGCCCGCTCCATCATGGGCGCCGTCAGCTTGGCGAATCCCGCGGGCGTTCCCCGGTTGCGCAGCGTCATCCGAGTTCGCCCGCCATCGACCGCGGTCCACGTGTATGTGGTCTCCATCGGAAACGGGCCGTCGGCGGTCCTCATCACCAGCCGCCGGTTCGGGTCAAGCTCGACGACCTCGTAGGTGTATGTCAGGGTGCGGCCCAGGAAGTGCGCCACGAAGTCCATCCGTGAGCCGACCGCTACCGGCGGCGGGGTCTGCCAGGACACCGAGGCGATGTTGGCGTACCACTGGGGCGCGTTACCGGGGTCGCCCGCGACGGACGCCACCTCGAGCACCGGACGGTCGATGAGGACCTCGACCTGGACATCCACGCTCACCGGGTGATCATCCCGCGCGCCCTCGCCCACGGGAACCCCACCAACCACCGGGGCCTACTGGGAGCCGGTCGCGCTCAGCTGCTCGGTGAGCCTGTCCAGGGCCATCGCCCAGCCGGTGGCGCCGGGGGATCCTTCGGGGATGCCGAGGTGGGTGAGGATCATCCGGGTCCCACCATCAACGGGTTCCAGCTGCACCCGCACCTCGGTGAGCGCGGGGTGACCGGCCGGCATCCCCATCTGCCCGGGCGGGATGACGTTGCCGTGCTCGTCGGCCATGGCGTCGGTGTACACCAGCAGCTGGTTCTGCACGACCTGGAGGTAGGTGCCGGTGAACCACATCCGGCGCGGGCCCTGCGGGGTCTGGACCTGCATGCACAGCAGGCGGGTCCCGCCGACCCGCACGTCCATTTGCGCGACCGGGACCGTGCTGCCCTCGGGGCCGTACCAGGAGGCGAAGTGCTCCGGTTGCGTCCACAGCGTCCAGATCGTCTCCGGCGGCGCGGGGAGGCTGCGTTCGATCCTCACCTGGTCGGGCGTCTTCGTTGTTGCCATGATGCTCACGCGTCCTTGTCGGTCTGGTTGGAGCTGCTGCAGGTAGGTGTCCATCCGGTCCAGCCGGGCCTCCCACACCGGGCGGTACTGCTCGGCCCACGACGAGACCTCCGCCAGGGGCCCGGGGTCCAGGGTGCGCGGCCGGTACTGCGCGTTCTGCCCCCGCACCACCAGGCCAGCCCGCTCCAAGACCTTCAGGTGCTTGGAGATGGCCGGCAGCGACAGGTCGAACGGTTCGGCGAGCTCGTTGACGGTCGCCGCGCCGTGGGCAAGGCGGGCCAGCATCGCCCGGCGGGTCGTGTTGGCCAGTGCCGCGAAGGTCGCGTCCAGCCGGTCCTCAGTCGTCGTCGCCATGCCACTCCAATAGATTGCTGGGTGGTTAAGTAACCAATCGGTAAAGTAGCCGGAGGGGCCGGGTTCCGTCAAGGAGTCAGAGGCTTGCTGGTGCACGGCCGCCACCCCCGGTCCTCACCCACGATGAAGTTGGTCGTCGCGGCTGCGAGCCCAACTGCGGACACTTGCGATGACCTCAGCGGTCTTGCGCGCCATCCGCGACTCGGCGCCGTGGTCACGGCTGCCTTGATACGTGGTGACGTTGTTGTTCGTGGTGGTTTGGATGGTGAGGCCCTTCCGGAGCGGGGATCGGGTTCGGCTTGGGCTCTGCAATTCCACGGACGGCAACTGGAGGGCTTCTTCCCGATGCCAAGAAGGTCGTCCTGTGGCTGTTCATCCCAGACCGCGCCGGCCGGATTGGACACCGTCTCCGCGCCCCTGAGCCAAGCGTGCGGTCGCCGGACTTCTCTTGCCTACCCGTTTCGCCGGTCGCTGATGCAGAGGCGGTGGCAGTGCCGCCCTTTGCGGACGATCTCTTTCCCCGGGATGTGCGCTCAGGGCAGTGGTGCCTGCGTCCCTGTTCAGCGGCGTCGAGAAGGCGCATCATGGAGTTGTTCGGGGCTGTCGGCGACGGTTGAAAGGGGCCGCCGGACTGGCTCCCGGCAGGGGAGATGGGCTCATGTCGAACGCACGCCGCGCCACGGCCTCAATGGCGGCCCTTGTGGGGGCACTGCTGGTGGGAGTTGTCCTGCCCGACGTGGCGAGGGCCGACCCTGCCACGCCCGGCACCTATCCGGCGGCATCGTCCGCGACGCGGGTCCAGGGGCGCTTCTTCGACACCTGTACCGCACCTTCGCTCAGCGCCCTCGCGGCGTGGCGGGGTACCTCCCCCTACATCGGGGTCAACATCTACTTCGGTGGCCGCAACCGCGGCTGCGCGCAGCCGAACTTGACGGCCGCGTGGGTGCGCAGCAGCTCGGCCGCCGGCTGGTGGTTGATCCCGACCTACTTCGGCGACCAGCCGTTCTGCGTCTTCGGAAGCAAGCCCTTCCGGTACACGGCCAGCGCGGCGGCGGCACGCGGGAGCGCTGACGGGACCGACGCGGTGACCCGGGCACGTGCCCTCGGGCTCCTCCCAGGCAGTGCGCTGTACGCCGACGTGGAGCACTACGACCGGACCAACACCTCCTGCATCGCTGCAGTGCGCACCTACGTCTCTGAGTGGACCCGGGCCCTGCACCGCAACGGCTACCTCGCCGGCGTCTACGTCCATCAGGACTCGGGTCTTCGAGACCTGGCCGGAAGCTACTTCTCCACTGCCCTGGCACGACCGGATGCCGTGTGGATGGCACGGTGGGACAACGTCGCCACCCTGACCGGTTGGCCCACCGCCGCGAACACCAGGTGGTCCGAATGGCAGCGGTCCAAGCAGTACCGCGGCGACCACGTCGAGACCTGGGGCGGGGTGACGCTGAACATCGACAGCGACATCATCAAGGGTCCGGTCGCGACCGTGTCAAAGGCTTACCGGGTCACCAGCTCGACGCCGCTCAACGTGCGCAGTGGACCGACCACGACCTCATCCATCCTCGGGCAGCTCCCAGCGGGAAGCGCGGTCGGCGTGATCTGCCAGGCCCGGGGCCAGAAGGTCGGGGCCACGGCCGTCTGGGACCGGATCAGCACCGGTGGCTACGTGTCCGACCACTATGTCTCCACGCCATCCACGACCGGCTTCAGCACCACCCTCCCGCGCTGCTCCTACCCCGGACAGGTCACCATCTCCACCCCGGTCAACACGCGGTCCGGGCCCGGCACGACATACCCCCTCGCCCAACCGCTGCAGGGCGGTTCGCTCGCCTACGTGGCCTGCCAGAAGTCGGGTTCACTCGTGGGCACGACCCGGGTCTGGAACCAGCTCGTCGACGGGCGCTGGGCGAGCGACTACTACGTCTCGAACAGGTCCAACACCACGTACAGCGCACCCGTCCCACGATGTCCATGAGGCGCATCGCAGACCATCGACCACACCCACATCGAGGGCCGGGTCACAACCACTGCGGGTCAGCCGGCCGCCCCGGACGCAAACGGCGTCGGTCCCGTCAGCGACGGGTGAAAACGGACCCCTAGTCGACCTTGGGTTCTACGCCAAGGGGTTCATTTTCAGCCGACGTTGACAGGTCCGTCGGATGCGGCTGCTAGGACGCATGTGCTCGCGCGTACGGGGCCGACTCCAGGCATCCGTTCATCTTGACGTCTTTCGCGAATGCGCCCACGGGGTGGCGAGGCACTATGGCGCCTCCAAGGAGATGTAGCCAACAGACGACTTCTGCTCGTTGCCGGTAGGCCACTCCAGCGCTGACTGCAGCTTGTCGAACCACCTTTCCACTGCGTAGCCCCTGCTGTTCGCGTAAATGGCCACGGCGCAAACTCCCTTATAGGTGCCCAGCGGTACCTCAACCGTGGACTCCACCAGAGTCGAACCATCGGTGGTCGGGCCGGCCTGACTCCACAGCAGCAAGGCACCAGCCCTGGATGGATAGGGGCCTCGGGCCGCCTCATCTCTCGGAAGACGAAGCGCCGTCGTAATGCACCGTGGCTGGACATCTTCGAACTCGCGGCTGTCCGAGGGAAGCCCAGCGGAAAGTCCTTGCACCTGCACAAGCATGTCCTCGCGGGCTCGTAGACCGGACGCCGATGCCTTGACCGTGATGGTCCACTTGCCTGGAGCTGTCGCCGTCGCGGCGGTGCTCGTTGCCTTCAGTGCGACGGAGGGCTTGTCCCTTTCGTCGATACTGGTCGCTCCGAGGGCCACCGTTCCCAACACCACCGTGAGCATTGCGAACGCAGCAGCGAAGCGCAGCCAACCGCGCGCGCGTTCGGCAGCCACGGCCAAGATCACGAGGATCGCGACAGCCATCACGATGGTTCCCGGCATCGACCGAACAGCGCGGACCAAGACGCCACCGGTGAGCCCGATCAGGGCCAGAGCAGCCGCGGCCAACGCCACGACAGCTGACACCCCTGCGGGAATGAGTGGAGGCGGTGGCGTGGGCCCAGCGCCCTCGGACTTGGCGGTACGCCGCCACCCTGCCACCCTCGCCCCCGATGCCATGCGTCACAGGATGCCCCTCGAAGAGGCTCCTGCGCAGCGGTTCACGGGTATTGAGCCGCGCGATATGCGCTGACAGGGCTCAATGCCCAAGTGGGTCGGCAGGCGACGATGTGACGCGACTGCCGCCGGCACAGGGACACGTATCCGCGCAGTGCGGCGACACGCTCAGGAAGGTCCGAACCCTGCGGACCAGCACATCCGTTTGACCGATGGGTACGGACGGGACCAAGCAGGGCGTGGCGCTGGCGGCGGACTGCTCAGGCTTCGTCGTTCTGCGGGGACAGTGCCTTCCACGACCTCGGGAGCCGGCATTCGTCAGGGCTGGGGTGAGGCCCAGACGACCCAGTTGCCGACGTAGTGGCCACCTTGGACCGGGGTGGTCGGATCGCACGTGATGAGGCGCAGGAGGGGCCTCGGGTTGGCAGCGTCCCAGATCGTGTCGTCCTTGGGGGTGTGGCTCTTGGGGACGCTTTGGCGCGTGTTACGACGAACTCGACCTTGTCGCCGGAGGTGTAGCGCACGGTCACGTGACCGCCGAGGCGCACCTCGGGGAGTCTGGCGAAAGTGTCCGGCCCGTTCTTGCGGGTGTTGATGTGGCCGGCGAGGATCGATGCCCCTGGGAAGCCGGGCTTGGGCCAGCCTTTCTCGTCATACCAGCCCGCGACGCCAGGCGGTGGGGCGAGGATGCCATCGCCGCCCAGGCCAGCAGGGATGAGCGAGGCGTCCACCAGCTCCTTTCCGTCGCGTGTGGTGACGGTGACGCGTTCGGGTTCACCCATGGGAAAGTCGCGGGTGGCAGGTGGCGCCGCGGCCGCAGTCGGTGACGCAGGGGAGGGGGTGGGCGTCATGGACGTACGTGCGCCAACCGTCGTCGTGGCCGGAGCCGGGGATGGCTGTGGGGCTACGCAGGACGTGGCGAGGGTGAGCGCCGCGGAACCTGCGGCGACGAGGACTACACGGTGGAGGGGGCGGGACGCCGCTTTGGCCATGGCGTCAGTAGCGGCGGCGTCTGGCGCGCCTCGTCGAGCGTCCGAGCGTGACGGCGGCGAGGACCACTGCGGCAAAGCCCCCCGCGGTCAGCAGCGGTAGGGCGGCCTCGCGCTCGGCCGCGAAGTCGGTCTGGACCAAGACTGGGCGCACCGGACTGGATGCCGGAGTCGGGTCTGGCGCCGTGCTGGTTGCAGCCTTCACCTCGAAGGTGTCGACAACGACGTCGGCGTCAGGCAGGGGGCCGCATTCGAGCCCTCCGTCCAGGTCCTCTACATCCGTGTGGAGGTTCAGGACGAAACCGTCCGTCGTCAGGGTGTGGGTGCCCGTGCTCTCGGGCGTTGACGTGCCGAGGAGCCCGGAGACGGCGACGGTGAAGGGGCCAGCCGTCGGCACGGCGGTCGGGGAGAAGCTCGATGCCGATGCTTCGCAGACTCTCGCCACTGCTGTCGTCTGGGAGAAACATGAAGTGGCTCCCGTCGCCCTGAACCGACTGGACCTCAAGCTGGCGTAACAACTCGGTGATCTCGACGGGGAGGGTGATGGAGCCGCTGTAGGGGTCGAGCGAGACGGTCGCACCAAGCTCGACGACGAGCCCGTCGACGATGCCGGAGTCGAACACCGCCGTGGCCTGACCCTGCCCCTCGGTCTCACCCACGGTGAATTGGCACCCGAAAGGCACCTCGGCCGATTCCCCCGAAGCGGAGGAGACGCCAAGGGCGGAGCCCACGAGGGTCAGAGCGGCGACAAGGCCGGTGCGCATCGCGACGCGTGAAGTGGTGCTCATGGTGTCCATTCCTGGGGTGCGTGAGGGGCAACAGGCGGACCCAAACTCTTACCTGCGGCTCTTGGCGCGGTAGCTACACGTACCGAGGAGCGGCGAGCATTGGCCACCGAGCGGCTCCGATGACCACCGCGACAAAGTAGCCGGCCCAACGTCCAGCGGCGGATAGACGCATTTGGTCGCCCTTGGCTGGGTGAGCGGACAGCGACAGCTACGTGGACCGTTGCGCCGCGTCCAGCGGATCTATCGTCGTGAGATGGCGACGATGCTGGAACTGCTCAGGGATGCCATGAATAGCCACGATGCGCACCGGGTCGCATCGCTGTTCGCCAAGGACTACCAGAGCGCGCAACCGTTGCATCCGAGCCGGGGGTTTGGCGGGAGCAACCAGGTCCTTGAGAACTGGTCCTCGGTGTTCGATGGCGTGCCGGACTTCAGCTCGGAACTGATCGCCAGCTCGGTGGACGGCCAGATCGAGTGGGGCGAGTGGAGCTGGCACGGCCACCACGCCGACGGGTCGACGTTCGCGATGCGTGGGGTCACGATCCTCGTCGTGCGGAACGGCCTGGTCGCCGAAGGGCGGCTGTACATGGAACCCGTGGAAGCTGGGGGTGGCGACATCGGCGCGGCTGTCGAGGAGCTGTATCGGCCACCGACCGCACCGCGTTGATCTTCGCCAGCCGGCGCAAGCGGTTCACGGCCGCACCGTCGCGCGGCGAAGAGGGGCAGGCGGCCTACTGCCCCCGCCTGGCCCCCGGCACCGCTGAGGTCCGGGGGGACCCTGGCGAGACCCGTTGCTGCAGGCCGCGGAACAACCCGCGTGTCATCACATGGTCGGCAGGGACGATCGTGACCAGATAGGCCAGGTCCAGCCACTTCGGGTTCAGCCGGCCCCGGTTGCGTACCAGCATCCGCGTCTGGCCCGGGCCAACGGGGTCGAAGGCGAACGTCCAGACCCAGTCCAGGGATGCCCCGAAGCGGTCGGCCCAGCCGGGGGGCAGATGTGTGGTGGAGTGCAGGACCAGCACCCCCGGCGGGTCAGCATGTTCGACGACGAACTGCGCGGTCCCCGGTGGGCCGTCGGGAATCGTGTCGCCTGGACGCAGATCGCGCACCAGCGAGGGGTCGAGGTGAGTCGCACTGGGCCAGTTGTCGGGGAACAGCAACTGGTCGACCCAGCGCGGGGTGTACCACCCGGCGCGGTGCCAACCCACCTGGGTCATCCACGGCCACACCTGCTCCGGCGGAGCGTCGAGGGTGGCCGCATGGTTGGTCACCAACGAGGGGGACTTGATCAGATCATCGCCCGGCAGGGCGCGTGCGCGCTCCTGCTTCGTCGAGCCCGAGACCCTGCCCAATCGGTACAGGGCCGCATAGCCAAGGAGCGCGCCTACTCCGGCCCCGGCGACGACCGGCCGCCAGCTCATCCGAACCGCCACGAAAACCACGGTAGCGCGGCAACCGGACCGCGCCGCACACACGTCGAACTCTTCATCACGAAACGCTGTTTGCCACCCCGGCAACGTTGGTCGGCAGGCGGCGCTGAGACTGTGAAGATCGCCTTGGCAGCCTGATGGTGGTGGGCTGTGGGGGTTCAGTCACAGCCCTTCGAGACGTGCGGGAGCTAACCCATTGGTATGCCCCGCACGCCAGGCTTCGGCACAACATCCGACCAGTTGTCGGGTCTGAACACTGGACCCGAACGGGTCCGCCTCATGGTGACCAGTGAGACAAGCCAGCTCCTGGGCCTGGCCAGACTCCTACCCTTGAAGTGCAGGATCCTGCCCTTGGGAGGAGGGGTGAAGTCATGAAGCAAACCGAAGAAGCGCGGCCAACCGGACCCCGTCTGACGGCGCTGCTACGGCGGACCAAAGCCCGAAAGCCGGCCAGGCTGCGGGTCCCACACGAGGGCTGACGCCAACGACAGACTGGGATCTTCGGGCTCGAGCAGACGCGGCGTGGGGAAGCGCGTGGTGGTGGAATGAGAAGCACGACGTTCTTGCTGGACGTTGGGCCACACTCGACACTTGGGCTCGCCTGATCCTGGCGCTCACAGCATCTCTGAGTGCTGTCAGTCTGCTGGCGGACTATCCACTTGCGTCCGGAGTGCTGGCGGTGACAACCGCGATCTTCTCGGCGATCAATGCCGCTCTGGATCCGGCCACGCGGGCCTCAAGCCACCGCCAAGCGTCTAGGGACTTCCGCCACGTTGAGCGCAGGCTAGGAGCGCTGCTTGGCACGGTCAACAGTTTGACCGAGACTGGCTATGACCCGGCTCGCCAGGATCCGTACTACCAAATGGAACTCGCGCCCTCGGAACGCGTATCCCTCGGGGAGCAGCTATTGCGGCTCGAAGATGATCTGGAGGCGGTTCAGGACGTCGCGCCCCAGATCAATCGACTCGTCGGCGAAGAGGCGAACGTTGCTCCAAGAACGGCTTGGGGGATGCGCCGTCTACGCCGCCGCCTCGAGCGGCAAGTCGAGGCGAGCCGGATCCGAACAGAGGTGTACCAACTCTCGATCGGACCCACCCCGAAGCACTGATCGACATACGTCCTCGCCGGTCTGTCGGATCCCGCGACCATTCCATCCCCACTGGCGGGCAGGCGTGACCGGCACCACGACCCCCCGCCCCGGAGTGCGCAGCCGATGACAGACCATGCCTCGCGACACCCAGATAGGTCGGTGTGGGATCCGCGCAAACGGCGCGGGTGCCGCACGTGATCCTCGAGAGGACGGTCCGGATGGTTTGTTCTTTGCGTCGGCCGACCAGTGCGATCAGCGGTCCAGCGAGGCTGGCCGACCCAGTTCCATCCCGACCCGGTCCCATCCCGACCCAGTCCACGAGAAGCGGGTGCCGGCCGGTTTGAGGTCGCATTGGGTGTGGCCGTTCACGGTGGCACCGTCCATGACGCCGTGCGAGTCGATGCTGTGCGGGCAAGGCATTCCCGGGTACTCGATAGTGACCGGTCGTGGGCGCCCCGACTGAGGACGGTGGCTTCGAACCGGGGCCGACGGTGACCTTGGTGGACTGGGTCATGCTGGGGTTGTAGCTCGGCTCGTTGCGTTGGTCGGCCACGATGTCGAAGACCACGTCGACCGGGCGGGTGATGTCCAGGCTGCCCCGGACCCGGCTCACGAGGTGACCTCGCGGTCGAGGTGGAGCAGCTTCCATCCGACCAGCGCGAACCAGATCGGCAGGAGCAGCCCGTAGAGCATGTAGCCCGGGCCGATCATCGGCCGCAGCGCCTCGGACACGATCCCGACCGCCCCGGCGACTATCCCGACGGTGCCGACCACCGGCCCGAAGAACGGCGTCCTGGGCATGATCGAGGACAGCAGCAGGATCGCGGCCGCGGTCAGGATCCCCGCCCACGACACCGCGTTGGTCGCAGCGATGAGCGCATCCGCCGCACTGGTCAGGCTCGCCCGCTCAGCGTCGCTACCGGCATCCTGGTAGTTGTTGCTGAGCACGACCAGTCCGCCGTGCAGCGACTGTGGGCTGCTGCCCAGCGCCAGGGCGATCACCTCGGAGGCGATGCCGAACAGGCCCCCGATGGCCGCGATGCTCTTGTTCACACCCTTCAACGCCACCGCCGCGGCGGTGAACACGACCAGGGCGGGGACCGCCAGCCCCACGAAGCAGGCCAGCTCGACCAGGTACACGACCCGGTGGGCGGCGATGTACTCCAACAGTGCGGCTCCACGGGTAGGCGGCAGCGGCGCGACGAAGACGAGTACGACCGGCACCACCACGAGCAGCACGTACAGCAGCGCCGACCAGCCGCCGACCTTGAACAGCAAGCCCCACGTCGGGTCCGGGCGCTGAGGACCGATCCGCTCGATGACCGAGCCGGTGATCGGGGCCTGTCCGGCGGTCACCGGGATCGCCCGCTCGAGCGCTCAGCACCGGCACCGCCGTCCATCGCAGACCCAGTCTCGGCGCGGCTCGCACCCACTCGAGCAGCATGACGTGGCGGCGCGAGCTGGCCCTGGTGGCGTAGCTCCGCGCGCAGCAGCAGGGTGAGCGCGCCGATCATCGGCACGGCATACAGCCACAGCCACCAGCCGAAGAACAGCAGGCCGACATGGAAGGCCAGCAGCAGCACGAGACCGGCCTGCAGCCATCGTCCGCCGCACAGCACCAGGATGCCGGCGGTGGCCTCACCGGCGATCAGCAGCCCGATGAACACCCCCGTGTTCGGTGCGACCAGGGAGGCCCAGGTGTCACGCACGAACGCGAACTGGGACATGGCACCGAACTCGGCGAAGGAGTTCCAGTCGGTGACCAGGTAGATGACGTTCACCAGCGCCCCGAACACGAGGAACAACACCCCAAGGGCGACCCGGGCCACGAGCCTGGCCCGGTCGCTCCTACCTGCGAACAAGGACGCGACGATGACGGTCGCGCCGAGGACGAGCCACATGACCTTTTCCACGGCAGTGCCTTCCACCCAGCCGCCCACGTCATCGATGGTGTCGACGCCCGCTACCGACCAAGGCAGCCGAGGACGGCGCCGGCAACGATTCTCCCGCCGGTGACGCAGGCTCGAGCCGCGTTTGTGGCTGGCCTCACCAGCCCATCCGCGGGCGGCCCGAAACCTCGACCCGATCCGGTGTTGTGCGCCGCTGTGACGACTCAGACTGGCCCTACTCCTAGACACCGGTCACGGCCCGGCACAGGCTCGAGGTGTGAAGGCCGGGAAGGGAAATGCGCCGGATGGGATGTTGAGGATCGAGCTCGAGGACGCTGCGACCCGCAAGGGCTGGGTCAGCACGCTGGGGCTGCTGGCCGGGGCGATGCAGATGTGGCACTTCGTGGCTCTCCTGGGCGATGAGGTGCGCTACGACAGCGACACGTTCTCGGCGCCATACAGCTGGGGGCACCTGCCCCTGGGCCGAACCATGCTGCCGCGCGAGCAGTGGGCGCCGGGAATGGACGAAGCGCTCGACGCGCTGCGCGCACAGATCGCCGCCGACGGGTGGGTAGCCGATGGGCGCGGTGAGCAGGAGTGGCAGGACCACTACAAGCTGGCGGGATGAGGCCCGCCCGAACAGTTCTGCTCCTCACACCGGCAATCGCCGCGCTGAGGAGTGGCGCAGTTCGCGCCTGTCGTGGCCTGGCGTCAGAATTCTCGGGCGGCCAGCCGTCGCACCCCGATGGTCAGGAAGGCGAGCGCTAGCACGACGACGACCGCCACGGTGCGGGTATAGTCGCCGAGCTCTACCGGGCCGAGCAGCTCGACGGGGCCGTTGGCCAGCGTGCTGGGAAACCACGGCCGCAGCGCGCCTACGGTTCCCAGGACCGGGGTGCACGGGAGAAGCGCCAGCCCACCGATCCCGGACGAAGATGTACCACGGCAATTCCGACCGACTGGAGGCTGGTGAAGGTCAACGGCCGCTGGGTGTTGGACGAAGTTCTGGGATCCCAAGCACTCTGACCCGGGGCCAGAGTTCAGTCGCTCGATCCCGTGAGCGATGGCACCGAACCAGGCCACCATCGGCACGGCCGTTCGGGGCGTGGTGTCCACCACGATTTCCGGGGGCCGGCGCGGCGTCGGCGTAGCGTCGACTTCGCCGGGTCTGGTGTGCGTTGACATTCCGGTCCGTCGGCCCGGCGCGAGAAGGTTTCGGCCGCGTTGGCCGAGAAGGTCGATGGATCATGAACGTCCGCACGCCCGCTTTCGGCACATCGTTGCCGCCGTCACCCGGCCGAGTCCCTCCGACGCCGAGGCCGATTCCGACCCGGCACGGGGAGCTGACGACTCGGTCGGTCTGGTGGTTCTTCGCCGCGACGTTCGCCGTGACCTGGGGGCTGGGCATCCTCACGCTGGTGTTCAACGACCGGATGGAGTCGGTCTTCGGCCCGATGGGGTACACCAACCCGGTGTTCGTGCTCATGGTGTACTCCCCAGGGTTCGTCGCCCTGTTCATGGTGTGGCGTCACTACGGCGCTCGTGGTCTGGTGGCGTTCTTGCGCCGGCTCGCCCTGTGGCGGATGGGTTGGGCATGGTGGCTGCTGCTGCTCGTGGGGATGCCTGCGGTGTTCTACACCGGGGCAGCCGTCAACGGCACCGCCGCCGACTTCCCCTTCGACCCCTGGTACGGGGTCCTGCCCGCGCTGATACCGGCTCTGTTCATCGGCCCGATCGAGGAGCTGGGCTGGCGCGGTGTGGCGCTGCCGTTGCTGCAGCGCAGGTTCGCGCCGCTGTGGTCGGCGCTGGTCGTGGGAGCCGTCGCGGCGATCTGGCACACGCCGGCGTTCCTGATGTCGGGGACGAAGCAGGCTGCGTGGGACTACTGGCCGTTCTTCTTCGGCGTCGTTGCGATCTCGGTCATCCTCACCCCGATGTTCAACGCGGCCGGTGGCAGCCTGCTGGTGGCCGCGCTCTTCCACGCGCAGATGAACGGGCCGGCGTGGCCGGACGCCCAGCCCTGGGACATGCTGGGGTTCGTCCTCGTGGCGATCGTCGTGGTCGTCGTCAACCGGCGCAGCATGTTCTCGCGCGGGGCCGGAGTCACCGACGTGCTCCTCAGCGAGGGGCATTCGTGAAGCCCCAGCGGTGCTGCCACCCGGGTCGTGCGCTGTTGGCTGCGGCGGCCGGTGCGCTGCTGTTGCTGGCGCCGGTACCGGCGTCGGCGGCCATGTCACCCGCCGACACGTCATCTGCTGCTGCCCCGCAGGGGTGGTCCATCGTCACGGCGGACGATGCGGCCCGCCCGATCGAGAATGCCGAACGCGTCCTGCGAGACCAGTTGGCGGCCTCCGGCATACCCGGCGGCGCCGTCGCCGTCGCTTCTGCGGGGCAGGTGGAGGTCCGGGGGGTCGGAGATGCTGGTGACGGACAGGCGGTGAGCGCCTCTACGCCGTTCGTGATCGGGTCGACGAGCAAGTCGTTCACCGCGCTGGCCGTGCTGCAGCTGGTCGACTCCGGTGACGTCGACCTCGACGCCCCGGTTCGTCGGTACGTGCCCGAGCTGGTGTTGGCGCCGGGCCAACCCGTCGAGAAGATCACGGTGCGGCACCTGCTGCAGCAGACCAGCGGCCTGGACGACCTCGCCGGTGGGCCGCTCCTGGCGTCCGCCGCAGACGGGACACCGCTGCAGGCGATCGCGGAGCTGAGCGGGGCGGCTCTGGTTTCTGCTCCCGGGGAGCGGTGGCTCTACGCCAACGTCAACTACGTGCTCGCCGGCCTCGTGGTCGAGCGAGCCTCCGGGCTCACCTTCGGCGATTACGTCGAACGCCGGATCTTCGACCCACTGAAGATGACGCACAGCCAGGCCACCACCCCCGCCGCGCCCGACGGGCTGAGCAGCGGGCACCGGTTCTGGTTCGGTCTGCCGGTCGCGACCGGACCGACCCGGCGCGACGCCACCCTGGCGGCCGGTTACCTCATCTCCACCGCCGAGGACCTCGGCCGGTACCTGTCGATGTACCTGGCTGGCGGGCTCGCCGCCGACGGCACCCGGGTCGTGTCTACCGACGGTGTCGACACCATGCTCGCGCCCGGACCCGACGCACACCTCGGCCCGTGGGCCGAGGGCCAGGCCTCGCACTACGCGATGGGCTGGTTCGGCGGCGGGCCGTGGGGCGACGTGACCTTCCACCCAGGGAACACCCCCGACACCACCACGATGCTGGTCCTCGCGCCCGGTCAGGACATGGCGGTCGCGACGGTGGTCAACGCCAGCAACGAGATCCCGGTGCCCGGCAACCCGTTCATCGCCGACCGCGTGACCCGCAACGTCGTCCACGCCGCCCTCGACCAGCCGACCACCGCCCTGCCGTCGCTACGTCGCTTCTACCTCCTGTTCGACCTCGTGGCGCTCGCCCTCCTCGGCGCGGCCGCCTGGGGCCTGACCCGAGCCGCCCGAGCCGGCGGCCCGCCACGGCGGCGAGGCCGGGCGTGGGCCGGTGTGGTGGTGCGAGCGTTGGCGGCTCTTGCGCTCGCAGCCCTACCCATGTCGAGCTACGGCTGGCCCGGGGTGTGGACCTGGGCGCCGGACCTCGCCCTGGTCATCGCTGCCCTTGCCCTGCTCCTGGCCCTCACGGCTGCCCTGCGGCTCAGTGCCCTCCTCCGCAGCCGCCTTACGGGTCGACCACCGGACGGGCCAGCGGCACGCGACCCGGACGGGCCAGCGGCACGCGACCTCCGCCGGCCGACCAGGAGGTGCGGGCATGACAAGCACCCTGCGACCGACCTCGCCTTCTGTAGGAAAGCCCGAGGGGGCGCAGCCGACTGCTCGCACAGCCGGTCTGGCCGGGGGCCTCTTGGCCGCAATCGTGCTCTCAGTCACCGCCTTCGCCGGGGTCGCCCCGCTGCTGTCCCCGGCCACCCCGAGTGGGGATGCCGTCGCGGGCTTCTCGATCGACCGCGCACGTGAGGATCTGGCGGTTGTCGCTGCGGCGCCGCACCCGATGGGCAGCGCCGAGCAGGCCGCGGTGGAGGCCTACCTCGTCCAGGAGCTGAGCGCCGCCGGCTTGGACCCGCAGGTGGACGAGCAGAGCGTCACGATGGCCCCGGACGCGCCGAACTCGGTGTGGACCGGCACCGTGCGCAACATCGTCGCCCGGATCGAGGGGACAGGACCGGACGCGGACCAGGCCGTGCTGCTGGCCGCGCACTACGACTCCGTGCCAGCCGCCGCAGGGGCGGGCGACAACGGCGCAGGCGTGGTCAGTGTGCTGGCTGCCATGCGGCGGCTGGCGTCGGGGCCGCCACCGCGCCACGACGTCATCGCGGCCTTCGTCGACGGCGAGGAGCACGAGATGCTCGGCTCGTTGGCGCTGGTCGAGTCCGCCGGGTGGTTGGGCGACGTGCAGGTCGTCGTCAACACCGAGGGAGTCGGCAACGCGGGTCGGGTCACCCCTGCCCTGACCAGCCCCGACAACGGCTGGGCCCTGCGCCGATACCTGGACGCAGCCACCTCACCGGTCGTCTACTCCGCGTTCGGCGCGCCACTGAACGCGACCGGCCAGGGGGCCGACCTCGGGCGCTACCAGAACGTCGTGCCGGCCGGGCTCGAGCTGGTCGTCGTCGGTGGATTGCCGGCCTACCACGCCGGCACCGACACCGCATCGGGCATGCACGAGGGCACCTTGGCCGAGTACGGAACCACCGTGGTCGCGCTGGCCCGACAGTTGTCACAGTCGGACCTAGGGTCCGTCGGGGAGCCCAACCTGGTCGCGTTCACCGCCGTGCGCGGTGTCACCGTGGCGTACCCGTCGACGTGGTCACTGCCCCTGGCCCTGCTGGCCGCAGTGGGGGTGGTCGCGGTGATCGGGCTGGCCAGGCGCCGCGGTCGCGTCGCCCTCCCCCGGGTGATCCTGTCCTGGCTGGGCCTGGGCCTGGCGGGGTTGGCCGGGATCGTGGCTGCCACCGCGTTGTGGCTCGCCGCACGGGTCGTCGACCCCCGGCTTGCCGACGCGCTCAACGGCGGTGTGTACGAACGGACCCCGTACGTCCTGGCAGCTGTCGCCGCCGGGGCCGCCGGGGTGCTGCTGGCCTTGTGGCCGCTGCTGCGCCGGTGCGGTGCGCTCGAGGTGGTGGCCGGGGCGCTCGTCGGCTGGAGCCTGGTGGCGCTACTGCTCGCTGTCGCCCTTCCGGATGCCGCGTACGCAGCCACTTGGCCGCTCCTGGCTGCCACCGCCGGGTTCGGCGTCCTCACCGCCGCTGAACGATCCCCCCGGGTGACGCTGGTGACGGTGACTCTCGCCGCCGCCCCCGCCGTGCTGCTCATCAGCCCCCTGGTCGCCCTGTACTTCCTGTTGTCGGCCCGCTTCGAGCTGATGCTGCCGGTGGCCACGCCGCTGCCGATGCTGTGGGTCGTGCTGGCCCTGACGCTCGTGCTCCCCTTGGCGCTGGTCGCCCGGCCGAGGTCCGGCTGGCGAGCGCCTGCCATCGCGGCCGCCGTGGCCATGGCGCTCGTGGCCGTGGGGGCCATGGTCAGCGTGGGGAGCTCCGGGCCCCGGCCGGACCTGCTGGTCTACCACGCGGACGCCGACACCGGGACGGGGCGCTGGGTGGCCCTTCCGGCCGAGCTCGACACCTACACCGGGCAGGTCGCCGCGGCTGGTTGGACCCCGACGCGGTTCCAGGCGTCGCCCTTCCACCAGCCAGGTGAGACCAAGCCGGCCAGCACCGCACCAGCACCCCCGGTCCAAGCGGGTGTGCGAGGGCCGGCCGTGACCGTTACCTCGGATGTCGCCACCGCCGAAGGACGTGAGCTCACGGTCGAGGTCACCGCACCGCCAGGGAGCTACGCGCTGGCCATCGACGCTCGCAGCGGCGACGGCATCCGGGCCATCTCGGCCAACGGCAAGGCCGTGCCGGCGGCCACCACCGGAGCTCCCACCTCGGTGCGCGTAGTCGCGTTCAGCCCGCGGGGCAGCATCCCCGTCACGGTCACCGTGCCGGCCGGCACCGACGTCGAGCTGTCCATCGGGTCCTACGCCCTGGGCTTGGAAGCGTCACCGGCCGCGGACCTCCGCCCGCGCCCGACGAGCCTCACCACCGGAGTCCACGAGCTCTCCGACACCGTCCTCGTCACGACGGTCACCCGGCTGCCCGGCCATGGCAACCGCTGAGCCCAACTGCGCCAGCGCATGATGACGTCACCTGAGCTCCTCCGACGCCTGGGGGCTATCTGGGCCGGCCGCCCGGAACCGGTAAAGGACGACACCGGCCGGGTCGTGCCGCGCGGCCTGTGCGAGAAGCGCTTCGTCGACGTCAACGGAACCCGACAAGGGATGTTCCTGCGCGGCACGAACGTCAGGAACCCCGTGCTGCTCTACCTGCACGGCGGACTGCCCGAGTACTTCCTCACCGAGCGGCGCCCGACACCGCTCGAGGAGCACTTCACGGTCGCCTGGTGGGACCAGCAAGGCGCCGGGCTCTCGTACAACCCGTCATCGCCTCGCGCCCCCATCACCACGGAACAGTGCATCCTGGACACTTTCTCGGTGACCCACTACCTGCAGGAGCGCTTCGGTCAGGACCACATCTACCTGATGGGGCACTCCGGAGGGTCGTTCATCGGTGTTCAGGCCGCGTCACAACGGCCGGAGCTGTACACCGCGCTACATCGGCATGGCGCAGATGGTCGACCAGCTACGTTCCGAGACCATGGCCTACGAGTTCATGGTGACCGAGTACACCAAGCGCCACGACCACACGATGGTGAAGAGGCTCACGGCCGCCCCGGTGTCCGAGGCGCACGGCACACCCCAGGGCTACCTGGCGGTGCGGGACAAGGCGATGCACCGTCTCGGCGTCGGGACGACCCACGACATGAAATCGGTCGTCACAGGTGTGTTCCTCCCCTCGCTGGCCAGCCCGCAGTACTCGGTCGCTGAGAAGGTCGGGCTCTGGCGCGGCAAGATCGCCAGCGGCGTGAGCGCCCTGTGGGACGACATGCTCTCCACCGACCTCGCCGAGCGCGTGCCGTCGCTCGACGTCCCGACCTACTTCCTGCACGGAGTGTTCGACCGCACCTGCTCCTACGACCTTGCCCGGGACTACTTCGACAGGATGCAGTCACCCGTAAAGGGCTTCTACACCTTCGAACACTCCGCGCACTCCCCGATCTTCGAGGAACCAGCCAAGGCCGGCCGGATCATCAGAGACGACGTGCTGCACGCGGCGGTGCGGTTGGCCGACGACTGAGCCGGTTGCGCCGACTGGACAGATTGCCTGGCGTCCCGAATCGACAGTCCGGCCAAGTTGGACGCTTCGTCATATTGGGCGAAGAGACTGTTAGTGGACTATGCACTCGCTACGCCGACGTCGATGAGTGCGATGCTGCACGGCATCAGCGTCACCCCATCAGGCGCCCGAGAACAGTCATCGGGAACCCCTCGACCTTCGACTGCGGCACCAGTTCGACTTCGTCTCCATCGCGGCACCTGTCGCTGCAATCCCGGCCAGCGAAGCCGAGCTCGCCACATCCGGGAGTCTCCACTGAACCCGGGGCGATGCAGGCGTAAGCGGTGCGTCGCACCCCCAAGTCGGCCACGGCATCGGGCCACCTGATGGTGCGGTGGCTCATGTGCCCGGGCCACGGACGGACCGATCGGCCGGCCGGTTGCCCGGCCGGCCGATCGGCTACCCGCCCACCCCGGTTGCCCGAAGGACCGGTGAGGGCCAACGCCATCACCGGGGCGGGTGGCTGGAGGCGGTCGCGGCTCGGGTCAAGAGCCGCCACAGCCTCCGAGGTGGTCGGCGTCTGGGTCCGGTCACTGCAACCGTCTCCAGACTGCTGACTTCACCTCTGGTGACCGTCAAGCTCGTGGTCACCGAGTCCACCACCAAGGGCCCTGAACGTCGCGGACAGGGTGCAGGCCCTGCCGATCCGCGGGCATCACCGTGCAGAAATGCCCCTGGTGGTGGAGATCGGAGGAGTCGACGACGGCCGTGGCCTGGTAGGGGTCACGGCCGTCGTCGACCGCTTGCAGCGACCGTCAGCGGGCCGCCACCTGGTTGGAGAGTGCCGACCGCGCGCTCTGGCCACTGGGCGTTGATCGCCGTCACCTGGAAGCGGTAGTTGCCCGCCGCCAGGGTCATCGACAGCGTCCGTGCGCCCGCGGGGAGGACGGCCGACTGGGTCGTCGACAGCACCGCCCCGGCTGCGTTGAGCCGCAACGCGAACACCCGGTAGCCGGTGATCGCCGACCCTCCGTTGGTGGCAGGCGCCGCCCAGTTGGCCGTCGCGGTGAGTGCGCCACCTGCAGCCCCCGTCACGGCGGTCCCGATGACCGGGGCGCCGGGGACGGTGGCCGGAGTGACCGTGTTGGACGCCGCGGACAGTGCTCCCGAGACCGGCGGCGGTGACGGCGCGGACCCGGAAGTTGTACGCCGTGCCGTTGGTGAGGCCGGTGATCGTGGTGCGCGGTCGCGGTCCCGGTGAGGATGACGGTCGAGGCCACCACACCGCCGGCCGTGCGGACCTGGACCCGGTAGCCCGTGATGGCCGATCCGCCGGTGTTCGCCGGAGCCGTCCAGGTCAGGCCTGCCGAGGCGTTACCCACCGTGGCGACCGGGGTACCGGGCGCTGCGGCCAGGGTCACCGGGGTGACCGCGTTCGACGCGTCGGACAGCACGCCGAGACCGAAGGACGTGATCGCCCGGACTCGGAAGTTGTACTCCGTGCCGTTGGTGAGGCCGGTGATCACCGCGGTGGTCGGCGTTGCCGGCACGTCGACCGTCCGCACGACGGTCGTCCCGGTCCGGACCTGGATCCGGAACTGGGTGATGGGCGCGCCGCCGGTGTCCGCAGGAGCCGTGAAGGCCACGGTCGCCTGGGCGTTGCCCGCGGTCGCGGTGACCGCGGTCGGTGCGGCCGCCTGGGTGACGACCACCGGAGCGTTCGGCGATCTCGCCGTCCGCGAACCGGAGCCGCTCGACGTTGCGCACCGTGTCGGTGCCGTCGAGGGCGGTACCCCGGGCGTGCACCACGGTCGTCGCTGTCGCGCCGAACGTGATGTCGTAGTCGGCCCGCGGACCGGAGAACAGCGCCACGTCGACCGCGCTGCCGTTCGCCGGGGTCTGGATCTCCCGGACGATGCGCAGCTGACCCGGGTTGATCGTCCCGGCGATCGAGGCGCGGCGTGACGTCCGCCAGCTTCTCGACGCTGTCGATCTCCGTGGTCGGCTCGGTGACGCCGCTCCGCACGCTGATGCGCACGTTGAGCTGAGCGTCACCGTCGATGACGTCGTCGCCACCGCGACCCTCGATGAGGTCGGTGCCGGCACCACCCATGAGGATGTTGCCGCCGGTGAACGTGGTGGCGCCACCCAGGACGGTGCTCGAGACCGGTCACGCGGGCGCTGCCCGCCGCCGTCAGCTCGTGGCCCACCATCGCTGCGGCGTCACGGTCGTCACCGCGCAGGATGTCGTTGAGGTTCCAGCCGGACAGCGCCTCGACGAGGTCGAACCGGTCCTTGTTCGTCTCCACGCTCGGCGGGAGCAGGCCGGTGAGGTCCATGTCGGAGTCCGCCGGCGACGGGGTCGGAGTCGTGGGTCGCGCAGTCGAACCCGAGCATGCCCTCGTTGCGCTGGATGCCGGGGCCGAGCGAGCATGACGTCGTCGCCGCCCTCGGCGTCGTAGTCCGTCTCGCCGCCGTAGCCGATCAGCACGTCGTGGCCGGGCTCGTTCGGGTCGTCCTGGAACGGAGCGCCGTTGTCGCCCTGCAGCAGGTTGAACGCGCCACCACCGGTGCCGGTGACGGTCGCTCCGCTCTCGATCCAGTCGTCGCCGTCGTCGCCGAAGACCGTGTCGTCACCGGCGCCGCCGAGGACGTAGTCGTCACCAGGCCCGGCGAAGGACTCGGCCATGTCGTTGCCGTGGACGATGAAGTCGTTGCCGCGACCGCCCTGGTTGCAGGTCGCCGCCGAAGCCCTGACCCGGACGACAGCGTGTCGTTGCCGTCGCCGCCCTTGATCGTGTCGTCACCGTTGGTGTCGAGCAGGATGTCGTCGCCGAGGCCGCCGATGAGGTTGTCGTTGCCGTCGCCGCCCTGCATCCAGTCGTTGCCGTCGTTGCCGCGGATGGTGTCGTCACCCTCGCTGGACCAGACGCGGTTGTTGCCGGCTGGTGCCGTTGAAGACGACGTGCTCCGGGCCGCCGTAGCGGATCGTGCCGTCCGGCATGCGGGTGAGCAGGGTCGACTCGTTGTACTCCGTCGCCGGGTCGTCGAGGATCGGCACCGGTCGTGCCCAGCGTTGGCCAGGTCGAAGACGTACGCGGGCCGCGAGAACGAGTCGGCCGGCAGGCCGCTGACGTCGGTGTTGCGCTGGATCAGCTCGGCGAAGGAGTTGCCCTCGAGCTGGGTCAGCATGTTCAGGCCGGCGGTGCGGGACAGGTAGTAGAACCGGTCGCCGAACTGCAGGTCCTCCATCTGCGCCTCGAAGACGTAGTTGAACGTCGGGCCGAGCAGACCGCCGAAGACGTGCTGCTTCTCGGCGAGGCCACCGACCCACAGGTCGATGCGCGTCGACACCGGTGGTGGTGGTGTTCGCCGGTGTCGACCCAGGTGGTGTTGACCACCGTGGTCACGCCGGCGTCGGGGTCGGTCACCTCGTGCGGCGCGCTGTTGAGGAACGCGTAGCTGTCCGCAGGCCCGTTGTCCGCGCGATCGTCGTCCGGCGTGGCCGGGCTCGTCGTCGACGACGCCGTTCGGCGCCGTAGACCAGCAGGCGCTCGGCGGCCGCCCGCTTGGCGGCGATGGTCGTGGCCGCGGTGATGGACGGGTGCGTGCCGTAGGCGGCGATGAAGTTGTTCAGCGACTCCGGGTGCTTGATGCTGAAGCCGAAGTCGGCCCAGCTCTGGTACGGCGCCAGCGCGGAGTTGTTCGATCGCCGCGTAGAACGAGCGGCGAGCCGCGTTGAGCGTCGGGATGCCGGTGTCACGGGCGCGGGCCATGTTCAGCGCCGCCAGGTCGAGCGGCAGGCCGAGGAGCTGGTTGCGCAGCGCCTCGGTGACGAACTCGTCGAGCTCGTTGCCGACCTGACGGGTCATGCCACGGACGACGTCGCCGGCCGCCTGGTCCGGCGTGCGGCCGTCCGTCCATGAACGACGGCGGGTTGAGGAACGCGTCGAGCAGGTCGATGTTGTCGCGCGGTGCCGTCGGCACGGACGCGGTCGACGGACTCGGTCAGCATCGAGTGCCCGAAGCGGTAGACCGCGTGGGCGAACTCGGCCTTGATGGCCGGGTTGATGGCTGGTGTTGTAGCCGGTGCCGCCCTCGCCGAAGAGGTTGACCATCGGCTGGACCTTGCGGATGAACTCCTCGAACGCGAGGTGCTGGTACTCCATCTCGGTGACGAAGCGGGCGGCCTGGAACAGGCGCTCGCCGTAGTCGTAGCTGCCGTCACGGGCGGTGTAGCGGTCGTCGCCTTCCAGTCGGCCTCCTCGGCGGCGGTCAGCAGCGCGCCGGTGCGATCCGCGTCGGTGCCCTCGATCTTCTGCCGGATGTCCTCGACGAGGCGGTTGTGCTCGGAGTGGAACACGTGGTGCACGGTGGTGAGGCCGATGTTCTCGTTGACCCGACCGTCACCGGCGATGAAGTGCGCGTCGAGCATCTCGTCGTCGTACTGGTTCACGCAGCCCGCCGGGAAGTCGGGCTGCTCGCACACGACCAGGCTGGGCGTCACGACGGCGTCGCCGTCGGGCGCCGAGCCCGACTTCGGCACGGCGTTGTGGGCGATGTCGTCGAGGAAGGCGTGTCCCGTCTTGGTCGCGCCCGTCGTCGGGACCGGCGTCGTGAGGTTGCCCTCGACCAGGTCGTCGTCGGGCGTGCCGTCGATACCGTCGGCGCCCAGCGCCGCCCGGCGACGACCATCTGCGGCAGGCCGTTGGGCCCGCGCACGAAGCGGCCGTAGGGGTCGGTGGCCAGCAGCGGGATGCTCAGGGCGTCCGCGTCGGTCAGCGCGATGCCGAGCATCGTCGCGGCCTGCGCCTTGACGTCGGCCCAGGTGGCCATGCCGTCGCCGGGCCCGGTGATGAGGCCGGCCGGTGGTCTGCGGGTCGCCGGCCGGCGTCCGAGCGCGTACTCGCGCAGGAAGACCTGGTGCGACGGGTGCGAGGTGTAGGTCTGGCTCTGGTCGACCCACGGTGAGGTCTGGTTGTTCGCCTCGTGGTCGCCGTCGTGCGGTCGCGCGGGTCAGCACCATGAAGTTCGTCGGCGAGCCCGGCGTGCGTACAGCGGGTCGTCCGTCTTCGAGCGGCATGAAGACCGTGCCGTTGCCGCCCTTGTTCACCAGGTCGAGGCCGTGGTCGAAGAACTGGCCGAACAGCGTGAACCAGGAGTTGTACGGCGCCGACAGGCCGACGTCGGGCGCGACGTTCGGGATGAAGAACGCACCCGACGGCGTGACCTCGGGCTCCTCGCCGGCGGCCTCGACGGCCGCGGGGTTGGTGTCCGTCTGGTCGACGATGAGGTTGCTGATGACGCGCGGCTGGCTGTCGATGACCGTGCCCGAGGTCTGCGTGTAGCTGGAGGAGGCCACGCGGGCCCGGGGCCCGGGCCGTCCGGGTCGCCGCCCTCCGCCGCCTTGAGCACCTTGGGTCACCAGGCGCGGGAAGTCCTGGTCGGCCGCACCGACCGTGACCTTGCCGGCGACGAGGTTGTTGCACGTGCCGTCGATCAGGCGCAGCCCCCACGGGAGCGTGTCGCCCACCTCGCCCGCAGGGATCTGGTCAGGACCGGTCCCTCGCATCGTCCCGCAGGGGTTCGCCGCCGTCAGCGTGTCCGCGTGCTGCTCGGCGATCTTGATCTGCTTGAGGATGAAGCGCAGGTCCGAGGCGTTCAGGTTGAACCCCTGACCGACCGGGGCGTCCGCCGCCGAGGCGACCGTCCACGACGACATCGCCAGCGGGACCGCCGTGACCACTGCAACGCCGGCCGCCAGGATCCGAGTACGCGTCCGACGCCGCGCTGCAGGTCCGTTCCTGGAGCTCCCGCTCAGTGTGTCTGGCTCTCGTCCGGAGTGGCGCGACGCGTAACTCCCACGGAAGAACGTCCTACTCATGATCAAACCCCTGTCTGCCCGATGGTGTGTGCCACCTTGATCGGCTGGTCCTTCTGGTCCACTTCTCTTGACACCGTGACCAGCTGGTCGGTTGAGGCGTCCAGGGACGCCTGAACCAGCTACTGCGTGATGTGATGTGGGTCACCGTGTCTGTCGAACCTTTCGCGGACCTTTTGGAATCCTTTTTGCGGGCCCCTCGGGCGGTGCGGTCGTGGCGCTGGGGCGCACGTCATCGCCAGATCGCCACCGCGGCTCCGGCGAGGTGGAGGCGATCTGCGCGGCTGCGGACATCGCCGGCCACCACGTGGACCCAGCAGTGACGCGGGGTCCCACGGGCCCCAGAGCGCGCGGAGGAGCGGTGCGGGTGGCCCCCGCCTCGAGCTCGATCAGGCGGGGAGGCCGCTCGCCGCGTCGTCGTAGTAGGGCCGGTTGCGCAACGCGGCGGCCGCTGCCTCGTCGAGGCAGACCACCGTGTCGGGGTGCCACTGCAGCACCGAGGCCGGCACGGATGCCGTGAGCGGCCCCTCGAGCGCGGCCGCGACGGCATCCGCCTTGGCGTCGCCGGTCGCGACGAGCACCAGCCGGCGCGCCTCGAGGATCGTGCCCAGCCCCTGGGTCACGCAGTGGGTGGGCACGTCGTCGATGTCGTGGAAGAAGCGGGCGTTGTCGCGCCGGGTGCGGTCGGAGAGCCGCTTGACCCGGGTGCGTGAGGTGAGCGCCGACCCGGGCTCGTTGAAGCCGAGGTGGCCGTTCGCGCCGATGCCGAGCACCTGCACGTCGACCCCGCCCAGCTCGCGCATCCGCGCCTCGTAGGCCGCGGCCGCCGCCATCAGGGTCGGCACGTCGTGCCCCGACCCGTCGGGCACCGTCAGCCGCTCCGGAGCCAGCCCGATGACGCCGCACACCTCGCGCAGCAGCACCTCGCGGTAGCCCTCGGGGTGCCCGGGCGGCAGCCCGACGTACTCGTCGAGCGCGAACCCGAACGCCCGCGAGAAGTCGGCCTCGCCGCGCTCGACGGCCCGCCCCAGCTCGCGGTAGAGCCCCAGCGGTGACGACCCGGTCGCCAGCCCGACGACCGGCGCGCGCCCACCGGCCGCGGGCAGCCGCTCGAGCACCGCCACCGCGGCTCGCGCCGCCGCCTCGTCGGGCGACGCGCAGACGAAGACCTCCATCAGGCACTCACCCCCGCCGGCTCGATCGAGCCCGGCAGCAGGGCCGCACCGATGGCGGCCACCGGCACGTCGCCGTCGAGCACCCGGATCCTCGACACGAGGTCGAGCCGGCGCAGGAAGGGCGACCCCTGCGCCCGGGCGTCGATGTCGGCGGCGAGCGCCGCCTCGAGCTCGACGCGGTCGCGCGCCAGGCCACCGCCGATGACGACCAGCTCGGCCCCGGTGACGACGAGCACCTGCACGGCGAGGGCGATCCCGTGGGCCAGCGTCGCGACGACCGCGCCCGCCTGCTCGTCACCCGCGGCCGCGGCGGGGAACAGCTCGGCCGCCGGCCGCGGCCACATCCGGTGCAGCGCCGTGCCCGACGCGATGGTCTCGAGGCACCCGTCCTGCCCGCACGAGCAGGGCACGCCCGAGCCGACCGGCAGGTGGCCGATCTCGCCGGCCGCGCCACCGGCACCGCGCACGACCTCGCCGCGCCGCACGATCGCCGCCGCGAGCCCGGTGCCCACGTTGAGGTAGGCCGTCGTGCCGTCGGAGACCTCCGGGCGCACCGCGTGGTGCGCCCCGAGCGCCGCTGCCTTGACGTCGTTGTCGACGGCCGGCCGCCGCCCGGTGCCGGCCTCGATGCCGCCGGCGAGGTCGACGGCCTGCACCCCCAGGTTGACCGCGTGCCGGGCCCAGCCGGTGTTCCGGTCGACGAGCCCGGGCATGCACGCGCCGACGCGGCCGATGTGCCCCCAGCCCCCCACCAGCGTCGCGGCCCGGTCGGCGACCGACACCGCGGTGGCCAGCACGTCCGCATTGCCGCGACCGGAGGGCGCCGCGACCTGGGCGACGATGCCGCCCGACTCGTCGAGCACGAGCGCCGCGGTCTTGGTGCCGCCGATGTCGATGCCGAGCCTCACGGACCCACCTCACCACGGAGCAGCGCCAGCAGGGGCCGCGCCACGGCGGGGGAGCCGCCGAACGTCTCGATGTCGGCGCCGCCGCGCGGCCAGCCGCACTCGACGAGCACGACGTGGTGGCCCGCCGCGCGCAGCCGCTCGACCACGGCGGATGCCGGGTGCCCGTCACCGATCGCCCGGCCCACCACCGCGACCCGCGCGCCGGCCGGCACCTCAGCCTCGGCCACCGTCGCGCCGAGCGCGGCCGGCCCCCAGGCGACGCCGCCGACGGCGAGGTTGGCGGTGCTGTCCACCTGCACCACGGCCACCGGGCCCGGTGCCGCCAGCCACGCGCGTGCTGCGTCGCCGATGCGGAACGCACGAACGACGTCGTCATCAGGCAGGATCGGCGAGGCGGTGAGGTCAGCGCGGATGCCGTGACGCGGCATCCGCTCGCTGGTCGCCGCCGCGAGGGCCCGCACCCGACCGGCGGCCTCGACCACCCGGTGCTCGGGCAGCCGCCCCGACCGCACGGCAGCCAGCACGGCGGCGTGCACCGCGGCATACGTCTCCGGCTGCGTCTGCGAGCCGAGGCAGAGCAGGTCGACGCCGGCCACCAGGGCGCGCACCGCGGCCTCCGGGATGCCGGTCTCGGCGCTGGCACCGGCCATGTCCAGGGCATCGCTCACGATGACGCCGTCGAAGCCGAGCTCGTCGCGCAGCACGCCGATCACGGTGCGCGAGAACGTGGCCGGTCGGTGTGGGTCGAGGGCGGAGACGACGATGTGCGACGTCATCACCGCGCCGACCCCGGCAGCGACGGCGGCCCGGAAGGGCGCCAGCTCGCGCTCCTGGAGCACCTCGTAGCGTCACGTCGACGCGCGGCAGGCCGTGGTGCGAGTCGACGACGGTGTCGCCGTGGCCGGGGAAGTGCTTGGCACAGGCGGCGACGCCGGTGGACTGCAGCCCCTCGACCCAGGCCGCGGCGTGGCGCGCCACGAGCACCGGGTCGTCGCCGAAGCTGCGCACCCCGATGACCGGGTTGTCGGGGGAGGAGTTGACGTCGACGTCGGGCGCCAGGTCGAGCCCGATGCCCAGCGCGGCCAGCTCGGCACCGATGCCGGCGGCCACGGCGCGCGTCGTCGCCGGGTCGTCGAGCCGGCCGAGCACGGCGTTGCCGACGGCGGTCGAGCCGGCCGGGTAGTGCAGCCGGGTGACGTCGCCACCCTCCTCGTCGACGGCGAGGAGCACGCCCGGCATCCGGTCGTGCAGGGTGGCGCACACCCCGGCCAGCCCGTCGGGGCCGGCCACGTTGTCGCCGTAGAGGCACACCGACACCAGCCCCTCGGCGTGCGCGTGCACCAGCCACTCGGGCACGGCCGTGCCCGGGAAGCCGGGCTGGAGGGTGGCCGCGACGTCCGCGGACAGCGTCATCCCTTCACCGCCCCGCCGACGAGCCCGCTGCTCATCCGGCCCTGCACGATGAGGAAGAAGATGATGACGGGCACGGCGACCAGCGTCGACGCGGCCATCACCTGGCCCCAGTCGGTCTCGCGGCTCGCACTCGCCTGCACGAACCCACGCAACCACAGCGGCAGGGTGCGTGACTGCTCCTCGGTCATCACGACCAGGGCCACGGTGAACTCGTTCCACGCCTGGAGGAAGGCGTAGACGGCCGAGGCGACCAGCCCCGGGGCGAGCAGCGGGAAGGTGATCTTGAGGAACGCCTGGGTGCGCGAGAGGCCGTCGACCATGGCGGCCTCCTCGAGGTCGGCGGGCACGCCGGCGACGAAGCCGCGCAGCATCCAGATCGTGAAGGGCACGACCGCGGCGGTGTAGAGCACCGCGAGGCCGATCGCCTGGTTGAGCAGGCCGAGCGAGCTCATCATCTTGTACTGCGCGATGAACAGGCCCTCGGCCGGCAGCATCTGGATGAGCAGCAGCGCGAGCACGAACGACCCGCGGCCGCGGAACCTGAACCGGCTGATCGCGAGCGCGCCGAGGAAGGCGACCATGATCGCGGCCACGACGGTCGTGAGGGTGACGATGAGCGAGATGGTCAGCGCCGACCCGAACGACGGCTCGGTGGCGACGGCGGTGAGGTTGTCGAGCGACCCGCCGAAGGGCAGGAAGGTCGGGTTGGCCGACTGGAGAACGACGTTCGGCAGGAACGCCGAGTTGAGCATCCAGTAGACGGGGAAGGCCCAGACCACGGCCAGGACGAGGGCGAGGGTGGTGAGCAGGGCGCGCTTCACGCGGGAGCGGGGCATCACACGTCCTCCTTCATGAGCGAGCGGACGTAGTAGGCGCTGAGCGTGATGGTCAGGAAGAGGATGAGGATGCTGACCGCGCTGGCGGTGCCGAAGTCACCCTTGCCGGTGCCCAGCTGGTAGACGTAGGTGCCCAGCAGGTTGGTCTCGTTGGTGACGCCACCGGCATCCTGCAGCAGCTTGATCTGGGTGAAGACCCGCAGGTCCCAGATCAGCTGGAGCAGCATGACGATCGAGAGCACCGGGGCGATGATCGGCACGATGATGTGTCGCAGCTTCTGGATGCCGGTCGCCCCGTCGAGCGAGGCCGCCTCCAGCACCTCGGTGCTCACCTGGGTGAGCCCGGCGTAGATCGACAGCGCGACGAAGGGCACGCTCATCCACACGATGATCACCGAGGCGACCACGAAGAAGGACAGCGGCTCGGCGAGCCAGTTGTGGCCCTCGGCACCGTCGACGCCGAGCTTGACCAGGGCCCAGTTGAGCAGGCCGCGCCGCCAGTCGACGATCCAGATCCACACGGTCATGGCCGCCACGACGGGCATCGCCCACGCGACGAGGAGGGCGACCTGCAGCACCATGCGGGCCCAGGTGCTGAGGGCGTTCATCAGCACGGCCATCGCGCCGCCGATGGCGACGGTCACCAGCGCTGTCACGACGCAGAACACGATCGACCGCACGACGACGGTCCACATGTACGGGTCGGTGACGAGCGCGATGTAGTTGTCGAGTCCGACGAACGGTGCGGGGGCACCGAACTGCTGCATCAGGCCGTACTGCTTGAAGCTGGTGACGACCTGCCAGCCGATCGGGTAGCCCAGGGCCGCGACGAGCAGCACCACGGTCGGCACGATCAGCACGAGGGGGAGCCGGTTGCGGCGCTTGCGGTTTCGCACCTGCGGTGGGGAGGTGGCCGGCGTGGTCGGGGCCGTGGTCGTCCCGGTGGTCATGTCTGGTGTCCTCGGGTGGGAGTGGTTCCCCGGCGGCCGGCGGGGATCGCCCACCGGCCGCCGGGGAGGTTCGTCACTGGCCGTTGAGCATCGGGGTGATCTTGGCGTCGTACTCCTTCGCCAGGGCGGCGAGGTCGGTGGAGGCCTCGACCTTGCCGAAGAACTCCTCGAGCACCATGGAGGCCTCGACGGCGGCCCAGCCGGGTGCGGCCGGGGTCAGCTTGGAGTTGGAGGCCGAGTCGATGAGCGCCTTGGCGAACTCGTCGTCACCCAGCGAGGAGACGTAGTCGGAGTTGGCCGGGCCCAGGCCCGCCCCGCCGAGCTTCTGCTGGAACTCCGGGGAGTAGATGATCTTCATCAGCTCCTTGGACAGCTCGGGGTTCTTCGACTTGGCCGAGATGGCCATGTTGGAGCCACCGGCGAAGACCGGGGCCGGCTTGCCGTCGTTGCCCGGCAGCACGAGGGTGCCGAACTTCTCGGGGTTCCACTCGCGCACGACCTTGCCGTCCTTCTTGGCGGCGTCGCCGATCGACCAGTGCGCCCAGCCCGGCGCCATGATGGTGGCCGCGGAGAGGGTGGTCTTGCCGGTGGCCTTGCCGTCGGCGTCGGTGATGACGTCGGCGTCGTTGATGTAGAGCCAGGGGGTCTGGTCCTTGGCGTCGGCCGGGGCGTTGCTCGCGGTCTTCTGGATCGCCTGGAGCTGCTGCAGGCCCTTCAGGGAGTTCGGGTCGGAGAGGGTGGAGACCCACTGCCCGTTCTCCTTCTTGGCCAGGTCGCCGCCGTTGGCGAAGATCCAGGAGATGCCGTTGCGCCAGTCCTGGCCGCCGATGAAGAACCCGGAGAAGTTCTTGATGTCGCGCGGGTTGGCCTGGGCCACCTTGGCGACGGCGGCGTTGAACTCGTCGAGGGTGGTCGGCGTGTTGACGCCGGCCTCCTTCCAGACGTCCTTGCGCATGAACATGTAGCGCGAGCCGAAGTAGTAGGGCAGGGCGTACTTCTTGCCGTCGACCGAGCCGGCCTCGACGAAGGACTGCAGCAGCTTGTCGCCGCCGAGCGCGTCGTACTGGTCGGAGATGTCGAGGAAGGCGCCGACGTTGGTGAAGGTCGGGCTCTGGGTGTTGCCGAGCTCGACGACGTCAGGGGTGTTCTCGGCATCCGGCAGGGCGGTGGTCAGCTTGGTGACGAGGTCGGGCCAGGCCTGCTCCTCGATCTTCAGCGTCGCCCCGGTCTTGGCCTTGAAGGTGTCGCTGAGGTAGGTGCGCAGCTCGTCGGGGGTGTCCCCGCCGGCCAGCCACAAGGTGATCGTCTTGCCGGCGTTCGAGGTGGAGCTGGTGGCGGCCGGGGTGTCCGACGTGTCACCACCGCTCGCACAGGCGGTCAGGACGAGCGCCGCGCTGGTCAGCGCGACGATGGGTAGGCGCCGAGTCATTCGGTCTTCCTTTCGGGCGGTGGGGCCGGTCGGCCCCGGGGTGTGCACCGAGGTGCGGGTGGTGGTGGATGGTGCTGCGTGTGGTTCTGGTCGTGCTGTTCGTGCTGCTGGGTGGTGCGGTGGTGCGGGTTGCGTTGTGGTGCAGGGGGATTCGGTTCGGTTCGTGGAGGGGTCTAGACGACCCCGAGCTGGTCCCACAGGACCACCGCCGCGGCGCCGCGCAGCACGATGTCCTCGGGTGAGGCGGCGAGCCGCACGGACAGCGGGGCGTCGGGGTCGGCGAGCAGGCGCTGGGCGAGCGTGCGCTCGAGCACGGGCAGCACCGGGGCGAGCAGCTCCTCCGGGCCCGGCGAGCACGACCTCGGACAGGTCGAGGGCCGCGACGATCGGGGCGAGGGCGACGCCGAGGCGCTCGCCGCCGGCCTCGACGACCTCGGCGCCGTCGGGGGCGTCGAGCGCGGCGCGCAGCCGGGGGATGGACAGCCAGGTCTCGAGGCAGCCGCGCTTGCCGCACGGGCAGTCCTCGCCGCCGTCGGTGCCGACCGTGACGTGGCCGATCTCGCCCGCGGCGTGGTGGGCGCCGGAGACGCGGCGGCCACCGGTGACGATGCCGCAGCCGACACCGCGCCCGACGTGCACGAGCACCATGTCCTCGCTGCCGGGGGAGGCGCTCAGCTCGGCCTGCGTCGCGGCATCCGAGTCGTTGCTGACCAGCACCGGGATGCCGGTCGCCTCGGCGACCAGCGCCTGCAGGGGCACGTCGGTCCAGCCCAGGTTGGGGGCGGTGCGCACGGTGCCGTTGCGGTCGACGAGGCCGGGGGTGCCGATGCCGATGCCGAGCACCGGGTGGGGCGAGCGGGCGATGGTGGCCAGCACCAGGTCGACGACGACCGCGGGGTCGACCCCGCGACCCTGGGCGGCGTCGACGGCGGCGGCGCGCTCCTCGCGCACGAGCACCTCGCCGGTGATGTCGAGCACCGCGGCGCGCAGCCGGGCCGGCACCGACAGGTCGACGGCGAGCGTCAGCAGGCGGGCGCGGTCGAGGTCGACGAGGGTGGCCCGCTTGCCGGGGCCGTCCTGCTCGGCGGTGCCGACGTCGAGCACGCGGCCCTCGTCGACGAGCTCGGCGACCAGGTGCGACATGGTCACCTTGGTGACCCCCACCTCGCGGGCGAGCTGGGCGCGGCTGGTGGGCCCGAGCCGGCGCAGGGTCTGCAGCACCAGCGAGAGGTTCTGGCGACGACCGTCCGTGGGGAGGACGGCCGCCGAGGGCCGCACGCGGCGCGGCATCGCACTGGTCATAAGGGTTAGTAAACTTTACTAACTAATTATCCGCAAGCGTCGTGATCGCAGTTGTGACCAACGACCGTCTCAGCGACCGACGCGAAGGGCGGCTACTCCTGGCTGCCGACGGCCTTCTGGCTGAACCGGAAGGCGATCGACAGGGCGACCCACGCCGCCACCCCGACCACGGCCTGCCACGCCTGGGTCGGGTCGCGCAGCCAGGCCAGCGAGCTGAACAGCACACCGACGCCGGCCAGCACCAGTGCAGCGCCGCCGATCGAGGTACCCCACGCCACGAACTTGTCGCGGGACTTCTCCGCCAGCCAGCCACCGGCGACCGCGACGGCAGGGATGAAGACGACCGCGAGCAGCAGGTTGCCGTCGCCGCCCTCGAGCATCCGGAACAGCCGAGCGCCGACGACGGCGCCGACGAGGGCACCGATGACGAAGAACACGATCGTGGCGGCCAGGCGCACCATCAGCCACGCGAAGAAGGCGGCGACGACCGCGATCACCACGGTGACCAGGAAGCTCGCGTTGAAGACGTTGGCCAGCAGCCAGCCGGCGCCGAAGCCCAGGAGGGTCAGCACGGTGCGGATCGACCACCCGCCCGACAGGCCGAGCACCAGCCCGATCACGACCATCGACAGACCGCTCACTGCGTCGGCTCCTTCGTCGAGGCGACGGCCCGGCGGCGCGTCGCTGCGGCCAGTGTGGCGGTCCCGCGCGATCCCGGTCCCCACCCGTCGGGGGTGACCGGCGGGTGCGCGCACCGTGCGCGGTATCCGCGGTGCGCTCTGGTTGGGTGGGGGGATGCCGTCACTCACCCGCGCCGAGGCCACCACCCGGGCCGCGCTCATCACCGTCGACGCGATGGACGTCGACCTCGACCTCGACCGGGGGGACGAGGTCTTCGGGTCGCGCACCACCATCCGGTTCACCGCCCGCACCCCCGGCGCCACGACCTTCGTCGACCTGCGGCCGCGGGCCCTGCACGCGGTGACGCTGAACGGCCGCCCGCTCGACCCGGCATCCGTCGTCGACGGGCGCCTCGACCTGACCGACCTCGCCGCCGACAACGTGCTCGAGGTCGAGGCCACGATGGCCTACAGCCACGACGGCCAGGGCCTGCACCGCAGCACCGACCCGGCCGACGGCGAGGACTACGTCTACGGGCACCTCTTCCTCGACGCCGCGCCGACGGTGTTCGCCTGCTTCGACCAGCCCGACCTCAAGGCGCCCTACACCGTCGCCGTCACGGCCCCGGCCGGGTGGACCGTGCTCGGCAACGGCGGCGCGACGGTCGTCGCGCCCGGCCGCACCGAGCTGGCCACCACCCCGCCGCTGGCGACCTACTTCGTCACCGTCTGCGCCGGGCCCTGGGCGTCGGTGCGCTCCGAGCACGACGGCATCCCGCTGGGGGTGCACGCGCGGCGCTCGCTCGAGCCCTACCTCACCGAGCAGGCCGAGCACGTGCTCGCGACGACCCGGGCCTGCTTCGACTACTACCACCGGCTGTTCGGCATCCGGTACCCGTTCGGCGAGTACCACCAGGTGTTCGTGCCCGAGTTCAACGCCGGGGCGATGGAGAACCCGGGCTGCGTCACCTTCCGCGACACGATGATCTTCCGGGGGGCGGCCACGCCCGACCAGGTGCTGGCCCGCAGCAACACCATCGCGCACGAGATGGCGCACATGTGGTTCGGCGACCTGGTCACGATGACCTGGTGGGACGACCTGTGGCTCAACGAGTCGTTCGCCGAGTACATGGCCTACCGCACCGTGGTCGAGGTGACCGAGTTCGCCGACGCCTGGGTCGAGTTCGGCGTCATCCGCAAGCTGTGGGGGTATGCCGCGGAGCGCGCGCCGAGCACCCACCCGGTCGCGGGGTCGCCGGCGCCCGACGCCCTGTCGGCGCTCGGCAACTTCGACGGCATCTCCTACGCCAAGGGGGCGTCGGTGATCCGGCAGCTGATCGCCCACATCGGCGACGAGGCGTTCGTCGCCGGGGTCGTGCAGCACCTGCGCTCCCACGCCTTCGGCAACGGCGACCTCGCCCAGTTCCTCGCCGCGATGGAGTCCGCCTCGGGCCGGTCGCTGTCGGCGTGGAGCACCGCGTGGCTGGAGACCTCCGGCGCCGACCGGCTCGCCGTCGACGACGGCGTGCTCGACCCGCACGCCGCCGGCAGGGCACCCCGCCGACCGGCCGCACACGCTCGACGTCGCCGCCTTCGCGGGCGGTCGCGAGCTGGCCCGGGTCGACGTCGTCGCGCTGGGGGAGCGCACCCCGGTGCCCGGCCTCGGGTCGCTGCCCGCAGGGGGCGATCGTCGTGCCGAATGCCGGTGACCTCACCTGGGCCGAGGTGTCCCTCGACCCGTCGACGCTGGCTGCCCTGCCCGCCGGGCTGGCCGACGTGCCCGATGCCCAGGCCCGCGCCGTGGTCTGGGTCGCCCTGCTGGGTGCCGTCTACCGGGCCGAGGTCGACCCCCGCGTCGTGCTCGAGGTGTTCGGCGCGGCCTGGCCGCACGAGACCTCGGCGGCGGTGCTCTCGCGGGCCGCCCTGGCCACGACCAGCCGGGTCGTGCCGATGTTCCTGCCCCCGGCGGAGCAGGAGGCCGCCCTGGCCGGGGTCGCGACCGCGGCCGACGTGCTGGCCGAGCGGGCCGCCTCGATCGAAGGCGCCGACGGCGACGCGCTCGCGGTCGTGGCCGCGCGGGTCTGGGCCGGGACCGGCTCCGACGTCGACCGGCTGCGTCGCTGGGCCGACGGCACCGGCATCCCGGCCGTGCTCGACGGTGACGACGACTTCCGCTGGGCGGTGCTGCGCCGACTGGCCACGCTGGATGCGTTGTCGGAGAACGAGATCGAGCAGGCTGCTGCCGCCGACCGCTCCCTGGCCGGCTCGCTCGCCGCGCTCGGGGTTCGGGCCGTGCGCCCGACGGCCGAGGCGAAGGCGTGGGCCTGGGCGGCGCTGCGCGACGACGCCGAGCTGTCGAACTACGCCGCGCTCTCGGTGGCCGGCGGGTTCTGGGTGGCGCCGGACCCCGAGCTGGTCCGCCCCTACGTCGAGCAGGTGGGCGACCTCGTGCCTGGCGCTCTCGGCGCGGATGGGCGACGACGCCGTCTCGCGGGTGGCCACCGCCATCCATCCCACCCGGCTGGTCGACGACGCGACGGCGGCGGCATCCGCTGCCCTCCTCGAGTGCGACGACCTGACACCCGGCGTGCGACGGGCGTTGCTGGATGCCGACCACGAGCTGCGCGAGGCGCTCGCCAGCCGGCGCCGGTTCGACCCCGCGCCCGGTGCGGGGGACCGGCCGTGAGCGCGGGCCGCGACCGCGACGATGCCGGTCGAGCGCGGCAGCAGCGCCCCCGCGACGCCCTCGGCCGCCCGTTGCCCTACGGGGATGCCGGGGTCGAGCCGGTGCCGGAGGAGGCCCTGCCGCCGGCGGAGACGATCGAGACCGCCCGCGCCCTGGTGCGCGAGGGGCGGCCGTTCGCGGCGCACGAGGTGCTCGAGGCGCGCTGGAAGGCCGGGCCCGACGACGAGCGCGACCTCTGGCAGGGGCTGGCGCAGCTCTGCGTGGGGCTCACGCACGCCGCCCGCGGCAACGCCGTCGGCGCCGACCGGCTGCTCGAGCGGGCCGCGGGCCGGCTCGACGCCTACGCCGCTGGTGGGGGCCCCTCCTACGGCCTCGACCTGGCGGCCACCGTCGCGTGCGCCCGCGAGCAGGCGTCGGCTGCGGGCTGAGTAGGGCTGCCCCTGGGCCGAGCGCTGAGCGGTCAGGGGTACCGAACGCGCGGCGTGCCGCGCCCCTGGCACCCGTGGCGGGAGCGCTGATCCGTCATGGGGCGCCGGCGGGGCAGGGCGCTACTGGCCGGTGCGCCCGTCGATGCACTCGCGCAGGAGGTCGGCGTGCCCGAGGTGCCGCGCGTACTCCTCGACGAGGTGCACCACGATGTCGCGCGCCTCGACGTCCTCGCCGTGCACCGGCACCAGCGCGTCGAGGTCGAGGCCGGCGTAGACCTCGCGGGCGTGCTCGACCTCGAGGTGCCAGGACCGCCACGCGTCCGCAACCGTCTCGTCGTCGGCGACGGCGCCGTTGAAGTCGAGGTCCGGGTCGGCATCCGTGCGGTAGAGGCGGTCGAGCTCGTGCTGCCCCTCGATCACCCGGCGCCACCACGAGTGCTCGACCCGGGCCAGGTGGCGCACGAGGCCGAGCAGCGACAGCGTCGAGGGTGGCACCGAGCGGGCGGCGAGCTGCTCGGCATCCAGCCCCTCGCACTTGAGCTCGAGCGTCATCCGGTAGTGGTCGAGGTACTGCGCCAGCACCTCGCGCTCGCCCCGCCCGGGCGCGCAGCCCCTCGCGCGGGTCGGTGCCGGGCTCGGACCACATTCCGTTGTCTGCCATCGCCCCACCCAACAGCGCGAGGATGCCGGGTGCAACCGGGTTCGGCGCGACCCGGGCATGGGTCACCGCTGGGGGATCCAGAGCGGGGCAGGGACGTCGTTGCCGGTCAGGTCGTCGCAGTAGACGAGCTGGGTGCCGACGCGGGCCAGCCCGCACGAGGTGGTGGGGTCCTCGGTGACCGGCTGGCCGGCATTCGGACGGGCCTGGGCGGCGCCGCCGACACCGAGCAGGGCTGCGGCGAGGGCGATGGCGAAAGTGCTGCGGATGGTGCGGACTGTGGTGGTGCGCATGGTGATGTGCTCCTTGGTTGTGGTCGAGGGACGTTGTCTCGACCCGAGAACCTCAGGCTCCGCCGCGCAGCCGGTGGGCACATGACGCGTTCTGGGCAATGTGACCCGGCGGCGGACGTGGTCATTTCTGGCCATCCCCGCCTGCTCCCAGCGGGCTAGCCTGACCGGGTGGACCTGTGGCCACAGCCGGAGCTTCCGCCCCGGTGGACGGGGCGACAGCCGCCGTTCGTGGGGCGACGGCACGAGCTCGACGTCCTCGAAGGGCTCTGGCCCGACGTCCTGCGGGGTGCCCGCCAGGTGCTCCTCGTCGGAGGGGACCCCGGTGCGGGGAAGTCGCGCCTCGCGGCGGAGGCGGCGATCGCCTTGCACCGCAACGACGTGTCGGTGCTCGTCGGGGCGTGCACGTCGGATGCCGGCCTGCCCTTCGACCCGCTCGTGGAGCCGGTGCGCACCCTGCTGCCGGCCGTCGACCGCGGTGAGCTGGTGCTCGACGCCGTGGCCGGCCCGGACCTCGTCGAGGCCCGCGACCTGTTGCGCCTGCTGACCGAGGGCTCCACCCGGGGCTCCGGCCCCACCGAGGGCGCGGTCGCGCCGGTGGTGTTCGACGTGGTCGTCTCCCTGCTCGAGTCGGCGACACGGGTGCGGCCACTGCTGCTGGTGCTGGAGGACCTGCACTGGGCCGGGGAGTCGGGGCTGCGTGCCCTGCGGTACGTCGTCGACCGCACCGCGGGCCTTCCGCTGCTCGTGCTCATCACGCACCGCACGTCCGTGCCGGACCGCTCGCCGCTGCTGTCGGCCTTCTTCGCCGACCTGTTCCGGGTCGACGGGGTCGACCGCGTCGACCTCGCCGGGCTGCGCACGCAGGAGGTGCAGGAGTACCTCGCGCTGGCCGGGGGTGGCACCGGAGGGGACCTCCGGTCGGCCGCGGCACTGCTGCGCGACCGCACCGGGGGGAACCCGTTCGTGCTGCGCGAGGTCTGGCGCGACCTGCAGCAGCGGGGTGGGCTGGCCTCGCTCACCAGCGGTGAGGTGTCGGTGCCCGAGTCGCTGCGTTCGGTGCTCACCGGCCGGCTGGCGAGCCTGACGGCGAGCCAGCGGCACCTCCTCCTGCTGGGCGCCGTCATCGGCGACGAGTTCGGGGTCGATCTGGTCCGCGCGGCCGACGGCAGGTCCCTCGCCCCGGCGGAGGTGCACGCCGAGCTCGACGCGGCGGTCGGTGCGGGCCTGGTCGAGATGGTGCCCGGGCGGGCCGGGCGGTGGCACTGGCCGCACGTGCTGGCGCGACAGGCGGTGCTGGACACCCACGACTCCCTGGCGGTGGCCACCGCACACGCTGCCGTGGGCCGGGCCCTGGAGGAGGACTTCCAGGGGGAGCCCTCGCTGCTCCAGCGCCTCGCGCACCACTTCACGTCGGCCGGGGGGCTCGGGTCGCGGGCGAAGGCGTCGCACTACCTCGACCTCGCGGCGCAGGCGGCCAGCCGCCGGCTGGCGATCTCCGATGCCGCGACGCTCTACGAGCGCGCCGCCCGCGAGGCCCCTGACGCCGCCGAACGGGACCGCCTGCTCGTCGCCGCTGCGCGCGAGCACAACCTCGCCGGCCACATGGGCCGGTCCCTGGAGCTCAACGAGGAGGTCGCCACGTCGGGGCGCCCCGAGCACCGGCTGGCAGCCGCCGTCGGGGTCGAGGCGGTGACGTGGCGCACCGGAAGCCCCGGCGACCGTGCCGTGGCACTGCTGGCGTCGGCGATCGAGGCTGCGGGCAGTGACGACACCGACCCACAGGTCATCCGCGCCAGGGGGTCGCTCGCCCGGGCCTACGAGTTCGCCGGCCGTTCCGACGAGGCGATGGCGCAGTCTCGGCTGGCGGTCGACCTGGCGCGGCGCACCGGCGACGAGGGCCTCCTCGCGGCCGTGCTGCAGCGGTCGCTGGCGGCGAGCGTGGGCCTGCCCGACCTGCGCGGCCGCACGGCCCGGGCGGAGGAGCTGACCGCGATCGCCCTGCGGCGCAGCGAGCTGCACCGGCTGGGCCAGGCCGCGACGTTCCGCAACTTCGGGGCCTACGCCGTCGGCGACCCGGTGGGTCTGGAGGCGGCCCAGGTCGACCTCGCGCGGATGGTGGCGGCCACCCGACAGCCGTTCTGGCAGTGGACCTCGCTCGTCTGGAGCACCACGATGCTGGTGCTCCGCTGCCAGTTCGCGGCCGCGGCCACCACCTCGGCGCAGGCGCGGCGCCTCGAGGAGGGCTTCGAGCGGTTGGACGGCAGCAACGACGGGCCGTGGAGCCTGCAGTCGTTCGCCCTGCGGCGGGAGACGGGCCGGCTGGAGTTCGCCCGCTCCCTGCTCGACCGGGTGGCCGCGGTCGACAACCCGTGGCGGCCGGGCGTGGTCTCGCTCTGCACCGAGCTGGAGGTGCCCGACCTCGCCCGCTCGGCCCTGCACCTCGCGCTCGAGCGCGACCTCGACCGGCTGCGCTCGTCGTCGTCCTGGCCGGCCGCCCTCGGGTTCCTCGTCGAAGGTGCGGTCTGGCTGCACGACATCGACGCCATGCAGCTGCTGCTGGGCGAGGTCGAGCCCTACGCCGGGCTGAACCTCGCGGGCTCGGAGCTGCTCGTCGCCCACGGCAGCGCCGACCGGTTCATCGGGATGCTCCGATCGGGCCTCGGGCTGGAGGGGGCGGAGGAGTCCTTCGAGGCGGCGCTGGCGATGGACCGGCACATGGGTGCACCCCTGCACGAAGCCACCACCCTGGCGGCCCACGCGGCGCACCTGCGTTCGGTCGAGGCGCCCGCCGCCCGGGTCGAGGAGGTCGCCGGCGCTGCCCGAGCGATGGCCCGCGAGCACGACCTCCCTCGCGTCCTGCGGCTGCTCGGCCCGGACGCGGCCGGCCCGGCACCCGCGCTTCCCGATGGCCTGACCACGCGGGAGGTCGAGGTGCTACGCCTCGTCGGCCGTGGTCGCAGCAACCGCGGTATCGCGGAGGAGCTGTTCATCAGCGAGCACACCGCGGCCAACCACGTGCGCAGCATCCTGATGAAGACGCAGTGCGCCAACCGCACGTCGGCGGCGCACTACGCGATGCAGCACGGCCTCCTGGGGGCGGACCCCGCCGGTGGGTCAGACCACGGGCACGACTGAGGCGTCCGGCAGGTAGCGGGCCCCCAGCTCGGTGATCACGTCGGCGGGCACCCCGGCGCGCATGGCGGCGCGCCGGATCGCCTCGGCCGAATCCGCCTCGTACAGGCAGTAGGACTTGCGCTTGTCGGCGGAGATGAACGACATCAGCCAGCGCACCTCCTCCTCGTCGTTGATCTCGTTGATCGCCTTGAACCCCTCCACGGACGGGTCACCGATCAGCTCGGCGTAACGGCGTTCGATGATGAAGACCGGCATGTCGAGTCCCTCCTTCGTCGATCCCCACCACCATAGGAGCGGGTGGGGCGGAGTGCATGACCAGTTCTGGCCATTCGCCGACCGCGCGACCTCAGGAGATGGATCGCCCTCAGTCGGCCCAGAAGCCCCGGGTGCCGAACATGTCGCGGTAGGAGCCGAACCCGGATGCCGGAGAACGCGACCCGAGGTACGACCCGACCACGGCAGCGCCGAGGTCGCCGAGTTCGGGCGCCACGACCTTGCCGCCCGCCCGCCGGGCCATCGAGTCGACGAACCGGGCCAGCCCGGCATCCTCACCGAGCCGGAAGAAGGTGGTCTGGGCGCCGAGGCGCGCGGCGGCATCCAGCTCGCGCACGGCGAGCGCGATGGTGCGCGGGTGCGGCGGGTAGTCGAAGAAGACCTCGCCGCCGGGCTCGAGGTGGGAGGTCGGCTCGCCGTCGGTGACGATGAGCAGCACCGGCTGCTCGTGCGGGTGCCGGCGGAAGTGCCGGTTGGCCAGCAGCAGCGCGTGGTGCAGGTTGGTGCCCTTCTCCCACATGGCGTCGAGCGCGGTGAGCTGCTCGATCTGCATCACCTCGGCGTGCCGGCCGAAGCCGATCAGCTCGAGGTGGTCGCCGCGGAAGCGCGACGAGATCAGCTGGTGCAGGGCCAGTGCGGTGCGCTTCATCGGCACCCAGCGGCCGTCCATCGCCATCGAGAACGACGTGTCGACGAGCAGCGCCACCGCGGCCCGGGTGCGCGCCTCGGTCTCGACCACCTCGACGTCGCGGATGTCGAGCCGGATGCCGTCGCCCGCCGCACGTCCCTCGTCGGCGGTGCGGGTGAGCGCGTTGGTCATCGTGCGGGTGACGTCCCACGCCTCGGTGTCGCCGAACTCCCACTGCCGGGTCGCGCCGCTCTGCTCACCGGCCGCGCCGGCCGTGCGCACGTCGCGCGCCCCGGATCGGTTGGACAGCCGCCCGGCGACGTCGCGCAGCAGCGACTTGCCGAGCTCGCGCATGGCCTGCGGCGACAGCCGCAGCGTGCCGTCGGCGGCCCGGGTGAGGTAGCCGCTCTCGCGCAGCGCCTTCTCCAGCGCCGCGAGGGCGCGCGCGTCGACGGCCGCCTCGTCGCCGAGCTGGCGGGTCAGGGCGTCGAGGTCGACGTCGTCCATGCGCGCGCCGGGGTGGGCCTGGGCGAGCTGGTCGGCCAGCGCGTCGAGCTGGGCGAGGTCCTGCAGCGCCCCGGTGCCGTCACCGAGCCCGAGCCCCTGCTCGCCGTTGAACTGCTCGGAGCCGTCCCAGTCCTCGCCGGGGCGCAGCCCGCGCAGCAGGTCGTCGAGCCGGTCGAGCTGCTCCATCAAGCCGGGGGAGCCGAAGGCCTGCTGCGACAGCTCGGCCAGCTCGGCCCGCTGCTCGGGGGTCATCGAGGCGAGCATCCGCTGCGCCGCGGCGGCCCGCGCGGCCAGCGCGTCGATCAGCTCCTCGACGGTCTCGGGGTTCTCGGGGAAGAACTCGCCGTGCTTGTCCATGAAGTCGCGGAACTGCTCGGTGGTGTCGTCGCCCCGGGCGTGCGCCGACAGCAGGTCGCCGAGGTCGCTCAGCATCTCCTCGACCCGCTCGCGGTCCTCGGGTGTCGCGTTCTCGAGCGCCTGCTTCATCCCCGCGAAGCGCTGGTCGAGCAGCTCGCGGCCCAGGAGGTCCTTGATCTGCTCGTACTTCTCGCGCCCCTCGCTGCTGCGCCACTCGTAGTCGGCCAGCTCGGTGACCGCCGCCGCGGGGGATGCCGGGAGCCCCTCCATCCGCAGCTCGGCGAACCGTGCGTCGTCGTCGAGGTCGCGGGCGAGCTGCTTGCGCTCGGCGAGCACCGCCTCGTCGAGCAGCTTCTTGATCTCCTCGAGGGTGCCGCCGAGCTGGTGCTTCTGGAGGAGCTCGCGCCGGCGCTGCGCCACCTGGCGCGCGAGCTCGTCGAGACCGACCCGCGACTGGGTGCCCTGGCGCAGCAGCTCGCGCATCGCCCGCTCGGGCGAGACCCCGGCCATGACGTCCTCGCCGATGGCGTCGAGGGCCTCACGCAGGTCGACGGGCGGCGCGAGCGGGTCGGGCCCCCCGGCATACCGGGCGTACCTCGACGTGCGGCCCGCGCCGCTGGCCCCGCTCACCCGTAGATCGTCTCCCCGTCGGCGCTGTCCTTGCTGATCCGGCGGGCGAGGTAGAGGCCTTCGAGGGCCAGCTCGATGGCGCTGGCCCGCTCGCCGTCGGTGGTGGCGTCGAGCCGCTCGCAGACGGCGTCGTAGACGTCGGACTCGCCGATGACGGGCAGCCCGCGCAGGAACTCGGCGGCGCTGACCCGCTCACCGGTGGTGACCAGGGCGCCGCCCTCGATGGCGTCGACGATGAGATGAAGGTCGATGCCTCCCAACCGCTTTCGGCAGGTCTCGGCGGTGGAGGTGCGCAGCAGGTGGGCGAGCACCTCGCGCTCGCGGCCCTCCTCGCCCGACTCGAACTCGATCTTGCCGCGCAGCACGTCGAGCGCCGCCTCGAGGTCGACGACCCGGGCCACGGCCTGCTGCTCGCCTCGCGTGGTCGCGCGGTGCAGCGCGGCCGCGGCGACGGTCTCGGTGCCGGCGATGGCGAACCGTGCCGAGACCCCGGAGCGCTGGTCGACGGCGGGCGACTGGCGCAGGGCGCGGGTGAAGCGGGCGACGATCTCGACGAGGGCGTCGGGCACGGTGGCGACGAGGTGCGCCTCCTGCCGGATGACGGCCACCTCGTCGTCGAGCTCGCGCGGGTAGTGCGTGCGGATCTCGGCGCCGAAGCGGTCCTTGAGCGGGGTGATGATGCGGCCGCGGTTGGTGTAGTCCTCGGGGTTGGCGCTGGCGACGACGAGCACGTCGAGCGGCAGCCGCAGCACGTAGCCGCGGATCTGGATGTCGCGCTCCTCCATGACGTTGAGCATCGCCACCTGGATGCGCTCGGCGAGGTCGGGCAGCTCGTTGATCGCGACGATGCCCCGGTGGCTGCGCGGGATGAGGCCGAAGTGGATGGTCTCGGGGTCGCCCAGCCGGCGGCCCTCGGCCACCCGCATCGGGTCGACGTCGCCGATCAGGTCGGCGACGCTGGTGTCGGGGGTCGCGAGCTTCTCGGCGTAGCGCTCGTCGCGGTGCCGCCACTCGACCGGCAGGTCGTCACCGCGCTCCTCGGCCCGCCGCTTCGACTCGACCGTGATCGGCTCGAACGGGTGCTCGCCGAGCTCAGACCCGGCGATGACCGGTGACCACTCGTCGAGCAGGCCGACCAGGCTGCGCAGCAGGCGGGTCTTGCCCTGCCCCCGCTCACCGAGCAGCACGACGTCGTGGCCGGCCAGCAGGGCGCGTTCGAGCTGGGGGATGACGCTGCTCCCGAAACCGTGCAGCCCGGGCCACGGGTCGTCGCCGGCCGCGAGGGCGGCGAGCAGGTTGTCGCGGATCTCGGCACGCACGGACCGGGCGACGTGCCCGGAGGCACGCAGCTCGCCGACGGTGGTCGGGGCGGGACGCTCGCTCATCGCCTCACGATACGTCCGGGTGCGCGGATCCGAGCGGGCCATCACTCCACCTTGGACAGTGCAGCGGACCCGCGAGCCCGCCGTCGAGGACGGCGCGGTGCGGGCGCGGTTTCGGTGGGGCGAGCGGCGGCGTGGCCGCGCGACGCATCCACAGGGTTCTCCCAGCCTGTGTCAGACCTGTGTTCAGGTTGAGGAGCGCACACTGGGCGCTCCGGCCGCTGTGGCCGACCAGAACACGGAAGAGGCGGCCGATGACGGTCCAGGGTGACCCGGGTCAGAGCGTCCCGTCGGGGGCCGGCGGTACCCCATGGGACGCGCCCGACCCGTGGACCTCGGCGCTGTGGGCTCGGCCCGACACGGTCGGTGGGTACGCCCCCGTGTCGAACCAGCAGCCCCCCGCACCTCCGCCGCCGGAGGGGCCACGCTCCACCCGTCGGGCCGCCGCGGTGATCGCCGCGGTCGTCGCCGCCGCCGTGCTGGCCAGCGCCCTGCTCGCGGGCGCGCTGCGGTCGACGGACGACCCGGCGGCCGCGGCGCCGCGGCCCTCCGCGTCGGCGCTGCCCTCGGTGCCGAGCGCACCGGCACTCCCCAGCCCCACTTCTCCGGCCCCCACGGCCCCGCCGAGCACCGGCCCTGACGCCCCTCCTGGCGTCGTGCCCTCGCCGCCGGGGTCGGCGCCCGGGTCCGAGCCGCTCACCCCCGAGCAGTCCGCGGCCGCGGCCGCGGTGTCCAAGGGCCTGGTCGACGTCAACACGACCATCGGGTACGACGGCGCGCAGGGTGCCGGCTCGGGCATCGTGCTGTCCGCCGACGGTCTGGTGCTCACCAACCACCACGTCATCGAGGGGTCGACCGCCATCCAGGTCACCGCCGTCGGCAACGGCAAGACCTACGACGCGACGGTGGTCGGCTACGACAGCACGCACGACGTGGCGGTGCTGCGGCTCAAGGGTGCCTCGAACCTCGACGTCGCGCCGCTCGGCTCGTCGTCGACGGTGCAGGTCGGCGACGACATCCTGGCCGTCGGCAACGCCGGAGGAGACGGGGGAGCCCCGAGCGTGGTCGCGGGCACCGTGCGCGCGCTCGACCAGCAGATCACCGCGGCGGCCGAGAACGGCGGGTCGGCCCAGCGCCTCACCGGGCTGATCGAGGTCGACGCCGCCATCGCGCCGGGGGACTCCGGCGGCGCGCTCGTCGACGCCGACGGCAAGGTCGTCGGCGTCGTGACCGCGGCGTCGGTCGGGGCGCTGCCGAACGGCGCGAACGGCTCGACCCTCGGCTACGCCATCCCGATCGACCAGGCCCGCTCCATCGCCCAGCAGATCATCGACGGCCGGCTCCTCCAGCACGGTCCACATCGGTGGGACCGGGTTCCTGGGGGTGCAGCTCGCCCCGGACAGCGGCGTGAGCGGGTCCGCGGCCGGGCGTACGGGTGGCCGACGTGGTGGCCGGGTCCGCGGCGGAGCGGGCCGGCATCCGCACCGGCGACGTCGTCACCGCCGTCGACGGTCGGGCGGTGGCCTCGGCCGACGCCCTGCACGCCGCGGTCTCCGCGCTCCAGCCCGGCGACAGCGTGAAGGTCGCGTGGACCGACGCGGCCGGCACGAAGCGCAGCGCCACCGTGAAGCTGGGCTCCGGCCCGGTCGGCTGACCGAACTTTCACGCAGACGAGAGGACACCACAGTGACCACCACCGGCCAGTACCCGGACCCGAGCCCGACCCCGCCGCAGACCCAGACCCAGACGCAGCCCATCAGCGTCCCGGGCGCCGACCACGCGGCGCTGCTCGCCGATGCCCTGTTCCAGGTCAAGAAGGTCATCGTGGGCCAGGACCGCCTCGTCGAGCGGGTCATGGTCTGCCTGCTCGCCGACGGGCACTGCCTGATCGAGGGCTTCCCCGGCCTGGCCAAGACGCTGACCGTGTCGACGATGGCGCAGGCCGTGGGCGGCGACTTCACCCGGCTGCAGTTCACGCCCGACCTGGTGCCGGCCGACCTCGTCGGCACCCGGACCTGGCGGCCCTCGGCGCGAGGACTTCGCGATCGAGTGGGGCCCGCTGTTCGCCAACATCGTGCTCGCGGACGAGATCAACCGCGCCCCCGCGAAGGTGCAGTCGGCGCTGCTCGAGGCGATGGGCGAGCGGCACGTGTCGATCGCCGGCGAGACGCGCGCGCTCCCGCGGCCGTTCCTCGTGCTCGCCACGCAGAACCCGATCGAGTCCGAGGGCGTCTACGCACTGCCCGAGGCCCAGCGCGACCGGTTCCTCATGCACGTCGTCGTGCAGCAGCCGACCTACGAGGAGGAGGTCGCGATCGCCCACCGGATGTCCGGCCGCACCCCGCAGGCCGAGCAGGTGCTGACCAGCGAGCAGCTCGTCGAGCTCCAGGCCGTCGTGCGCGACGTCTTCGTGCACCACGCCGTGCAGGACTACGCCGTCCGCCTCGTCATGGCGACCCGCGAGCCCGCGCGCTGGGGCCTGGACGACCTGTCCCGGCTGATCGCCCTCGGCGCCAGCCCGCGCGGCACGCTGGGCCTGCTGGCCTCGGCCCGGGCGCTCGCCGTGCTGCGCGGCCGGCGGTATGCCGTGCCGCAGGACGTCTACGACGTGGCACCCGAGGTGCTGCGGCACCGCATCACGCTCACCTACGACGCGCTGGCCGAGGGCGTGCACCCCGAGGCGGTCGTGGAGTCGCTGCTGCGCCGGGTGCCGGCGCCGAGCATCTCCCCGCAGCAGGAGGGCCGGTCGCACCCGGCGACGACCCCCGATGGCGGCGGGATGAGCGCGCCCGCTGCTGTCGATGGCAGCGTCCGACGCCGCGGCCCGCGCCCAGGTGCTGCGACGCCTCGAGCTGGCCATCGCGCAGCGCATCGAGGGTCGCGACAGCGGTGACCACGCCAGCTTCACCTACGGCCCGGGGAGCGAGCGGTCCGGGGCCCGCCCCTACGCGCCCGGCGACGACGCGCGGCTCGTGGACTGGAACCTGTCGGCGCGCTCCGGAGAGGTCTGGGTGCGGCAGACCGAGGCCGACCGCGAGCTCGAGACCTGGGTCGTCATGGACCGGTCGGCCAGCCTCGACTTCGGCACGGCCGACTGCGAGAAGCGCGACGTCGCGCTGGGCGCCATGGCCGCGTTCGGCATGCTGACCGTGCGCGGCGGCAACCGGTTCGGCGTGCTGGTCGCCGGCACCGACCGGCTGCGGCACCTGCCGGCGCGACGCGGACGCAGCGCGTTCCTGGCGTCGCTGGCCGTCGTCCACGACTCCCCGCGCGAGCCCGGCGCACCCGGTGACGGCGCCACCGTGACCGACGCCCTGCGGCGCCTGTCCGTCATCCAGCCGCGGCGCAGCCAGGTCGTCGTGGTCTCCGACTTCCTGGGCGACGACCCCTGGGCGGGTGCACTCGGCGGCCTGGTCCGCCACCACGACGTCATCGCGGTGCACGTGACGGACCCGCGCGAGCTGACCCTGCCGGAGGTCGGGATGCTGGCCGTGGTCGACACCGAGACCGGCCGGCAGCGCTACGTGCAGTCGGCGTCACCCGGCCTGCGCGCCCGGTATGCCGCGGCCGCGGCGGCACGCCACGGCGAGATCGTGCGGCGCATCGAGGGCACCGGCGCCTCGTACCTGCACCTGTCCACCGACCGCGACTGGCTGGGCGACACCGTGCGGTTCGCCTCCGGGCTGCACCGGGCGCGACGCGCCCGCCCGGCCGATGCCGTCATCGCCCGCTTCAACCCGGCGGTGACCCGATGACCTTCCTGTCCGCCTGGCGGCTGGTGCTGCTCGTGCTGCCGGTCGCCCTGCTCGTCGGCTACCTGCTGGTGCAGCGGCGCCGCCACACCCAGGTGCTGCGGTTCACCAGCGTCGACCTCCTCGACTCGGTGGCCCCGCGCCGTCAGGGGTGGCAGCGGCACGTGCCGGCGGCGGCGATGCTGCTGACCCTCGTGGTGCTCACCCTCGCGTTCGCCGAGCCGGCCGTGGCCATGCGCACGCCCAAGGACACCGCGACCATCATGCTCACCCTCGACACGTCCGCGTCGATGACCGCGACCGACGTCGCGCCGAGCCGGCTCGCCGCCGCCGAGGCCCAGGCGTCGAAGTTCGTCGAGGACCTGCCGCCGCGGCATCCAGGTGGGGCTGGTCAGCTTCGACGCCTCCGCCCGCCTGCTCGTGCCGCCGACCACCGACCGGGCACAGCTCACCGCGGCCATCCGGTCGCTGTCCGTCGGCGGGGGCACGGCGACGGCCGACGGCATCCGTGAGTCGCTCGGCGCGATCGAGGCCGTGCCCGAGGGCTCGAGCGGCAACCCGGTCGCCGGCGGCGATCGTGCTGATGAGCGACGGGTCGCCCACGATCGGTGACGGACTGCTCTCGCCGGCCGAGGCCGCGGATGCCGCGGCGCAGGAGGCGCGGGCGCAGCAGGTCGCCGATCAACACGATCGCCTTCGGCACGGCGGACGGCGTCGTCACCGTGGGGGGCGAGGAGGTGCCGGTGCCGATCGACCCGGAGGCGATGGCCGGCATCGCCGAGGCGAGCGGCGGACGGTCCTTCACGGCCGAGAGCGCCGACCAGCTCGGCTCGATCTACAACGAGATCGGCCGCGACGTCGCCTACACCGTCGAGACCCGTGACCTGACCGCGGCCTTCGCGGGCTTCGCCCTGCTCACCGGCCTCCTGGCCGCCGCCGCCGCGCTGCGGTGGACCCAGCGCCTGGTCTGACCGGCGTCTCGCGCTCGGGCGCTGCTGGGCTGGGGCGACCCGGGCCGCCCCAGCCGGGGTGCCTCAGCGGCGGTTGGTGAAGTTCAGCGCGACGTCGAGGTCGGCGCCCTTGAGCAGCTGCTGCACGGCCTGCAGGTCGTCGCGCGACTTGCTGGTGACCCGCACCTCGTCGCCCTGGATCTGCGTCTTGACGCTCTTGGGCCCCTCGTCGCGGATGATCTTGGTGATCTTCTTGGCGTTCTCGGAGGTGATGCCCTCCTTGAGCGGCACGTCGAGCTTGTACTCCTTGCCCGACAGGCGCGGCCCGGCCTCGGGGATGTCGAGGTGCTTGAGCGACACGCCGCGCTTGATCAGCCAGGTCTCGACGACGTCGAGGATGGCCTTGCAGCGCTCCTCGGTGTTGGCCTCGATCTTGATGACCTCGCCGGCCAGCTCGACCCTGGCGCCCACGTTCTTGAAGTCGTAGCGGTTCGCGACCTCCTTGGCGGCGGTGTTGACCGCGTTCGCGACCTCCTGCTTGTCGAACTTGCTGACGATGTCGAAGCTGCTGTCCGCCACGGGTCCTCCGGTCGATTCGGTCTGCTGGGTGCGGCTTGCTATCCTTCCATGCGCACCAGGCAGGTTGCCCGAGCGGCCAATGGGAGTGGACTGTAAATCCATCGCGAAAGCTTCGAAGGTTCGAATCCTTCACCTGCCACCACGTGCACCACGAGGCCCCTTGACCTGCCGACCGGCAGCGTCAGGGGGCCTCTGTGCTGCCCTGCACGGCCCGCCTGCCCGCCGTCCCGGCGCGACCCCGGCGACGGATCGCACCGTCTCGGGTTGCGGGCGGCGGATGGGGTCCGATGGGGACTGACAAGGTTGTCATCCGAGGGGGATCTCCACGTTTCGCAGCCCCCGTCCGCGCCGACGTCGTGGTCTGATTGCACCTGTGGTTGTCGGTGCTGCCCTGAGCGCGGCACCCGCGGCAGCGGACACGCCCGAACACCGGCCCGCCTACCACTTCAGCCCGGCCAGGAACTGGGTGAACGACCCCAACGGGCTCGTCCACCACAAGGGCGTCTTCCACTTGTTCTTCCAGTACAACCCGCTCGGGGACGTCTGGGGCAACATGTCCTGGGGGCACGCGACGAGCAAGGACCTCGTGCACTGGGAGGAGCAGCCGCTCGCCATCCCGTTCGACGCCGACGAGGGCGTGTTCTCGGGCTCGGTCGTCGTCGACACGACGAACAGCTCGGGCTTCGGCACGGCGAAGAACCCGCCGCTGGTGGCGATGTACACCAGCGTCTACACGCCCGCCAGCAGTCGTGACGGCATCCAGGCGCAGTCGCTCGCCTACTCGACCGACGACGGGCGTACGTGGACCAAGTACGCGGGCAACCCGGTGATCGACATCGGCTCACGGGAGTTCCGTGACCCCAAGGTGTTCTGGTACGCCCCGGCCAAGGAGTGGCGGATGGTGGCCGTGATCGCCACCGAGCACAAGGTCCTCATCTGGCGCTCGGCCGACCTCATGGCGTGGACTCGGTTGTCGGAGTTCGGCCCCCGCAATGCGACCGGCAGGGTCTGGGAGTGTCCCGACCTCTTCCCGCTGGCGGTCGACGGGGACCGGCGCACGGTCAAGTGGGTCATGCTCGTCAGCCTCGACCCGGGCGGCATCGCGGGTGGCTCGGGCACCCAGTACTTCGTCGGTGACTTCGACGGCACCACCTTCACGGCCGACGGGCCCGCCACCTACGACGCGCCCGCTGGAACCCTCCTACAGGGCTTTGAGAGCGGGTATGCCGGGTGGACCCCGACCGGGACCGCCTTCGGCTCCGAGCTGGCAACCGGTTCCGCCCGCAACGGGACCGAGCGGGCCTCCTGGGTCGACTACGGTCGCGACAACTACGCCGGGGTCAGCTTCAACGGTCTCCCCGACGACCAGCGCACCGTCCTCAGCTGGATGAGCAACTGGCAGTACGCGGGTGACGTCCCCACCAGCCCGTGGCGGGGGCAGATGACCATGCCCCGCACCCTGTCGCTGGTGTCCTCGCACGACGGGCTCCGGCTGCGTCAGGTGCCGGTGGCCGGAGTGCGCAAGGCGCTGGTCAACCGCGACAAGCAGCAGGCGAAGGTGCGGCCGGTCGCGCAGGGCGAGCGGCCGACCGGGCTGCGCGCCACGGTGGCCCGGGTCGAGGTGCGGGTGGCGCTCGGCACGGCATCCGAGGCCGGCCTCGTCGTGCGCCGCAGCGCCGACGGCTCGGTGGGCACCCGGATCGGCGTGCGTCGGGACGGCACGCTCGTCGTCGACCGCACCAGGAGCGGCAACGTCGCGTTCAACCCGCTCTTCCCCAGTGTCGAGGAGGCGCCGCTGCGGGTGCGGCACGGTGAGGTGACCTTCACGGCCTACCTCGACCGCAGCTCGGTGGAGGTGCTGGCCCAGGACGGCACGGTGTCGGTGACCGACCTCGTCTTCCCGCCGGCGTCGGCGACCGGCATCGCGACCTACGCGGTGGGTGGGACGGCGAAGGCGATCGACGTCAAGGTCACACCAATCCGGCCCTGACCGCCGGATCGGCGCTCCCAGGACCAGTCGTGCGGCTCAGGCGGTCCCTCCCGCTACGAAATGGTGAAGGGGTTGCTGGTGGCTGCAGCAAGAGTTCCGGAGGTTGCTGTCAGCGTGTAGGTGCCTGCCAGGTTGACTCGGCACCCGGAGAAGATGGCGATGCCGGAGGAGGTGCTTCTGGGGTTGGCGGTGCAGGTGAGGACGGCGCCGCCGGTGGGAGGAGTGATGGCGAGGGTGACCGATGGACCGCTCGTCGTCACCGTGTTGCCGCCGGCATCCTGCACGGTGACGAACGGCTGCGTGGCGAACGCGATGTTGCGGACGGCGCCGGAGGGCTGGGTGGTGAAGGCGAGCTTGGTGGCCGGCCCCACCGAGATGGTGAAGCTGGTGCTGACCGCGGTGGTGAGCCCGCTGGAGACGGCGGTCAGGGTGTAGGTGCCGCTCCTGTCGATGCGGCAGCCGGCGAAGGCGGCCACACCCGCGACTGCCGTCTTGGGGTCGTCGGTGCAGGTGAGGGTGGCGCCACCCGCGGTGGTGATGCTCAGGTCGACCGTGGCCGTGCTGGTGGTGACCGTGTTGCCACCGGCGTCCTGCACGCTCACGACGGGCTGGCCGGCGAAGGCGGTGCCGCCGGTGGAGTTCGACGGGTTCGTGGTGAAGCCGAGTTTGGTGGCGCTCCCGACGGTGACGGAGAAGCTTGCGCTGACGGCGCTGGTCAGTCCGCTGGCGGTGGCCGTCAGCGTGTAGGTGCCCGGCCTGTTGATGCGGCAGCCGGCGAACGTGGCCACCCCAGCCGTTGCTGCCCTGGGGTTCGACGTGCAGGTGAGGGTGGCCCCTGCCGCGGTCGTGATGCTCAGGGTGACCGTGTTGGTTCCAGTGGTCGGGTTGCCGTTGATGTCCTGGACGGCTACGACCGGCTGGGTGGCGAAGGCGGTGCCGCCGGTGGAGCTGGAGGGGCTGGTGGTGAAGACCAGCTTGCTCGGCACCGCGGTGATGGTGAAGCTGGCGCTGACCGCGCTGGTCAGGCCGGTCGAGGTGGCGGTGAGGGTGTAGGTCCCTGGCTTGTCCACCCGGCATCCGGAGAACGTGGCCACGCCCGCCGAGGTGTTGCGGGGGTTGGTGGTGCAGGTGAGGGTTGCCCCGCCGGTGGGAGGCGTGAGGGTGAGGGTGATCGCCCTGACCGGGCTGGTGACGGTGCTGCCTGCGGCGTTCTGGACGGCGACCCTGGGCTGGGTGGCGAAGGCTGACGCCGGCGCGCGTGGTGGTGGAGGGGGAGCGGGTGAAGGCGAGCTTGACGGCCCCGGTGGAGACGATGAAGCTGGCGCTCACCGCGGCGGTGAGCGTGCCGGAGGTGGCGGTGAGGGTGTAGGTGCCTGCGATGCTGACGCGGCAGCCGGAGAAGGTGGCCACACCGGAAGAGGTGCTTCTGGGGTTGGCGGCGCAGTTGGTCAGGGCGGCTCCACCGGTGGGTGGGGTGATGGCCAGGGTGACCGACGGCCCAGCGGTGGTCACCGTGTTGCCGCCGGCGTCCTGGACGGTCACGACGGGTTGGGTCGGGATGGTGGTGTTGGGCAGGGCGTTGGACGGTGAGGTGGTGAAGGCCAGCTTGCTGGCCGGGCCCACGGTGATGGTGAAGCTGGTGCTGACCGCGCTGGTCAGCCCGGGGGAGGCCGCGGTCAGCGTGTACGTTCCCGGCTTGTCGACCCGGCATCCGGTGAAGGTTGCCACTCCTGACACGGCTGCCTCGGGGTTCTCGGTGCAGGTCAGGGTTGCGGTTCCGGGCGTCGTGAGCACCAGGGTGACCGGGGCGGTGCTCGTGGTGACGGTGTTGCCGTGGTCGTCCTGGATGGCCACGACCGGCTGGGTGGCGAACGGCGTGCCACCGGTGGAGCCGGACGGGTCGGTGGTGAAGGCGAGGGTGGTGGTCGAGCCGACCGCGATGGTGAAGCCGGCGCTGACCGCGCCGGTGAGGCCGCTCGCGGTGGCCGTCAGGGTGTAGCTCCCGGCCAGGTCGATCCAGCAACCGGCGAAGGTGGCGACCCCGGCGACGGCCGCCTTGGGGTTCGTGGTGCACGTGAGGGTGGCATCGCCCGGGGTCGTGAGGCTGAGGGTGACCGGCGCGGTGCTGCCGGTGACGGTGTTGCCGCCGGCGTCCTGCACGGTCACCGCGGGCTGGGTGAAGAAGGCGATGCCGGCATTGGAGAACGAGGGGTTGGTGGTGAAGGCGAGCCGGCTGGCCGGGCCTGTCGTGATGGTGAAGTCGGCGCTGACGTCGCTGGTCAGGGTGCCCGAGGTCGCGGTCAGCGTGTACGTTCCCGGCTTGTTCGACCCGGCAGCCGGCGAAGGTGGCGACCCCGGCGACGGCCGCCCTGGGGTTCGCGGTGCAGGTGAGGGTGGCACCGGCAGCGTTCGTGATGCTCAGCGTGACCGGCGCCGAGCTCGTGGTGACCGTGTTGCCGCCGGCATCCTGCACCTCGACGACCGGTTGGGTCCCGAAAGCGGTGCCACCGGTGGAGTCCGAGGGGTCGGTGGTGAAGGACAGGCTGGTGGCCGCGCTCGTCGTGATCGTGAAGGGGGCACTGACATCGCTGGTCAGGGTCCCGGACGTCGCGGTCAGCGTGTAGGTGCCGGCGTCGTCGACGGCGCAACCGGCGAAGGTGGCCACCCCCGCGACGGCCGGCTTGGGGTTGCTCGCGCAGGTGAGGGTGGCACCGGCAGCGTTCGTGAGGCTGAGGGTGACCGGTGCACTGCTGACGCCGACGATGTGGCCGTTCGCGGCGAGCACGACCACCACGGGTTGGACGGCGAAGGCGATGGCACCACCGGAGTCGGAGGGGTCGGTGGTGAAGGCGAGCCTGGTGGCTGGGCCCGTGGTCGACCACGAATTGCCGGGGTTCGCGGCCCGAGCGCTGAACGCTGCCGATGCCGGACTGAGGGGGGCCATGGCGAGGGCGATGCCGGTGAACAGTGCAACCACGGCAGTTGCTGCGGAACCGGTGGCGATGCGGACCCTGCCGACACCTGAGGCCACGCGGGAGAAGATCGAGTCCAGTGGCGACTGTGACCCGCCGGTCGCTTCGCCGGGCTCGGGGCCCGGACCGGGACCGGCCGGGACGTCGAGGTCGTGTGGCGGTGCCGGGGCGGGCGGCTTGGGCGACGTGGCATCGACGGCCCCGATGGCCAGCGCGACCACGGTGAGAAGCACCCAGAGCAGCAGGGAGAGGAACGCGCCGGTCCCGACCCAGATCGACGGCAGCCCGATCCACGGGATCAGCAGGCAGCCCATCGCGATGATGTCGGACCGAGAGATCGGGGTGCTGTCCGGGCTGGGGTTGGCATCGCCGGCGGTGACGAGCGTGCCGTCCTTGTTGGCGGCGACCAGACGATGCAGCACCAGGCTGGTGCCGGCGGTGACGCGCGTGCCGTCCTTGTCGGCGGCGACGAGGCGATGCGGTACCGCAGCCTTGTTGGCCGATCCGGGAGGCGTCTGGAACGTGATGACCCGGCCCATGGGGGTGGGCGCATCGGCTTCCAGCGGTCGTGACAGGACCACGTCGCCGATGCTGATGTGCGGCTCCATCGAGCCGCTCTGGACGACCGAGCCGGTGAGGCCGAAGAGCATCGGTGCGAGGGCACAGGCCGCAAGGGCGGCCAGGAAGACCAGGTAGAAGCGAGCCGTCGTCGACACGAGCAGCCAGCCCCAGCCCGCACGGTACGTGCGGGCTGGGGCTGCACCACTGACCACTGACAAGGCCGTGCTCCTACCTCCACTGCTCGAGGGTCAGTCGTTCTGGAGCTCCCACTCGAAGGTGATGGCTGCTGCGCTGCTCTGCAGCGCATCGATCTCCGTCTGGGTCAGGATGCCCGTGTCGAACACCCAGTTGAACTTGTAGGTCTTGGTCACCGTTCCGGCGGTCATGGTCCACGGCAGGATGGCGCTGGCCCAGGTGTTGTGGTTGCTGCCCAGCGTGTTCACCGTCTGAGAGGCCTCCACGGCCGCCGGGTCCGCCGAGGTGAACCCGGCGCAGTTGGTGAAACCGCCGCCACCCGTGCCCTGCTCGATGGTGATCTTGACGTAGTCCTCCAGGCCGTCCGCGGCCAGGTCGCCGGTGTACAGCTTGATGGTGCTGGGGACGGTCGTCGTTGCCGTGACGGCGATGCACTTCTCGCCGGTCTGGCTCGGAACGACGTCGACCACCGAGAACATGGCGTGGCCACCGTCATCGTCCGAGATGGACATCGAGCCGGTCTCCCAGCTGTTCCCGATGTTGCGGGTCTCGGCGGTGAACGCGGCGCTGGACCCCTGCCAGACCATGGCTCCGGCCAGCAGGACCGCCACGGGCGCGGCGCTGAGGGTGACAATTCGACGAGTACGAGGGCTTGGTGCACGCATGATGACGATCCTTCACAGTGGGTGATGCGTGGTTGGTCCCTGCCCCGCCAGTGTCTCCACCCAAAATCACCCCCGCATGCGATCCACTCTCGTCACCCTGTCTGCTTGGTCACACCGAGCGACCACGAGAGATGTTGATGGTGTAACTACCTGCAAACCCGCACAAGAGTGGCGGCTCACTCGATCGGGAAACCGTTGGAGCGCAACCATTCACGATCCTCGACGGTCGCGCGGGGGCACGGGCACCCCGTAGACCTCGAGGCCCGGCCGGCGCCTGCGCCGTCGAGGGCCGGCTCATCGGCGCTCAGCGGGCGGTGCCCGATGCGTCGGGCGCGGCGTCGAGGTCGGGGTGGGCCGGCCGGGTGAAGTGCCACCCGGCCGCCAGCCACTGCGGCAGCACCGTGCGCAGCGCCTGCACGGTGCCCCACCGGTCGCCGCCGCCGTCGTGGGCCAGCACGATGCCGCCGGGGCGGATGGCGGCCCGCAGGTTGGCCTCGAGCGTGCCGACGTGCTGGGTGCGCCAGTCGTCGATCGTGCCGGTGACCCCGAGCGGCTGCAGGCCGAGCTCGACGGCGACGGCCGCGGTGCGCACCCCAGGACCCGTTGGGCGCCCGGAACCAGGGGACCGGTGCGTGCGGGTCGCCGAGGGCGTCGCGGATGACGGCCACGCTCGCCCGCAGGTCGGTGCGCACCCGCTCGGGGTGCCACGCGCCCTGGTCGGCGAAGGTCATGCCGTGCGCGGCCAGGGCGTGGCCCTCGGCGACGGTGCGGCGCAGCACCTCGGCGCCCCCGGCGGCGCGCACCTGGCTTCCGACCACGCAGAAGGTCGCCCGCACCCCGTGGGCGGCGAACAGGTCGAGCAGGGCCGTCGTGGCGTCGCCGTTGGGCCCGTCGTCGAGGGTGAGGGCGGCCACCCGGCCACGACCGGATGCCGTCACGACCGGGTCGGGCGTCGGTGTCACGGCATCCTCCTCAGGTCTTGCGGTCGCGAATCCGTCCGCGTGTCGATAACGTTATCGAAAACGATTGACACGACCGGCGCGCGGTGCCAGCGTGTCCGCACATCCCCCACTCTCTCAACGGCGAGGAGCGCATCCAGATGAGAACAACCTCGGTGGTACGGGCCGTCGCAGTCGGCGCGGCGATGGCCGTCCTGGCCGCCTGCGGCACGGGCAGCGAGACCAGCAGCGACAGCACGAGCGGGTCGAGCGGGTCCAGCGGCCCGGTGACCATCTCCTGGTGGCACAACTCCAACACCGACCCCGGCAAGGCCTACTACGACACGGTCGCCAAGGAGTTCGAGGCCTCCCACCCCGGGGTGAAGATCGAGGTCAGCGCGATGCAGCACGAGGACATGCTCACCAAGCTCGACGCGGCCTTCCAGAGCGGCGACGCGCCCGACGTCTACATGGAGCGTGGCGGCGGCGAGCTCGCCGACCACGTCGAGGCGGGCCTGACCAAGGACATCTCCGAGCCGGCCAAGGACGTCATCAGCACCATCGGCGGCTCGGTGGCCGGCTGGCAGGTCGACGGCAAGACCTACGCCCTGCCGTTCTCGGTCGGCGTGGTCGGCTTCTGGTACAACAAGTCGCTCTTCGAGAAGGCCGGCATCACGGCCCCTCCGGCGACGATGGACGAGTTCTTCGCCGCCGTCGACAAGCTCAAGGCCGCCGGCATCGCCCCGGTGTCGGTGGGTGCGGGTGACAAGTGGCCGGCCGCCCACTACTGGTACTACACCGCGCTGCGCGAGTGCCCCCAGCAGGTGCTGCAGGATGCCGTGAAGAGCCTGGACTTCTCCGACCCGTGCTTCGTCAAGGCCGGCGAGGACGTGCAGAAGATCATCGCGGCCAAGCCCGTTCAACAAGGGCTTCCTGTCCACCCCCGCCCAGACCGGGCCGACGAGCGCCTCCGGGCTGCTCGCCACCGGCAAGGTCGCGATGGAGATGCAGGGGCACTGGGAGCCCGGTGTCATGCAGGGCCTGACCGCCGACAAGAAGGGCCTGGGCGAGAACACCGGCTGGTTCGCCTTCCCGACCGTCGCCGGTGGACAGGGCGACCAGAGCGCGGCCCTCGGTGGCGGTGACGCGTGGGCCGTCGGCCAAGGACGCCCCGGACGCCGCGGTCGAGTTCGTCAAGTACCTGCTCTCCGACAAGGTGCAGCAGGGCTTCGCCGAGCGCGACATGGGCCTGCCGACCAACCCGGCCGCCGGCGACTCGATCAAGGACCCGGCCCTCGGCGGCCTGCTCAAGGTGCGCGACGAGGCCCCCTACGTGCAGCTCTACTTCGACACCGCCTTCGGCCAGTCCGTCGGCGGCGCGATGAACGACGAGATCGCGCTGATGTTCGCGGGCAAGGCCAGCCGCAGGACATCGTCGAGAAGACGCAGCAGGCGGCGGACGCCGAGAAGTGAGCACGGTGACCACCGGAACCGCCGTCCCGGGCGGGGCCAGCCCGGTCTCCCGACCGCGCCGCCGGTCGTGCACCCGCACGGCCGGCGGCGCGGCGGGGGCGCCCCGGCGGGCGCCGGGCCTCGCTGCGGATGGCGGCTGGAGATCGCTGTTCTTCGTCGGGCCGGCGCTGCTGCTGTTCTCGGTGTTCGTCGTCTGGCCGATCGTGCGGGCGGTGCAGTTCTCGCTCTACCGCTGGAAGGGCTTCGGCCCGCTCGTCGACTTCGTCGGCCTGCAGAACTACGTGTCGGTGCTGACCAACGAGGTGTTCACCGACGCCTTCCGGCACAACATGACCATCGTCGTGCTCTCGATCCTGGTGCAGCTGCCGGTCGGGCTGGCGATCGCCCTGCTGCTCAACCGGCGGATGCGCGGGCAGGGCGTGCTGCGCACCATCATCTTCGTGCCCTACGTGCTCTCCGAGGTCATCGCCGGCGTCGTGTGGCTGCAGCTGCTGCAGCCGCGAGTACGGCGTCGTCGACACGCTGCTCGGCGCGGTCGGCATCGCCGGCCCCGAGCAGGGCTGGCTCGGCACCCCCGAGGTCGCCCTCTACACGGTCTTCGTCGTGCTCACCTGGAAGTACCTCGGCCTGGCGGTGCTGCTCTTCCTCGCCGGGCTCCAGGGCGTGCCCGACGAGCTGATGGAGGCGGCCCAGATCGACGGTGCCTCGTGGTGGCAGGTGCAGCGCTGGGTCACCGTGCCGCTGCTCGGCCCGACCATCCGCACCTGGGGGTTCCTGTCGATGATCGGCGCGATCCAGCTCTTCGACATGGTGTGGATCCTCACCGGTGGCGGTCCCGCCAACTCGACCACGACGATGGCCACCTTCCTCATCACCGAGGGCACCAAGCGCTACAACTACGGCATCGCCACCGCGGCCTCCGTCATCCTCTTCGCGGTGGCGCTCGTGCTGGCCGTGCTCTACCAGCTCTTCGTCCTGCGCCGCGACGTCGCGCAGGCGGATGCCGGGTCGAGGAGGGTCCGATGAGCCTGCCCGTGGTCACCCCACCCGCTGCGCCCCACCGCTCCTGCGGTGCTCAAGCGGCCTCGGGCCTCCGGGCCCCACCGCGGCGGCTCGCCCCTGGTCTGGTTCGTCGCCCTGCTCGTCGTCGCGGTCACGCTCGGGCCGGTGCTCTACGCCGTGCTCGGCGGGTTCCGCACCAACGCCCAGCTGGCCGAGTCGCCGGCCGGGCTGCCGAACCCGTGGGTGCTCGAGAACTACCAGCGGGTGCTCACCAGCTCGAGCTTCTGGCGCTACGCCCTGAACTCGACGGTCGTGGCGCTGGTGACCACCGTGGTCGCGGTCGTGTTCGGGCTGATGGCGGCCTACCCGCTGGCGCGCTACCGGTTCCGGTGGCGCGAGCCGCTCTACATGGTCTTCGTGCTGGGGCTGCTGTTCCCGGCGACGGTCGCGATCATCCCGCTGTTCATCATCATCACCCGCCAGCTGCACCTCGGGAACACCTGGTGGGGCGTCGCCCTGCCCGCAGGCCGCGTTCGCGCTCCCGGTGACGATCATCATCCTGCGGCCGTTCCTCATGGCGATCCCCAACGAGCTCGAGGAGGCCGCCTTCATCGACGGCGCCTCGCGCATCCAGGTCTTCTGGCGCATCATCGTGCCGCTCTCCGGCCCCGGGGTGGTGACCGTGGGCGTGCTCGCCTTCGTCGCCTCGTGGAACGCCTACCTGCTGCCGCTGCTCCTGCTGCAGGGCGACATGAAGACGCTGCCCCTCGGGGTCGCCGACTTCTCCTCGCAGTACTCCTCCGACACCGCAGGGGTGTTCGCCTTCACGACCCTGGCGATGATCCCGGCGCTGGTGTTCTTCCTCGCGATGCAGCGGCGGATCGTCAACGGCCTGCAGGGTGCGGTGAAGGGATGAGCACCCGTGCCCACGAGACCGCCCCTCCGTCGTCCAGCACACCCCCCGAGGACCCGACCGTGACCACGACCCAGCCCGCCACCGCGACCGTCCCGACGGCCGCAACGGATCCGACACCTCACGGGTGGCCGACCTGCTCCGGCGGATGACGTTGGAGGAGAAGCTCGCCCAGCTCGTCGGCTTCTGGGACAAGGGTGACGGCGAGGCCGTCGCCCCGCTGCAGGGGGAGTTCGCCGAGGCCGCCGGCCTCGACGAGGCGAGCCGGCACGGGCTGGGCCACCTGACCCGGCCCTACGGCACCCGCCCGGTCGACCCGGTCGAGCGGGCCCGGTGGCTGTGGGAGTGGCAGCGCGAGCCTGGTCACCGGCACCCGGCTCGGCATCCCGGCGCTGGTGCACGAGGAGTGCCTCACCGGGCTGGCCGCCTGGACCGCCGCCACCTTCCCGACGCCGCTGGCCTGGGGGGCGGCCTTCGACCCCGAGCTCGTCGAGGAGATGGGCGCCCTCGATCGGCGCCTCGATGCGCGACGCTCGGCATCCACCAGGGTCTGGCGCCGGTGCTCGACGTCGTCCGTGACCCGCGCTGGGGCCGGGTCGAGGAGTGCATCGCCGAGGACCCCTACCTCGTGGGCACCGTCGGCTCGTCGTACGTGCGCGGCCTGCAGTCGGCCGGGGTGCACGCCACCCTCAAGCACTTCGTCGGCTACTCCGCGTCGCAGGCCGGCCGCAACTTCGCCCCGGTGCACGCCGGCCCGCGCGAGCTCGCCGACGTGCTGCTCGTGCCGTTCGAGATGGCGGTGCTCGACGGCGGGGCCCGGTCGGTCATGCACTCCTACGCCGAGATCGACGGGCTGCCCGTCGCGGCCGACCCCGACCTGCTCACCGGGCTGCTGCGCGAGCGGTGGGGCTTCGACGGCACGGTGGTCGCCGACTACTTCGGGGTCGCGTTCCTGCACCTGCTGCACCACGTCGCGGCGGACCTCGGCGAGGCGGCCGCCCTGGCGCTGGCCGCCGGCGTCGACGTCGAGCTGCCCACCGGCGACGCCTACCTCGCGCCGCTCGCCGCCGCCGTGCGCGAGGGCCGGGTCGACGAGGCCCTGGTCGACCGTGCGGTGCTGCGCGTGCTGGCCCAGAAGGAGGAGCTCGGGCTGCTCGACGCCACCTTCGAGGAGCCGCCGCCCGCAGCACGTCGAGCTCGACGGGCCGCAGCACCGCCGGGTCGCGGCCCGGCTGGCCGAGGAGTCGGTGGTGCTCCTGACCAACGACGGCATCCTCCCGCTCGACCGGCCTGCCACGGTGGCCGTGATCGGCCCCAACGCCGACCGGGTCGAGGCGCTCTTCGGCTGCTACTCCTTCGTCAACCACGTCATCCCGCAGCACCCGGGCACCGCCGCCGGCATCGTCGTGCCGACCGTGCGCGAGGCGCTCGCCGCCGAGTGGCCCGGCGCCCGGCTCAGCGTGGCGCGCGGGTGCGGGGTCGACGACGGCGACGTCACCGGCATCCCGGATGCCGTCGCGGCCGCCACCCGCAGCGAGGTCGCCGTCGTCGTCGTCGGCGACCAGTCCGGGCTCTTCGGGCGCGGCACGGTGGGGGAGGGGTGCGACCGCGACGACCTCGAGCTGCCGGGGGTGCAGCGCCGGCTCGTCGAGGCCGTGCTCGACACGGGCACACCGGTGGTGCTCGTGCTGCTCACCGGCCGGCCCTACGCCGTCGGCTGGGCGCTCGACCGCTGCGCCGCCGTGGTGCAGGCCTTCTTCCCCGGCGAGGAGGGTGGGACGGCGGTGGCGGGCGTGCTGTCCGGGCGGGTCAACCCCTCGGGCCGGCTGCCGGTGAGCCTGCCGCGGTCGGTCGGCGCGCAGCCCTACACCTACCTGCACCCCGCGCTCGGCGGAGACGGCGACGTCACCAACCTGTCGACCGCGCCGGCCCTGCCGTTCGGGCACGGGCTGTCCTACACCTCGTTCCGGCGCGAGCTGGCTCGAGGTGCACGCCGGCACGACCTGCGAGCCGGTGGTGGCCCGGGTTCGGGTGACCAACACCGGCACCCGCGCCGGCGCCGACGTCGTGCAGCTCTACGGCCGCGACGTCGTCGGCTCGCTCACCCGCCCGGTGGCCCAGCTGCTCGGCTTCCACCGGGTGCACCTCGAGGCGGGTGCGTCGGCCGAGGTCACCTTCACGGTGCCGCCGGCGCGGCTGGCCTTCACCGACCGCTCCGGCCGGCGGGTGGTCGAGCCCGGCGAGCTGCAGGTGTGGGCCGGGGCCGGCGTCGACGACCGGGCCAGTGCCTCGTCGGTCGGGCTCACCGGGGAGGTGCACGTGGTCACGCCACGCGACCACCGGTGGACGACCACGCAGGTCCGGGCGAGATGAGTGAGGGGCGGTGGAGCCGGTGTCGATGGCGGTGTCGACAACGTTCTCGGACCGTCTCGGGCGCCCATCGCACGCCCGGTAGTCTCGCCCCGTGACGACTGCCGGACGCGTGCGGATGGAGGACGTCGCCCGCGCGGCGGGGGTGTCCGTGGCGACGGTGTCCAAGGTCGTCAACCAGCGCTACGGCGTCGCCCAGAGCACGATGGACAAGGTCACCGAGGTGATCGAGTCGCTCGGCTACGAGGCGAGCCTGGGGGCCCGCAGCCTGCGCAGCCACCGCACCAACGTCATCGGCGTGCTCGTCGCCGAGTTCGAGCCGTTCAGCACCGAGCTGCTCAAGGGCGTCTCGAGCGCGATCGACGAGACCGGCTATGAGCTGCTCGCCTACTCCGGTGGGCACCACGGGCGCTCGGTGGGGTGGGAGCGCCGGTCGCTGAGCCGGCTCGGCGGCACGCTGATCGACGGCGCCATCCTCGTGACGCCCACGGTGGTCTCCGCACCGGCCGAGATCCCGGTGGTGGCGGTGGACCCGCACACCGGGCCGGCCGGCTTCCCTACCGTCGACGCCGACAACGTCGCGGGCGCGGTGGCCGCCACGGAGCACCTGCTCGGCCTGGGGCACCGCCGCATCGCGCTGCTGGGTGGCCGCGAGGACCTGGAGTCGGCGCGGCTGCGCGAGCACGGCTTCCGCGAGGCGATGGCCGCCGCCGGCGTGCCGGTCGACCCCGAGCTGGTCCGCGTGGGCGGCTACCGCCCCGAGAGCGCCAGCGGCCCGGCCCGCGAGCTGCTCTCGCGGCCCGACCGCCCGACCGCGGTGTTCGCGGCCAACGACATCTCGGCGATCCGCACCATCGAGGTGGCCCACGAGCTCGGCCTGCGCGTGCCCCAGGACGTCTCGGTCGTCGGCTTCGACAACGTGCCCGAGTCGGCGCTGTGCGACCCGAGCCTGACGACGGTCGCGCAACCGCTGCACGACATCGGCGCCACCGCGCTGCGGATGCTCGTCGAGCTGCTCGCCGGGCGCGAGCCGACACCGGCCCGGGTGTCCCTGCCGACCCGGCTCGTGGTGCGCGACTCCACCGGACCCGTGCCGGCATCCTGACCGGCACCGGCCACTCAAGCACCAGGAGGACCAGACGTGGACGAGGCTGAAGCAGGCGGGGCCCGTCTCGGGGACGCCGGTGGCGACGAGGTCGAGGCGGTCGGCAGCAACTGGGCCGGCAGCTACACCTACCGGGCGGCGCGCCTGGTGCGGCCGCGGTCGGTCGACGAGCTCTGCGAGCTGGTGGCGACGTCCGACAGGGTGCGGGCACTGGGGTCACGACACTCGTTCTCGGACCTCCCCGACACCACCGGGACGCTCGTCGACCTCGCCGACCTGCCGGCCGGCATCCGGGTCGAGCCGCCCGCAGCAGGCGGTGCGGCAACGGTCTCGGTGGGCGGCGGTATCCGCTACGGCGAGCTCGCGACCGCGCTCGAGGAGCGTGGCTGGGCCCTGGCCGCGATGGCCTCGCTGCCGCACATCTCGGTGGCCGGCGCCGTGGCCACCGGCACGCACGGGTCGGGGGACCGCACCCGCTCGCTGGCGAACGCCGTGCGCGCGCTCGAGCTGGTCGGGAGCAGACGGCACGGTGCGACGCATCGAGCGCGGCGAGCCCGACTTCGACGGGTCCGTGGTGGCGATCGGGGCGCTGGGGATCGTGACCCGGCTCGAGCTCGACGTCGAGCCGACCTACGCGGTGAGCCAGGAGGTGCGCACCGGCCTGACCTGGTCGGCGCTCGAGCGCCACTTCGACGACATCACCGCCGCCGCCTACAGCGTCAGCGTCTTCACCCGCTTCGGGGAGACCGTCGACCAGCTCTGGCTCAAGCACCGCGTGGGGGAGGACCCGCCCCGCCGACCTGTTCGGCACGGTCGCGGCGACGGCTCCGCTGCACATGCTCCTGGGCGGGTCCGAGCAGGCGCTCACCGACCAGGGGGGCGTGCCCGGCCCGTGGCTCGACCGGCTGCCGCACTTCCGGATGGCGTTCACCCCGAGCCTGGGCGCCGAGCTGCAGAGCGAGTACTTCGTCCCCCGCGACCGAGCCCTCGAGGCGATCGCCCGGCTGCGCGCTCTGGCACCCGAGTTCGCACCGCTGCTGCAGGTGTCCGAGATCCGCACCCTGGCGGCCGACGACCTGTGGCTCAGCGGGGCACAGGGCCGCGACACCGTTGCGCTGCACTTCACCTGGCTGCGTGACGAGCCCGCGGTGCGCCGGGCCGTGCGGCGGATCGAGGAGTCGCTGGTGCCGCTCGGGGCCCGGCCGCACTGGGGCAAGGTGTTCGAGATGGATGCCGGTGAGCTCGCCGAGGCCTTCCCCCGCCTGGCCGACTTCCGCGCGCTGCGCGACCGGGTCGACCCCCAGCGGGTCTTCGGCAACGCCTTCCTCGACCGGGTCCTGGGCACGGGCTGAGCGCAGCACCCACTACTGGCGGCACCCCCGACAGCCGCGCGCCGCCCCGGGGGAGTGAGCCGACGGCCCTACTGTGACCCGTATGGCGGTCACGACCCCCGCAGTCCTGCCGGTCGCACCCTCCGGGGACCGGCCCTTCCGGCGGCGGACGTGGATCGTCGTCGGCGTGCTGCTGCTGGTGCTCTTCCTCGCCTTCGTCGTGCGACAGGGTGCCTCGACGCTCTACTACGTGCTGATGGCGTGGTTCGTCGCGCTCGCCATGGAGCCGCCGGTGGCGAGGCTCGCCCAGCGGATGCGGCGCGGGCTGGCGACCGGGGTGGTGATGATCGCACTGGCGCTCGGCCTGACGGCGTTCCTGCTGGTGTTCGGCAAGCTGTTCGTCGACCAGGTGGCCGGCTTCATCGGTGCCCTGCCCGACATCGCGGCCGACGCCCTGGCGTGGTTCAACCGGGTCACCGGCTCGAGCTTCACGTTCGACACCATCCTCGACCGGCTCGGCGTCACGCCGGCCGACATCGCGGCGTACGCCGACGACGTCGCCTTCGGGGTGCTCAACGTCGTCGCCTCGATCCTCTCGGGCTTCTTCGGCATGTTCGTGCTCGTCTTCTTCGTCTACTACGTGTCGGCAGGGATGCCGGCGCTGCGCCGGTGGATCGCCCGGCGGCTGCGCCCCGACCTCCAGGTGCCCTTCCTCGCCGCTTGGGACCTCACCAAGATCAAGGTCGGGGGCTACATCGCCGCCCGCGTCGTGCTCGCCGCCATCAACTCCTTCCTCAGCGGCATCGTCTTCGCCCTGATCGGCCTGCCCTACTGGCTGCCCCTCGCCCTGTGGACCGGCCTGGTGGCCCAGTTCGTGCCCAACGTGGGCACCTACATCTCGATCGCGCTGCCGGTCGTCGTCGGCCTCACCTCGGGCGACCCGATCCTCGGGGTCTACGTGCTGATCTGGGGCATCGCCTACCAGCAGGTCGAGAACGTCACCATCGAGCCGCGCATCTCGGCCCGCGCCGTCGACCTGCACCCGGCGGTCTCGTTCGGCGCCGCGCTGCTCGGCGCCCAGCTGTTCGGCATCTCGGGCGCGCTGCTCGGCGTGCCCGTCGCCGCCACGGCGATGGCGCTGCTCGAGATCTACAAGCGGCGCTACGAGCTCACGGCCGAGACCGAGGCCGAGGTGGCGGCCCTGGTCGCCCCCAGCGTCGACCGGGCCTGGGGGGACAAGGACGACGACGAGGGCCCGTATGCCGGGCCGTCCCCCGCGGTGTCCGCCGAGGCCCCCGTGGTCACCGCCGGTGGGCACCCCGACACGACGCCCGCCGCCCCCGACCGAGAGCCACCGCCCGACGACCAGCCCGACGGCAAGGAGCCGACATGACCTCACGACCCCGCAGGATCGGCGGCATCGTGCTGCTCGTCCTGGCCGCCCTCCTCGTCCCCGTCGCCGTGATCGCCACCTGGACGGCGCGCACCGTGACCGACACCGACGCGTTCGTCGCCCGGGTGACCCCGGTGGCGTCGTCGCCGGAGGTGCAGGCGCTGGTGGAGCAGGAGATGACCGCCCAGGTGACCCAGGCGATCGACACGAGGGTCGCGCCACGGGTCACCGGCGCCATCGACGAGCTGGCCGCTCCCGACCTCGTCAAGGGCCTGCTGCGCGACCTCGCGGGAAGCCTCGGGGGCGCGGTCGAGACGCGCACGGCATCCATCGTGGCGAAGGTGGTGGAGGCACCCGAGTTCGCCGCGGCGTTCGAGGAGGCCACCCGCACCGCCCACACCGACCTCGTGGCGACCCTCGACGGTGACCCCACGAACAACGGTGCCGTGGTCACGCAGGGTGACACGGTGAGCATCCAGCTCGCCACGGTCGGCAACGCCGTGCGCCAAGAGCTCGTCGGCGCGGGGTTCAGCTTCGTCGACCGGCTCCCGACGCTGCAGGCGTCGGTGCCGATCACCACCGTCGAGCAGCTGGAGAAGTGGCAGGGCTACTACCAGCTGCTGAAGGTGCTGGTCTGGCTCGGGCCGCTGCTCGTGGTGGTGTTCGCGGTCGCCGGCGCCTGGCTGGTGCGCGACCTCGCGGTGGCCGGCCTCTGGTTCACCGGTGCAGCCCTGCTCGCCCTGGTGGCCGCGGTCGTGGCGCTGCGCGTGGTGATCTCCGGCGCCACCGACCGGCTGGCCGACCCGGTGGCCGCGGACGCCGCCCGAGCCGTGGTGGCGACGTTCGGCGACACGCTGGTGCGCAACGCGATGGTCGTCGGCATGCTGCTCATCATCGGGCTGGCGGTGGCCGCGTACTTCGCGGCTCGCCGGCGCCTGGCGCCGCCCGCCGTCACCGGCTGAGTGCGACGGCGCTCAGGCGATGCTGGCCTCGGCGGGCAGCGGGAGCGCCTTCTCGGCGCGTGGCTCGAGCTCGTCGCGCACGAGCACGTCGGCGTAGACGTAGACGGCATTGAGCGCCACGAGCGGCACGAACAGCGCGTAGACGATGCCCGCGACGGCGTTGCTGACCCCGAAGGGAAGCGGGGTGCCGAGGATGAGCGCGGTGCCGAGCAGCGGGCCGATCGCGAGCACCAGCCCGTTCATCAGAGCGATGAGCACGACGACCTTGACCCACCGCACACGCACGAGGTGGGCGCTGCGCCGGTAGGCGCGCCATCCCCAGGTGTTCTCGAACAGCACCACCGGGATGAAGAGCAGGCTCAGCACGAGCAGGACCAGCGCGACGGGCAGCAGCACGACGGTCAGCGACAGGAGCGCGAGCACCACGACCACACCGAGCTCGGTCGCCAGGATCGGCACCGCGCGGCGCAGCGCACCCCCGTAGGCGCGCAGTGGCCCGACCTCGCGTCCCTCGTCGATCTCGCGGGCCGCGAACATCGTCGCCGCCTGGCCGAGCGTCAGGGTGATGGGTGACAGCAGGGCCAGGAGCAGCCCGGCCACCGCGACGAGCACGGCCTCGGTCGTCTCGTCGCCCTGCATCGACTGGACGGCCGAGGTGACCCAGACCGTGGCGACGCCGGGGAGGATCGTGGCGACCGCGATCGGCAGCCCGATGGCGATGAACAGCACCGGCCGGCTGAGGTACATCCGCCACACCGAGGCGATGACCTGCCCGGTGCTGCGCCGCCGCACCAGGCGCAGGGGCGCGGCAGGGCGCCAGGTCGTGCGGCCGCAGCAGCCAGGTGACGAGCAGGGCGATGACGACGACGGCGACCGCGGCGATGGCGAGGTTGTTCATCGCGAGCCGCAGGAGGTTGGACCCGGTGGAGACGATCTCGCAGAACGAGCTGGTCGCCTGGGTGCCGTACAGGCCGCTGGCGGGCACGGCATACGCGGTGGCGGCGCCCTCGGTGTCGGTCCAGGTCAGCGGCTTGGTCCACTGGTCCTTGGTGTTCGGGCCGGTCGGGCCGTTGTAGAAGCTGGTCTCGCGCTGGCCCCAGCGGCCGGTGTAGTCGAGCCACGGGTACGTGTCGCCGACCGCCGCCGGGTCCGACGGCACCAGGGCCACCGCCGGGCGCACGTCGAGGGTGGGGGCGCGGGTGTCGTCGCAGCCGAAGCCCTGCTGGCCCGAGCGGCCGAGGAAGAGCGCGGCGTCGTAGTAGTTGGCGTGCGACCCGGCGGCCGGGTGCACCACCGGGTGGGTGCCGTCGACGACCTCGAGCTTGAGGTCGCCCCACTCGGCGATCTCGACGCCCTCGTGCTGGCTGTAGCCCACCCGGGTGGGCTCCTGGGTCAGGGCGGTCGCCGCGTCGGACGCGGCGAACTCGACCTGGATCATCTCCCAGTCGCTCTCGTGCTTGTTGTTGAAGTCGTTGAACGGGTAGTAGAGCCAGTACTGCACGGCCAGGCCCTCGCGACCCTCGCTCGGTCACGACCCGGGCGTAGGTCGTGGCGTCCGAGCCGGCGGTCTGCTCGTTGGCCCACTCCTCGTAGGAGCACCCCGGGCTGAGCGGGGTGCCCGGGAAGTCGAGGTGGTAGCCGGACAGGCCCTCGCCGAGGTCGTCGCCGGTGGGGGCGATCTTCACCATGTCGTCGGTGGTCCAGGGCCCGCGCAGCGCGACCGTGGCGTTGCCCAGCAGGCTGTCGACGTCGGTGGGCACGAACGGCTCGCCCGGCCCGCAGTCCACCTTCTGCTCGACCAGCCGCACCACCGGCGCGTACTTCTCGGCGAGCGCCTGCTCGTCGGCGGCGGATGCCGCGGCCGTGGGCACCCGGGGGTGCGGCGCTCGCGCCGACCGGGGCGGCCAGGAGTGCACCGAGGGTGAGCAGCAGGGCCACGACGGGGGTACGCAGCATCCGATGGGACGGCCCGGGGCTGCTGCGCACCGCGCTCTCCTTCGCTGGTGGGACACAACGCGTCGCGGCCAGCCTACTCAGGGGCCGCGAGGCGCGCCGGCCGTTCCACGAACGCGACGAGGGGCGCGCGCACATTACTCGCGAGTCACCACGAGATGGTGACAGGCTCGGGAACCGGCGGCGACGACCTCGCCCCCGAGACGACCAGCACAGACGACACGCACACCGGACCCCCGGGAGGACCACCGATGTTCCAGCGGATCGCCATCGTCAACCGCGGAGAGGCCGCGATGCGGCTGATCCACGCGGTGCGTGACCTCAACGCTCAGGCCGGGCCGGACGGGCACCGCATCGAGACGGTCGCGCTGCACACGGAGGCCGAGCGGTCGGCGATGTTCGTGCGCGAGGCGGACGCCGCGTACGACCTCGGGCCCGCCTCCCTGCGTCCCTACCTCGACCACGCGGTGCTCGAGCGCGCGCTGCGCGAGACCGGCGCGGATGCCGCGTGGGTCGGCTGGGGCTTCGTGGCCGAGGACCCGACCTTCGCCGAGCTGTGCGAGCGCATCGGGGTCACCTTCATCGGGCCGAGCCCGGAGGCGATGCGCCGCCTGGGCGACAAGATCGGCTCGAAGCTGATCGCCGAGGAGGTCGGCGTCCCGGTGGCCCCGTGGAGCCGTGGCGGGGTCGACACCCTCGACGACGCCATCGCCGCGGCGGCCCGCATCGGCTACCCGCTCATGCTCAAGGCGACCGCCGGCGGTGGCGGTCGCGGCATCCGCAAGGTCACCACCGACGCCGAGCTGCGCCGACGCCTACGAGCGCACCCGCGACGAGGCGCAGCGCGCCTTCGGCTCCGGCGTGGTGTTCCTCGAGAAGCTGGTCACCGGGGCCCGGCACGTCGAGGTGCAGGTCATCGCCGACGGCCAGGGCTCGGCCTGGGCGATCGGCGTGCGCGACTGCTCGGTGCAGCGCCGCAACCAGAAGGTCATCGAGGAGTCCTCGTCGCCCGGTGCTCGACGTCGCGCAGACCGGCGAGCTCAAGGCCTCGGCCGAGCGGCTCGCCATCGCGGTCGGGTATGCCGGCGCCGGCACCGTCGAGTTCCTCTACCACCCGCGCGACCGCTTCTTCGCCTTCCTCGAGGTCAACACCCGGCTGCAGGTCGAGCACCCCATCACCGAGGTGGTCACCGGCACCGACCTGGTGCGGCTGCAGATCCACGTGGCGTCCGGCGGCAAGCTCGAAGGGGCACCGCCCCGACGAGGTCGGGCACGCCGTCGAGGCCCGGCTCAACGCCGAGGACCCCGACCGCGACTTCGCCCCGGCACCGGGCCGCATCGTGCACCTCGAGCTGCCGGCCGGCCCCGGCATCCGGGTCGACACCGGCGTGGCCGAGGGCGACGCGATCCCGGCCGACTTCGACTCGATGATCGCGAAGATCATCGCCCACGGCCGCGACCGCGACGAGGCGCTCGCCCGGCTGCGCCGCGCCCTGCGCGAGACGACCGTCGTCATCGAGGGCGGGGCGACCAACAAGTCGTTCATCCTCGACCTGCTCGACCAGCCCGAGGTCGTCGACGGCTCGGCCGACACCGGGTGGATCGACCGGGTCCGCGGCGAGGGCCGGCTGGTCGCGGCCGAGCACTCCGGCGTCGCGCTCGTCGTGGCCGGCATCGAGGCCTACGAGGAGGCCGAGGCGGTCGAGCACACCCGGCTGCTCGAGACCGCCCGCGGCGGCCGGCCCCAGGTGCAGCACGACGTGGGCCGCGCCATCGACCTCAAGCTGCGCGGCACGGCCTACAAGGTCACCGTCTACCGCACCGGCCCGGCCCGCTTCCGGGTGTCCGTGGCCGAGCCGAGCGGGCAGGTGTCGACCGTCGAGGCCGACCTCGAGCGGATCAGCCACTTCGCCAGCCGGGTCAGCGTGGGCGGGCGCACCCACCGCCTGGTCACCGCGTCGCACGGCCCGGTGCAGCTCGTCGAGGTCGACGGGGTGACCCACCGGGTGAGCCGCGACGAGGGCGGCATCCTGCGTTCTCCCGCACCGGCACTCGTGGTGGCCACGCCCGCTCGCGGTGGGTGACGAGGTGGCCGCCGGTGCCCCGGTGCTCGTGCTCGAGAGCATGAAGATGGAGACCGTGCTGCCGGCGCCCTTCGACGCGCGGCTCAAGGAGCTGCACGTGGCCACCGGCAGCCAGGTCGAGACCGGTGCCGCGCTGGCCCGGCTCGAGCCCACCGGCGGGGCGGTCGAGGCGTCCGCGGCGAGCGCGGCCGACGCCCCCGACCTCGACCTGCCCGAGGACGTCGTCAACGGCGACGTCGCCAAGCGGGCCGCCCGCGCCCGGGCCGACCTGTCGGCGATGCTGCTGGGCTACGACCTCGACCCCGGCCACGAGACGCGCACCCTGGCCGGCTACCTCGCGGCCCGCGACGAGCTGGCCGGAGCCGGCCGCTCGCCCGTCACCGACGAGATGGACCTGCTCACCGTCTTCGCCGACTTCGCCGAGCTGAGCCGCAACCGGCCGGTCGGCGAGGAGGCGCACATCGAGAACCGCGTGCACAGCCCCCGCGAGCACTTCCACACCTACCTGCAGACCCTCGACCCCGAGCGCGGCGGCCTCCCGGCCGACTTCGTCGGGCGGCTCGAGCGCGTGCTCGCCCACTACGGCGTCACCGGCGTCGAGCGCAGCGAGGAGCTCGAGGACGCGGTCTTCCGCGTCTTCCTGGCCCAGCAGCGCTCGGCGCCCGAGGTCTCGATGGCCACCTCGATCCTGCAGCGCTGGCTCGTCGAGCCGGCCCCCGGCGCCGAGGTGGAGGCCGCCGCCCGTGAGCTGCTCGACCGTCTGGTGTCCGCCACCCAGCTGCGCTTCCCGATCGTCGGCGACCTCGCGCGCAGCGTGCGGTTCCGCTGGTTCGACCAGCCGCTGGTCGACGCCGACCGGGCCTCGGTGCTGGGGTCGGTGGGCGACGAGCTCGACCAGATCGACGCCCTGCCCGACGGCCCCGAGCGCACCGCCCGGCTCGACGCGCTGGCCGCCATCCCCGAGCGCATCGTGCGGTTCCTCGGCGAGCGGCTGCGCCAGGCCGTGCCGGCGCGCGAGCCGATGCTCGCCGTGCTCATCAAGCGGCACTACCGCGAGTACGCCCTGCACGACCTGCGCGAGGTCACCGTCGACGGCCGGGCCGTCGCGACGGCCGACTACCAGCTCGACGGCCGCGACTCGCACCTGGTGAGCACCACGGCGACGATCGACGAGCTGGCCGACGGCACCGAGCTCTCCGCGCTGCTGGCGCGGCTGGTCGGTGAGGCCCCGGCCGGCCACCAGCCCGTCGTCGACCTCTACGTGCACTGGGGCGACCTGCCGCACGACGCGGAGGAGGCCTCCGCGTTCCTCGCCACCCGGCTGGCCGGGATGCCGTTCGCGCGCCCGGGTGCGCCGGGTCGCCGTGGGCGTGGTGCCCGACGACGAGCGCGAGGTCGGCTACTTCACCTTCCGCCCGCAGCCCGACGGCTCGATGGACGAGGACCGGCCGGTGCGCGACGTGCACCCGATGGTGGGCCGGCGGCTCAACCTGTGGCGGCTGCGCGACTTCGAGCTCAGCCGGCTCGAGGCGCCCGAGGACGTGCTGCTGCTGCACGCCGTCGCGGCCGGCAACCCCCGCGACCAGCGGCTCGTCGCCCTCGCCCAGGTGCGCCAGCTCGTCGTGGTGCGCGACGAGACCGGCAAGGTCACCGCACTGCCGCACATCGAGCGGGCGCTGGCCAACTGCCTCGAGGCGATCCGCCGGGCCCGGGCCACGCTCGGCGCCGGGGCCCGGCTCGACACCAACCACGTCTGGCTGCACATCTGGCCACCGGTGTCGGCCGACCTCGACCAGCTGACGGCGCTGCAGGGCAAGGTGGCCCCGATGACGGCCGGTGCCGGCATCGAGGAGGTGCGCATCGAGGGGGCGATCGAGGGCGAGGGCGGCGACACCGTGCCGATCTGCGCCCGGTTCTCCTACCAGCCGGGGTCCGGGGTCACCTTCACCGTCGACGCGCCCGCCACGACGCGGGTCGCCCCGCTCGACGGCTACGCCGAGAAGGTGGTGCGGGCGCGGCGTCGCGGCCTGGTCTACCCCTACGAGCTGGTGGCCATGGTCGCCGGCACCGGTGGCTCCGTGCAGGAGCTCGACCTCGACGACACCGGCCGGCTGGTGCCGGTCTCGCGGCCCTACGGCGAGAACACCGCCGGGCTGATCTGCGGGCTGGTCACCACCCCGACCCCCCTGCACCCCGAGGGCGTGAGCCGGGTGCTGCTGTGCGGCGACCCCCTGCGCTCGCTGGGTGCCGTGGCCGAGCCCGAGTGCGCCCGCGTCATCGCGGCCCTCGACCTCGCCGAGGAGCGGGGCCTGCCGGTGGAGTGGTTCGCGCTGTCGGCCGGAGCGCGCATCTCGATGGACTCCGGCACCGAGAACATGGACTGGGTCGCCAAGGCCCTCAAGCGGATCATCGAGTTCACCCAGGCCGGGCACGAGATCAACGTCGTCGTCGCCGGCATCAACGTCGGCGCGCAGCCCTACTGGAACGCCGAGGCGACGATGCTGATGCACACCAAGGGCATCCTCGTCATGACCCCCGACTCCGCGATGGTGCTCACCGGCAAGCAGTCGCTCGACTTCTCCGGCGGCGTCTCGGCCGAGGACAACTTCGGCATCGGCGGCTACGACCGGGTGATGGGCCCCAACGGGCAGGCGCAGTACTGGGCCAAGGACCTCGTCGACGCCTACGGCATCCTGCTCGCGCACTACGAGAACACCTGGGTCGCGCCCGGCGAGGGCGGCCCGCGGCGGGCACCCACCGACGACCCGCACGACCGCGACGTCACGCCCTACCCGCACACGCTCGCCGGCAGCGACTTCACCACGGTCGGCGACATCTTCTCGCCCGCGACCAACGCCGAGCGCAAGAAGGCGTTCGACATCCGCACCCTGATGCGGGCGGTCGCCGACCAGGACCACGGCATCCTCGAGCGGTGGGCCGGCATGGCCGATGCCGAGACGGCGGTGGTCTTCGACGCCCGCATCGGCGGGATCCCGGTGTGCCTGTTGGGGATCGAGAGCAAGACGGTGCCGAGGAGGGGTGTGCCGCCGACCGACGGCCCCGACGTCTACACGGCCGGCACGCTCTTCCCGCGCTCGTCGAAGAAGGCCGCCCGGGCGATCAACGCCGCCAGCGGCAACCGGCCGCTGGTGGTGCTCGCCAACCTCTCCGGCTTCGACGGCTCACCCGACTCGATGCGCGCGCTGCAGCTCGAGTACGGCGCCGAGATCGGCCGGGCCGTGGTCAACTTCGACGGCCCGATCGTGTTCGTCGTGGTGTCGCGCTACCACGGTGGTGCGTTCGTCGTGTTCTCCAAGGCGCTCAACCCGCGGATGACGGTGCTCGCCGTCGAGGGGTCGTTCGCCTCGGTCATCGGCGGGGCCCCCGCGGCGGCAGTCGTCTTCGCCCGCGACGTCGACGCGCGCACGGCCGCCGACCCCCGCGTGGCCGACCTCCAGCACCGGGTGGGGGAGGCCAGCGGCGCCCAGCGCGCAGCCCTGGCGACCGAGCTGGCGTCGGTGCGCACGGCCGTGCGTGCCGAGATGCTCGGGAAGGTGGCGTCCGAGTTCGACCGGGTGCACGACATCCACCGTGCCGTCGAGGTGGGCTCGGTCGACGCCGTCATCGCGCCGGAGGAGATCCGGCCGCGGATCATCGCGGCGATCGAGGCCACTGCCACCGTCACCGCCTGACCGGCTGCCCGGCGAGCGATCACCCACGGTGCACCGAGCGTTCACCGGACGGTCACCCGCCGCGGCCGGCCGCTCCCTACTGTGCGACCCATGCGTTCTCGCCTGCTTGCCGCCGCCATCACCGCACCCCTCGCCATCGCCACCGTCGTGGCCTCGTCGTCGACCGCCCTGGCCGCCCGCCCGGCCCCCGACGTCACGCTCACCCCGCTCGGCACCTTCTCGACCGGGCAGTTCGACGAGGGTGCCTCCGAGATCACCGCGTACGACCCCCGCACCCGCCAGGTCTTCGTCGTCAACTCCCAGGCGGGCACGGTCGACGTCCTCGACATCTCCGACCCCACCGCCCCGGCGCGAGTGGCGCAGCTCCCGACCCCCGGTGCCAACAGCGTCGCGGTGCACAAGGGCCTCGTCGCCGTCGCGGAGCAGGCCACCGTGCGCACCGACCCGGGCCAGGTCTCGTTCTACGATGCCCGCACCCATGCGCTGCGCGGGCGGGTGACGGTGGGCTCCCTCCCCGACATGGTCACCTTCACGCCCAGCGGCGACTTCGCCCTGGTGGCGAACGAGGGTGAGCCGCAGGGCTACTGCGCCGGCGACGTGGACCCCGAGGGGAGCGTCTCGGTCATCGACCTGCGCTCCGGGGTGCGCCGCGCCACCGTGCGGACCGCCGGTTTCGGCGGGTTCGACGCAGACGCGTTGCGGGCGAAGGGGGTGCGCATCTACGGGCCGGGCGCGACCGCGGCACAGGACCTCGAGCCCGAGTACATCACCACGTCCACCAACGGCAAGACGGCGTGGGTCTCCCTGCAGGAGGCGAACGCGCTGGCCACCATCGACGTGCGGTCGGCCCGGGTGACCGCGATCGCTCCTCTGGGCACCAAGGACCACCTCGTCGCGTCGAACGCGCTCGACCCCTCTGACCGCGACGGCGGCATCCACATCGGCACCTGGCCGGTCAAGGGGCTCTACCAGCCCGACGCGGTCGCGTCGTACGCCGTCAAGGGGAAGAGCTACGTGGTGACCGCGAACGAGGGCGATACCCGCGACTACGACTGCTACGGGGAGGAGGCCAGGGTGAGCACCCTGACGCTCGACCCCACCGCCTTCCCCAATGCCGCTGCGTTGAAGGCGAATTCCGCGCTCGGTCGGCTCACCGTGACGACGACCTCTCCTCAGGGGCCTGCTGGATACACCGAGCTGCAGGTGCCCGGCGCGCGGTCGATCTCCGTGCGCGACGCCCGAGGGGGCCTGGTCTGGGACTCCGGTGACGCACTCGAGCAGCTGGTGGCCGAGCGTGACCCCGGCGTGTTCAACGCGAACAACGACGCCACCGCCTCGTTCGACACCCGCAGCGACAACAAGGGCCCCGAACCCGAAGGTGTCGACCTCGGTCGCCTGAAGGGCCGCACCTATGCCTTCGTCGGGCTGGAGCGAGTGAGTGCCATCGCCGTCTTCGATGTCACCGACCCGGCCGCCGGCCGCGTCGCGGGTTACGCGTCGAACCGTGACGAGACGGGCAGCGCACCGGCCGGCACCGCAGGCGACCTCGGCCCCGAGGGAGTGCACTTCATCGCCGGGGAGGACAGCCCCACCGGTAAGCCGCTGCTCGTCGTCGGCAACGAGGTGTCCGGCACGACGACGATCTGGGGCGTCGCCCTCGACTGACCGCCCGGGAGCACGGTCGAGAGTTGAGAACACGCCGTGCCGGCTCGAGCCGACACGGCGTGTTCTCTACTCTCGACGGGCCGGGCCGTCGGTCAGCGGACGACCTTGACGTTGAACGTCGCGTGCCCAGCGCCCCCATCAGGCGCAGCCAGAGCGGCAGGTACATCTCGGTGCCGCGGGCGGTCTCGATGCCGCCGAGGTCGACGACGTCGTCGTGCCCGAACGACGTGAGGATGCCGGTGACGGTCGCCTTGGCCGCGGCGTCGTCGCCGGAGACGAACACCGTGCTGCTCGCCCCGAGGGTCTGCGGGTGCACCATCAGGTCGGCGTTGAGCGTGTTGAGCGTCTTGACCACCTTGGCCTCGGGGAACGCCGCGCTGCACCTGCTCGCCGAGCGAGTCGGTGTCCTTGACGAACAGCGTGGGCGGGAAGCCGTGCGAGAAGTCGAGCGGGTTGGTGATGTCGACGCAGCGGCTTGCCGGCCAGGTGCGTCGGCACCCGCGAGGGCGAGCACCTCGAGGGCGGCCGCGCCGGAGGTCGCGAGCACGACGAGCTCGGCGCCGGCGGCGGCGTCGGCGTAGGTGGCGAGCGCGACGCCGGGTCGGTCGGCGTGCCACGTGGCGAACGGTGCGTTGCCCATGGCGTCGGGCTCGGTGCGGGCCAGGGTGGCCTGCGGGTCGCGGGTGCCGACGGTGACGTCGTGGCCCAGCTCGTGGAGGCGGCCGGCGATCGCGCGGCCGACGCCGCCGGTGCCGAGGACTGCGATGTGCATGGGTGCTCCCGGGGTCGTGGAGGGAGAGTAGACAGGTCTGTCTACGTCGAAGTGGACGCTAGCAGACAGATCTGTCTACTATCAACCCATGGCCCCCCCGACCGCCCGTGAGCGCATCCTCGACACGGCGTTCCGGCTCTTCTACGCCCACGGCATCCGCGCCGTCGGAGTCGACCGGATCATCGCCGAGTCGGGCGTGGCCAAGGCGACGTTCTACAAGTGGTTCCCCGCCAAGGACGACCTCGTCGTGGCCTACCTCGACAAGGTCGACGGCATCTGGAGCGGGCAGCTGCACGACGCCGCCGAGGCCGCCGGCCCCGACCCGGCCGACGAGCTGGTCGGGCTGTTCGACGCGCTGGGCACCGCGTGCCGCCGCGACGGCTACCGCGGCTGCGCCTTCCTCAACGCGGCGGCCGAGGCGGTGCCGGGCACGCCGGTGCACGACCGCACGGTCGCGCACAAGACGGCGGTGCTCGAGTGGGTCACCGGCCTGGCCGCGGATGCCGGGGCGCCCGACCCGCGCGGGCTGGCCCGCTCGCTCACCCTCCTGCTCGACGGCGGCCTGGCCAGCGGCGCGCTCGACGCCGACCCGGATGCCGCAGCGTGGGCCGCCCGGTCGGCACGCATCCTCGTCGACGCCGCCGTGGGCGGCGAGCGCCGGCATCCGGCTAGGGCGGTGATGGGGAAACCCGGGCGACGGGCGGCGCGTGGCCGGGAGAGACTGCCGACCGTGCCGACCAGTACCCCGCCCGGAGCCCGCACGACCCTCGCCGACGTGCTGCACGTGCTCGACCTCGCCGACGCGGCGGGCGCCCGGCTGTGGCTCGACGGCGGCTGGGGCGTCGACGCCCTGCTCGGGGAGCAGACGCGTGAGCACGGCGACCTCGACGTCACCCTCGAGTCGCGCCACCTCGACGCCTTCCTGGGCGCGCTGGCGGCCGAGGGCTTCGCGCCGGTGGGGGAGGGGGCGACGCCGTGGAACTTCCTGCTCTCCCGTCGTCGCGGTGGTCGGCTGCAGGTGCTCGACCTGCACGTCGTCGTGCTCGACGCCGAGGGCAACGGGGTGGTCGGCCCGCCCGAGCACGGTGCCGCCTTCCCCGCCGCCTCGCTGACGGTCGGGGCAGGTCGGCGGCCGCGACGTCGACTGCATCTCGGCGCCGTGGGTCGTGCGGTTCCACGACACGTATGCCGGTGACGCCAAGGACCGCACCGACGTGCGCACTGCTCTGCGACCGGTTCGACCTCGAGGTGCCCGAGCAGTACCGCTGAGGCGGATGCCGTTGCACCGCAACGACGTCAGGCTGTGACGGCATCCCCAGCGGGTAGGCGCGCACCCGGCGCCAGCGACCGCAGCCGGGTCGCCGGTGGTGGCCCGGCCCACAGCTCGACCGCGGTGACCTCCTGGCGGAACGGCAGGCCTTCGTCGACCGCGGCCGCGGCTGCCCGCAACGTCGCCAGGTCGTGGTCGTGGCCGACGGTCACGTGGGGGATGACGTCGGCGATCGTCCCGCCGTAGGGCGGGTGCTCGGGGAACTCGCGCGCCACGGCGTCGATGAGCGCGGACACCCGCTCGGCGCCGGTCAGCGCGACGTAGACCACCTCGTCGCCGAACCACGCCGTGCGCTCGCCGACGAGCGTGAAGGCCGGCACGTCGGCGAACAGCCGGCCGAGCCGGTCGTGGTCGGCGTCGCTGAGCTGCTCGACCGGGCGGAACGGGTAGGTGACGGTGGCGTGGGCCGGCACCCCGACCCCCGCGGCCAGGTCGAGCCGTGCCCGCCAGGCGCCGACGGCCGGCTCCGCGGCCGGGCACCGGACCAGCAGCGCCGACTCCTCCTGCTGCACGTCCCCCACCCGGACAGCCAACTCCTCGGGCGCCGCCCACGCCACCGGATTCCCGCGGTATCGAGCAGAAGCGTCCCCACAGACAGGCAGTCGCCACGGCGACGGCCTCGGCTGAGCGTGGCACCGCCGGCTGCGGCGGCCCACTGCCTGTCCGCAGGCACACTCGAAGCCCGGTCGTCCTCGCCATGCCGCTTGCGCCACCCGGACCCGTGGGAGGCTGGCCGGGTGACCACCGTCGGGCTCGTGCTGGCCGCGGGGGCCGGCCGCCGGATGGGCGGGCCGAAGGCTCTCGTGCGGCTCACCGACGACGGCCCGACGCTCGTCGAGACCGCGGTGGCCCGGGTCGACCGCGGGGGGCTGCGACCGCGTGGTCGTCGTGGTGGGCGCCGCGGGTGACGCCGTCGGCGCCCCTCGTCGAGGGGGCGGGTGTCGAGGTGGTGCACCGCCGCCGACTGGGACGAGGGGATGGGCGCGTCGCTGCGGGCCGGGCTCGGCCCACCTCGAGCACGGCGACGCCGACCTCGCGCTGGTCACCCTCGTCGACCTCCCCGACGTCACCGCCGAGGTCGTCGAGCGGGTCCTGGCCGCGGCCCGCGGTGACGGGCGAGCGGCACTGGTGCGGGCGGCATACGGCGGCGTGCCGGGCCACCCGGTGGCCCTCGGCCGCGACCACTGGGCGGCCGTCATCACCACGGCCCACGGTGACCGGGGCGCCCGCGACCACCTGCGCGCGACCCCGCACCGCCTCGTCGAGTGCGGCGACCTCGCCACCGGGCGCGACCTCGACACCGCCGGTGACCTCGACGACCTGCGCCGGGGATGATGGCGGCGTGAGCGACCCCGAGCACCGCTGGCCGAGCAGTGTCTACGCGCACGGGGCAGGAGCCCGACCCGCGCTTCTCGCTCGCCAACGAGCGCACCTTCCTCGCCTGGATCCGCACGGCGCTCGCCCTGGTCGCCGGGGCCGCCGCGGTCGACGCGCTTCCGCTGCCGCTGCCCGACGTCGTGCAGGGACCTCCTCGCCGGCCTGCTCGCCCTCGCCGGGCTGCTCACCGCCGGCGCGGCATGGCGCGGCTGGGCCCGCACCGAGCGGGCGATGCGCGAGGGGTCCTCGTTGCCGAGCAACCCCGCGATGGTCGTCGTGCTGGTGGCGGTCGCCGTGGCCGCGGTCGTGCTGGGCGTCGCCAGCGTCACCGGTGGGTGACCGTGCGGATGCCGGGCGGCCACCCCCCGCATCCGACGCCACGGCCCCGCAGGAGCGCACCGCCCTGGCCTGGCGGCGCACCGGGCTGGCCCTGCTCGTCGGTGCGCTGACCATCGGCCGGCTCACCCTCGACTCGCTCGGCCCGGTGGTGGTGCTGCCGACCGTGGTCGCCGCGACCCTGGCCGGCTGGGTGCTCCTCGAGGCGCTGCGCGCCCGCCGGATGGCCCGCCCGCACCCGGACCAGCCGGCGCTTCTCGGTGCTCGCCGACGGGCGGCTGCCCGCAGTCGTGGCCGCCTTGGTCGGGGGCCTCGCCCTCGGTGAGCTGGCCGCGGCGGTCGTGTCGCTCACCTAGCCCCAGCGGGCCAGACCCAAGGCGCTCCCACGGACGGACGACCGTGCGGGGCGGGACGGCCCGTGAGCGTGACCGAGCGTGCCGGACGACCGGTTGTCCGTCCGACCGCGCACTCGACGCCGGCCGCCCACCAGAGGAACGCTCGGCGTCAGGCGCTGTCGTCCTCCGACAGGAGCCGCACGTCGGCGACGTCGTACTCGGCCACCGAGGCGGAGAGGATCGCCGCTCCCTGCTCGTCGCTGGGTCCGCTGCCACGGAACGCCTCGACCGCCTCCTGGGTCTCCCACCGCTCGAAGACGTTGATCCGCGCGGCGTCGAGGAGGTCCGCGGTGATGGAGAAGTCGAGGCAGCCGGGAATCGCGCGCGCCTGCGAGATGGCGTCTCGGCATCCGGCCAGGTAGGACTCGCGCTCCGCGGGCTCGACGACGAGGTGCCCTGCCACGATGACCATGCGTGCTCCTCTGCTCGGCGTACCCGTGATGCTGCCCCATGTCCACGGCGGCGCACCAATGCCTGCGTGCTGGCCGAACTTCTGCGTGAGGCCGCGGCACCTGCTCTGAGCGTTCGCTTCCGGATCGGCACGTCGTCAGGGATGCTGGCGCCATGGACCCGCGGACGACGTTCGGCACGGCGCACGACCTGACCGACGCGCTCGGCGACACCGGCTACCTCGCCGACGACGCCCTCGCCACCATCACCTGGCTCGTCGCTGCGCCTCGGCCGGCCGCTGCTGATGGAGGGCGAGCCGGGCACCGGCAAGACCGCCCTGGCCGAGGCGCTCGCCGAGACGATGGACCTGCCGCTGATCCGGCTGCAGTGCTACGAGGGCATCGACGCCACCCAGGCCCTCTACGACTGGGACTTCCCCCGCCAGATCCTGCACGTGCGGGCGCTCGAGGCCGTCGAGGGTGCGGCGCGCGACGTCGCGCGAGGTCGAGCAGGGCCTGTTCGACGAGCGCTTCCTCATCGCCCGCCCGGTGCTGCGCGCCCTGCGCGACGCCCCGGCCGTGCTGCTCATCGACGAGGTCGACCGGGCCGACGACGAGTTCGAGGCGTTCCTGCTCGAGGTGCTCTCGACCTGGCAGGTGACCATCCCCGAGCTCGGCACCGTCACGGCATCCGTGCCCCCGGTGGTCGTGCTCACCTCGAACCGCACCCGCGAGCTGCACGACGCGCTCAAGCGGCGCTGCCTCTACCACTGGCTCGAGCACCCCGGCATCCAGCGCGAGCTCGCCATCGTCGCCCGCCGCGCCCCGGAGGTGTCGGCCGCGCTCGCCGAGCAGGTGGTGCGCGCCGTGCACGGCATCCGGGCCGACCGCGAGATGCTCAAGCCGCCCGGCGTCGCCGAGACCCTCGACTGGGCCCGCGCCCTGCACGAGCTCGGCACCCGCGAGCTCGACACCGAGACCGCGGCGGCCACGCTCGGGGTGGCGGTGAAGTACCGCGAGGATGCCGAGCGGGTCAAGAAGGCGCTCGACGTGATGCTCACCCGATGACGCCCGCGACGACCCCGCCCGCGACGAAGCCGCCCGAGGAGCTGCTGCTCGGCTTCGCCCGCGCCCTGCGCGCGGCCGGGGTGGCCGTCACGGCCGACCGCGAGCGCACCTACCTCGAGGCGGTCGCGGCCGTCGGGCTCGACGACCAGCCGGCCGTCTTCTACGCCGGCCGCGCCACGCTGTGCGCCTCACCGGCCGACCTCGAGCGCCACGACCTCGTCTACACCGCGTGGTTCAGCGGCCAGCGCGCCGGCACTGAAGGACCGCCCCCCACTGCCCAACGTCGTGCCCCAGGCCGGCCTCGGCGTCAACGAGAGCGCCGCCGGCGAGGGCAGCGACGACCCGGATGTCGTTCGCGCACAGGCGAGCTCGACCGAGGTGCTGCGGCACCGTGACGTCGCCACGCTCACCCGCCGCGAGCGCGAGTCGCTGGCAGCCCTGTTCGGCGCCCTCCGCCCGCGGGCGCCGCGCCGGCGCGCGCACCGGTACACGGCATCCCGGCGTGGTGCCGTCGACGCCCGCGCCACCCTGCGCTCGACACTGCGCCGGATGGGGGAGCCGGGCGAGGTCCGCTGGCGCCGGCGCGGCACCCGGGCGCGCAAGGTGGTGCTCCTCGTCGACGTCTCGGGCTCGATGAGCGGCTACGCCGACGCGCTCATCCGGCTCGCGCACGCCTACTGCGTCGCCGGCGTGCCGGTGGAGGTCTTCACGCTCGGCACCCGGCTCACCCACATCACCCGGCCGCTGCACCAGCGCGACCCCGACCGCGCCATCGTGGCCGCCGGCGACGCCATCCCCGACTGGTCCGGCGGCACCCGGCTCGCCGAGGGCGTCAAGGTGTTCCTCGACCGCTGGGGGCGGCGCGGGATGGCGCGCGGCGCGGTCGTCGTGGTGTTCAGCGACGGGTGGGAGCGCGACCAGCCCGAGGCGCTGGGCGAGCAGGTGCGCCGGCTGCGCGCGGTCGCCCACCGGGTCGTCTGGGTCAACCCGCACCGCGGTCGCGCGGGCTACGAGCCGGTGCAGGGGGGCATCATGGCGGTGCTGCCCCACGTCGACCACTTCGTCGCGGGGCACTCCCTGGCGGCGTTCGAGGAGCTGACGGAGGTGGTCGCCCGTGCGTGACGTGCTGCCCGAGCTGATGCAGTGGTGGCGGGCCGGCGAGGCGGTCGGGGTCGGCACCGTGGTCGCCACCTTCCGCTCCGCACCGCGACCGGCCGGTGCCTCGATGCTCGTCGGCCCCGGCGGCGAGGCCGTCGGGTCGGTCTCCGGCGGCTGCGTCGAGGGCGCGGTCTACGAGCTGGGCCAGGAGGTCGTGGCCTCCGGCGCGCCCGTGCTCCAGCGCTACGGCGTCTCCGACGACGACGCGTTCGCGGTCGGGCTCACCTGCGGCGGCATCCTCGACGTCTTCGTCGAGACGGTCTCGCAGGAGACCTTCCCCGAGCTCGGCGCGGTGGCCGACGACATCGAGGCCGGGCGCCCGGTCGCCGTCGCGACCGTCATCGACCACCCCGACCCGGCGTGGGTGGGGCGCCGGCTGGTCGTGCGCCCCGAGGACGCGGTCGGTGCCGACGGCGCCGAGCGGATGCCGGCCGGCTCGCTCGGCAGCCCGCGCGCCGACGGGGCCGTCGCCGACGACGCCCGCGGCCTGCTGGCGGCCGGGCGCACCGAGACGCTCACCTACGGCCCCGACGGCGAGCGGCGCGGCGAGGGCATGCGGGTGTTCGTCGCCGCCTACGCGCCCCGCCCCCGGATGTTCGTGTTCGGCGCCATCGACTTCGCGGCGGCGGTCGCCCACGTCGGCAGCTTCCTCGGCTACCGGGTGACGGTGTGCGACGCCCGGCCCGTGTTCGCCACCGCCTCGCGCTTCCCGGCCGCCGACGAGGTGGTCGTGGAGTGGCCGCACCGCTACCTGGCGGCGGAGGTCGAGGCCGGCCGGGTCGACGAGCGGGCGGTGGTGTGCGTGCTCACCCACGACCCGAAGTTCGACGTGCCCCTGCTCGAGGTCGCGCTGCGGATGCCGTCGGTCGCCTACGTCGGCGCCATGGGCTCGCGGCGCACCCACGACGACCGGCTCGAGCGGCTGCGCGAGGCCGGCATCACCGACGCCGAGCTGGCCCGGCTGTCCTCGCCGATCGGGCTCGACCTCGGGGCGCGCACCCCGGAGGAGACCGCCGTGTCGATCGCCGCCGAGATCGTCGCGCTGCAGTGGGGCGGCGGCGGGAAGCGCCTCCAGGAGACCGCCGGCGCGATCCACCACCACGCCGCCGACCTTTCCTGACGGGAAAGGTCGCTGGCCTGCAGTTTCCTGTGGATCTCGTCGAACCCCTTGTGGCGCGGGTCACTTCCGGTGAGGATCACGAACACGTCACGGTCCTCACTGCCGAAGGAGTCAACGATGACTCGGGTCAACGTCACCGTCGATGGAGTCATGTGCTCCGACGACATCGAACCCCGCACACTGCTCGTCCAGTACCTGCGCGACACGGTCGGGAAGGTGGGGACCGTCATCGGCTGCGACACGAGCAACTGCGGCGCCTGCACCGTGCACCTCGACGGCCGGAGCGTGAAGTCGTGCAACGTGCTGGCCGTGCAGGCCGACGGCCACGAGGTCACCACGATCGAGGGCATCGCCACCAACGGTGAGCTGCACCCGATGCAGCAGGCCTTCCACGACAACCACGCCCTGCAGTGCGGCTACTGCACGCCGGGCATGATCATGCAGGCCATCGACGTGCTCAACGAGAACCCGAACCCCTCCGAGGAGGAGATCCGGGTCGGCCTCGAGGGCAACCTGTGCCGCTGCACCGGCTACCACAACATCGTCAAGGCCGTGTCGGCCTGCGCCAGCACGATGGCCGACTCGGGCGCCACCGCGGACGAGTCCGCCGTCACCGCGGGGAGCGTGGCCTGATGACCGCCGTCGACGACCGGCCCACCGCCGAGATCGGCCAGGCGCGCAAGCGCAAGGAGGACCAGCGGCTGATCACCGGCCGCACCCGCTGGACCGACAACATCCAGCTGCCGGGCATGCTGCACCTCGCCATGGTGCGCAGCCCGTTCGCCCACGCCCGGATCAGCGCCATCGACACCAGCGAGGCCACCTCGGCCCCCGGCGTCGTGGCCGTCTTCACCGGCAAGGACCTCGAGGCGGTGCAGGGCGTCAACATCAACGCCTGGCCGATCACCCCCGACCAGGTCACGCCCACCCACCTGCCGGTCGTCATCGACCACGTCGCCTGCGCCGGCGAGATCGTCGCCGTCGTCGTGGCCCGCACCGCAGCGCGAGGCGCGCGACGCCGCCGAGCTGGTCGACGTCGACTACGACGAGCTGCCCGCGGTGCTCGACCTCAAGGAGGCCGCGGCCGACACCGTGCTGGCCCACCCCGACCTCGGCACCAACAAGTCGGCGTTCTGGAAGCTCGACTCCGCGGAGGCGGGCACCGGCGGCGACGTCGACGAGGCCATCGCCAAGGCGCGCGTCGACGGCATCGTCGTCGAGCGCGAGTACCGCCAGCAGCGGCTCGTGCCGGCGTTCATGGAGCCCCGCTCCACGGTCGTCGACCCCACCAGCGAGCAGATGACCGTGTGGTCGGCCACCCAGGTGCCGCACATCCTGCGCTTCGCCATCGCCGCCACCATGGGCATCCCCGAGTCGAAGGTGCGCGTCATCGCGCCCGACGTCGGCGGCGGCTTCGGCGGCAAGCTGCAGACCACCCCGGAGGAGTTCGCGACGATCGCCGTCGCCCGCACGCTCGGCCGGCCGTGCAAGTTCACCGAGACCCGCTCCGAGACGATGATCTCGGCGCACCACGGCCGCGACCAGTGGCAGAAGCTCACCCTGTCGGCCGAGAAGGACGGCACGGTCACCGGCCTCAAGGTCGAGCTGCTCGCCGACATGGGCGCCTACGTCGCCATCGTCGGCGGTGGCGTGCCGGTGCTCGGCGCGTGGATGTTCAACTCGATCTACAAGTTCCCGGCCTACCAGTTCAACTGCCAGACCGTGCTCACCAACAAGACGCTGGGTCGACGCCTACCGCGGCGCCGGCCGGCCCGAGGCCACCTACGCCATCGAGCGGATCATGGACGAGCTCGCCGCCGAGGTCGGGCGTCGACCCGCTCGAGATCCGCGCGAAGAACTGGATCACGCACGACGAGTTCCCGTTCACGACGGTGGCCGGCATGACCTACGACTCGGGCAACTACGAGGCCGCCACCGCCAAGGCCGTCGACCTGTTCGGCTACGACGAGCTGCGCGCCGAGCAGAAGGCGCCGCCGCGACAGCAACGACCCGGTGCAGCTCGGCATCGGCATCTCGACCTTCACCGAGATGTGCGGCCTGGCACCCTCGCGCGTGCTCGGCTCGCTCAGCTACGGCGCCGGCGGCTGGGAGCACGCCAGCATCCGGATGCTGGCCACCGGCACCGTCGAGGTGCTCACCGGCACGTCCCCGCACGGGCAGGGCCACGAGACGGCGTGGAGCCAGATCGTCGCCGACCGGCTCGGGGTGCCGTTCGAGAGCGTCGAGGTGCTGCACGGCGACACCCAGATCGCGTCCAAGGGTCTCGACACCTACGGCTCGCGCTCGCTCGTGGTCGGTGGTGAGGCGCTGGTGCTCGCGGCCGACAAGGTGATCGAGAAGGCCAAGGTCTTCGCGGCGCACCTGCTCGAGGCCAGCGTCGACGACCTCGAGTTCTCCGGCGGCCGGTTCACCGTCAAGGGCACCGACAAGGGCATCGGCATCACCGACATCGCGCTCGCGACCTTCGCGGCGCACAACCTGCCCGACGGTGCGGAGCCCAGCATCGACGCCGACGCCACCTACGACCCGGTCAACTTCTCCTTCCCGCACGGCACGCACCTGTGCGCGATGGAGGTCGACACCGAGACCGGCGCCACGACGATGCGCAAGTACGTGTGCGTCGACGACATCGGCAAGATCATCAACCCGCTGATCGTCGAGGGCCAGATCCACGGCGGGCTCGTGCAGGGCATCGCGCAGGCGCTGTGGGAGGGCGCGGAGTACGACGACCAGGGCACCCTGGTCACCGGCTCCTTCGTCGACTACACCCTGCCGACCGCGGCCGACACGATCAACTACATCAGCGAGCACACCACCTCGCTGTCGACGACCAACACCCTCGGCACCAAGGGCGTCGGCGAGGCCGGCACCATCGCCTCCACCCCCGCGGTGGTCAACGCCATCGTGGATGCCGTGCGCCACCTCGGCGTCGACGACGTCCAGATGCCGTGCACGCCCGAGCGGGTGTGGAAGGCCATCCAGACCGCCGGGGCGCACTCCGGCGAGGTGACCGGGGAGGCCCAGCCGCACTTCGCGGACGACTCCCTCAACCAGGACCCGACAGCCGGCGCGACGGACGGAGCAGGCCAGTGATCCCCGCGGCATTCGACTACAAGGCACCGACCACCGTCGACGAGGCCCTCGCGGCGCTCGCCGCCGGCGGCGACGACGCCAAGGTGATGGGCGGCGGCCAGTCCCTCCTGCCCATCCTGCGGATGCGCCTGAACGCCCCCGAGACGCTCGTCGACCTCGGCCGGATCGACGCGCTGCGCGGCATCCGCGACGCCGGCGACCACCTGGTCATCGGTGCGATGACGCCCTACAGCGACCTGCTGGCCAGCGACCTCGTGCACGAGCACGCCGGGCTGCTCGCCAAGGCGGTCGCCGAGGTGGCCGACCCGCAGATCCGGCACCGCGGCACGATCGGCGGGGCCCTCGTGCACGCCGACCCGGCCGGTGACGTCGGGGCCCCGGTCCTGGCGCTGGATGCCGAGCTGGTCATCGCGGGCGCGGGCGGCGAGCGCACCGTGCCGGCATCCGAGTTCTTCCACGACCTGTTCGAGACCTCGGTCGCCGAGGGCGAGCTGCTCACCGAGGTGCGCATCCCGAAGCACACCGGCTGGGCGTCGCACTACGAGAAGTTCGTGCGGGTGTCGCACCAGTGGTCGATCGTCGCGATCGCCGTGGCCGCTCACAGGCCGACGGCGGCACCATCAGCGAGGCCCGCATCGGGCTGACCAACATGGGCAACACCCCGCTGCGTGCCCGTGGCGTGGAGCAGGCCCTGGTCGGCCGGTCCGCCGCCGACCTCGGCGATGCCTGTGACGCGGTGGCCGACGGCACCAACCCGCCGAGCGACCTCAACGGCGACGCCGACTACCGGCGCCACCTCGCGCGGGTGCTCACCCGTCGCGCCGTCCTGACTGCCCTCGGAGGCTGACTCCCGCATGGAGCTGACGCACGACTTCACCGTCCCGGCGGCCATCGACGACGCCTGGGCCACGTTCATGGACCTCGAGCGGGTGGGCAGCTGCTTCCCCGGCGCAGTGGTCACCTCGGTGGACGAGTCCGGGTTCGCCGGCACGGTGAAGGTCAAGCTCGGCCCGATCGCCCTGCAGTACGCCGGCACGGGTGAGTTCCTCGAGCGCGACGACGCGGCGCACCGGGCCGTCATCGAGGCCAAGGGCAAGGACAAGCGGGGCAACGGCACGGCCGGCGCCACCGTCACGGTGCAGCTGGCGCCGTCCGGTGACGGCACCCGCATCGACGTCACCACCGACCTGTCGGTCACCGGCAAGCCGGCCCAGTTCGGGCGCGGCGTGATGCAGGACGTCAGCGACAAGCTGCTCCAGCAGTTCGTCGCGTGCATCGAGGGCCAGTTCGCGCCCGCGGAGTCGGCCGCTGACGCCGCCGCCACGGGTGCCGGTGCGGCGGCGGATGCCGGTGACGCGGCCCGGGCGGCCGCCGCTGGTTCTGCCGGCTCGGCCGGTACCGCCGGCTCGGTCGACGCCGGTGGTCCGGCCGTGGCTGCGGCCGCGGAGAACTCCGCAGCGGCCACAGCCCCGCCCGCTCCGCGGCCGCTGCGCCCGGCGCCCCCGGTCGACGACTCGATCGACCTCGGGGCGACGGTGCTGCCGGTGCTGGTCAAGAGCTATGCCCCGTACGGCATCGCGGCGCTCGCCGGGCTGCTGCTCGGCTGGCTGATCGGCCGCCGCGGCTCCTGACCGCCCGCTCCCCGGAATGTGGGTGATAACCGTCGTCCAGGTGGCGATCTTCACCCACGTTCGCCGGGAGGCGGCGCGCCACCCTCTCCGCTCAGCGGAATGTGGGTGATAACCGTCGTCTACGCGGCGATCTTCACCCACGTTCGCGGGGAGAGGCGGGCCCTCGGTTCAGCGGTGGGCGGCGCCGTCGAGGGCGTGGATCTCGTTCCCGACCCGGCGGGCGTCGGCGTCGTAGCGCGTCCAGGTCCAGGTGGTGCGAGCCCCGTGCTCGCGCCGCTCGCGCCGGTTGGAGCGCTCCATCAGGTAGGCCACGGGGGCCACGAGGCCGCCGATGGCGGCGAGGGTGAAGATCGTCTCGAGGGTGCTGTTCGTGTCCATGGCACGAGTTTGCTGCTCAACCAATACCTGCCACGAGTGGCGGAAATGACGTAGTACGTCAAATATCTGCCATACTCGTCGACATGCCGCTCAAGTCCGTCGCCGTGCTGCTCCAGGAGCCCGTGTCGCTGTTCGAGTACGGCGTGCTCGCCGAGGTGTTCGGCATCGACCGCACCGAGGAGGGCATCCCCGCCTTCGACTACCGGGTCTGTGCGGAGTCGCCCGGGCCGCTCGACGCCCGCAACGGCACCAGCGTGACCGCGGCCTACGGGCTGGAGGGTGCCGCCGATGCCGACCTCGTCGCGGTGCCCGCCTCCAACTCGGCCCGCATCGCCCTCGCCCGCGGTCGTGCAGGTGCTGCGCGACGCCGTCGACCGGGGCGCCTGGGTGATGTCGGTGTGCTCGGGCGCGTTCACCCTGGGGGCCGCCGGCATCCTCGACGGCCGTGAGTGCACCACCCACTGGAGGCACGCCGCCGAGCTCGCCGCCGCCGTCCCGCTGGCGAAGGTCGACCCCGACGTGCTCTACGTGCGCGACGGCACGGTCATCACCAGCGCCGGCACCGCGGCCGGCATCGACGCCGCCCTCTACCTCGTGCGCACCGAGCTCGGCAGCGCGGTCGCCACGGCGATCGCCCGCCGGATGGTCGTGCCGCCGCACCGCGACGGCGGCCAGCGCCAGTTCATCGACCGCCCGGTGCCCACGACCACCGCCGAGAGCCTCGGGCCGGTGCTCGAGTGGATGCTCGACCACCTCGACGAGGCCTTCACCGTCGACGACCTGGCCCGGCGGGCGGCGATGTCGCCGCGCACCTTCGCGCGGCGCTTCGTCGCCGAGACCGGCACCACCCCGCACCAGTGGGTCACCGACCAGCGGGTGCTGAGGGCCCGCCGGCTGCTCGAGGACACCGACCTGCCGGTCGAGGCCGTCGCCCGCGACGCCGGGTTCGGGTCGGCGGCGCTGCTGCGCCACCACTTCACCCGGTGCACCGGCATCACGCCCACCGCGTTCCGCACCCAGCGCCGCCTGCCGGCCTGACCTGCGCACCTTCACACGATCTCCACACGGTGCTCCCACGGGCCACACGAGCCCGGTCCTACGCTCGCAGCATGACCGAGGGGACGACGACGACCGCCGCACGCATCCTCGTCGTCGAGGACGAGCCGCTGATCAACCAGGCCGTCACCGACCGGCTGCGCGCCGAGGGTTTCGTCGTCGAGCAGGCCCACGACGGCCCCGGTGCCGTCGCCGCGTTCGAGCAGCACGCCCCCGACCTGGTGGTGCTCGACCTGATGCTCCCGGGGTTCGACGGGCTGGAGGTCTGCCGCCGCATCCAGGCCAGCCGTCCCGTGCCCGTGCTGATGCTCACCGCCCGCGACGACGAGACCGACCTGCTCGTGGGCCTGGCCGTCGGCGCCGACGACTACGTCACCAAGCCGTTCTCGATGCGCGAGGTCGTGGCCCGCATCCGGGCCCTGCTGCGGCGGGTCGAGCGCGCCGCTGCGCTCACGGCATCCGGCGCCCCCCGCACCGACGTCGGCGGGCTCACCATCGACGGCGCCACCCGCCGGGTCACCGTGCGGGGCAACGAGGTGCACCTGACGCCGCTCGAGTTCGACCTGCTCGGTGCCCTGGCTGCCGAGCCCGGCACCGTGCGCAGCCGCGACGTGCTGATGCGCGAGGTGTGGGGCTGGGCCGACGCCTCCGGCACCCGCACCCTCGACAGCCACGTCAAGGCCCTGCGCGCCAAGATCGGCGCCGACCGGGTGCGCACCGTGCACGGCGTCGGCTATGCCCTCGAGGTGGCCCCGTGAACACCGACCGCCCGCTCGACGGCGTCGCCTCGATCAAGGTCAAGCTCGGCCTGCTCGTCGCTGCCAGCGTCGTGGTCGCCGTGGTCGTCGCCGGGGTCGGCGAGGTGGCCGAGGTGCCGTGGTGGATGAGCGTGCCGGTCACCGTCGCCGCGGCGCTGGCGGTGACCCAGTGGCTGGCGCGGGGGATGACGTCGCCTCTGCGCGAGATGACGGCCGCGGCGCGGCGGATGGCGAGCGGCGACTACGCCCAGCGGGTGCCGGCCACCTCGTCCGACGAGGTCGGCGACCTCGGGCGTGCGTTCAACGCGATGGCCGCCGACCTCGCCACCGCCGACCAGCAGCGCCGCCAGCTCGTGGCGACCGTGTCGCACGAGCTGCGCACCCCGCTCACCGCCCAGCGCGCGCTCCTCGAGAACCTCGTCGACGGGGTGGTCCGGCCCGACGACGACGCCCTGCGCGCCGCGCTCACCCAGTCCGAACGGCTCAGCGCGCTGGTCGGCGACCTGCTCGACCTCTCCCGCATCGACGCCGGGGCCGCCCCGCTGGCGCTCACCGAGGTGAAGGTCGCCGACCTGCTGCGTGCGGGGGTGTCCGAGGCGCTGGTCGGCGGCCGCTCCGTGACCGTGCGGCACGAGACGCACCCCGCCGACCTCACCGTGGTCGCCGACCCCGGCCGCCTGGCGCAGCTCGTCGCCAACCTCGTCGACAACGCGGTGCGGCACAGCCCCCCTCGGGGCGAGGTGCGGGTCAGCGCCCGCGCCGTGGACGACGAGACGTGGCAGCTCGACGTCTGCGACGACGGTCCCGGCATCCCGGCCGACCGGCTCGAGCGCGTCTTCGACCGGTTCGGCTCGGGGGCCGACTCCGGCGGCGGCACCGGCCTCGGCCTGGCCATCGCCAGCTGGGTCTGCGAGCTGCACGGCGGCACCATCACGGCGCTGCCGACCACCCCCGGAACACCCGGCGCGCACCTGCGTGCCGTCCTGCCCCGGCGCGCCCGCGCCGGCCGGCCCACCCACCTGACGGAGGACAGGACCGTGCCCACACCGACCTCACCCACGAGCCAGCAGCCGCCGGTCGCCCCGGCGCCGAGCACCCCCACGGTCGCGCCGGCATCCGACGCCCTGAAGGCCGCGCCCTCACCTGCCCCGGCCTACCCGCCGCCGCCGCTGGCGCCGCGCCCGGCCGGCCCGGGCGGGCGGCGGAGGAGCGCTCGACGGCATCTGGCCCGAGAAGGGCGTGCCGGTGCAGCCGCTCGCGGTGCTCGCCGCCCTCGGCATCGGCGCCTGGGCCGCGATCACCTGGCCCGAGCGCAACGTCGGCCTCGCGGTGTGCCTGACCATGCTCGCCGCCGGCCTGCTGATGTGGGTGGTGGCCCGCTACCGCCGCGACCCGTGGACGATCGCCTGCGCCGGCCTCGCCGCCGTGCTCGTGACGACGACCATGCTCCGTGACGGCGGCGGGGTGGTGGCGCTGGCCGTGCTCGTGGGCGTGGTCGTCGCGGCCGCCGGCACCACCCGGGCCCGCACCCTGCTGTCGGTGCCGCTGAGTGTGATGGCCTGGCCGCTGTCCGGGCTGCGCGGGCTGCCCCTGCTCGGACGCACCATCACCGCGACGAGCAAGGTCTCCAAGCTGTGGCCGATCCTGCGCACGATCGGCTTCTCGCTCATCGCGCTCGCCCTCTTCGGTGGCCTGTTCGCCTCCGGTGACGCACTGTTCGGCTCGTGGGCCGAGGCGCTCATCCCCGACCTGGGCTGGGACACCATCGTCGCGCGCACCTTCGTGCTCACCCTGGTCGCCGGGGTGGTGCTCACCGGCGCCTACCTCGCGCTCAACCCGCCGCCGGTCGACGGGGTCACCCTGCCGCAGCGCCGTCGGGCCGCGCACCGCTGGGAGTGGGGCGTGCCGGTCGGCGTCGTCGTCGCGCTCTTCGCCGGCTTCCTCGTCGCCCAGGCGACGGCGATGTGGGGCGGCCACGACTACCTCCAGCGCACCACCGGCCTCACGTATGCCGAGTACGTGCACCAGGGCTTCGGCCAGCTCACCGTCGCCACCTTCCTCACCGTGGTCGTCGTCGGGCTGACGATGCGCGTCGCGGCCCGGGACACCACACGCGACCGGGTGCTCATCCGCGTGCTCCTCGGCGCCCTGTGCGTGCTCACCCTCGCCGTCGTCGCGAGTGCCCTCTACCGGATGTCGCTCTACCAGGACGCCTTCGGCTACACCGTGCTGCGCGTGTTCGTCGACGGCTTCGAGCTGTGGCTCGGGCTGGTCGTCGTCTTCCTGCTGGTCGCCGGCGTGCGGCTGTCCGGGTGGTGGGTGCCGCGTGCGGTGCTCGTCTCCGCGGCGGTCTTCGCCCTCGTCTTCGCCGCCATGAACCCGTCGGCCTGGGTGGCCAGCCGCAACATCGACCGGTTCGAGGCGGGGTCGAGCCTCGACACCGGCTACCTCTCCACGCTCGGCGCCGACGCCACCCCGGTGATCGTCGACCGGCTGCCCAGCCAGATGGCGGCGTGCATCACGGCCTCCGCCACCAGCGCACCGTTCCAGACCGACGACTGGCTGGCCTGGAACCTCGGCCGCAGCCGGGCCGCCGCCGCCCGCGACACCCTGCCCGCCGGCACGGCAGCCACCCCCGGGGGCGTGTGCACGCCCTACGAGACCGACGACTACCAGCCCTGACCGTCCACCGGGGTCGGGTGCCCAGGTGGCTGCGGGGGCGACCACCTGAGCACCCAAGCCGGGTGCCCCCGCGGCCGAAACCGGCCTGCGGGCACCTGACCCGCACGGCATACTCCGGGCATGGACGACCGCACGGTGCTGGTGCTCAACGGGCCCAACCTCAACCTGCTCGGTGAGCGCGAGCCGGAGGTCTACGGGCGCGCCACCCTCGCCGACGTCGAGGCGCTGTGCCACGCCGCGGCCGAGCACGCCGGCCTCACGGTCGACTTCCGCCAGACCAACTCCGAGGGGACCCTCATCGACTGGGTGCAGGAGGGGCGCGCCGGCACCGCGGGCATCGTGATCAACGCGGCGGGCTACACGCACACCTCGGTCGCCCTGCGCGACGCCCTCTCGGCCTGCCGGGTGCCGCGCGTCGAGGTGCACATCAGCGACATCTCCGCGCGGGAGGAGTTCCGCCACCACAGCTACCTCACCGACGTGTGCGACCACCACGTCATCGGCCACGGGGTGCAGGGCTACGCCGAGGCGATCGAGTGGGTCGCGGGGCGCCGTGCCGGAGGCTGACCTCCCCGCCCGCTGGGCGGGGGAGGAGTGGCTGGCCGCGCTCGAGGCGTGGCTGGTGCCGGCGCTCGACGCCGTGGGCGTGCACACCACCGCACCGGTCGTCCGTGACCGGGTGCGGTTCTGGTCGGTCGTCGCCCGGGTCGAGACGGATGCCGGCCGCGTGTGGGTCAAGGAGAACGCCCCGTCGCAGGCCTTCGAGGCCGCGCTCGTCGAGGTCGTCGACGCCCTGGTGCCGGATGCCGTGGCCACGCCGCTCGCGACCGACCGCGACCGTGGCTGGCTGGCCACGGCCGACCTCGGCCTGCCGATGTGGCACGACGACGACGCGCCCCCGGTGCCCGACTGGGTGGACGTCGTGCAGGCGTACGCCGTGGTGCAGCAGGTGCTCGCCGCCCACGCCGCGGCCGTGCTCGCGGCCGGTGTGCCGACCTTCCCCGAGTCGGCCGACGAGGTGGTCGGCTGGGTGCAGGCGCTCGTCGAGACCTCGCGCGCGCTGCCGGATGCCGACCCGCGCCGCCTCGACGACGCCGAGACCGCCGCGGTGCTCGACGGGCTTCCCCGCATCTCCGCGGCCGCCGAGCGGCTGGCCGCGAGCGGCATCCCACCGTCGTTGCAGCACAACGACCTGCACCTGGGCAACGCGTTCCGCCGGCCCGGGGGAGCGATCGCCGTCATCGACCTCGGGGACGCGTTGTGGACCCACCCGCTGACCACGGCGCGCATCCCGGTGTGGACGATGCGCCACCGGTTCGGCCTGGTCCCGGACAGCCCCGAGATCCGCCGGGCGGTCGACGCCTACCTCGAGCCGTGGACCGACCGCTGGGACCGCCCCACCCTGCGCACCCTGCTCGCCGACGCCGAGCGGATCTCCTGCCTGCACCGGGCCGAGTCGTGGCGCCGGCTGCAGGCCGACGTGCCGGTCACCCGGGTCGACGAGCCGTTCCTGCGCTCGGTGCCGGAGTGGCTCGTGGATGCCGCGGCGCCCGACCCGTACGCCTCCGCCATCGCCCGCTGACCGGTCCCAACTTTCCCGCCCGATGCGGCAACCTTCACCTGCGCACCGGAAAAGTTGGGCTGCGAACCGAAATCTTCGGGCACCGGGCGGGAAAGTTGAGGCGACCACTGGTGACTTCCGAGTAGGTACTAGGACGTCCTAGTATCGGGAGAACGCCACGAAAGGGACCCCATGGCAGCGCAGCCGACCACCCCGACGCCCGACCTGCACGTGCCCGAGCACCCGGTGCGCATCGTCACCGCGTCGGCCCTGTTCGACGGCCACGACGCCTCGATCAACATCATGCGGCGGATCATGCAGGCCCAGGGGGCCGAGGTCGTGCACCTCGGGCACAACCGCAGCGTGCGCGAGGTGGTCGACGCCGCCATCGAGGAGGACGTGCAGGGCGTCGCCGTCAGCAGCTACCAGGGCGGGCACGTCGAGTACTTCGAGTACCTCGTGCAGCTGCTGCGCGAGTCGGGCGCCGGCCACGTCAAGGTCGTCGGCGGTGGCGGTGGCGTCATCGTGCCGGCCGAGATCGAGCGGCTGCGCGCCGCCGGGGTCACCATCTTCAGCCCGCAGGACGGCCAGCGGCTCGGCCTGCCCGGCATGGTCAACCAGGTCGTGCAGGCCTGCGACACCGACCTGTGGCAGCAGCACCCGACCACGGCGGCCGCGGTGCTGTCCGGTGAGCGGTCGGCCGTGGCCCGCGCCATCACCGCGGCCGAGACCGGCCAGCTCGACGACGACCTGCGCGCCGAGCTGGAGCAGGCGGCCAGCACCCGCCGCACCCCCGTGCTGGGCATCACCGGCACCGGCGGCTCGGGCAAGTCGAGCCTCACCGACGAGCTCGTGCGGCGGCTGCGCGTCGACCAGCAGGACAAGCTGCGGGTGGCCTGCGTCGCGATCGACCCGACCCGCCGCCGGGGTGGGGGAGCCCTGCTCGGCGACCGCATCCGGATGAACTCGCTCGACGGCGACCGCATCTACTTCCGCTCGCTCGCCACCCGCGGCGGCCGCGAGGTGCCCGAGGCGCTCGGCGACGTGCTCACCATCCTCAAGGCCGCCGGGTTCGACCTCGTCGTGGTCGAGACCCCGGGCATCGGCCAGGGCGACGCCGCGATCACCTCGTTCGCCGACGTCAACCTCTACGTCATGACGCCGGAGTTCGGCGCCGCGAGCCAGCTCGAGAAGATCGACATGCTCGACTTCGCCGACGTCGTGGCGATCAACAAGTTCGAGCGCCGCGGCGCCATGGACGCCCTGCGCGACGTCGGGCGCCAGATGGTGCGCAACCGCGGCGCCTTCGGGAAGAAGCCCGAGGACATGCCGGTCTTCGGCACCTCGGCCGCCACCTTCAACGACGACGGCGTCACCGCGCTCTACCAGGAGCTGCGCGGGCTGCTCGGCGAGGCCGGCCTCGAGGTCGGCGAGGGCGCGCTGGCCCCGGTCGAGCGTGCGGCACTCGTCGGTGCTGCGCCAGGTCGTGCCGCCGCAGCGGGTGCGCTACCTCGCCGAGATCGCCGAGACCGTGCGCGGCTACCACGACGACACCCGTCGGTATGCCGAGGCCGCGCGCCGGGTGCAGCGGCTCACCGAGGTGGGCCACGAGCTCGCGCGCGCCGGCTCCGACCGGGCCGGCGTCGACGCGCTGCTGTCCGACGCGCAGGACGACCTGCCGCTCTCGGTCGCCCGCCAGCTCGCCGGCTGGTCGTCGGTGGTCGAGGCCTACTCGGGCGACGAGCAGGTCATCACCGTGCGCGACAAGGAGATCCACACCTCTCTCGTGCGGGAGTCGTTGTCCGGCAACCGTATCCGTCGCGTCTCGCTGCCGCGCTACTCCGACGACGGCGACCTCGTGTCGTTCCTGCGCCGCGAGAACCTCCCCGGCTACTTCCCGTTCACCGCGGGCGTCTTCCCGTTCAAGCGCGACAACGAGGACCCCGCCCGGATGTTCGCCGGCGAGGGCGACCCGTTCCGCACCAACACCCGCTTCAAGATGCTCTCGCAGGGCCAGCCCGCCACCCGGCTGTCGACGGCGTTCGACTCGGTCACGCTCTACGGCCGTGACCCCGACAAGCGCCCCGACATCTACGGCAAGGTCGGCACCTCCGGCGTCTCGGTGGCGACCCTCGACGACATGCGCGAGCTGTACGCCGGCTTCGACCTCACCTCGCCCACCACGAGCGTCTCGATGACGATCAACGGCCCGGCGCCGACCATCCTCGCCTTCTTCCTCAACACCGTCATGGACCGCGCCGTCGAGGCGTGGGTGGCCGAGCGGGGACGTGAGCCCGACGAGCAGGAGGCGCACGGCATCCGGGCGCAGGCCCTGCAGGTCGTGCGCGGCACGGTGCAGGCCGACATCCTCAAGGAGGACCAGGGCCAGAACACCTGCCTGTTCTCCACCGAGTTCTCGCTGCGGATGATGGCCGACATCCAGGAGTGGTTCATCGCGCAGCAGGTGCGCAACTTCTACTCGGTGTCGATCAGCGGCTACCACATCGCCGAGGCCGGGGCGAACCCCATCAGCCAGCTCGCGTTCACCCTCGCCAACGGGTTCACCTACGTCGAGGCCTACCTCGCGCGCGGCATGGACATCGACGACTTCGCGCCGAACCTGTCGTTCTTCTTCTCCAACGGCATGGACCCCGAGTACACCGTCATCGGCCGGGTGGCCCGCCGGGTCTGGGCCATCGCGATGAAGGAGAAGTACGGCGCCAACGAGCGCAGCCAGAAGCTGAAGTACCACGTGCAGACCAGCGGCCGCAGCCTGCACGCGCAGGAGATGGACTTCAACGACATCCGCACCACCCTGCAGGCGCTCGTCGCGATCTACGACAACGCCAACAGCCTGCACACCAACGCCTACGACGAGGCCGTCACGACCCCGTCGGAGGAGTCGGTGCGCCGGGCGCTCGCCATCCAGATGATCATCACCAAGGAGTGGGGCCTGGCCGTCAACGAGAACCCGCTCCAGGGCGCGTTCGTCGTCGACGAGCTGACCGACCTCGTCGAGGCCGCGGTGCTGGCCGAGTTCGACCGGATCTCCGAGCGCGGCGGGGTGCTCGGGGCGATGGAGACCGGCTACCAGCGCGGGCGCATCCAGGACGAGTCGATGCTCTACGAGCACCGCAAGCACGACGGTTCGCTGCCGATCGTCGGCGTCAACACCTTCCGCAACCCGCACGAGGGCGAGTCGCCGCGCGAGGTCGTGCTGGCGCGCGCCTCGGAGAGCGAGAAGGAGGGCCAGCTCGCCCGGGTCACGACGTTCAAGCAGCAGCACTCCGTCGAGGCGCAGGAGGCGCTGGCCCGGCTCAAGGCGTCGGCCACGTCGGGCGAGAACGTCTTCGCCGTGCTCATGGATGCTGCCCGCGTGTGTTCGCTGCAGCAGGTCACCGAGGCGTTCTTCGAGGTGGGCGGGCAGTACCGCCGCAACGTCTGAGCCTCACGACCCGGGGATGCCGCGCACCAGCTGGGTGAACCGAGCGACCGCGAGCTCGGGCGACCACGGCTCGGGCGGCTCGGACCGACCGACGGTCGCGACCGCAGCGCGGACGTAGCCGTCCAGGGCCGGCGGCAGGGCCTGACCGGCCTGTGCGTGCAGCCAGATCCCGAGCCCGAGCACCTCGGCCGCGCCGGGGTGGCCGAGGGCGGCCATCGCGGCACCCGCCCCGCACGCGGCCTCGCCGAGGGCGCTCACCCCGTGATCGGCCTGGGGCCCGAGAATCGCCTGGCGGAACCAACCGAGCGCCGCGGCGGGCTCCCCGACACCCAGTGCGGCCCAGCCGGCGTTCGTCGACACCGTGCTGGTGGGGCGGATGCCGAAGCGGGCGCCGGCGTCGGCGGCCGCGGTCGTGAGCAGGTCGAGGGCTTCGCGCGAGCGGCCGAGCTCCAGCAGGGCGAGGCCGACCTTCGGGACCACCGTCACCAGTTGCACCGCCGACGAGGTGGAGCCGACCAGGGCCAGCGCCGCGTGCGCGCCCGCCAGCGCCTCGTCGGCGCGCCCGTCGGCCGCGTCGACGACAGCCCGGGTCGCGACGACCTCCGCCACGTGGTGCGGTGCGCCGCTGCGGGCCAGGCCCTCGGCCTCGTCGAGCCGGGCGCGCGCCGTCACGGTGTCACCCTCGCCGTAGGCGGTGATCGCGCACATCACGCCCAGGAGGGTGCCCCAGTCGGGGTCGCCGTCGAGGTCGGCGGCCAGCCGGGCCTGCTCGGCGGGATCCCAGTCGGCGGCCCGCAGGAAGCCGGCCCGGGCGACCCGCAGCCGGGCCCGCTGCCGGGTCGTGACCCCGGGCAGCGCGAGCGCCACCGCGGTCCAGTGCAGGCCCGGGCCCGGCGTCTCGACGAACTGCCACCGCCTCGACAGGGTGGTCGTGAGGTCGGCGGCGGCCGGGTCGTCGCCGACCTCGAGCGCCATGGCGAGCGCCTCGAGGTGGTCGTCGTAGGTGCGGCCGACGTGCTCGACGAGTGCGTCGGACAGCGGGGCGTCACGCCAGATCCCGGCGAACCAGCCACGGTGGCGGGACCGGGTGAGCGGCACCTCGCCGCTGGCGGACAGCTCCTCCAGGGCGAGGTCACGCACCGTGCGCAGCATCCGGAAGGACAGGCTGGTCGTGCTGCGCTCGACCCGCAACAGGTTGTCCCGGGCGAGCACCCGCACGGCGCGGTCGACCGTGGCCGGCTCACCGCCACCCACGGCCCGGGCGGCCGTGGCCGTGAAGGGGCCGGCGAACACGGCAACCCGGCGCAGCACCGCCCGCACGTCCGGGTCGAGGCGGTCCAGGCTCCACGAGAGGGTCTCGCGCAGCGAGTGGTGGCGGTCGGGCAGTCCCCTGGCGTCGGGCACCAGGTCGAGCGGGCTCTGCGACGAGGTCGAGCAGCCGGTCGAGCGGCACGGTGGCCGAGGAACCCGCGACGACCTCGAGGGCGAGCGGCAGGCCGTCGACGCGGCGGGCCACCCGGCCCAGCACCCGCACGTCGAGGTCGGACCACGCGGCGAGGTCACCGGTGGGCGCGCAGCCGCGGTCGGCCAGGCGCTCGGCGAGCAGGCGCACGGCCGGTGCGGCCCGCAGGGCGCCGAGGTCGCCCTCGGGGTCGGCGGTCGCGAGTGGCTCGAGCACCACGACCCGCTCGCCGACCACCGCCAGCGGGGTGCGTGAGGTGACGACGAGCCGTACGTCCGGGCAGCCGGCCAGCACGGCCGCCGCGACCTCGGCGGCCGACTCGAGCACCCACTCGGCCTCGTCGACGAGCACGGTGAGGTCGGAGGAGCGCAGCGCCCGCACGAGCGCCGCCACGTCGTCGTCGCCCTCGAGGGGCAAGCCGGTGGTCACCGCGACCCCTGCGGCCAGCTCGGCAGGGGTGAGCCCGGCATGGGCTGACAGGGAGACGTGCACGACGTCCGCCTGCGGCCCGAGCGCCGCCCCGACGTCGGCCAGGAGCCGTGACTTGCCGACCCCGCCCGGCCCCGTGACCGTCACCAGCCGCCGGCCCTCGGCCAGTGCGGCCAGCACCGCCTCGACCTCGGCCGCCCGGCCCACCGTCGGCGAGGTCGGCACGGGGACGCGGCGGCCCGGGTGCACCGGCACCCGTCGCCCCGGCGGCCCCGGGTCGACCGGGTGGCCGGGCTGGGTCGGGCCGGTCCGGTCGGTGGGGCCCGCGCCCTTCGGTGACCCGGCGCCGAACGCGACGTCGTGCGCCAGCACGCGGGCGTGCACCTCGGCCACCACCGGCCCGGGGGAGACCCCGAGCTCGTCGCGCAGCGTGCGGCGCAGGCTGTCGTAGACCTCGAGCGACTCCGCCTGTCGGCCGAGCCGGTAGGCAGCCTGCATGGCCAGGGCCGCGGCGCCCTCGTCGAGCGGGTTCTCGTGGAGCAGCTGCCGGCTCAGCGCCAGCGCCTCCTCGAGCCCGACCCGGGCCGCGCCCGGCCGCAGGAGGCACTCGGCCAGGTCGGTGCGCACCCGGCGGTGCAGCTCGCCGAGGCGGGTGCGCTCGGCGAGCACCAGCTCGGCGCGCAGGCCCTCGTAGGCGGTGTCGCCGCTCCAGAGCGCGAGGGCGCGGCGGCACAGGTCCTCGCACGCGGCCGCATCCCGGTTGGTCGCGGCGTCGTGGGCCTCGCCCGCCAGCGCGACGAACTGGTCGGCATCCGTGCGCACGTCGACCGGCACGAGGTAGCCGGCGTCGCTGGTCGAGACGAGGGTCGGTCCGTGGCGACGGCGCAGCCGGGCGACGACGGTGTGCACCGTCGAGGTCGTCAGGCGGCGGGCGTCCTCGCCCCACACGAGGTCGAGGACGACCTCGGCGGGGACGGGTCGGCCGCGCCGCGACAGGAGGACGGCGAGGACCTCCCGCGGACGCTCACCCCGGAGCGGCACGGCGCTGCTGCCGTCGGCCCCCACCCGCAGGGGTCCGAGCACTCGGACCTGCACGCAGTCATGCAACCACACGGCACCGACCCCCGGTCGATCTCGGTGACGGGCAGCGCGAGGCGGAACGGCTCGTCCGGCCCGGCCGGTCGTCCGGCGCCGAGCCGGGTCAGCCACCCGACGACGGGGACGTTGTCGGGGTGCACGTGGGCGTGGAGCGCCGTCACCCCGGCAGCCGTCGCGGAGGCGAGGGCGGCCCGCAGCAGCTGACCGCCGATGCCGCGTCCCTGCACGGCATCCGCGACCTCCACGGCCACCTCGACCGCGTGCGGGTCACGCGGGTCCCGGATCCAGCGCGCCAGCCCGACCGGACGGCCCTCGTGCTCGGCGACGAACACCTCGTGCTGCCCGGGCACGACCGCGGCCAGCCGGGCGGCCATCACGGGGGTGAGCCGGGGCAGCCCGGTGTGGAAGCGCAGGAAGGCCGACCGCGCGGACAGCTGGCCGAACACGCGGTGGACCGTCGCGGTGTCACCGGGCCGCAGGGCACGGATCGGCGTCGGCGTCAGTGCCGGAGTGGGCGGTGCCGTCGCCGGGCCGGTTCGGGGCGTCATGCGGGTCGTCGTCATGGGTCGACGTTCGCCGCGCGGGGTGGCAGCGACCTTTCACCGACCTGTCACCACCCCGGTGCGACCCGGAGCCGACCGGGGGATGACGGCCGCTGGTCACCCCCGACGGGTGGTCGCGGTGCTGGGCGTGGGCGCTACGTTGGCCGGGTCCCGGTGCGTTCCGGGGCCCGCGCCCACGAGGAGGCCGTTCCCGGTGACCGCCACCCCTGCCCCCGCGCCCCCGGCCGGGGCCCCTCCCGCCCTCGACCCGGTGAGCATGGTCCGCTCCAAGGCCTACCTGTCGGCCCTGGTCCTCGCGGGCCTGCTCGGCATCCCGATCTCGGCCATCGCCTACGGCTTCCTCGCCCTGGTCGGCTACCTGCAGAAGCACCTCTTCGACGACTGGCCGAGCGCCATCTTCGACGGTGCCCCGCCGGCCTGGTGGCCGGTGCCGTGGCTGATCCTGTCCGGGCTGCTCGTCGCGCTCACCCTGAAGTACCTGCCCGGGCCCGGTGGGCACTCCCCGGCCCTCGGCTTCCAGATGGGCGCCGGGCCGCCGGTCGACCGCCACCTGCCCGGCGTCGTCCTCGCGTCGCTCGCGACGCTCAGCCTGGGTGCGGTCCTCGGCCCCGAGGCCCCGCTGATCGCCATCGGCGGCGGCCTCGCGGCCCTGACCGTGCGCCTGGTCAAGAAGGACGTCCCGCCGATGGCGGTCACCGTCATGGCGTCGGCCGGCAGCTTCGCCGCGGTCAGCACGCTCCTGGGCTCGCCGCTGCTGGGCGCGTTCCTCATCATGGAGGCGGCCGGCATCGCGGGGGTGACCCTGAGCCTGGTGGCGCTCCCCGGGCTGCTGGCCTCCGGCATCGGGGCCCTGGTCTTCATCGGCCTCGACTCGTGGACCGGACTGGGGACGTTCTCCCTGGCGCTCACCACGGTGCCCCCCGGTGTCGACCCCACCGTGCCGACCATGCTCTGGGCCGTGCCGGTCGGCATCATCGCTGCCCTGCTCGCCTGGGCGGTCCGGTGGGTCGGCCTCTCGGTGCGCCCGCTCGTCCACCGCAACCGGGTCCCGGTCACCGTCGGGGTCGGGGCGCTCATCGGCATCACGGCCATGGCCTACCAGCTGATCACCGGCCGCAGCTTCAGCCAGGTGCTCTTCTCCGGCCAGGACGCCCTGCCCGAGCTCGTGGCGAACGCCGCGGACTACTCGGTCGCGACCCTCGTGGTGCTGGGCCTGTGCAAGATGCTGGCCTACGGCCTGTCCCTGAGCGCCTTCCGCGGCGGCCCGGTGTTCCCGGCCATGTTCGTCGGGGCGGTGCTCGGCATCGCGATGAGCGGGCTGCCCGGCATGAGCCTGGCGCCCGCGATCGGGATGGGCATCGGGGCGATGTGCTGCGCGATGCTCCGGCTGCCGCTCACCTCGGTGCTGCTCGCCGTGGTGCTGCTCGGCAGCGACGGGCTGCAGGTCACCCCCGAGGTGATCGTGGCCGTCGTCGTGGCCTTCGTCATCTCCACCATCCTGCCGACGCCCGGTCCGCCCCAGCCGGTCGAGACGCCGGAACCGGAGGCGCCGGCGGCGACCTCGGCACCGGCATCCGCAACGGCGACCGCCCCCGCCTGATCACCCGATCGGGGTGAGCCGACGTGGCCGGTGGGCGCTCGATAGTGGGACGACCGGCCCGTCGACCAGAGAGCACGCCAGATGACCGTGCGACCAGCGCGTCTGAACGCCGCGATCGCCCTGCTCTTCGTGGTGGGCTCGGCGTGCTTCGTGATCGGCTCGGTGCCGGCGTACCTCAACGCGGTGGGTGGCCCGGTCGACGGCATCACCTACTTCGTCGGGTCGATCTTCTTCACCTCGGCGTCGTACTGCCAGCTGGTGCAGGCGCAGAGCCCGGCCACGACCGGCGTCGACGAGGTCGGGCAGCACCGGCCCGCGCCGGTGCGGCTGTGGGGATGGCGGCCGCACGACCGCGCGTGGCTGGCGGCGGCCAGCCAGTTCCCCGGCACCCTGTTCTTCAACATCAGCACCCTGGCTGCCCTGACCCACAACGCCACCGCCGCCGAGTCCAACCGCTACGTGTGGCGACCCGACTACTACGGTTCGGTGCTGTTCCTCGTCTCCAGCGCCTTCGGCATCCTGGCGCTGGGTCGGTTCCTGCGGTGGGACCCGGCCTCGTTGCCGTGGCGGATCGCGTGGATCAACATGCTCGGTTCGGTGCTCTTCATGGCCTCGGCCCTGGCCAGCTACGTGCTGCCCTCGACCGACGAGGTGGTGGACACGCGGATCGCCGTCGCCGGCACCCTGTTGGGCGCCCTCTGCTTCCTGGTCGCCGCCGCCTTGATGTTCCCCGCGTGGCGGCGCGACCTGCGCCCGGTGCCGGCCTCCGCCCGCGGGAGGCCCCGCCCCGCCTAGACCTCACCCCGGACCCCGCCGCGACGACGCTCGCGCCGCCTGGACCCGCTCACCCGCCCGCACCGCAAGGAGAAGCCCGATGACCAGTTACCTGCCGTCCGACGCCGACGCCGCCCTGTTCGGCAACCGCTTCGCCACCGCGGAGGTGCCGAGCACGACCTTCCCCGTCGCAGGGATGTCGGCGACCGACGCCATGCGGCTCGTCGGCGAGGACATCGCGCTCGAGGGCGACCCCGCGCGCAACCTCGCCACCTTCGTGACCACCTGGATGGAGCCGCAGGCGCAGCGGATCATCGCCGAGAACCTGCACCGCAACTTCATCGACCACGCCGAGTACCCGCGCACGGCCGAGATCGAGCAGCGCTGCATCCGGATGCTCGCCGACCTGTTCCACGCCCCGGGGGAGACGACCGGCGCGCGCACCCAGGGCTCGTCCGAGGCGATCATGCTCGGCGCGCTGTCGCTGAAGTGGAACTGGCGCACCCGCCAGCAGGCCGCCGGGAAGCCGACCGACCGGCCCAACCTCATCTTCGGCGGTGACGTGCACGTCGTGTGGGAGAAGTTCTGCCGCTACTTCGACGTCGAGCCGCGCATCGTGCCGCTGGCGCCGGGCAAGTACACGATCGGGCCCGACGACGTCGCACCGCACATCGACGAGAACACGATCGGGGTCGCGGCCGTGCTCGGCACCACCTTCACCGGTCACATGGACGACATCGTCGGCATCAACGACCTGCTCGTGCGGCTGAAGAAGGAGCAGGGGCACGACGTGCCCCTGCACGTCGACGGAGCCAGCGGCGGCTTCGTCTGGCCGTTCCTCTACCCCGACTCGCCGTGGGACTTCCGGCTCGAGCAGGTGCGCTCGATCAACGTCTCCGGCCACAAGTTCGGGCTGGTCTACCCCGGCATCGGCTGGCTGATCTTCCGCGAGACGTCCGACCTCGCTCCCGACCTGGTCTTCGAGGAGAACTACCTCGGCAAGACCGACGCCACCTTCACACTCAACTTCTCCACCGGGTCCTCGATGGTGCTCGCGCAGTACTACAACTTCGTCCGCTACGGGCGCCCCGGCTACACCTACATCATGAAGAACATGCAGGAGAACGCCCGGGTGCTGGCCGACAAGCTCGAGGCGATGGGCCGCTTCGAGATCATCGGCCGCGAGGAGGAGCAGCTGCCCCTGGTGGCCTTCAAGCTGGCCGGTGAGGAGAACTACGACGAGTTCGACATCGCCTGGCAGCTGTCGGCCGAGCGCGGCTGGATGGTGCCCGCCTACACCCTGCCGCCGAACGCCCAGGACGTGACGATCATGCGGGCCCTGGTCAAGGAGACGATGAGCCGCGAGCACGTCGACACCCTGGCCCGCGACATCGAGGAGGCCTGCACCACGCTGGCCCGCAAGGGCGGCGCGCACCCCAGCGAGCGGGCCAAGATCGTCACCGGGCCGGGGCACTGAGATGGGCTGCCTGTTCGCGATCTTCGCCGGGCTCTTCCCCCGCCTGGGCCTGCTCATCATCTGGATCGCCCGGCCCGAGCGGGTGGACGCCGCGTTCGACGGGTGGATCTGGCCGCTGCTCGGCCTGATCTTCCTGCCGTTCGCGACCCTGATCTACGTCATCCTCTGGCAGGCCGGCGGCCTGAGCGGCTGGGACTGGATCTGGGTGGCCATCGCGGCCCTGTTCGACATCGGCCACTGGGGCGCGGGCGCGGCCCAGCGGCGCGCGCAGACCTCCGGCGCCGTCTGAGCAGGCGTGTCCCGACCCGGCCGGATGCCGTCCGGCCGGGTCGGCCGGTCAGCTCGAGCCGCTCGCGCAGCCAGGCGATGTCGGCCGACTGGCCCTCGACGCCACCGGGGGTCTCGACGACCACCGGCGCACCGGCATCCCTGACGACGTCGGCGAGGTCGGCACCGTCGATGTGGCCGGCCCCGAGGTTGGTGTGCCGGTCGGCGCCGGTGTCGAACTCGTCGCGGCTGTCGTTGCAGTGCACCAGGTCGACCCGGCCGGTGACGGCCCGCACCTTCTCGACGACGCTGCCGAGGTCGTTGCCGCCGGCGTGGGCGTGGCAGGTGTCGAGGCAGAACCCGACGGTGTCGCCGCCCTCGGCCCGGCCGATGGCCTCCCAGAGCCGCTCGATCGCCTCGAGCCGGCGGGCCATCGCGTTGTCGCCGCCCGCGGTGTTCTCGATGAGCAGGGGCACGGGCATCTCGAGGCCGTCGACGCACTTGCGCCAGTTGTCGAAGCCGACGCCCGAGTCCTCGTCCTTGCCGAGGTGGCCGCCGTGCACGATGACGCCCTTGGCACCGATCTCGGCCGCCGCGAGCAGGTGCTGCTGGAGCAGCTTGCGGCCCGGGATGCGGATGCGGTTGTTGGTCGACGCCACGTTGATCGGGTAGGGCGCGTGCACGTAGAGGTCGACGCCGGCCGCCTCCGCCGCGGCCTTGAGCGCGGCGGCACCGCCGGCGTACTCCACGACCGGGCCCTTGTAGCTCTGCGGGTCGCCGAGGAAGAACTGGCTCAGCGTGGCCCCCCGGGCGGCGGCCTCCGCCACCGGGTCGGCCTGGTCGACGTGCCCTCCGATGCGCAGCTCCATGCCACCCACCGTACGGCCCGCCACCGACGCCGGGGGCAGTCGTGGGCGGTGGCAGGATGACCGCCATGCAGCTCGCCAACACCACCGCCATCGTCACCGGAGGAGCCTCCGGGCTCGGCGCCGCCACCGCGGCGGCCCTCGCCGCGGGCGGCGCCCGCGTCGTCGCCCTCGACCTGCCCGACGCCTGCGCCGCCGGCCCGGCCGTCGAGGGGGTCGAGTACGCCCCCACCGACGTCACGTCCGAGGAGCAGGTGCGCGCCGCCGTCGCGACGGCCTCCGACGACCCGGCCCGGCCGCTGCGCACGGTCGTCAACTGCGCCGGCATCGGCCCCTCGGCCCGCATCGTCGGGCGCAAGGGCGTCCACGACCTCGGGCTGTTCCGCAAGGTCGTCGAGATCAACCTCATCGGCTCCTTCACCGTGCTCGCGGTCGCCGCCGAGGCCATCGCCGCCACCGAGCCCGACGCCGACGGGCAGCGCGGCGTGGTCATCAACACGGCGAGCATCGCCGCCTTCGACGGCCAGGTCGGCCAGGCGGCCTACAGCGCCTCGAAGGGCGGCATCGTCGGGCTGACCCTGCCGGCCGCGCGCGACCTCGCGCAGTACGGCATCCGGGTCGTCACCATCGCCCCGGGCATCGTCGAGACGCCGATGCTGGCCACCGTGTCCGACGAGTTCCGGGCCGGGCTCGCCGCCGGGGTGCCGTTCCCGGCGCGGCTCGCGCGCCCCGAGGAGTACGCCAAGCTCGCGCTCGCCGATCGTCGACCACGACTACCTCAACGGCGAGACGATCCGGATGGACGGCGCACTGCGGATGGCGCCGCGCTGACCTCGCCGTCGACGACCCCGTGACCCGCCCGGCCGGATGCCGCGCACGCTCGCCGACGACCTCGGGCACCCCGTCGAGCTGCCCGAGGTCGTCGGGCGCGTGGTCTCCCTCGTGCCGTCGCTCACCGAGGCGCTGGCCGCCACCTGCCCCGACCGGCTGGTCGGCGCGACCGACTGGTGCACCCACCCGGCCGACCTCGACGCCCGCGGGGTGGCGCGGGTGCGCGGCACCAAGAACCCCGACCTCGCCGCCGTGGCGGCGCTGCAGCCCGACCTCGTGGTCGCCAACAAGGAGGAGAACCGCGAGCTCGACGTGCGGCGGTTGCGGGCGCGCGGCATCCCCGTGTGGGTCACCGACATCGAGACGGTGCCGGCCGCGGTGGCGTCGATGCGCCGGCTGTTCCTCGACGTGCTGGGGGAGCGGGCCGACCCGGCGTGGCTGGTCGACGCCGAGGCGGCCTGGTGCGGGCCGGTGCCGACGGCATCCGCGCGGGTGGTCGTGCCGGTGTGGCGCGACCCGTGGATGGTGGTCGGCCGGCCGACGTTCACCGCCGACCTGCTCGCGCGGGCCGGCTTCGAGGTGGCGACGGCGGGGGTCGAGGGGCGCTACCCGGCGGTCGACCTCGCGGTGCTCGACGACCCCGCGGTGGCCGACCTGGTGCTGCTGCCCGACGAGCCGTACGTCTTCACCGCGGCCGACGGACCGGACGCCTTCGGGCGCCTGCCGACCCGCCTGGTGTCGGGCCGGCTGCTCACCTGGTACGGCCCCGCGCTGGTCGAGGCCCGGGCCGCCATCGACTGGTAGCGCTCACCCGAGCAGCCGCAGCGAGGCGAGGTAGGCGCCGGGAGTGAGGCCGACGGCGTCGCGGAAGTCGTTGGTCAGATGCGCCTGGTCCGCGTAGCCCAGCTCGTGCGCGACCGCGGCCAGCGGGGGTGCCGGCTGCAGGGAGAGCAGCCGGGTCGCCTCCTGCAGGCGGACCCAGCGGGTGACCCACTTCGGTCCCTGACCGAGGGTGTCGCGCAGCGCCCGCTGCAGGGTCCGCTCGCTGCATCCCAGCCGTGCTGCGAGCGATGGCCCGGTCCGGGTGTGCACGGATGCGCGTGATCTCGTCGATCGCCGCGTTGGCGAGTCGTCCAGCGGGCCGGACCGGGCGCGATCGCAGCAGGTCGGCGAGGAGCCGGTCGGCGAGGGTGGCGCGAGAGGAGTCGTCGGGCTGGTCCGCGACCTCGGCGAGCAGGTCGTGCAGCCGGGCGTCGAGGCCGCGGCTGACCGGCAGCGTGGCGTCGGCGATGTCACCGGGTCCGAGGTCCGACACGACCGCCAGGCCCGCAGGTCGCAGCCGAAGGGCGAAGACCCGCCCGCGACCGTGGATGTCGCGCTCCCATGCACCGCGATGGACCCCGGTCACCACCAGCCGGGCCGGTACGTCGCCAGCCTCGACCGACAGGGTGACGGCGGGGTGGGTCAGGATCCGCTGGCTGATCCGCTCGCCTACTGCGAAGGCCCATCGCACGCTCCAGTAGCGGTCGACCACCGCGTCGAGCCCGGGAGCCGGGGTGATCCAGCGCGCCTCGTACCGCTCGAGGTTTCCCGGGGCGATGACCCCGGATCGTTCCGTGGCGGTGATCGGCCGGCTCGGACGCTGTCGAGGGTCCATCACGAGCACGCTAGCGGTCGGGATTTTGCAAGACCAGCCTTCGCCCGGCGGCCATCGTGTGGGTCATGACCTCCGCGCTTTCCCTGACCCCGTCCGGCTGGCTCGGCGTGCTCATCGCCACCATGCTGACCTACCTGTTGGGCGCCCTGTGGTTCACCCCGTTGTTCGGACGGGCCTGGGACCGCGGGGTGGGCGTGCGCCGTGAACCGGGAGAACGGTGGGGCCTGGCCTACTACCTCGTCCCGCTCGCCGGCGCTGCCGGATCGGCCTACGCGCTCGCCGTCCTGGTGACGGCGGCCGAGGTCACCGAGGTCGCGGGTGCCGTGGTCCTCGGTGTCGTGGTGGGGCTGGGAGTCGGCCTCACGGTGTCGTTCACGAACGCGCTCACTCCCCGCACGGCCCGGCCGTTGCTCTTCGGGCTGGTCACCGGCTCGTTCCACGTCGTGTCGGCCATCGTGGCCGCGGTCGTCACGGCCCTCGCTCGTTGACCCCGAGGGGGCCACAGCGAATTTCGCCGGACCGATACCCAGCGTGTAATGTCTCCGTCGCGCCCGGGCGGTCTCCGCTGGTGGCGCACGCCCCCTTAGCTCAGTCGGTAGAGCGTTTCCATGGTAAGGAAAAGGTCGTCGGTTCGATTCCGACAGGGGGCTCTGGTCCGACCGGGACCGGTCGCGAGGCAGGTCCGGTCGAACCCCCCTGGCGGGGTAGCTCAGCTGGTTAGAGCGCACGACTCATAATCGTGAGGTCGCGGGATCGAGCCCCGCTCCCGCTACCGAGGTCGCGATTTCGGGGAATGCCCGGGGTTGCGTATCCTGTTGTGCTGGTGTCGCGCGAGCCCTCGTGTGCTGGCCCGACGCCCGTCGATCGATTCACTTTTTCTGAGAGCAGGTTGCCCCCATGGCCAAGGCCACCGACGTCCGCCCCAAGATCACCCTGGCGTGCACGGAGTGCAAGGAGCGCAACTACATCACCAAGAAGAACCGCCGCAACGACCCCGACCGGCTCGAGCTGGCGAAGTTCTGCCCCCGCTGCAAGAAGCACACCGCGCACCGCGAGACCCGCTGACCCTCTTCTCGTCAGCCCGAGAGGCCGCCGCACCCGTCCGGGTGTCGGCGGCCTCTCGCTGTGCGTCCTCGTTCTCCTAGAGTGGGCGCCATGGCCGTGAACCCAGACTTCGTCGGGCGGACCTATCCGCCCAGTGGACCGTATGCCGTCGACGCGGCCCTGATCGCGGCGTTCGCCGCCGCCGTCGGCTCGGCCGACCCCGTGCACACCGATGCGGACGCCGCGCGGGCTGCGGGCTACGCCGACGTCATCGCCCCGCCGACGATGGCCGTGCGGTTCTCGCAGGCGGCCGAGCGCGCCTACGTGGTCGACCCCGAGGCGGGCATCGACTACAGCCGGGTGGTCCACGGCGAGCAGCGCTTCGTGCACCACCGGCCGATCACCGCCGGTGACGAGGTGCTCGGCACCACCACGGTCGACGCGGTGCGCTCGGCGGGCGGGCACTCGATGGTGACCACCCGCACCGAGCTGGCCACTGCCGACGGGGTCGCCCTGACCACGTCGACGTCGACCATCGTCGTCCGCGGCGGGGAGGGATGAGCATGGCTGCCCGCCCGCTCTCGGAGGTCTCGGTCGGCGACGTCGTCGGCCCGGTGACCGTGCCCGTCGCTCGCGAGACGCTCGTCGCCTACGCCAACGCGTCGGGCGACCAGAACCCGATCCACCAGGACGAGGCGTTCGCCCGCTCGGTGGGCCTGCCCGACGTCATCGCCCACGGCATGTGGACGATGGGCGCGTCGGCCACCGTGGTCACCGACTGGGCCGGCGACGCCGGTCGGGTCGTGGAGTTCGGCACCCGGTTCACCAAGCCGGTCGTGGTGCCCGTCTCGGGCAACGAGCTGGTGGTGCAGGGCGTGGTCAAGGCCGTCGATGCCGAGACCGGGCGGGTCACCGTCGACGTCACCACGACCTGCGAGGGCGAGAAGGTGCTCGGCCGCTGCATCGCGGTCGTGCGGCTCGACTGATGCGGCTGCTGCACGACGAGCCGATCGCCGCGCACACGACGATGCGGGTCGGCGGCCCCGCCGCGCGCATGGTCGTCGTCGAGACCCCCGACGAGCTGGTCGACGCCGTGCGCGAGGTCGACGACGCCGACGAGCCGCTGCTCGTGCTCGGGGGCGGCTCGAACCTCGTGGTCGCGGATGCCGGGTTCGCCGGGACCGTGGTGAAGGTCGAGACGCGCGGGGTGGTGGTCGACTCGCAGGACCAGTGCGGCGGCGCCAACGTCACCGTCGCGGCGGGGGAGGACTGGGACGGTTTCGTCGCGCTCGCCGTCGAGGAGGGGTGGTCGGGCGTGGAGGCGCTGTCCGGCATCCCGGGGTCGACCGGGGCCACGCCCGTGCAGAACGTCGGGGCCTACGGCCAGGACGTCGCGCAGACCGTGGCGCGGGTGCGCGTCTGGGACCGGCTCGAGGGGCGGGTGCGCACGATGACCTCGCTCGACTGCCGCTTCACCTACCGGCACTCGCTGTTCAAGGCCACCGACCGCTACGTCGTCATCGACGTGATGTTCCAGCTGATCCCCGGCACCATGTCGCAGCCGGTGCGCTACGCCGACCTCGCCGCGCAGCTCGGGGTCGACGTGGGGGAGCGGGTGCCGCTGGGTGACGCGCGGGAGGCGGTGCTGGCCCAGCGCCGGCGCCGGGGGATGGTGCTCGACGCGGCCGACCACGACACGTGGAGCTGCGGCTCGTTCTTCACCAACCCCATCCTGTCGGTCGACGACTTCGCGGCCCTGGAGGCGCGGGTCGTGGAGCGGCTGGGCGGCGACTCGCCCGCGCCGCCACGGTTCCCGGCCGGTGACGGAGAGGTCAAGACCAGCGCCGCCTGGCTGATCGAGCGGGCCGGCTTACCCGAAGGGCTACGGCCTGCCCGGCCCGGCCTCGCTGTCGACCAAGCACACCCTGGCGGTGACCAACCGTGGCTCGGCGACGGCATCCGACGTGGCGGCGCTGGCGCGCGAGGTGCGCGACGGGGTGTTCGACGCCTTCGGGGTCACGCTGGTCAACGAACCGGTCCTGGTGGGGCACTCGCTCTGACCCAGCGGTGGGCCTGGCCAGCGGGCCCGACAGGTACTGCCCACCAGACGTCCGGATGCTTCACGTGGTGAACAGATCGGCACCACATAGGGGGTTGCTTCATCTGGTGGGCGGGGTGGCACCACATAGGGGGTTGCTTCATCTGGTGAGCGGGGTGGCACCACATAGGGGGTTGCTTCACCTCGTGAGCAGATCGGCACCATGTGGGGGGTTGCTTCACGCGGTGAGCCTCGGCGCGTGGGGGGATGCCGTGACGGCGTGCGCGGGAGCTCGGGTGGTGGAGTCGGCTCAGGCCACGTCGGTCGACGCGTCGGCCGGCTGCTCGGGGGAGCGCAGCGGGTCGAGGTGGCAGACCGGCGCGTACCACTGGGGCTGCTCCGTCGGCCCGCTGAAGAACTCGTGCATCCACCACCACATCGGAGGGTTGACGACCGGCTCGACGACCCGGTGCGCCGGGAAGCGCCGCGACCCACCCCGGACGCGAGCCACGAGATCGGTCGGGAGCCACGCCTCGGGCGGCACCCCGACGTCCGGGGGCGGGGCGGACGGCCGCACTGACCTCGCTGACGCGGACCCCGCCGCCTCCGGCACGGTCGGTGGTGGCTCGTCGAACGTCACCCGCAGCTCGAAGCCCGTGCCGTCAAGTGCCGACACCACCGTGTCCAGACTCATCCGGCCCGCTCCGGCCTCGAGTCGTGCCAGCATCGCCCGACTGAGCCCGCGTGATGCCGCGTAGGCGCGCTGGCTCAGGCCGAGAGCGCGTCGGTGGTCGCGCAGGGCCAGGCCGACCTCGTCAGCCACGCTCAACCGGGCGCGGGCCCGAGCCAGCTGCCGGGCGTACTTCGGTGGGATCCCCTGCAGTTCGTCCATGCACCGATCGTGCGAGCCACCCGCGGTCCTGGCCACGAGGCGACCAGATCTGTGGATCGTGCGACCCCGTGGGAACGGTTGTGGATGGCGCGCGGGGGTGGCTCACCAGGTGAAGCATCCGGACCTCCCGTGACGGGTACCTTCCGGTGCCGCGCAGCGGCGCATACCTCCATGTGCCCCGCAGCGGCGCATAGCTTCCGGTGCCCCGCAGCGGCGCATACCTTCCGGTGCCCCGCAGCGGCGCATACCTTCCAGTGCCCCGCAGCGGCGATACCTTCCGGTGCCCCGCAGCGGCGCATACCTTCCGTGCGCCCCGACAGCGGCGCAGCGCACCCTCAGCTGCCCGCGCCACCCAGCCAGGCGTCGATGTCCGCGCGCGCGGCCGCCACCACGTCGGACGGCGCGCGGCTCGCCGCCAGTGAGGCCCGCGCCAGCGATGCCAGCTCCGCGTCCGAGAACCCGTGGTCGAACCGCGCCGTCGCGTACTGGTCGGCCAGCCGCGACCCGAAGATCAGCGGGTCGTCGGCCCCCAGCGCCACCCGCGCCCCGGCATCCACCAGCACCCGCAGCGGCACCTCGGCCGCCACGTCGTAGACCCCCAGCGACACGTTCGACAGCGGGCACACCTCCAGCGCCACCTCGTCGCGCACCACGCGCTCGAGCACCCGTGGGTCCTCCACCGAGCGCACCCCGTGGCCCAGCCGGTCGGGCCCGATGGCGTCCAGCGTCTCGGCGACCGCCGACGCCCCCAGCAGCTCGCCGGCGTGCGGCGCCAGCATCAGCCCGGCCCGGCGTGCGATCGCGAAGGCGTGCGCGAACTCCTCGGTCACCCCGCGCCGCTCGTCGTTCGACAGCCCGAAGCCGACCACGGCCCCGGGCCCCGACCCGGCGTGCCGCGCCGCCAGCCGCGCCAACGTGTTCGCCTCGAGCGGGTGCCGCATCCGGCTGGCGGCCACGATGACCCCCACCTGCGCGGCCCCGGGCACGGTCGACACCGTCCGCGCCTCGTCGAGCACGATCTCAAGGGCCGGGGTGATGCCGCCGACATAGGGCGCGTACGACGTCGGGTCGACCTGGAGCTCCAGCCACCGCGACCCCTCCGCCCCGTCGTCGAGCGCCGCCTCGCGCACGATCCGGCGCATGTCGTCCTCACCGCGCACACAGGCCCGCGCGGCGTCGTAGAGCCGCTGGAACCGGAACCACCCGCGCTCGTCGGCCGTGTCGAACCGCGGCGGCCAGTGCGTGGTCAGCGACGACGGCAGCCGGATGCCGTGCCGCGCCGCCAGGTCGCGCACGGTCGCGACCCGCATCGAGCCGGTGAAGTGCAGGTGGAGGTGGGCCTTGGGCAGGTCCGTGACGGACCGCTGGGGCTCAGCGGCCGCGTCGCTCACTCGACGTCGGAGTCCTCGTCGTAGGAGTCGTCGATGACGTGCACGGCGGCCTCCTCGGCCGAGGCTCCGGCACCGTCGATGCCGACGTCCTCGCCGACCAGGTCCTTCTCGAGGTCGAAGCCGCTGCCCTCGTCGGGCGCCACGAGCCGCCCGGCCCGCGCGTCGCCGACCTCACCGTCACCGAGCCAGTCGTCCTCGGCGTCGATGCTGTCGGGGTCGTCGCCACCGAGCCGACCGTCGTCGTCGAGCCCCGACTCGTTGTCCGGGGCGCCGTAGGCCGACGCGGGGTCGGGCACCTCCTGCCGGATCCGCTCGTCGATGGTCTCGTCGCGGTGCTGCTCCTCGGCGGTCACGCCGTGCGCGAGCGACCCTCGCGCGTGGTCGGCGGGGGAGTAGCCACGGTCGAGCACGTCGTCGACGTCCTCCTGCACCAAGGTGTCCTCGGGCTGCAGCTGGTTCTCGTCATCGAGGCTGTAGTCACCGAGGTCGTCGGCCGTGTTCTCCTGCTGTTCGGACATGCCATCACCCTATGTCGGTGAGCCGCTCCGCCGTGGCGAGGGCGACGCACGTCGCTACACCGGCCATCGCCGTCTCGACCTCGGCCAGCACCGGGAAGGACGGCGCGAGCCGGATGTTGCGGTCGCGCGGGTCGCGACCGTGCGGGAACGAGGCTCCGGCCGGGGTCAGCGCGATGCCGGCCTCCTTGGCCAGCGCCACGACCCGGGACGCGCACCCGTCCGCGACATCGAGGCTGACGAAGTAACCACCCGCCGGGCGGGTCCACTCGGCCACGCCCAGCCCGGCCAGCTCGGCGGTCAGCGCCGCGTCGACGGCGGCGAACTTCGGCGCCAGGATCTCGCGGTGCCGGGCCATGTGCTCGCGCACGCCCTGCGCCGACCCGAACAGCTGCAGGTGGCGCAGCTGGTTGACCTTGTCCGGCCCGATCGACGCGAACTGCTGGTGGCCGAGGTACCACGCGACGGTCTCCCGGGAGGCGCCGAGGAAGGCGACGCCGGCACCGGCATACGTGATCTTGCTCGTCGAGGCGAACATCACCGGGCGGTGGGGGTGCCCCGCGGCCGAGGAGAGCGACAGGATGTCGGCCGACTTCGCCTCGACCTCGGTGAGGTGGTGCAGGGCGTACGCGTTGTCCCAGAAGATCCGGAAGTCGGGCGCTGCGGTCGGCATCGAGGCGAGCCGGCTGGCGACCTCCTGCGTGACCACCGACCCGGCGGGGTTGGCGTAGGTCGGCACGATCCAGATGCCCTTGACCGACGGGTCGTCCTTGACCAGGGCCTCGACGGCCGCGACGTCCGGCCCGTCGGGCAGCATCGGCACCGTCACCATCTCGATGCCGTACGACGCGAGCATCGTGTAGTGCCGGTCGTAGCCCGGCACCGGGCACACGAAGGTGACCTTCTCCTCGTCCTTCCAGGGCCGCGGCGAGTCGACGCCCCCGTGCAGCAGGTGCTGCACCAGCACGTCGTGCATCATCGTCAGGCTCGAGCTGCCGCCGGCCACCAGCTGGTCGGGGTCGACCCAGAGCAGCTCGGCGAACAGCTCGCGCAGCTCGCGCAGGCCGTTCAGCCCGCCGTAGTTGCGCACGTCGACGCCGTCGGCGTCCTTGACGCCGTCCGGCAGCCCGAGCAGCGCGTCGGACAGGTCGAGCTGTTCCACGCTCGGCTTGCCCCGGGTGAGGTCGAGCTTCAGCCCGCGCTCCTGGAGCCGGGCGTAGGCCGCCCGCTGCTCGTCGAGGTAGGCCGCCAGCTCCTCCGGGGAGCGCTCGGCGAGGGGGGTGCGGTCGGCGGTGGCGGGGGTCTGGGTGCTCACGCCCCATATCGTGGCAGAGGGGGGCCGCGGCCGGTCGGGCGAGTTCGCGCCCGGACCGGGCCGTCCCGTATGCTTGCGGTTCGGTGTGATCACCCATCCTTCGGCATGCCCGGTGGAGTGTGGTCGCACCGCGCGGAGCACCCACCCGACCGGGCGCTCCGTAGGGCAGTGGCTCAATTGGTAGAGCACCGGTCTCCAAAACCGGCGGTTGGGGGTTCGAGTCCCTCCTGCCCTGCGTCGCACGTGTGGTTCGTCCACGACTGCAGCCGTTCCGGTTGCCTTCGCGGTCGTGCCGCGCGCAAGGCAACCGACACAACAGCTCGACGTGAAGAGGCACCGTGACTGACGTGGGTCAGACCAGGACTCCCTCCAAGCCCACCAAGGGCAAGGAGCGGGGCGGCAACCCCATCTCCCGGTGGTACAGGGCGCTCGCGCTGTTCATCAGCCAGATCCTCGACGAGCTCCGCAAGGTCGTCCGGCCCACCCGCAACGAGCTCTGGAACTACACCCTCGTGGTCATCGTGTTCGTCTCGTTCATGATGGCGCTGGTGTCGCTGTTCGACCTCGGCTTCAGCAGGCTCGTCGCGCTGGTGTTCGGCACCTGAGGCTGCGCCACCGCGCCCTCCCACCGCACGACCCGACATACCGAGAACAAGGAAGAGGTCACCCGTGTCCGACCAGTGGACCGACAACGCCGACGTGGCGTCCGACGACGCCCCCGAGGTGCTGCCCGAGAGCGTGACGCAGGAGTCGCCCGAGGCCGCCCCCGTCGTCGCCGACGAGGTCGAGGATGCCGCTGACGTCGCCGACGAGGCCGCCACCGACGCGCCCGTCGAGGCCGCCACCGACGCGCCCGTCGAGGCCGACGTGGAGGACCCCACCGCTGCCGACGAGCTCGC
>CAWDXP010000015.1:0-17315 GCA_963806295.1 uncultured Actinomycetota bacterium | reverse complement strand
TACACGCCCATCGCGTGGAAGCCGCCGTCGACGTGGAGCATCTCGCCGGTCGTGGCGGGGAACCAGTCGGAGAGCAGTGCCACGCAGGCCTTGGCGGTCGGCTCGGCGTCGTCGACGTCCCAGCCGAGCGGCGAGCGGCCGTCCCACTCCTCCTCGAAGCGCTCGAACCCCGGGATCGACTTGGCGGCGGTGGTGCGGATCGGGCCGGCGGCGACGATGTTGCAGCGGATGCCCTTCGGCCCGAGGTCGCGGGCGAGGTAGCGGTTGGTCGACTCGAACGCGGCCTTCGCCACGCCCATCCAGTCGTAGACCGGCCAGGCGAACCGGGCGTCGAAGGTGAGGCCGACGACGCTGCCGCCGGGCCCCATCAGCGGCAGGGCGGCCTTGGTGAGCGCGGCCAGCGAGTAGGCGGAGACGTGCACGGCGGTCGAGACGTCGTCCCAGCCGGCCTCCATGAAGTTGAACGCGCCCTGTGGGGCGAACCCGATCGAGTGCAGGACACCGTCGAGGTGGGGCACGTGCTCGCGGACCCGGTCGGCCAGCGCGGCGAGGTCGTCGTCGTTGGTGACGTCGAGCTCGACGACCGGCGGGGTCTGTGGCAGCCGCTTCGCGATGGCGGAGGTGATCTTCATGGTGCGCCCGAACGACGTGAGCACCACCTCCGCACCCTGCTCCTGGGCGAACCTGGCGACGTGGAAGGCGATCGAGGAGTCCATGAGGACGCCGGTGACGAGCAGCTTCTTGCCCTCGAGCAACATGTGGCGGACCTTTCGGTGGGGGTGCGTTCGGTGGGGCGGTCGTGCGGTGGTGGGCGGGGTCAGTGCCCCATGCCCAGGCCGCCGTCGACCGGGATGACGGCGCCGGTGATGTAGGCCGCCTCGTCGGAGGCGACGAAGCGGACCACGGCGGCCACCTCGTCGGCGGTGGCGAACCGGCCTGCCGGGATGGCCGCCTTGTAGGTCTTCTGGGTCTCCTCGGGCAGGGCGGCGGTCATGTCGGTCGCGATGAAGCCGGGCGCCACGACGTTGGCGGTGATGCCGCGCCCGCCGAGCTCGCGGGTGATCGAGCGGGCCAGCCCGACCAGCCCGGCCTTGCTCGCGGCGTAGTTGGCCTGCCCCGGGCCGCCGTAGAGCCCGACCACGCTCGAGATGAGCACGATGCGCCCGCGGCGCAGCCGGATCATCCCCTTGCTCGCGCGCCGGGCGCAGCGGAAGGCGCCGGCCAGGTTGGTGTCGATGACGGTGTCCCAGTCGTCGTCGCTCATCCGCATCAGCAGGCCGTCCTTCGTGACGCCGGCGTTGGCGACGAGCACCTCGATCGGCCCGCCGAGCTTCTCCTCGGCCTCGGTGAAGGCGGCGTCGACGGATGCCGTGTCGGTGACGTCGCAACGGACGCCGACCAGGCCCTCCGGCGCCTCTCCGGAGCGGTGGGTCACGGCGACGCGGTCGCCGGCCTCGGCGAACGACCGGGCGATGGCCAGGCCGATACCGCGGTTGCCGCCGGTGACGAGGACGGTACGGGGCTCACTCATGCCGTCGAACCTAGTGGACTACCGCTGGGTAGTCGGAGCAGCGCGACATACAGTGGACGGGTGCCCACAACCCGTCACCACCACGACATCCAGTCGGTGACGAGCGCGCCGGAGGCGCGCACCGAGGACCAGGCCCGGCGGCTCAAGCAGTACCTCATCACGATGGCGATCCGCACCGTGTGCTTCATCCTGCTCGTGGTGGTCGACGCCTGGTACCGGTGGATCTTCGCCGCCGGCGCCGTGTTCCTGCCGTTCGTGGCCGTGGTCGCCGCCAACGCGGTGATGCCGCGCGTCAGTGGTCGGGTGCGCCCGGTGCTGCCCGTGGTCGACCCGACCCCGCAGATCACCCGGGCGCCCTACGAGCCGTGGGACCCCGAGGACTCAGCCGCCGATCGCTGACATCGGGCGGTCGGGCTGCTCGAAGCCGGCCTTCTCGATGCCGTGGCCGGACTTCTTGGCCCACATCTCGGCGATGACCAGGTCGGCGAGCTCGGTGTCGGTGGCGCCGGCCCGGATCGGACCCCGCAGGTCGACCTCGCGGCGGGCGAACAGGCAGTTGCGCAGCTGACCGTCGGCCGTGAGCCGGACCCGGTCGCAGCTGCCGCAGAACGGTGCTGACACGCTGGCGATGACGCCCACGGTGGCCGGCCCGCCGTCGACGAAGAACAGCTCGGCCGGGGCGCTGCCCCGGTCGGGCACCGGGGTGAGCGTGAACCGCTCCCCCAGCCGCTCCAGGATCTCTTCCTGCGACACCATCAGCGAGCGGTCCCAGGCGTGCTGCGCGTCGAGCGGCATCTGCTCGATGAACCGCAGCTCGTAGCCCCGGTCGAGGCACCACTGGAGCAGGTCGGGGACGTCGGTGTCGTTGACGCCGCGCATGGCCACGGCGTTGACCTTGACGGGCGTCAACCCGGCATCCGCGGCGGCCTTGAGCCCGGCCACCACGTCGTTGAAGCGGTCGCGCCGGGTGAGCCGGCCGAAGTGCTCGGGGTCGATGGTGTCGAGGCTGACGTTGACCCGGTCGAGGCCCGCCTCGGCCAGCGGGGCGGCCAGCCGGTCGAGCCCGATGCCGTTGGTGGTCATGGCGATGCGCGGTCGCGGCTCGAGGTCGGCGATGCGGCGCACGACGTCGACCAGGCTGCGGCGCAGCAGCGGCTCGCCGCCGGTGAGCCGCACCTGGGTGATGCCCAGGCCGACCATCACGGTGACCAGCCGCACCAGCTCGTCGTCGGTGAGCATCTCCGGCTTGGGCAGCCAGTCCAGGCCCTCGGCCGGCATGCAGTAGCTGCAGCGCAGGTTGCACCGGTCGGTGACCGACACGCGCAGGTCACGACCGGCGCGGCCGAAGCGGTCGAGCAGGCGCGGGGCTGGTAGGTCGGTCATAGGCGACCAATGTACGTCGCGTACCGTGGCCACGTGCTCAGGCGGCTCGTGACACCTCGCTGGCTGGGCGCCCTCCTCCTCGCTGCGCTCATCGCGTTCACCTGCTACCACCTCGGCTGGTGGCAGTTCCACCGTCACGAGGCCAAGGCCCAGCGCAACGAGCGGCTCGACACCCACTACCGCGCCGACCCGGTGCCGCTGGCATCGGTGCTCTCGCCCGCGGGGCTCGACCCCGACGACGAGTGGACCCGCGTCACCGTGACCGGTCGCTATGCGGCCGGGCCGGTCTACGTGCGGAACCGGCCGCTCGACAGCGAGGCGGGCTACGAGCTGCTGTGGTCCCTGCGCCCGACCGCCGGCGGGCCTGACGTCATCGTCGACCGGGGCTGGGTGGGCGAGTCGGAGCGCGGGGCGAGCGTGCTCCCCGCGGCCGTGCCCGCACCGGACGCCGAGGTCGAGGTGGTCGGTTGGGTCCGGCGTGGCCAGGGTTCGAGGAACCGGGCGCTGCCCGCTGGCCAGATCGCCAACCTGAACGTGCGTGAGGCCGCAGCCGAGCTGGGATCGAGCCAGGTGCTGCCGGGGTACGTGCTCCTGGAGTCCGAGAGGCTGCCCGACGGCACGACGGCGCCGCGGCCCCAGGCCCTCGGCGAGCCCGACCGCAGCTTGGGGCCGCACCTGGCCTACGCCTACCAGTGGTGGCTCACCATGTCGCTCGGGTTCGTGCTCATCTGGTTCGGCATCCGCCGCGAGCTGCGCCTGGAGAACCCCGAGAAGTACCCGAAGAAGCCCAAGAAGACCCGCATCTGGGACGAGGAGGACGAGTAGCCGGCGCCTGCTGAGGTCAGGCCACCGGGGCGTCGAGCACCTCGCCGAGCTCCTCACTGAACTGGGTGCGGTAGAGCTCGCTGTAGATGCCGCCCGAGGCGACCAGCTCGGAGTGGGTGCCGCGCTCGACGATCGTGCCGTCGTCGACGACGAGGATCTGGTCGGCGTGCCGCACCGTGCTCAGCCGGTGGGCGATGACCAGCGCCGAGCGGTCGCGCAGCGCGTGGTCGAGGGCCCGCTGAAGGGCCTGCTCCGACTCGCTGTCGAGGTGGGCGGTCGCCTCGTCGAGCACGATCAGCCCCGGCCCCTTGAGCAGCAGCCGGGCGATGGCGAGGCGCTGCTTCTCGCCGCCGGACAGCCGGTGGCCGCGGTCACCGACCACGGTGTCGAGCCCGGAGGGCAGCGAGTCGACGAGCGACCAGACCTGGGCGGCCCGCAGCGCCGCCACCATGTCCTCCTCCGTGGCCTCCGGGGCGGCGTAGGCGAGGTTGGCCCGGATCGTGTCGTGGAAGAGGTGGGCGTCCTGGGTGACGACCCCGACCGCGTCGTGCAGCGACTCCGTCTGGGCGTCGCGCACGTCGAGCCCGTTGATGCGCACCGCACCCCCGGTGGGGTCGTAGAGGCGCGCCACGAGCGAGGTGATCGTGGTCTTGCCGGCCCCGCTGGGGCCGACGAGGGCGACCAGCGAGCCGGGCTCGACGGTGAACGACACGTCGTGCAGCACCGGCCCGCTGCCCCGCCGGTCGCCGGTCGCCGTGGTCTCGAGCGAGGCCAACGAGACCTCGTCGGCCGACGGGTAGGAGAAGGACACGCCGTCGACCTCGACCCGCACCGGGCCGGACGGCACCGGGCGGGCGTCGGGCGCCTCGGCCACGAGCGGCTCGAGGTCGAGCACCTCGAAGACCCGCTCGAACGAGACCAGCGCAGTGAGGATGTCGACGCGCACGTTGGAGATGGCGGTCAGCGGGCCGTAGAGCCGCGCCAGCAGGGCGGTGAGGGCGAGCAGGGTGCCCACGGTGAGCGTGTCGTTGACGGCCATCAGGCCACCGACGCCGTAGACCATCGCGGTGGCCAGCGACGCCACGAGGGTGAGGGCGACCATGAACACCGCGCGGTTGACCGCGATGCGTACCCCGATGTCGCGCACGGTCGCGGCACGCACGGCGTACTCGCGGTCTTCGACGGCGGGGCGGCCGAACAGCTTGACGAGCAGGGCACCGGCGACGTTGAAGCGCTCGGTCATGCGGGTGCCGACCTCCGCGTTCTGCACCATCTGCTCGTGGGCCAGGCTGGCCAGGCGGCGCCCCATCAGCCGGGCCGGCACCAGGAAGAACGGCACCAGGGCCAGGGCCCCAAGGGTGAGCGGCCAGGACAGCAGGGCCATCGCCCCGACGATGACGACCAGCGTGATGGCGTTGCTGACGACGCTGGACAGCACCGAGGTGAAGGCCTGCTGGGCGCCGATCACGTCGCTGCCCAGCCGGGTGACCAACGCGCCGGTCTGGGCACGGGTGAAGAACGCGACCGGCTGGCGCAGCACGTGCGAGAAGACCTGGGTGCGCAGGTCGTAGATCAGGCCCTCACCGATGCGGGCGGAGAACCACCGCTCGACGAGGGTGAGCCCGGCGCCGACGATCGCGATCAGGGCGATGAGCAGGGACAGCTGCACGACGAGTGCGGAGTCCTTGGGGTAGATGCCGTCGTCGACGAGTGACTTCAGCAGCAGCGGCGCGGCCACCACCAGCAGCGACTCGATGACGACGATGCCCAGGAACCAGCCGATCTGCACCTTGTAGGGCCGGGCGTAGCCGATCACCCGCCGGGTCGTGCCCGGAGCCAGACGGCGCTCCTTGACGCTGGAGTCCCGGCTCAGGCTGTGCAGCGCCTGCCACCCTTGCATGCTCACCGGTCGTGCTCCTCAAGTCGTCGTCTGGCCAGTGAGTCAACCACCGCCCCCTGACAGGTGTTCCTGCCCGTGGTCACCCCCTTGTGCCCGAGAGGGCCCCACCCGAGGATGACGGCGGCGCCGCCACCCGGGCGGACGCCACCGAGGGAGAGGTACGCCGTTGTCCGCACCACTGCGCCACAAGGTCCTGCTCGACGAGGACGAGATGCCGACGCGTTGGTACAACATCCTCCACGACCTGCCGACGCCTCCCCCGCCGCCGCTGCACCCCGGCACCGGCCAGCCGGTCGGACCCGACGACCTCTCGGCGATCTTCCCGATGGACCTCATCGCGCAGGAGGTGAGCACCGAGCAGTACATCGACATCCCGCCGGAGGTGCAGGACGTCTACAAGCTGTGGCGGCCCTCCCCTCTCTACCGCGCGCACCGGCTCGAGAAGGCCCTCGGCACCCCCGCGAAGATCTACTACAAGTACGAGGGCGTCTCCCCCGCCGGGTCCCACAAGCCGAACACCGCTGTGCCGCAGGCCTACTACAACGCCAAGGCCGGCATCCGGAAGCTGACGACCGAGACCGGCGCCGGCCAGTGGGGCACCGCGCTGTCGTTCGCCTGCGCCCAGTTCGACATGGAGTGCGAGGTCTGGCAGGTGCGGGCCTCGTACGACGCCAAGCCCTACCGCAAGATCATGATGGAGGTGTTCGGCGGCACCGTGCACCCCAGCCCGTCCGACCTGACCGAGGCCGGTCGGGCGATGCTGGCGAGCGACCCCCACTCCAACGGCTCGCTCGGGCTGGCGATCAGCGAGGCGGTCGAGATGGCCGCCCAGGACCCCACCGTCAACTACGCGCTCGGCTCGGTGCTCAACCACGTGCTGCTGCACCAGACGATCATCGGCGAGGAGGCCCTGCTCCAGCTCGCGAAGATCGGCGAGAGCGTCGACCTGATCGTCGGGTGCACCGGTGGTGGCTCGAACTTCGGCGGGCTGACCTTCCCGTTCCTGCGCGAGAAGCTCGCCAACGGAACCGGGCCCGTCATCCGCGCCGTCGAGCCGGCATCCTGCCCGAGCCTCACCCAGGGCACCTACGCCTACGACTTCGGCGACGTGGCCGGCCTGACCCCCATGCTCAAGATGCACACGCTCGGCCACGACTTCATGCCCGACCCGATCCACGCGGGCGGCCTGCGCTACCACGGGATGAGCCCGCTGATCAGCCACCTCTACGAGGAGGACCTCATCGAGGCGGTCGCCAAGACGCAGAAGGACTGCTTCGCGGCCGGGGTGCTGTTCGCCCGCACCGAGGGCATCGTGCCGGCGCCGGAGCCGACGCACGCCCTCGCGGCGGCCGTCGACGAGGCCATCGCGTGCATCGAGACCGGCGAGGAGAAGGTCATCCTCACCGCGCTGTGCGGCCACGGCCACCTCGACCTGCCCGCGTACGACGCCTACCTCACCGGCGACCTGGTCGACCACACCTGGGCCGACACCGAGCTGCAGGAGGCCGTCGCGCAGGCACTCACCCGCCTGCCGGCCATCCCGGGCTGACGGAGGTCGCCACCCATGGCGAGCTGGCAGACCCACGCCGTCTGCGCCTACCTGCGGGCCACCCGCAAGAAGCGCTACCGCACGGTCGAGGCCGGGCTGCAGAGCATGGCCCACGGCATCCCGGCCGCGCCGCTGCCCGAGGAGCTGGTCACCCGGTCGACGACCACCCCCCTCGGCAGCGGCGAGGTGGTCACCGTGCGCCCGCCCAACGGCGCCACCTCGGATGCCGGTGCGCTCGTCTACCTGCACGGCGGCGCGTTCGTCAACGGCATCCAGAAGCAGCACTGGTCGCTGATCTCCCACCTCGCCGACACGACGAGCCGGGAGGTGCACGTCGCGCGCTACCCGCTCGCGCCCGCGCACGACGTGACCGATGCCGAGGCCTTCCTCGAGGCCCTGCACGAGCGGCTCGCTCCCACGTCACCGCTGCACGTGCTCGGCGACTCCGCCGGTGGCACGCTCGCGCTGAGGTGGGCCCAGACGAACGCGGAGGCCGGCACCATCGCCGGGCTCACCCTCATCGCACCCTGGCTCGACCTGTCGATGTCGAACCCGGCAGCCGACCTGGTCGAACCGCACGACCCGTGGCTCACCCGCGCAGGCATGCGGCCCATCGCCGCGCACTGGGTCGCTGGCCGGGAGCCGACCGACCCCGTCGTCAGCCCGCTGTACGGCGACCTGACCGCGCTGCCGCCGACGCTCGTGCTGGTCGGGTCGCGCGACATCTGCCGGCCCGACTGCGACCGGCTGCGCGAGCTGGCACCCGCGACGGCCGACCTCACCCTGCACGTGGAGCCGGGCTCACCACACGACTACCCCCTGCTGCCGACGCCCGAGGGCCGCCGCGCGCGCGACACCATCACCGCGCACGTGGTGCGGACCCTCAGCGGGTGAGCACCACCTCGTCGGTGAAGGTGCCGCCCGCCACCGGCACGAAGGATGCCGTGAGCCGCTCGGCGGTCAGCTGCACGTCGAGCGAGCCGAACGAGGGCTCGAGGTCCTTGCCGCTCAGCGCCGCGAAGTAGCGCCGCTCGGAATCGGACCCGTGCACGTCGCGCAGGGGCGTGCCACCCGTGCCGACCGTGACGAACGTCGTGCCACGTTGGGGCGCAACGCAGTCCGCGTCGTAGCGGCCCGGGTGGATCCCGCGGCAGCCGGCACCGAGGGCCAACGGCCGGGTGCGCTGGTAGAGGTGCTCGTGGCCGGTGAGCACGAGGTCGACCCCGGTCTCGAGCAGCAGGTCGACGACCTCGGCGCCGGGGTCGCACTCGTAGTTGCCGACCGACAGGCAGGGCTTGTGCATGCCGACGACGACCCAGGGGATGCCGGCCGCGCGCGCCCCCGTGACCGCCGCCCGCAGCCAGTCGTGGTGAGGGGTGCCCCGGGCGTAGGACCACTCGCCGTGCCCGAAGTCGAGGGCGGGCGAGACCATGACGACCCGCACCAGCGGGTCGGCTGCCGGCTGGTCGACGTACCACTGCCGGCCGTAGCTGCCCACGAGCCCGGGCAGCCGGTTCGGCAGGCACCTCGCGAAGCGGTCGATGTCGCCGTTGTCGCCCTTCGACTCGTGGTTGCCCGCGACCAGCTCGAAGGGGTGGTCCGCGCCCACCCGGCGGGTCACGAAGCGGCACCAGGCCTCCTCCTCGCCGTCGGCCCCGTAGGACAGGTCGCCGAGCGCGAGGGTGAAGTCGTCGTGCCGGTCGCCGATCGAGCGCAGCACGGCATCCGATGCCGCGGTGGAGTTGATGTCGCCGAGGGCCGAGAACCGCACGGATGCCGTGCCGCCGGTCGCGCTCGGTCGTGGCCGTGCGCGCTCGGCGTGTGGGTCGGTGCCGTCGACGCGGGCGGTGGGGCGGGAGCGGGCGGTGACGTCACGGCATCCGGGCTGGTGGTGCACGCCGTGACGACCAGCACCGCCACGGCGAGGAGCACGGCCGCGGTGGTGCGGGAGCTCCTCATGGCCCCATCCTCCCGCCCCGGGCGGCGGGTCAGGCCAGGTTGACCAGGTCGCGGTAGTCGGCGCTGAACAGGTCCTCGACGCCGTCGGGGAGCAGCAGGATGCGCTCGGGCTCGAGCGCGTCGACGGCGCCCTCGTCGTGCGTCACCAGCACGACGGCACCCTCGAAGGTGCGCAGCGCGCCGAGGATCTCCTCGCGCGAGGCCGGGTCGAGGTTGTTGGTGGGCTCGTCGAGCAGCAGCACGTTGGCCGACGACACGACGAGCAGGGCGAGCGAGAGCCGGGTCTTCTCGCCGCCGGAGAGCACCCCGGAGGGCTTGTTGACGTCGTCACCGCTGAACAGGAAGGAGCCGAGCACCTTGCGCACGTCGGTCTCGCCGAGGTCGGGCGCCGCGGACTTCATGTTCTCGAGCACCGTGCGCTCGACGTCGAGGTTCTCGTGCTCCTGGGCGTAGTAGCCGATCTTCAGGCCGTGCCCGGGCTCGACCTGACCGGTGTCGGGCGTGTCGACGCCGGCCAGCATCCGCAGCAGGGTGGTCTTGCCGGCGCCGTTGAGGCCGAGCACGACGACGCGCGAGCCGCGGTCGATGGCCAGGTCGACGTCGGTGAAGACCTCCTGCGACCCGTAGGACCGCGACAACCCGCTGGCGCGCAGCGGCGTCTTGCCGCACGGTGAGGGCTTGGGGAAGCGCAGCTTGGCGACCTTGTCGTGGGTGCGCTCGGCCTCCAGGCCGGACAGCAGCCGCTCGGCCCGGCGGGCCATGTTCTGGGCCGCGACGGTCTTGGTCGCCTTGGCGCGCATCTTGTCGGCCTGGGCCATCAGCACCGAGGCCTTCTTCTCGGCGTTGGCGCGCTCGCGCTTGCGGCGCCGCTCGTCGGTCTCGCGCTGCAGCAGGTAGGCCTTCCAGCCCAGGTTGTACTGGTCGAGCTCGCCGCGGTTGGCGTCGAGGTGGAAGACCTTGTTGACCACGGCGTCGAGCAGCTCGACGTCGTGCGAGATGACCACGAGGCCGCCGCGGTAGCCCTTGAGGTGGTCGCGCAGCCAGGCGATGGAGTCGGCGTCGAGGTGGTTGGTGGGCTCGTCGAGGAGCAGCGTCTCGGCGCCCGAGAACAGGATGCGGGTGAGCTCGATGCGGCGGCGCTGGCCGCCCGAGAGCGTGCCGAGCTCCTGGCCGAGCACCCGCTCGTCGAGCCCGAGGGCACCGGCGATCTGGGCGGCCTCGGACTCGGCGGCATACCCGCCCGCCGCGGTGAACTCGGCCTCGAGCCGGCTGTAGCGGCGCATCGCCTTGTCCTGCTTCTCGCCGGTCTCGGCCGCCATCGACTGCTCGGCGGCGCGCAGGTCGCGCACGATCGTGTCGAGACCGCGGGCGGACAGCACCCGGTCGCGGGCGGTGACGTGCAGGTCACCGGTGCGCGGGTCCTGCGGCAGGTAGCCCACGTCGCCACTGCGGGTGATGGTGCCGCCCGCGGGCTGGGTGACCCCGGCCAGGGCCTTGGTCAGCGTGGTCTTGCCCGCACCGTTGCGGCCGACCAGCCCCACCCGGTCGCCGGGAGCCACCCGGAACGACACGGCGTCGAGCAGCAGGCGGGAGCCCGCGCGCAGTTCGACGGAGGCAGCGGTGATCACGGTGAAACCTTCGGTGGTGGGGGCGGCGGCCCGGGACGGCCACGACCATCCAGAATAGCCGCCCCCGACCCTCACCTCCGACCGAGGGCGCGATACTCCCAGCCCGCGGCCCGCCACACCTGCGCCGGCAGGGCGTGTCGCCCGTCGACGATGTGGCGCTGCGCCACGATGTGCCCGAGCAGCTCGGGGTCGATGGCGCGGAACTGCTGCCACTCGGTGAGCAGGACGACGACGTCGGCTCCGCGAGCGGCCGCACCCACGCCATCGGCGTAGTGCAGGTCGGGGTAGGCCCGCCGGGCGTTGTCCATCGCCTCCGGGTCGTAGACGCTGACGATGGCGCCCTCCTCCTGGAGCATCCGCGCGACGTCGAGGGCCGGGGCGTCGCGGATGTCGTCGGAGTTCGGCTTGAACGCCGCACCGAGCGCGCAGACCCGCACCCCCTCGAGGGAGCCGCCCGCGAGGTCGCGCACGAGGTCGACCGTACGACGCCGCCGGCGGCCGTTGATGGCGTCGACCTCGCGCAGGAAGGCCGTCGCCTGGCCCACGCCGAGCTCCTCGGTGCGGGCCATGAACGCCCGGATGTCCTTGGGGAGGCACCCGCCGCCGAAGCCCAGGCCCGGCTGCAGGAAGCGGCCGCCGATCCGCGAGTCGTGCGCCAGCGCGGCCGCCAGGTCCTGGACGTCGGCGCCGGTCACCTCGCAGATCTCCGCCATGGCGTTGATGTAGGAGATCTTCGTCGCCAGGAAGCGGTTGGCGGCGACCTTGACGAGCTCGGCCGTCTCGAGGTCGGTGGTGACCAGCGGGGTCCCCGCCTCGAGGATCGGCGCGTACACCCGATGCAGCAGGGATGCCGCGTGCTCGCCGCCGTCGGGCCCGTCGCCGGCGATGCCGAACACCAGCCGGTCTGGGTGCAGAGTGTCCTCGACCGCGTACCCCTCCCGGAGGAACTCGGGGTTCCAGGCGAGCGAGACAGCCGTGCCGGCTGGGGCCGACTCGTGCACCAGGGCGGCGAGCCGACGCGCCGTGCCGACCGGGACGGTCGACTTGCCCACGATCAGGCAGGGCCGCGCGAGGTGCGCCGCGAGGTCGGACACCGCCCCGTCGACATACGTGAGGTCCGCGGCGTGCGAGCCCGCGCTGCTGGGGCGTGCCGACGCAGACGAAGTGCACATCACCGTGGGCCGCCGCCTCCTGCAGCGACGACGTGAAGCTCAGCCGCCCCGTCGCAAGCGTCTTGGACAGCAGCTCGTCGAGTCCGGGCTCGAAGAAGGGCAGCTCCCCCGCCGAGAGCCGTGCGACCTTGTCGGGGTCGACGTCGACCCCGATGACGTCGGAAGCCGAGAGCGGCCATGCACACCGCGTGGGTCGCACCGAGGTACCCGGTGCCGATGACGGTGATGGTGGGTGCGTCCGGGCCCTGCGGCTCGGCTGCGACGTCCCAGTCGCTGGTCGTGTCCGGCGTGGGTTGTCCTCTGGTGTAGGTCAGCTGGTTCATGTGGTTCCCCTGTCTGGTGGTGCTGCTCGTCATGGTGTGGTGGAGCTCGTCGTGGTGTGGTGAAGCCGGTGATGGGAGAGCGGCCGGCGTGACCGCGCCGGTGGGCGTGGCCGCCGGGCGGCGGGTGGAGGGGTGCTGGATGTCGGCTGGGTGCTCAGGAGCCCGAGCACGCCACCGTGGCCAGCTCCAGCTGTCCCTGCACCGTGTTGTCGCAGGTGAGGGTGTTCCCTCCGTCGGGGCGGAACGCGAAGCCGAAGCGTCCCTTGGCGTCCTGCGCGTCCTCGCGCAGGGCCTCCGGCACCGGCCCGGCGGTGAGCGTGTTTCCGGAGAAGACGTTGCGCTCGCCCCACCGCTTCTCGATCTGGTGGGTCTGGAAGCCGTCGAGTGGTGCGTTGGCACCGGTGTTGCCGGTCACCAGCCACGCCGTGCCCTTGACGTCGACGAGCGAGTCCGCCGCGACGGTGCCCGACCCGTCCAGCCGGTTGCCGACCAGGAGGCCACCCACGGTGCCTTCCTTGATGTCGACGTTCTCCGAGGTCGTCGGACCCAGGACGTTCTCGGCGACGACGTTGCGGTCGCTGCGGTCTGGCTCGCAGCCGGTGATCGTGCACCAGTTGCTGATGGCCGTGCCCACGTAGATGCCCTCGCCGAACTTGTCGCGCCGCAGGCCGGTGTTGCCCACCCGGTTGCCGATCACGACGTTGTCGGTGCTGTGCCGGCGCAGGTGGATGCCCTCGTCGCCGATGGTGTCGACGGTGAGGTCCTGGATCACGGAGCCCGACCGTGCCGTCGGCCATGACGCCCTTCTGCCCGTTGCGCACGGAGAAGCCGACGAGGCGCCAGTGCGTGGCACCGTCGAGGTGGAGGACGTAACCGGACTTGATGCCGTCACTCTCGAGCACGGCGTCCTGGTTGCCGCACAACCAGATCGGCTGGTCTGCGGTGCCCGACCTCTGGGCGACGAAGGCACCCTGGTAGGTGCCCGGCGCCAGCCGGATGACGTCGCCGGGGGCCGCCTTCGCCAATGCCTCCTTCAGCTGGTCGCCCGTGCCGACCTCGGTGCCGCTGGACGACGGGCAGGTGACCCGTGCGAACGGGAGGCGGCCGGCATCCGACGCCTTGGCCGTGCGCTCGACGCCGGGGGTGTTGCGCGGCTTGCCGTCACGGTCCGGCGCTTCCTCGGGCGAGGCACTCGGAGTGACCTCCTCCTCGCTGTCGGTGCTGCCGATCGAGGGTGCCGGTGGCACCGACGGTGGCGGCGGCACCGATACGGAGTTGCTCGGTGACGCCGGGTCCTCCGTGAACGAGCACCCCGCGAGCGTGGCGACGACGCCGACGACCGCGACCACCGTGAGCCGCACCGCGTTCCCCCGGCGGGTGGCCCCGGTCACGAGGGCACCTGCACGCGCGGCGGGGTGGCGACCAGCACGTCATCCGGGCGATGCAGCGGCGATCGGTCGACGTAGGCCGCCCGGCGGACGCGCCGCGCCGAGCGCCCCCGGATCGCCGTGACCACGACCACGACCGCGAGCGTCAACCAGAGCAGAGTCAGCGGCTGGGCCAGGCGCTTGAGGGTGACCAGGAACGGTGTGGTGTCGGTCCAGCCGGAGGTGTCGTTCTGGAACGGCCGCCACGAGAAGTCCTGGGTGCGCGTCGCGTCGAGCGCGCTCGGCCCTCGGCCGCTGATGGTGTTGCGGTCGACGTGGGTTCCGGTGACCTCGCCGACCAGCGAGACGCTGTGCAGGCTGGCCCCGGTCAGGGTGTTGCGGTCGATCGTGGCCTGGGAGTCGCGCAGGTAGACGCTGGTCTCGCCGCCGTCGACCATGTTGCCGGTGACGACGGCCTGCGCCACCCCGTCGCGCAGCGAGATGCCCTGGCGGCCCTGGTCCGAGACCGAGTTGCCCACGGCGGTGAACTCACGGGTGCCGTCGCGCACCACGATGCCCATGTCGTTGCCGTTGACCTGGTTGGCGTTGATGGCGATCCGGTGGCCGCCGACGACTTCGATGCCGTAGCGCCGGTTGTCGGCCGACACGCTGTTCGACACCGAGTTGTTGCCGTAGTCCCCCACGGGGGTGCCCGTCGCGCTCGGGCCGCTGGCGAGTGGGAGCCCCGAGATGGTGATGCCGTTGCGGGCGTTCCCCAGGCTCTGCACCTCCGACAGCACGGTGCCCGTCGAGGCCCGCGCGAGCAGGATGCCGTCGCCACCGTTGCGCTGCGACACGACGTCCTGCAGTACGGCGTTCGACACGAAGCGGTGCAGCACCACCCCGTCGACGAGGTTGCCGGAGAAGCTGCTTCGCCGGATGTCGATCCCGCTGGCGCCGGCGACGAACAGGCCGAACGCACCGTCGCTCTGCTTGACGTCGGTCAGCGCCGCGGAGACGAAGCTGTACTCGGGCTGGTCGATGTCAACCACGGGGAGCGGCAGTTTGCCAGCCGGCAGCACCTTGTCGAGCGTCACTCCTCCGGTGGAGTCGGGAACGACCGCCTTCGGGTCCTTGTCGCGCGCCTTGGCACGGTCCTTCTCCATCCGCACGGTCAGCTGCTTGCCCAGGGCGTTCAGGGCTCCGGGCGTCGGGCGGTCGGTGCCGGTGAGCGACAGGCCGCCGGTGCGCCCGCTCCAGAACCCCAACGAGTCGAGCACCGCGTGCGACATGGCCACCTGGCCCCCCAGCGAGCGGAGGTAGGCCCGACCGTCGTCGGTGATGGTGTCGGGGTGACCGCCCTCGCGGTCCCAGCTGGTCACCGTGACCGGCCGCTCGGCGGTGCCGGCGATCTCGAGCCGGCCGCCGTAGTTGACGATCGAGACGAACCCGTTGACGTCGCTGGCCATCCGGATCGTCAGGGCGGTGGGCGCACTGAGCCGCAGGATGGCCCCGGACTGGATGATGAGGTGCTCGGAGAGCAGGTAGGACCCGTCGGGCTGGCGCACGAAGGTCTGCGGGGCCAGCGCCAGCAGGTCGGTCAGCGTGTAGGCGGCGCGCCGCTGGGTGAGCACGAGGCTGTAGGACGCGCCCGTGGTGAGGCGGTAGGGCGTCTGCAGCGGCTTGTCGGTCCATCGCGACAGCGAGGCGACGGTGCGGATCTCGGCCAGCCGCGCGTCCTCGTCGGCCACGAGGGCGGCCTCCTTGTCCGGCTTCCCGGGGTACGGCAGGCGATCGATCGTCACCTCCGGATCGGCCTCGTCGGATGTCGTGGGCGTGGGGTTGTCGGCGGCAGTGGCAGGCAGCGCCCCGACGAGGCCGACGGTGAGTGCGAGGGCCGTGGCGAGGGCCCAGCGGGTGGCGGCGGCCCTCATCGGGACCACTCCGGCACCAGGTCGGTGTTGTGGTGCTCGGCCGGCGCCGGCGTCGCCGCAGCCCCGGCGAGGCTGGCCTGGGTCTGGCCGTCCCCACCCACAGTATCGGCGTGCCGGGTCAGCCAGCCCTGGCGGTTCATGGTGACGAAGGCGAACAGCTTGATGGGCAACGCGATGAGCACCACGACCACGGTCAGGAGGGGCAGCAACACGATCTCGCCCGGGTGCCGGCGCAGGTGCGACCAGCTGCGGATGCCGCGCCCGAGCAGCAGCCACCCCACGGCCAGGGACACGCCGATGGGCGTCGCCTCGAGCCGGCTGAACAGCAGGTAGCCGATGGTCACCCCCATGGTGACCGGCGTCAGGATGATCTGGAGCACCGTGATCTTGGTGACGAACGGCACGCGCCACAGCCAGCCCTCGTGGATGGCGGTCAGGTAGCACCGGTAGCTGTTGCGGCTCCAGCGCACCCGCTGCTTGAGGAACGCCCGGAAGCTCGCCGGGAACATCGACAGCGCGCGGGCAGTGGACTGGTGCACCGTCTTGTAGCCCGAGCCGAGCACGAGCCAGGTCAGCCGACCGTCGTCACCGGAGATGCAGCGCCGGCCCAGGAAGAACTCGTTCTCCAGGTGCTCGAGCACCGGGAGCACGGCGTCGCGGCGGTAGGCGCCGGTGCGACCGGACACGCAGGCCACGGCGCCGGCCTGGCCCATTGCGGGCACGTAGTCGTGGTACCGCAGGTTGACCAGCCAGTCGGCGAGCCGCCGCCAGACGCTCGTCGTGCGCTCGTAGACGTTCTGCTGGGTGCTGACGGCCCCGACCCGGGGGTCGGCGAACGGCATCTGCACCGCCTCGAGCAGGCCGGGCTGCCAGCTCGTGTCCGAGTCGGTGAGCACCAGCACCTCGCCGACCGCCTCGCGGATGCCGACGCCGAGGGCCGACCGCTTCCCGGCGTGGCGGAACAGGAACGGCCGTACCCGAGGGTCGTCGAGCGCGCGGATCTGCTCCATCGCCTCGACGTCGGCGATGTCGAGCACGACGATGACCTCGGTGGGGTCCTGGTCGAGCCACGAACGCAGGCAGCGCATCAGGATCGGCACGTCCTCGTGGAACGAGGGAACGACCACGGAGGTCGTCGTGCGGAAGTCGGTCACGATCGGTCGGGCTCGCCGCGACAGGATGACGCGGTAGAGCCAGAGCGACCAGACGACCAGCCCGGCGAGTGCCACCGGGAAGAAGGTGCGGACGTCCTGCCACCCGAGCTGGGCAATGTTGTCGTATCGGTGTCGTCGTGAACCAGCTCGACACTTCGTCTCCGCTGATTTCGGGCATGCTTGTATTGACGTGCACTGGTGGGCTCCCCTGCCTCATGTGGTGCCTCGCCCCTGCGCGAGCACCGACCACCGAAACACCCTGAGCGCTTCGGTGGCAGGACCACTAACAAGGCGCTCGCCCTGCCCGGAAGCAGAACGTCGCCGTAGTGGCACCAACCTGTCAGAGTGGACGGGCGGCAGGGTCACGGCGGGTGTCACCGTGCCGTCATTACACGAAGTCGGACGCTGTGAAAACACGAGGTAAAGGAGCTGGAAAGGTGGTGGCATGGAAAGGACAATCTCGTCCGTAACGCTCGCGGTGAGCGCGGGGCTCGTCGTGGTAATGGCCGGGTGCTCGTCGGATGCCGGCGCACCGCCGGTGCCGACCACGGCCGCAACGCTCACCGCGCGCACGGCGACGCCGGCGGCAT
>CAWDXP010000014.1:0-318918 GCA_963806295.1 uncultured Actinomycetota bacterium | reverse complement strand
GCCAGCTCTCGCACTTGACCTTGTCTCCGACCCCTCTGAACTGGGAGAATGTCCGTGTTCACGGGCCCGACTCCGTGGACACGGGGAGTCAGAGATGGACACCAGTAATCAGCGATATGGCACGCAGATGGCACGAACGGGCCGTTCCGAGTCGACGTCATGAGCGGCCGGAAGGGCCGACGGGGGTTCGGCCGGATCCGGAAACTGCCTTCCGGGCGCTGGCAGGCGAGCTACATGGCTCCCGACCTGCGCCGGACCAACGCGCCGATCACCTTCCTCAGCAAGGCCGATGCCGAGGGGTGGCTCGGGGTCGAGCGGCAGAAGATCGTCCACGGGGAGTTCGAGCGCCCCGAGCCGCCGGCGCCTCAGACAGCCGTAGTGACGTTCACCGACTACGCGACAACCTGGGTCGCAACCCGGGAGATCAAGCCGAAGACGCGTGAGGGCTACGAGCACGTGCTCAACAAGTACCTCGTGCCGCGGTTCACCAACCGGCCCATCGCCGACATCACGCCTGCTGAGGTCCGCACGTGGTGGGCGTCGATGAACCCTGACACCCCGACCGTCCGGGCGCGCTCCTAAGCACTCCTCAAGGCTGTGCTGAACACGGCGGTCGCGGATGACCTCATCGACGCGAACCCGTGCCGTATCCGCGGAGCCTCGAACTCGCCGCGGGCTCGTGACGTCCGGCCGGCGTCGGTCGAGGAGCTGTCCGCCATTGTCGAGGCAATGCCCGAGCAGTACCGAGCGCTGGTGCTGCTCGGCGCCTGGTGCGCCCTGCGCAGGGGGAGCTACTCGAGCTTCGTCGCCGCGACGTCGACGTCGTCCACGGCACCGTGCGGGTCGAGCGCGCGGTCTCCTGGGTCCGCGGCAAGGCGGTCACCGGCACCCCGAAGTCGGCGGCTGGCACCCCGCTGGTCGCCATCCCGCCGCACATCGTCCCAGCGGTGAGCCATCTCGAGGTCTTTCACCGGACCAGCTCCAACGACCTCCTCTTTCCCGGCGCCAACGGCGTCTCGAACCTCCAGCCGTCGACGCTGTACAAGTACTGGCAGCCGGCGCGTGTGGCGGCAGGTGCGACCGGACCTCCGCCTCCACGACCTGCGCCACACCGGCGCGACGATGGCCGCGATGGCCGGCGCAACCTTGGCGGACCTCCAGCAGCGACTCGGGCACAGCAGCGTCAACGCCGCCCTGCGCTACCAGCACGCATCCCAGGACCGTGACCGGCAGATCGCCGAGGCGCTCTCGCGGATGTCTACCTCGGCCGGGAACGGTAGGCCCGTCGTTCCGGCCCGCCCGTAGCGGGTGCGACGATCTCGCCGGCCCCCGCACGCGTGACCGCTATCGGTCTCGCGTCCTACGGGGGTTCGACTTCCCGCTTCTGACTCGACCACCACGTATCGCTAGACCCACAGCTGCCAGCACCACAGCAACGGCCTCTTGGCGCCCACTCCGCGACCACCCTGCCCGCATGTCTCAACTCGCCGAACTGCCGCAACGTCCCTACCGCGAAAACCCGAAATGCCGTCAACCGCACACCCAATGCACTCCGGATCTGCGGACGTTTCGGTGATGCGAATTAGGCGCCGATTCGGTACCGTGGATTCATGTCGGGGTAGGAGCTTCGGGGGTGTCCGCAGTGCGGGGCGCCCGTCTCGTATGCGGGCCGTGGCAGGCGTCCCGTGTGGTGCTCGAGCCGGTGCCGGAACACAGCTGCAGTAACCCGCCGAGGAGCCCGCGAGGCGGCCGTTCAGATCAGAATGATCGACGTACCCAAGCGCACCCAAGCCCCGTCCCGAGCGCACTCCGACGAGGGAGGAACGGGACGAATTCGGCGATCTCCCGCGTGGCCCGGTCGTCACGCCTGACCCGGGATCTCTTGGTCAGGCTTGAGCGCCGGCGGCTGGCGGGGGAGCTCTACAGCGAGGTCTGGGACGACATCAAGGGGATGCTCGACCAGTTCATCCCCGGCTCGTTTGCCAGGGCCACGCCACCGGCGCCGGCGCCGCCGGCTCCCTCGCGACCCGCGTCGGCGACCACTCTGCCGGAGATCATCGAGGCCCTCGACCGACTGTCAGCCGGCCTGGAGACCGGCCGGATCTACGACCGAGACGTCGTCACGCCGGGCCGGCCCTCGATCGACTCGGCAACGCTTGGATCCGCCGCACCTCGCGCTAGGGATGGACAGCCCGTCTAACCAGGCCAGGAAGGCGTGGACGTGTTCATCGGTGTCGACGATCACCACTGATGCGGGCATGTCCTCGCTCAGCGGGCGGAGTGTCTCAGCCGAGGTCGAGTCCTTCGATCGCGGCTGAGGGTTTGATGTCGGGGAGCTTCAGCATGCTGAAGGAGTTGCCGAAGCCGAGCAGGCTAGCGAGGAGAGGGACCAATAGGGCGACCTGGAGCGACCGGTCACGGGCGTCGTTGTTGATCTCCACGACGGCCGCCTCGACCTCCGCTGGTTGCCCGACGATCTGCTCGGCCCGAGCGGTGTTGCTCATGACCTCCGCATCATTCTCGAGGGCCGCGGCGATCTGCTGTTGCTCGGCGGGCGGGATGACCGTACTGGTCTCGGTCAGGTGCGCGAAGCCCACGGACAGAGCGGCAAGCATGAGGCCGCCCGACATGGCGAGGCCGAAGGACAGGCCGAAGGACCCGGCGGCGGAATTCACGCCGGCGGCTTCGCTGATCCGCTCCTCCTCGATGGGGGCCAAGGCGTAGTTGTTCAGCTGGGACACGAGCAGGCCCAGGCCGGAGCCCGCGATGACCAGGGGGATCACCAGGTACCAGCCGCTGTCCACCCGCGGGACGATCGGGATGATGATCGCCATCCCGGCCGCGGCCAGGAGGAACCCGGCGCGGATGATCGCCGCAGCCCGCCGGTGCCGGCCAGGCCTTCTTTCCCGGCGAGGATGGCGACGGCGAACATCGTCAGCGACAGCGGGGCCAGGGACAGGCCGGCCTGCATGGCGTTGTACTCCAGGGTCATCTGCAGGAACAGGGGAAGCACGATCATCGCGCCGCCCAGGGTCACCTGCTGGAGCATCTGGGCCGAGATGCCGGCGGTGAAGTTGGGCTTGCGGAACAGGTCAGGGTCGAGCAGGGTCACCTTGTTCTCACGCTTGCGGCGGACCAGCCAACGAGCCAGGGAGGCCAGGGCAACGGCGCCGACGGCTATCAGCAGGACGACGAACTCGCCACCCTCCTGCCAGACCAGGATGCCGAGCACGACGCCACCCATGCCGACGACGGACAGTACGGCGCCGACCTTGTCGATCTCGCGGGAACCCGTGTAGGCCACGTCCTTGACCAAGCGGATCTGGCTGAGGACGACGGCGATGATGACTACCTCGAGCGCGAAGCCGACCCGCCAGGACAGGTACGTGGTGACGAAGCCGCCGAGCAACGGAGCCGACCGCGGCCGCGATGGCGGCTGCGGCGCCGATCAGTGCGTAGGCCTGCTTCTGCGCGGCGCCGGCGAAGTTGCCGTGGATCAGCGACTGCATCGCCGGGAACAGCAGCGAAGCGCCCAGCCCGCCGATGATCGCCCAGAAGATGACGATGGTGGTCAGGCTCTGGGTCAGCGTCATCGCCAGTGCTCCGACGGCGTAGGCCAGCAGGCCGAGCACGTAGGCGCGCTTGCGGCCGATCAGGTCGCCGACCTTGCTGTTGATCAGGATGAACGCCGCCGACACCAGCGCCTCCAGAGCAATGGCCGACTGCACACCGCTGGCGGTGGTGTCGAGGTCGTCGATGACCGCGGAGATCGACACGTTCATCAGGGAGGTGTCGACGACCAGCACGAACATGGCCATCGCCAGCAGGACCATAAGGCGTTTGCCGCCCTGCGCCACCGGTGCGGTAGTCGGACATCGGGTGGTGGTCATCTGAGCTCCTTTTGCCGGCCTCGATGGCCCGCGCGGCGACTGGCAGCATGCCCGGCGCTGTGCGGGGCCTCGTTCGTCAAGCCGAGGTGGCCATCGTTGACCGCCTCTTCCGCGAGGCTAGAAGCACGCTGTGGACCTCAGCATCACCTCCCGGGTGTGAACTTGCGCGGGATCCGAACCACCTCGAGGACTGGGCAGGTACGCCTGCCCCCACGCGTCGTGCGTCGGCTGGCCTACCGGGCCCGGTAGCAGGCCATAGTGCGGGTCGGGTCGACGCTGGGGTGGCAGAGTGGCCTCGCCCCTCGCGGGCGACGTCCGGATGAAGGAGCCGCACCGTGCACCGTCCTCGTGGTGGCCGCTTCTCCCCGGCGCTGCTGACCGGACAGGTCATCAGCCGTCGCCGGCTGTTCGACCGGTTGGCCGCCGGCTCGACTGTGGTCGTCCTGGGTCCCGCGGGCTATGGGAAGTCGTTGTTGCTCTCGTCGTGGCTAGCCGAGGCCCGGCCCGATGGGGTCGTCGCGTGGTTGACGCTCGACCCCGCTGACCGGGACCCGGGGCGTCTGGCGGCCGACCTACTCAGGGCCCTTCGCTCTCCGTAGGCCGGCGGTCTGGGGGACTCGCTCGCGCGACTGGAGGACCCGCCACTGTTCGCGGACCACCTCGCGTTCATTGAGGCGCTGCACCAGACCCTCTTCGACGAGGATGCGGCACTCACCTTGGTGCTCGACGACGTCCAGGAGCTCACCGGGTCACCACGGGCGCTCGAGATGGTCGACCACTTCATCGCTTGGGCACCTCCCAGCACCCGGGTCGTGCTCGCGTCACGGTCGATGCCGCACCTTCGGCTGCAGCGGCTGCAGCTGGAAGGCCGGCTCGAACTAGTCGAGCGCACCGACCTCGCCTTCACCCGCGAGGAAACCGCCGCCGCGGTCGGGGCATGGGGTTTGGGGTTGGGACCAGATGCCGTTGCCGAGCTGCACGAACTGACGCAGGGCTGGCCGGCGGCCACCCGCCTGGCGGTTCTGGCCGTGCGCACCGGGGCCCGTACCGACCTGCGACACCTCCACCACGACGAGGGCCTCTCGAACTACCTCACCACCGAGGTTCTCAGTGGGCTCGGCGCCGACCTGCGCGCCTTTGTCATGGACGCCACCGTCGACGAGCTCGTGTGCCCCTCGCTGCTGGATGCCGTCCGCGGCGCGTCGGACTCGGCGTCGAGGCTCGGGCGCTGCGTCGAGGAGGGACTCTTCCTCACTCGCGAGGCCGCGAACGGCGACGAGCAGTGGTTCCGCTGGCACGGCCTGTTCGCTAGCCCAGCTGCGCGACCGCAGGTTGGCCGAGCCGGGGTCGGGTCGAGAGCTGGAGCGGGCGGCGGCGCTGTGGTGGCGCACCGTCGACCCCGACGTGGCGGTGACGCACGCCTTGGCGGCGCATGATGACGAGCTGGCGGGCGAGATTGCGACCTCCGTGTGGCTGGACCTCGTCCTCGCTGGCCGGGGTGACACGGCGCGACGGATCGCGACCGCGGTTCCCGAGAGCGTGACCCAGGCGGCTGAGCTGCACCTGGCCACGGCCTTCGTTGCGGCCGAGCAGGGGGCCATCGATGTGGCCCGCGTCGAGCTCGGCGAAGCCCGGAAGGTGTCTGGGCGGCTCCCGCCATCGACACGAGCACAGTTCGAGATGCGTGCCACCGTCGTCGAGCTCTTCGTGGTCCGCGACCGCGCGGCCCTGAGTGAGTCCCTCGTTCGCGGCCACCGCCTGCTCGTCGAATCCGAGTCCAGCGAGGCTCCCCGGACCGCGCCACGCTTGCCCTGGTCAAGCTGTATGTCGGCATGAGCGAGGCCCAGACTTCTGGACCACCCGCTCCAGGCGGTCCGGCTGCTACGCGAGGCCCAGTCCACCGCGAGCGAGTCCGGGTACACCGCTCTCGGCCTGATGGCGCAAGCCGAGATGTGCGTCCCCTCGATCGCGACCGGCCGGCTGGACGACACCCGAGTGCTGGCCGAGCACGTGTTGGCGGAGGCCAACGCGAAAGGGTGGAGTGACCTGCCGGGCACGGCAATGGCTTGGGGGTACCTCGGCTGGATGGCCCTGTGGAAGGGCGAGCCCGGGCGGGCCGTGGCGCTTCTCGAGCGCTGCGCGGCAACCCTTCTCCCCAACGACTGGGGGATGCTCGGGCTGGTGACCACCGTGCATGCCCAAGCCTGCCTCAGTGCCGGTGACGTGGAGGGTGCCGAGCGCGCCAGCATCCGGGCCCGCGAGCTGGCCGCGCACGGCAGGATGCCGCCATGGTGGCCCTCGCTGCGTACGGCCCTCGACGCCATGGTCCTTGCCGAGCGGGGGGCTTTCGACGAGGCGCGTCAGCTCGTCGAACAGCCGGCCGAAGGCCCCCAGTTCCACCTCGCCACCTGTTTCAGGGCGAGCATCCTGCTTCGCGCTGGTCGGCCGCAGCAGGCGCTGGAGGTCCTGGGCACCGTTCCCGCCGACCGGTTGTTCCCGCACATTGCCGGCGTGGTCGAGGCCGTGCGCGCGCAGGCTCTGATGAGCACCGGCGAGCGGTCGCAGGCCCACCACTCCCTGGAGCGCGCCCTCGACACCGCGGCGACCTTTGGCCTGGTCGAGACCTTCCACCTGGTCGGAAGCGCGATGGTGCCGCTGCTGCAGGAGCACCTGCGCACCGGCACCGACCACGAGGAGTTGGTGGGCGTGGTGCTCGAACGACTCTCGGCCTCCGCTCCTCCGGTCAACGACTGGGGCGAGACCTTCACCCGGCGCGAGCGCACCATCCTGCGGTACCTGGCGACCGACATGTCTATCGCGGAGATCGCCGAGGCGGAGTTCATCTCGGTCAACACGGTCAAGACCCACGTGACCCACGTGTTCCGCAAGCTCGGCGTCACCAACCGGCGGGCCGCGGTGCGTGAGTCGGCCCGGCTCGGCCTGCTCTGACGGAGCTTGCTCCCCTGCGAAAAGTCATGCTCCGGGTATGACGTGCGCTGCTGGCTCCCTCACAAGGCTGGTGACCGGGCCACCCGACCAACCGGGCCGGTCGAGCCCGAGAGGAAGGAAGCACGATGACCACTGCTGCGGCCCCGGAGCGCCACGCAACGACCGTCCCACTGGACTGGAAGGAGGTGTGGTTCACCAACTGCCCGATGGTCTCGGCGAACAACGTCGACCAGGAGCTGGGCTGGTGCCGTGAGGAGTTCAAGAAGATCGGCGTCGAGTACGCCTACTTCCGCCACGCCCCCGAGAACAACTGGTACCCCCACTACATCCACAACCTCGACAACCTGATCCGGATGGGCGGCCTGTACCCGCCGATCCATGTCAACGCCGACATCCGCAAGACCGTGCTGCTCGGGACGACCTGGGTGTACGAGGGCGGCTGCATGGCCGTGCGCGCCCGCGACCCGCTCTTCCGGATGGAGGACCTCAAGGGCAAGAAGATCGGCATCAGCAAGAGCCTGAACACCATCAAGAACGACTGGTGGCGCATCCAGGAGCACATGGGCATCGAGACGATGCTCAAGATCAACGGCATGACGATGGACGACATCGAGCTGGTCGAGTTCCCCTACCCCGACGACTGGTACGACAAGCCCGAGATGCTCGTGCCGCCGATGAACAACCCCTCCGAGCTGTGGATGCGCCGCGACCACAAGCACGACCTGGCCTTCCGCCCCCTGGAGACCGCACTGCTCAACGGCACCGTCGACGCGATCTACACCCAGAGCAAGGTCTTCCAGCACCTGCAGGAGGCCACCGGGAAGATCAAGATGATCGAGGACCTGTCCAGGTACCCCGACTGGACGATCCAGGTCGCCAACACCCCCGCCGTCATCACCTGCACCGACGTCATGGCCGACGAGCACCCCGAGCTGGTCCTCGCCTACATGAAGGCGATGGTCAAGGTCGGCCGCTGGGCCAACGACAACAAGCGAGCCGCCGCGCACATCCTCAACCGGCAGACGTTCTACCGCGACGCCGAGGACACCTACCAGGGCATCAAGGACGTCGACATGGTCCCGAGCCTGTCCGCCGCAGAACCTGGAGTGCGTGAACATCGGCAAGGACTTCATGGTCAGCCACGGCTACATCAAGAACGACTTCGACGTCAACGAGTGGGCCCGCCCCGAGTTCCTGGAGCAGGCCGCCGAGGAGGTCCTCAAGGAGGAGTGGGAGCGGCGCAGCTGGAGCAAGCTGCCCGCCGGCGGCGCCCTCGACGTCCACGGCACGCGGCTCGGCTGAGCCGGGAAGACAAGGGAAACCGACATGAGCACCACAGCCGTACAGATGGTCGTCAGGGCTTCAGCACGCGTGGCCACCGTGACCCCGCAGGACGCGTGGGAGGAGATCGTCCGCGGCGACGCGGTCGTCCTCGACGTGCGTGAGCCGATCGAGTGGGAGGAGCACATCGAGGGCGCCGTCAAGGTGCCCCGCGGCATTCTCGAGTTCCAGGCCGACCCGGTATCGCCAGCCCACAACCGGGCGCTCGACCCCGATGGCAGAGTCATCGTCGTGTGCCGTAGCGGCACTCGCGCGGCCCTGGCTGCGGCCACCCTGATGGACCTCGGGTTCACTGACGTGGTCAACCTTGCCGGTGGGATGACCGCATGGAAGCAGGCAGGTCTTCCAACCGCCGAGGTGCACTCCGAGTTCTGAGTTGACGCATGCCTCTCGGGACGCTTCTTGAGCCCGGAGAGACACCCGCGAGGCCTGCGCCGATCGTCGACGAACCACCCAGCCGCACATCCGAGGGAATGAACCCCAAAGAAATAGCCACAGCGTCTCTGTTCACAGCCATCGCGGCGCGGTTGCGAGTTCTGCCGAGGGCGAAGTCCCAGCGAGTCGCCGTGCCATAGGCGGACATCGGCGCCCACTCGTATGGCACGTGGGCGGCAAGGCCCGGTGCGCCTGCTGCCCATCGCCGGTGTCCGTGCAGGTCAGAGCCTTGAAGCACGCGAACCGATTGGCTCTTGTAAACAGGGGGTTGAGGGTTCGAGTCCCTTCGCCAGCTCTCGCAGGGACCTTGTTAGTTGACCCCACTGACCTGCGAGAATCCCTGCGAGAAGTCAGAGACATCGCACGGCTTATCGCACGACGGTGGCATGTCCGGCGGGAAGATTTGTCGGGGGAGTGGTAGCCGCCAGTGCCCGTCCCGCGGCGGCGGCGTTGATGTTCGACGCGTACTCCACCCGGGGCTGAGGGAGCGCGCGGGTCCGTTCCGGCGACCACCGAATCGTCAGCGAGGTCCACGACGACGTGCTGGTCGTTCTGGTGGTCGCCGTTGGCCATCGGCGCGACATCCACGAGGCCGCTGACGAACCCCCGGTCCTGCCGCCGATCGTGCCGATGAGCGGTCGTGGCAGCGCTGCGAGGAGCCGGCGTCAGGAGACCGACGGCGGCCAGCGGTGTCTGCGCCACTCGTCCCATGTCGCGAATCCAGCCGGTGGGTCGTCAATGGGTTCACTGCCGTCGAGTTCGCCTCGCGTCGGGATGTCGATGGTGGCAGCCCACTCGGCGAGTTCCTCGTCGGACATGGGCCACGTCGTGTGTGGCGCTTCGGCTTGGCGCTGATCAAGTCGTCTCCGCTGCTCGGCTGGGGCGAGTTCGAAGTAGCGCATCTCCACCGTCGCGCCCAGGTCTGCCGCTGCCTGGCGCAGAGCGGAGCGCTCGTCTCGACTCCAGAGGCCGTAGTCGATCACGACGTTGGTGCCCAGTTCGAGGGCGCGCAGCCCGATCTGGATGAGCCGTCCTTCGATCACGTCCTGGGCCGATGGCGGATTCTCGTGCCCGTAGAGAGCCTTCACCCATTCGTCCTTCGTGAGACGAAGTGCTTTCGTGCTCGATCTCGATGCGCCGAGCGGCAGTGGTCTTCCCGGTGCAGGGGAGTCCCACCGTCAGGAACAGTGTTGGTTGCCTCATCAAGCCCCCCGATCTGAGCGGAGGCCCCATCATCGCCGAGATCCGCTCGTCAGCGTGAGGCGTTCACCGGGCGTGCCTCGCTCGCTACCGTTTCGCGGGTCCTGTCCCGTGTTGGTAGCCTTCGCGTCATCCAGCCCACGTCCCGAGGACGGCGCGTGCACGAGGAACGAGTCGCGAGCCGATCACGGCTCGCCGCTGCGGCCCGCACGACGCCTCGGAGGTCGTCAGCGAGCTCACGAAGGTGCTGGGCAGCGCCGCGATGAGCAAGTCGCCGCGCTCCCGCGACTTCCTGGCCTACATCGTCACCGAGACCCTGGCCGGCCGGGCTGAGCGGCTGTCCGAGCGGACCGTGGGCCGCAGGGCGCTGGGGCGGGCGGACACCTTCGACGGCCGGTTCGACGCCTCCGTGCGGGTCCGTGCCGGTCGGGTCCGCAAGTCCCTGGAGGAGTACTACGCAGACGAGGGCCGGGCGGATCGACTCCGCATCGAGCTGCCCTCGGGTGCCTACGTCCCGCGCTTCGTCAGGTCGGCGCCCACGGAGCCGCCGACCGCGGTGGAGGGCAAGGACGTCGACTCTGACGGTCGTGGTCCTGCAGTTCGCGGTGTCCGGGGACATCCGGGCCGACCTCGTCGCCACGACGATCAGCGAGCTGATCGCCCATCGCCTGGCCACGTTCCCCGGTCTGCGGGTCATCGGGCCGGCCACGGCGCGATCGCAGGATCCCCGTCGTGATCGGCCGGGAGCTCGGCGGGCGGTTCGTCGCTGCAGGGCTCGGTCGGCTTCCGCGACGGGTTGGTACGGCTCAGTGCCCGCCTGACCGACGCCACCCGCGGTGACGTGGTCTGGGCCGCGAACCGAGACCATCGACGCCGGGACCCTGCGCGGGTTCGAGGTGGAGGAGCACTGGGCTGCCGGCGTCGCGGCCGAGCTGGGCGACTACGCCGGGGTGGTCTACCGGCGCGCGGCGCAGAAGCCCTCAGCGTCCGTGGACCCCGGCGAGTATGCGGCGAGGCTGGCCTTCCAGGCCTACATCGAGGAAGGCAACCACGCGACCCTGCTGGCTGCCGACGAGGCGCTCGCCACGGCCATGGACGCAGGCATCCGGTCGCCGGTCATCCTGGCGATGCGGGGAAGCACCCGTGCCGTCCAAGCCGCCTACGGGATGTCCACGGACCCGGAGGCCGACCTGGCCGCGGCTGAGCAGCTGGCACGTGAGGCCCTGGCTGAGGATCCGGGCAGCGGTCACGCACACACGGTGCTCGGCACGGTCGCCCTCATCCGGCACCAGTGGGACCTTGCCCGCAAGCACGCGGCGGACGCGGCGCGGGCCAGCCCCTTCCACCCGACCTTCCTGGCCACGGCCGGCACCCTGATCGCCAACGCCGGCGACTGGGAGCAGGGCGTGGCACTGCTGCGGGAATCCCTGCGGCTGAACCCCCTGCACCCCGGGTACATGCACACGCTGCTGGCCCAGGACCGGACTCATGGTCGACGACGACGCCGCAGCGCTGGCCGAGGCCAGCCTCATCCACGCCCCCGGCGCGACCTGGGGCCCGCTGTTCCGGGCGATGGCGCTCGCCGGCCTCGGGCACACGGAGCAGGCACGGCGCGAGATGGACGAGGTGCTGGCGATCGACCCGACGTTCCTCGACGACCCCGTGGCGACCTTCACCCGCTACGCCAACCTGACCGACGAGCAGATCGGCGCGCTGCTGCGCCACCTCGAGCTCTTCCGGACACCGGCCGACAGCTGACCGGGCTGCTCGACCGAGGACCCCCCGCCCGGCTGCCGGACGCCGGTTCGGCCAGCGCGGGGACGTCCCCACGCTGGCCGAACCGGATCGAGGCGGGTTCAGGCAGCCGCCTGCGCCTTCGTCGCCTTGGGCTCGCCCACCTTGCCCCGGACGAAGAACACCATGATGACCGCGACGGGGATGAGCACGAACAGCGTGCCACCCGCCGGCCAGGGCGGGCAGCCCGTACCGCCGCTGGTGTCCACCGCTGTCCGGCAGGCCGCCGGTGGCGAGGAACGTCGTGGGGTCGGTGAGGCCGTGCAGGATCATCGCCCCGGCGATGAAGCCGATCACGCGCATCGACAGGTACATCAGCACCCCGAAGGCGACGGTGTAGAGCACCGTGAGCGGCCACGGTCCTCGGCGTGCGTCGCCGCTGAAGATGTTGAGGCTGTGGGACAGGCCGAACAGCAGCGAGGAGATCGCCGCGACGCTCCACTCACGATGCCCACCCGAGCGCAGCATCTTCACCGCGATGCCCCGGAAGAGCAGCTCCTCGGAGAAGCCGATCAGCAGCTCCGGTGGCCAGCATCATCAGGACTGACCGAGAGGGCGGGCCCGCCCCAGTCGATGCCGAACACGCGCAGGACGATGGGGATGAGCACGACGACCGGCGCGAGCCACATCCAGCGGGAGCGGTAGATCGACTGGCGGCCGAAGATCTCGGCGTTCCAGCCCATGAAGGTGGTGAAGGCGATCAGCACGATCGAGCCGACGATGAGGGCGACGGTCAGCTGGACGAAGACGGTGCCCACGCTGCTGAGCAGGTCGTCCTCGCTGTAGCTGCGGTCGGCCAGGTTGGCGGTCACCTTGCCGGCGGGCAGGTAGATCGCGAAGTAGACGACCACCACCGCCAGCAGGGGCCAGAAGCCTCCCTTGTTCAGGAAGCCCCGCAGGCCCCCTTGAGTCTGTGTCTCGGTCACGCTCGCCGCCACGATCCCTCCAGGGTGTGTGTCTCACCGCATCGTCTGCGAGCCGAAATCTAGGGGCGCGGCCCGACGGGCCGCATCCCTGTCGAAGGCGAAACGGTTACGGCAACCATCAGCGGTACGAGATGCGGTGAGCATCCACACATCGTGGAAGGTCGAGCTACCCGAGAGTCCTGCCGGTTCCGTGTACTGGTGGGGTGAGCGGACCTCGCGGCGCATCGCCTTGACCTTCGACGACGGACCGCACCCGGTCTGGAACTACTCGCCGACTCGACGGCCGACGTGCCCTGAAGAGCGGTCTGCCAGTTGGCCTGACAAGGCGGCTTCAGCGGGCCGGGGCCGGCTCCACCTGGTCTGCCGGCGGCGCGACCACCTCCATCGACTCGCCCCAGCGCCCGTACTGCAGGATCAGGTCGCCACCGTGCGTCATCACCTCCACACGCCGAATGAGGTCGTCCTCGCCGACCCAAACGGAGTACACGGTGTCCGGCGGACGAGGACTGCCCAGCGACGCCTGCGTCACCCCGGATGCCGGGGCGCCGGGGCTTCTCGCCACCAGCTCGTACCTCGTCGTCGACGTGCCGTACAGGTCATCGGGCCCCAGGTCCGCCACCGACGTCACACCTGCTCGCATCCAGGCGAGCATCCCTTGGGGGGTGAAGGCTCGTGCGATCGCAACGTCCCGGGCCGGCATCGATGTCCAGCGCGACGACAGGACGGCACCATCCTTGAAGTACGCGACGTCGTCGACCGTCACCAGCTGGGTGTTCGTGTCACCCATGTTGAACACGTAGTTCCCGGTCGGACCACCGCCGAGCAGCGCGTACCCCGAGCCGTCCACCGTGTCGCCGGAGAAGACGACCTCGACCGTTCCCTGCTGTGCGGCCGCTGCCTCCAGCCGTGCCAGGAGCGCCTGCACCGGCTCCGACGCGGCGGAACGGGCCGCGGCCGAGGCGTAGCGCCCCGGTGACCCGGTCGAGCTGGCGGGGATGCCGGAGCACCCGGCCAGGGCGACGGTGGCCGCAGCGGCCGCGACCAGGACCACGGGCGCGGGTGGCTTCATCGCGGGGGCACCCCTCGCTGTTGGCATCGGTGAGCCGCTCTGGCCGCAACGTAGCCCCGTCCCCTGCGCGGCATCCGGGCTTGCTGAAAGTGCTGGAATCGTCACCCTCGTGTTGTACCAAGAGGTTGCCCGGGTCATCCGTTAGGGGCGAGGACAGCGCGCGTCCGATGACGTTGAGTGATGGCTGACGCGCGCCCCACGCGCAGGCTCCCGCGCGGAGCCGCTCACCGCCTGCAGACGGAGGAAACCGTGGCCAAGGACAACGTCGACGTCGTCGTGGCGGCCTACCAGAGCGTCGACGCGGCGCGGGCCGACTTCGACTCCCTGGTCGGGCTGGTGAAGACCAAGACCGTGCGCGTCGAGGGCGTCATCCTGGTCTCGCACGAGCTGGACGGCACGGTGACCGTCGTCGACACCGGCGACCACGTCGGGCGCAAGGGCGCCGGATGGGGTGCCGGCGTGGGCCTGGCGGTCGGGTTGTTCGCGCCCGCGCTGCTGGCCGCGGTCGCGGTCGGCGCGGCGGGTGGCGCGATCGTCGGGAAGTTCGCCGACCACCAGCTCAAGGCGGGCATCCGGGACAAGATCGGCACCGCGCTGCCGGCCGGCTCGGCCGGCATCATCGCCGTGCTCGACGACGACCAGCTGCTCACCTACCAGCAGGCCCTCACCGGGGCGATGGCGAAGTCGGTGGTGGCGTCCGACAAGGACGGGCTGGTGCGTGGGCTGAAGGCCTCGCTCGAGGAGGCCATGGGCAAGTTCAGCCCCGACCGCACGCGGCTGCCGATCCCCGACCCGGCGTTCGGTGGGGTCATGGGCCGCACCCTGGACGTGTCGTCGGCGGACTGGTCGATCAACATGTCGCCCACCGCGCCCGCAGGCGCCCCGAACGTGCTGCTCGTGCTCATCGACGACGCGGGCTTCGGCAACCCGGGCACCTTCGGCGGGCCGGTCTCGACCCCGACCATGACGCGGGTCGGCGAGATGGGCCTGAGCTACAACCGCTTCCACGTCACCGCGATGTGCTCACCGACGAGGGCCGCCACGCTGACCGGGCGCAACAGCCACGCCGTCGGCTTCGGCTCGATCGGCGAGTTCCCCGGGCCGTTCCCCGGGTACACGGCCGCGCTCCCCAAGACCTGCGCACCTTTCCCGCGGATCCTGCGCGACAACGGTTACGCGACAGCCGGTTTCGGCAAGTGGCACCTCACGCCCGACCACGTGCAGGGCGCGGCCGGTCCGCACGACCGGTGGCCGCTCGGCTGGGGCTTCGAGCACTTCTGGGGCTTCCTCGGGGCGGAGACCGGCCAGTTCGACCCGGTGATCACCCAGGACAACACCATCATCGGCGTGCCCGAGGGCGAGGACGGCGAGGAGTTCTACCTCCCCGACGCGCTGACCGACAAGACCATCGCCTGGCTGCACGGCGTGCGCGCCCAGGACCAGAGCAAGCCGTGGTTCGCCTACTACGCCACCGGCTGCGCCCACGCGCCGCACCACGTGCCGGCCGAGTGGAGCGACAAGTACCGCGGCCAGTTCGACCAGGGCTGGGACCGGCTGCGCGAGGAGACCTTCGAGCGGCAGAAGGCGCTCGGCGTCATCCCCGACGACACGGTGCTGACCCCGCGACCGGACACCTTCCCCGCGTGGGACACGCTGTCGGAGAACGAGAAGAAGCTCTACGCCCGCCAGATGGAGGTCTACGCCGGCTTCCAGGAGAACGCCGACGCCAACGTCGGTCGGCTCCTCGACGCCATCGACGAGATGGGCGAGCTGGACAACACCCTGGTGATCTACATCTTCGGCGACAACGGGGCGAGCCTGGAGGGCACGATCACCGGCTCGTTCAACGAGATGACCGCGGGCAACGGCATCCGCCTGACGCCCGAGCAGCAGCTGTCGCTGATCGGTGACTACGGCGGCCTCGATGCCTGGGGCACCGACGCCTACGCCCCCCACTACGCGGCGGCGTGGGCCTGGGCGGGCAACAGCCCGTTCCAGTGGGGCAAGCAGGTCGGGTCGCACCTGGGCGGCACCCGCGACGGCATGGTCGTGGCGTGGCCCGAACGGATCCCGGCCAACTCCGGCCTGCGGTCGCAGTTCACCCACTGCATCGACATCGCGCCCACGATCCTGGAGGTGGCCGGCATCCCGCAGGCGCAGCTCGTCGACGGCATCGAGCAGGAGCCGATGCACGGCACCAGCTTCGCGTACACCTTCGACGACGCCGAGGCGCCCGAGCAGCACACGGTGCAGTACTTCGAGACGTTCGCGAACCGGGCCATCTACCACGACGGCTGGTGGGCCTGCGCCAAGCTCGACCGGATCCCGTGGGACGCGCACCCCGGAGACGATCGCCCGCTTCGCGCCCGGTGTCTACGACCCGGAGCAGGACACCTGGGAGCTGTACTACCTGCCCGACGACTTCAGCCAGGGGCACGACCTCGCCGCCGAGCACCCCGAGAAGCTCGCCGAGCTCAAGGAGCTGTTCTGGGCCGAGGCCGAGAAGTACCAGGTGCTCCCACTGCTCAGCGGGCTGTGCATCTTCTTCGGCCTCCTCCCGCCGATGCCGACGGTGACCCGCACGACCCTCTACGGCGACGTGGAGAACATCTCCTCCGGCATGATCCCGCGGGTCTACGGGAGGTCCTATGCCCTCGAGGCGGACCTGACGATCCCCGACGGCGGAGCGGAGGGCGTCATCATCGCCGAGGCCGACGAGATGGGCGGCTTCGCGCTGTGGGTCGACGGGGACGGCCGGCTGCACCACAGCTACTCGATGATGGGGATCGACCGCTACAGCCAGGTCTCGACCGATCCGCTGCCCACGGGCGACCTGACGGTGAAGATGCAGTTCGAGGCCGACGAGCCGAGGCCGGGAACCGGCGGCGAGGTCACCCTCTGGGTCGGCGACCAGCAGGTCGGCGGCGGCCGGATGGACGCCACCGTGGCACTGCGGTTCTCCTTCTACGCGGGCCTCGACATCGGCCGGGACAACGGGATGACGGTCGACGCCGCCTACCGCGACCAGGCGCCGTACCCCTTCACCGGCACCGTGAGGAAGGTGGTCATCGACCTCAAGCCCGAGCCGATCACCACGGAGACCGAGCTGCACCAGGCGGCCCACAACGCCGCTGCTGCGGCAGCAATGACCGGCTGACCGGCTGACCGGCTGACCGGCTGACAACGGCAGCGGTGATGGCCACGACCACGCGCCAACCGGCGCAGCTGCGGCCCTGCGGCGCCGCTCAGGCCGAGGAGCGCACCATCCTCTGAGCGACTGACAGCCACGGATGCCGGTGACGCGCGCTCGCCGGCCGACCCCGCCTCCGGCACCGGGTCGAGGCCTTCGAGTGGCACGATCGGTCTGTGGCACCGGGGGGCAGGACTCGGATCGGCTGGGCGGAGCTTCCGGTCGGGGTCCGCGCAGGCGTCGAGGAGATCCTCGGGGCGCGGGTGGTGGCGGCCAGGTCGCAACCCGGCGGGCTCTCCCCGGGCAGCGCCGACCGGGTGGTCACCGACGACGGTGGCGCCGCTTTCGTCAAGGCGGTCAGCAGCGCGCAGAACGAGGAGAGCCCGGGCATCCACCGCATGGAGGCAGCGGTCTGCCGGCAGCTGCCCCCGGACGTGCCGACGGCGCGGTTCATCGGGGTCCACGACGACGGCGACTGGGTGGCGCTGGTGCTCGAGGACGTCGAGGGGCGCCACCCGGTGACGCCGTGGGTGGCCGACGAGCTGGAGGCGTCGCTACAGACCCTGGCGGCCATCGCGCGGCGGCTCACCCCGTCACCGGTGGCCGGGATCCCCACGGCGACGGACTCCCTCGCGTCGACCCTGGACGGCTGGGCCCGCCTGGCGGCGGACACCCCGAGCGACCTGCACCCGTGGGCTGCGACGCACCTCGACCGGCTCGTGGAGCTGAGCCGGCGCGGTGTGGAGTCACTGGCCGGCGACACGGTGGTGCACATGGATGTGCGGGCCGACAACCTGCTGGTCACGGCGAGCGGTGAGGTGGTGCTCGTGGACTGGCCGTGGGCCTGCGTGGGCGCGGCCTGGGCGGACACGGTCGGTCTGCTGGTGAACGTCAACCTGCACGGCGGGCACGACGTGGACCGGCTCGTCAGCAGGTATGCCGTGGGCGCCACCAGGGCTCAGGTGGACGGCTTCCTCGCCGGGCTCGCCGGCTTCTTCCTCGACGGTGCGCGGCTGCCTGACCCGCCGGGGCTGCCCACCCTGCGCGCCTTCCAGCGGGCCCAGGGCGTCGCCACCCTGCAGTGGCTGGCCCGCCGGCTGGGCTCCGCAACGGGACACCCGTAGCGGCGTCGTCGCTTGCGCCCGCGCAACCTGTGGTGACCGCTGACCGGATCAGGTGATGCACGACGCGCGCCGGAGCCCGCCCTGTGCATCACCTCGGCCGAGATCGACGTCTTCGGGCGAGCACCACGACGTCACGCAGGGTGCCCGGCGCGCCACCGGGGGCGTCGAGGGTGCGGGTGAGCTCGTGCGCCGTCACGACCTCCCACCGGGCAGGGTCGAGTCGTTCGGTGACGCTCCGCGGGGTGACCCGGGCCTCGGCGGGAGGTTCGTCACCGTGGTCATGGCGGTCGCCGTGGTCGTGGCCCTTTCCGTGGCCATGAGCCTGGCTGGTGTCCTGGCGGTCGCCGTGGTCGTGGTGGCCGTGCGCGCCGTCGCCCGACTGAGCGTGCCCGACGATGAGGAGGGAGCCGCCGGGGGCCACCCACGAGCCGAGCCGGTCGTAGAACTCGAGCTGCGGCATCGCCGGGTGGGCGTAGTGCGTGGTCACCAGGTCGAACGGCGCTGCAGGCTCCCACGAGCCGAGGTCGGCCCGCACCCACGTCACCCGGTCGCCGACGCCCCGCTCGGTTGCCCGCCCGGCCGCCCGCGCCAGCGCCTCGTCCGCGATGTCGACCGCCGTGACCTCCCACCCGGACTGGGCGAGCCAGATGGCCTCGGCGCCCTCGCCGCAGCCGGCCTCGAGCGCCGTGCCGGGAACGAGCGAACCCACCTCGCCGACCAGGTGGGGGTTCGGCGGCACCTCGTGCCCGGCATCCGGCCGGTCGTGAACCTGCTGCCAGTGCGCGTCCCAGTAGTCCTGGTCGAACTCGTGCCCCATCGCGCGAGTGTCGCAGACACCGGCGACACCACCCGCGCGCTGCTCGCCGTCGGCACCGGGTCGGTGATGATGGGGGGATGCCGGTGCGCCTCCTCGACGAGCAGCAGGCGGGCGCCCTGCGGGCCGCGCCCCTCACCTACTCCTCGCCCCTCGCGCCGGACGCCGCGGCATCCACCGGCTTTCGCGAACTGAACGTGTCCGCCTTCTGACCCGTCGCGACTTCGACGCTGCCGCGCGCGACCTCCTCGAGTGGCGGATGCACGAGCGGGCCGGCCTGCGCGTGGCGGCCTCGGACATCCCGCTCCGCCGCGGCAGCGTGGTGCTGATGCGGTGGGGGCCGGGTCCCCTCTCCGTGACGGTTCCCTGCCGGGTGCTGGAGGTCGTCGAGGAGCCGCGGCGTCGCGGCTTCACCTACGGCACGCTTCCCGGCCACCCCGAGGCCGGGGAGGAGCAGTTCGTCCTCGAGCACCTCGATGACGACCGCATCCGGCTCACCATCAGCGCGGTCTCCCGCCCGGCCACCGCGCTGGCCAGGATGGGCGGGCCGCTCACCCGGGCGGCTCAGTCGCTGATGACCCGGCGCTACCTGCGCGCCCTCGATCGGCGGTAGCCGTCGCCGGCGGTCCTTCGCGCGGTTGACCCCGCGGATGCCGGCGCGAGAATGGCCGGATGCTGCGCGGTTCGCAGGACACCGTCGGGTTCCGGCTCTGGCCACCGGTCGCGGTCGGCGCGCCTCTGCTCGCCGGCTGGCTGGTGACCGCGCGGTGGGGCGACCCGGTCGAGCTCGGCGGGTGGCGGGTGCCGCTCGGCTGGCTGCTGGTGGTGCTGTTCGTCGGGTGGAACGGCTGGTCGCTGTGGCTGTTCGCCCGGCACGACACCGGCCTGCTGCCGGGGCAGGCGACGCACTCGATGATCGAGGAGGGGCCGTACCGCCTCTCCCGCAACCCGTTGTACGTCGGGATGCTGGCGCTCTACGTCGGGCTGGCGCTGCTGGCACCCACGGTCTGGGGGCTGGTGCTGTTCCCGATCGCGGTGCTGCTGGTCCTCTGGGGCGCGATCCGTCCCGAGGAGCGCTTCCTGCACGAGCGGTTCGGCGCGCCCTACGACGACTACGCCGGCGGGTGCGTCGCTGGCTGTGACCGGCCGCAGTCGTCGGCCCGGCGACCCGCGTCACCTCGGCGACGTCGTGAGCCACGGCATCGTGGTGACGCACGCCCCACCTGATCGACCGACGCGGGCCGCCGCTCCAGGAGGAGGCTTGGGCTCGAGTGCACCACCTCTCGACCGGTGACCGGTGAAGGGCAGGACAGGCTGTGGACACCTCACGGGCCGACATCGCGAGCGACGTCGCGGACACGTCGTCAGGGCCGGCCGGACCGCCGCCGCTGCGCCGACAGCTGGTCACGTACGCCGTGGGGCTGCTGGTGTCCTACGTGCTGGCCGTCGTCGCGTTCTGGCCGGCGGCGGGAGAACAGCCGAACCAGGCGGTCTTCCTGGCGCTGATGTTCGCGCCCACCGTCGGTGCGCTCGCCGCGAAGTGGCTCGCCGGAGGGCGGATCCGGTGGGGACGGCCGAACTGGTGGTTGCTGGCGGGCCTGCTGCCCACGGCGGTGGCCCTGATGGCCTACCTGGTGGCCGACGCGTCGGGCTGGGTCACCATGAACCCCAGGCTGCTGATCTCGGCACTTGCGGCGGCGCCGGTCTCCATCGCACTGGCATGCCTCTTGGCAGTGGGCGAGGAGATCGGCTGGCGCGGTTTCCTGTGGCCCACGCTGCGCGACCATTTCACCTTCGGTCGCACCGTGCTGACGGTTATCGTCGTCTGGTGGCTCTACCACGTGCCTCTGGTCCTCCTCGGGTGGTACGGCTCGCTGCGCGGCCTTCCGGCATTCACGGTCGCGGTGGTGGGCGTCAGCCTGTTCATGGGCGTGATCACCGACCGGTCGGGCTCGATGTGGCCCAGCGTCCTGGCCCACGGAGCGTGGAACGGCCTCGTGGCCACCAGCTTCGCCGTGACGCGGGGGGGCGAGGAGGTGCCGGCGTTCACGGGGAACGAGGACCTACTCGGCGAGTTCGGTTGGTTCGCAGCCGTTTCCATCCTGACCGTTGGTGTGGTAGCCGCGGTGTGGCACGTCCGGACCGGTGCGCGCCGTCGAGCCCCACGGGAGGCGAGGGCGCCGTCATCCTGAGCCGGATGGGCGCGCGCCGTGGCTGAGGAGGTCTCGACCCGCGACGTCATCGCGTTCCGCCTCCACGCCCACCACCTCACCGAGCGGCTGGGCGAGGACGGGTTGGTGCGCGCCGCCGGGCGCTGCGCGGTGCAGAACAGCCCGCCGGGGTCGGCGCTGCTGGCCCTGAACGCGAGGGTCGACGGCGTCACCCGGCAGCGGCTGGCCGGGGCGGTCGAGGATGACAAGACCCTGCTGCAGACCTGGTGCATGCGCGGCGCACCCTTCGTGTTTCCCACCGTCGACGCGCCGGTGTTCACGACGGGCGTGTTGCCGCCGACCGAGGAGTCGCTGCGCCATCTGCTCCCCGGGGTCGTGCCGGCGCTGGAGCAGCTCGACCTGAGCCTCATCGAGGCGGTCGCACTGTGCCGCAGCGACATACGCCAGGTGCTGGCCGGGCGTGAGCTGCCCATCGGCGAGCTGGGCCGGGAGCTGGCCGGCCGCGTCGCCCCACGCCTGACGTCACGGCAGCGTGCGGCCTGGGAGGGCGACGGACCCTACGCCCCGAACCAGCAACTGGGAGAGGGGGTCGCGCACTTCTGCGTGCGCGTCCTCACCCTGGAGGGGGTGGTCTGCTTCGCCACCCGCGTCAGCAACACCGCTCCGTTCGTGCTGGTCGAGGAGTGGCTCGGCCGCCCCGTCCCTGACGTGGCGCCGGACGCGGCGCGGGCCGAGCTGCTTCGGCGCTACCTGCGCGGCTACGGCCCGTCGACCCCGGCCCACTTCGCCTCCTGGCTCGGCGTCGGTGCTGGTGACGCCGACCGCTGGTGGCGGCTGGTCGAGGACGAGCTGACCGAGGTCGACGTCGACGTCGACGTCGACGTCGACGTCGACGTCGACGGGCGGAGGTGGCTGCTCACCGACGACCTCGACGCGCTGCGGTCGGCGCCCGCGCCGACGGGGGTGCGCCTGCTGCCTCCCCGGGACCCGTACACGCAGCTGCGGGACCGGGCCACGGTGCTCGACCGGAGCTACCACCGCCAGGTGTGGCGCCCCGCGGGGGAGCCGGGCACGGTCCTCGTGCGCGGCGCCATCGCGGGAACCTGGCGGCGGTCCAGCACGGGGCGTGCGACGACCGTCGCGGTCACGTCGTTCGGCACGCTGTCGGCGACGGACGAGGGGTCGCTGCGCGATGAGGCCGAGCGGGTCGCGGCCCTCGGCAATGCCCCGTCCGCGAAGGTCACGGTCGACCCCTTCTTACGCCCGGTCCGGCCGAGCGGCAACGTTCGACAGGGCGCCGGGGACGCAGGGGCGCCGTTTGGCGGCGATACCGCCGGGTAACCGTTTTCTGGGCACGAGGTGCCCGTCGCGCGCCCCTGGAGGGCGCGCGTCCCGCGCTCCACGCGCTTGTCGAGAGAGGGGTTCCGGATGGGTGTCGTCGTCGCCTCCGCAGCACGTCGCCGACATCGTGGCGAACGCGAACGTGTTCGCCGGCAAGTGGGGGTGGTGGCCGATGCAGTCGTGGCTCGAGGAGTTCCGTGCCCTCGGCCTCGTGCGGCGCGGCATCGACGGCCGGTGGCAGGTCTCGGACGATGCGCCGACTGGCCCACTCGAACCCGCTACCGGTCCGCTGACCATTGCGACCGGGTGAGGATCAGGCGACCTCGAGGGTGACCTCGACGTTGCCGCGGGTGGCGTTGGAGTAGGGGCACACCTGGTGTGCCTGCTCGATGACCTGCCGGGCGACCTCGCCGCTCACGGCGGGCAGGGCGACCTCGAGCCGCACGGCCAGGCCGAAGGCTCCGGCGTCGTCGCGGCCCAGCGAGACGTCGGCGACGACCTCGGAGTCGGTGGTGTCGACCTTCATCGAGGCCGCGACCAGCTTCAGCGCCGAGTGGAAGCAGGCGGCGTAGCCCGCCGCGAAGAGCTGCTCGGGGTTGGTGGCGCCACCCTCGCCGCCCAGCTCCTTCGGGGTGCGCACGGGGGCGTCGATGGTGCCGTCGAAGGTCTGGACGTGGCCGTTGCGGCCGTCCCCGGTGGCGACGGCGGAGGCGGTGTAGAGAGTGTTCATGCGAGCAACTGTATTGTGCACAATAGAATTGTGCAAATGGAGACTGGTACCGTCGAGGGATGAGCACGACCGATGCGCTGGACCTCGACCGACAGATCTGCTTCCCCCTGTACGCCGCGACGCGCGCCGTCACGCGGCGGTACTCCGAGGTGCTGGCCGACGTCGGACTCACCTACCCGCAGTACCTGGTGATGCTCGCCCTGTGGACCGACGGGCCGCTGACGGTCGGCGACCTGGGGCACCGGCTGCGCCTCGACTCCGGCACGCTCACCCCCCTGCTCAAGCGGCTGGAGGCCTCCGGTCGGGTCGAGCGGCACCGCGACCCCCACGACGAGCGCCGGGTCGTCGTGAGCCCGGCGCCCGGCACGGAGCGGCTGCGACGGGAGGTCGCCGACGTGCCCCGCGAGATCGCGCGGTCGATCGGCTTCGACGCCGAGCAGTTCGTCCAGCTGCACCACCTGCTCACCGGGCTGATCGAGAACCTCGACGAGGCCGGGGCGCCGGCATGAGCGGCCGGCAGTGGGCCGACACGGCGATCTGGTGGCACGTCTACCCGCTGGGCTTCGTCGGCGCCGACACGACCACCAACCCGCACGGTGAGGTCACCCACGAGCTCGGCCGGATCACGGCCTGGCTCGACGACCTGCTCGACCTGGGCTGCAACGGGCTCCTGCTGGGGCCGATCTTCGACTCCGAGTCCCACGGCTACGACACCGTCGACCACCTGCGCATCGACCCGCGGCTCGGGGACGACGCCGACGCCGACGCGCTGTTCGCGCGCCTGCCGGGAACGCGGCATCCGGGTGCTGCTGGACGGGGTGTTCAACCACGTCGGCCGTGCGCACCCCTGGTGGCAGGAGGCCGTGGCGGCCGGCCCCGGCTCGCCGGCCGCGGCGCGCTTCGCGACGGGCGAGGGTGCCCGCACCGTCGACGGCCTCGAGGTGCAGGTGTTCGAGGGCCACGACAACCTCGTGGTGCTCGACCACGAGAACCCCGAGGTGGTCGCGGCCGTCACCGACGTCATGGCGCACTGGCTGGCGCGCGGCATCGACGGATGGCGCCTCGACGCCGCCTACGCCGTGCCGGCCGCGTTCTGGCGCACCACGATCGGGCCGCTGCGCGAGCGGTTCCCCGAGGCGTGGTTCGTGGGCGAGGTCATCCACGGCGACTACGTCGGCTACGTCGAGGAGTCCGGCCTGGACTCGGTCACCCAGTACGAGCTGTGGAAGGCGATCCGCAGCTCGATCGAGGAGCGCAACTGGTTCGAGCTGGCCTGGTCGCTCCAGCGGCACGACGAGTTCGCCGAGGCCTTCCTCCCGCTGACCTTCGTCGGCAACCACGACGTGACCCGGCTGGCCTCGGCGATCAGCGACCAGCGCCACGTGACCCACGCCGTCGCCGTGCTGTTCTTCGTCGCGGGCACGCCTGCCGTCTACGCGGGCGACGAGCGCGGGCTCACCGGCACCAAGGAGGACCGGGCCGGCGGGGACGACGCGGTCCGCCCCGAGTTCCCCCACTCGCCCGGTGACTGGCCTCGGGGCGAGGTCTTCCACCGGCACCAGGAGGCGATCTCGTTCCGGCGCAGGAACCCGTGGCTGGCCCGGGCGCGCGTGGCGAGCTCGCAGCTGAGCAACGAGGCGGTGCTGCTCACCGCGACCGGCCCGAACGGGGAGCAGGCCGAGCTCGCGCTCAACCTCTCCGACGAGCCCGTCGTGCTGGGGGGCGAGCAGGTGCCGGCCCACTCCTGGGCCCTGCGGCCCTGAGGCCCCTGCTCACGCCGCGGGGCCCGGGGCCGCCGTCGCGGTAGGTTTGCCTCCTGACCGCAGTCGGGACACGCCGTCATGGGCGTCCCCCGACAGCACCGATAACGCACCGCTGCGACGCGCGACGGCACCCGAGCAGGGTGCTGTTCCTGCGCGAACCGCCACCCGCGAAGCGCGGCCGAACCCTTCGACCGGCATCCCGACCAACGGAGAAACGTGAACCACCCCCACTACATCGCCCTGACCCACGCCACGCATCGCCTCGTCATCACCATCGGGGGCGCACGATGAGCCGCCGGGGGCCCCGCCGCAAGAGCAGCGACTCGCTGCCGGTCCTGCCGCGCAACGGCCTGCGGGTCGTGCCGCTGGGCGGCCTGGGCGAGATCGGCCGCAACATGACGGTCTTCGAGCACCAGGGCCGGCTGCTCATCGTCGACTGCGGGGTGCTCTTCCCCGACGAGCACCAGCCGGGCGTCGACGTGATCATCCCCGACTTCACCTGGATCCGGGACCGCCTCGACAAGGTCGACGCGATCGTGCTCACCCACGGCCACGAGGACCACATCGGCGGGGTGCCCTACCTGCTGCGCGAGCGGCCCGACATCCCCGTCGTCGGCTCGCGGCTCACCCTGGCGCTGATCGAGGCCAAGCTCGTCGAGCACAAGATCACCCCGCGCACCGTCGTGGTCGCCGAGGGCGACCGCCGCACCTTCGGCGCCTTCGACTGCGAGTTCGTCGCCGTCAACCACTCGATCCCCGACGGGCTCGCGGTCGCCATCCGCACCGCCGCCGGGCTGGTGCTGCACACCGGTGACTTCAAGATGGACCAGTTCCCGCTCGACGGCCGGGTCACCGACCTGCGCGCCTTCGCCCGCCTGGGCGAGGAGGGGGTCGACCTCTTCCTCGTCGACTCCACCAACGCCGAGGTCCCCGGGTTCCTCCTGTCGGAGGAGGAGCTCGCGCCCGCGATCGACACCGTCTTCCGCACCACCACCGGGCGGATCATCGTCTCGAGCTTCGCCAGCCACGTGCACCGCATCCAGCAGATCCTGGATGCCGCCCAGCGGCACGGCCGCAAGGTCGCCTTCGTGGGGCGCTCGATGGTGCGCAACATGGGCATCGCCCGCGAGCTGGGCTACCTGAAGATCCCCGACGGGCTCGTGGTCAAGGACCTCAAGGCGCTCGACCGGCTGCGCCCCGACCAGCAGACGATCATCGCCACCGGATCGCAGGGCGAGCCGATGGCGGCCCTGGCCCGGATGGCCAACCGCGACCACCCGGTGAGCATCACCGCGGGCGACACGGTGCTGATGGCCAGCTCGCTGATCCCCGGCAACGAGAACGCCATCTACCGCGTCATCAACGAGCTCACCCGCTGGGGAGCCAACGTCGTGCACAAGGGCAACGCCAAGGTGCACGTCTCCGGCCACGCCAGTGCCGGCGAGCTCGCCTACTGCTTCAACATCATCCGGCCGACCAACGTGCTGCCGGTGCACGGCGAGTGGCGGCACCTGCGGTCGAACGCCGACATCGCCATCCGCACCGGGGCCGACCCCAAGCGGGTGCTGATCGCCCAGGACGGCTCGGTCATCGACCTCGTCGACGGTCGCGCGACCATCACCGGCACGGTGCCGGCCGGGCTGGTCTACGTCGACGCGATGACCGTCGGCGGGGCCACCGAGGAGACCCTGCACGTGCGGCGCACCCTCGCCGAGGAGGGCGTGGTCACCATCGTCTGCATCGTCGACCCCGACACCGGCAAGCTGCAGGAGGACCCCGACTACCTCGCCCACGGCTTCCCGCCCGAGGTGATGGACTTCTCGGCGGCGACCCCCGCCATCCAGGCCGCGCTCACCAAGGCGGCGCGCGACGGCATCGAGGACCTCGACCAGATCGAGGAGCTCGTGCGCCGGGCGGCGTCCACCTGGGCCCACCGCACCCACCGGCGCAGCCCGCTGATCATCCCGGTCATCGTCGACGCCTGAGCCGGGACCGCCGCCCCCACGGGGCAACATCGACCAATAGGTCAAAGTTGCTCCAACAGCGGGTGGGGCAACTTTGACCTATTGGTCGAAGTTGCCCCACACCGGTCTGTTGCCGGGGCGTCCCGGGCGTCCGCCGCTGGTGGGTCTACGGTTCTCGTCATGACCGCACGCCGTGGCCCGCTGCGAGGGGGCGACCTCGTGACGACCGTGCTCGCCGTCGACCAGGGCACCTCCGGCACCAAGGCGGTCGTCGTCGACGGCGCCGGCACCGTGCTGTCGGCGGTGGAGGTCGCCCTGCGCCCGCGCTACCTCGACGGCGGCGCGGTGGAGCAGGACCCGCAGGCCCTGCTCGACTCGGTCATCACTGCCGGCCGCCGCGCGCTCGACGAGGCGGGGGTGCCGGTGCACGCCGTCGCGCTCGCCAACCAGGGCGAGAGCGTGCTGGCGTGGGACCCGGCCACCGGCCGTGCGCTCACCCCGGTGGTCGTCTGGCAGGACCGCCGGGCCGAGCCGTGGTGCCGCCGCCACGCCGCGCACCGCGACCGGGTGCACGCCCTCACCGGGCTCGAGCTCGACCCCTACTTCTCGGCGCCGAAGATGCGCTGGCTGCGCGACACCCTCACCACCGAGGGCGTGGTCACCACCACCGACACCTGGCTGGTGCACCGGCTGTGCGGGGCGTTCGTCACCGACGCCTCCACCGCGAGCCGCTCGCTGCTGCTCGACCTCGATGCCGTCGCGTGGTCGCCCGAGCTGCTCGGCCTGTTCGGCCTCGACGGCGAGCGGATGCCGCGCGTCGTCGCCAGCGACGAGGTGGTGGGGGAGACGGACGTGTTCGGCCCCACCCTGCCGGTGACCGGCCTGATCGTCGACCAGCAGGCCGCCCTGCTCGCCCAGGCGTGCCTGGAGCCCGGCACGGCCAAGTGCACCTTCGGCACCGGTGCCTTCGTGCTCGCGCAGACCGGGCGCGACGCGGTGCGCTCGGCGTCGGGGCTGACCTCGTCGGTCGCCTGGCGGCTGCGGTCGGAGACGTCGTACTGCCTGGACGGTCAGGTCTACACCGCGGCCTCGGCGGTGCGGTGGGCCGTCGACGCCGGGTTCCTCGACAGTGCCGAGGGGCTGGATGCCGGTGCCGCCCCCAGCAGCGACGGTGTGCTCTTCGTGCCCGGCTTCGCCGGCCTGGCCGCCCCGTGGTGGGACCCCACGGCCACCGCGACGATCAGCGGCCTGCGGCTGGGCACCGGTGCCGGGCACGTCGTGCGCGCCCTCGTCGAGGGCATCGCCTGCCAGGTCGCCGAGCTCACCACCCTGGTCGGCGACGACGTCGGCACGGCCCTGACCCGGCTGCGCGTCGACGGCGGGCTGACCCGGTCGGCCGCCCTGATGCAGGCGCAGGCCGACCTGTGCCAGGTGCCGGTCGACGTCTACCCGTCGGCGCACGCCACCCCGCTCGGGGCGGCGGCCTGTGCGCGGCTGGCGCTCGAGCCCGACGCCGACCTCGCGGCCGTCGTCGGCGGGTGGACCCCCGACCGCACCTACACCCCGATCTGGTCCGCAGACCGGGCGCGGACACATCTCGAGCGGTGGCACCGGCTCGCGGAAGCTGTTCTGGCACAGGAGAAGTCGTGAGTGGCACTGGTGCCGCCCCGAGGCCGGTGTTCGACGTGGCCGTCATCGGCGGCGGCATCGTGGGGGCCGCCATCGCGCGCGAGCTCGCCGGCACCACCGCGAGCATCGCGATCGTCGAGGCACGCGCCGACGTGGGCGACGGCACGAGCAAGGCCAACACCGCCATCCTGCACACCGGCTTCGACGCGACCCCGGGCACCCTCGAGTCGCGCCTGGTGGCACGGGGCTACGACCTGCTGGGCGCCTATGCGGAGCGCACCGGCATCCCCGTGGAGCGCACGGGCGCCCTGCTCGTGGCCTGGACCGACGAGGAGCTCGACGCGCTGCCGAGCCTGCGGGACAAGGCAGTTGCCAACGGCTACCGGGCCTGCGAGCTGGTGGGGGCAGACGAGGTCTATCGCCGGGTGCCCCGGCTCGGGCCCGGCGCGCTGGGCGGGCTCACCGTGCCCGGCGAGTCGATCACCTGCACCTGGACCACCACCCTCGCCCTCGCCACCGATGCCCTCCGGCGGGGCACGGAGTTGTTCCTCGGCCACCGGGTGACGGGGGTGTGTGGCGCAGATGGGCACACGGTGCTGGCGACCGACCGGGGCGACATCCGCGCGCGGTGGGTGGTCAACGCCGCGGGGCTGGGGGCCGACGTCGTCGACCGCCTCTTCGGCCACGACCGCTTCACGGTCACACCGCGCCGTGGCGAGCTGCTCGTGTTCGACAAGCTGGCCCGCCCGATGGTGCCGCTGATCGTGCTGCCGGTGCCCTCGAAGGTCGGCAAGGGGGTGCTGGTCAGCCCCACCATCTACGGCAACGTGATGCTCGGCCCGACCGCCGAGGACCTCGCCGACAAGGGCGCCACCGGCACGTCGGAGGCCGGGTTCGAGTTCCTGCTCGGCAAGGGCCGCCGGCTGATGCCCGACCTGCTCGACGAGGAGGTCACCGCGGCCTACGCCGGCCTGCGGGCCGCCACCGAGCACGCCGACTACGTCATCGATGTCGATGCGCCGCAGCGCTACCTGCTGGTGGGCGGCATCCGCTCGACCGGGCTCACCGCCGGCATGGCGATCGCCGAGCACGTGCGGGGCCTGCTTGCCGAGGCCGGGTTCGACCCGGCCGACCGCGACGACCTGCCGCCACCACCGCAGATGCCGAACCTCGGCGAGGCCACCACCCGTCCCTACCAGGACGCCGACCGGATCGCCGCCGACCCGGCCTACGGCACCGTGGTCTGCTTCTGCGAGCGGGTGACCGCTGGAGAGCTTCGCGACGCCTTCGCGTCCGACCTCCCGCCGGCCGACCTCGACGGGCTGCGCCGGCGCACCCGCGTGCTCAACGGCCGCTGTCAGGGGTTCTTCTGCGGCGCTGCGGTGAGTGCCGCTCTGGCACAGCATCTTTCGGGTGATGGAGTGCGGTCGTGACCGCGCGACCGGGTCGCCGTCGTCGTCATCGGCGGCGGGCCGTCGGGTCTCACCGCAGCCGCCGCCCTCGCCCCGGCCGTCGACGGCGAGGTGCTGGTGCTGGAGCGCGAGGCGGAGACCGGCGGCATCCCCCGGCACAGCGACCACCTCGGGTACGGCATCCGCGACCTGCGCCGCGTCGTCACCGGGCCGGCCTACGCGCGCCGCCTCACGGCATCCGCCCGCGAGGCCGGCGCCACCCTCGAGACGCGCGCGATGGTGACCGGCTGGGCGGGGGAGCGACGCCTGGAGGTCACCTCCCCGCGCGGCCGCCGGGTCGTCGCAGGCGGATGCCGTCGTGCTCGCCACCGGTGCGCGCGAGCGGCCGCGGCCCGCCCGCCTGGTGCCCGGCGACCGGCCGGAGGGCGTCTACACCACGGGCCAGCTGCAGAACCTCGTGCACCTGCACCACGCCGCCGTGGGCACCCGCGCCGTCGTCATCGGCGCCGAGCTGGTCAGCTGGTCGGCGGTGCTGACCCTGCGCGAGGCGGGCTGCTCGGTGGCCGCCCTGGTCAGCCGGCACCCGCGGGCGGAGGCCTACGCGGCATTCACCGTGCTCGGTCGCAGCGTGCTGCGCACGCCGGTCGTCACCGGCGCCCGAGTCGTGCGGATCGACGGCCGGGAGCGGGTGCGCTCGGTCGAGGTCGAGCAGCTCGGCACCGGGCGGCGGCGCACCATCGAGTGCGACACGGTCATCACCTCGGGCGACTGGGTGCCCGACCACGAGCTGGCCAGGCTCGGCGGGCTCGACCTGGATGCCGGGACCCGCGGCCCGGTCGTGGACGCCGCGCTGGCGCACCTCGGCGCCGGGGGTGTTCGCGGTCGGCAACCTGGTGCACCCGGTCGACACCGCCGACGGCGCGGCACTCGACGGCCGGCACGTCGCCGGTGCGGTGACGCAGTGGCTCACGGGCGCGCTGGGCGGCGGGGCGCCGGGGGCGCCGGCGGAGGGGATGGGGGGCGGCCGTCAGCCGGGGATGCTGCACGTCACCGCGGCACCGCCGTTCCGCTGGGTGACGCCCCAGCACGTCCCGGTGGGCGGCGGCGCCCCGCGCGGGCAGCTGCTGCTCTGGGTCGACGACTATCACCGGCTCCCCGTGGTCTGCGCCCGGCAGGCCGGCGTCGAGGTGGGCCGGGTGCGCGTGCCGTGGCCGGCAGCGCCCGGGCGCATCTTCCGGGTGCCCGAGCAGGTGCTGCGCGGCGCCGACCCCAGCCGCGGCCCGGTCACCCTCCACCTGGCCTGATCGGGCGACGGGTGGAAGTGGACGTGAGGGTGCTCCCACGGACGGACAACGGCGACCGGATGTGAGCAGCCGAGCGTGCCGCGGACCCATGACATGACCGCGTGTCCGTCCGTCGGCGCACCGTCCCCCAACGGGCAGGTGGCAACAACACTCGCCCGCGGCCGGGGAACTGTGGTCTTCTGGACGGGAACCGCCGCGACGCGAGCAACCTGGAGGTGCGTGGTGACCCCGGAGGAGATCGTCACAAGGGTCGGTGACCAGCTCGGCATCCGCCGGGTCTTCGGTGAGCCGATCGAGAGGGACGGCCTCACGGTGATCCCGGTCGCCGTGGCGATCGGCGGAGGGGGCGGCGGCGCCGCTCCCGACGAGCAGGGCACGGGCGCCGGCTTCGGCGGCATGGTCAGGGGGATCGGGGTCTACGCCATCAGCAACGGCCAGGTCCGCTACGTCCCGGCGATCGACACGACTGCGTTGGCCGCCCTCGGGGTGCTGCTCACCGCGATGGTGCTTCGGGCGCGTCGCCGCAGGGGGTGAACGCGGGTCCGGACGGCGTCAGGGACCGGTCGGGTCCTCCGCGGGCTCAACCGACCTCACGTCCGGGGCGCCGCGGCCCTCGTCCTGCTTGACCTCGTCGATCTCGGCGACGAGCCGCTGGCGCTCCGCGTCGTCGACGTCGACCCCGGCCTGCTCCAGGCCCTCGTCGAGCCGCGACCCGATGGTGTCCGGCTCGGCGCTGTACTCCCACGACGTCACCTCGTCGACGACGTTCTGGGCCGCCTCGGTCGCGGCATCCTGCTGCTCCTGCTGGTTCGGTGCGTCAGACATGCGGTTCTCCCTCATCCGTGTCGGTGCCTTCTCCTCGGGCCCTACCCGTTCCGGCCCCGGCTCACACGGGCGTGGGGCGTGGCGCCGTCCCGACCGGGTAGGCCACCGGCATGGACCACGTCATGAGCTTCGACGCCCCCCTCGCCACCTCCGACGCCATCGCCGAGGACTCGCTGCTGTTCATCGGCAACGCGACGATGCTGCTGCAGGTCGACGGCTTCACGGTGCTGACCGACCCGACGTTCGTCCACCGCCACGAGTCGGTGCCGATCGGCTACGGCATGCACACGACGCGGCTGACCGACCCGGCGGTCGAGATCGCCGACCTGCCCGACATCGACCTCGTGCTGCTCTCGCACTTCCACGGCGACCACTTCGACCAGGTCGCCCAGGAGCAGCTGCCCCGGTCGATTCCCGTGGTGACCACCCACCAGTCGGCCGGCCAGCTGCACGAGATCGGCTTCGAGGCGCCCCTCGGGCTCGACACCTGGGACACCGTGACGCTGCACAAGGGCGGCCGCACGATGACGATCACGGCCTGTCCGGGCCGGCACGGGCCGGGGCTGGTCGACCTGGCGCTGCCCGACGTCATGGGCAGCGTGCTGCAGTTCGGCGCCGGCGACACCCAGCGGCTGCTCTACATCAGCGGCGACACCCTGCTGATCGACGACCTCGCCGAGATCCCGCGCCGGTACCCCCAGCTCGACGTCGGCGTCTTCCACCTCGGCGGCACGAAGGTGATGGGCGTGCTGGTCACCATGGATGCCGACCAGGGAGTCGACGCGGTGCGGCTGATCGACGCGGGCACCTCCATCCCCGTGCACTACGACGACTACGACGTGTTCACGTCGTCGCTTGAGGACTTCCTTGCCGCTGCCGAGCGGGCCGGGCTGGGTCAGCGGATCCAGCCGCTGGGCCGCGGCGACACGTTCTCGCTCGCCGGCCCCAACCCAGGCGCACGGCCGCACGGCGACTGAGGCCCACCGCCCGCCCGGAGGCGGTCAGTGGACCGAGGTGGCTCGCCGCGGCCTGGGGGCTGTCATCGACGCCACCCCGCGGCGGAACAGCGCGAGCCCGGCCACGACCATCAGCACCGAGGCGACGAGGAAGCCGATGTCCCACGACAGCGGCGCACCCAGGTCGTCACGCACGTGGTGGATGCCGAGCAGCTGGTGGTCGACGAGCCCCTCGACGACGTTGAAGACGCCCCAGCCGACCAGCAGCAGCCCGATATGGAACGACCAGCTCGGCGCCAGCGCGCCGGCGCGCCACGCCCGGACCAGGGCGACGGTCCCGGCCAGCACCAGCACCCACATGGCGAGGTGGAAGAAGCCGTCGGCCAGGGTGTTCACCTCCAGGCCCGCCACGGTCGTGGTGGGGTAGGCCTCGACGTCGCTGACCAGGTGGTGCCACTGCAGGATCTGGTGCAGCACGATGCCGTCGACGAAGCCGCCGAGCCCCAGTCCCAGCAGCAGCGCGGGCGCCGTCGAGGGTGGTGCCGGGGCGTTGCCCGGGGCGGTCATGCCGCCCGGTGCCGCAGCCGGGTGGGCCGGTCGAGCAACCCCGCCTCGCCGCGCTGCTGCTCACCCAGGTAGGCGTCGAGCACGAGGATGCCGGCCGTGGCGGCCGGGGTGGCCCACTGCAGCCAGCGCATCGTGCCGGCGAGCGAGCGGGCCCGGCGCGCCGACCGCGGGTCGTCGTCGGCCCGTTCCTGCGCCTCACCGAGGTCGGCGCCGACCTTGTAGGCCGCCGCGCTCGCCGCGAGCGCGGCTCCGGTCAGGGCCGTCTTGGCGACGACGGCGATGCTCGTCGGCCGGTGGGCGGCGACGCGTCGGCGGTTGTCGGCCAGGATCGCCACCCCACTGAGCAGGTGGAGGCCGATGGCGCCGCCCTGCACAGGCCCCCACGAGGTCCAGCCCTCGTCGGCGATGTCGGCCTGCTCTCGGGCGTCATCACCCTCACGGCTGGCCGGGTTGAGCGCCACCGCGCCCATCAGCGAGCCGCCGAACCAGGCGGCGTTGGTGACCAGGTGGGTGGCTCGAACCAGTGTGCTGTATGCGGACATTCGTCATCTCCGGGGTCGTCGGTGGCGTGTCCCTACCCGATCCGGGCTCCAGCACACGCGACAGCCACCGGGATGAGAGGCGCTGCCCGGCAGCGGCACGGGACCTTTGAGGGTCGGCCGGGTTGGTTGGTCATCGCCGGCGGCTGTTCCCCCACCGGGCGATTCGAAGGGAGCTCAACCCCTCTCGGCATCGATCACTGTGCCAAGGTTTGAGTCGACGTGGCGACGGCGCCCGCTGTCCTCACCTCCGGGGGATCAAGAGGAGCACGCCGTGGTTGTCCTGCACACCGCCATCGCCATCGCCGTCATCGTGGTGCTCATCATCAAGGTGAAGGTCGATCCGGTGATCTCACTGATCATCGGCTCGCTCTACCTCGGCCTCGCGACCGGGGTGGGCCTGACGGCGACCCTCACGGCGATCGCCGTCGGCTTCGGCGAGATCATGGGCGAGGTCGGCCTGCTCATCGGCTTCGGCGTGCTCATCGGAGCACTGCTCCATGCGATGGGCGCCTTCCGGAAGATGGTGGAACTTCTCGTCAATGGTGTTGGCGCACACCGGCTCCCCTACGCGCTGACGGCGGCGATGTCGACGATCTTCCCCTCGATCTACGTCGACGTGCAGGTCGTCCTGGCGTCTCCGGTGGCGCGTTCCACCGCGCCCTTCATCGGCCCGACCGGCCTGCCGCACATGGCCGGTGCGCTCGGGGCCGGCATCTTCGCCGGCTACGTCTTCGTGATCCCGGGGCTGGCCGCGGTCTCCATCGCCGGCCTGCTGGAGATCCCGCTCGGCACGTGGCTGCTCTACGGCCTCGTGCTCGGGCCGTTGACCGCGCTCGTGACGACCCTGATCTTCCGGGTGCTCCTGCGCGGCCGCTACTGGAAGCCGGCCACGGACGAGGATCCCGACGAGGCGATGGTGGAGCAGGAGACCACGGAGCTGGTCCCGGAGGACACCGCGACGCCCCCACTGTTCGTGTGCCTGCTGCCCATCCTGGTGCCGCTGGCGCTGATCGCGTTCGGTGCCTTCGCCGAGCTCCTGGAGTTCTCCAACGACTTCATCGCGTTCCTGGGCAACGCCAACCTCGCGCTGTTCGTCGGCCTGCTCGGTGCCTACGTGCTCTGCCGGCGCGCCCTGGGCTCGGACGGCACCGAAGCGGCGATGAGCGAGGGCTTCCACACCACCGGTGCGATCCTGCTCATCACCGGTATCGGTGGCTCCCTCGGCGCCGTCATCAAGGAGACGGGACTGGACAAGATCCTGGCCGACCTCTTCACCGCCGACGATGCAGCGCCGGTCATCCTCAGCATCCTGCTCGCCTGGCTCATCGCCGCGGTGCTGCACCTGGCGATCGGGTCGGTCTCCGTGGCGGCCATCACGGCTGCCGGGATCATCGGCCCGGTGCTCGCCTCGATCGACGTCTCGCCGGTCGTCATCGGCCTGGCGATCGCCTCGGGCGCGATGTTCGCCCTCCAGGTCAACAGCAACTTCTTCTGGATGTACAAGTCGCTGCTCGGGCTGTCGACCCAGGGCACCTTCAAGACGCTGACCGTGGTCACCTCCATCGCCTCGGTCGTGTCGTTGCCCATGGTCATGGCGGTGGCGCTCATCGCATAGCGCCACGCGCGGGGCGCACCTGGGCGCCCGGGCCAGGCGCCCGGCGACCGGCGACCGTCAGGCGTTCAGCCCGGCCAGGTCGAGCACGTCGTCGGGGCCGGCCAGGTCGGGGGTCGCGAGGAAGACCGTCGAGACGCCCAGGCCGGCCAGGCCCGCGTGCCGCTCCCGGTGCTCCGCAACCGTGCCCGCGTGCGTGCGCGCCGCGAACACCGCCGCCCGGGTGCGGCCGCGCAGCCGCTCCACCCGCGCCCAGACGTCATCCCGGTCGCGGCCGACCACCGGCAGGTCGAGCAGCGTGACGGCGACCTCGGCCGGGTCGCGACCCACGTCGGCGCAGTGCCGGTGCAGCACGGACACCTTGTGCCGCACCGCCTCCGGCTCCGAGGTGGTGAGGTTGCACGCGTCGCCGAGCTCGGCCGCGATCCGCAGCGTCCGACGCTCCCCGTTGCCGCCCACCACCACCTCGATCGGGGCCGGGGGCCGCGGGTAGCAGGTCGTCTCGGGCAGGAACACCCCGTCGGCGGCGTGCGCCTTGGTGCCCGGCGCCCACAGTGCCCGCATCACCCGGATCGAGTACTCCAGCTCGTCGAGCCGCTCCGCTGCTGGCGGGAACGGCAGCCCGTAGGCCGCGTGCTCGCGCTCCCACCAGCCGGCGCCGATGCCGACGAACGCCCGGCCGCCGGTCAGCGCGGACAGGGTGGCCGCGGCCTTCGCCGTGATCCCGGGCTGGCGGAACGTGACCGGGGTGCACAGGGTGCCCAGCCGGAGCCCGGTGCCGAGCCCGGCGACGGCCCCCAGGGCGACCCACGGCTCGGGGATCGGGTCCCAGGCCCGCCCGACCTGGGGGATCTGGATGAGGTGGTCCATCAGCGCCAGCCCGGCGAACCCGGCCTCGTCGGCGGCCAGGGCGACCCCGCGCAGCCACGCCATCGGGTCCTCACCCCACGGGAAGCGCGAGACCTGCAGCACCACCTCGACCCCGGTGGATGCCGTGCGCTCGCCTCGCGCCGGAGCCGCACCCTCCGCGGTGGCGGCACCATGAGTCTGGGGCGGCGGCGCCTTCGGGGAGGGTTCGGGCACAACCCGTTCCACGACGTCCCACCCCTCCTCGGCGATCTCGGCCGCCACCTCGCGGCTGCGGGCGAGCTGCCCGGCCAGCACCCGCGCCGGCAGCGGCCGGTCGCGCTCGGCGTTGCGTCGGCGGCACACCTCGTCGGGGGTGTCGAGCAGCACGACCGCGGCCGGCATCCGCATCGCTCGCGCGGCGGCCAACCAGCGAAGGCGGCGGTCGGCATCCATGCCCGAGGGTGTCGACCACGGTGGTGAGCCCGCGGCCCAGCCGCGCCGACGACGACCGCCTCGAGCACCGCGAACGCGTCGGCGGAGGCGTCGAGGTCGTGCGGCCCGCTGCCGACGACCCCGCGCAGCGCGTCGGAGGACACGACCTCCTCGGCGCGGTAGCGCTGCGCCGCCCAGGTCGACTTGCCCGACCCGGAGGCGCCCACCAGCACGACGAGCGCCGGGTCGGGGAGCGACATGCGGGCAGTCTGCCCGATGCTCCCCGACCTCGACGCACCTACCGGGTGGTGAGTCCCCAGCCGTAGCGGAAGGCCGGCCGGTAGTTGCGGTCACCGACGTTGATCGGCTCCTGCGTCGACCGAGCGCGGCCAGGTCACCGGCAGCTTGCCGGTGAACCGGGCCCTGCCGAACAGCACGTCGGCCACGCCGCCGCCCTCGCTGCCGGGCAGCCAGGAGGCGACCAGGGCGTCGATCTGCGAGAGCTGCGCCGGCGGGATGACGATCGGGCGGCCGGAGACGACGACCACGACGCACTTCACGGCGGCCGCGCAGACCCGGTCGACGGCGGCGGAGTCGGCGTCGCTGAGCCGCATCGTCTTCTCCGGGCGCGGCTCGTTGTTGTCGCCCGGGTCGTAGGCCCACCGCGGGCCGCCGACGTCGCCGAAGCCCTCGGAGTACGGCGTCTCACCGACCACGACGACGCCGACGGCGCCGCGCGGCACGCGGGCCGAGGCGTCCTCGCTGAAGGTCACCGAGCGCGTGCGTGCGCCCGGATGCCGTCGAGGATCGTCTGCCCGGGGATGACGTTGGTCGAGCCGCCCTGCCAGGTGAGGGTCCAGCCGCCGGCCTGGTTGCCGATGTTGTCGGCGTTGCTGCCGGCGACGTAGATCGGCCGGCCCGGCGCGAGCGGCAGCGCGCGCGCGGTCGTTCTTGAGCAGCACCTGCGACTTCTGCACCGCGCGTGCGGGCCAGCGGCCCGGTGCGCGGGCGAGCCGATCTCGTCGATGTGCGTGCGGTCGGTGAAGGGGTGCTCGAACAGCCCGAGCTCGAACTTCTTGGTGAGGATGCGCGAGACCGCGTCGTCGATGCGGGCCATCGGCACGTTGCCGGTCGGCGACCTGCGCCTTGAGGGTCGTGATGAACGGTGGCGTAGTCGATAGGGCTCCATGAACATGTCGATGCCGGCGTTGACGCCGAGGGTCGACCTGCGTGGCGTACGAGGCGACCCCGGGCTGGATGTGGTGGATGCCCTCCTAGTCGGAGATCACGAAGCCGTCGAAGCCCTGCTGCCCTTGAGCCGCCGGTGATGAGCTCGCTTGTTGGCGTGCATCTTGATCGGGTTGCCGAGGCCGTCGCCGGTCCAGTCGACGCTGGAGAACGACGGCATGACCGAGCCGACGTGGTGCTTGCGCACCGCCGGGCACGTACGGCGCGAGGGCGAGCCGGTCGAACGTCCTCGCGGTTGACCTGGGCGACGCCCTGGTCGATCGGGTAGTCGCCCATCGTGCCGCTGTTGGACCCGGTGCCGTAGGTGGTCAGGCCGTCACCGGCGAAGTGCTTGGCGGTGGCGAGCACCCGGTCGTTGTCGTCGAGCTGGCCCGGGCGGCCCTGCAGCCCGTCGATGGCGGTCTCCATCGACTCCACGAGCGCGGGGTCTCGCCGAAGCTCTCGTAGGTGCGGCCCCAGCGGTCGTCGCGGGCGACGCAGACGCACGGCGCGAAGGCCCACTGCGGGCCGCTGGCCCGGGTCTCCTCCGCGGTGACGTGCGCGACCCGCTCCACCAGGCGCGGGTCACGGGTGGCGCCGAGGCCGATGTTGTGCGGGAAGACCGTGGCGCCCGAGCAGGTTGCCGTGGCCGTGCACGGAGTCGACGCCGTAGATCAGCGGGATGCCGAGCCGGGTCGCCAGCGCGGCGCGCTGGTAGCGGTCGACCATGTCGGCCCACGCCTCGGGCGTGTTCGGGGTCGGGCACCGAGCCGCCGCCGGACAGCACGCTGCCCAGGCCGCAGGGTCGGTGATCTGGGTCGGGTCGGCGTCGATGCCGCCGCGCTCGGCCTGCGTCATCTGGCCGACCTTCTCGTCGAGCGTCATCCGGCCCAGCAGGTCGGCGACCCGCCGGGCCGTGGGCTGGCGGGCGTCGAGGTAGGTGGCGCGTGCCGTCGTGGCCGTGGCGGCGCCGCGGGCCGGGTCCGCGGAGGCCGAGGAGGCGGTGGCGGCGGTGGCCGTGGCGGCGGCCAGGCCGCTGGCGGTGAGGGCAACGGCGGTGCCCAGGGCGACGAGCCGGCGTCGCCGCGGAGGTGGTGAGGTGGTGGAGCGCATGGCAGTCCTTCCGGTCGTGGACCGGTCGGGCGACGAGCTCGGCCCCCGGCCGCATCCCCTGAGGGCGCGTCGTCGCTACCCCCCTGCCCACGACCCTCCCCCCATCTCCCCGCTATGACGCGTTCCTTGACCATGTTCGGGACAAACCTTTGCCCCCGCGAGACACGAGCCGCCGGGCCCGGGCGTCTCAGGGGTGCCAGGCGGCGGCCGACCGCGCCCCCGGCACCCGTTGGAGATGTCGCCGTCCCGTGTCTCACCACGGGCAGGGCGGCAGCAGCACCTGCACGTCACTGGCCGGGATCGCCACCACGACGTGCCGGAGCCGGGCGGCGGGGCTCACCCGCGTCCCTCACGCCGGGCCAGTGAGCCGCCGTCGCCCCAGACCTCGATGCGGACGTCCTCGTCGAGGTAGGTGGCCCGGCGCTCGAGAGTCAGCACGGTGGCGGCCTGCTCGTGCACCAGCGCCCCGTCGAGTGGCACCCGCTCGGTGGGGTGCTGCCAGTGGCACAGCACCAGCTCCCCGCCCGGTGCCAGCGACGCCTCACACCGGCGCAGGGTGGCGAGCAGCTCGAGCGGGGTGAGGAAGTAGCCGACCTCGGAGAGGAGGACCAGGTCGAAAGGGCCGGCGGGCAGGTCGGCCGGCGCCATGCCCTGCACGACGCCGGCCCCAGGGGCACGGCCCTGCGCCGCCTTCACGGCCCGGTGGCTGGTGTCGAGGGCCACCACCCGGTCGCAGCGCTCGAGCAGGGCCTCGGTGAGCCGGCCGTCGGCGCAACCGATCTCGAGAGCGCGACCGTAGCGACGGCATCCGAGCAAGGCCAGCACGAGCGCGCGGCGACGCTCTTCGTAGAAGAATCCGTCGAAGGCCCACGGGTCGTCGCCGGCGTCGTACATCCGGTCGAACTGCTGGGCACGGGCCGCAGCCCGCCGCTGGAGTCGGTCGCTCGGGAGTCGCGGCAGAGCGTGGGTCGGGTCGACGAGCACCTCGACGAGGCGTCGGGCGCGGTCGAGGGCCTCCGGGCCGAGGACCGGTGCCACGGCACCGCCCATGGATGCCGTGTCGCCCCACGCGGACATCTGGGTCGGGAACTCCGCCAGGGCGGCGCGCTTGCGCCAGGCGCCGGCGCGGGACGTCTCGCTCGCCACGACGTGGGGCCACGGCAGCGCCTCCAGTGCTCCCCAGTGCCGCAACCAGATCGGGTAGTGGGCGAGGTCGGCGCCACTGTGCGACAGGGCCACCGCGCAGGCCCGGCCGAGGGCGTCGTGGTCGACGTGCCCGTCGGCGAGCCAGGGGGCCGAGCACCAGGGTGTCGGGGTCGGTGCGGCGGCGGACCACCTCGACCAGCGCCTCCTCGTGCTGGGCGAGCGCCCCGTCGGGCAGGCCGAGGTGGCCGACCCTGGCGGCGGGTGCCAGCGCCCGCACCGCGCCCTGGACCTCCCGGCGTCGTCGTGCGGCCAGGGCGGCCCGGGCCCGACCGCCACGCAGGGGGTGCGACCGCTCGCCGTCGGTGGCGACGAGCACGCTGACGGCGGCACCGGCATCGGCGAGGTCGGCCACCAGCCCACCGACACCGAGCGTCTCGTCGTCGGGGTGGGCGGACAGCACCAGCACCTGGGCGTACCGCTGCGCGACCGCGGGCAGGTCGAGCACGCCGACGTCGTCCCAGCGGTCGGTCGCCCACCAGGTGCCCTCGGGTGTGCCGGGGTCGGTGTGCGAGAACGGCACCGGCGCGGAGCTCACGCGGTGGACCCCCTGGTCGGTGGGTCGAGGTCGGGCGCCACGAGGCGGCCGAGCGCGGCGAGGTCGCGCTCGGCGTGGTGCTGGCGCACGTACAGGGTGAGGTCGGCGACGCGCGCGGCGTGCACGGCATCCAACGCGAGTGGTGCGGGTCCGAGGGCGTGACCCACCGTGGTGAGCAAATGCTCGGCACACGCCGCCGCCTGCGCGCGTACGCGGGCCGCGAGGAGGCGACCTGCCGCCCGGGTGGCCCGCCCCGAGTCGATCGCGCCGGCCGCGTCGCGCAGGCCGAGCAGGGTGGCGTGCAGGGAGACGTCGACCGCCCCAAGGTGCATCAGTGCGACCTGGTCCGGCGGCCGGGTGCGCGCGGCCGCCCACAGCGCTCCCGCCAAGGCCGCGGCACCGCCGAACCAGACGGCCGCCACCCCGATGCCGCCCCACGCGAAGCCGGGCCGGTCGAGGTACCAGCCGGGCGCGCCCACGGGGCTCGCGGGCACGGCGTCGAAGGTCACCGTGCTGGTGGTGACGTCGCGCAGCCCGCGAGGTGCCCAGGCGCCCGGGTCGACCGACACCCCGGCCGCCCGCAGGTCGACGGAGAACAGGCCGGGCGGGCCGTCGTCGAGGTCAGCGGTGACCAGGGCGTGCGAGACCCGGTCGGCCAGCGAGCACCACGGCTTCGCGCCCGTCAGCTGCCACCCGCCCGCATCGTCGCCACGGGCGGCCAGGCGGGTGCCCGGTGGCGAGGCGGCGTAGACGCCCCAGGTGGCCCCCTCGGGCGCCGGGGTCGCGGCCTGCTCGAGGATGGCCACGGCATCCCAGTGCGGTTCGATGGTGCGCGCCGTGGTGAGGTCGACGCTTCCCAGAGTGGCCAACGATGACAGGACGAGCCAGGTGTCGCGCCCCATCGAGCCGGCCCGGTCGTCGAGGCGCTGGGCGAGGGCGAGCGAGCCGTCGACGTCGCCCGCCGCCTCGCGCGCGAGGTCGGCCAGGGTGGCATCCCCCCAGTCGGGGAACGACCACGGGACGGGGGCAGGGATCATCACCATCGCCCTACCCCAGCACCGCCTCGGGACACCTCTGTCCTCAGCAGCCTTGATCTCGTCGTCTCCTCCCTGATGCAGCCGTGTCTCGTCCGGGCTTTCCCCAGCACGGTGACTGAGGGTGAGGGACCCTTGGAACGTCGCTTCGGTCCACCCAAAGTCATTCTGCTGCAGGCGAACACAGGTCATCAAACACTTGTTCGATTCGCGATGAGGCGGTAGACTCGTGTGACGGGGAAGGGGAAGACATGACGGCACCACTGCACCGCGGTCAGTCGCTCGCCACCGTTCCCAGCACGTCTTCGCGCGCCGCTGCGGCTGGCATCCACGAGTCGGTGTTGAGCGGTGCGGCGACGGTCGCGGCCGCGCTCACCGAGTGCGGTGGCCCCTCCGACCGTGGGGAGTGGCTCGGCCTCGCCGGCACCTGCCAGTCGCTGATCAACACCCTGACCGCCGTCCAGAACACTGCCCTCGCCGAGGCGGCCCGACGCGAGAGCGACTGGTGCGAAGACGGTGCGCTCGGCGAAACCGTGCACGCTCCGGGCCGCATCACGCTCGACGCCGCCGACCTTGCGGCTCCACTGATCGGCGCGTCGCACGTGCAGGCCCAGCGGCGGCTCGAGCTTGCCGTCCGCCTGGCCAGCAACCGCGCGCCGGTGCCGGCCGAGCAGCGCCACCTTCCCGAGCTCAGCGGCTTGACCGGCCTGCACGCCGCGATGGCCGAGGGCAGGCTCGACGGCTACCGCGCCGGCGTGGTCGCTTTCGAGCTCGAGATGGCGCCTGCCGACGTCGCCGACGCGGTGGTCACAGCCCTTGCCCCCCGGCCCGGCGATGACTCCACTGCCCTGCGGCAGCGCACTCGTCGGCTCATCGAGCGCATCTCACCTGACCTGCTGCGTCAGCGCGCCGAGCGCGCACGCGCCTCGACGGGGTTGCGCCGCTGGGTCTGCGAGCCAGGCGTCGACGAGTGGCACGGCACCTTCCCGAGCGAGGATGCCGCCACTGCCTGGGCGGCGATCGACCGGCTCGCGCACGACCTCGTCGCCGCCGGCACCTGCTCGAACATCGAGCAGGCCCGCGGCAAGGCGCTCACCGACCTGGTCACCGGCAACGCGACCGTCGACGTTCAGATCGTGCTCACCGTGCCAGCCGACCGGCAGCAGGTGGCTGATGCTCCTCAGGTCATCGGGGCCTCACGCGGAGCGGAAGGTGCCCAGCCCCAGTCGCCTGCGGCGACTCGCGACGACGACAGTGTGGCCGGCATCCAGCAGTCGGCGTCCGCGGGCGACGGCGGCTCAGCCGACGCCCAGGTGACCACAGCCGTGTGCGGCGAGATCGTCGCCGGCCTGCACCCGTCGGCGTCAACGGAGGCCGACGGCAACTCAACCCACGCCACGGCGACCACGGCCGGGCGCGGAGGCGCTCGTCGCGTCCCAGCCCCACAGCCTCAGACGGTGTCCGGGGTCGACGGCATCCCGGCCATCGACCCGCTGGCGACAGCTGGGGGTGATGACCTGATCGCGGTGCAGGGCAGCCGACCGTCCGAGCCGCTGCTCGTGCGCCGCTCCTGGCTGCGCGACCACCTGCGAAAGCGACCGCCGCAACCGCATCGCGGTCGGCCGAAGGTCGCACCTGCCTTCGTTCCCTGCGACCCGCTCACCGGAGCGCGGCTCGACCCCCGCGGCAACCTCACCACTGATGCCTACCGGCCCAGCGCCGAGCTCATCGCTCTGGTCAAGGCCCGCGACGGCCGATGTCGGTTCCCCGGGTGCTGCGTCGCGGCGCGGTTCTGCGACCTCGACCACGTGCGGCCCTGGCCGGTGGGGCCCACCAGCGCCACCAACCTCCTCACCCTCTGCCGACGGCACCACCGCATCAAGCAACGGCCAGGCTGGAGGCTGCAGCTGGCGCTAGACGGTGTCGCCACCTGGACCGACCCCGCCGGACGTGTCCGCACCACCGCACCGCTCGACGCCCTGCACACCCTCGTGCTCGCGGCCGACCCGAGCGACCCGAGCGGCCCGGCCGGCACGGGGCTCGTGGCGACGCCTGCCGACCCAGATCACCCGCAGCGTCCGGTCGTCCACGGACGAGAGCCGCTCCCCACCACCACGGCGATCCCGAACGGGCGGCTGCCTGCCGCCCCGGTGCTCGGCTCGGTGTGGAGCGTGCTCGAGCACCACCTGACCTTCCGCCTCGAGCACCTCGTGCACCCGATGGACGTGTTCGTGCGCACTCACCCCACGCACCGCCGCTGCACCACGGCCGCCGAGCTTCGGGCCGGTCACTCTCGAACACGGTCCCGCGCGCACTGGCCGGACGAACCGCCCTTCTGATCCGACACCAGCCCACCACCTTGGCCGTCATCTCCGGGACCATCGGTGGCGGCTGACCGCCACCTCGACCAATCGACCGCTCGAGACCGCCCAACAACTGGACATCCGGCGCTGGTCTCGAGCGCTCGGCGCGGCCCTCAGGACATGGTCGCTCCCTCGATAGACCCGCACCCGAACTCCTCCGAGCAGGAGGGATGGAGGTAGCGACCCACGTCGGGGAGCAATAACCTTGCAGGACGGCGGGATTCGCCGGCAGGGGGTCCGACCTCAGGCGGCGGAGTCCTGCGTCCGGCGCTCGTCGTCGGCGAGCAACTCGCGGCGCAGGCGCTCCACGATGCCGCGCAGGATGCGGGACACCTGCATCTGGCTGACCCCGATCTGCTCGCCGATCTCGCCCTGGGTCAGCTCGTCGACGTAGCGCAGGCGGAGTACGAGGCGCTGGCGCTCGGTGAGCCCGGCGACGGCCTGGCGCAGGGCGTCGCGCACCTCGATGGTGCCGGCGTGGCTGGAGGTGACGAGCAGGTGGTCGGCGAGGTTGGTGCCGGCCGACGTGGGAGCGTCGAGCGACACGGCGTGGTAGCCGGCGGAGACACCGCGGGCCTCGTCGACCTCGTCGACCGAGACACCGAGCACGCTCGCGAGCTCGACGTCCTGCGGGTCGCGGTTGAGCGCGTGGCGCAGGCGCTCCTCCTCGACGACCAGCCCGGCCCGCAGCTCCTGGATCCGACGGGGAGGGCGCACCGCCCAGCCGTGGTCACGGAACCAGCGCTTGAGCTCGCCGGAGATGGTGGGGTGCGCGAAGGCCGCGAAGCCCGGCCCGGCGCCGGGACGGTAGCGGTCGACCGCCTTGACCAGGGCGGTGCGGGCCACCTGGAGCAGGTCGTCGGTCTCGACCCCTCGGCCGCTGTAGCGCATCGCCAGGCCGTCGGCCAGGGGCAGCATCCTGAGCACGATCCGCTCCACGAGCTGGGAGCGGCGGGCGGGGTCGGTCTCGTCGGCCAGCTCGGCGGCGAGGGCGTCGACCTCGGCATCGAGGTCGCCCGGGAATCCCGTGTGGAAGTCGTGGGTGGGGGAGATGGTCGTGGGTGCCATGAAACTCGTCCTTGCTGGAGAGGGATGGCACCGCTGTTGGACCAAAGTGTCCCGAGGAAGACGACTGGTTGGATCAACCGGGGAGACCTAGAACGTCTCACACGGATGACGCCCACAGGGGCTTAGGACCACACCACTTCCCTGTCGGTGAACCGTGGCGCTAGAGCAGCCGGGTGTCGAGCAGGATGTCGGCCACCGCACCCACGCTCACCCCGGCCCGTGCCGCCGCCTCGCCCAGCAGGTGCCGGGCGGTGGCTTCCGGCACCCCGTGCGCCGCCATGATGAGGCCGACCGCGACGTTGCTGTTCGAGGCCTCCGCGAGCACCCGCGGGGCTGTCCTGGCTCTGGCCAGCGTGGTGAACGTCAGGTCGGCGTTGGACACCGCGCCGCCGGCCCACCCGCCGTAGAGCGCCGCCAGCTCCTCGTGGTGGCCGTCGAAGGCGCTCGGCGTGCTGCCGTAGAGGTTGAGCCCGCCGTAGACCCGGTCCGAGCTCATCAGGGGGATGGACAGGGTGCTCGACACCCCGGCACGGGCGCTGGCCTGCGCGAAGGCGTGCCACGTGCGCTCGTCGACCGGGTCGTCATCCGAGTGCGTGACCGGGGAGCCCTGCTCCACGGCCGCGACGCCGGGGCCGCCCTCGAGGTACTGGATGGCGTCCAGGGCCGCCGAGTCGAGGTCGGTCGCCACCCACGTGAAGGAGACCCCGTCCTGCACGAAGGTCAAGGTCAGCCCCACGCACTCCGGAGCGATCCGCCGGGTCGTCGCCGCGGCGTGGTCGAACTCCTCGACCAGGGCGTCGTCGGTGTCGTCGGTCGCGACGGCGAGGGCGGTCAGGGCGGCCGCCGTCTCCGGTAGTGGTTGCACGAGTGGCTCCTGGTGATCGTCGTGGGAAGGGACTCGCCGGGTCAGAAGACCGGCTTGCCCCCGGTCACGCCCAGCACCGTGCCCGAGACGTAGCTCGCCTCGTCGGACGCCAGGAACACGTAGGCGGCGGCCACCTCGACGGGCTGGCCCGGGCGGCCCAGCGGGGTGTCCGAGCCGAAGCCCTCGACCTTCTCGGGGGCCATCGTCGCCGGGATGAGGGGGGTCCAGATCGGCCCCGGTGCCACCGCGTTGACCCGGATGCCCTGCGGGCCGAGGTCCTGTGCCAGGTTCACGACGAGGTTGTTCAGGGCCGCCTTCGTGGCCGCGTAGTCGATCAGGTTGTCCGACGGCGAGTACGCCTGCACCGACGTGGTGACGATGACGCTGCCGCCGTCGGCCAGCTGCGACGCCAGGGCCTGCACCAACCAGAACGGCCCGAGCACGTTGGTCGCGAAGGTGCGCTCGAGCTGCTCCGGAGCGAAGTCGGCCAGGTCCTCCTGGGCCATCTGGAAGGCCGCGTTGCACACCAGCACGTCGACGCCGCCGAGCTCGGCCACCGCCCGCTCGGCGAGCTCGCGGTTGGCCTGCGGGGTGCGCAGGTCGGCGGCGTGCAGCACCACCCGGCTGTCCGCGCCGGCGAGCTCGGCGGTGGTGCGCGCGTCGTCCTCCTCCTCGGGCAGGTGCGTGATGACGACCTCGGCGCCCTCGCGGGCGAACGCGATCGCGACGGCGCGGCCGATGCCGGAGTCACCGCCGGTGACCACGGCACGCTTGCCGCGCAGCCGGTCGCGCCCGGTCCACGACTCGGCGCCGTGGTCAGCGGGCGGGGTGAGCTCGGCGTCGCTGCCCGGCCACTCCTGCTGCTGCGCGGGAACCTCGACGGTGCGCTGGCTCATGGGCTGTCCTCTCGGTGACGGGGATGCGACGGGTTGGTGCCGCTGCCGTCGGATGCCGGTGCAGCGGCGAGCGTCCCCTACCCGGTGGTCGTGGCCCCATTCACGGCACGTTGGCGCCGGCGGTTTGCGACAGGTCGAGCGTCGCTGCGGCTCTCGGGAGCGCGATGGCCGGGCCATACTCGGAAACCGGACGTGGGGGGCGCCCCCTCGTGCCGTTGCCGGAGAAGGGGGCCTTCGTGCGAGCCGAGCAGTTCGACAGTCCTGCGACCGGTGACGCCACCCACCTGCTCGTGCTGGCGGATGCGCTTCGCCCCCTGCCCGCCCGGGTGAGTGAGGGAGACGGCGGCCCGGCCCTCGAGGAGCTGGTGCGCATCGCCGTGGTGCACGTGCCGGGCGCCGGCAGCGCCAGCCTGACGCTGCGCCGCCGGCGGCCGCCTGACGACCGAGGCCGCCACCGACGAGGTGGCGCGGCGGGCCGACCGGCTGCAGCTCGAGCCGGGGCCCGGCCCCGGCACGGATGCCGCGTTCCACGACCCGGTGTACGTCACCGGCGACGTCGGTTCCGACCCACGCTGGCCGCACTGGGGGCGTGCCCTGCACGGTGAGCTCGGCGTGGCCAGCGTGCTGTGGCAGCGGCTCGCCCTGCTCGGCGAGCCGGAGGTCGCGGCGGCGCTGACCATCTACTCCGAGCGGCGCGACGCGTTCGACGAGCGGGCGGCCGGCACTGGGTCGGGTGCTGGCGAGCCACGGGTCGCTGCTCGTCTCGGCGACCCTCGCCCGGGGCCGTGCGACGAACCTGGTGCGGGCGCTGGAGAGCAACCGCGAGATCGGCGTTGCGATGGGCATCCTGATGCAGCAGCAGCAGATCTCCCGCGACGCGGCGTTCGACGTGTTACGCGCGGCGAGCCAGCACTCGAACCGCAAGCTGGCGGAGGTCGCGAGCGAGGTGGCCGACACCGGCATCCTGGCCGTGCCCCACCGGGCACGGTCCGGTGCGGCGGGCACGCGCGGTCTGACGCCGCTCGTCGCAAAGACCGGGTTTCACCACTTCCGAAGTGCCGGAGAAGGTTTCGTCGCGACAAGCGCCGGGTACGCCCCCCTCACGCCGTCGACCGACGACGGCCTGACGAGAGGACGGGGTACTCATGGAGACCCAGACGACCACTCCGCAGACCCCCGCGGACCGAGCGGGCACCGTAGGACACGAGACCAAGCAGGCGGCGGGGGACGTCGCGCAGACCGCAGGGCAGGAGGCCAAGCAGGTCACCCGCGAGGCGACCGACCAGGTGCGCCAGCTGTGGAGCCAGACCCGCCGCGACCTCACCGACCAGGCGGCGACCCAGCAGACCCGCGTGGCGGGCAGCCTTCGCGAGCTGGCCGACCAGCTCGGCTCGATGGCCGGCTCCGCCGACCAGGACGGCATGGCACGCGGCCTCGTCGACGACGTCGCCCGCCGGGCCGATGACGCCGCGAGCTGGCTCGACCAGCGCGACCCGGGCAGCCTGCTCGACGAGGCGCGCAGCTTCGCCCGCCAGCGTCCGGGCACCTTCCTCGCCATCGCGGCCGGGGTCGGCGTGCTCGCCGGGCGGCTGAGCCGCAGCCTGGTCGACGAGGCGCGTGACTCCGACGACTCCTCGAGCACCGAGCTCGGGGCACCGACGGGTGCGCAGGTCGCCGACACCAACGGCAGCTCCACCTACGGCACCTCCACGTACGGCGACACCGGCTACGCCGCCGGCACCACGGGGACCAACGGCGGAACCGGCCTGCCCACTGCGACCGCCCCCACGGCATCCACCACTGCGGCGACCCCAGTCACGCCGGGTGCCACCCCGGCCACCGTGGCCGAGGGCGGCGCGACCCTCCCCGGGGACGAGCTTCCCGACGCCCACCGCACCAGCCAGCCCTTCGCGCCCGACGGGACGCCCACGCCGATCGACGACCAGGGCAACCTCACCGTCGAGGGCGACGACTCCTTGCGAGGGAACCGATGACCGAGCAGCAGCGGCTGCGCACGCCCGGGGCCACCAACGGTGGCGACACCCGGGGCGACCTCCCCGACCCCTCACTGCGCTCGGTGGGTGAGGTGCTCGGTGACATCACGACCGACCTGTCGACCCTCCTGCGTCAGGAGGTCGAGCTCGCCAAGGCCGAGCTGCGGGAGACCGCGGACCACGCCAAGGCGGCCGGCGGCATGTTCGCCGGTGCCGGGGTGGCCGGGCACCTCGCGCTGATCTTCCTGTCGCTCGCCCTCTGGTGGGCCCTGGGAGACCTGTTCGACAGCCTGGGCTGGTCGGCGTTGCTCGTCGGCCTGCTCTGGGCGCTGGCGGCCGGCGTCATGGCTGCGATGGGCCGCACCCGGATGAAGCAGGTCACCCCGCTCGCTCCGCGCACCGTGGACACCAGCAAGGACATTCCCGAGGCACTGAAAGGACACGAGACCCGATGACCACCACCAATGACCCCGAGGCCATCCGCGCCGAGATCGACCGCACCCGTGGCCGGCTGAGCGAGGACGTCGACGTGCTCACCGAGAGCGTCCGGCCCGAGCAGCGTGGCCAAGCGCACCGCCCAGCGGGCGACCGGCCGCGCCGGCCGCCTCAAGGAGAGCGTCATGGGCACCGCCCACGACACGACCAGCGCCGGCGCCGACCGGGCGCACGACGTGGCGGAGGGCGTGAAGAGTGCTCCCGACCTGGCCCGTCGCCAGGCGCGCGGCAACCCGCTCGCGGCCGGTGCGGTGGCCCTGGCCGCCGGCTGGCTGGTGGGCTCCCTCCTGCCGGCGAGCACCAAGGAGCGCGAGCTCGCGACCACGGCCAAGGACAAGGCCGAGCCGCTCGTCGACGAGGCGAAGTCGGTGGCGCAGGAGACCGCGCAGCACCTCAAGGAGCCGGCCCAGCAGGCGGCCCAGTCGGTCAAGGAGACCGCGCAGCAGGGCGTCGAGCACGTGCGCGACGACGGCTCTTCTGCCGTGCAGGGGGTCAAGGAGACCGCGTCCAACGGCGGGTCCTCCAACGGCGGCTCGTCGTCGCACGGCGACTCCTCGGTCAGCGGCTCCTCGAGCAGCAGCACGGGCACCACCCCGTCCATCTGACGCGCAGAGGGCTGGCACCGTCCGGCACTCCGCCACATCGAACAGCCCGCCGACCCGGTGATCCCGGGTCGGCGGGCTGTCCCGTCCTCCGTGCCGCGGTCACCTCTCGCGAACGTGGGTGATTCCCGTCGTCCAGCCGACAGTTATCACCCACGTCCCGGTGAGGCGGGCTGCCCGCGTGCCCCGTCGAGCTCCCGGCTGCGGTCACCTCTCGCGAACGTGGGTGATTCCCGTCGTCCAGCCGACAGTTATCACCCACGTTCGCGGTCGGGCCGGGCCCTCGGGGAGGTGTACCGCCTCAGCGGGTGGGGGTGAACCGGTTCCAGGCGCGGTGCTCGGCCAGCCCAGCGACGACCGCGGTGGCCACGGCTGCGGCATCGCCCACGGTGACGCCGGCCTCGTCGTCGGCGAGCCCGAGGGACGCCGCGACCTGCGGGTCACCGACGACGCCGATGGCCTTGCCGTGCCGGAATGCCTCGTCGACGAGCAGGGTGAGCCGCGGGTCGATGCGCGACGTCGCCCCGGCGCCCGCCTTGGCGTCGCGGCTCTGCCGGGCGTCCGCGGCCGGCGGCACCAGCGCCGTGATCACGACGGCGTCGAACTCCACGGACCGCGAGGTGAGCAGGGTGCGGTGGGCCGGCAGGTCGCGGTCGGCCCAGACCGGGCCGCCCGTGGGGGCCAGCAGCAGCGGCACGAGCGACTCGGCCCGCAGCGCGTCGGTGAGCGTCGTGACGGCATCCGCGTCGGAGGTCTCGTCGACCACCACGGCCACCGTGCGGCCCTCGACCGGCCAGGTGCCGCCCAGCTGCGAGAGCGCGGGGCTGGGCGTGACGTCGGCGAGGTCCACCGCCGGCTCGGGTGCCGGCATCCCCAGGCCCGCCGCCACGTCGGCGGCGAGCTCGACGTCGATGCGGGCCAGCGACAGCAGCTGGCGCTCGCGGATGGTGTCGTCGTAGCACTTGCCGAGCTCGAAGGTGTAGGCCTGCACGATGTGGTCCTGCTCGACCGGCGACATGCTCAGCCAGAACAGGCGGGCCTGGCTGAAGTGGTCGTCGAACGACGCCGAGAGCTCGCGCACCTTGCTGCCGGCGGCCACGGCCTGCGGCACGTCGAGGAAGGCACCGTCGGTGTCGCCGGCGACGAACGGGCAGCCGCCGTCGAGCGAGTTGGGCCGGTAGGGGGCCACCCCGCCGTGCACCGCGGTCTGGTGCATGCCGTCGCGCAGCATGTCGTTGACCGGGGCGTGCGGGCGGTTGACCGGCAGCTGGTTGAAGTTGGGCCCGCCGAGCCGGGTGAGCTGGGTGTCGACGTAGGAGAACAGCCGCACCTGCAGCAGCGGGTCGTCGGTGACGTCGATGCCGGGCACGAGGTTGCCGACGTGGAACGCCACCTGCTCGGACTCGGCGAAGAAGTTGGTCGGCGTGCCCGAGAGCGTGAGCAGGCCGAGGGGCTGCACGGGGGCGAGCTCCTCGGGCACCAGCTTGGTCGGGTCGAGCAGGTCGATGCCCTCGAAGGTCTGGTCGTCGGTGTCCTCGAAGGCCTGGATGCCGAGCTCCCACTGCGGGTAGGCACCGGACTCGATGGCGTCGTAGAGGTCGCGCCGGTGGAAGTCGGGGTCCATGCCGCTGAGCAGCTGGGCCTCCTCCCAGGTGACCGAGTGCACGCCGAGCCGCGGCTTCCAGTGGAACTTGACCAGGGTGGTCTCGCCGGCGGCGTTGACGAGCCGGAAGGTGTGCACCCCGAAGCCCTCCATGTGCCGGTACGAGCGCGGGATGGCGCGGTCGGACATGTTCCAGATCGTGTGGTGCTGGGCCTCGGTGTGCAGCGAGACGAAGTCCCAGAAGGTGTCGTGGGCCGACTGGGCCTGCGGGATCTCGCGGTCGGGGTGCGGCTTCACCGCGTGGATGACGTCGGGGAACTTGATGCCGTCCTGGATGAAGAAGACCGGGATGTTGTTGCCGACCAGGTCGAAGTTGCCCTGCTCGGTGTAGAACTTCACCGCGAAGCCGCGGGTGTCGCGCACCGTGTCGGCCGAGCCACGCGAGCCCGCGACGGTCGAGAAGCGCACGAACACCGGTGTCTCGACGTCCTTCCCGAGGAAGGCGGCGGACGTGAGGTCGCCGGCGCTGCCGTAGCCGACGAAGATGCCGTGGGCCCCGGCGCCGCGGGCGTGCACGACGCGCTCGGGGATGCGCTCGTGGTCGAAGTGGGTGATCTTCTCGCGCAGGTGGTGGTCCTGGAGCAGCGTCGGGCCGCGCGAGCCGGCCCGCAGCGAGTGGTCGGTGTCGCGCAGGCGCGCGCCGGTGGAGGTCGTGAGGAACGCGCCCTGCTGGCCCATCGCGGTGGGCTCGGCAGCGAGGTCGGCGCCGGTGGGCGAGACCGTGGCGGGCGACTGCTGCTCGGGCTTCGGGGGCAACGGCTCGTGGGGCGTCGTCGGCTCCTCGAGAGGGACCGAGGCGGCGGCGGGTGCGCCGGGGGGCGGAGGAGGGGTCTGGTCCTTCGACGGTTTGCTCATGGCGGCTCGCCTACCCGGGCCGCTCCGCGTCCATGCGCGGTGCCGCCGGTTTGCCCGGGCCCCGCCGGGTAGGCCACGGGTTCGGCACCAGCCGGACACGGCAGCGACGGAGAGGACGACCGGTGAGCCCATCGACACGAGCGGCCCACGGCGGTCGTCATCACCGGCGCGTCGAGCGGCATCGGCCGGGCCACCGCGCTCCGGCTGGCCCGTGAGGGCCTGCACGTGGTGCTCACCGGCCGGGCCCCGGACGTGCTCAAGCTGCTCGCCGAGGAGTGCCTCGAGGCGGGGGGCACGGCATCCGTGGAGGAGCTCGACGTGCGCGACGCCGAGGCGGTGCACCGGGTCGTCGCGCAGGCGGCCGACGAGTTCGGTCGCGGGCTGGCGGTCGTGCACTCCGCCGCGGTCGTCGCCTACGGGAACGTCGAGGAGGTGCCGAGCGAGGTGATGACGGAGGTCGTCAACACCAACGTGTTCGGCACCCTCGCGGTGTGCCGCGCCGCCATGGACGCGTTCCGCCGCACCGGTGGGGGGCACCTCGTCGTCGTCGGGTCGCTGCTCGGCGAGATCGCCACCCCGTACATGGGCTCCTACGTGCTCTCGAAGTGGGCGGTGCACGGCCTCGTGCGCACCCTGCAGATCGAGGCCCGCCAGCGCGACGGCGTCGAGATCTCGCTCGTCGCCCCCGGCGGCATCGACACCCCGATCTACCAGCAGGCCGCGACGGTGCTCGGCCGGCACGGCAAGCCCCCACCCCCGGTGCTCCAGCCGGAGGACGTCGCGCGGCGCGTGTGGTGGGTGCTGCGGCATCCGCGGCGGCAGACCAACGTCGGCCCGGCCAACCTCGTCACGATCGCCGGGTTCCGCCTGTTCCCCGGCGTCTACGACGCCCTGGTCACGCCCCTGATGCGCACCTTCGGGCTCGACGCGTGGCGCGACCTGCCACCCACCCCCGGCAACGTCGACCAGCCGGTGCACCCTGCGCCGAGCCGCGACGCGGTGCGCGAGCAACACCGCGGCGACACCCGCACCTCACCGCCCCAACCACGCAGGAGGACGAGATGACCGAGCAGCAGACAGCGAGCCGCCCCCGGGTCTCCCGGTCGGTGGCGGCACCGGCCGAGGCGGTGTGGGCCGTGCTGGCCGACGGCTGGTTCTACGCGACCTGGGTGGTCGGCGCCTCGCGGGTGCGGGCGGTCGACGACGACGTGGCCGCAGCCGGGCAGCCGCCTGCACCACAGCTTCGGCCCGTGGCCGGCCGTCATCTCCGACGCCACGGTCGTCGAGGAGGCGCAGGAGCCGCACCACCTCGTGCTCACCGCCAAGGGCTGGCCGATGGGGGAGGCCCGCGTGTCGATCGACATCGTGCCCGACGGCCCGGGCAGCTGCACCGTGTCGATGGCCGAGGACGCCGTCAGCGGGCCGGGAAGGGTCGTGCCGATGCCGCTGCGGCAGGCGATGATCCTGCCGCGCAACCGCGAGGCCCTGCGCCGGCTCGCGCTACATCGCCGAGGGCCGCCACCGCGCGTGGCTCGCCGGCAGCGAGGGCTGACCCACCCGCCTCGCGTTGGGTGCTGAGGTGGCTGCTCGGGCGACCGGGTGAGCACCCAACCCTGGGTCGTTGGTGCGGATCTGGGCGGCCGGAGTGACTTCCGCTCGCGCGCTCGGATGTCCGCTCTCGCGCTCGGATCCTGCGGTCGCACTTCCGGATGCCGGGTGCTTGCGGTCAGCTGGGGGCTCGCGCAGGACCCGGGACCACGCCGTGCGGACGAGCGCGCGGCGCACCGCGCCGAGCGGCCCGCGCTGGCGCAGTGCCGCCACCGCGGCGTTCCAGCCGCAGGCCCCGTGCACCCCGCCGCCCGGGTGCGCCGACGCGCTCGCGAGGTAGAGGCCGGTGCACCGGCGTCTCGGGCCGGCCCAGGCCCCGGGTCGGCCGCAGCACCAGCTGCTGGTGCAGGGCGGCGGTGCCGGCGTTGAGGGCCCCGCGGCTCAGGCTGGCGTCGGCGGCCTCGAGGTCGTGGGGCCGCTGCACCTGGCGTGCGCGATCACCGTCGCGCCGAAGCCGGGGGCCACCTGCCTCGACCGCCTCCTCCATCCGCTCGCACCTGGACGCTGCACCGCGTCGTCGTCACCGGCGAGGTGCCGCGGCAGGTGCGTGTAGGCCCACACCGACTCGGTGCCGGCGGGGGAGCGGGTGGGGTCGGCGGTGGTCATCTGGCCGAGCAGCAGGAACGGGGTGCGCGGCATCCGGCCGACGGACAGGTCGGCGGCCACGTCGACGAGCCCGTCGTCGTCGACCCCGAGGTGCACGGTGCCGGCACCCCGGGCGTCCGGCGCCGTCCACGGGATCGGTGCGCGCAGAGCCCAGTTCACCTTGAGCGTCGCGTCGTCCCAGTCGAAGCGGCCCACGTCGTCGCAGCGAGCCGCGCGGGCAGCCGGTCGGCGGCGATCAGGTCGCCGTAGAGCACGGGTGCCGGCACGTCGGCGAGCACCGCGTGGCGCGCCCGCACCTGCGTGCCGTCGGCCAGCCGCACGCCGTGCGCGCGGCCCGCCGACACCACCACCTCGGTGACCGGCCGTCCACAGCGCACCTGCACCCCGAGCGACTCGGCCCGCCGGCGCAGCGCCGCCGCCAGCATCCCCGCACCTCCCTCGGGCACGGGGAAGCCGACGTCCTGGGCCAGCATCACGAGCAGCCAGCCGAACAACGCACTGCCGGCGCTGTCGGGGGAGACGTCGCTGTGCATTGCGTTGCCGCTCAGCAGCACCCGGGCCTGCTCGCTGCCGAACTCCTCCTGCCCGAGCCGGCGCACCGACAGCAGCGCGAGCCGGGTGAGGTCGAGGGTGCCGGAGACCCCGGAGCGACGCAGCAGCCGCACGCCCGACCGCACCGGCGGGAACGGCGTGAACAGGGCGTCGAGCAGCGGGTCGCGCACGCGGTCCCAGCCGGCCACCATCCGCAGCCACGCGTCACCGTCACCGGCGTGGTGCGCGTCGAGCCCCGCTGCGGTGTCGGCGGCCGACCGCCGGATGACGGCGCACCGGCCGTCGGGGAGGGCGTGGGCCACCACGTCGGGCGCGTGCCGCCAGACCAGCCCGTGCTCCTCGAGGTGCAGGTCGCGGATGACCGGGCTGGCGGCGGCGAGCGGGTAGAAGGCGCTGAACAGGTCGGTGACGAACCCCGGCGCGACGCTCTCGGCGCTGCGCACGGCACCGCCCACCTCGTCCTGGGCCTCCACGAGCACGACGTCCCAGCCGGCGTCGGCGAGCGCGTTGGCGGCGACCAGGCCGTTGGGACCGGCCCCCACCACCACGGCGTCGCAGGTGGTCACCGGCATCGGCACTCCTCGGGTCGGGGGGCGGGTGCCCCGGGCGGAGCCACCCCTGCCTACCCACACCGTGGCACGGCCACGCGCGCGTTTGCGTGCGGGGGTGCCGGGTAGGTCGTCGTGGACGCCACGGCCGGTGCGCCCTGCGCCCGCCGACCCCCCCACTCGAGGAGTCGACATGTCCCAGGACGCGATCGTCATGCTGAAGGACGACCACAAGGAGGTGCGCAGGCTCTTCCGCGAGTTCCAGAAGGCCTCGACCACCCCCGCCCGCAAGGGCAAGCTCGTCGAGCAGATCATCGAGCTGCTGACGGTGCACACCTACATCGAGAACGAGGTCATGTACCCGCGGGTGCGCGCCCTCCTGCCCGACCTCGAGGACGACGTGCTCGAGTCGTACGAGGAGCACCACGTGGCCGACCTGCTCGTCATGGAGCTCGTGCCGATGTCGTACAAGGACGAGCGGTTCGTCGCCAAGGCCACCGTGCTCATCGAGAACGTCGACCACCACATCGAGGAGGAGGAGCAGGAGTGGTTCCCCAAGGTGCGTGAGGGCCTGACCCGCACCCAGCTTCGCGAGATCGGTGCCGAGCTGGCCGAGGCGAAGGAGAAGGCGCCGCGTCGGCCCGAGCAGCCGAGCGCCCTGAAGAAGACCATCGACGCGGTCATCGCCTGAGCGCATGCCCACCGCCACGACCCGCGCCGTCACGGCCGTCCAGCGCCTGGAGCAGAACCCGTCGCTCGACCGGCTCCGCTCCTTCTACGGGGTCATCGCCGCTCCGCTCGACCGGTGGTCGGGCAGCGAGCTGCTGCGCTCCGGGATGGTCGGGCACGCCCTGCACCCGCTGCTCACCGACCTGCCCCTCGGGTTCTGGACGGCCGCGACGGCCCTCGACCTGCGCGGCCGCCCGGAGGACCGTGCGGCGAGCCGGTGGCTCGTCGGCGCGGGGCTCGCGGCATCCGGCCCCACCGCGCTGACCGGGGTGGCCGAGTGGGCGCCCACCGGCCGCGAGGCCCAGCGCATCGGTGCGCTGCACGGGGTGCTCAACGGCGCTGCCGTCGGCCTCTACCTCGCCTCCTACGTCGCGCGCTCGCGCCGGCGGCACACCCTCGGCGTCGCGACGGCGCTCGCCGGCGCGGCCTTCACGGGCGCGTCCGGCTACCTCGGCGGGCACCTCACCACCGCCCGCAAGGTCGGCAGCCGCAACCAGGCCTTCGCCCGGGATGCCGTGGGCCCGCCCGACGCCGGCACCGAGCGCCCGGTGCCGCCGATCGAGCCGGTCGTCGGCCCCGGCGCGCTGACGTGATCGACGTCGTCGAGCGCGACGGCCTGGCCCTCGAGGTGCGCGACGAGGGGCCACGCGGGGGCGAGGCCGTGGTGCTGCTGCACGGCTTCCCGCAGGACTCGCGCTGCTGGTCCGAGGTGACCCCCGCCCTGCACCGCGCCGGGCTGCGCACCCTCGCACCCGACCAGCGCGGCTACTCGCCGGGGGCCAGCCCTGCCGAGGTCTCGGCCTACCGGGTCAGCACGCTGGCGGCCGACGTCCTGGCGGTCATGGATGCCGCTGACGTCTCCACCGCGCACGTCGTCGGGCACGACTGGGGTGGCGCGGTCGCCTGGTACCTCGGGGCGCACCACGCCGACCGGCTCCACTCCCTCACCGTGCTGTCGACCCCGCACCCGGCCGCCCTCGCCCACGCGATGACCCGCTCGCTGCAGCCCCTGCGCAGCTGGTACACCCTGGCGGTGCAGGTGCCCGTGCTGCCCGAGCTGCTGCTCGCCCGCACCCTCGAGCCGGCGCTGCGGCTCTCGGGCCTACCCACGCACCTCGCCCGGCAGTACGGGCAGCGGTTCGCCAGCCCGTCGGCGCTGCACGGCCCGCTCGCCTGGTACCGCGCCGCCGGCCGCCGGCCCCCGTGGCAGGTGCTCGACGCGGTCGGCGCCGGCAGCGGTGCCGTGACCGTGCCGACGACCTACGTGTGGGGGCGGCACGACCCGGCGCTGGGGCGGGCCGCGGCGCACGCCACCCGCGACCACGTCAGCGGCGACTACCTGTTCGTCGAGCTCGACGCCGGTCACTGGCTGCCCGAGCTGCACCCCGACGAGGTCGCCGGCGCCGTGCTCGACCGGGTGCGCCACACCGCCTGACGCGTGGGGGGCCGCGGCTACACCGTCTACGGGTGCGCCCGTGACGAGCACGAGCTGCTCGGCGCCGCGCGGATCCTGGCCGCCGCCGTGCCCGGTGGGCGCTTCCACACCCGGGTGTGCGACGTCCGCGACGAGGCGGCCGTCACGGCCGTCGTCGACGAGGTCGCGGCGTCGTCCGAGCCCATCGAGGTGGCCATCCACGTGGCGGGGGTGATCCAGGTCGGGCACGCCGACAAGGTCACCCTGGGCCACTTCCACGACGCCGTCGACACCATGCTCTGGGGGCCGGTGCACCTGGCGCTCGCCGTGCTGCCGCACATGCGCGATGCCGGCCATGGCCGGATCGGCGTCGTGTCGTCCGTCGGCGGGCTGGTGGCGGTGCCCCGACTCGTGCCGTACTCCGTCGCCAAGTTCGGCGCGGTCGGCCTGGCCGAGGGCCTGTACGCCGAGCTGGCCGGCACCGGCGTGACGGTCACCGCCGTGACCCCCGGCCTGATGCGCACCGGCGGGCACACGCACGCCCGCTTCGTCGACGACGCCGTCACCGACTACGCCTGGTTCGCCCCGCTGGCGTCGCTGCCCGGGCTGAGCATCTCCGCCGAGCGGGCGGCCCGGCGGATCGTGAGCGGCGTGGTCTCCGGCAGCCCCACCGTCGAGCTCACGCCGCTGACGATCATCGGGCGTCGCGTGCACGGGCTGGCGCCCGCCACGACGATCCGGGCCATGGGTGTGGTCAGCCGGCTGCTGCCCGGGCCGCGCGGCAACGCCCCCGACCCGATGTCGCAGGCCGCGCCGGCCGTCGACGGCAGCACCGCGCGGGCCACGGCTCTCCTCACGGGTCGTCGACGGCCTGAGCGTGCTCGGCGACCGCGCCGCCCGGCGGAACAACGAGGTCGGCTGAGCCCTGCGCGCACGGTGAGACAGCCGACCGCTCGGATGTTGCTGACGGCTCGCCGGGTGTGTAAAAGTCACCCTGCGTCAAGGCGGTCGAACCAGCGGCCGACCAGGCACTGTCCTTCCCGGGAGTCGAGTCGTGGCCGTCCACGAACCCCAGATCGGCCCTCCGCCGGGCCGCACCGACCAGCAGCACCCGCTGCTGGCAGCCCCCGACCAGGGCTCCTTCGGCGTGCCCGGCAGCGAGCTGGCGTCGCTCGTCGAGACCGGCGACTGGGCGGACGGCCCCCTCGGCCCCCCGCCGGAGTGGCCGCAGAGCCTGCGCACGGCAGTCGGCATCTGCCTGTCGTCGCGCTTCCCCATCCTGCTGTGGTGGGGGCCGGAGCTGGTGATGATCTACAACGACGCCTACCGGCCGATGCTCGGGCAGAAGCACCCGCGCGCCCTGGGCGCCCCCGGCCGCGAGGTCTGGGGTGAGATCTGGGACGTCATCGGCCCGATGCTCGAGCAGGTGATGACCGGCGGCGGCGCCACCTGGTCGGTCGACCAGCTGCTGGTGCTCGAGCGGAACGGCTACCCGGAGGAGTGCTACTTCACCTACTCCTACAGCCCGATCACCGACGAGTCCGGCGGGGTGGGGGGCGTGTTCTGCGCCGTCACCGAGACCACCGAGCGGGTCCTCGGGGAGCGGCGGCTGGCGACCCTGGCCGAGATGGCCGCCCTGTCCGGGGCGCGCGACCGTGAGCAGGTCGTGGCCACGACCGCCGGCATCCTGGCCGTCAACGCCGCCGACCACCCTTTCGTCGCGGTGCTCGACGCGCCACCCGAGGGCGACCTGCCGACGCTCGGCGAACTGGTCGAGAAGCAGCTCCCGGGTCTCGGTGCCGGCACCAGGTCCGTGGTCACTGACCTGGTGCGACAGGTCTCGGGCACCGGGCGACGCCTCACGGTGGCCGCCGACGACGAGGTGGCGGCCACCGGCATCCGCGCGTGGCACGCCTACCCGGTCGAAGCCCCCACGGGAAGGGCCCGCGACCGCGGCGTGGCGGTCATCGTGCTGGGCGAGTCGGTGAACCGCCCCTGGGACCCCTCCCTCGAGGCCTACGCCGCGTTGTGCGCCACCCAGGTCGCTGCGGCGCTGGCCGACGTCGAGCGCGAGCAGCACCTGCGGCGAGCGGTCGAGAGCCACCGGGAGATCGGTCAGGCCGTCGGCATCCTCGTCGAGCGGCACCGCTGGACGCCCACCGTCGCCTTCGAGCGGCTGAAGCGCACCTCGCAGGACCACAACACCAAGCTGCGTGAAGTGGCCCTGCGGGTCATCGAGAGCGGCGCGGACCCCGGTCTGCCCGAGCCGTGACGGATCACCCGGCGCCCGGGTCCACAGCCCCGGGTGAGAGCACGACCTTGACCATGCCGTTCTTCTTGGCCTGGAAGTCGGCGTAGGCGCCCGGTGCCGCCTCGAGCGGCAACCGGTGGGTGGCGAAGCCGTCGACACCCAACGGGTCGTCGTCGGTCAGCAGCGGGAGGATGTCGGGCACCCAGCGCTTGACGTTGGCCTGGCCCATCCGCAGCTGCACCTGCTTGTCGAAGAGCGTCATCATCGGCATCGGGTCGGCCATCCCGCCGTAGACCCCGCTCAGCGAGATGGTGCCGCCGCGCCGCACGGCGTCGATGGCCGACCGCACCGCGGCCAGCCGGTCGATGCCGACGGTGGTCATCAGCTTCTTGGCGACGGCGTCCGGCATCGCGGCGACCAGCTTGTGGCTCACCTCGACCACGCCCGACCCGTGCGCCTCCATGCCCACCGCGTCGATCACGGCATCCGCACCCCGGCCGGAGGTGAGGTCGCGCACCGCCTCGCCGAGGTCGTCGACCTCGCGCAGGTCGATCGTGGTGACGCCGCGCTCGCGGGCCCGGTCGAGCCGGGCGTCGACCCGGTCGACGCCGATGACCTGGCGCACGCCGCGGTGCAGGGCGATGCGGCTGGCCATGTCGCCGATCGGGCCGAGACCGAGCACCAGGAGGGTGCCCTCCGGCTCGGGGTCGGCGTAGGCCACCGCCTGCCACGCGGTCGGCAGCACGTCGGAGAGGTAGAGGAAGCGGTCGTCCTTCGGCCCGTGCGGCACCTTGACGTGCGTGTACTGCGCCTGGGGGACCCGGAGGAACTCGGCCTGGCCGCCAGGCACCGAGCCGTAGAGCTCGGAGTAGCCGAACAGCGCTGCGCCACTTCCCTGCTCGCGCACCTGGGTCGTCTCGCACTGGCTCTGCAACCCGTGCTCGCACATCCAGCAGTGCCCGCAGCAGACCTGGAACGGGATGACGACGCGGTCGCCGGGGGCGATGGCCGTGACGTCGGCCCCGACCTCCTCGACGATGCCCATCGGCTCGTGGCCGAGGATGTCGCCCTCGTTCATGAACGCGCCGAGCACCTCGTACAGGTGCAGGTCCGACCCGCAGATGTTCGTGCTCGTCACCCGGATGATGGCGTCGCCCGGGTCCTGGATCACCGGGTCCGGGACCTCGTCCACCCGCACGTCTCGCTTGCCGTGCCACACCACTGCTCGCATCGCTGCCTCCGATCTCGTGTGGCTGCTGCATACCCAGCCGCTCGAGCCCTACTCACGACCTTCGACACGGCGCACTCCCCCGGGTTTCGGGGCCCGAACCATGGGCCGGCAGAGCAGCTCATCGCGACAGTTCCGGGCCTGCGCGCGGTGTGCCCTGCGTCGCAACCGGTTGTGGCCCACGCCCAGCGGGTCTACTGTCGCCAAGACGCGGTCTGCAGCGGATCGTGTTCCCGCGAGTGGTTTTGCCGAGTCCTGCCACCGCCCCGGGTCCCATCGCACCAACCGCATGGCAGGAGCGGGGGACCCACTTGTGGGGCCGTCATTGTGGTTGAGATGACAGCTCCTTGGGGTGTAGCCGGGCCTCGACGCGTGTCGTCGAGTGCCGGCCGGGCGACCTCAGCCCGAACCCGACAGCTGACCTCGTAGGCGCGAGAGGCACCGCCATGACTGTTCAGTCGACTCCCGGCCGGCGACGTTCCACCGAGCCGTTCAGCATCTTCTCCGAGCTCTCCTCCGTGGCCGGGCACGCCTGCGCCTCGGGTGCCCGGGTGGCCGCGACCTTCGGGGTGGCCGGTGGCCTCCTGGTCACCGGGTCGGCCCTCTCGGCGCAGGCCGCGCCGCTGTCTGCGCCCGTCGCGGCCTCCACGGTGGCGCGCGTCGCCGCAGCCCCGGCGCCGGCCGCCGTGCTGCCGTCGGCAGCCGCCCCGGCCTACCTCACCGTGACCCTGCGCAAGGGCAACCCCTACCGCAGCCAGAACAAGATCCTCCAGCGCCGGCTGAACGCCCTGGGTGCTGCGCTGGTCGTCGACGGCGGGTTCGGCAACAAGACCCTGGCCGCCGTCAAGAAGTTCCAGCGCTCCAAGGGCCTCGTGGTCGACGGAGTCGTCGGGCCGAAGACGCGAAAGGCTCTGGGGCTCACTGCTCCTCCGGCAGCCGCGAAGCCCGCCAGTCTGGCGCTCAACCTGGCCCGGGCCGCGATGTGGGACCGGATCGCCAAGTGCGAGTCCGGCGGTCGGTGGAACATCAACACCGGCAACGGCTACTACGGCGGCCTGCAGTTCAACAACGCCACGTGGCTGAGTGTCAACGGTGACGACTTCGCCCCGCGGGCCGACCTGGCGACGCGGGCGGAGCAGATCACCGTCGCAAACCGCCTCTACGCGAAGCGTGGCCTCCAGCCGTGGGCCTGCCGCGGCGCTGCCTAGGACGCCGAGCGCCGGGTCACTGCACGGCATCGACGAGCTCGGCGAGCGCACGCTCGATCGCGCCGCAGAGCACGTCGATGTCGGGCACGGCGTCGTAGTCACCGGTGACGCCGATCGTCAGGTGCCCGTCGTAGCTGAAGATGCCGATGCTGATCCGCACGGACTGCGCGACCGGGATGTAGGGGAACAGCTCGAGCATCCGGCGGCCGAGCAGGTACAGCGGGTGCTGGGGGCCGGGAATGTTGGTGGTGACCGTGTTGACGACCCGTTGCCCGGCCATCGCATAGACCTTGGCCCCCAGCGTCATCAGGGTCGCGGGCACGAAGTCGGCTGCGGCGAGCATCGACTCGATGCCGACCGACTGGCCGCTGCCCTTGAGCTCGGTCATCTGGTGCGTCACGACCGCGAGCCGCTCGCGCGGGCCGTCGACCCCGACCGGCAGCTCGGCGAACAGGGCGGTCACGTGGTTGCCCAGCTGGCCACGGTGGTCGTCGGTGCGCACCGACACCGGCACGAGTGAGCGGATCGTCGTGGTCTCGACGTCCTCGCCGCGCGAGAGCAGGTACTCACGGAAACCGCCGGCCACCGCGGCCAGCACGACGTCGTTGACCGAGCACCCCGCGGCCGCCTTGACCCGCTTGACGTCGGCGAGCTCGGCCCGCGCCCAGCCCCACCGCCGGTGCGGCCCCAGCGGCCCGTTGAGCACGCTGGTGGGGGCCGCCGCCCGGCGGCCCACGCTGGCCAGGCCGTAGGCCCGCACCGCGCCCGCCCTCGCCAGGGCCGACGGGCGACCCGATGCCGCGCCGGGCCGCACCGCCGAGCGCACGGACCGTGTCGACCGGCAGCCGCGCGATGCCCGCCAGGCCGGATGCCGTGAGCCCCAGTCGCGACGGAGGCGCGGCCGGGTGCCACGCCTGCACCGGGCGCGGGGCCTGGTCGGGGGTGCCGTCGAGCAGCACCTCCATCAGCTCGTTCCCGGCGATGCCGTCGATCATCGCGTGGTGCGTCTTGGTGACCAGGGCCCACCGGCCGCCGGTCAGGCCCTCGACGAACCACAGCTCCCACAGCGGGCGGTCCGGGTCGAGGCGCTGCGAGAGCACCCGGCCGAACAGCGCGCGCAGCTGCTCGTCGCCACCCGGCGCGGGAATCGCGGTGTGCCGCAGGTGGTAGTCGAGCAGGAAGTGGGGGTCGTCGACCCACACCGGGCGGGCGAGGTCGAGCGGCATCCGCTGCACCCGCTGGCGGTGGCGCAGGCAGGCTGCCGAGGCACGACTGCACGTGCGCGGCCAGCTCGTCGTACGTCGGCGCCGGGCCCTCGAAGACCAGCAGCGAGCCGACGTGCATCTGCTGGCGGTCGTTCTCGAGCTGGAGGAAGCCCGCGTCGAGCGAGCTGAGGCGCTGCACGCTCATCGCCGCAGGCCGGACGGACGTCTTGGCCTGGGAGGCGAGGTCGGCCACCACGGGGTGCTGCGCGAGCCAGCCGAGGATGGCGTCGATGGTCCACTGCGGCGCCTCGAGCTGGGGCACGTGCCCCACGCCGTGGGCGATCTCGAACTGCCAGTGCGGGTTCGCCGCCGCAGCCGCCCGGGCGGAGGCGATGTTGATCAGCCGGTCGCGGTCGCCGTGCAGCAGCAGCACGGGCACGTCGATGTCCTGGAGCATCGCCGCGTAGCGCTTGCGGTCGGCGAGCACCCACAGCAGCGACTGCGCGGCGGTGAGCATCTCGGAGTCGACGTCGGGGTACTCGAGGCGCTGGCCGGCGAGCTCGGCGTGCAGGTCGACGACCTCGGGAGGGATCCGGTCGGGGTCGGCGCAGCACAGCTCCATCAGGTCGCGGGCGGCCTTGCAGCGCCGACTCCTCGTCGCGCGGGCGGCGCACCATCCGTCGGCCGACGACCGGCACCATGAACGCCGCGAACGTCGCGAAGACCTTGGGGTCGGGGCGGGCGCGCAGCGCGGGTGGGAGGGCCGGGTCGACGAGCACGAGCCCGGCGACCGTCTCGGCGCGTCGGGCCGCCTGGCGGATGGAGATCAGCCCACCCATCGAGTTGCCGATCAGGATCGCCGGCGTGCCGGCCACCTCGACGAGGAAGCGGTGCAGGAGGCGGTTGTTCGCCTGCACCGACGTCGAGCGCGAGCCGCCCAGGGTGTGACCGAATCCCGCGAGGTCGATGGCCACGACCCGGCAGGTCTGCGCCAGCGTCGGCGCGACCGCGGCCCAGTTGACCGCGGAGCCGCCCAGCCCGTGCACGCACACGACCAGCGGGCCGTCGGCCGGGCCGCCGAAGTCGAGGAAGTGCACGGGTCCGTCGAGATCGGCCCATCGCGACTCGGGGCGCGGGGCGCGCTCGTGGGGTACTGCCGTCACACTTCGGACTCTAGGCCTGCTCCGCCCGCTGCGGGCGAGGGGGTGGCACTTCCCACAGCCCGGTCAGGGTCGGGTTCTCAGGTGGCTGCTCCGGCAGCCGTTCCGGCACCCGGCTCGGGGTCTCAGCGCTCCGAGAACCGCCAGACGGTGGTGGCGCGGTACTCCTCGCCGGGCCGCAGCACGGCCGAGGGGAAGCCGGGCTGGTTGGGGGCGTCGGGGTAGCCCTGGCACTCCAGGGCGATGCCGGTCCGCGGCTCGAGCGACCGGCCGCCGCGGTCGGTGAGGGTGCCGTCGAGCTTGTTGCCCGTGTAGACCTGCAGCGAGGGCTGCGTGGTGGAGACCTCCAGGACGCGCCCGGTCGGCGGGTGCTCGAGCCGGGCGGCGAGCCGCAGCCCGTCCCCGTTGAGCACGTAGGCGTGGTCGATGCCCGACGCCTGGCGCACCTGCGGGTGCGGCGAGCGCACGCGGGCGCCGAGCTCGGCGCGGCTCCCGGAGGTCGAACGGGCCGTCCTGCACCGGCTCCGGTGCGCCGAGGGGGATCGAGCGCGGCGTCGACGGGCAGGTAGGCGTCGGCCTGGCCACCGTCAGCCGGTGGTCGTCGACCGTGCCCTCACCGGCCAGGTTGAGGTAGGCGTGGTTGGTCAGGCTGACCACCGTGGGCGCGTCGGTGCGGGCCAGGTGCTCGATGGTGACCGTGTCGGGGCCGACCGAGTAGCGCACCCGGGCGGTCACCGCGCCGGGGAACCCCTGGTCACCGTCCGGGCTGACGCAGCTCCAGCTCGACCGAGCGAGTCGTCCGACGACACCAGCGACCACCGCCGGGCGCGAGAAGCCCGTCGGGCCCGCCGTGCAGGCAGGTCGTGCCCTCGTTGGCCGCCAGCGTGTGCGGCGTGCCGTCGAGGGTGAACCGCGCACCGGCGATCCGGTTGGCGTAGCGCCCGACGGTCGCCCCGAGGTAGGGGTTGGTCGGCGCCGCGTAGTCACGAGCGTCGGGCCAGGCCGAGGACGACGTCGGCGAAACCGCTGCCGCGCAACGGCATCCGCAGCCTGGCGACGGTGGCACCCAGGTCGAGCACGGTCAGCTGGAGGCCGTGCTCGGTGGCGCTGAGCGTGTAGGCCGTGACCGGCGTCCCGTCGTCGAGCGTGCCGCGAGGAGAGGTGACCAGCACGACGGCACTCCTCGTCGTTGGCGACGGTGGACACCGGCGACGCTATCGCTCAGCCCGTCTACTGAGGCGGGTCGTGCACCGGTGGGATGAGTGGGTGGGCCCCCGGGCACGGAGCGTCCACGGATCACCGGCAGCACGGCACGGTCGACGCGGCTCCGGCACTAGGATCCGGGTCATGACAGCCGCCTCGGGTGCGCCGACGATGGCGGACGTGGCCCAGCGCGCCGGGGTCTCGCACCAGACCGTCTCCCGGGTGCTCAACGACGCCCAGGCGGTGCGGCCGGAGACCCGCGACGCGGTGCTCGGGCCATCGCCGACCTCGGCTACCGGCGCAACCAGGCCGCCCGCGCGCTGGTCACCCGGCGCAGCGGGCTGATCGGCGTCATCGTCGACGAGCTGCGGCTCTACGGCCCCGCGAGCACGGTGTCGAGCGTGGCCCAGGCCGCCCGCGAGGCCGGCTACGGCATCACCCTCGACCTGCTCTGGGACGTCACCGGCTCGAGCGTCGCCGCTGCCCTCGAGCACCAGCTCAGCCAGGCCGTCGAGGCGGTCGTGCTCGTCGCCGTGCACGGCGAGATGCCCGATGCCGCCGCGCTGCGCGGCCTGTCGGTGCCCGTCATCGCCCTCGACGGCTTCCTCGGCGACGAGACGCCGACGGCGGGCGTCGACCACCATGCCGGCGGCGTGATGGCGACCCGGCACCTGCTCGAGCTCGGCCACCGGCGGATCGCGCACATCACCGGGCCGGCGGAGTGGACGCAGGCCGAGCGCGCGGCAGGCCGGCTTCCTCGAGGCCCTCGGCCGGGCCGGCGTCGAGCCGGGGCCGGTCGTGGCGGGCGACTGGTCGCCCCGCGCCGGCTACGAGGGCTGCCTGCGCATCCTCGACGAGGACCCCTCCACGACAGCGGTTGTTCGTGGCCAACGACCAGATGGCGATGGGTGCCCTGCGTGCCCTGGCCGAGGCGGGCCGCCGCGTGCCCGCACGACGTCTCCGTCGTCGGGTTCGACGACATCCCCGAGGCGTCGTTCTCGCAGCCGCCGCTGACGACGATCCGCCAGGACTTCGCCGCGCTGGGTCGCGAGGCGGTGCGGCTCGTCGTCGGCGCGATCGGTGGCGAGCGGCTGCCGACGACCCTCGTGCCCCCGCGGCTGGTCACCCGGCGTCCACGGCCCGGGCGCCGCGCGGCCGCCGCCGCTGAGCGTGTCCTCGCGTCACGAATTGGTAACGGGACTTGCGCTAACCCGCATGTGAGCGCTAACAATGTGAGCGCTCACATTCCGCGTCGACGGCGACGGGAGGCAGAGGCGAAGGAGCCCGGCATGGTCCGCGACGACGACCGCTACGTCATCGGCGTCGACTACGGGACGCTGTCCGGTCGGGCCCTGGTCGTCCGGGTCTCCGACGGTGCCGAGATGGGCTCCGCGGTCCTGGAGTACCCCCACGGTGTCGTCGACTCCGTGATGCCGGGCTCGGGCCGCCGGCTGCCGCCCGACTGGGCGCTGCAGGTGCCCTCCGACTACGTCGAGGTGCTGCGCACCGCGGTCCCGGCCGCCGTCGAGGCCGCCGGCGTCGACCCCGCCGAGGTCATCGGCATCGCCACCGACTTCACCGCCTGCACGATGGTGCCCACCCTCGCCGACGGCACCCCGCTGTGCGACACCGACGAGCTGCGCGACGAGCCGCACGCCTACGTCAAGCTGTGGAAGCACCACGCCGCCCAGGGCCAGGCCGACCGCATCACCGAGCTGGCCCGCGAGCGCGGCGAGAAGTGGCTGGCCCGCTACGGCGGCGTCATCTCCTCGGAGTGGGAGTTCGCCAAGGGCCTGCAGCTGCTCGAGGAGGCCCCCGAGGTCTACGCCGCCATGGAGCACTGGGTCGAGGCCGCCGACTGGATCGTCTGGCAGCTCACCGACACCTACGTGCGCAACGCCTGCACCGCCGGCTACAAGGGCATCCGCCAGGACGGCGCCTACCCGTCGCGCGACTACCTCGCCGCCCTCAACCCGGCCTTCGAGCGCTTCGTCGAGGACAAGGTCGAGCACGAGATCGGCGAGCTCGGCGCGGTGGCCGGCCACCTCAGCGCCCGCGCCGCGGCCTGGACCGGCCTGCCCGAGGGCATCCCGGTCGCCGTCGGCAACGTCGACGCCCACGTCTCGGCCCCCGCGGCGGATGCCGTGGCGCCCGGGCCAGATGGTCGCCATCATGGGCACCTCCACCTGCCACGTCATGAGCTCGGACGTGCTCGCCGAGGTGCCGGGCATGTGCGGCGTCGTCGACGGCGGCATCGTCACCGGCCTCTACGGCTACGAGGCCGGCCAGTCCGGCGTCGGCGACATCTTCGGCTGGTTCGTCGCGAACCGGTGCCCCGGGCCTACGAGAAGGCGGCCCGCGCCGCCGGGCTCGGCGTGCACGAGCACCTCACCGCGCTGGCCGCCGAGCAGCCGATCGGCGCGCACGGCCTCGTCGCGCTCGACTGGTGGAGCGGCAACCGCTCGGTGCTCGTCGACCACGACCTGTCCGGCCTGGTCGTCGGGCTCACCCTGACCACCCGCCCGGAGGACGTCTACCGCGCGCTGCTGGAGTCCACGGCGTTCGGCGCGCGGGTCATCGTCGAGACGTTCGCGGCATCCGGGGTGCCGGTGACCGAGTTCATCGTGACCGGCGGGCTGCAGAAGAACCCCCTGCTCATGCAGATCTACGCCGACGTGCTGGACATGCCGCTCTCGGTCGTCACCTCGACCCAGGGCCCGGCCCTCGGCTCGGCGCTGCACGCGGCGGTCGCCGCCGGCGCCTACCCCGACGTGCCGACCGCCGCCCGGGCGATGGGCCGCCGCCAGCAGGCCGCGTTCACCCCGATCGCCGAGAACGTCGCCGCCTACGACCGGCTGTACGCCGTCTACCGCGAGCTGCACGACCACTTCGGTCGCGGCGCCAGCGGCGCCATGCGCACCCTCAAGGCGATCCGCCGGGAGGCCCACGCGTGACCGCCACGACCCAGGTCCCGGAGGCCGTGCGCGCCACCGTCGACCGGCTGCGCGCCGAGGTCGCCGACCTGCACGCCGAGCTCACCCGCTACGGCCTGGTCATCTGGACCGCCGGCAACGTCAGCGCCCGGGTGCCCGGCGCCGACCTCATGGTCATCAAGCCGTCGGGCGTCTCGTACGACGACCTCGACGCCGACGCCATCGTCGTGACCGACCTCTTCGGCGCCCTCGTCGAGGGCGAGCGCGCCCGTCCTCCGACACCGCCGCGCACGCCTACGTCTACCGGCACATGCCGCACGTCGGCGGCGTGGTGCACACCCACTCGACCTACGCCACCGCGTGGGCGGCCCGCCGCGAGCCGATCCCCTGCGTGCTCACCATGATCGCCGACGAGTTCGGCGGCGAGGTGCCGGTCGGCCCGTTCGCGCTCATCGGCGACGACTCCATCGGCCGCGGCATCGTCGAGACCCTCCAGGGCTCGCGCAGCCGGGCCGTGCTGATGGCCGGCCACGGCCCCTTCACGGTGGGCCGCGACGCCCGCGACGCCGTCAAGGCCGCCGTGATGCTCGAGGACGTCGCCCGCACCGTGCACGTCAGCCGCCAGCTCGGCGAGCTCCAGCCGCTCGAGCCGGCCGAGGTCGACGCGCTCTTCGACCGCTACCAGAACGTCTACGGACAGCAAGGAGACCCCCAGTGACCGACCGCCAGATCTGGTTCCTCACCGGGAGCCAGGGCCTCTACGGCGACGACGTCCTCGAGCAGGTGGCGACCCAGTCGCGCCGGGTCTCCGACGCGCTGGCCGCGCACGACGGCATCGTCGCCGAGGTCGTCGCCGAGCCCGTGCTCACGACCGCCGCCGCGATGCGCCGGGTCATGCTCGACGCGACCTCCGACGACCGCGTCGTCGGCGTCATCGCGTGGATGCACACCTTCTCCCCGGCCAAGATGTGGATCGGGGCGCTCGACGCCCTGCGCAAGCCGCTGCTGCACCTGCACACCCAGGCCGACCGCGACCTGCCCTGGTCGACCATCGACATGGACTTCATGAACCTCAACCAGGCCGCCCACGGCGACCGGGAGTTCGGCTTCATCCAGACCCGGATGCGGCAGCCGCGCCTCACGGTGTCGGGGCACGTGTCCGACCCGGTCGTGCTCCAGCGGGTCGCCGAGTGGTCGCGGGCCGCCACGGCCGCGGCCGAGCTGCGCACCATGCGCGTGGTCCGCTTCGGCGACAACATGCGCGACGTCGCCGTCACCGAGGGCGACAAGGTCGAGGCCGAGATCCGGCTCGGCGTCTCGGTCAACACCCACGGCGTCAACGACCTCGTCGCGGTCGTCGACGAGGTCGACGACGCGACGGTCGACGGCCTGGTCGCCGACTACGAGGACGTCTTCGACGTCGCGCCCGAGCTGCGCCGCGGCGGCGAGCGGCACGAGTCGCTGCGCTACGGCGCCCGCCTCGAGGCCGGGCTGCGGCAGTTCCTCGAGGCCGGTGGCTACACCGCCTTCACCTCCAACTTCGAGGACCTCGGCGGCCTGCGCCAGCTGCCCGGCCTGGCCGTGCAGCGGCTGATGGCCGACGGCTACGGCTTCGGCGGCGAGGGCGACTGGAAGACCTCGGTGCTCGTGCGCACGCTCAAGGTGATGGCCCAGGGCCTGCCCGGTGGCACGTCCTTCATGGAGGACTACACCTACGACCTCGACCCCGGGCACGAGCTGGTGCTGGGGGCGCACATGCTCGAGGTCTGCCCGACCCTGAGCAGCGCGCCGGCTCGCGTCGAGATCCACCCCCTCGGCATCGGCGGCCGCGAGGACCCGGTGCGCCTGGTCTTCACCGCCGACCCCGGGGATGCCGTGGTGCTCGGGATGAGCGACCTGGGCGACCGCTTCCGCCTCGTCGGCAACGAGGTCACCGTCGTGACCCCGCCGCAGGACATGCCGAAGCTGCCGGTCGGTCGCGCCGTGTGGCGCCCCAAGCCCGACTTCTCGACCTCGACCGAGGGCTGGCTGCTCGCCGGTGGCCCGCACCACACCGTGCTGTCGTCGGCCCTGACCAGCACCCACCTCGACCACCTCGCCGAGATCCTCGGCCTCGAGCTCGCCCTCATCGGCGCGGGCACCACCACGCGGTCGTTCCGCAACGAGCTGCGCTGGAACAGCGCGTACCACCGACTTGCCGGGGGGCTGTAGGACCTCGGACGCACGACCCCCGGGTTCGGCACACAGAGTCCTCACCTGGGATCAGACGGACCGGCCCCCGGGTACCCCGACCGTACCGGAATCGACCAAAAGGTCACGTCCGGTACGCCCGTCGACGGTGTGGCCTGTACCGACATTGACCTATTGGTCGATCTTGGTACGCCGTCAGGGGTGGGCGACCTGCACGACGAGCTGCTCGGCATCTGCGACCGCATCTCCACGCTCAGCGCCGGCGTCATCACGGCCGACGTGCCGCGTGAGCAGGCGGACCAGCGGGCCCGCGCCGCGGCCGAGGTCGGCTGGTCTCCTACCTCGGCCACGGTGGCCCGCTCGGGAACAGTGGGGCGCCCGCGGAGGTTGCCGACCCCATGACTGCCACCGCTGACGCCACCATCTCCGCCCTGCGCTCCACCCACCACGAGCTGGCCGCGATCGTGCGCGACCTCGACGACGAGCAGCTGCTGGCACCTTCGGGTGCCGCCGAGTGGCCGGTGGCTCAGGTGCTCTCGCACCTCGGCAGCGGTGCCGAGATCGGCCTGGCCACCCTGCGCGCCGCGACCGGCGAGGGCGAAGCCCTCGGTGACGGCTTCAACCAGTCGGTCTGGGACCGCTGGAACGCGATGAGCCCGCGCGAGCAGGCCGACGGCTTCGTCGACAGCGACGCCGCCCTCGTGGCGGCCTACGAGGCGCTGACCCCGGCGCAGCGTTCGGACCTTCAGGTGTCGCTCGGCTTCCTGCCCATGCCGCTGCCGCTCGACTCCTACGCCGGGATGCGGCTCAACGAGGCCGCCCAGCACTCGTGGGACGTGCGGGTCGCGTTCGACGACGACGCGGCGATCGACGACCCCACGGCATCCCTCGTCGTCGGGCACTACGCCACCGGGCTGGGCTTCCTGCTCGGCTTCATCGGCAAGGCCGACGCGCTGGGCGAGCCCGCCGTGGTGACCCTCGGTGACGTCGGGGTCGCGCTCTCGGTCACCGACACCGTGGCGCTCGTGCCCGCCGACGGGGCGGCGGCCACCGCGACGCTCACCGGTTCGCCGGATGCCGTGGCGCGCCTGATCGCCGGCCGGCTCACCCCGCGCTGGACGCCCGACGCCGTCACCGTGTCGGGCAACGTGGGCCTCGACGACCTCCGCCGGGTGTTCCCGGGCTACTGACCTGGGACAAGATCGACCAATAGGTCAAAGTTGCCCCACCCCGGCCCCTGGGGGCGGTGGGTCAAGATCGACCAATAGGTCAAAGTTGTCCCACCAGAGTGACTCCGTCAGGGGTGGGCGACCTGCACGACGACCTTGCCGAGGGCGCGACCCTCGCCGACGTGCGCGAGGGCCTCGGGCACCTCGTCGAGGGTGAAGGTGCGGTCGACCCGGATGGCCACCTCACCGGCCGCGCAGCGCTGCGCCAGCGGCCCGAAGTGCGCGGGCCCGGGCTTGACGGCGAGCACGCCGATCCGGCGGCCGCTGAGCCGGCCGACCACCGCGCCGCTGATGAGCACGTTGAGCACGGTGCGGGCCGGCCCGCCCACGCAGCGGTAGCGACCCCCCGGCGCCAGGGCCCGCCGGCAGTCGCGCACCGAGCGGGTGGCGACGAGGTCGAGCACGAGGTCGTAGGGCTGCTGCCGGGTGAAGTCGTCGCGGCGGTAGTCGAGCACCTCGTCGGCTCCGAGCGAGCGCATGTGGTCGAGCTTGCCGGCGTTGTCGACCGCCGTCACGTGCGCCCCCAGCTGCTTGGCGACCTGGATCGCGAACATGCCGGTGCCGCCGCCTCCGCCGTTCACGAGCACCCGCGTCCCCGGCCCTGCGCCGGCCGTGCCCTGCAGGGCGATCGCGCCGGCCTGGGGGATGGTCGACGCCTCGGCGAAGCTGAGCGCCGGCGGCTTGGTCGCGAGCACCGACTCGGGGGCGACGGCGAACTCGGCGAACCCGCCCTTCAGGCCCAGGTTGTCGCCGTAGACCTCGTCGCCGGGGAGGAAGCCGGTCACCCCGGGGCCCACCGCCGCCACCCGTCCGGCGATGTCGGAGCCCAGCACGTGGCGGCCCGGCCGGCGCAGGCCGCCGATCCGGGCGTAGGCGGGGGAGCCGACCAGGCTCTCCCAGTCGGAGAGGTTGACCGAGGTCGCGACCACCTCCACCAGCACCTGGCCGCGCCCGGGGGTCGGTCGCTCGAGGTGGACCGGGTGCAGCACCTCGGGCCGGCCGTATCGGTCGTACGCGACGGCCCTCACCGGCTGAGCCCCCTGGTCGGGTGTTTCCTCGCACGGTCCATCCCGCCCACGGTACTCACGCGGCGGCGGGCACCCCACCGTCATCCGGTAAGGGTGACGCGGCCCGGCCCGGGTGAGAGAACAGTGGGATCCCGAGACACCCGGGCGCATCCGGCGCCGGTGTCGCACGGAAGGGACGGACCGATGGCCAAGAAGGTCGACCAGCGAGGCATGCCGCTGAAGACGTACGACTCCCACAAGCGCGTCGCGTCGACCTCGTTCGCCGCGGTGCTGCTGATCATCGTGGGTGTCTTCCACCTCCTGCAGGGGTTCGCGGCCATCTTCAGCGAGGGTGACTTCACCACCGCGAAGGGGTATGCCCTCGGCTCGGACGGCTCGAAGTGGGGCTGGGCCCACCTGGCGCTCGGCGTCGCCGCCATCGCGGCGGGCGTGGCGCTGCGGCAGCGGGCCGACTGGGCGCGCGGCGTCGCGGTCATCGTGGCCACCATCAGCATGTTCGGGGCCTTCCTGTGGATCCCGTACCAGCCCGTCGCGGCGGTCGTCATCCTCGTGCTCGACTTCTTCGTGATGTGGGCCGCCTTCGCCGACCTCGACCGCAACGCCCCTTAGGCGAGCACCCCGCGGCGGCGGGTGATCCGCCACGATGGTCGGCATGGCGCCCTGGGTCCTGCACGTCGACATGGACCAGTTCATCGCGGCCGTCGAGGTGCTCCGCCACCCCGAGCTCGCCGGGCTGCCGGTCATCGTCGGCGCCCGCGGCGACCCGACCGAGCGGGGCGTGGTCTCGACCGCGTCGTACGAGGCCCGGGCGTTCGGCGTGCGGTCGGGGATGCCGTTGCGCACCGCGGTGCGCCGGTGCCCCGACGCGGTGGTGCTGCCGGTCGACAAGCCGGCGTACGACGCGGCATCCGCCGTGGTGATGGACACCCTGCGCGCGGTGCCCGGCGCGGTGGTGGAGGTGCTCGGCTGGGACGAGGCGTTCGTGGGGGTGGAGGCGGACGACCCCGAGGCGGTGGCACGCCGCATCCAGGCCGACGTGCTCGCGGCGACCCGGCTGCACTGCACGGTCGGCATCGGGGACACCAAGGTGCGGGCCAAGATCGCCACAGAGTTCGGCAAGCCGCGGGGGACGTTCCGGCTCACCCGGGAGAACTGGTTCGAGGTGCTGGGGGACAAGCCGACGGGCGACCTGTGGGGTGTCGGGTCGCGCATCTCGCAGCGGCTGGCCGGGCTGGGGGTGGCGACGGTGCGCGAGCTGGCCGAGGCCGACGACGCGCTGCTGGCCGGCGAGTTCGGGCCGCAGAGCGGGCCGTGGCTGGGCGAGCTCGGCCGGGGTGAGAGCAGCTCGACCGTCGACGACACCCCGTGGGTGCCGCGGGCGCACGGGCGCGAGACCACCTACCAGCGCGACCTCGAGCCGGGCGAGGTGGGCGACGCCGTGCGGGTGCTCGCGGCCCAGGTGGTCGACGACATCCGGGCCGAGGGGCGGCCCTGCGCGCGGGTGCACCTCAAGGTGCGGTTCCGCCCGTTCTTCACCGTCAACCGGTCGCGCAAGCTGGCCGAGTCGACGTGGGATGCCGGCGTCATCGCCGACACGGCGATGGCCCTCTACGGCGCGCTCGGCGACGAGCGCCCGGTGCGGCTGCTCGGCGTGCGGGCCGAGATGGTGCCGCCCGAGGGTGGCTACGAGCCGCCGCGCACCCACGGCCGCCGCGGCATGCCCTGACCTGGCGCTCGGCCCCGGCGACGCCCGGGCGGCCGTGCCGTTCGCGCGGCTCGGGGCCCGTGAGCTCGAGCTGCCCCCACACTGGTGGGATGAGCGCCCGCCATGACCGACCGCTCGACGTCACGGTCGTCGTGCTCGCCGGCGGCACGTCCCGGCGCTTCGGCTCGGACAAGCTGGCCGCTCCGCTGCGCGGGTCGACCGTGCTGGAGACGGTGGTGCGCTCGCTGCCGCAGGACTGGCACGTCGTGGCCGTGGGGCCGCCGCGTGACTGCGGCCGGCCGGTCACCTGGACGCGGGAGGACCCGCCCGGCGGCGGCCCGCTCGCCGGGGTCGCGGCGGGGGTCGCTGGAGTGGGCACCGACGTGGTGGCCGTGGTCGCCGGCGACATGCCGTATGCCGGTCCCGCGCTCGTCACGCTCGTGGCCGCACTGCGCACGGCACCGCCCGACCTGGGGGCCGTGGTGGCGGTCGACGCCGAGGGGGTGCGGAACCCCCTGCTGGCGGCCTACCGCACGGCATCCCTGCGGCGGGCGCTGCCGGTCCCGGCGGCGAACCGCCCGGCCAAGCTGCTGCTCGCCCTGCCGCACCTCGACCTGCTGGTCACCGGCCCGGCGAGCCGCGACGTCGACAGCCAGGCCGACCTCGACGACCTCGCCGGTCCGATCTGAAGTCACAGCACCCGCGCGGCAGTTCCGCTCAGGGAGCCGGATGAGAGCCTCTGAAGAGGACGATCGGTCACAGCTGCAGGATCGTCGCCGACAGCCGAAGGGACCTGGCAACGCCCGCAGGGTCGTGCGCTGACCCGGGCGCGGTCGTCACGACCAGCACCGTGACAGGCATCAGGTCGGTACCTGGTCGCGGTCCGGTGGACAGCGACGGAAGAACCCAGCTCGAGATCAGGACGTCGAGCGGCGGCGGCGCGAGCCGAGGATGAGGACCAGCCCGGTTCCCATGAGCGCGGCGGCTCCCAGCAGCAGCAGTGCCGCGTCGAAGCCGGTCTGGGCGAGGTTTCCGGTCGAGGTGCCGCCCGTCGAGGTGCCCGGTGTGGCCGGTGTGGGGGTGGCTGTCGTCGAGGCGCTCCATGAGCCGGTGCCGTTGGCGTTGACCGCTGCGACCCGGCACTCGTAGGCCGTGCCCGGCCGCAGCCCGGTGACGGTCAGCGAGCTCGCCGACCCGCTCGCGGTGTGGGTGGTCCAGGCCGTGGAGCCGGTCGGACGGCACTGCACCTGGTAGCCGGTGATCGGGCTGCCGTTGTCGCCCGGCGCCGTCCAGGTCAGGGCCAGGGTGCCGGTGCCGGCTCCGCCGGGGCTGGCAGTGACGCTCGGCGGGGCCGTCGGCAGGCCGCTCGGGGTGACGGCCGTGGTGCCCATCGGGCCCTCGGTGCCGTCGGTCGAGGTGGCGACCACCGCGACGTCGTAGGTGGTGCCGTTGGTCAGCCCGGTGAGGGTGGCGCTGGTGCCCGCCAGGGGCCCGGGGCCGGTGGTCCAGGTGGTGGTGCCGGTCGGGCGGAACTGCACCTGGTAGGTGGGCGGGCCGGGGTGTCCGCCCAGGTCGGGCTCCGGCCAGGACAGCGCTGCGGTGGTGTCGCCGGGGGTGGCATCCACCGTCGGTGCAGCGATCGGACCCAGCGGGGTCGCGGTGGCCGGGGTGCTCCACGGGCCGGTGCCGTTGGCGTTGACCGCGGCGACCTCGCACTCGACCGGGGTGCCCGGGGCCAGGCCGGTGATGGTCACTGCGGTGGTCAGCCCGGTGGTGGGCTGGTCGGTCCACGTGGCGGAGCCGGTCGGGCGGCATTGCGCCTGGTAGCCGGTGAGCGGGCTGCCGTTGGCGTCCGGTGCCGTCCAGGCCAGCGCGACGTGACCGTTGGCCGGCCCGTCGTCCGTCGCCGTGACGGTCGGGGCGGCAGGCAGGCCGCTCGGGGTGACCGTGGTGGTGCCCAGGACGCTGGCGGTGCCGTCGGTCGAGGTCGCGAAGACGCCGACGTCGTAGGTGGTCCCGTTGGTCAGGTCCGGGAGGGTGGTGATCCGGCCGGCGATCGGCCCGGGACCGGTGACCCAGGCGGCGGTGCCGGTCGGGCGGTACACGACGAAGTAGCTGGCCGGCCCGGGGCGCCCGCCGAGGCTGGGCTCGGTCCACGAGAGCTGTGCGGACGTGTCGCCGTGGGTGGCGGTGGGCACCGGCGGGGCGACGTCACCCAGGGGGGTGGCGTCGACCTCGTTGGACGGTGTGCCGGGGCCGTCGCCGTTCAGCGGTGCGACGACGAACCGGTAGGGGGTTCCCAGGGTGAGGCCGGTGATGGTGGCAGTGGTCGTGTCGGGCCCGGTGACGTCCACGGACTGGGAGGGCCCGCCCGCGACGGGCGCGAAGGTGACCCGGTAGCCGGTGATTGGTCCGGAGGCCGGGTCCGGGGGACGGTTCCAGCCCAGCCCGATGTCGACCGCGGCCGAGGTGACGGCCAAGAACGGGGACTGCGAGGTCTGCACCGCGCCGATGTCGCGACGGTTGTTCCCGGCGTCGACCCGGGGGTGGTGGAAGACGTCGATGGTGACGCAGGAGCCGTCGATCGGGCTGAGCAGGTTGTTCGCCGCTCCGCACTGTGCGTTGGCTACGGCGTCCAGCAGGACCCCGGGAGTGACGCTGCTGCCCAGGAGTGGGGTCAGGACTGACGTGTACGGGAGGATGGACGCCGTCACGTCGGAGACGAGCCCTGGTGGGTTGGTCAGGACACCGGGCAGCACGGCCTGCAGCGCGGTGGCGTCCTGGTTGTCCGTGGGCTGCACCCAGCTCAGCGCGTCCGAGGCGAAGCGGTTGGTCAGGCCCCCGGTGCCGTTGTACCCCAGCAGCAGCGGCCCGCTGTCAGCACGAATCAGCTGGGTGCCGATCGCGCTGGTCTCGAACCAGACGTTCGCCGTGGGGTCGGTGATCCAGACGCCCATCCCCTTGCTGCTGCAGGCGGCGCAGGTGGGGTCGTCCCAGTACAGGGTGCTCGCGTGGATCGTGGTGTTCCCCCTGCCGACCACCATCCGGTTGGCAGGCGCCTGGCTCCCCGGAACCGACCCGAAGTTGCCCTTCACGTACAGGGCGCTGTTGACCATCCAGGTGTCGTCCGCATCGAAGACGAAGCCACCGGCGCTGATGAACTGGCTTCTCACGATGTTGGTCGACCCGCCCGACCACAACACAGCCCGACCGAAGACGTTGCGTTCGAAGACGACCTGATCAAGCACCAGGTTCCCGTTGCCTTCGATGATCGCCGTGACACCGTTCTCGCCCAACATGGCGTTCGGCAGCGTGCTGTTGACGATCCGGGTGCGGGTGAGGGTCACGTTCGCGCCATCTGCCCCGGCGATCGCCGCCCGGTTGCAGCCGCTGTTGAAGTCCACGATCTCGCTGGCCGACGAGTCGGTCATCGTCAGTGACGCGTTGTGCTCGACCTTGGCCAGGGTCGGCATGTTGTGGAACCTCAGGCCCGAGATGTCCACGGCCACGGCACTGTTGTCGGCCTCGAAGGTCCCGATCTGGATGAACCCGAACGCCTGCCTGATGATGAGCGAGTTCTCGTTCGTCGGGCAGACGTTCGTCTGGTTGATCTGGCCGTTCCCCTTGTTCATGTAGAGCTGGTTGCCCTCGATGGTGGCCCCGTTGCCGACGATGGTCACCGACTCGGTGGCAAAGGTGGCGTACGGGAACGGCCGCAGCCCCGGCGTCGTGCAGGAGCTCGCGTCGACGACCAGGCTCGGCGTGAACGAGATGGTGTCCGGGCCCGGGTTGGCGTTGGCGTCGATCAGCGCTTGCTGGAACGTGCCGGCACCGCCGCACAGGGACGTGCTCGTGACGGTGAACGTCGTCGCCAGCGCAGGTGCCGCCAGCGCCCCCGCCGACACCAGTGCGGCCGTCGTGGCCATGCCGAATCTCAACGACCACGTGCGACCCATGGCGGGCTCCTTCTCCCGAGTCCTGCGTCCCCAACTCTGTCCTCACCGTCTTCGCAGCGCCCCGCTTCCGTGTCGGAAGTCACCGACGTCACACTGTGGAAGGTCCGTACGTGGACGCCAGAGTGGCTACCGTTTCAACGGCAGGGGCCTTTCGGGTCAGGAGCACACCATGTCGATCGCCCAAGCAATCGGTAGTGTCTTTTCCAAGTACGCGACGTTCTCCGGTAGGGCTCGCCGCAGCGAGTACTGGTGGTGGTACGTCTTCGTCACCGTCATCGGCATCGTCGCCAGCGTGATCGACCGGGCCGCCGGTCTCACCTTCGGTGATGCGACGTACGCCGGTGGCTGGGTCGCCGGCATTGCCGGGCTGCTGCTGTTCCTGCCCACGTTCGCGGTCTTCGTGCGGCGGCTGCACGACACCGGTCGCAGCGGCTGGTGGCTGCTGATCACCTTCATCCCCATCGTCGGCGCCATCGTCCTGCTGGTCTTCGTCCTCCTCGACAGCCAGCCCGACAACCAGTACGGCCCTTCACCCAAGCACTGAGCTGTCCCGCGGCGGCGGGGGCGACGACCCCGCCGTCACCGGGTCCTCACCGTGCCAGCCCATCACAGTCCTGGAGGTTCTCATGCGTCGCACCCTTGCATCCTCGGCCGGTGTACTGCTGTTGGCGGCGCTCGCCATGGCATGTGGCACTGACGGCGACAACCCGAACGCCGCGCCGTCGCCGTCCCCGTCAGCATCTGCATCGACTCGGCCGAAGGTCAGCGTCGACATACCGACCAGCCCGATGAGCGCCGCAGACGCCACCACGGTCGACAGCACCGTCGCCTCGCTCTGGTCGCGGGACAAGGAGAACCTCCCCGCCCTGATCATTGGCATCTGGGACCCGAAGAAGGGTGTCTTCGTCAAGGCCTACGGGGAGTCGGAGAAGGGGGTGCCGGCAACGACGGACATGACCTTCCACATCGGCAGCGTCTCCAAGGCCTACACGGCGACGGTCGTGCTCAGGCTCGTGGAGGACGGCAAGCTCGCCCTCGACGACACCATCACCGACGCCGCTCCGGGGGTCGCCAAGAAGTTCCCCGCCGTGGCGGACCGGACCATCCGACAGCTCCTGGACATGCACTCGGGCATCCCCGACTACATGAACACCCCCAAGGGCTTGGTTGCTCAGGTCGTGAAGGACCCCACCACACCGGTGCAGGCCGACACCCTCATCCAGACGGGCATCGACCTCGGACTCACCCCTGCCGGCGCACCGGGCGGCTACTCCACGACCAACTACATCCTGCTCCAGGAGATCGTTGAGGAGGTGACCGGCACCACCTTGCAGGACCTGGTGAAGTCCGACGTGACGGATCCCTTGGGGATGACCCACACCGCCCTGCCCCCCTACACCGACACCACGTTGCCGGCCCCGGGGCTGCACAGTGCGGTCACCCCGTCGTGCCAGCGGGAGTTCGCCAGCAGCGGCGCCAAGGTCGCGATCGGCACCGACCTGACCGACTACTCACTGTCCTACGGCCAGGGCGGCGGAGCAATGTCCTCGACGATCTCCGAGGTCGGGCTGTTCGCCGCGTCCGGCGTGGGCGATGCCGTGCTCCAACCGGCCACCGTGAAGGCACGCGACACCCTGGCAACGCTGGGCGACGGCATCGACTACGGGCAGGGCACGCACCGCTTCGGTCAGTGGTACGGCCACGCGGGCGAGACGCTCGGCTACGAGACCCTGGCGGTGCGCAACCCCGACACCGGCGTGACCGTGGCACTGGCCAGCAACTCCTGTGGCGTGGTGGTGGACTACCTGTCGATTCTCTCGGCGCTCTACCCCGACATCTCCGCCATGTGATCCGAGCGTCCAGCTGCCGGCGTGCCGGCGGTCGGGCCGCAACGATACCGCGTCGTTACCGCAGGGGCAGAGGGTGGGCCCGACCCCCGGGGCAGCAGGCCCCGGCTGGCAGGGAGGTCGCCAATGAGCGCTCAGCAGTCACCGACCATCACCGTCGCGTCAGGGCCCACCGGCTCTCGACGGCTCGCAGCACGGTCCCTGGCCAGGGCCGCCGTCGGCCTGCTCCTCGCGGCCGCTGCATTCGGCTTCCCGGTCGCGGCGGATGCCTCGGGTTCGGCCGACCGGGGCCAGATCGTGTGGACCCTCGGTGAGACCGGGAGCGGACCCGGGCACCTTGTGACGGCCCGCGCCGACGGCAGCCGCCAGCGGAACCTGACACCGCCGCTCGAGGGGGTGCTCGACATCGACGCGGCGATCTCGCCGGACGGGAAGTGGGTCGCCTTCGAGCGGCAGACCGACACGGTCGGCGCCGAGGTCCGGCTGGTCCGCAGCGGCGGTGGCCCGATGCTCCTGTTGGGGCTCGGCTGCGTCGACCCGTGCATCGGCGACTCTCGCCCGACGTGGCTCGGCCCCGACCGGATCGCATTCACCCGCTACACCGAGTCGCCGGACCTGCCGTTCGGGTACGACGGCGTGCTGTGGTCGGTGCGCGTGCGCGACGGTGCGGTGGCCGGGGCGCTGTCGCGGGTCAGTCCCGTGGACGGCGACGGTTTGTGGGAGGACCTGCAGGCCCGGCCCACTCCGGACGGGCGCCACCTGGTGTTCATGCGGTTCAGCACCGAGACCGGCGACGGCGCCGCCTTCCGGATGGACCGCGAGGCTCGCCACGTGCAGCAGCTCACCCCTTGGGAGCTGCAGGCCGACCTCCCCCACCCATCACCGGCCCGGGTCGGACCCACCGCAGGCCTCGTGGTCTTCCAGACCTACGGCGAGGGCAACCCGAACGGGACCTCCCGCGACCTCGCCACCGTGCCGGTGAGCTGCCGCTCACTGCAGGCCTGCACGGCCGCCATCCGCTACGTCACCCACAACGGGATGGGCACGGGGCGCGCGTCGAACCCCACCTGGTCACCCGATGGCAGTCGCATCGCGTTCGCCGCACGACCCAGCAGCGTGGACAACAACGCTCAGATCGTCACCATCCGCGCCGATGGCACCGGCACTCGCGAGATCTCCACCTCGTCCCTGTTCGACTACCGCCCGGACTGGGGCGTCCGCTCTCCGTCCCCGGATCGAGACCACTGACGCACCTTCTGGGCTGGGCTGTTGAGGCCGGTCGCCGAACCCACGTATCCGCGTCAACAACGACGCCCTGGTGCCGGTACGGGCGCGTTTGCTCAGTGCCGCTCTTGGCTGTCGCGGCGACGGCAGCCTGCGACCACCTGGACGACCGGCAAGGCCGGTCGGCACTCTCCGCGCGACTACGTCCAGGACGCCTCACGCGGATGAGCGGGCTCGCGACGGCCACGGTCAAGGCCGATGGAGTGGAAAGCGGTTGTGCGGCACAGCGACCGCCTGAAACGCTCACCCCTCGACCGAACAAGGGAGAGTTCATGCAGGTGACGCAGATCGGTGCAGCATTCGCCTCGACGGACCCCACCGCTGCCAGCGGATGGTTCGCCGAGCACCTGGGCTTCCGGGTCCTGGTGGATCTCGGCTGGTATGCCAGCACCCAGCATCCGGACCGCGAGGAACTGCGCGTGGACTTCGTTCGGCGCGACCACGAGACATGGGTCGAGCCTGCAAACCGGGTTCACGGCGCCATGCTCGCGCTCGTCGTGCACGACGTCGACCGCCAGTACGAACGGATGGTGGCCAGCGAGGTCCGGATCCTGAAGCCACTCGTCACCGAGCCCTGGGGCCAGCGGCGGGTGCAGCTGGCCGGGCCGGACGGACTCGGCATCGAGCTCGTGCAGCCGGTCGAGCCCGACCCCGAGTGGATGGCCGCGCAAGGGCTGACTTCCTGACCCATGCGCCCGGCGGTGCATGCGCAACCATGCACGACCGACGGCATGACCGGACGTGGGTACCTCCGGGCGAGTCAGGACGGTTCGCCAGCGATGTGACGTCGTCACGACGGAGGGCGTCGGTGGGTCAGCCCGGCTTGGGGGCTCCGGGGCGGGCGTAGCGCCACCAGGTGATGCCGACGCACATGACCGCCCAGACGATGCCGATCGAGTAGAAGGCCACCGGGCCCAGGGTAGTGACGCCCACACCGAAGAAGAACGGCCCGAAGGCGGCGATCGCGGCGGTCCACCCGATCACCCCACCGGCCTGGCGGCGCTCGAAGATCATCGGCATCTGCTTGAACGTCGACGCGTTGCCGATGCCGGCGAACAGGAAGATCGCGAGCATCCCGTAGAGGAACTGGTGGAAGCCGGCATCGAGCGCGGCCGCCGAGCTGGTGTCCGGGGTGAGCGCGGGGATCGTGTACGCGATCGAGGCGACGATGCCGATGCCGGACACGAGCGTCCAGACGGCGCCGCCGGTGCGGTCGGTGAGCGGGGCGAACACGACCCGAGCCGCGGCCCCGATGAGGGGCCCGAGGAAGACGTACTTCACGGCATCGGGAACGGCGTAGCCGGCGATGAGGACCGTCGCGGAGGCACCCGACCCCTGCACGATGTCGGTGTTGCCGCTGCCGTAGAGGTTGGCCATCAACAGGCCGAACTGTGCGGCCAGACCCGAGAACGTGCCGAAGGTCATGATGTAGAGGATCGTCATCCACCAGGTGTCCTGGTTGCGGAAGATGTCGAACTGCTGGCGGATGTTCGCCTTCACCGGCACCGACTTCAGCATGGTCCAGGCGAGCACGGCGCCGACCACCATCAGCGGGATCCACACGAAGGCGGCGTTCTGGTACCAGACGGTCACGGGCGGCTTGCCCGACACGGTCATCTGCTGGCTGCCACCGAAGATCGCCAGCGCCGAGATGGCGATGAGGTAGGGCGTGAGCAGCTGCACGAAGGAGACCCCGAAGTTGCCGAGCCCGGCCTGCAGGCCCAGCGCCGTGCCCTGCTTGCGCTTGGGGAAGAAGTACGAGGTGCTCGGCATGAAGCCGGAGAACGCGCCACCGCCGATGCCGGCGAGGAACGCCAGCACCATGAGCTCCCAGTACGGGGCGGTCGGCGACTGCACGCGCACGCCCCAGCCGAGGGTCGACGCGATGAGCAGCAGCGTGGTCAGCGAGACCATCTTGCGGGTGCCCATGATCGGCGGCAGGGTCATCCACACCAGGCGGAAGAGACCGGCCGCGAGACCCGGCATGGCGGCCATCCAGTACAGCTGGTTCTTGGTGAAGTCGTAGCCGAGCGCGTTGAGCTTGGGGATGATCGCGCTCGGCAGGAACCACGCGACGAACGCGAGGGTGAGGCAGAAGGTGGTGATCCACAGCGTCCGCCAGGCGAGCGAGCTGTCCCACGTCTCCTCGTTCTCGGGGTCCCAGGACTCCAGCCACTCACCCTTCGCGGGGGCGGTGCTTGGGTCGTGCTCATGGTGGTCTCTCCTTGGGCGGGGCCGGGTGGCCGGGCGGTCAGCGGGTGGCCGCGACGGCGGCGGGGGACTCGAGGTGCTGGGCGAGGTCGGGGGACTCGTGGTGCAGCATCCGCACCACGGTCAGGTGCATCCACACGAAGCAGGTGCTGGTGAGGAGGAACAGGACGAAGAACGTGGAGGTCGGGAAGCCGGACCAGACCTTGGTGTAGGCGAACAGCAGCGGGAGGACGAAGCCGCCCAGCCCGCCGAACATGCCGACCAGCCCGCCCACGGACCCGACGTTGTCGGGGAAGTACTCGGGGATGTGCTTGTAGACGGCGGCCTTGCCCACGCCCATCGCGCAGCCGAGCACGAAGACGAGGATCGCGAAGGGCAGCAGCCCCAACGTGTAGCCGAGGTGGTCGGTCTGCGAGCCGTCGGCGTGGGCGATGACCAGGTGGCCGTTGGGCATCATCAGCAGGCCGGTGGTCACCGTCATCACCGCGAAGGTCCAGTACATGACCCGACGGGCGCCCCAGCGGTCGGAGAACCAGCCGCCCACCGGGCGCAGCAGGGATGCCGGGAAGATGAACGTCGCGCTGAGCAGCGCGGCCTCGGCCAGCGGGATGTCGTAGTTGTCGACGTAGTACTTGGGCAGCCAGGCGGCCAGGGCGACGTAGGCGCCGAAGACGGCCGCGTAGTAGAGGCTGAACCGCCAGACCCGCACGTGCCGCAGCGGGGCGAGCATCTCGCGCACCGGCTTGCCCTCGCCGCCCTTGCGGTCGTGGCGCGGGACGATGACGAAGGTCAGGATCGCGACGACGACGAGGGCGACGGTGTAGAACGCCGGGAAGATCCGCCACCCGCCGGGGAAGACGCCGAAGTACATGGCGCCCGTGGTGCTGACGATGATCGTCGGAAGGAGCACGACGAGGAGCTTGGTGACCGACGCTCCGACGTTGCCGGCCCCGAAGACGCCCAGCGCGAAGCCCTGGCGGTCCTTGGGGAACCACGCGGCGTTCCAGGCGATGCCGACGCTGAACAGGTTGCCGGCGAAGCCGACGAGGAAGGCGAGTGCGAGCAGGGGGAGGTACTCGGTCACCTGGGTGATGAAGAAGCAGGGGATCGCGGTGAGGAGGAGCATCGCGATCGTCACGACGCGGCCGCCGACCCGGTCGGTGAGCATGCCTGCGGGCAGGCGCCAGAGCGAGCCGTTGAGCACCGCGACGGCGGTGATCCAGGCAAGCTCCGGGTCGGAGAGGCCGAGCTCCTTCTGGATCGGCACGCCGAGGATGCCGAACATCAGCCAGACCGCGAACATCAGGGTGAAGGCAAGAGTCGACATCGTGAGGACCCGCTTGGCGCCACCCGAGACGTGCCCGGCGCCTTCGTCGGGAGGGGCCACGGGAGCCCCCGGGGCCGCCGGCTCGATCAGCAGCTCGGTCATCTCAGGTCCTCCATTTGCATGAAAACAGTCCTTTTATATGGCGACCAGGACGCTACACCCCTATCCCCGCGCTGGCCATGCAGGTGTGCCTCACCTCTCAGGACCCCCTCAGTCGTACTCCTGGCGTGCCTGTGCGTCAACCGGAACAGCGCACCGTCGAGGGCTGGCTAGCACCTGTTACGGTGTGCTTCGATGGAGAGGAACATGTTCCTCTAATCTCCGGACGGGAGTGATCATGGCCACGGACTCGCCCGACGCCGCCGCCCTGCTCGCCTCCCCGGTGCGCCGCCGGCTCGTCGACGCCCTCGCCCACGCCGACGACGCACGCCGCGACCCCCGGTCTCACCGCCGCCGAGCTCGCCACCGAGGTGGGGCTGCACGTCACCACGGTGCGCTTCCACCTCGACCAGCTCGTCGCGGCCGCGCTCGTGGAGTCGGCCGTGCGCCGCGAGGGTGGGGCCGGCCGGCCGCGCAAGGTCTACTCCCTCGCGCCGGGGTCGCTCGACGACGTCGACGCCCGCGCCGAGGCCGACCACCTGCGCCTGCTCAGCGGCCTGCTCGCGTCGACCCTCACCGAGGGCGTCAGCGGCCACACGATGACGCCCGGCGGAGGCCGGGCGGCGCTGGGCGCTCGAGCACGTCTCGCCGCACGAGGGCGTCAGCCACCGGCCGACACCCCTGGCCGGTGGCTCGGCAAGCTCGCCCAGATGATCGACGTCCTCCAGGAGTGGGGCTACACCCCCGAGCTGAAGACGTCCGACGGGGGCCGGGTCGCCGAGGTCACCCTGGCCCACTGCCCCTTCCTCGACCTCGCCCGCGCGAACCCGGCCGTCGTCTGCGGTATCCATCGCGGCCTGATTGCGGGATCGTTGGCCCAGCTGGGGGAGTCGGCCACACGAGTCAGTCTCGAGCCGTTCGTCGACGACACCACCTGCCTCGCGCACGTCAGCACCACGACACCCTTCCGCACCACCGCACCGAAGGAGTCCACATGACCGCTGGTCTCGACGGACCACTGACCGACGCCCTGGTCGGCACCCGACGCTTCTTCACCCGCTCGGAGGTGTCCGCAGACCACCGCTCCATCCACGCCGAGGGCGGCCGCTCGCGGCGACGCGTTCTACCGCGACCGCTGGTCGCACGACAAGGTCGTGCGCAGCACCCACGGGGTCAACTGCACCGGGTCGTGCTCGTGGAAGGTCTACGTCAAGGACGGCATCATCACCTGGGAGTCGCAGCAGACCGACTACCCCTCCACCGGCGCCGACCGCCCGGAGTACGAGCCCCGCGGCTGCCCGCGCGGCGCCGCCTTCAGCTGGTACACCTACTCGCCCACCCGGGTTCGCTACCCCTACGTGCGTGGCGTGCTGCTCGAGATGTACCGCGAGGCCAAGCGCGCCGTCGGCGGTGACCCGGTCGTGGCGTGGGCCTCGGTGGTCCAGGACCCCGAGAAGGCGAAGCGCTACAAGTCGGCCCGCGGCAAGGGCGGGCTGGTGCGCTCGACCTGGGAGGAGGTCGTCGAGATCATCGCGGCGGCCCACGTCTACACGATCAAGCGGTGGGGCCCCGACCGGATCGCCGGCTTCTCGCCGATCCCCGCGATGTCGCCGGTCTCCTACGCCTCCGGCTCCCGCTTCCTCGAGCTCATCGGCGCGCCGATGCTGTCGTTCTACGACTGGTACGCCGACCTGCCCAACGCCTCACCGCAGATGTTCGGCGACCAGACCGACGTGCCCGAGTCCGGCGACTGGTGGGATGCCGGCTACCTCATCATGTGGGGCTCGAACGTGCCGATGACGCGCACGCCCGACGCGCACTGGATGACCGAGGCCCGCTACCGCGGCCAGAAGGTCGTCGCCGTCTCGCCCGACTACGCCGAGAACGTCAAGTTCGCCGACGAGTGGGTCGCCTCCGCCCCCGGCACCGACGGCGCGCTCGCGATGGCGATGGGGCACGTCATCCTCAAGGAGTTCTTCGTCGACCAGCAGGTCGACTTCTTCACCGACTACAACCAGAAGTACACCGACCTGCCGTTCCTCGTCGCGCTCGAGCCCGACGCCTCGGATGCCGGGTCGGCCGCCGGCGCCGACGGCGCCCGCCTACCGGCCGGGCAAGTACCTCGTGGCCGGCGACCTCGACATCCCCGAGGCGAGCTCCGAGAACGCGATGTGGAAGCCGGCCGTGCTCGACGGCCGCACCGGCGAGGTCGCCATCCCGCGCGGGTCGCTCGGCTTCCGCTACGGCGACGAGGGCCTGGGGCAAGTGGAACCTCGACCTCGGCGACATCGACCCGGTGCTGACGCTGCACGGCACGACCACCGAGACCGTGCGAATCACGTTGCCGCGCTTCGACTCCTACGACGGCAAGGTCGCCCACGTCTCGCGTGGCGTGCCGGTGCGCCGCATCGGTGGGCGCCTCGTCACCACCGTGCTCGACCTGATGCTCGCGCAGTACGGCGTCAGCCGCCCCGGGATGCCGGGCACCTGGCCCGCCGACTACGACGACCCCTCCACGCCGGCCACGCCCGCCTGGCAGGAGGAGATCACCTCGGTGCCCGCCGAGCAGGTCGTGCGGCTGGCCCGCGAGTGGGCCCAGAACGCCATCGACACCACCGGCCGCGGCATGATCCTGATGGGCGCCGGCACCAACCACTGGTTCCACTCCGACCAGATCTACCGGGCGATGCTCGTGCTCACGACGATCACCGGGTGCCAGGGCCGCAACGGCGGCGGCTGGGCGCACTACGTCGGCCAGGAGAAGGTGCGCCCGATCATGGGCTTCCAGCACATGGCCTTCGCCCTCGACTGGCAGCGGCCGCCGCGGCACATGAACCAGACCGCCTACTGGTACGTCAACACCAGCCAGTACCGGTACGACACCTTCACCGCCGACGACGTCGACGCGGGCACCGGTGTCTTCGCGGGCAAGGGCGTCATGGACCTGCTCGCCCAGTCGGTGCGGCTCGGCTGGACCCCCAGCTACCCCACCTTCAACCGCAGCAGCCTCGACCTCGTCGACCAGGCCGAGGCCGCCGGCCAGTCGCCGGCCGACTACGTCGTCGACCAGCTCAAGTCGGGCGCACTGAAGTTCGCCGTCGAGGACCCCGAGGCCGAGGAGAACCACCCCCGCATCCTCAGCCTGTGGCGGGCCAACCTGCTCGGGTCCAGCGCCAAGGGCAACGAGTACTTCCTCAAGCACCTGCTCGGCACCGACAACGCCGTCACCGCCGAGCAGGCCCCGCCCGAGAAGCGCCCCGAGGGCATCGCCTGGCCCGACGACGTGCCCGAGGGCAAGCTCGACCTGCTGATGACGATCGACTTCCGGATGACGAGCTCGACGCTGTTCTCCGACGTCGTGCTGCCGGCCGCCACCTGGTACGAGAAGCACGACATCAACACCACCGACATGCACCCGTTCGTGCACTCGTTCAACCCGGCCATCTCGCCGCCCTGGCAGTCCAAGACCGACTGGGAGGCGTGGAAGGCGATCGCGAAGAGGTTCTCCGAGCTGGCCGTCGACCACCTCGGCACCCGGCGCGACGTCGTCGCCAAGCCGCTGTGGCACGACACCCCCGAGGCGATGGCCACCGTGCACGGGGTCGTCAAGGACTGGCGCAAGGGCGAGTGCGAGCCGGTGCCCGGGAAGACGCTGCCGGTGCTGGCCGTCGTCGAGCGCGACTTCACCAGCACCTACGACAAGATGACGTCGATCGGGCCGCTGCTGGAGTCGGTCGGCATGCTCACCAAGGGCGTGCCCTACGCCGTCGAACCGCGAGGTCGACATCCTGCGCCGGCGCAACGGCGTCGCCCACCACGGCGCCGGCGCCGGCCAGCCGCGGCTCGAGACCGACATCCACATGGCCGACGCGATCCTGCACCTGTCCGGCACGACGAACGGGCACCTCGCCACCCACGGCTTCACGCAACGTCGAGAAGCGCACCGGCACCGAGCTGGCCGACCTCTCGGCCGAGCACGAGGGCAAGCAGATCACCTTCGCCGACACCCAGGTCGCCCCGGTGCCGGTCATCACCTCACCGGAGTGGTCGGGCTCGGAGTCGGGCGGGCGCCGCTACGCGCCGTTCACGATCAACATCGAGCGGCTCAAGCCCTTCCACACCCTCACCGGGCGCCAGCAGTTCTACCTCGACCACGACTGGATCCTCGGCATGGGGGAGGCGCTGCCGGTCTACCGGCCACCGCTGAACATGACCGAGCTGTTCGGCGAGACCGCGCTCGGCGAGCAGAACGCCCTCGGGGTGTCGGTGCGCTACCTCACCCCGCACAACAAGTGGTCGATCCACAGCGAGTACCAGGACAACCTCTTCATGCTCAGCCTCTCGCGGGGCGGCCAGACGATCTGGATGTCCGACCTCGACGCGGAGAAGATCGGGGTCCGGGACAACGACTGGATCGAGGCGGTCAACCGCAACGGCGTGGTCGCCGCCCGCGCGATCGTCTCGCACCGGATGCCGGAGGGCACCGTCTACATGCACCACGCCCAGGACCGGCTGATCGACGTGCCCCTCACCGAGACCAACGGCAGGCGCGGCGGCATCCACAACTCGCTCACCCGGATCATGATGAAGCCGAGCCACCTGATCGGCGGTTACGCCCAGCTCGCCTACTTCTTCAACTACATCGGGCCGACGGGCAACAACCGTGACGAGGTCACGATGATCCGCCGCCGCTCGAACCAGAAGGTCGTGTACTGACATGCGCGTCATGGCGCAGATGGCGATGGTGATGAACCTCGACAAGTGCATCGGGTGCCACACCTGCTCGGTCACCTGCAAGCAGGCGTGGACCAACCGGGCCGGCACCGAGTACGTCTGGTTCAACAACGTCGAGACCCGCCCGGGCCTGGGCTACCCCCGCGGCTACGAGGACCAGGACGAGTGGCAGGGCGGCTGGGTGATGAAGAACGGCCGGCTGCACCTGCGCGCCGGCGGCCGGCTCAAGAAGCTGCTCACCATCTTCAGCAACCCGAAGATGCCGTCGATCCAGGACTACTACGAGCCGTGGACCTACGACTACGAGACGCTGCTCAACGCCCCGGCGCAGAAGAACTTCCCTGTCGCACGGCCGTACTCGCTCATCTCGGGCAAGCCGATCAACATCTCGTGGAGCGCCAACTGGGACGACGACCTCGGCGGCTCGCGCGAGCACGCGGCCAAGGACGTCATGCTGCGCGGCATCGAGGACAAGGTGACGTTCGAGTTCGAGCAGACCTTCATGTTCTACCTGCCGCGCATCTGCGAGCACTGCCTCAACCCGTCGTGCGCGGCATCCTGCCCGAGCGGCGCGATCTACAAGCGCGAGGAGGACGGCATCGTCCTGGTCGACCAGGACCGCTGCCGCGGCTGGCGGATGTGCATCACCGGCTGCCCCTACAAGAAGATCTACTTCAACCACAAGACCGGCAAGGCCGAGAAGTGCACGTTCTGCTACCCGCGGATCGAGGTCGGCATCCCGACCGTGTGCTCGGAGACCTGCGTGGGCCGGCTGCGCTACATCGGGCTGGTGCTCTACGACGCCGACAAGGTGCTCGAGGCGGCCTCCGCGCCTGACGACGTCGACCTCTACGAGAGCCAGCTCGGTGTGTTCCTCGACCCCGAGGACCCCGAGGTGCGCCGCGCCGCGGAGGCGGCCGGCATCCCCGGTGACTGGGTCGAGGCGGCCCGCCGCAGCCCGGTCAAGAAGCTGATCATGGACTACAAGGTGGCGCTGCCCCTGCACCCGGAGTACCGCACCATGCCGATGGTCTGGTACATCCCGCCGCTGTCGCCGGTGGTCGACGTCATCAAGGACACCGGCTACGACGCTGAGGACGTCGACAACCTCTTCGGGGCCATCGACACCCTGCGCATCCCCGTCGAGTACCTCGCCAACCTGTTCACCGCGGGCGACGTCGACCCGGTCAACCGAGTGCTCAAGAAGCTCGCGGCGATGCGCTCCTACATGCGCGACATCAACCTCGGTCGCGACCCCCGCGACGAGATCCCGGCGGCCGTCGGGATGGAGGGGGAGGCGATGTACGACATGTTCCGGCTCCTCGCCCTCGCGAAGTACGAGGACCGGTACGTCATCCCCACCGCGCACGCCGAGCAGGCGCACGCGCTCGAGGAGCTCGCCACCGACTGTGCGGTGTCGGAGTACGGCGGTGGCCAGGAGATCTTCGGCGAGGGCTCGGGCGCCGCACCGACGCCGGTGGCCGTCGAGAACTTCCGGGTGCTGTCGCAGACCCAGTCGGCCGACACCATGCAGGCCCTGCCGTCGGACAACCCGATGCGCGGCCGGGTCAACCTGCTCAACTGGGACGGCCGCGGGATGCCGGACGGCATGTTCCCGCAGGACGCCGCCGGTTCCGAGCCGGGGGCCGACCGATGAAGTGGCGCCGGCACCGCGACGCGAAGCCCGGCATCGGCGAGCGGGCCCTGGCCGACACCTGGCAGGTGGTCTCGCTGCTGCTCGACTACCCCGACGACGTGCTCGTGTCAGCGGGTGCCGATGCTGCGCGAGGTCGTGGCCGCGCTGCCCGAGCCGCAGCGGCTGCCGCTGACCGAGATGCTCGACACCATCGAGCACGCCGACCTCGGAACCCTGCAGGCCGACTACGTCGACACCTTCGACGTCACCCGCAAGTGCTCACTGCACCTCACCTACTTCACCCAGGGCGACACCCGGCGGCGCGGGGTGGCCCTGGTCGAGTTCAAGCAGGCCTACCGCAAGGCGGGGGTCGAGTTCGACACCGACGCCGAGCTGCCCGACCACCTCTGCGTGGTGCTCGAGTTCGGTGCCGTGCAGGACCAGGCCACCGCCTGGAACCTGATGCTCCGCCACCGGGTCGGCATCGAGGTGCTCAAGGCCGGTCTGGCGCAGCGCGGCTCACCGTGGCTCCCGGCCGTCCAGGCCCTGCGGTCGACCCTGCCCGAGCTCGACGGCGACGACCAGACCGCCCTGCTGCGGCTCGTCGCCGAGGGGCCGCCGCAGGAGGAGGTCGGGCTCGAGCCCTACGCCATCGACCCGCGGCTCAACCCCCGGCCCGACCCCGTCGACACCACCGCCATGCTCGGCACGACCATCCCCGTGGGAGCCCCCCGATGACCGTCTTCCTCTGGGTGATCGTGCCCTACGTCTGCCTCGCGGTGTTCGTCGTCGGGCACGTGTGGCGCTACCGCTACGACAAGTTCGGCTGGACCACGCGGTCGAGCCAGCTCTACGAGGACCGGCTGCTGCGCATCGGCAGCCCGCTGTTCCACTTCGGCATGCTGGGCGTCGTGGCCGGGCACATCATCGGCCTGGTCGTCCCGCAGGTGTGGACCAACGCCCTCGGCCTGACCCCCCACGCCTACCACGTCATCGCGCTCGCGGGCGGCATCCCGGCGGGCATCGCCGCCGTCGTCGGCCTCGCCATCCTGGTCTACCGGCGGCGCACCACCGGACCGGTGTTCAGCGCCACCACGGTCAACGACAAGGCCATGTATGCCGTGCTCGGCACCGTGATCGTGCTGGGCATGTGGAACACCGTGGCGGGCAGCCTGCTGCAGTTCGGTGGCGAGTACAACTACCGCGAGGGCGTCAGCGTCTGGTTCCGCAGCATCTTCCTCCTCCAGCCGGAGCCCGAGCTGATGGCGCAGGCTCCGCTCGGCTTCCAGGCGCATGCCCTGCTGGCGTTCCTGCTCTTCGCGATGTGGCCGTTCACCCGGCTGGTGCACGTCTTCTCGGCGCCGATCGGCTACCTGACCCGCCCCTACCTCGTCTACCGGTCCAAGGACGAGCGGCCGGGCCGGGGCTCGGGCAACCGTGCGCCGCAGCGTGGTTGGGACAAGCCCGAGCTGAGCAAGAAGTGAGCCCCCGATGACCGACCTCAGCGCCGCCGAGCAGCAGTGGCACGACTGGATCCACGACGCCTGCCACGCGCTCGACGTCGACCCGAAGGCGGTCGACGTCACCGGCATCCACGACCTGACGAAGGAGATCGCGCACGGCTTCGCCCGGCCGATGGCGCCGGTCGGGTCGTACATCCTCGGGCTGGCCGTCGGGGCCCGGGCCGCCCGCGGCGAGGCGGTCGACCCCGAGGCGCTCAGCGCCGCCATCCGCGCCACCTTTCCCGGTCGAGAGTAGAGAACACCCCGCGTGTCCGGAGGGGGCGCGGGGTGTTCTCTGCTCTCGACTGCTCGGAGCGGCCGGTCAGCCGACCTCGTAGACCCGGGACTCCCAGGGGAGCAGGTCGAGCCCGACTCGTCCCGGGTGGGTGGCCACCAGCACGGCGGCGCCGTCGAGGTCGGGGAGGTCGCCGGCATCCGCCGTGACCGGCTGCGACGAGCAGTTGGCGAGCACGACCAGCCGCCCCGTGGTGCCCTCACGGACGATGACCCACAGCTGGGGGTGGTCGGGCAGCAGCAGCTCGAACCGGCCGTCGACGACGAGGGGGTTGTGGTGGCGCAGGGCGATCAGGGCCCGGTAGTGATGGAAGACGGATGCCGGGTCCGCCTGTGCCGCAGCAGCGTTGATCTCGACGTGGTTCGGGTTCGCCGGCAGCCACGGCTCACCGGTCGTGAACCCCGCGTGCCGGCCTGCATCCCACTGCATCGGGGTGCGAGCGTTGTCACGGCCCTTCAGGGCCAGCGCTGCCATCACCGTCTCGAGCCGCACCCCGGCCTCGAGCGCCTGCTCGTGGTGGCGGATCGACTCGATGTCGCGGTACTCGTCGATCGACGCGAAGGGCGCGTTCGTCATCCCCAGCTCCTCGCCCTGGTAGACGTACGGCGTGCCGCGGTGCAGGTGCAGCACGGTGCCGAGCGTCTTCGCCGAGGCCACCCGGTGCTCGGGGGAGTCGTCACCGAACCGGGTCACCGCACGGGGCTGGTCGTGGTTGTTCCAGTACAGCGAGTTCCACCCGACGTCGGCGAGACCTTCCTGCCACGCCGCGAGGTTGCGCTTGAGCGCCGGCAGGGGGAGCGGCACGATGTCCCACTTCGCGCCGCCGGGCCGCACGTCGAGGTCGACGTGCTCGAAGGTGAAGACCATGTCGAGCTCGCGCCGCGCGGGGTCGGTGACCCTCCGGGCCAGCTCGATGCTCGACGCGGGCATCTCGCCGACGGTCAGCAGGTGACCCGCGCCGAGCCCTACCTCGCGGTTCATCTCCGCGAGGAACTCCTCGAGGCGCGGGCCGTTGGCGACCGCCGCGTGTGCCGACCCGAACCGCCCGCCCGGTGGTACCGGTCCGTCGGGCAGGGTGGGGTCGCGCGAGATGAGGTCGATGACGTCCATCCGGAAGCCGTCGACGCCCCGGTCCACCCACCAGCGCATCATCACGTAGACCGCCCGGCGCACCTGCGGGTTCTCCCAGTTGAGGTCGGGCTGCTTGCGCGAGAACAGGTGCAGGTAGTACTCGCCGCTGACCTCGTCGAGCTCCCAGGCCGGCCCCGAGAAGAACGACTCCCAGTTCGTCGGCTCGGCGCCCGGGGCGCCCGGGTCGTGCCCGGGGCGGGCCGGTCGCCACCAGTACCAGTCGCGCTTCGGCGAGGCCGGGTCGCGGGACTCGACGAACCACGGGTGCTCGTCGGAGGTGTGGTTGACCACGAGGTCCATGACCAGCCGGATGCCGCGCGCGTGGCACCCCGCGATGAGCGCGTCGAGGTCGGCCAGCGTGCCGAAGAGCGGGTCGACGTCGTGGTAGTCGCTGATGTCGTAGCCGTTGTCGTCCATCGGGGAGCGGTAGACGGGGGACAGCCAGAGCACGTCGATGCCGAGCTCGGCCAGGTGGTCGAGGTGGGCCGAGATGCCGGGCAGGTCACCCACCCCGTCGCCGTCGCTGTCGGCGAAGGAGCGCGGGTACACCTGGTAGACGACGGCGGTGCGCCACCAGCTGGCGGGGCGGGCGTCGGTGCCGCGGGGCAGCTCGGGGTTGTTCATCCGTCCACCCTGCCCCAGGTCACGGTCTGCTCCCGAGTTGGGTGCTGAGGTGGTTGCTCCAGCGACCGGTTGAGCACCCAACTCGGAGGGTTTGGCCTGGTGATCTCCACCCGTCGGCCGGGATCGACGGGGGAACACGCCGTGTCGCGCGCCCGGCATCCGGCGGGTTCTCTAGTGTCGGCCGGGTGGGGAAGGGCAGGCACGGCGGCCGCACCCGGCTCGGGGGACACCCTGACCCGTCCCTGAACCCTGCCCACCGGGCGGGGGGCCCGTCGCCCGCCGCCGCTACGGTGAGCGGGATGTCTCCCGTCGTGCGCGCCGAGGGCCTCACCAAGGACTACGGTTCGGTGCTGGCCCTGGATGCGCTGACCCTCGACATCGGCAGCGGCACCACCGGCCTGGTCGGCGCGAACGGCGCAGGGAAGTCGACCCTGCTCAAGCTGCTGCTGGGCCTGATCCCCCCGACGGGCGGCCGGGCCGAGGTGCTCGGGCACGACATCGCCACCGAGGGCGGGGCCATCCGCGCGGCCGTGGGCTACCTGCCCGAGCACGACTGCCTGCCGCCCGACGTCAGCGCCAGCGACTTCGTGGTGCACCTGGCGATGATGTCGGGGCTGCCGCGGGTGGCCGCCCGCGAGCGCGCCGCCGAGGTGCTGCGCCACGTCGGCCTCGCCGAGGAGCGCTACCGGCCGATGGGCGGCTACTCCACCGGCATGAAGCAGAAGGCCAAGCTCGCCCAGGCCCTCGCCCACGACCCCCGGCTGGTGCTGCTCGACGAGCCCACCAACGGCCTCGACCCGGCCGCGCGCGACGAGATGCTCGGCCTCGTGCAGCGGATCGGCCACGACTTCGGCATCGCCGTGATCGTCACCTCGCACCTGCTCGGCGAGCTCGAGCGGGTGAGCGACAACGTGGTGGTGCTCGACGGTGGCCGGCTGCTGCGGGCCTCGCGCACCGACGAGTTCCTCGACGCCACCGGCGCGCTGCTCGTGGAGGTGCTGGGCGACGACGCCCAGTCCCGGATGGCGGCCGCCCTCACCGCCGCCGGTGTCACCGCCGTGCGACGTGGCGGCATGCTCAGCGTCGACGCCACCGACCGCCCGGATGCCGTGCGCGACCTCATCCGCGACACCGCCGGTGACCTCGGGCTGGGCCTGGTGCGGCTCCAGGTCGACCACCGGCGGATCGAGGACGTCTTCGCCGACGTCGACCCGCACGCCAGCGTCGACGCGAGCCCCCCGCCCGAAGGAGGCGACCGATGACCGACCCCTCGGCCGCGACGCCCGCGGGCGGCAGCGTCATCCACGACCTGGGCTACCGGCCCTACACCGGCCCCCGGCTCGGCGCCGGTGCCATCGCCCGGGCCCTGACGCTCACCGGGTTCCGCAACGCCTTCGGGCTGGGCCGCTCGGGCAAGTCGAAGGTGCTGCCGTTCGCGCTGCTCGCCCTCAACCTGCTGCCGGCCGTGATCGTCGGCGGGGTGCTGGCCTTCGCCGGCCTCGACGAGCTGCCGATCGGCTACGCCGAGTACGCGTCGACCACCCAGGTGCTGCTCGGCATCTTCGTGGCGTCGCAGGCGCCCGTGCTCTTCTCGCGCGACCTGCGGCACGGCACCATCTCGCTCTACCTCGCCCGGCCGCTGCGGTCGAGCGCCTACGCGCTGTCGCGCTGGGTCTCGCTGCTCGCCGCCACCCTGGTCTTCCTGGTGCTGCCGATCGTCATCCTCTATGCCGTCGCCCTGCTCGCCGAGCTCGACGTCGGTGAGCAGACCCGTCAGGCCGGCATCGCCCTGGGCCTCGCCGTGCTGCTGGCCCTGTCGCTGACCGGCATCGCCGGGCTCATCGCGTCGTGGTCGACCCGCCGGGGCTTCGCGGTGGTGGCCACCATCGCCCTGCTCGTGATCGCCAACGGCGTCGTCACCGCCATCCAGGGCATCTCCGAGGAGGAGGGGCGGTCGGAGGTCGGCGAGGTCGCCGGCCTGTTCTCCCCGTACTCGCTCTACCGGGGCCTGATGGGTGCCTGGACCGACGCCGAGGTGCCGACCCCGCCGACGTCCACCGCCATGGTGGCCGCCTACGTCGTGGTGTTCGTGGGCTTGTCGGCGGGGTGCCTCGCGGCCCTGCTGTGGCGCTACCGGCGGGTGGCGACGGCATGAGTGTGCTCAGCCTGGACCAGACCTCGCGGTGGTACGGCAACGTGGTCGCGGTCAACGGCATCTCGATGACGGTGCGCCCCGGCGTCACCGGCCTGCTCGGCCCCAACGGCGCCGGCAAGACCACGATCATCGCGCTGATGTCGGGCTTCCTCGCCCCGTCGGCGGGCACCGTCACCCTCGACGGCGAGCCGGTCTGGCGGCGCACCGAGGCCTACCGCACCATCGGGCTGGTGCCCGAGCGCGAGCTGAGCTTCGGCTACCTCACCGGGCGCCAGTTCGTGCTCGCCAACGCCGAGCTGCACGGCCTCGACGACCCGGGCGCCGCCACCGAGCGGGCCCTCGACGTCGTCGAGATGGGCGAGCCCGGCCGGCCGGCGGATCGGCACCTACTCCAAGGGCATGCGCCAGCGGGTCAAGCTCGCCTCGGCGCTGGTGCACGACCCCTCGGTGCTGCTGCTCGACGAGCCGTTCAACGGCGTCGACCCGCGCCAGCGGCTGCACCTGATGGCCCTGCTGCGGCGGATGGGCGCCGAGGGGCGCACCGTGCTGTTCAGCTCGCACATCCTCGAGGAGGTCGAGCAGGTCGCCCGCCAGATCGAGGTCGTCGTGTCGGGGCGGCACGCGGCATCGGGCGACTTCGGCCAGATCCGCACGCTGATGACCGACCGCCCGGTGCAGTACGTCGTGCTGGCCGACGACGACCGCCGGCTCGCGGCATCCCTCATCGCGGAGCCCTCGGTCGTGGCGGTCGCGCTGCGCGACGCCGGCGGGGTCGACGTGTCGGTCAGCGACTTCGGGGCGTTCGCGGTGCGGCTGCCGCAGGTGGCGCGCGAGCACGGCATCCGGATCCAGGAGCTGACGCCCACCGACGAGTCGCTCGAGAGCGTCTTCGCCTACCTGGTGGGGGGCTGAGCGATGAACCGCACCGTGCTGCGCCTGTCGACCCAGGCCCTGTTCGGGCGACGCCGGGGGGTCGTGCTGCTGCTCATCGCGGCCGCGCTCCTCGTGCTCGCCGTGCTGGTGCGCCTGCTCACCGACGACGAGGTCGGGGTCGAGGCGGTGGTGGGGCTCGGCTTCACCCTGGCGATGCCGCTCGTCGCCCTGCTCGCCGCCACGGCGGTGCTCGGCCCCGAGATCGACGACGGCTCGGTGGTCTACCTGCTCGCCAAGCCGGTGAACCGGCACACCATCGCGGTCAGCAAGTTCGCCGCGGCCTGGGGAGCCACGATGCTGCTGGGGGCGCTGCCGGTGGCGCTCGCCTCCCTGGTGCTCGACACCTCGCAGCCCGGGCGGGCCGGGGCCCTGCTCGTCGGTGCGGCGATCTCGGGCACGGTCTACACCGCGCTCTTCCTGGCCCTCGCGGCCCTCACCCGGCACGCCGTGGTCGTCGGGCTGCTGTTCGTGCTCGTCTGGGAGGGCCTGCTCGGCTCGGTCTTCACCGGCGTGCGCTGGCTGTCGGTGGGGGCGTGGGGCCGGGCGGTGGCGGGGGAGGTCAGCCCGACGGTCGAGGACGCCGCGAACATCGGCCTCGCCTACGCGGTCGTGGCCGCGCTGCTGGTCACCGCCGGTTCGCTGTGGTTCACCGGCGACCGGCTGCGCTCGTTCACCCTGCGCGGCGACGAGTAGCCGTTGAACCGTGCGCGCAGCCCGCGCGTAGTGCTCGGTGAGGAGGTCGGATGCCGGAGAGCGCTGTGGTGCTGATGCAGCAGCTGCATGACGAGCACGCCGCTGCCCTGTGGGGCTACTCCCTGCGCCTCACCGGGCAGGACCGGGCGCGCGCCGAGGACGTCGTGCAGGAGACCCTGCTGCGGGCCTGGCGCAACCACGAGCGGCTCGACGAGTCGCGCGGCTCGGTGCGGTCGTGGTTGTTCACCGTGGCGCGCAACATCGTGATCGACGAGTGGCGCACCTCGCGCTCGCAGCACGAGCTGGCCGTGGCCGAGGTGCCCGAGGGGCGCGACGAGGTCGACCGCACCGACCAGCTGCTGACCTCGTGGCTGGTCACCGAGGCGATCACCTCGCTGTCGGCCGACCACCGGGCCGTGCTGCTCGAGTGCTACTACCGGGGGTCGTCGGTGGCGCAGGCTGCGCACCGGCTCGGGGTGCCCGAGGGAACCGTGAAGTCGCGCACCCACTACGCGCTGCGGGCCCTGCGGCTCGCGCTGCAGGAGATGGGGGTGGGGGCATGACCTGCCAGTTCGCCCACCTCGACGGTGCCTACGTGCTCGGGTCGCTGGCCCCCGCCGAGCGCCTCGACTTCGAGGCCCACCTGCCGGGCTGCGCCGAGTGCAGCCGCGGCGTGCGCGAGCTCGCCGGCCTGCCCGGGCTGCTGGCCCAGGTCGACGTGGCCGACCTCGAGGTGCGCACCCCCGACGCCCCCCTGCCCGCGACCCTGCTGCCGTCCCTGGTGCGCGAGGTGCGGGGTCAGCAGCGGCGGCGCTCGGTGCTCACCGCGGCGGTGGCTGCTGCGGTGGCCGCGGCGTTCGTCGGCGCGCTCGCCGTCGGTGGCGTGTTCGACCGCTCGGGCACTGCCACGTCGGCCGCGTCGCCCACGCCCACGGCCACCCGGAGCACCGCGCCGGTTCAGGCGATGGTGCCGGTCGGCGAGGTGCCGGTGACGGCAGCCGTGGCCCTGACCGGGGTGGCCTGGGGCACCAAGGTCGACCTCACCTGCTCCTACCCGCAGGGTGACGGCGACGCCGACGACACCGGCTACAGCGGACCGGTGCCCTCGGCCTACGCGCTGGTCGTGCACACCCGGGAGGGCGGTGTCGAGCAGGTGGCCACCTGGAAGGGTCTGCCGGGCAGGACGATGCGGCTCACCGGGGCCACCGCGACCGGTCGCACCGACATCACCTCGGTGGACCTGCGCACCTCCGACGGCCAGGTCCTGCTCACCCTCCCGGGCTGAGCGGTCGCGTCACCTGACCCCGGACCCCGGGCCGGTGAGTGGTCCCACGGACAGGCAGTCGACACCCCGCGGGCCGGCCGTGAGCACGGGACCGACCTCCCCGGTGTCCGACTGCCTGTCGGCAGGGACGCGCCCACGCTGACAGCCTGCCCGGTCAGAGCCGGACGTGCCGCTCGGTCAGCGGGTGCGGGAGCTGGTCTGCCCGTCGGCGTCGACCGACACGGGCTCACCGGACCGCCGGCTCGGCCAGGCCGCCCGCATCACCAGCAGCCCGCCGATGATGCACACCACCTCGGACACGGCAGCGGCCCACACGTCGAAGCCGACCCACCGCTCGTTGACCCCGAACAACCCCACGGTCGTCGACAGGATGAACGCGCCGAGGGTGCTGGCGCCGAACCCGGCGGCGAGGAACCCCGGCACCCAGTGCCGCCACGCCAGCAGGAGCACCGCGATGACCAGGCCGGCCACGGCGTTGAACATGAACGCCGGCCCGATCACGTCGATGCCGCTGAAGCCCTCGCGCCACAGCTTGAGGTGGACCCACGCCGACACCAGCGCCGCCACCGCGGTCAGAACTCGCATCCCCATGACTGTCTCCGTCCGCCACTCCCGTCGCCCCAGACGCCACCGCGCAGGGGGCCTTATCCGTCTTCACGGACCGCGCCCCCCGACGGTTCACCCACCCCCACCCGGCCGCTCGACTACCTGAACCGACCCCGTGCTGGCACCGTGTGTACGGGTAGCACCGTCCCCTGACGGCGACCTCGTTCAAACGCAGCCGTGGAAGGGAGGGACCGCGATGACCCTGCAGGCCCGCGCGTACTGGGTGCGTGAGCCGGGGGTGGGGGAGATCCGGCCCACGACGGTCCTCGAGCCGGGGCCCGGTGAGGTGCTCGTGCGCACCCTGTACACCGGCATCAGCCGGGGCACCGAGACGCTCGTACTGCGCGGGGGCGTGCCGGCCGACCAGCGTGAGGTGATGCGGGCGCCGCACCAGGAGGGCGACCTGCCCGGCCCCGTGAAGTACGGCTACCTCAACGTGGGGGTGGTCGAGGCCGGGCCACCGAAACTGTTGGGCCGCACCGTCTTCTGCCTCTACCCGCACCAGACCGCCTACGTCGTGCCCGCTGACGCCGTCGTCGTCGTGCCCGACGGCGTGCCGCCCGAGCGGGCCGTGCTCGCCGGCACGGTCGAGACCGCGGTCAACGCCCTCTGGGATGCCGCGCCGCTCGTCGGCGACCGCGTCGCCGTGGTGGGGGCCGGGATGGTGGGACTCTGCGTGGCCCGGCTGCTGGCCGGCATCCCCGGGGTCGAGGTGACCGTCGTGGACGTCGACCCGGCTCGCGTCGACGTCGCCGAGGCGCTCGGCGCCGCCTTCGCGCTGCCCCAGGACGCGCCCGGCCGCTGCGACCTGGCGGTGCACGCGAGCGCGACGTCGGCGGGGCTGCAGCTGGCGCTCGACGCCCTCGCGCCCGAAGGAACGGTGATCGACCTCAGCTGGTACGGCGACACCGAGGTGACCCTGCGGCTCGGCGGGTCGTTCCACTCGAGCCGGCTCGCGGTGCGGGCCAGCCAGGTCGGCACGGTGTCGCCGGCGCAGCGCGGGCGCCGCACCCACACCGACCGGCTGGCCCTGGCCCTGCGGCTGCTGCGCGACCCCGCGTTCGACGTGCTGCTCACCGGCAGCTCACCCTTCGATCAGCTGCCCGACGTGATGGCCCGCCTGGCCGCCGGCACGCTGCCCGCCCTGTGCCACACCATCACCTACCCCGAGGAGCCCCCGTGTTCAGCGTGACCGTCCGCGACCACATGATGATCGCCCACAGCCTGACCGGCGAGGTGTTCGGGCCGGCCCAGCAGCTGCACGGCGCCACCTACGTCGTCGACGCCACCGTGCGCGCCACGACGCTCGACGCCGACGGGGTCGTCGTCGACATCGGCCAGGCGGCCGCGGTGCTCCACGAGGTCGTGGGGGCGCTGAGCTACCGCAACCTCGACGACGACCCGTCGCTGGCCGGGGTCAACACGACGACCGAGCGGCTGGCCCAGGTCGTGGCCGACCGGCTCGCCGAGCGCATCTCCGCCGGCGAGCTGGGCCGGGATGCCGGTGAGCTGGCAGCGCTGCACGTCACCCTGGGTGAGTCGCACGTCGCGTGGGCCGCCTACGAGCGGGACCTGTGAGCCTGCTGCACGTGGTCGTGCCGGACGGGGTCGACGACCCGGCCCGGCCGAGCGGAGGCAACGCCTACGACCGCCGGCTCTGCGCCGGTCTGGTCGCGTTGGGGTGGGAGGTGCGGGAGCACTACGTGGTGCCCGAGGAGCGTTGTGGGAGAACGGTGTACCCGGCATCCGCGCTGGGCGAGGCGCTCGCACGGGTGCCGGACGGCGGTGCGGTGCTGCTCGACGGGCTGGTCGCCACCGACCACCCGGAGGTGCTGCGCGCCGAGGCGGGCCGGCTGCGGCTGGTCGTGCTCGTGCACCTGCCGCTCGCCCTGCCCGCGCCCGACGGCGACGCGTGCACGGTGCGGGCTCGCGAGGAGGCGGCGATGCGGTGCGTCGCGCACGTCGTGACGACGAGTCGCTGGACCCGGCGCTGGCTGCTCGACGCCTACGGCCTCGACCCGTCGCTAGTCACCGTGGCGGTGCCCGGGGTCGAGCCCACCCCGCTGGCGGCGGGTGACCCCGCCGGTCGCCGGCTGCTCTGCGTCGGGGCGGTGATCCCGGCCAAGGGCCAGGACGTGCTGCTCGAGGCGCTCGCCCGGGTCGGCGGGCTCGACTGGGTGTGCGAGCTCGTCGGCTCGCTCGAGCGCGACCCGGGCTTCGTCGAGCACCTGCACCGCCGGGCGCTCGAGCTCGGCATCGCCGACCGGGTGCAGTTCCGCGGTGCGCTGGTGGGCACGGCGCTGGATGCCGCGTACGCGCGGGCCGACCTGTTCGTCACCGCGTCGCGGGGCGAGACGTACGGCATGGTCGTCACCGAGGCGCTGGCGCACGGCATCCCGGTGCTGGCGACCCGGGTGGGGGGCCTGCCGGAGGCGCTCGGCCACACCCCGGGTGGCCAGCGCCCGGGGGTGCTGGTGCCGCCCGACGACCCGGCGGCGCTCGCCGGGGCCATCGAGCAGTGGCTGGGCGACCCGCGGCTGCGCCGGCACCTGCGCCACAAGGCTGCCGAGCGGCGGCGGCTGCTGCCCGCGTGGTCCGCGACGAGCGCCGAGGTGGCTCGGGTGCTCACCGGGCTGGCGGCCTGACGTGAACCGGGTGGGTGCCGGCACCGTACGTCCGGACGTACAGGTGGCCGTTCCCTGCCGTGGGGAGGGCCCGGAGGTGCGGGAGGCCGGGATCGACGCAGCGTGGTGGCGGTGGGCTCGTCCGCTGGGCGGCGTGCTCGTGCTCGGTGCGCTCGTGGTCGTGCTCGGCACCGGGCCGTTCGTCGCGGCCCTGCGCGCGACCGACGCCACGGTGCTGGCGGCTGGGGCGCTCATCGCCCTGCTGACCACGTTGTGCGGGGCCTGGCGGTGGCGGCTCGTCGCGCGCCGGCTGGGCACCGACCTCACCCTGGCCACCGCCCTCGCATCCTGCTACCGCGCGCAGTTCCTCAACGCCACGCTGCCCGGCGGGGTGCTCGGCGACGTGGGGCGCGGTGTGCAGCACGGCCGCGACGGTGGGAACGTCGGGCGAGGGCTGCGTGGTGTCGCGTGGGAGCGCACGGCCGGCCAGGTGGTGCTCCTCGCGCTGACCGTGGTGGTGGTGCTGGTCGCCCGACCCTTCGACCTCCCCGACGTGTCCACGGCATCCGCCGGCGTGGTCGTCGGGCTCGTGCTGGCGGTGGTCGGCCTCACCGCCGTGCTCGCCCGCTGGCGCGGTCGTCGGGTCACCGGCTGGCTGCGCCTTGTCGCCGCCGACCTGCGGGCGCTCGGCTCCGGGCCGGCATCGCTGGGCATCGTGCTGGCCTCGCTGCTGGCGGTGGTCGGGCACACGGCGACGTTCGTGCTCGCCGCCCGCGCGGTCGGGGTGCACACCCCGGTGGCCGACCTGCTCCCGCTGGCCCTGATCGTGCTGGTGATGTCGGCGCTGCCGCTCAACCTCGCCGGCTGGGGTCCGCGCGAGGGGGCCGCGGCCTGGGTCTTCGCCGCCGCGGGGCTGGGGGCGGCGTCCGGGCTGGCCACCGCCGTGGCGTTCGGGGCCATCGCCCTGGTCGGCACCCTGCCCGGGGCCGTGCTGCTGCTTGCCGGCCGGGTGCGCCGCGGCCGACCGGCGCCCGCCGTGGCGGTCCCTGCGGCCGACGTGCAGCCCGCCGGCCTGGGCGCCGTGGGCGGTGGTCCGCGTGGCTGAGCGTCCCTACACCGTGCTCAGCTGCGCCGTCTCGCTCGACGGCTGCCTCGACGACACCACCGACCGGCGTCTGGTGCTGTCCAACGAGGCCGACCTCGACCGGGTCGACGCCGTGCGCGCCGGCTGCGACGCGATCCTCGTCGGCGCCGGCACCGTGCGGGCCGACGACCCCCGCCTCGCCGTGCGCGACGCCGACCGGCGGGCCCAGCGGGTCGCGCAGGGGCACCCGCCGACGCCGCGGAAGGTGACGCTCACCCGGCATCCGGGGCTCGAGCCGGCTGCCGCGATCTTCGCCGGCGGCGACGGCGACCCCCTGGTCTACTGCGCGACCCCGGCGGTCGCCGCCACCCGCGAGCGCCTCGGCGGTGCCGCGACGGTGGTCGACGCCGGCGCCTCCCCCCGGGTCGGCTGGGTCAGCGAGGACCTCGGCGCGCGCGGCGTGCGCCGGCTCATGGTCGAGGGTGGCCAGGACGTGCTGACCCAGTTCCTCGAGGACGGCGTCGCCGACGAGCTGCAGCTCGTCGTCGCGCCGCTGGTGGTCGGCGACCCGGGCGCACCGCGGCTGTCCGCCGACGTGCGGATGCCGTCCGGCCCCCGCCCGCGCGCCCCGCTGGCCGAGGTGCGCCGCATCGATGACGTCGTGCTGCTGCGCTATGCACTGTCAGCACGGTTCGAGCAGGACGACCAGGGAGGGACCACCCGATGACGCACCCACTCCAGCCCCCACCGGCGACCATCCGCACCGAGGTGATGGTGCCGCTTCGCTTCAGCGACGGGTTCACCACGACCGCACGGGTGCTCACCTTCGACGGGCTCGTCGACGGCCGCGAGCACCTGGCGGTGGGGCTCGGCGACCGCACCAGCCGGCTCGCCCCGGCCGACCGCCTCGACCACGCGCCCCTGGTGCGCCTGCACAGCGAGTGCCTCACCGGTGACGTCTTCGGCAGCCAGCGCTGCGACTGCGGCCCGCAGCTGCGCGAGGCGGTCGAGCTGATCGCCTCGGTCGGCGGCTACCTGCTCTACCTGCGCCAGGAGGGCCGCGGCATCGGGCTCTACGGCAAGCTCGACGCCTACGGCGCTGCAGGACGGCGGTCTCGACACCTACGAGGCCAACGTCGCGCTCGGCTTCAGCGCCGACGCGCGCGACTACACCGTGGCGGCCCAGATGGTGACGGCGCTCGGCATCGGGTCGCTGGCCCTGCTGAGCAACAACCCGGACAAGGCGGCCCAGCTGGCCCGGCTCGGCATCGGGGTCACCGAGGTGGTGCCCACCGGGGTGCACGTCAACGACAGCAACGCCCGCTACCTCGAGACGAAGGCCTCACGCGGGGCCCACACCTTCCGCCGCCGCGCCTGACCGGCCCGACATCTTGCGGATCTCCCACGCGCCCGCGGGGTGCTCATGGCCCGTCCGCGGGTCCCGACTTCGTGCGACTTGCACACTGTTCTTACCGCTGTGCGGGTGCGAGAACCGTGTGCAAATCGCACGAAGTCGGTGGTGGACAGGGAAGTCCCCCGGGCCGTGGCCCGAGGGGACTTCCCTGCGTCGTCTGCTCAGCGGTGCGGTCGTCTGCTCAGCGGTGCAGTCGTCTGCTCAGCGGTGCAGTCGTCTGCTCAGCGGTGCAGGTCGAAGCGGTCGAGCTCCATCACCTTGACCCAGGCGGCGACGAAGTCGCGGGCGAACTTCTCCGACGCGTCGTCGCTGGCGTAGACCTCGGCGAGCGCCCGCAGCTGCGAGTGCGAGCCGAAGACCAGGTCGACCGCGGTGGCGGACCAGCGCTGCCTCACCGGTGGCCTGGTCGGTGCCGGTGTAGACGTTCTCCTGGGTGAGCGACGACTTCCACGTCGTGCCCGGCGCGAGCAGGGTGCGGAAGAAGTCGTTGGTCAGCTGGCCCCGGCGCTGGGTGAAGACGCCGAGGTCGGAGTCGCCGACGTTGGCGCCCAGGGCCCGCATCCCGCCGACCAGCACGGTCATCTCCGGCGCGGTGAGGTTGAGCAGGTTGGCGCGGTCGAGCAGCAGCGTCTCGGCCGAGAGCTTCTCGCCCGCGGGCAGGTAGCTGCGGAAGCCGTCGGCACGGGGCTCCAGCACCTTGAAGGAGTCGGCGTCGGTCTGCTCCTGGGTGGCGTCGGTGCGGCCCGGGTGGAAGGGCACGGTGAGGTCGTGACCGGCATCCCTGGCCGCCTTCTCCACCGCGGCGGACCCGCCGAGCACGATGAGGTCGGCGAGCGAGACCGTGGCCCCGCCGCGGCCGTCGAAGTCGGCCTTGACCTGCTCCAGCGCGGAGAGCACGGTGTCGAGCTCGGCGGCGTCGTTGGACGCCCAGCTGCGCTGCGGCTCCAGGCGGATGCGGGCGCCGTTGGCCCCGCCGCGCTTGTCGGTGCCGCGGAAGCTGGATGCCGACGCCCAGGCCGTGCGCACGAGCTGCGGCACGGTGAGCCCGGTGGCCAGGATGGCCTCCTTGAGGGTGGCGACGTCGGCGTCGGAGACGAGCTCGCCCTCGACCGGCGGCACGGGGTCCTGCCAGAGCTGCGCCTCGGGCACCTCCGGGCCGAGGAACCGCTCGATGGGCCCCATGTCGCGGTGCAGCAGCTTGTACCAGGCCTTCGCGAACGCCAGGGCGAACTCGTCGGGGTGCTCGAGGAAGCGGCGCGAGATCTTCTCGTACTCCGGGTCCATCCGCAGCGCCAGGTCGGTGGTGAGCATGGTCGGCGGGCGGGAGAGCGAGCCGTCCTCGGGGTCGGGCACGGTGTCGGCGCCGGCGCCGTCCTTGGGCTGCCACTGGTGCGCGCCGGCCGGGCTCTTGGTCAGCTCCCACTCGAAGCCGAAGAGGTTCTCGAAGAACTTGTTGCTCCACTGCGTCGGCGTCTGGGTCCAGGTGACCTCGAGCCCGCTGGTGATGGCGTCGCGGCCCTTGCCGGTGCCGTACTCGCTCTTCCAGCCGATGCCCTGGTGCTCGACCGGGCAGCCCTCGGGCTCCGGGCCGACGAGGTCGGGGTCGCCGGCGCCGTGGGTCTTGCCGAACGAGTGGCCGCCGGCGATCAGCGCCACGGTCTCCTCGTCGTCCATCGCCATCCGGGCGAAGGTGTCGCGGATGTCGCGCGCCGCCTTCACCGGGTCGGGCACGCCGCCCGGGCCCTCGGGGTTGACGTAGATCAGGCCCATCTGCACCGCGCCGAGCGGGTTGGCGAGCTCGCGGTCGCCGCTGTAGCGCTCGTCGCCGAGCCAGGCGTCCTCCGAGCCCCAGAAGATCTCCTCGGGCTCCCAGACGTCCTCGCGGCCGAAGGCGAACCCGAAGGTCTCGAAGCCCATGTCCTCCAGCGCCACGTTGCCGGCGAGCACGAGCAGGTCGGCCCACGAGACCGACTGGCCGTACTTCTGCTTCACCGGCCACAGGATGCGCCGGGCCTTGTCGAGGTTGGCGTTGTCGGGCCAGCTGTTGAGCGGTGCGAAGCGCTGCTGGCCGTCGCCGGCGCCGCCGCGGCCGTCCCAGATGCGGTAGGTGCCGGCGGCGTGCCAGCTCATCCGGATGAACAGCGGGCCGTAGTGGCCGAAGTCGGCGGGCCAGAAGTCCTGCGAGGTGGTCATCACCTCGACGATGTCGCGCTTGAGGGCGTCGACGTCGAGGGTGGCGACCCGCGCGGCGTAGTCGAAGTCCTTGTCGAGCGGGTTGGTGGCGGGCGAGTGCTTGTGCAGCACCGACAGGTCGAGCTGGTCGGGCCACCAGTCCTGGTTGGTGCGGGGCCGGCCCTTCTTGGGGGTCGGCATGTCGATCGCCGGGTTCTCGCTCTCGCTGCCCTGGTCGGTCACGCCGTCGGTTGCCTGGTCGGTCACGTCCGTCTCCTCTTCGGTGGTGCGGTACTCGGATCGGTGGTGGTCTGGTCTCAGGTGCTCGCCGCGGCGGTGCACTGCGGGCAGGTGCCCCAGTAGACGACCTCGGCCTCGTCGATGACGTAGCCGTGGTCGTCGGATGCCGTGAGGCACGGGGTCTCGTCGACCGCGCAGTCGACGTCGGCGATGGCGCCGCACGATCGGCACACGACGTGGTGGTGGTTGTCGCCCACCCGTGACTCGTAGCGGGCGACCGAGCCGGAGGGCTGGATGCGGCGCAGCAGGCCGGCAGTGGTGAGGGCGCGCAGCACGTCGTAGACCGCCTGGTGCGAGACCTCGCCGAGGTCCTCGCGCACGACCTCGATGATCGTGTCGGTGCTCGCGTGTGGCCGCTCCTGCACCGCGGCCAGCACGGCGACCCGGGGGCGGGTCACCCGCAGCGAGGCCCCGCGCAGCAGCTGCTCGACGTCGGGCGGGGAGGGCACGCTGGCAGTCTGGCCGGTTTTCTGGAACGGGTCAAGAGTCGGCGAGGTGAACGTCAGCCGTCGGTGGGTGGCGTGGTGGCGGTGGACTCCTCGATCCACTGCTCGGCGTGCTTCATCGCCTCGCGCACCGACAGGCCAACCCGGTTCTGCGCCAGGAAGATCGCGTCGGCGCCGAGCAGGGCCGTGAGCCCGGTGTCGTCGACCTGCCGGCGCACGCCGGGGGTCACGCCCGCGAGCATCAGGCGCGAGCCGGTGGCGGCGAGCTGCTCGGCGTACTTGATGAGCACCTTGACCACGGTGCTGCCGAGCTCGTCCTTGGCCCGCAGGCGCAGCACGACCACACCACGGGTGTCCGTGCCGACCGGCCGCGGCAGCTGCGCCTCGAAGGCCGGAGCCGACGCGAAGAAGAGGCTGCCGTAGGTGGCGAGCACGACCACCTCGCGGGCCGGCACCTCGGCGGGTGGCTCCGCCTCGATCGGGAAGCCGCGGTCGTCGTCGAAGACCCAGTGCTTGACGACGACCCGGTTCGACTGCCGCCCGACGTGCAGCAGCACGGCCAGCCCCACACCGACGAGCACGGCGTACTGCAGCGGGATGATCAGGGTCAGCACGAACGTGATCGCCATCGTGGTGGCCGGCACCGCGCCGGTACGCCAGGTGAGCACCAGCTGGTCGACCTTCAGGCTGCGCCAGCCGATGAGCACGAGGAGACCGCCGAGCGCGGGCATCGCGATGTAGCCCACCACGTCGGACAGCAGCAGCATCGAGGCGCCGATGACGACCCCCGCGAACAGGTTGGCCGTGGCGGTGCGGGCACCGGCCGCGCGCACGAGGTTGGTCGCCGACATCGAGCCCGCGACCGGCATCCCCTGGAGCACCCCGGCGGCCAGGTTGGCGACGCCCTGCCCGCGGAAGTCGCCCGACGCGTCGTTCGCCGAGCCGTCGGGGTTGGTCATCGTGCCGCCGATGGCAGCGCCCTGCACCAGCCCCACGAAGACGAGCGAGAACGCCGGCACGACCATCGCCACGATCAGCCCCAGCGACGGGACGTCGAGCTGCGGCAGGCTCCTGGGCACGGAGACGATGTCCGACAACATCGGCACGGTCAGCACCGTGGTGCCCAGGGCGTCGAGCACGACCGGGACCGCCGACGCCAGGGCGATCGCGACGACCATGCCGAGCGCCCCGAGCCGGGTGCGCTCGAGCAGCACGATGAGCCCCACGGTGAGCGCGGCGATGAACACGCCGGCCCACTGGATCTGCCCCGGATGGACGAGGGTGTCGAGCGTCTTGAGCACCCGGTTGGGTGCATCGCTGGTGTAGCCGGTGATCTCGTCGACCTGCGACAGCATGATGTTGATCGCCACGGCGTTGACGAAGCCGACGAGCACCGAGCTCGGCACGAAGCGCACGAGCGAGCCGAGCCGGGCCAGGCCCAGCGCCAGCATCCCCACGCCGGTGAGGACCGCGAGCACCGCGAGCGCCTCCTGGGCCCGCGCGTCGCCGGTCTGGGTCTGCGGCACGTCGGAGATGATCACCGCCATGGCGCCCGTCGCCTGCACGGACATCAGCACGGTGCTGGTGGTCACGGCCCCGACGAGCGTGCCGACGAGGTAGCCGTTCAGGGCGAGGATGCGGGTTGACCCCGGCCAGCAGCCCGTTGGCGAGGCCGTCGGGCACCGACTCCAGCCCGAGCACCGCGCCGGCCCGCAGGTCGGCGGCGACGGTGGTGCGGTTGCCGAAGCGGCCCGAGGCCCAGCCGCGCGCTCGCCGGGTCAGGGATGCCGGGGAGCGGCCGGGTTCGCTGTCGCCCACCGCGGGGTCAGTCCGGGAGCCGTCGCATCTCGACGACGGACAGGCCGAGGTCGGAGAACCTCGCGAGCAGGCTCGAGACGTCGGACTCGTCCTGCACCGGGCCGAACAGGACGGTGCCGCCGGTGGGGTACGGAGTGGCCGACAGCTCGGGCAGCGACTCCAGGACGTCCTCGCTCACCGAGCCTCGAATGATGAACTCGTATCGCATGACGTCCTCTCGCACGGTCGCAGACTCGCCTGCGTGGTCTCGACCTTGGCACCGGCCGCAGTGCGTCGCCTCACGCGTGACGGGTGAGCGCAGCCGGAGGCCGGTGGTCGCTCGCGGCCTGGCGACGAATCAGAGCAGCCCGAGCCCGCGGGCGATGCCGATGGCCTCGCGCCGGGTGCCGGCGCCGAGCTTGGCGTAGATCGAGCGCACGTGCGTCTTGACGGTGTTGAGGCTGATGCCCTGGGCCGCGGCGATCTCGCCGAGCGTCATCATCGAGGGCAGGTCGCGCAGCACCACGAGCTCGCGCTCGGTCAGCCACCCACCGCTCGGGGCGGTGGTGGTGCCCGGTGGCAGCCCGGTGGCCGTGCTGGCGACCGCACCCTGCCACTCGAGCAGGTGGGCGATGCCGGCGAGCACCGAGTCGAGCACCGGCTCGAGGTGGCCGGCCCGGCCGCGCAGCTGCCAGGAGCAGGGCGTGCACCTCGGTGCCCGCGTCGAAGAACGGGCGGGTGGCCCCCGTGGGGGCGGCGGTCTGCAGGGCGGTGAGCAGCGCCTCGGTGGCGGCGGGGCGCCGGTCCGACCGCTCGGCGAGCAGGGCCTCGAGCAGCCAGGCGGTGGTGCGCGCGGTGGTGCGGATGGGCGTCAGGTCGCCGGCGAGCACCGGGCGCAGCAGGCGCCTGGCGTCGGCCGGGCGGCCGCGGGCCGACGCGAGCTGCGCCTGCAGCACGGCGACGTCACCGCTGGCCCCGAGCCGCATCTCGGCTCGCTCGACCGCCTGCTCGGCGCGGTGCCACTCGCCCAGGCCCAGGCACATCCGCAGCTCGTGCGGGGCCGCCAGGGCGGTGAGCGCCGGCGAGGCGCCGCGCTCGGTGAGCCAGGCCGTCGTGCGCTCGAGCCGGTCGAGGGCCGGGCGTCGCTGCGGCGGCTCGTCGAACGCGATGATGGCCTCCCCGGTGCGGGCCGCGCCCTCCACCTCGACGTCGATGGTGGTGTCGATGACGTCGAGCGAGATGGCCGCCCAGGTGGCCGCCTCCTCCGGGCGGAGCACCTGGAACGCGGTCCAGCCGGCGAGCATGTAGGAGTAGGCCAGGGTCGGCGTGCGGTCCCAGCCGCGCGCCGCGGCGAAGGCGATGGCCTTCTCGGCGGCGATCCGGGCCTGCCCGAAGTCGTTCTGCGCCACGTAGGTTCCGGCCACGAGGTTCTTGCAGTAGAGCTGGATCGAGTGCAGGCCGGCGGCCTCGGCCAGGTCGATCGCCTGGAGCAGGTCGCGCCGGGCGCGCTGGTGGTCGCCCTCGAAGAGGCGCAGCGCGCCGCGGTCGGCCAGCACGAGGAGCCGCACGTCGGGGTCGAGGTCGACCGGCAGGTGCGAGGGCCCGACGTCCTCGACGAGGTCGCTGGCGTGCGCGACCGCCAGGTCGGCGGCCAGCCGGGCGCGGTGCAGCGCCGCCGCCTTGCGCAGCGACGTCATCCGCGCGGTCGCTGCCGTCGTCGGGCACCGCGGCGAGCGCGGCCAGCGCCTCGTCGGCGGCCGCGATGTCGCCCTCGTCGACCGCCAGCAGCGCCCGGTGCACCAGCACCGCGGGGGCGGTGTCCTGCGGCGCGGGCAGCAGCCCGATGGCGCGGCGCACGGCGGCGCCCGGCGCCGGCGAGGACCAGGCCCAGGCCGTGGGCGAGCAGGATCTGCTCGACGAGCTCGCCGTCGCCCGGCCTCCGACGCGAGCTCGAGGGCCTGGGCCGGGTCGCGCTGCTCGAGGAACCACGTGGCCGCGACCACCCGCAGCACCGCCACCTCGCCGGGGTCGCGGCGCCGCAGGGCCGCGACGAGGTAGGTGCGCAGCAGCGCGTGGTAGCGGAACCACGTGCCGCTGCGGTCGAGGGGCACGACCAGGGCGTTGCGCTGGGCCAGGTCGTCGAGCATGGCGGCCGAGTCGTCGCGCCCGGAGAGCCGGGCCGCCAGGTCGACGGAGAGGTCCTCGACGACGCAGGTGCGCAGCAGGAAGTCGACGACGTCGTCGGGCAGGCGCACCAGCACCTCGCCGGCGAGGTAGTCGGCCACCGGGCGGTCGGCGCCGCTGAACTCGGCGACGAACGTGGCCGGGTCGCCGTGCTCGAGCGACAGCGCCGCCATCCGCATCCCGGCCGGCCAGCCCTCGGTGAGGGCGTGCAGCACCGCCCGGGCGTCGCTGTCGAGCACGATGTCGTGCCGGTCCCAGAAGTCGTCGGCCTCCTCGCGCGGTGAAGGCCAGCTGGGCGGCGCGCACCTCGTGCAGGCGGCCGGTGAGCCGCAGCCGGTGCAGGCCGATCGGGGGCTCGAAGCGGCAGCCGAGCGCCACCCGCACCCGTGCGTCGGCCCACTCGCACCAGGTGCTGGAGGCCGTCGAGCACCTCGCGGGCGCGCACCTCGTGCACGTCGTCGAGCACGAGGATGATGCCGGGCACCTCGTCGCCGAGCACGCCGATGAGGTTGGCGACGAAGGTGGCGTCGGCCGGGCCGGTGGGGGCGTCCAGGCCGGCGAGCAGCGGTCGCGGACTCCGGGGCGGCCTCGGTGGCCGCGAGGATCACCGCGCTCCAGAAGGCCGTGCCGTCGTCGTCGCGGTCGCAGGTGACCCAGGCGACCGGCACCCCGGCGGCCCGCTGCTCGTCGGCGAAGTCGGCGAGCATGGTGGTCTTGCCGTAGCCCGCGGGCGCGCACGCGAGGAGCACCTCGGGGCCGCCCGTCGCGCGTCCGGGGCGCGTCGGCCCGCCCGAGGCGCCGGCGAGGTCGCGAAGGAGACGCGGCCGCTCCACGGCCCGGTCGATCCGACGCGGGACCGAGACCTTCGGTCGCGGCACGGCGAGCGCACTGCGCAGGTCTGCCACGACAGTGAGACTAGCCAGCCGCGCTGGGAGCCGCTCTTCGACCACACGTGTCGGGGCTCCCTGCGGCGGACGGCGCGGCGGCGCCCGGCCGCGGCCACCCCCGGAAGGGGAGGCGACGCGCCCGGCATCCGTGCTGTGATGGGCTGATCCGCCCCCGAGGAGGCCCGCATGAGCACGCCGTCCGTCACCGAGACCGTCGCGCGGCAGAACGCCGCCCTGCAGGCCACGGCTGCCGTTCCGCGACACCCAGGACTTCGAGGATGCCGAGCGCGGCCGGATCGGCGGGCTCGACCCCGCCGTGGTGACCGCGGCCGACGGCCGGACCGTGTGGGACAACGCGGCCTACTCCTTCCTGGCCGGCGACGCGCCGTCGTGCGTGAACCCCAGCCTGTGGCGGCAGGGCACGCTCGTGGCGATGCACGGCCTCTACGAGGTCGTCGAGGGCATCTACCAGGTGCGCGGGCTCGACCTGTCGAACATCACCTTCGTCGAGGGCGAGAGCGGGGTGATCGTCATCGACCCCCTCATCAGCGTCGAGACGGCGGCGGCGGCCCTGGCGCTCTACCGCGAGCACCGCGGCGACCGGCCGGTGACCGGGGTGATCTACACCCACTCGCACATCGACCACTTCGGCGGGGTCAAGGGCGTCACCACCCAGGCCGACGTCGACGCCGGCCGCTGCGTCGTCATCGCGCCGGCGGGCTTCCTCGCCGAGGCGGTGGCCGAGAACGTCTACGCCGGTGCGGCGATGTCGCGGCGCGCGGGCTACATGTACGGCGCCGCGCTGCCCAAGGGGCCGTTCGCGCAGGTCGGCGCCGGGCTCGGCATGACGACGAGCACGGGCACGGTCACGCTGATCCGCCCGACGCTCGACATCACCCACACCGGCCAGCGGGAGGTCGTCGACGGGGTGCCCATCGTCTTCCAGATGACGCCGGGCACCGAGGCGCCCGCGGAGATGAACTTCGCCTTCCCCGACCACAAGGCGGTCTGCCTGGCCGAGAACACCTCGCACACCCTGCACAACCTGCTGACCCTGCGCGGCGCCCTGGTGCGCGACCCGCACGTGTGGTCGGGCTACCTCACCGAGACCATCGACCTGCTGGCCGACGACCTCGAGGTCGCCTTCGCCTCGCACCACTGGCCGACCTGGGGCCGCGAGCGCGTCGTCGAGTTCCTCTCGCTGCAGCGCGACCTCTACGGCTACCTGCACGACCAGACCCTGCGGATGATGAACCAGGGCTACGTCGGGGCCGAGATCGCCGAGCTGATCGAGCTGCCCCCGGCGCTGGAGGCCGCGTGGCACACGACCGGCTACTACGGCTCGGTGAGCCACAACGTCAAGGCCATCTACCAGCGCTACCTGGGCTGGTTCGACGGCAACCCGGCCCACCTGTGGGAGCACCCGCCGGTCGAGCAGGCGGTGCGCTACGTCGAGTTCATGGGCGGCGCGGATGCCGTGCTGGCCAAGGCCGAGGAGTCGTTCGCCGCCGGCGACTTCCGCTGGGTGGCCACCGTGGTCAACCACGTCGTCTTCGCCGACCCGAGCAATGCCGCCGCCCGCGAGCTGCAGGCACGCACCCTCGAGCAGCTCGGGTTCGGCGCCGAGAACGGCACCTGGCGCAACTTCTTCCTCACCGGGGCGCACGAGCTGCGCCACGGCAACGTCGGCACCCCCGCGTCGACGGCATCCGCCGACCTGCTCGCCGTGCTCACCGTCAACCAGCTCTTCGACTCGGTGAAGATCCGGGTCAACGGCCCGCGGTCGTGGCACGAGCACGTGGTCATCGACTGGGTGCTGACCGATGCCGACGAGCGCCTGCGCATGGAGCTGCGCAACGGCGTGCTCGTGCACCGCGAGGTGACGACGAGGGCCGACGACACCCAGCTCGAGCTCACGCTCACGACCGGTGCGCTGCGCCGGCTGCTCACCGGGGCGGCCACCCCGGAGGCGCTGGTCGGCGCCGGCGACCTCGCCCTGACCGGCGACCCGGGCCGGCTCGCCCTGCTGATGTCGTTCCTCGACGCGCCCGACCCGGACTTCGAGATCGTCCTGCCCTGACCGCGCGGCTCAGATGCCGGTGACGGCCTCGATCCGACCCTCCGCGACGGCCGCGCTCAGGGCCGCGTGGTCCTGCTCGGTGCGGTCGGCGTAGGCCTCGGCGAAGGTCACCAGGGCCCGGTCGAACTTGTCGGACTTGCCCAGGTACCCGGCGATGGCGAACCGGTCTCCCGAGCGGGCGTGGGCCCGCGCCAGGGTCCAGCCGCAGAGCTGGGCGTACGAGACCAGGCCCGGCAGCAGCATCTGCTCGATCGGCGCGGAGTACTTCATGTCGCGCAGCTGGCGGACGTAGAAGTCGCGCGAGCCGCCGTCGAGGCCGTCGTCGACGTGCTGCCAGCCGAGGAAGATGTCACTCGCCGCCTGCATCAGGTGCTGCCCGGCCACCACCCGCTGGCCCTCGTTGCGGTACTTGCTGGCTCCGCAGTAGTCGGCGAGCACCGACTTCTGGGCCTCCTTGGCCTGCAGGAAGAGTGGCTCCTGCCCGCCGTCGGCCTCCAGCAGGAGGATCCAGGCCCGGGTGCCCACGCTGCCCACCCCGACCACCTTGCGGGCGACGTCGGTGAGGGTGAACTGGTGCGAGGAGGTGGCGCCGGTCGGCGGTGAGGGTGCGGCGGTACTGCGTCAGCAGCGACTTCATCCCGTCGACGATCTGCTCGGCGGTCCAGTCGTCGGCGAGCTCCTCGATCGGCACCACCAGCGGCGGGTCGCTGATGATCTTCCGGCGGCCGTCGACGACCGTGGTGAGCTTCTTGAGCACCTGCATGCTGTCGCGCTTGTGCGCCTTGGCCAAGGCCTTGCGGGTGCGGCTCAGGGCCTCGGTGCTGACCTCGGGCCCCACCTTCTCGAGCACGTCCTCGATGTCGAGGCGGGCGTACCAGACCTCGAGCATCTTCTTATCGGTGAACCCGATCATGCTCTGCCGGTAGGCCCCGACACCGCGCAGCACCAGGGTGCGGCGGTCCGCCGGCGTCGAGCCCGTTGTCGCGGGCGGCGACGGCCAGGCTGGCGGCGAACCGCTTGACGTCCCACTCGAACGGCCCGGGCAGGGTCTCGTCGAAGTCGTTGAGGTCGAACACGAGCCGCCGGTCGGGGGCGGCGAAGACGCCGAAGTTCGACAGGTGCGCGTCACCGCACAGCTGCACCCGGATGCCGGACGACGGCACCGTCGACAGGTCGGCCGCCATCGGCAGCGCGGCGCCGCGGTAGAACGTGAACGGCGAGACCAGCATCCGCCCGTGCCGGATCGGCACCAGCTCGGGCACCCGGGTCGCAGCCTGCCCGATGACCAGGCCGACCGGGTCGCGCCCGGCGTCCGGGCCGATGTCGGCGTGCGACTCCAGCGGCGCCTTGGCGCGTGCTGCCTTGCCCTGTGCCTTGCGCTCAGCCGTCGTCAGCTCGGTCATGACCGGCATCCACCTCTCGTCGTGGCCCCTCGCCCGGATGGCGAACGGACCGGTACTGGGTCCGGGTCGGCTCAGGCCGGCACGGTGGTGCCCGGCGCCTCGGTGCGGCGCCGGAGGGTCTGGCGGGTCCTTCGCGAGGTGGCCCGACAGGATGGGCAGCACCCAGTGCGTCGTGGGGTCGGCCTCGACGAGCACGGCTCGCATGAACAGGCTGAAGGGCACCGCGAGCAGGGCCCCGATCGCCCCGAGCGCCCACGCCCAGAAGATCAGCGAGAGCAGCGTGATGGTGGGGGACAGGCCCACGGCGTCACCGACGTAGCGCGGCTGGATGACCGACTGGATCACCACGTTGATCACCGAGTAGACGACGATGACGCCGATCATCAGCGTCGGGCCGCCCTCGAGCAGGCCGATGATCGTCGGCGGGATGACGCCGATGACGAAGCCGATGTTCGGGATGAAGTTGGTGACGAAGGCCAGCACGGCCCAGATGAACGCCCCGGGCACCCCCATGACGTACAACGCGACGCCGTCGATCACGGCGACGATGAGGCCGAAGCCCGCCGCGACCCCCATGTAGACCCGGGTGCTGTGGGCGAAGCTGACCATCGCGTCGACGAGGTGCGGCCGGTCGCGGCGGACGACCGCCAGGACCCGCTCGACGCCACCGGTGTCGAAGGCCATCATCAGCGCCACGGTCACGACGAAGAAGAAGTTGGAGAGGACCCCGAGGACGGCAGCGAACGCGTCGCCGATGACGCCCACGACGCTGCTTGGGTCGAGCGAGCTGCCGACCGAGGAGGCTTGGTCCTTGGTGATTCCCAGTCCCGCAAGCCAGTTGGTGACGTCAGCCGTGTACTTGTCGATCTCGTCCTTGTACTGGGGGACCAGCTCAGCGAGCTGGCCGGCCGAGATGATGAGCGCGATCGACACCGAGAAGAGCAGGAAGTAGACCGACAGCACGACGGCGACGGCCACGACCCAGTCGGGCACGTTGCGGCGCACGAGGGCACGGCGCACCGGGTGCACGGTGATCGTGAGCACCAGGGCGAGGAACGCGGGGCCGATGATGCCCGCGGTCTCGCGAGCACCGGCCAGGACCAGCACCAGCGAGCCGCCGACGATGGCCACCATCGCGAGCCGGGGCAGCCCCGCCCGGCGCGGGACGTCCGGCTCCGCCTCAGCGGATGCCGGGGTCCCGGCGGTGGCGTCGACGACGGCATCCGTGATGGTCACGTCTGCGACCCCCGGCTCAGCGACGGCCCCCGGCACCACGGGATCCGTGGTGCTCGGGGGCGCGTCGCCGGTGACCGCGGCGCGGGCGGTGGGCTCGGAGCCCGCGCCCGCCACCGCGGGCGGGTCGGCATCAGCCAAGGAGCTTGGCCTTCTGGGCCGCGAACTCGTCCTCGGTGAGCACACCGGCGTCGCGCAGCTCACCGAGCTGCTTGAGCTGGTCGATCATGTCCTGCTGGGAGGCCGGGCCGGCCGGCTCCGGGGGCGGGGGCGCGTACTGCTGCTGCTGCGGCGGCGGTGCGGCATACTGCGGCTGCTGCTGGGCCATGTCCTGCTCGTACGCCTGGCTGCGGTCGGCAGCGGTCTGCGCGTCGCGCTCGGCGTACTTGTCGGCCTGACGGCGCTGCACGCGGCCGCTCACGGCGGTCGCGGTGCCGGCGACGACGGCGGTACGGGCCACACCTCGGAGTAGTCCTGGCATCGGGTTACCTCACTCTTCTTCGGACTCGAGTGCGTCGAGGGCGTCCATGACGTCCGACGCAGGGATGCGCATGCTGGCGATGACCTCGCCGCCGTTCTTGCGGGCCGCGGCGACGAACGGTGCGGCCCAGGCGTTCTCGAACACGATCAGCGCCGCGGTCGTGCCCGGGGCCATGGCGTCCCCGGCCTGCTGCACGTCGTCGTGGCCGATCAGGCCGGAGCGCGCCCCGGCGAACTGCACGAAGGCGTTGACGTCGCCCAGGCCGTCGATCTCGATGACCTCGACCGTGCCGTCCTCCTCCTTGCGGGCGAGGACCAGGTCGAGCAGGCGGATCGTGCCGGCGTCGATGAGGTCAGCGAGTGCATCGGCGGCGGCGCCGTCGGTCTTCTCGTTCGGGAACTCGATCAGCAGGAAGTCGATCGGCCCAAGAGCGTCGGTGGTGGTGGTCATTCGGATGACCCCCCTCTCGGTTCGGGTGATCCCATTGGTATGCCGCGTGGCCCGCAGGCGCCTCACCCCACCGGGGTGACTCCTGCGGCCTGCCTGCCCAGCTGTCGACCCGGGGCGCCCGCCGGGCCTCACCCGCGCCAGATGATGCGGGGCGACCGAGGTGTCCGCACACTGGGTCGCGACCCGAAGGAGAGCGGATGCGGCTGCCCACGTGGCTCGACGAGGACTGGCTCGAGCACTGGTTCCCTACTCGGTGCCTGCGCTGCTTCTTCGAGATCCAGGGCTTCGACCGGGCCATGGTGATCGCGTCGCAGGCGTTCACCGCCCTCATCCCGCTCGTCATCCTGACCTCGGCCCTGCTGCCCAACGAGGACCACGGCTCCATCGCCGACGCCATCGTCCGCAAGTTCGCCCTGACCGGCGACTCCGCGGATGCCGTGCAGACCGTCTTCGCGCCCGCGGGGGAGGCGAGCATCGGCGTGCTCAGCCTGGTGCTGCTGCTGCTCTCCGGCATCAGCCTGTCCCGGCGCATCCAGCGGATGTACCTCGAGGCGTGGGGGCTGCCGCGGGCGCCGAGCGTGCGGGCCTCGCTCTACGCCGCGGTCGCGCTCGGGGCGCTCATCACCGAGCTCGCCCTGCTGTCGTTCATCCGCTCGCTGCTGCGCGAGATCCCCTACGACTGGGCCGCAAGCCTGACCGGCTCGTTGTTCTCGAGCGTCGTGGTGTGGACCTCCATCCCCTGGCTGCTGCTGAACCGGCGGGTGGCCTGGCAGCGGCTGCTGCCGGCCGGCCTCCTCGCCGGCGGGCTCAGCACCCTGTGGGGCTATGCCACCACCGTCTACATGCCCGCTCTGATGGCCTCCTACAGCGAGCGGTACGGGTTGTTCGGCGTCACCGTGGCGCTGGTCGGGTGGCTGCTGTGCATCTCGTTCATCATCGTGGCGTCCACCGCGGTCGCGGCAGAGTTCGACCGCGCGCCCGAGGCGTGGGCGACCCGGCTGCGCTACCCGTGGACCGCGTCGCAGCTGCGACCCGACCGGGCGCCGGACCGGGGCGGTGCCGGGGTGGGCACCACCGCCGCGGGCGCCCCCTCGGCGCAGGACCCCTGAGCGGGGCGCCCTCCTGAGGGGCTCTCAGGTGGCGGCTCGGCCGCGAACCTAGACTCCCAGCATGCTCCCGCGGCTCGGCCTGCGCAGCCGCATCCTCGCGCTGACGATGCCCATCGTCGTCCTCGTCAGCGCTGCGACGGCCGGCATCATCTACTACTCGGTCGGTCAGGTGCTCGAGGCGTCGGCCCGCGACATCGCGGCCGCCGAGGCCGTCGAGCTGCGCGGCGAGCTCGCCTCCGGCACGGTCGACGGCCTGGTGCCCGACCGCGTGGCGGACCGCGGGGCTGACGCCGGGATCCGGGTCACGCAGGTGGTCGACGGCACCGGGACCGTGGTGATGACGACCGACGCCGCGGTGACCGCCCCCATGGTCGACCCGGACGTCGCACCCGGCGAGGTGCGGGTCACGACGGTCGACTCCCTGCCGGGGCTCGACGACCAGCGGTTCGCCGTCGCCGCCGCCGGCGCCGTCCACCCCGACGGGACCCGATCCACCGTGCTCGTCGCCGTGGGCACCCGGGGCGGGGCCGCCGCCCTCGACCGCTCGACGGAGTTCGCGCTCATCGGCGCCGTCGGCCTGGTCGCGCTGCTCGGCGCGGTCACCACCTTCGCCGTCGGCCTGGCCCTGCGACCGGTCGAGCGGATGCGCGAGCAGGTCGAGAGCATCGCTGCCTCCCGCCCGGCGCCGGTGCTGGAAGTGCCGCCCGGCGGCGACGAGCTGGCCAAGCTGGCCGAGACCCTCAACCGGGTGCTGGAACGCCTGCGCCGGGCCGACCTCTCGCGCCGCGCCTTCGTCTCCGATGCCGGGCACGAGCTGCGCAGCCCGCTCGCGACGATCCACGTGCTGCTCGACCGCCTCGCCGACGACCGCCCGCGCGAGGAGCGGCGGCTGGTGGCCCGGCGGGCCTCGGCGGAGGTGGACCGCCTCTCGATGCTCGTCGACGACCTGCTCACCCTGGCGTCGGCCGACGAGGGCGTGCTGACCATCGCCGACACCGAGGTCGACCTCGACGACGTGGTCGCCGCCGAGGCCGGGGCGCTGCGGGCGCGCGGGATGCCGGTCGCGGTGCACGTGGAGCCCGCGCGGGTGCGGGGGGATGCCGTCCGGCTGGGCCGGGTGGTGCGCAACCTGCTCGAGAACTCCGAGCGGCACCGCCACGAGGCCGTGCGGCTCCGGCTGTCGACGGTGGGCGACCAGGCCCTGCTCGTGGTCGACAACGACGGGCCACCCATCGCGGTGGAGGACCGCACCCGGATCTTCTCCCGCTTCGTGCGGCTGGACGACTCGCGCACCCGCGAGACCGGCGGCACCGGGCTCGGCCTGGCCATCGTCGCCGAGATCGTCGCCGCGCACGGCGGAACGGTCGAGGCCGACGAGAGCCCCGACGGCTGGTGCCGCTTCGCGGTCAGGCTGCCGCTGGACCAGTCACCGGGTTGAGCCGGTAGCCCAGGCCCCGCACCGTCTCGATCAGCTTGACGTCGAAGGGGGCGTCGATCTTGCGCCGCAGGTAGCCGATGTAGACCTCGACGACGTTGTCCGCGCCGGGGTAGTCGGAGTCCCAGACGTTCTCGAGGATCTCGCTCTTGCTCTGCACCTGCCCGGCCTTGCGCATCAGGTGGTGCAGCAGGGAGTACTCCCGAGGCGTCAGCTGGATCTCGCGCCCCTCGCGGGTGACCCTGCGGGTGGTGGGGTCCAGGCTCAGGCCGCCGACGGTGAGGGCGACCGGGCGCTCGGGGGCGCCCCGGCGGGACAGGGCCTGCAGCCGGGCGAGCAGCACCGGCGTGCTGAACGGCTTGGTGACGTAGTCGTCGGCGCCCAGCTCGAACGCGTCGGTCTGGTCGTAGTCGCCGTCCTTGGCCGTCAGCATCAGCACCGGCGACCACACCTTCTTGGCCCGCATGTACTTCAGCACGTCGTAGCCGTTCAGCAGCGGGAGCATGATGTCGAGGACGACGACGTCGTAGTGGCCCGCCAGCGCCATCCGCAGGCCCTCGCGCCCGTTGTCGGCCAGGTCGACGACCCAGCCCTCCTCCCGCAGGGCGTCGTCGAGGGCCGCCGCCAGCGGGCGTTCGTCCTCGACGAGCAGAAGTCTCACGAGCCCCCCTGTCCTCAGTGGCCTCTCAGGATCACTGCACAGGCTACCGCTGCACCCCCGTTTACCTCCCGTTTTCCCGGACTTTGGAGGTCGGCGGCGCGCTGCGGCACCCGCCCTCAGCGGCCGAGGGAGTCGACGAAGCGCAGGCTGGCTCCGGAGATGAGGGTGCGGGCCTGCTCGTCGGTGATGGTCGGGATGCCGTCGCCGGGCTGGGGGCCGTAGGCCCCGAACTGCGCGTGCGAGGCACCGTCGATGACGGTGAACGTCGCGTCGGCGGGCAGGTCGGCGCGCGAGGCCTGGATCTTCGCGGGGGTGGCCAGGCCGTCCTTGGAGCCCGACACCGACTCGACCGCCGTGGTGAGCGAGCCGCGCACGTCTCCTGCGGGGTACGACGCGTAGAGCAGGAGGCCGACCGCCGGGGCCGACCGGTCGGCATCCGTCGCATCGGCCTGGATCACCGCGACCGTCCCGCCGAGCGAGTGCCCGCCCACCACCCACCGCTGCACCTCGGCCTGCGCGGACCGGGCGGAGTCGAACGCCGACAGCGCGAGGAAGGCGATGCCGAGCGGCTGCTTCGCGATGACCACGGGGTGCCCGGCCTCGGCGAGCGGGCGGAGCACCGCGGCGTAGGCGCGGGCGTCGACCCGGGCGCCGGGCTGGAAGAAGACCCCGACCTCGCTGGGTGCGCCGGTGGCGGGTGCCAGCACGATGCGGGTGGCCGACTCGGTCACCTCGACCGACGCGTCCGAGCGCATCGCCGCCAGTGCCGGCTGCACCGCGGCGAACGGGCGCAGCCACACCATCGCGGCGACCCAGCCGACGGCCAGCACCAGCAGCAGGCCACGACCGACCAGTCGCCACGCCCCCGGGCGGGCCCGCGGGCGCCGGGCGCGCCACAGGGCCGGCGACGGCGCCGAGCACGGTGAGGCCCAGCAGCACCGGGTAGGCCGGGTGGCCGTGCACGACCGGCGCCCAGGCGGTGAGGCAGACCCACCCGACGGCGACGAGCGCGAGGAGCGCGACGGCGCGCACCACCCACTGCCACCGGGTGGACACGGTGCGGTGCGATTCCGCCATCGGGGCTCCTTCCGCCGCCCGGATCCTAGGGGATGGGCCGCGCATCCCACGGATTCCGCAGTATCGACAGCTCTGGTCGACGGATAGGATCGGCCCATGATCGAGCAGAAGCGGATTCTCGCGACCTCCATCCCCGGCCCGGCGTCGCAGGCCCTCCAGGCGCGCAAGGTGGCCTCGGTCGCCGCCGGCGTCAGCACCGGGCTGCCGGTCTACGTCACCGAGGGGGCGGGCGGCATCCTGCGCGACGCCGACGGCAACCAGCTGATCGACTTCGGCTCCGGCATCGCCGTGACGACGGTGGGCAACGGCAACCAGCGGGTCATCGACGCCGTCAGCGAGCAGATCAAGCTCTTCACGCACACCTGCTTCATGGTCAACCCCTACGAGAAGTACGTGCAGGTGGCCGAGAAGCTCAACGAGCTCACCCCGGGCGACCACGACAAGCGCACCGCCCTGTTCAACTCGGGCGCCGAGGCGGTGGAGAACGCCGTGAAGGTGGCCCGCCACTTCACCGGGCGGGCCGGCATCGTCGCCTTCGACCACGCCTACCACGGGCGCACCAACCTCACGCTGGCGATGACCGCGAAGAACATGCCCTACAAGCACCGGTTCGGGCCGTTCGCGAGCGAGCTCTACCGGGTGCCGATGGCCTACCCCTACCGCTGGCCGGGCGGCCCGCAGCACTGCGCCGACGAGGCGTTCGGCTACATCACCGACCAGATCCACGCCCAGATCGGCGAGGAGAACTGCGCGGCCGTCATCATCGAGCCGATCCAGGGCGAGGGCGGGTTCATCATCCCGCCGCGGGGCTTCCTGCCCGCGCTGGCGCAGTGGTGCCGCGACAACGGCATCCTGTTCATCGCCGACGAGGTGCAGAGCGGCTTCTGCCGCAGCGGCGACTGGTTCGCCTGCGACGACGAGGGGGTCGTCCCCGACCTCATCACCACCGCCAAGGGCATCGCCGGCGGCATGCCGCTCGCGGGGCTCACCGGGCGCGCCGACATCCTGGACTCGATCCACCCCGGCGGCCTCGGCGGCACCTACGGCGGCAACCCGGTGGCCTGTGCCGCCGGTCTGGCCGCCATCGAGACGATGGAGGAGGACGACCTCTGCGGGCGGGCCCGCGAGATCGAGGCGATCCTCAAGGACCGGCTCTCGATCATCGCCGAGAAGTACGACGAGGTCGGCGAGATCCGCGGCCGCGGCGCCATGATCGCCATGGAGCTCGTCACCGACCGCGACACCAAGGCACCGGCCGCCGCGCTCACCGCCCGGATCAACGCCGAGTGCCACTCCCGCGGCCTGGTCACCCTGACCTGCGGCACCCTGGGCAACGTCTTCCGGTTCCTCCCGCCGCTCACGATCTCCGACGACCTGCTCCACGAGGGCATGGACGTGCTCGAGGAGTCCTTCGCCGCCGCCGTCGGCTGACGGGTGGCTCCCTCGCTCCCGGCGGCGTTCGACCTGTCCGGCCGCACCGCGCTGGTCACCGGCGCGGGGTCGCCGACCGGCATCGGGATGGCGTGCGCGCGCCTGTTGGCGCAATGTGGCGCGCGCGTCGTGGTCGCCGCGACCACGGGCCGGGTGCACGAGCGCGTCGCCGAGCTGGTGGATGCCGGTCACGTCGCCGCCGGGGTGGTCGCCGACCTCACGACGGCGCAGGGTGCCGCCGCCGTCGTGGCGGGTGCGGTCGACCTCGGGGGTGGGCTCGACGTGCTCGTCAACAACGCCGGCATGGTCGCGACGTCCGCCGGGGGCGACTACCTCGAGGGCGACCTGCTGGGCACCCCACCGGAGCGCTGGGCGGCATCCCTGGCCCGCAACCTCGACACGGCCTACCTCACGACGCGGGCCGCCCTGCCGCTGCTGCGGGCGAGCGGGCACGGACGGGTCGTCATGGTCACCTCGGTCACCGGTGCGGCCATGGCGATGCGCGGCGAGGTCGGGTATGCCGCCGCCAAGGCCGCGCTGGTCGGCCTCACCCGGGCGCTGGCCGTCGACGAGGCGCGGCACGGGCTCACCGTGAACGCCGTGGCACCGGGGTGGGTCTCCACCGGGTCGCAGACGCCGGCCGAGGCGCGCGAGGGGCTGGTGACACCGGTCGGCCGGTCGGGGACGGCGCAGGAGGTCGCGGCGGCGGTCGTCTTCCTGGCCGGCCCGGGGGCGGCGTACGTCAACGGGCAGGTGCTCGTCGTCGACGGCGGCAACACGGTGGCCGAGGAGCGCCTCCCCGTCGAGCGGTCGTGAGCTGCCCGCGAGAGTCGTCGATCCCGGGCGTGCGGTGACCCCTCGATCCGTTCCTCTGGCCGATGGTGTGGTCGGCCCTGGTCCGAGGTCCTTGACGTCGGGCGCGCGTCGGGCAGACTTCCCGCATGCCATCGCGTGACCGGTGCACCCCGCTCTACCCCTTCCGTTTCCAGGGGTCCCGTCGGGGTGGAGACGGGTTCCTCGTGAGCGGGCAGCCGGAGTGGGTCGAGTTCGACGCGGTCGTCGAGGTGCTCCCGTGGGGGCGCAACGTCTACACGGTCCTCCGCGTGACGGAGGCTCTCGCGGCCGCCGCGAAGAGCTTCGGCACGCGTCGGGTCGAGGGCTCGATCGACGGGGTGCAGGTCAACGTCGGTGTCAACCGTGCCGATGTCCTTCCTGACGCCTTCATGTACGTCGGCAAGGCACTGCAACGACGCATCGAGGCAGGACCGGGCGACCTCGTCCACTGTCGCCTGCGGCCGGCCGACCCGGACGACGTGCCGCTCGCCGATGACGTGCACGCTGCCCTCGCCGACGCCGGTCGGCTCGACGCGTTCCGGCGCAACACCCCGGCGCAGCAACGACGCCTGCTCCAGCCCGATCGAGGATGCCGTGAGACCGGCCACCCGCCAGCAGCGCACGGCGGCCCTGATCCGCTCCCTGCCGCCGGACTGACCGGCGGACCCAGCCCGGCTCCTAGACTCAGGCGGTGACCCGTCCCGTGCTCCGCCAGGTGCACAACATCGGGCGGCGCCGCGCCTGGGTCATCTGGCTGATCGGCCTCTCGGTCTACGTGCTGGCCGTCTTCCACCGCACCTCGCTCGGGGTGGCGGGGCTGCTCGCCGCCGAGCGGTTCCAGATCAGCGCGGCCCAGCTCGCCACGTTCACCGTCGTCCAGCTCGCCGTCTACGCCGCGATGCAGATCCCGGTCGGCGTGCTGATCGACCGGTTCGGCTCGAAGCGGCTGATGTTCACCGGCCTCGCCCTGATGACGGTGGGCCAGTTCTGGTTCGCGTTCGCCGGGTCGTTCCCCGTCGGCATCGCCGCGCGGGTGCTGCTCGGCGCGGGCGACGCCATGATCTTCACGTCGCTGCTGCGGCTGGTCGCGGTCTGGTTCCGGGTCAAGCAGGCGCCGTTCATCACCCAGCTGACCGGCATGGTCGGGCAGGTCGGGGCGATCGCGGCGGCGGCGCCGCTCGCCGCGGCCCTGGCCGCCTGGGGCTGGACGAAGTCGTTCGGGACGGCCGCCTCCGTCGGCATCGTGCTCGGGGTGCTGCTGCTCCTGCTCGTCAAGGACTCGCCCTACCGCGGCGAGGCGGTCGAGCGGATCAAGGTCCGCGCGCTGGCCCGCACCCTGGGCGAGGTGTGGGGCAACCCGGGCACCCAGCTCGGGCTGTGGGTGCACTTCACCGCCCAGTTCGGGGCCACCGTGTTCACGATGCTGTGGGGCTACCCGTTCCTCGTCAGCGGCGAGGGCCTGTCGCCGCAGACGGCGTCGTGGCTGCTCGTGGTCATGACCCTGACCGCGATGGCTGCCGGGCCGCTCGTGGCCGCCTTCACCGCCCGGGTGCCCTACCGGCGCTCGCAGCTCGTGCTCGGCATCGTGCTGGCGATCGTCGCCGTCTGGGCGGTCGTGCTGCTCTGGCCCGGGCCGGCGCCGCTCTGGCTGCTGGTGCTGCTCGTGGTCGTCACCGCGATGGGCGGCCCGGGCTCGATGGTCGGCTTCGACCTGGCCCGCACCTTCCACCCGTCCGACCGGCTGGGCCGCGCGACGGGAGTGGTCAACATCGGCGGCTTCACGGCATCCCTGGTCACCATCGCCCTGATCGGGGTGGTGCTCGACCGGCTGGCGCCCGGGGGCCAGCAGGACTACACGCTCGACGACTTCCGGATCGCGATGTCGGTGCAGTTCTTCTTCTGGGGGATCGGCATCGTGCAGCTGGTGCGCTACCGCCGCAAGAGCCTGCGGCACATCGAGGAGGTGCACCCCGACGCGCTCGACGCACTGCGCCGCGGCGACACCCTGCTGCCCGGCATCTCGCGCGACCTGGAGCCGTGACCGGCGCCGAACCTTCGACGTCACCACGTGTTCTCGAGGATGTCGCGTGTCGGTCACGCCGGTGCGGGGCCGGCTCCCCGAGAATCGTGCTCGACCGGGCCAGGTATGAGTTGGCCCGGTCTTCACGTGCCGGGGGCTCAGCCGCCGACCCGGTAGTTCGCGCTCGGGTTCGCGCAGTACGCGAAGGGCGCGCCGCCGCGGGCGTGGTACTGGAACAGCGCCGTGTCGACGCGCAGCAGCAGCAGCTCGCCGTCGACCTGCACCTGGGTGTAGCCCATCCCCTCCTGCGGGCAGCCGAGCGACCCGTCGTTCCAGGTCACCGGGGTCCACGCGGCGATGACCACCTGCGCCGGGTCGACGCCCTGGCGCTGGGCGAGGTCGGCGATGGCGGCGGCGACGGTGGGCCGGGTGCGCAGGTCGTCGCGGCAGCGAGGCGGTGCTGCCGCCCGTGGACGGGGCGACGGATGCCGTGCCGCCCGTGCCGCTGCCGCGAGGCCGGTCGCGCTCGGCGGGGTGGGCGCCCCGAGACGAGCCGCCGCGGCCCCGTCGCCGGACTGCGCGCAGCGCGCCGCCGCCGTCAGCAGCACGACAGCCAGCACGCACGCGCCGAGACCGAGGGGAGTGCGCATCGCCGTCAGCGGAACACGTGCCGGCTGATCACGAGGCGCTGGATCTGGTTGGTGCCCTCGAAGATCTGGGTCACCTTCGCCTCGCGCATGAACCGCTCCGCCGGGAAGTCCTGGGTGTAGCCCGCGCCACCGAGCACCTGCACGGCATCCGTCGTGACCTTCATGGCGGCGTCGGTGGCGACCAGCTTGGCCACCGCGGCCTCCTTCGAGAACGCGCGACCGGCATCCTTGAGCCGCGCCGCGTGCAGGTAGGTCGCGCGGGCGCTCGTCACGGCCGCCTCCATGTCGGCCACGAGGAAGGCGAGCCCCTGGTTGGCCGCGATCGGCCGGCCGAACTGCTGCCGGTCCTTCGCGTACGACGTGGCGAGGTCGAGCGCCGACTGCGCCAGACCCGTTGCGGCAGCGGCGATCCCGAGCCGGCCGGCATCCAGCGCGGACAGCGCGATCGCCATGCCCTGGCCCTCGGTGCCGATCCGCCGGGACGCCTCGACCGGCACGTCGTCGTACATCACCTCGCGCACGGTGTCGCAGTGCAGCCCCATCTTCCGCTCGGGGGTGCCGAACGACAGTCCACCGGCGTCGGCGGGCACGACGAAGCAGGACAGCCCCCGCCCGCCGTCGTCGGACGTGCGCGCGAAGGTCGTGTAGTAGTCGGCATGGCCCGCGTGGCTGATCCAGGCCTTGCGGCCACGCAGCCGGTATGCCGTGGGCTCGCCGTCGCTCCCACCCTCGCCGACCGCGCGGGTCGTCATCGAGCCGACGTCGGAGCCGGCCTGCTGCTCGGACAGGCAGTAGGCGCCGAGCTGCTCGCCCGAGAGCATGCCGGGCAGCAGGGCGGCCTGCTGCTCGGGGGTGCCGAACGTCGTGACCGGGTAGGCCGTCAGCGAGTGCACCGACACCCCCACGGCCACGCTCATCCAGGCCGACGCGATCTCCTCGACGACCTGCAGGTAGACCTCGTAGGGCTGGCCGTAGCCGCCGAACTCCTCCGGGTGCGGCAGCGACAGCAGCCCCGCGGCCCCCAGGGTGCGGAACACCTCCGTGGGGAAGGACTCGTCGGTCGCGGCCGCGCGCTCCGCGTCATCCACCCGGGGCCGCAGCTCCTTGTCGCAGATCTCGCGGGTCAGGTCGATGAGATCCTGTCCCTCTTCGGTCGGCATCAGCCTCGTTGCTGGCATGGGTCGAGGGTAGGAGACGCCGCAGCGTGCGACCAACCGGTGCCGATGAGGGGGTCCAGCTTGGGGGTCGTAGTACCTGCGAACCGCCGACCAGGCCAGAGGGACACTGGGCATGCCGTCGCAGTTTCAATAACTTGAGGTCATGCCACGCGAGTCGACCACCGGGAGCGCCATCGCCGTCGCACCTCGGCGACCCGTGCGGTTCGAGCACCGCCCCTTCGCCGACGTGGTCGTCACGGGCTACCCGGGCACCCAGGGGGCGGCGGTCCACGCCGCGATGACCGGCCTGTGGGCCTCCCGGCTGGGCCGCGGTCGCCGCGGCCGGCCGGGGATGCCGGAGCCGCTCCGGTTCGACGTGCGCACGGGCGAGCTCACGATGGCGTGGGTTCCGGGAACGGCCCTGGCCGACCCGAGCACCCCGGCGGGGCCACTGACTCCCGCTCCGTGGAGGTCGGCACCCTGCTGGCCGACCTCCACGGAAGCGGGGTCGTCGTCGACCGGGTGAGCGACCGGCCCACGCTGGCCCGGGCGGTGCGCCGACAGGTCGCCGACGTCGCGGCCGACCCCTCCACCCTGGGCCCGGTGCTCGACGCGTTCGTCGAGGCGTCCAACGCGATCGACCGGGCCTGGCAGCACGACGAGGCCCCGCGTCGCCACGTGATCAACCACGGCAACCTCTCGCCCCGCACCGTGCTGGTCAACCACCGTGGCCTGGTGCTCCTCGACTTCGACAACCTCCAGATGGCCGAGCTCGAGCGGGACCTCGCGCTCTGGGCCGCCTGGGTGTGGGCCGACGCCGGCGCCCGCGACGTGCCCGACACCGCCGCCCTGCTCGGTGACCTGGTGAGCGGGTATGCCGCGACGGCCCGGCGGGTGCCCGCCGACCGGGCCGCGCTCGACGTGCACCTCGCGGTGGCCCTGGTGGGCGTCGCCCACGGCTGGCCGAGCCTGCGGCGCGACCACTTCGGCCGGATCCGGGTGCTGCGTGCCGCCACGGCGCTGGCCGAGCGCCACCTCGGGCACGAGGCGGCCCGGGCGTTGTAACTCGCCGAGCGCGGCGCTCAGCCCTCGGGCAGCGCCTGGTGCTGGGGCTCGCCCGCGGGGTCGCGGAAGTGCTCGAGCTGAGGTCGCTTGGCGTCGAGCGTGTCGCCCGACGAGCGCCCCTGCAGCCGTCGCTGCACCCATGGCCCGGCATGCGTGCGCGCCCACGCGGCGTGGCCGCGCAGCTCGTCGGCACGGGTGCCCCGGTCGGCCGGCGGCAGGGGGGTGGTCCAGTCGGCGAGGTCGGTGCGGTGCCCGAGCGCCGTGAGCGCGGCCAGCGCGACCCGGCGATGGCCCTCCGAGGTGAGGTGGATGCGGTCCTCGCCCCACATCCGCCAGTCGCGCAGGGCCGCCATGCCCCACAGGTTGAGCACGAAGCAGCCGTGCCGCTGGGCGATGGTGAACAGGTTGGCGGTGTGCACGGCGTGCCGGCCCCGCAGCGGCTTGAACAGGCCGGCGTCGCGGGTGTCGGTGGGCGTCGCGAGCAGCACGTCGGCGCCGGTGTGCCGCAGGCGTATCACGGCGTCCTCGAGCCGGGTGGCGAGGGCGTCGAGGTCGACCTGCGGGCGCAGCAGGTCGTTGCCGCCACCCACCATCGACACCAGGTCGGGCTGCATGGTCAGGGCGCTCTCGAGCTGCGGCCCCACGACGTCGCCGAGCTTGCGCCCGCGCACGGCGAGGTTGGCGTAGCCGAAGGGCAGGTGCTCGTGCTCGGCGATGGCGTCGAGGTGGTGGGCGAGGCGGTCGGCCCAGCCGACGTAGGTGCCCGGACGGCTGGGGTCGGGGTCCGACATCCCCTCGGTGAACGAGTCGCCGATCGCGACGTAGCGGGTCCACACGCGGCGGCTCGCGGCGGGGCTGGTCACGGGATCCTCCAGTCGACCGGCGGGGCGCCCTGGCCGGCCAGCAGCTCGTTGGCGCGGCTGAACGGGCGCGACCCGAAGAAGCCGGCGTGCGCCGACAGCGGGCTCGGGTGCGGCGACTCGATGCAGGCGACGCCGGGCAGGTGCGGCACCAGGCCGCGCGCGTCGCGGCCCCAGAGGATGGCGACCAGCGGACCGCCGCGCTCGACGAGGGCCTCGATGGCGCGGGCCGTCACGTGCTCCCAGCCGCGCCCGCGGTGGCTGGCCGGCTTCCCCGGGCTGACGGTGAGCACCCGGTTGAGCAGCAGCACCCCCTGGTCGGCCCACGGGGTGAGGTCGCCGGTGCTCGGCGTCGGCAGGCCGAGGTCGGTCTCGAGCTCGCGGTAGATGTTGGCCAGGCTCCGGGGCACCGGGCGCACGTCGGGGGCCACCGAGAAGGACAGGCCCACCGCGTGCCCGGGCGTCGGGTAGGGGTCCTGGCCCACGATCAGCACGCGCACGGCATCCAACGGTCGTTCGAAGGCGCGCAGCACGTGAGCACCGCCGGGCAGGTAGCCGCGACCGGCCGCGACCTCGCCACGCAGGAACTCACCGAGCTGCGACACGACGGGTGCGACCGGGGCCAGGGCCTGCGCCCACGACGGGTGCACCAGCTCCCCGAGGGGGCGTGCAGGGGTCGTGGCACTCATCGCCCCCACCGTATCTCCCCGACTTCGTGCGATTTGCACACGGTTCTCACCGGCCTCGGGCTGCGGGAACCGTGTGCAAATCGCACGAAGTCGCGGCAGGGGAAGTCGGGGGTCAGACCCTATGAGGGTCGCGGGTCGTCTTGGTCTTGAGGCCGGGGCCTCGCGTATGCAGTGTTTCGTGGATCACCGACCAGAGCGGCTGGGCGGTGCCGACATGCATAGGAGGCCCCGGTGTTCACTGAGCGTACGAGTGTTGGGCTTGATGTTCACGCACGATCTGTTCGGGCGGCGGCGATCGACATGGTCAGCGGGGAGTTGATCGAACGTACTGTCTCGCCGGTCACGCAGCAGGTGGTCGCGTTCGTGGCGGACGTGGCGCTTGAGCATGGGCCGGTTCTGGTGACCTACGAGGCGGGTCCGACGGGGTACGGGTTGGCGCGCGCCTTGCACGCGGCGGGGTATGCCTGTCAGGTCGCGGCCCCGTCGAAGCTGCTGCGCCCATCAGGGGACCGGGTCAAGACCGACCGGCGCGATGCGTTGTTGTTGGCCCGGTTGGCCCGCAACGACGACATCACCACGGTGAGCATCCCGACCTTGGCGCAGGAGTCGGCGCGGGACCTGGTCCGGGCCCGCGAGGATGCCCGGATCGCGTTGATGAGTGCACGGCACCGCCTGTCCAAGCTGCTGCTGCGACACGGGCACGTGTACGACGACGGTCAGGCGTGGACCTTGGCCCATGACGCGTGGCTGCGCCGCACCCGCAAGGAGCACCTGCTGACCGGTGGGGCTGGGACGTTGGCCGCGTTCGACGACGCTTACGACACCGTCACCCATGCCCTGGCCCGTCGGGACCGCCTCGAGCGCGACATCGCCGCGATGGCCGCCGACAGCGAGTTCACCTCGGTGACCCGCCGGCTGGGATGCCTGCGGGGAATCTCGACCACGACCGCTTTCGCCCTCGCGGTCGAGATCGGAGACTGGCACCGCCTGACCGGCTCCTCGATCGGGTCCTACCTCGGGCTCGTTCCGTGTGAGACCTCCTCTGGCGCCTCCCGCCGCCAAGGTGGCATCACCAAGACCGGCAACAGGCACGCCCGCCGGTTGCTGATCGAAGCCGCGTGGCACCACAAGGCCGTGTACCGGCCGGGCAAGACCATGCACCAGCGGTGGGCGCTGGCACCCGCCGTCGCCGCGGCCCGCGGCGACACCGGCAACCGGCGCCTGCACCACCGCTGGCAGGTGATGACCGCCCACAAGAAGCGACACACCGTCGCCAACACCGCCATCGCCCGCGAGCTCGCCGGCTGGTGCTGGTCCTTGGCCGTCATGGACGACTAAGCCCCACAAACCCGTTCACGGGACACCCTCACGGTGCCAGGGCAGCAGCGCGAGGAGAGAACCCGCGAGTGCGCTGTGAGCACCCCCTGACCCGGGCACGCTCGACCTCAGACACGCGAGCACTCTCCAGCCGAAACCAGGGCCCTGCGGTACCCAACCCGCGCATATCAGACTGACCGCGCGTCGCCTGACACGCTGTCTCCCAGCACCCACCCGTGAACGACGAAGCGGGGCCCTCCCCGGCCAGGAAGGGCCCCGCTTCACCCTGCCACTTGACAGGAAACCCCTACATATCAGCGGAAGATGGCGGCGACGTCGTCGAGCCGGCTCGGCACCAGGCGGAACCACGCCCAGGTGCCGCGCTTCTCGCGCTCGAGCAGCCCGGCCTCGACGAGCACCTTGAGGTGGTGCGACACGGTCGGCTGGGACAGCCCGACGACGGGGGTGAGGTCGCACACGCAGGCCTCGCCGCCCTCGGTGGCGCGGATGGCGCTGAGCAGCTGCAGGCGCACCGGGTCGGCCACCGCCTTGAGCAGCGCCGCGCTGGTCTCGGCCGCCTCCCGGCCCAGGCCGCCGTCGACGCCGATGCCGCAGCAGGCCGCGGTCGCCAGCGGGAGGGGGGTGGGCGACATGTCTGGCTCCTCACACATATTGACGAACGTCGATGTTTGTGGTCTGCTGATCACAACGCATTGATGGTAGTCGATATTTCAGGAGGATGCCGTGACCGCAACGACCAGCCCCACCGCCACCACCCCCGTGGCCCCGCCCCCCACCACCGGTCGGGTCCAGCTCGCGCTCAACGTCAGCGACCTCGAGGCGTCGGTGGCCTTCTACTCGGCGATGTTCGGGGTCGAGCCGCACAAGCGCCGTCCGGGCTACGCCAACTTCGCGATCGCCGAGCCGCCGCTCAAGCTCGTGCTCATCGAGACCAGCGAGTCCACCCGCGGCACCGGCGTGACCGGCGCGCTCAACCACCTCGGCGTCGAGGTGCCGTCCACCGAGGCCGTCACCGCGGCCCGCGCCCGCTTCGTCGAGGCCGGCCTCGCCGCGTTCGACGAGAACGACACCACCTGCTGCTACGCCCTCCAGGACAAGGTCTGGGTGCACGACCCGGCCGGCGCGCCGTGGGAGGTCTACACCGTCAAGGACGAGAACCCCGCCGACGCCCGGCCCGCCACCGCCAGCCTGGAGATCCTCGGTGACGGCGCGTGCTGCACGCCGGCCTCCGGTTTCGACGCGGCCGCCGACGGTCGGGAGCAGGCCCAGGGCTGCTGCTCCTCGTCGTCCGGCGTCGACACGGCGCCCGTCAGCACGGAGAAGGCGCAGGCCTGCTGCTCGTGAGTGCCAGCCCCGACGCCCCGGCACCGCCGACCGACCACGTCGCCGCCCGCCTGTCGACCCTCGACCGGTTCCTGCCGGTCTGGATCGGCCTGGCCATGCTCGCCGGCCTCGTGCTGGGCCGGCTCGTGCCGGGGCTCGGCGGTGCGCTGTCGGCGGTCGAGGTGCGCGGCATCTCGCTGCCCATCGCCCTCGGCCTGCTCGTGATGATGTACCCGGTGCTCGCCAAGGTGCGCTACGACCGGCTCGACACCGTCACCGGTGACCGTCCGATGCTGGTGTCGAGCCTGGTGCTCAACTGGGTGGTCGGCCCGGCGCTGATGTTCACCCTCGCGTGGGTGTTCCTCTACGACCTGCCCGAGTACCGCACCGGCCTGATCATCGTCGGGCTCGCGCGCTGCATCGCGATGGTCATCATCTGGAACGACCTCGCCTGCGGCGACCGTGAGGCCGCGGCCGTGCTGGTCGCGCTCAACTCGGTCTTCCAGGTGTTCGCGTTCGGTGCCCTGGGCTGGTTCTACCTCTCGGTGCTGCCCGGCTGGCTGGGCCTGCCGCAGGAGACGCTCGACGTCTCGCCCTGGCAGATCGCGGCATCCGTCGTCGTGTTCCTCGGCATCCCGTTGCTGCTGGGCTACCTGTCGCGACGGGTGGGCGAGAAGCGTTGGGGGCGAACGGCATACGAGAAGTCTTTCCTGCCGCGCATCGGACCGTGGGCGCTCTACGGGCTGCTCTTCACCATCGTCGTGCTCTTCGCGTTGCAGGGCGACGCGATCACCGGCAACCCCCTCGACGTGGCCCGCATCGCGCTGCCGCTGCTGGCCTACTTCGCCCTGATGTGGGGCGGCGGGTTCCTCCTCGGCCGGGCCCTGCGGATGCCGTACGAGCGCACCACCACCTTGGCGTTCACCGCGGCCGGCAACAACTTCGAGCTCGCCATCGCGGTGGCGATCGCCACGTTCGGGGTCACCTCCGGCCAGGCGCTCGCCGGGGTGGTCGGGCCGCTCATCGAGGTGCCCGTGCTCGTGGCCCTGGTCTACGTCTCGCTCGCCCTGCGCCGGCGGTACCCCCGCTTCTGACCACCGAACCCCCTCGAGTCGGGTGCTCAGGTGGCTGCCCCGGCACCCACCTGAGCACCCAACGCTGGACGGTGAGCGGTTCCTCTTGCGTCGCGACATATCGCGATATATCGTGAATGCGGAACACGACATATCGCGAAAGGGGAACATGTCATGGCACCGGAGTCCTGGGTCGTCTCGGGCCCACAGGTCATCGACGTCGACGAGGTGCGGTCGCTGCGGGTGCAGCTGGTCGCGGGGCGGGTCGACGTCGTCACGCACGACGAGCCCGGCGTCCGGATCGAGGTGCACTCGGTGGACGGCCGGCCGCTCGAGGTGTCGCTGAGCGGTGGCGAGCTGCGGGTGGGCTACCAGTTCACCCTCGACGTCTGGGAGGGCTTCCTCGAGAAGTTCCGCAACTTCCGCGCCAAGGACCGCGCCGACGTCAGCATCGCCGTGCCGCGCACCCTGCCCACCAAGGTCGGCACGGTGAGCGCGGAGGGGCTCGTGGCCGGCATCCAGGCGCCGGCGTCGGTCTCGACCGTCTCCGGCTCGGTCGTCGTCGACGGCACGCGGGGCCGGCTCAAGGCGAGCAGCGTGTCGGGCGAGGTCGTCGTGCGCGACCACACCGGCGACCTCTCGCTCAGCACCGTCTCGGGCGAGCTGGCGGCCTCGGGCGCGCTGGCGCGGGTCCACGCGGACTCGGTGTCGGGCGAGCTGGCCCTCGACGTCACCTCGGGGAGCACCTCGATCGACGCCACCTCGGTGTCCGGTGACGTCACCGTGCGCCTGCCCGAGGGTGAGCTGGTCGACGTCACCGCCAGCGCCCTCTCGGGTCGACTCGTGGTCGACGGCGAGGACCACAGCGGCCCGATGCCCGGCCGCAAGGTCGTGCTGCGCAGCGACGGTGCCCGCAGCACCGTCACCGCCACGACCGTCTCGGGGAACGTCACCCTGCTGCGCGGTGCCCCCGGCGCGGCGGCCGTGCAGGACGTGCAGGACACGCCCGCCCCCCAGGACGTGCAGGACACGCCCGCGCCCCGGGACGTGCAGGACCCCCCGCGCACCAGTGGTGGCCACGGCACCCACGGGATGCTCTGAGATGCCGCCCGTCTTCGCCCACGGCCAGCTGCGCCTCTACCTGCTCGCCCTCCTCGAGCAGCGACCGATGCACGGCTACGAGGTCATCACCGCGCTGTCCGACCGGTTCGGGGGCACCTACCGGCCCAGCGCCGGCACCATCTACCCCAGGCTCGCCCAGCTCGAGGAGGACGGCCTGGTGCGGCGCACCGACGTCGAGCGGCGCAGCACCTACGAGCTGACCGATGCCGGCCGGCTGGAGCTGGAGCAGCGACGCGGCGAGCTGGCGGCGCTCGAGCAGGGCATCGCCGAGACGGTGCGCGACCGGGCCGCCCGGGTGCGCGACGACGTGCGCGGCACGATGAAGGGGCTGCGGGCCGAGCTCGCTGCGGCCGCTCAAGAGGCCCGCGCCTCCGCCCCACCGCACTCCGGCTCCACCCGCGACAGCCGCTCGACCTCGCACGTGCGGTTCACCGAGGCCGACGCACTGCTGCGCCGCTTCCGCGACGAGGTGCGCGCCGAGCTGCGGCGGGCCGACACCGCGGGCCGGCTGGAGGACCTCACCGTCGAGACGCTGCGCACGGTGCTCGACTCGGCCCTGTCGGCGGTGCGCCAGACCGTGCGCTGAGCGAGGACCCACGGCGGATTCCGCTCCCACCGCGGTAGGTGGGCACACTGTGGCGGTGAGCTCCCCGGCATCCGATCAGTCCCTCCAGGCCCTGCGGCCCCGCTTCGCGACCGTCCTGTTCGACCTCGACGGCACGCTGGCCGACACCATCCCGCTCATCGTCGCCTCGTACCAGCACGCCTTCCGCACCGTGCTCGCGGAGGAGGTCACCGAGGCGCGGGCCCGTGCCTGGATCGGCCGCCCGCTGCTGCCGGCGCTGCTCGAGGAGAGCCCCGAGCACGGCGTCGAGCTCGACCGTGTCTACCGCGAGTGGAACCTCGCCAACACCGCCCGGCTGATCCGCCGCTACGAGGGCGTGCCCGAGCTGCTCGCTCAGCTCACCGCCGCCGGCGTCACCATCGCGGTCGCCACGTCCAAGCGGCGCGAGACGGCCCGGCTCGCGCTGGTGGGCGTCGGCATCGACCACCTCGTCGACGTCGTCGCGGCCCTCGAGGACACCACCGCGCACAAGCCCGCCCCTGACCCGCTGCTGCACGCCGCCGCCACCCTGGAGGTCGACCCGGCCGGCTGCGTCTACGTCGGCGACGCCACGGTCGACGTGCTCGCCGCCCAGGCCGCCGGGATGGGCGCCGTGGCCGTCACCTGGGGCGCGGGGGAGCGTGCCGCCCTGGCGGCCGCCGGCCCGGACGCGCTCGTCGACGACGGTTCCCGACCTCGCGACGTACCTCCTGGGCCGCACCGAGGGCTAGAGTCGCCGCCGTGCACGGGATCAGGTACGAGGAGAACAAGCACACCGAGCTCGCGGCGCTCGCGGATGCCGTGATGGCGTACGCCGAGGAGCGGGTGCGGATCTCGCCACCCCTCGACCAGCCGATGAGCCAGGACGAGCTCGACCGGCGCGTGGGGCAGACGATCACCGCGGAGGGCTTCGGCGGCGTCGCCGCGATGCGCCTGTTCGCCGAGGACCTCGCCCCCACCTGCCTGTCCACCGACCACCCGCGCTACCTGTCCTTCATCCCGTGCGCCCCCAGCGACGCCGCGGTGATGTTCGACCTGGTCGTCGGCGCCTCGTCGATCTACGCCGGGTCGTGGCTCGAGGGGTCCGGTGCGGTCTTCGCCGAGAACCAGGCGCTGCGCTGGATCGCCGACCTGGTCGGGATGCCGGCCGGTGCCGGCGGCGTGTTCACCCCCGGCGGCACCATCGGCAACCTGTCCGCGCTGGTCTCGGCCCGCCACACGGCCCGGCGCACCGCGGCGGCCGGCGTACGGCCGAACCGGGTCGCCGCCACCGCGGGTGCGCACTCCTCGATCGCCTCGGCCTGCGACGTCATGGATGCCGAGCTGGTCGGCGTGCCGGCCGACGACCGCTGGCGGCTCACCGGCCCGGCGCTGCGCGAGGTGCTGGAGGCCAACGGCCCCGAGACCTTCTTCGCGGTCGTGGCCACCTGCGGAACCACCAACTTCGGCATCATCGACGACCTCGCCTCGGTGGCCGCGGTCTGCCGCGAGTACGGGCTCTGGTTCCACGTCGACGGCGCCTACGGTGGCGCGGGCCTGGCCGCCCCCTCGGTGCGCGACCTCTACACCGGCATCGAGCAGTGCGACTCGTTCATCGTCGACCCGCACAAGTGGCTGTTCGCGCCGTTCGACTGCTGCGCCCTGCTCTACCGCGAGCCGGCCGAGGCCCGCGCCGCGCACACCCAGCGGGCCGGCTACCTCGACGTGCTCACCGACGCCGACGAGTGGAACCCCACCGACTACTCGGTCGGCCTGACCCGGCGGGCCCGGGGCCTGCCGTTCTGGTTCTCCCTCGCCGTCAACGGCACCGACGCCTACGAGGCCGCCATCGAGCACACCCTCGACATCGCCCGCTTCGCCGAGGCCGAGGTGCGGGCGCGCCCCGAGCTCGAGCTGGTGCGCGACCGCGACCTGTCGGTGGTGGTCTTCCGGCGGCTCGGCTGGTCGCCCGCGGACTACCAGCAGTGGTCGGACCGGATGCTGGCCGACGAGTTCGCCTTCGTCGTGCCGACCACGCACGACGGCGAGACCCTGGCCCGCTTCGCGATCGTCAACCCGGAGACCAGCGAGGCCGACATCACGGCCATCCTCGACACCATGGCCTGAGGGCCCAACCTGTGGTTCGTGGGACTGCTGGGGCGGTTGGTCCGCGCCACGGGAGGACCCGCTCGCCGACACGCTGCACAACGCGCCGGGCGAATGACATGCGTGTCATTTCCCCGTTAGAGTGGGCGCTCAGCAGGCACCGGATGAAGGGTCGAGGACACACGTGAGCGCCGCCTCCGAATCGGTCAGCACGATTGCCCCCACCGAGGGGCTCTCCGAGCGTGACCGCGAGATCATCGCCTTCGAGCGGCAGTGGTGGAAGTACGCCGGCTCGAAGGAGACGGCGATCAAGGAGCTCTTCGACATGAGCTCGACGCGCTACTACCAGGTGCTCAACGCGTTGATCGACCACCCGGCAGCCCTCGAGCACGACCCCATGCTCATCAAGCGGCTGCGCCGGCTGCGGGCCAGCCGCCAGCGCGCCCGCTCGGCCCGCCGCCTCGGCCTGGAGCCCTGAGCCGCCGCCCCCACAAGCCAGTGACGCCCGTCCGTGAGGGAAGCCGGACGGGCGTTGCTGCTGTCCGGCCCCGGAGTGCGCCCGGTTCGAGGTGATCCGCTGCCGCCAGGGGTGAGCGGATCACCTCGAACCAGTCCACAGACGCGCGGATGCCGGGTGCGCGCGGTACGCACCCGGCATCCGGGGCCGTCGTGGCCGGCTCAGTCCAGGTCGGGGTCGGGGAACTCGACCGGCCAGCCCTTCCTGGCAAGCTGGTCGCGCACCCGCCGCAGGTCGTTCTCGCTGGGCTCGGTGTGCGTTACCTCGGTGATGGCGGCGGCGATGTCGGACGGCCCGGCCGGGCTGACGTCGGCCCGGCGCAGGGCCTTGGCGACCTTCTTGACCTCGGAGCGGGTGAGTCGGCGCTCGAGGAGGGCGAGCAGTGGGAGGTAGTCGTGGTCGGGCACGCCGCCGGGGTAGCCCTCGCGCAGCCAGCTGACGATCCGGGCCAGCGGGCTGCCTTCGCGTGGAGGGGCCTCGTCCTCGTCCTCGGCCGTGCTGCCCAGGGGCCACCCGCCCAGCACGAGCTTGGCCGACACCTGGCGGATCTGCTCGTCCTCGGGGATGAGGGCCGCGGCGACGGAGGCGGAGAGCCGGCCTTCGTCGGCGAGGCGGCGCAGGACGTCGAGAGTCGCGTCGACCCCGAGGCGTTCCTGGAGCACCGCGTTCAGCGCGGCGGCCTCACCGTCGGGGATGCCCTCGGGGTAGCCGGAACGGATCCAGGCCAGGACGGAGGCGGAGAGCCGGGCCATCGGGGCGGTCATCCCTTCTCGACGAGCGTGGGCCACGGGGTGAACTCGAGCTGCATCCCCAGACCGCCGCCGACGATGACGGCGAGGCCCAGCAGCACGCCGGCGATGACGAGGCCGAAGGCGACGTACGCGAGCACCGTGCCGATCGGGTGCGGTCGCGCGTGGCTGACCTCGGCCTCACCGCCCTGGCCGTAGGCCCGGGCGCGGATGCCCAAGGCGTAGATCGCCGGGAGGCCGGCGCCGAAGATGAGGCCGACGACGAGGACCCGGATCGCGCCGTCGAGCGCTAGTGACACGTTGTTCATCGCTGTCTCCCTCAGAGGACCGAGTCGTGCGTGGGGGGTGTGGGCTGCGTGGTCTTCGCCTCAGGCGCGACCTTCGTCGTCCCCGGGATGCCCTCCCACTCGTCGTTGACGTTGTGGGCGCCGATCGGCGAACGGCGGGACCGTACCCACATCAAGGTGGCGAACGCCACGAGGATCGCGGTGATGACGATGGCGCCGAGCGCCCCGCCGATGCTGTCGGCGATGAACCACATCAGCGCCCCGACCAGGCCGGCGGACGGGAGCGTGATGGCCCAGGCGGCGACCATCCGGCCGGCGATGTTCCAGCGCACCGGTGCCCTCCGCCCGACACCGGAGCCGAGGATCGAACCGGTGGCCACGTGGGTCGTGGACAGCGCGAAGCCGAGGCTGCTCGAGGACAGGATGACAGCGGCCGAGCTGCTCTCCGCCGCCATGCCCTGCGCCGGGGAGATGTCGACCAGGCCCTTGCCCAGCGTGCGGATGATCCGCCAGCCGCCGAGCCAGGTGCCCAGGGCGATGGAGCAGGCGGCGCTGACCTTGACCCAGTTCGGGATGCTGGTGGTGCTGGTCCACGCACCGGCGGCGATGAGCGCCAGCGTCATCACGCCCATCGTCTTCTGGGCGTCGTTGGTGCCGTGGGCCAAGGACACCAGTGAGGCGGACCCGACCTGGCCCACCCGGAAGCCGGACTGCCGGTGCCGCTCGGCGACACCTCGCGTGATGCGGAACACCAGCCAGGTGCCGACCATCGCGACGGTCATCGCGATGACGGGGGAGATCAGCGCGGGGAGCAGGATCTTTCCGACCACACCGTCGAGCTTGGTCCCGTCGCCCGTCCACTTCACACCGCTGACCCCGAGCCCGGCCATCGCCGAACCGACCAGGCCACCGAGCAGGGCGTGCGACGAGCTCGACGGCAGGCCGTAGAGCCAGGTGAAGAGGTTCCAGACGATGCCGCCGACCAGACCGGCCAGGATGATGATGAGAACGGCCTCGCCCCCGTCGGCCAGCAGCTCGGCCTTTGGAGCGCCGGACTTCTCCTGGAGGTTGATCACCGAGTTGGTCACCGTGAGGGCCACCTCGACGGACAGGAATGCCCCGACGAGGTTGAGGATGGCCGAGAGTCCGACGGCGACCTTGGGCTTCAGCGCACCGGTGGCGATGGATGTGGCCATCGCGTTCGCGGTGTCGTGGAAGCCGTTGGTGAAGTCGAAGGCCAGTGCCGTCACGATGACGAGCACAAGAATGATTGTCGCTGCGTCCACGATTCACCAGTGTGGGGGCGTCGCCACGACTTCACCAAGGCGTGTGGCTCTGTTCACCCGCTGTTCACCTGCCGCGGGCGAGGGGGGCTCTCATCGCCCTGTCAGGCTGCGGCGATGACCGACCTCGACTGGAGCACCCCGGACGGCCTCGCCGCCATCCGCCAGCACCTCGCCGCCCGGATCGACGGGTGGCGCCAACCGGTGGCGCATGCCGTGGCGCTCAGCCCCGCGTCGTCGTCGCCGGAGTGGGTGTTCGAGCACGTCAACACCCCGGGCGGGCGGCACGGGCTGCCCGCGGTGGTGCTCGCGACGGTGCTCGGTCACGACGGGTCGACCGCCACGGTGCCGGTGTCGAGGGCCGAGCTGGCGGCGGCCGTGGAGTCGCTCGCGCCGGCCGAGGCGTGCACGACGCTGGACCACCCGAACCTCGCGGCCTGGCGCCAGGTGGTCGCCGAGCTCGAGGGCAACCCGGCCCGCGAGGCGCAGGCCGTGTTCGTCGCCGACCTCGACGACCCGGTCAGCTCCGAGGCCGACGGCTCGATGCGGGCGACCTTCGAGGGGCACGCCCCCGAGGTCTGACCCCGGCTCGACCACACCGGCATCCGGCATCCGGCACGTGCGGGGCTACTGCTGTCACCTGCGAGATCTGACAGCCACAACCCGGCACGTGCGGGATCGCTGCCCGGCGGCAGGGACGATCCGAGCGGCTCGTGCGTTGGTGCTGCGGACGGGTCGTGCGCCGCCGCCACGGTCGCCGGCCCGTCCACCTCGAACCCCCTGCCCTGACCGGCTCTGCCCGCACCCGCGCCCGACGCGCCCTGCCCGAGAGGCCCACCGTGCTCGACGCGTTGACCACGCTGCTCGAGGCCGGGGCAGCGGCCCCGTGGGTGCTCCCCGTCGTGTTGCTCATCGCCGTCGGTGACGCGCTGTTCCCCCCGGTGCCGAGCGAGGGCGTCGTCGTCGCGCTCGCCGCGGTGGCCGTGGCGGGGGACGGCCCGCACCTGGTGCTGCTCGGGCTGGTCGCGGCGGTGGGGGCCTTCCTCGGCGACGTGCTGACCTTCGTCGTCGGCCGCCGCTACGGGCCGCAGCGGCTCGACCGCGTCACCCGGCCCCGGGCCCGTCGCCTGATCGAGCGCTCGACCACCACCCTCGAGCGGCGGGGCGCCCTGGTCGTGCTCACCGCCCGCTACGTGCCGCTGGGCCGGGTGGCCGTGAACCTCACCGCGGGCGCCACCGGCTTCCCGGCGCGCCGCTTCGCCGCCCTGGCCGCTCTGGCCGCCGCGACCTGGGCCACCTGGTCGGTCGCGGTCGGCGCGCTGGCCGGGCGCTGGCTCGACGGCAACCCGCTGCTGGGCTCGGTGCTCGGCATCACCCTGGCGCTCGGCCTGGGGCTGGCGGTCGACCGGGTGGCCCGGCGCCTCACCGGCTGGGGGCGCGGGCCGGAGCGCCCGGCATCCGTCGTGGAGCCCGTGGGCGCGCTCGCCGGCCCGACCCGCTGAGCGGGAGCCCTTGCCGCGCCGGGAACCGGCGCCCGTCGCACGCCCGGCCGTTTGCACTCTCCACCCGAGAGTGCCAATAATGGCGTTAGCACTCTCCTAGTGAGAGTGACAATCCTGACCGGTCCGGTGAGGGTCTGGTGCCCCGGCGACATGAGCCGACGGCATCCGTCTCGTCCGTCGCGGGCACCGCCCGGTCTCACCTTCGATTCGCGTGGGAGGAACCACCCGAATGGCCAAGATCATCGCTTTCGATGAAGAGGCTCGCCGCGGTCTCGAGCGGGGCATGAACGTGCTCGCCGATGCCGTGCGGGTCACCCTCGGTCCCAAGGGCCGCAACGTCGTGCTGGAGAAGAAGTGGGGTGCCCCCACCATCACCAACGACGGCGTCTCGATCGCCAAGGAGATCGAGCTCGACGACCCGTTCGAGAAGATCGGCGCCGAGCTCGTCAAGGAGGTCGCCAAGAAGACCGACGACGTCGCCGGTGACGGCACCACCACGGCCACCGTGCTCGCCCAGGCGATGGTCCGCGAGGGCCTGCGCAACGTGGCGGCCGGCTCCAACCCGATGGCGCTCAAGCGCGGCATCGAGAAGGCCGTCGACGCCGTCTCCGCCGAGCTGCTCGCCGCCGCCAAGGACGTCGAGACCAAGGAGCAGATCGCCGCGACCGCGTCGATCAGCGCCGCTGACACCCAGATCGGCGAGATGATCGCCGAGGCCATGGACAAGGTCGGCAAGGAAGGCGTCATCACCGTCGAGGAGAGCAACACCTTCGGCCTCGAGCTCGAGCTCACCGAGGGCATGCGCTTCGACAAGGGCTACATCAGCCACTACTTCGTCACCGACGCCGAGCGCATGGAGGCCGTGCTCGAGGACCCCTACGTCCTCATCGCGAACTCCAAGATCGGCTCGATCAAGGACCTGCTGCCGCTGCTCGAGAAGGTCATGCAGTCCGGCAAGCCGCTGCTGATCATCTCCGAGGACGTCGAGGGCGAGGCCCTGTCGACCCTGGTGGTCAACAAGATCCGCGGCACCTTCAAGTCGGTCGCCGTCAAGGCTCCCGGCTTCGGTGACCGTCGCAAGGCCATGCTCGGCGACATCGCCATCCTCACCGGTGGCCAGGTCATCTCCGAGGAGGTCGGGCTCAAGCTCGACACCGCCGACCTCGACCTGCTGGGCAAGGCCCGCAAGGTCGTCGTCACCAAGGACGAGACCACCATCGTCGAGGGTGCGGGCGACCAGGACCAGATCACCGGTCGGGTCAACCAGATCCGCGCCGAGATCGAGAAGTCGGACTCCGACTACGACCGCGAGAAGCTCCAGGAGCGCCTCGCCAAGCTCGCCGGCGGCGTCGCCGTCATCAAGGCGGGCGCGGCCACCGAGGTCGAGCTCAAGGAGCGCAAGCACCGCATCGAGGATGCCGTGCGCAACGCCAAGGCGGCCGTCGAGGAGGGCATCGTCGCCGGTGGCGGCGTCGCGCTCATCCAGGCCGGCAAGGCCGCGTTCGCCAAGCTCGAGCTCACGGGTGAGGAGGCGACCGGCGCGAACATCGTGCGTGTCGCCATCGAGGCCCCGCTCAAGCAGATCGCGATCAACGCCGGCCTCGAGGGTGGCGTCGTCGCGGAGAAGGTCGCGCACCTCGAGCCGGGTTGGGGCCTCAACGCCGCGACCGGCGAGTACGTCGACCTCATCGCGGCCGGCATCATCGACCCGGCCAAGGTCACCCGCTCGGCCCTGCAGAACGCCGCGTCGATCGCCGCGCTGTTCCTCACCACCGAGGCCGTCATCGCCGACAAGCCGGAGAAGGCCTCCGCGGCCATGCCCGGTGGTGGCGACGACATGGGCGGCATGGGGTTCTGAGCCGACGCTCACCACTCCAGCCACCCGGCTGAGCCACACCGAGGGCGGTCCCCACCACGGGGGCCGCCCTCGCGGCATCCCCGAGCCCGCACGGCCGCGAGTCGGGTGCTGAGGCGGCGGCCGGGGCGACCACCTCAGCACCCAACCCGGATGCGGAGCCGTGCGGTGGGGGGAGATGAGGGTGGGGCTCAGCGCATCCGCAGGCCGAAGCCCTGCTCGCGCGGCGCCTGGGCGCGCACCAGCAGGCGGGCCGCCGCCGCCAGCCAGAGGGCCACGAGCACCACTGACACCACCAGGCTCATCGAGGTGGGCAGCTCGTCGCGCCCGAGCAGGATGAACGGCACCCCCATCACGCCGAAGGCCAGCACGGCGAGCGCCTTGTCGCCCGCACTCCACCGCCGGGAGAGCAGCACCAGCAGGGTGCCCACGAACCACGGCACCGGCGCGAACGCCTCGGTCGCGGGCACCAGCGCCAGCACCACGGATGCCGCCAGCAGTGCCACGGTCGCGACCTCCAGCCACGGCGGTCCGGTGGGGGCGCCAGTCTCGGCGGCCGGACCGAACGGCTCGGCCCGGGCCACCGCGTAGCCGCCCGCCTCGGCGACCATCGCCTCGGGCGACCCGAGGTCGGCAAGGGCCCGCTCGGCGGCCCGGGGGTCGTCCGCCCCGGCCGGCGCGCTCGGCATCGGCGAGGTAGTCCTCGATGCTGGCGCGCAGCTCGGTGCGACGCTCCACCGGCAGCACCGCGGCCTCGGTGTCGAGGCGCGCCAGCCAGGCCCGCACCTCCGGGTGCTCGGAGAAGGTCGTGCTGCGCTCGCCCGCCATGCGCGCCACGGTAGCGCCCGGCCCAGCGCGGGGTCACCGGCCCGTGCTCGGCCGGGACACCGGGCTCCCGCTTCACAGCGATCGCACGGATCGCGCTCAGCCGCCGGTCGGCGTGCGGGGGCAGGATGACCCCATGTCCATCACCGCGGTCGACACGCCGCTCGTCCTCGGCCCGATGCTGCGCTACGTCGACGAGACGTCCGCGACGGTGTGGGTGCGCACCGCGGGCGCCGCCCGGGTCACCGTCGAGCGGGCCGGCCGCACCTGGAGTGCCGGGACCATCGCCGTGCACGGGTCGCACTACGCCCTGGTCGTGCTCGACGGGCTGCTCCCCGGCAGCGCCGACACCTACTCGGTGCGCATCGACGACCAGCTGGTCTGGCCGCGACCCGGGATGCCGCCCAGCCGCATCCGCACGCTCGACCCCGACCGCCTGCCCCACTTCGCGTTCGGCACCTGCCGCACGACGGGGTCGCACGACGCGCAGGGCAACGCCGCCCACGGCGTCGACGCGCTGCGCACCCTCGCGCTGGCCCTGCGCGAGGACCCCGATGTGCCCTGGCCCGATGTGCTGCTGCTGCTCGGTGACCAGGTCTACGCCGACACGACCCCGCACGAGGAGCTCGAGGAGTTCATGGCCGCCCGGCGCAGCCTCGACGAGCCCCCGGGCCAGGAGATCAAGGACTTCGTCGAGTACGCCGAGCTCTACCGGCTGGCCTGGAGCGAGGAGGTCATCCGGTGGGTCCTGTCGACCGTGCCGTCGGCGATGATCTTCGACGACCACGACATCCGCGACGACTGGAACACCTCGTGGTCGTGGCGGCGCGAGATCCGGGCCACCACCTGGTGGCAGGAGCGCATCGTCGCCGGGCTCGGCGCCTACTGGGTGCACCAGCACCTGGGCAACCTCTCACCGGCCGACCTGGCCCAGGAGGAGCTGTGGCAACGGGTCGTCGCGCACGAGGCGTCGGGCGCCACCGACGAGCTCGACCTCACCGCGGAGGTCGACGCACTCGCGGCCCGGGCCGATGCCGAGCCGACGTCCTACCGCTGGAGCTACACCCGCGCCATGGGCGACAGCGCCCTGGTCGTCATCGACTCGCGGGCCGCCCGCGAGCTGCGGCCCGACGGCCGCTCGATGCTCGACGCCGACGAGCTGCGCTGGGTCGACGACGTGCTGCGCGGCGGCGTGCACCACCTGTTCATCGGCACCTCGCTGCCGTTCCTGCTGCCGCCCGGGCTGCACGACTTCGAGGCGATGGACGAGGCACTGGCGCAGGGCGCCTACGGCCGATCCGTCGCCCGGGTCGCCGAGAAGATGCGGCGCACCATCGACCTCGAGCACTGGGCCGCCTTCAACGAGGGGTTCGACGAGCTGTTCGAGCTGGTCATGCAGGTGGCCCGCGGCGAGCGCGGCCCGGCGCCGCAGACCGTCACCTTCCTCTCCGGTGACGTCCACAACTCCTACCTCGCCGAGGTCACCGACCCGCTGCGGCTGGGTGCGCAGTCGCGGGTGGTGCAGGCGGTGTGCTCGCCGATCCGCAACCCGATGCCGCGCGGCGTGCGGATGATCGTGTCGCTGTTCGCCAAGTCGCTGGTCCGGCCGATGCGGTTCGTCGCCACCCACTGGCCCGAGGTGCCCAGCCCGGCCTACCCGTGGACCGTGACCGACGGGCCGTGGTTCGACAACAACATCGCCCTGGTCACCGTGGGCCCGAACGACCTCTCGCTGGCCTGGGTCACGGGCGTCGTCGAGGGCGACGAGGCGCACCCGCGGCTCCAGCAGGTGTATGCCGTGCGCCTCGACCCGCTGCCCGCGACGCTCCGGGTCGGGTCGGGGGCCGTTCAGGGTTGACCCCCGCAGCGGAACACCGGGGGCCTCGCCTAGCGTTGGTGGGGCAGGAGACGGTGTGCGGACGTTCGCGCGCCGGCTCGACCCCCTGCCGCAACCGGCCCGCACCGAAGGACTCCCATGACGCTCGCCAACGCGCCCGCCAGCCAGCTCGGTGAGCGGCTGGCCGCCGCCCGGGTCGAGGGCCTGAGCAAGGTCTACGGCGCCGGCGAGACCCGGGTCGTCGCCCTCGACGACGTCACGCTCGACCTGTATGCCGGTGAGTTCACCGCGATCATGGGCAAGTCCGGCTCGGGCAAGTCGACCCTGATGCACTGCGCTGCCGGGCTCGACGACGCGACCACCGGCCACGTCTGGGTGGGCGGCGTCGACCTGACCACGCTCAAGGAGAAGCACCTCACCGAGCTGCGGCGCGACCGGATCGGGTTCGTCTTCCAGGCCTTCAACCTGGTGCCCACCCTCACCGCGCAGGAGAACATCCTGCTGCCGTCGGCCATCGCCGGCCGCCGGCCCGACCCCGCCTGGTTCGACGAGGTCGTCGACACCGTGGGGCTGCGCGACCGGCTCGGCCACCGGCCCAGCGAGCTGTCGGGCGGGCAGCAGCAGCGCGTCGCGTGCGCCCGGGCCCTGGTGAGCCGGCCCGACATCGTCTTCGCCGACGAGCCCACCGGCAACCTCGACTCCACGTCGGGTGCCGAGGTGCTGGGCTTCCTGCGTCGGGTGGTCGATACCCACGGCCAGACCGTCGTCATGGTCAGCCACGACCCCGGTGCGGCCAGCTGGACCGACCGGGTGGTCTTCCTCGCCGACGGCCACGTGGTCGACGAGCTGCGGTCACCGACCCCCGAGCGCGTGCTCGAGCGGATGGCGGCGCTCGACCACCTCGTCGTCGGGGGCTGAGGTGCTCCGCGCCACCTGGCGGAGCCTGTTCGCCCGCAAGCTGCGCCTGCTGCTCAGCGCCTTCGCCGTGGTGCTCGGGGTGGCCTTCGTCTCGGGCTCCTACGTCTTCACCGACACCCTCGACAAGGCCTTCACGGGGCTCACCAGCGGGGCGGTGGGCGACGTCATCGTGCGCCCCGGCTCGTCGGCCGACAGTGGCGGTGGCTTCGGCGGCGGCACCTCGGGGGCGCGCACGGTGCCGGCCTCGCTGGTCGAGCAGCTGGCCGCCGTCCCCGGGGCAGCCCGCGCCGACGGCCGGATCACCAACTTCGGCACCTTCGTCGTCGGCAAGGACGGCAAGCTGATCGGCGGCTCGGGCCCACCCGGCATCGCCGTCAACTACTCCGCCGGCCCGGCGGCCAACGGCGTGCCCGTGGCGACCCTCGAACGCGGCCGCTGGCCTGCCGCCGAGGGCGAGATCGTCATGGACAGCACGACGTTCGAGAAGTCCGGCTACCTCATCGGCGACTCCGTGCCCCTCGTCACGGCCACCGAGCGGCCGCGCCTCGACGCTCGCGTCGTCGGCACCGCCGCCTTCGGCGGGTCGACGCTGGTCGGGTCGAGCGTCGTCATGTTCGACACCCGCCAGGCCCAGGAGCTGTTCCTGGAGGGCAAGGACGTCTTCTCGCAGATCTGGGTCACGGCGGCGCCCGGCACCAGCCAGGACCAGCTGAAGGCTGCCATCACGAAGGCGCTCCCCAAGGACACCCAGGCCGCGACCGGCGACGCCACGGCGGCCCGTGCCGCCAGCCGGATCGACGAGGCCCTGTCGTTCGTCACGACCTTCCTGCTCGTCTTCGCGGGGATCGCCCTCACCGTGGGCGCCTTCCTCATCGTCAACACCTTCTCCATCCTCGTGGCCCAGCGCAGCCGCGAGCTGGCCCTGCTGCGCGCCATCGGCGCCAGCCGTCGGCAGGTGGCCCGCTCGGTGCTGATCGAGGCCGCCGTCGTCGGCTTCGTGGGGTCCGCCCTCGGGGTGGGGCTCGGCGTGCTGCTCGCGGTCGGCATCAAAGCGGTCTTCACGCGCTTCGGTCTCGACCTCAGCGACAACCCGCTGGTGCTCGAGCCGCGCACGGTCATCGTCAGCCTCGTGGTCGGGGTGCTCGTCACCGTCACCGCGGCGTACCTCCCCGCGCGGCGGGCGGGCAGCGTGCCGCCGGTCGCGGCGATGCGCGACGACGTGGCCCTGGCCGAGAGCGGGCTGCGGTGGCGGATCACCGTCGGCGCCGTGCTCCTCGCCGCGGGCATCGCCGGCATGGCAGCAGGCCTGCTCGGCGTGGGGTCGGAGCCGACCTACGTGCTGGGGGTCGGCGCGCTCGGCGTGCTCGTGGGCACCGCACTGCTCAGCCCGGTGCTCGGCCGCCCGGTGCTGGCCGGTCTCGGCTGGATCTACCGGCGCGGCTTCGGTGCGGTGGGGCTGATGGCGGAGCAGAACACCCGCCGCAACCCGCGCCGCACCGCGGCCACCGCGTCGGCACTGATGATCGGCGTCTCGCTCGTGACGATGATGGCCGTGCTGGGGGCGTCGGCGAAGGCCAGCCTCGACAAGACCCTGGCCGAGGACATCATCGCTGACTACGTCGTGACCAACCCCGTGGGACAACCGTTCTCGAGCTCGGTGGCCCGCGAGGTGGCACAGGTGCCCGGCGTCGCACAGGTCGCGCAGGTGCGTGGAGCGGTGCTCCAGGTCAACGGCGACCGCGACTTCGCCACCGCCGTCGAGCCCAACGCCATCAGCGCCGTGGCCCGGCCCGAGGTCTCCACCGGGGCGCTCGCCGACCTCGACGCGTCGTCGGTGGCCCTGTCGACCACGTTCGCCCGCGACAAGGGCCTGGCCGTGGGGTCGAAGGTCGACATCGGCTACGCCGGTGACGAGAGCACGGCCACCGTCGTGGCCACCTACGTGGCCGACAGCGTGCTGCAGTCGGACGTGACGATGTCGCTCGACGGCTTCGACGCCATCGGTGTGCCACCGACCGACCGCACGGTCTACGTCGTCGCGCAGCCCGGCACCGACCGCGCCGCGCTCCGGACCGGCCTCGACGCGGTGGTCGCCGACCTGCCGACCGTGAGCGTCAACGACCAGGCCGAGTTCGCCGCCGAGCAACGCACGCCGATCGACCGGCTGCTCTTCATCGTCTACGCGCTGCTCGGCCTCGCAGTGGTGATCGCGGTCCTCGGCATCGTCAACACCCTGGCGCTGTCGGTCACCGAGCGGATCCGCGAGATCGGGCTGCTTCGCGCGGTCGGTCTCAGCCGCCGCCAGCTGCGCACGATGCTGCGACTGGAGGCGGTGGCGATCGCCCTGCTGGGCGCGGTGCTCGGCGTGGTGGTGGGCATCGCCTTCGCGTTGGCCCTGCAGCGCTCGCTGGCCGACGACGGCCTCGACGTGCTCGCGGTCCCCGGGGTCCAGCTGGTGGGCTTCGTGGCCGTCGCCGGCCTGGTCGGGGTGCTCGCCGCCCTCTGGCCCGGCCGCCGGGCAGCCCGCCTCGACGTGCTGCGCGCCATCGCCACCGACTGAGCAGCGCCACACGCCGACCGGCGACGAGGGCCGACCGACCGGCGGCTCCCGGGCCTACGAGAACATCCGGGTGGCGTTGGCCTCCGCCTCGGCATACTGCGACCCCGCAGCGCCGAGCACCTGGCCGATCGAGTCGAGCGACGCGCGCACCTGCTGCTGGGTGCCGCGCCACTGGGTGACGACCCCCTGGAACTGGACCGATGCCGTGCCGGTCCAGGCGTCCTGCAGACCGGTGAGCCGGGCCAGCATCACCCCGACCTGCCCCTCGATCTCGGCCGAGATGCGAGCCACGTCACCGGCTGCCGCGGCGATGCGGTCGGTGTCGACCTGGAACTGTGCGCTCATGTCGGCGCTCCCCCTTCGTCGTGGGCCCACCGCCGTGGTGAGCCCGTCTGCCGAGAGCGTAGGTCGGCACGGGGACACCGGCCGGAGGTTTTCCACAGGCCACCGCGCCTACGCTGCGGGGGTGGCCATCCTCATCGACCCGCCCCGCGCGGAGGCGCACGGCCGACGCTGGTCGCACCTGGTCAGCGACACCAGCCTCGACGAGCTGCACGCGTTCGCCCGCGTGGTCGGCATCCCCGAGCGCGGGTTCGAGGGCGACCACTACGACATCCCCGAGGAGCGCTACGCGTCGGTCGTCGCGGCCGGTGCCACCCCGACCAGCGCCCGCGACCTGCTCCGGGCCCTGCAGGCCAGCGGGCTGCGGATGCAGAAGCGGCGTGGCGACAAGGGCGTCGCACGCGTGCGCGGCATCCGGTTCGTCGACGGCACCAGCGCCGACGTCGACCTGATCAGGTCCGATCGCGCGGCGGACGAGGCCCGGGTCTTCGCGGCGATGGCCTTCGTGCAGGACGACGCCGGTGACTTCGCGGCCGTCCACTCCGTGCGGCGGGGGGAGTGGGGGGCCCCGGGTGGATGGCGCGAGCCGGGAGAGACGGTGCGCGAGAACGCGGTTCGTGAGGTTCGTGAGGAGACCGGGCTGGTCGTCGCCCCTGACGCGCTGAGGCCCAGGGGGTACGAGCGCTTCCACGGCCGCACGACGGGCGGCCTGTGGCAGGAGGGTCGCGACCTCCTCCAGGTGTTCGAGGTGCGCGTGCCCGGCCGCCGGCCGGCCCTCACCGCCGAGCTCGACGACACCTCCGACCGCCGGTGGATGACCTGGGCCGAGCTCGAGCGCGAGTGCTCTCACCAGTTCTGGTGGCCGCTGGCCGCAGCGGTGCTCAGCCCGCGAGCCGGGTGAGCTCGCGCGCGAGGTTCTCGCGCGCCGACGGTTCCCACTCGGCCTGCGCGTGGCTGGTGCGGTAGACGTGGTCGCGCACGAGGAAGGGCCGCAGCACCTCCGAGCGGGCGGTGGCGTAGAGCGCCACGGGTACGTGCGCATACTCCTGGCGCACCTGCGCGCAGTACTCGTCGAACCGGTCGACCGGCGCCGACAGCACCCACAGGTCGGCGTCGTGCACCACCACCCGGGCGGGGTCGGTCGCCGCCTGCGGCGTCAGGTCGTGGGATGCCGTGTCGAGCACCACCGAGACCACCCGCGCGGTGAGCTCGGGGTCGACCGGGAGCCGCCCCAGCTGGCGTGCGGCGAGGGAGGCACTCTCGGCCTCGTTGGCATTGGCCGGGTCGACGGCGTAGACCGCGTCGTGGAACCAGGCGGCGAGCGCGGCCACCGAATGGTTCGTCCCGTTGACCCCGCCGGCCGCGCACAGGACGTCGACGGCCGTCAGCACCTCGGCCAGGTGGGTGGTGGCGTGGTAGCGGCGGTGCGGCTCGTGCCACCGCCGCAGCAGGTCGGTGCCGACGTCGTCGATGGTCTCGATGGGCGCGCCGCCCGACACCGGGGTGCAGTCCGCCCGCCACCGCACCCGTAAGACGTCCACGCGGCCACTGTGCCAGTCCGCGCCCCGGGCGTCACGCGGTGAGCCGGCTGCGCTCGTAGGCCTTGGCGTAGCGGCTGCCGGTGGCGAGGAGGATCAGCCCCATGACGATGAACGCGAGCGACCTGACCAGGCCGCTCAGGGCGGCGAGGTCGTAGAGGAACAGCTTGGCCACGCTGATGCCGGCCAGGACCAGGCCGGTGCGCAGGGTGAGGTCGGCGTCGCGGGAGCGTTCCAGGCCCCGGAGCAGCAGCCAGGTGGCGGCGAGCATCCAGGTCACGGTGGCGACGGCGTGGCCGATGGTGAAGCCGAGCGCGGTGTCGCCGGCCCGGGCCCCGAGCAGCGTGCCGACAGCGACCAGGACGGTGGTCGACGCCCCCAGCCCGAGCACCCAGGCGGTGACGGTCGCGGCGAGGCGCAGGTGCCGGCCGAGCCCGCGCTGCGCGCCGACGGCCCACAGCCCGGTGGCCACGACGGCGGCCACGAGGACGCTGTCGATGAGAGCGACGACCATGTCGTGCTCCCCGGCCGCCGTGGCGGAGACGGTGGCCAGCGGGTGCTGCGCCCAGCCCAGCACCGCCACGAGGGTGACGCCGGCCGCGAGGGCCAGCGAGGTGTGCGACCTGCCCGCCCCGGCGGCGGCCAGCCCGGCGAGCGCCAGCAGCAGCAGGCCGGTCGTGACCCACCGCTCCGGGGCGCCGGAGAGCACGGCGAGGACGGCGAGGACGGCGCCCGCGGTGCCCACCGTGGCGACGAGGTGGCCTGCCAGCGGACCGATCGGGCGCCGGGCCAGGCTGGTCGCGACGACGAGGAGCAGGGCTGCGGCGGAGGCCAGGACCAGGGTTCGCGGCGGTTCGGCCAGCGCCACCGAGGTGGCGAGCAGCCCGGTCGCGAGCAGGGCGACGGCGGCGGAGGCCGACACGTCGAGGGGGTCGCGTCGCACCGACACCGCCGAGGTGAGCAGGGTCGCGGCGAGGACCACCACCGCCACTCCCAGCAGGCCCAGGGCGTCGATGCCACCCTGCGGTGCGTCGACAGCGCCGGCGACCAGGGCGAAGGTCACCGGGAGCACCCGGACGACGGTGAGCACCGGGCGGGTCCGGTCACCGCCGGCCCACCAGCCGGCGACGCAGAGCACCCCGAGGAAGGCCGACACGAGCCAGCCGCCGCCCTGCGCGACCACCGGGGCCAGCGCGGCCGCCCCCACCACGAGGAGGACGGCGAGCAGCTCGCTGGCCCACCGTCGAGCCAGGTGCAGCCCGGCGAGGGCGACCAGGCCGGCCAGCGCCAGCCCCGGCGCCGGCGCGAGCCAGCCGTAGCCGCTCGTCACGGCCACGACGTCGAGGTACGCCGCAGCCGCTCCGGTGGCGACCAGCGCCACCGGTGCACTTCCGACGCTGCGTCCGGCCCGCCGGTCGGCCTCGCCACCACGCACGCCGAGCCAGGCGAGCACGGCCGCCAGCGCGGCACCGGCACCGACCCGGGATGCCGGCCCGAACCAGCCGCGCTGCGCCGCCAGCACGAGCAGCATGGCCACCCCGGCCATGGTGATGACGGCACCGGCGACCGCCAGCACCCGGGTCACGGCGCCCTCGCGGCGGTACCAGGGGACCACCGGTTCGCGCCGCCCGAGCAGTGGCGGGGGCGGCGCGGACGACCCCGGCGGTGACCAGACCGGCGCTCCCGGGGCGACGGACGCAATGGCTGCCGGGCCGGGTGCTGTGCCGGTGGTCGGCGCGGAAGGCGCACCGGGTGCGGTGCCGGCGTGTGGCCGGGGAGCGCTCGAGGGGGCGACGGCGGCGGGCGCGCGCACGGCATCCTCGCGGTCGAGCTCGGCGCGCAACCGGGCCAGGCCGTTGCCGACGGCGTACAGGCGGTTCATGGCCTCGGCGAACTCGGACTCGAGCTGGACGGACGGCGGTGTGGTGGGCTCATGCCCCCAGCATCGCGACGCGGCGCCGGTCCGGGCGCCTGAGCACGTGGGCTCAACTCCCCGGCGCAGCCACTGACCCCGGAATGCCGACGGGCGCCCGACCACGCCGTGCAGGCAGCGTGGTCGGGCGCCCGGGTGGCGCGTGTCGGGTCAGCCGTTGGTGGTCGGCTTGGCCGCCAGGGTGGCCTTGACCTCGATGCTCTTGCCGTCGCGCAGGACGGTGAGCGTCACCTGGTCGCCGGTGGTCTTCTCGCGGACGTGCCCGACGAGCGAGTCGGCCGACTCGACCGGCTTGCCGTTGACGGCGATGATGACGTCGCCGACCTCGAGCCCGGCCGCGGCGGCAGGGGTGCCCTCGCCGACCGAGGTGACCTCGGCGCCGGCCCGGGTGGCCGAGCCGTCGCTGGCGCTGCCGTCCTGCGGGGTGACGCCCAGGTAGGCGTGCGCCGCGACGCCCTTCTCGATGAGCTGCTTGGCGATCGAGGTGGCCTCGTTGACCGGGATCGCGAAGCCGATGCCGATGTTGCCCGACTGGCCGCCGGAGGAGGAGCCGAGCGAGGCGATCGACGAGTTGATGCCGATGAGCTGGCCGCCGGCGTTGACCAGGGCGCCGCCGCTGTTGCCGGGGTTGATGGCCGCGGAGGTCTGGATCGCGTTGGTCACGACCGTCTCACCGGCCGACTGCTGCTGGCCGTTCGGGTCCAGCTGCGAGCCGTCGCTCGGGGCGGGGCTCTCGGCCTGGGTGGTGACCGGGCGGTTGAGCGCGCTGACGATGCCGGTGGTGACCGTGCCGGCCAGGCCGAGGGGGTTGCCCACGGCCATGACCGGGTCACCGACGGCGATCTTGTCGGAGTTGCCGATGGCGATCGGGGTGAGGTCGCCGGGGGCGTTCTTGACGGTGATGACCGCCAGGTCGGTCGACGGGTCGGTGCCGCGCACCTCGGCGTCGTAGGTGCGGCCGTCGGACAGGGTCACGGTGAGCTTCTGGGCGCCCGCGACGACGTGGTTGTTGGTGAGCACGTGGGTCTTGTCGATGACGACGCCGGAGCCCTGCCCCCCGCCCTGGCCGCTGGTGGCGGTGATGCTCACGACGCTCGGCGACACGACGGATGCCGTGGCGGTCCAGTCGGGGGCGGAGGCGCTGCCCTGCTTCACCGGGGCGGCGGCGTTGCTGCCGAGCTGGGTGGTCGAGGAGGTGGTGGCGGCGGAGGTGCCGTTGTCGTCCAGGTACTGGGTCGCGGCGACGGTGCCACCGGACGCCAGCAGGGCCGCGAGCACCGCGACCGCGGCGAGCTGGCCACCGCGCTTGGCGGGCTTCGGGGCCGGAGCCTGCGGGGCGGGCTGGCCGAGCGGCCCGAACGGGCCCATCGGCGGGGGAGTGGTGCCGTAGACGGCGGGGGCCTCGGTGGTCGGCGCACCGTTGTACCGGGGGGCCGTGGTGGTGCTGCCGCTGGGGGTGTACCACTGAGGGGTGGGGGGCTGCTCGCTCATCGGTGCTGCCTTCCTTGGGTCGGGGTCTCTGACTGATGTCAGTCAATCCCGTTGAGGTGGAAGGGCCCTGATCAGAGGCTGGGAGTCCCCTGTGGAAGGCGGACCACGAAGGTGGCGCCGCCGCCGGGGGTCTGTGCGACACCCACTCGGCCGTGGTGCTGGGACACGATGGCGGCGACGATCGCCAGCCCGAGTCCGCTGCCGCCACCGCCGGCGCGGCCCCGCGAGGGGTCGGCGCGGTAGAAGCGCTCGAACACCTTCGTCGCGACCTCCTCGGGCACGCCCGGGCCGTGGTCGCGCACCTCGAGGACGACACCGAAGTCATCGGGCCCGACGGCCACCTCGACCGGCGTGCCGTCAGGGGTGTGCAGCAGGGCGTTCGCGACGAGGTTGGTGACGACCTGCCGTAGCTGGGACTCGGTGCCGCGCACCGGAGTCGGTGCCACCGGGCCGTCGAGCCCGAGCAGCGAGATGCGGCGCTCCGGGGCGCGCACGCGGGCGTCGGCGACGGCATCCGCGGCCAGCACGGTGAGGTCGACCTGGGTGGTCTCCACGACGGGAGCGTCGTCGATGCGCGCCAGGGTGAGCAGGTCCTCGACCAGGCCGCTCATCCGGGTCGACTCGGCCTCGATGCGCTCCATCGCCGAGCCGACGGCTGCGGGGTCGCTCACGGCGCCCTGCCGGTAGAGCTCGGCGTACCCGCGCACCGTGGCGAGCGGGGTGCGCAGCTCGTGCGAGGCGTCGGCGACGAACTGGCGCATCCGCTCCTCGCTGGCCTCGCGCACGGCGAAGGAGGACTCGATGCGGGTCAGCATCACGTTGAGGCTGCGCGACAGCGAGGTGACCTCGTCGTCGGCCTGGCGCACCGGGATGCGCTGGGTGAGGTCGCCGGTGGCGATCGCCGAGGCGGTGTCCTCGATGCGCGACAGCGGGCGGAAGGCGCGGCGCACGGCGAACCAGGCGAGCACGATCGAGCCGATGAGGGCGAGGGTGCCGATCGCCGCAGTGGTGACCAGAAGCCTTGCGACAGTGTGGTTCACGGTGGTCAAGGGGATTCCGACCGCGAACGTCGCGTCGGCCCCCGACACCCGCCCGGCGATGAACCGCCACTTGAGCGGACCGGTGACGGAGCCCACTGTGAACGGGTCGTTGCTGATGACGCGCGGGTCGGTGACGGGCAGGGCGGGCAGGTCCGGGTAGTCGGTGACACCGGTGGGCCGGGTGGTGAAGGCCCCGCCCCGGCTCTGCAGCTGGAACGCGTAGTTCGAGGGGAAGAAGCCGGAGTCCCTGCTGCTCAGGTCGGCGAGGGCCTGGTTCGCGACCGGACGTGCGACCGACGTCAGCTCGTCATCGACACCGTCCATCAGGTTCGGACTGCATCAGGAGTGCCGTGGCGAGGCTGGTGAGGATGAGCGCTGCGCCCACGAGGGTGCCCACGATCGCCACGAGGCGGGTCCGCAACGGAACCGCCTCGAGCCGGCGCACGACGCGGGCAACAGCCCCGCGCTCGGTACGCGGTGTGGGAACCGAGGTCATCAGCCCTGGGGAGGCAGGCGCAGGACGTAGCCGACCCCGCGCTTGGTGTGGATGAGCGGGGGCAGGCCCTCGGTGTCGATCTTGCGACGCAGGTAGGAGATGTAGGACTCGACGATGCCGGACTCGCCGCGGAAGTCGTAGTCCCAGACGTGGTCGAGGATCTGGGCCTTGGACAGCACGCGGTTGGGGTTGAGCATGAGGTAGCGCAGCAGCTTGAACTCGGTGGGGCTGGTCTCGATGACCCTCCCGGCGCGGCGCACCTCGTGCGAGTCCTCGTCGAGCTCGAGGTCCTCGAAGGCGATGACCTGGCGGTCTTCGTCGGCCTCGCCGCGGGTGCGCCGCAGCACGGCGCGGATGCGGGCCACGACCTCCTCGAGGCTGAACGGCTTGGTGACGTAGTCGTCGCCGCCGACGGTCAGGCCCTTGATCTTGTCGTCGACCGAGTCGCGGGCCGTGACGAAGACGATGGGCAGCTGCCGACCCTGCTCGCGCAGCCGACGGGTGACGGTGAAGCCGTCCATGTCGGGGAGCATCACGTCGAGCACGCACAGGTCGGGCATGTGGTCGCCGGCGACCCGCAGGGCCTCGGTGCCGCTGGACGCGGTCGCGACGTCGAAACCGGCGTAGCGCAGGGAGGTCGCGAGCAGCTCGCGGATGTTGGGTTCGTCCTCGACGACGAGGAGGCGTGCCTCGGGGGTCTGGGTGGTCACGGGTCCAGTCTGGCGGGTGAACCTGTGAGTTCGCTGGACATCGGCTGGGACCTCGGCGGGATCAGAGCCCTTCGAAGTCGTTGACGGTCGGGTCGTTCACCGAGCCGATGACGCCGAGCACCACGACGGCGACCGCCCCGAGCCCGATGAGCACCCCGAAGGTGATCCAGCCGTACCGCGTCATCCGGGCCGAGCCCGCGGGGTCGGTGGCCTGTCGGGTCAGCGCCACGATCCCGAACACCAGCGAGGGCAACCCCAACAGGCAGCACAGCGCGGTGGCGACGCCCGAGAGCACGGTGAGCACGACCGCACTGGTGTTCTTCGCCGGCGGCGCCCCGTACGGCTGGTAGGGCCCGGGCGGCGGCGCGTAGGGGGCCTGGCCGTAGGCGGTCGAGCCGTACGGCTGCTGCACGTAGCCGGGCTGGCCGTAGGGGGTGGCGCCGTAGGGGCTGTCCTGGGGCTGCTGCGGGTAGGGCGGCTGGTCGACCGGCGTCCACGGGTCCGGCGCGCGCCCGGCATCCGGCGCGGTGTAGGGCGACGGCGGGGTCACCGGCGGTTCGGCGGGGAGGGGCTGGGTGGGCGGGGGCGGGCTGGCCCAGCCCGGTGCCGTGGGGTCCTGGAAACCGTCGCCGGTGGCTGCCGGGTCGGTGCTGTCGTTCATGGTCGCGCGTCCTCGCCCTGTTCCTCGGTGCCGGTCGGCGCCCGCGCACGAGGCTAGCGGCTGGCGGTCGTGCGGCGGGCACGGATGGATGCCTCGGCGGTCGTCACCGCCGCGCGCTCGTGTCAGGATCGGGGCGTGAGACTTCCGCTGCCGCAGGTCGAGCCCGACGCCGCCCTTCCCGGGTCGGTGACCGTCTACGAGGTGGGGCCCCGCGACGGCCTGCAGAACGAGTCGGCCGTCGTGCCGGCCGCCGTCAAGGCCGAGTTCGTGCGGCGGCTCGCCGGGGCGGGGCTGGCCACGATCGAGACGACGTCGTTCGTCGACCCGCGGTGGGTGCCTCAGCTCGCCGACGCCGAGGAGGTGCTCGGCCTGCTCGGTGACGAGGGGCTCGGGCCGCGGCGACCGGTGCTGGTGCCCAACGAGCGCGGCCTGGACCGGGCGCTGGCGGCCGGGGTGGGGGCCGTGGCGGTGTTCGGCAGCGCGACCGAGACCTTCGCCCGCAAGAACCTCAACCGCACCGTGGCCGAGTCGGTGGAGATGTTCCGGCCGGTGGTGGAGCGCTCGCGGGCCGAGGGTCTCTGGGTGCGGGCCTACGTGTCGATGTGCTTCGGCGACCCCTGGGAGGGGCCGGTGCCCGTGGCCCAGGTCGTCGACGTGTGCCGGCGCCTGATGGACCTCGGCTGCGACCAGCTCTCGGTCGGCGACACGATCGGCGTCGGCACCGTCGGGCACGTGCATCGGCTGCTCGCGGCGCTCGACGCCGCGGGCATCGGGCCCGACCGGGTGGGCGTGCACTTCCACGACACCTACGGGCAGGCCCTGTCCAACACGATGGCTGCCCTGCACGACGGGGTGCGCGTCGTCGACGCCTCGACGGGCGGGCTGGGCGGGTGCCCCTACGCCAAGTCGGCGACCGGCAACCTCGCCACCGAGGACCTGGTCTGGGCGCTGCAGGGGGCCGGCGTGGAGACCGGCATCGACCTCGACGCCCTCGTCGAGACGAGCGTGTGGATGGCCGCGCAGCTCGGCCGCCCCTCGCCGTCGAGCGTCGTGCGGGCGCTGTCCGGCGGCTGACCCCGGCGCCGAGCCTGCGGGCCCCGCCGGCCGGCGCGTGGTCGGTGCGCTCGCCGGCCTGAGCCCGGCCAGAGCCCGGCCTGTGCGTTCATGTGAGTTCGATGTGAGTTCTCTGCGGCATGGCGTCATTGCGCCCGCCGCGGCGGATCATGACCCCATGAGTGACCAGAGCACCGCCGGGCCCGACCCGTCCCGCCCGCAGCAGCCGGCGGCCGACACCGCCGCCCTCCCGCCGCAGCAACCCGTGCCCGCCGCTGCCGCCCCGGCGCCGCCCGGCTGGGTGCCGCCGGCCGGCCCGCCCTCCGGGCCGCGGCGCTGGTGGGACGAGGCGACCTCGACCGGTGGTGGTCGGGCCGCCGTCGGCCTGGCGGCAGCGCTGGCCGCGCTCGTCCTGGTGGTCGGTGTCGGCCTCACCGCGGCCCTGGTCGTGTCGCACCAACGCGGTGACCGCGGTTTCGCCATGGGCGAGCGCGACCGCTGGGACCGGTTCGACGAGGAGGGCCCGGGCATGGGGATGGGCCGGGGTAACGGCCTGAACCCCAACGACGGCCAGGGCCGGGGCAACGGCCGGGGCGACGGCAACGAGGTGCCGCAGCTGCCCGGTCAGGGTGCCCCGGTCGCTCCGGGTGGACCGCGGCAGGGGATGGGCATGGACGCGGACGCCGGTGCCGCCCTCGGCGCGGTGCTGCACGGTGAGTTCACCACCTCGGTGACCGGCACGCCCACGGTGATGGTCGTGCAGACCGGCCAGGTCACCGCCTACACCGCCGGCAAGTCGCTCGCAGTCAAGAGCACCGACGGGTTCGCGGCCACCTACACGCTCGACGGCACCGCGCCCGTCATCGGCAAGGCGGCCACCCCGGTGGCGGTCGGTGCGACGGTGCGCGTCGTGGCGGCCAAGGAGGGGATGAAGGTCACGGCGGTCTTCGTCGGCTGAGTGACCGGTCGGCGATGCTCCGGTCGTCCACGACGCCCCGGTCGCCGGCGACGCGCTGGACGTCCGCGGCGCCTTGGCCGTCCGCGGCGCCACTGTCGTCGGCGATGCCGTTGACCTCGGGTGTGATCCGGCGCTCGAGCGCCAGCGCGAGCACCGCCACCCCGGCGAGGCCGCCGATGATGACCGCGATGAAGACGCCGCCGAGCTGGCGGCTGAGCAGCCACCCCGCCACGATCGGCGCGGTGATGGCGCCCACCTGGAACGCGCCGGACGACACGGCGTTGAACCGGCCGCGGTCGCGGTCGCTGGCCAGGTCGTTGACGATGGCCGGCACGGTGGGCTGCAGCATCGTCTCGCCGAGCCCGAACAGCACGTGGAAGACGATGACGCCGGCCGCTGCCGCCACCGTGCCGGCCGCCAGCCCGGTGGCGCCGAGCAGCAGCCAGGCGGCCGCCCACAGCCCGACCAGCACGAGGAAGACCCGGGTGCGGCGGTGGCCCTCGATGAACCGCAGGACGAGGAACTGCATGCCCACGATGACCGCCGTGTTGGCGGCGAAGGCGAAGCCGATGGTGCGGGTCGACACCTCGCTGACCTGCCGGGCGAAGGCGGGGAACCCGGCCTCCATCTGCCCGTAGCCGACGAAGCTCGACAAGAAGGTGAGCACCGTGATCCAGAGGACGGCCGGGTTGCGCAGGATGGTGAGGTAGCCGGTGCCGGCCGGCGCCGGTGCCCCGGCCGGGGGCTGCTCCGGGCGGCCGGCGACGTGCCGCAGCGGCCCGAGGAGCAGGCCGATGGGCACCAGCATGCACGCAGCATCGACGAGGAAGATCGCGGTGAACGTGCCCGGCCGGTCGACGTCGGTGAGGAACCCGCTGACGATGCCGCCGACCCCGATGCCGAGGTTGACCAGGGCGAAGTTGATCCCGAAGAACTGCGTTCGCAGGGGGCCCGAGACGATGCTCGCGGTCAGGGCGTTGAACCCCGGCCAGCCGACGCCGAAGCTGATGCCGAGCAGCGTGAAGGCCAGCACGAACGCGGGCACCGAGGTGGCGAACGCGAGCACGACCGCCCCGACGAGCTGGGCCGCGTTGCCCCACACGAGGACCACCCGCGAGCCGACCCGGTCGATCAGTGCCCCCACCGGCCCGGTCACGACCAGGGCCACGACGGCGATCAGGCCCATGAGCAGGCCGGCGACGTCGAGCGGGACGCCGCGCACCTCGTGCACGTAGATGACGGTGAAGGGCAGCGTCATCCCCCGGCCGAGCGTCGAGACCGCGGTCGTGGAGAGCAGCCACCGCCCCGGTGTGGGCAGCGCCCGCCAGAAGCCGCGCAGGGTGAACCGGTCGTGCAGCGGGGCCTGCGTGGTGTCAGGGGTCGCCTGCCCCCGCTCGCCCCGGTGGTCATTGGACTCGGACATCGCCCCACCGTGCCACGGGCCACCGACACCGGGCGACGGGGTTTCGGGTGACCTGCGCAGGGGGCCCAGCGGGCCCGGGGCGGGCCCGGGGCGAGCCTGGGGCGAGCCCGGCATCCACAACCCGGCAGCGCACCACGGCTGGGAGCGGTTAGCCTTGGCGCTGGTGCCCGTCCGGGTGCCGAACCCGCAGACGCGACAAAGAGGTGGACCGTGCCGACTGGCAAGGTGAAGTTCTTCGACTCGGAGAAGGGCTTCGGATTCGTGTCCGGCGACGCCGGCGAGGGGGACGTCTTCGTCCCCGCCAGCGCCCTGCCGCAGGGTGTGGCCGGCCTCAAGGGCGGTCAGCGCATCGAGTTCAGCATCGCGGAGGGTCGCCGCGGCGCCCAGGCGCTGTCGGTCACACTGCTCGACCCCGCGCCGTCCGTGACCACCAACCGTCGGGTGGCCAGCCGCAAGTCGCCCGACGAGATGGTCGTCATCGTCGAGGACGTCATCAAGCTGCTCGACTCGGTGTCCGAGTCGCTGCGCCGCGGTCACTACCCCGACAAGGCGCACGGCAACAAGGTCGCCCAGGTGCTGCACGCCGTGGCGGGTGACCTCGAGCTGTGACCGCCGCCCTGAAGACCGACCCCGCCCTGCGCGGGGCGGTCGAGGTCGCCCACGAGGCGGCCGTCTCGATCGCCGAGGCGGGCGCGGTCGGGGAGCACCTCGGGATGGAGATGGTCGAGGACCGGCTCGCCACGCACTACTTCACCTGCACGGCCCGCGCCTACCTCGGCTGGCGCTGGGCGGTGTCGGTGGCCCGGGTGCCCCGCTCGAAGACGGTCACCGTCTGCGAGGCCAACCTGGTGCCCGGCGAGGGCGCCCTGCTCTCGCCCGACTGGGTGCCCTACGCCGAGCGGCTGGCGCCCGGCGACGTCGGTCCCGGCGACGTCACCCCGCTCGTGGCCGACGACCCCAACCTCGAGGCCGGCTTCGAGGCCACGGGTGACGAGGACGTCGACCAGGTCGCCCTGTGGGAGCTCGGCCTCGGTCGCCCGCGGGTGCTCTCGGCGGAGGGCCGCGAGACCGCCGCCCAGCGGTGGTACGACGGCGAGTCCGGCCCGAGCGCCCCGGTGGCCGTCAAGGCCCCGGCACCGTGCTCCACCTGCGGCTTCTTCGTGCCGATGGCCGGTGCCCTGCGCGCGGTGTTCGGCGTGTGCGCCAACGAGTGGTCACCCTCCGACGCCCGCGTCGTCAGCCTCGACCACGGGTGCGGCGCGCACTCCGAGGTCGACGTCGACCTGCACACCGCCGAGCGCGTCGCGCCGCCGATCCTCGACGACTTCGAGCTCGACCCGGCCTGACGGCATCCCGCGGTGAGCGCCGACGCGATGGCTGTGGCGACCACGAGCGCCCTCGCGGCGCCGTGACCGGTCAGGCCCGGGCGGCGTCGGTGTGCCCGCGGCCCACGTACCACCAGGCGAAGGCTCCCAGGGCCATGCCGGTGACGCAGGTCCACGGCCACCACGACCGGTCGCCGGTGTGGAAGGCGGGGACGACGAGCGTCACGACGAGGGCCACCGCCCACAGCCCGATGCCGGCGGCGACGATCCGGCGGGTGGGGACGGCGAGCGGCTCGACCGGGGCCGCGGTCCCCAGGGCGCGGTGGTGCTCCTCGGGCTGGGGTTCCGGTGTCGTCACGGGCCCAGCGTACGGGGACTCCGCACGGCGCCACGCACCCGTCATGCAGCCGTGCGTGAGATCGCCATCGCGGCGTTCCTCACGATCATCCTGATGCCGTTCAGCTCCTCGATCACCGTCGGCATCGGGGCCGGGTTCGCGTCGTACGTGCGCATCAAGGTCGTGCTGGGCAAGTGGCGCGCCGTCCACTCGATGATGTGGCTCACCTCGGGCCTGTTCGCCGTCTACTTCCTCATCGCCCCGCTCACCGAACTTGTCACCTGACCGGTTCGCGACCACCACGGATGCCGTGCGTCTCACCCTCTTTCCGACTTCGTGCGACTTGCACACGGTTCTTACACGGGGAGCCCTGCGAGAACCGTGTGCAAGTCGCACGAAGTCGGGGTAGGGGGGAGTGGAATAGTTAGCACAGGTAATGAGTTGTGCTAACCATCTGCCACATCCCCGAGGAGACGACCATGGCCCCCACCACCACGCCGGTGCGACCCTCGACCATTGAGCAGGCCCCGACCCCGACGGCTGCCTCCGCCCGCCCTGCGATGACCCGCGGCGAGCGCGACCGGCTGACCAGTGACCTCCGCATGGCGTGCATGCGCATCTCGCGCCGCGTGCGCTTCGAGAGCACGGCACCGGTTGCCCCGCACCAGTTCTCGGTGCTCGCCCGCCTCGAGGAGGCGCCCCGCACCCCGAAGGAGCTCGCGGCCTTCGAGAAGGTCAGCGCCCCGAGCATGACCCGCACCGTGGCCGGCCTCGTCGAGGGCGGCCTCGTCGCGCGCGCCGACGACCCCACCGACGGCCGTCAGGTGATCCTGTCGCTGACGCCCGAGGGTCGCCGCACCATCCGCGACATCCGGCGCCGGCGCGACCAGTGGTTCGCCGCACGGCTCGAGAAGCTCACCGATGACGAGCGGGCGGTGCTGGCGCAGGCCACGGCACTGCTGGAACGGGTGGCCGCCGAGTGAGCCCCACCTTCTCCTCGCTCGAGGTCCGCAACTACCGCCTGTGGGCGTCCGGCGCCCTGGTGTCGAACGTCGGCACCTGGATGGGCCGGGTCGGCCAGGACTGGCTGGTGCTCACCGTGCTCACCGCCGGGTCCGCCACGGCCCTGGGCATCGTCACCGGCCTGCAGTTCCTGCCCTTCCTGCTGCTCGCGCCGTGGGCCGGGCTGATCGCCGACCGGTTCCGCAAGCGCCGCATCCTGCTCCTCACCCAGAGCCTGCTGGCCGTCTCGAGCCTGCTGCTCGGCATCCTCGCCGTCACCGGGCTGGCCCAGCTGTGGCAGGTCTACGCCATCGCGCTGTTCCAGGGTGTCGCCACCGCCATCGACAACCCGGCCCGTCAGGCGTTCGTGTCCGAGATGGTGCCCGACGACAAGCTCACCAACGCCGTCTCGCTGAACTCCGCCTCGTTCAACCTCGGCCGGCTCATCGGCCCGGGGCTGGCCGGTGTCGTGATCGCCCTGTGGGGGGTCGGCCCGGCGCTGCTGCTCAACACCGTCACCTTCGTGTTCGTCATCGTCGCCCTGCTGCGGCTGCGCAGCAACGAGCTGCGCCCGGCGCCGCGGGTGAAGGGGCGTGGCGGCATCCGCGAGGGGTTCCACTACGTGCGGATGCGGCGCGACATCCAGCTGGTCATGCTGCTCGTCTTCGTGCTCGGCACCTTCGGCATGAACTTCCAGATCACCATGGCGCTGATGGCCACCAAGGTCTTCGACAAGGGCGCCGGCGAGTTCGGCCTGCTCGGCTCGATCATGGCGGTCGGCTCGCTGACCGCGGCCCTGCTCTCGGCGCGCCGCAAGGTGCCCCGCCTGCGCGTGCTCCTGCTGTCGCTCGCCGGGTTCACCGTGGCCGCCACGCTGGCCGCGATGGCGCCGACCTTCTGGCTGTTCGCGCTGGCCCTCGTGCCGGTCGGGCTCACCGCCCTCACCGCGCTGACCACCGCCAACGCCATGGTGCAGACCCGGGTCGCACCCGAGATGCGCGGGCGCGTGATGGCGCTCTACATGGCGATCTTCATGGGCGGCACGCCCGCCGGGGCGCCCCTCATCGGCTGGATCTCGGAGCAGTTCGGACCTCGTTGGACCATCGGCATCGGAGCGGTCGCCGTGGGCCTGGTGCTGGTCGGGGTGTCGCTGTGGCTGGCGAGGTCGGAGAATGTACGGGTGAGCTACGAGTCGCAGCGCCGTCCACGGGTCCGGGTGAGCTCGGTGCCGATGCTGTCCGAGCGACCGACCGTGTCGGTGCCGGAGCCGGCCCGATGACCCCGCTCTTCCGGCGGCGGATGACGCTCGGCGTGCTCGGTGTGCTGGTGGGCGTCGCGCTGGTCTACGCGCTGACCCGGTAGCCACGGGGCCTGCCCGGCCCGCCCTCGGTGGCGTCCGGCCCGCGGCCTACCGTGGTGCTGTGGGCCCACCACGCGCTCTCGTGATCGACCGGGCCGGCGCCGACGACGTGCTCCAGCTCGCTGTCGACCGCGGTCGCGTGCCGATGGCGATCGGCGCCCTCCTCGTGCTCGACCCCGGCTCACGACCGGCGCCGGATGCCGTGCGCTCGGCTTTGCTGGAGCGCGCCGGCACCGTGCCGCGCCTCGGCCAGCGGTTGGTGCGCACGCCGCCCGGGGGCGGTCGGCCGGTCTGGCTGGCGGCCGGGGCGGCCGCCCTCGCCGACCTGGTCGACGAGGTGAGCGTCGAGGCGGATGCCGGGCCGCAGCCCCTGCTCGCCGCCACCGCCGCCCTGGTGACGACCCGGCTCGGCCTCGAGCGGCCGTTGTGGCGCGCACGCCTGCTGCTCGACGCCCGGGGTCGGGTGGCCGGCATCGCGCTCGTGGCCCACCACGTGCTCGCCGACGGCATGGGTGGGCTGGCGGTGCTCGCCGCCCTGGCCGACGACGACGCCCGCGACGCTCGCGCTCCGGCACCCGGTGCTCCCGTGGCGCCGGCGCCACTGCCGGGCTGGGGCGAGCTCGCCCGGGACGCCTGGGGGTCGCGGCTGCGCGGCCTGCGCGGGCTTGCCGATCGGCGCCCGGCGGCCGGGTCGGCGCGTCGGCTCGGGGGTGGCATCCGCGAGCTGGGCCTGCAGCGCCCCCGGCTCGCCGACCGCTGCAGCCTGCTCGGGCGCACCGGCGGCGACCGTCGGTTGGAGGTCGCCAGCGCCGACCTCGCCGCCGTCAGGGCCGCGGCCCGGGCGCACGGCGCGAGCGTCAACGACGTCGTGGTCACCGCCGTGACCGGCGCCCTGGTCGAGCTGCTCGCCCGCCGCGGGGAGAGCGTGTCCGAGCTCGTCGTGTCGGTGCCGGTGTCGCGGCGCGCCCAGGGCGAGGCGGGGTCGCTCGGCAACTCCACCGGTGTCGTGCCGGTGCGGGTGCCGGCCGTGCCCGATGCCGCGACCCGGCTGGCGGCGCTCGTCGCCGAGCGAGACCGGGTGCGCGGGCCGGCCCGCGGCGGGTCGTCCGCCGTGCTCACCCCGGCCTTCCGCGGCCTGGCGGCCGTCGGCGCCTTCCAGGCCTTCGTCGACCACCAGCGCCTCGTGCACACCTTCGTCACCAACGTGCGGGGCCCCGCACATCGGATGAGCGTGGCCGGCGCCGAGGTGGTCTCTGTGCTGCCGGTGGCCGTCAACCCCGGCAACGTCGCGGTGTCGTTCGACGTGCTGTCCTACGCGGGCACCCTCGCGGTGACCCTGGTCTGCGACCCCGGCCTGGTGCCCGAGTCGGCCTGGCTGGCGCAGCGGGTGACCGCCGGCCTCACGGCATCCGGCTGACCGGCATCCAGCCCCGCCCCGCCAACGACTTCGTGCGACCTGCCTACGGTTCTCGCGTCATCCGCCCGTCGAGAACCGTAGGCAAGTCGCACGAAGTGGGGAGGCTGGGGCGTCAGGCGAGCTGGGTCACGACGTGCTCGATGCAGCCGATCAGCTTGCTGACGTCGTCGGGGTCGACCGCCGGGAAGCAGGCCACCCGCAGCTGGTTGCGACCGAGCTTGCGGTAGGGCTCGACATCGACGACACCATTGGCGCGCAACGTCTTTGCGATGGCCGGGGCGTCGATCGAGTCGTCGAAGTCGATGGTGGCGACGACCTGCGAGCGGTTCGCCGGGTCGGTGACGTAGGGGGTGGCGTAGTCGCTGGCCTCGGCCCAGTCGTAGAGCCGGCCCGAGGAGTCCTTGGTGCGGGCGCTGGCCCAGTCGAGCCCGCCCTGTCCGTTGAGCCACTCGACCTGGTTGGCGAGCATCGCCAGCGTGGCGATGGCCGGGGTGTTGTAGGTCTGGTCGAGCCGGCTGTTGCTGATGGCGGTGGGCAGGCTGAAGAAGTCGGGCACCCAGCGGCCCGATGCCGCGATCTCCTCGACCCGCGCGAGGGCGGCCGGCGAGAACAGCGCCAGCCAGAGCCCGCCGTCGGCGGCGAAGGACTTCTGCGGCGCGAAGTAGTAGACGTCGGTCTGGCTGACGTCGACGGGCAGGCCGCCGGCGCCCGAGGTGGCGTCGATGAGGACGAGGGCGTCGGCATCCGCGCCCTCGACCCGCTGCACGGGGGCCATGACGCCGGTGCTGGTCTCGTTGTGGGCCCAGGCGTAGACGTCGACACCGGCCTCGGCGCGCGGGTCGGGGCGGCTGCCGGGCTCGCTCGAGATGACGGTCGGCTCACCGAGGAACGGCGCGTTCTTGGTGACCGTGGCGAACTTGCTCGAGAACTCGCCGAAGGTGAGGTGCTGGGCCCGGTCGCGGACCAGGCCGAAGGCGGCGACGTCCCAGAACGCCGTCGCTCCACCGTTGCCGAGCACGACCTCGTAGCCCTCGGGGACGTCGAAGTAGGTGGCGAGGCCGGAGCGGATCGACTTGACGATGTTCCTCACCGGCGCCTGGCGGTGCGACGTGCCCATCACCGTGCGGCCGATCGCGGTGAGCGCCTCGACCTGCTCGGGGCGCACCTTCGACGGGCCGGACCCGAACCGACCGTCGGCGGGGAGCAGCTCGGCGGGGATGGTGATGGGGGCGGTGTCGCTCACGGGGGTCTCCGGTGTCGTCGGTCGTTGGTCGGGGTGGTGCGGTAAGGGTGGTGCGGTGGGGGATTCGGGCCGTCGGGGTGGCCCGACGGTGGGTGCCGCCGGAGCCGTCCGGTCGCCGCGGGTCGACGTCATCGGCGAGCTCCACGGCCGGCTCCATCCTCACCGATGCGTGACCGGATGGCGGACGTGAGGTCCACCACGTGGATCGGGCGGGGTGCCCCGCGACGCCGCGGTGCCGCTCAGCGCACCACCCCGCCGAGGCTGACGCTGCTGTAGCTGCTCGGACCACCGCGGGTGACCCACAGCCCGCCGTCGCTGCCGCGCCCGGCCATCAGGAAGCTGCCGTCCGCCCGCGAGACGATGTCCCCGGCCGAGGTCCACACCGCCGTGGTGGCGACCGCCAGCGTCCCGCGCTGCACGACCGCCCGCCCGTCGGACGCCGCGGCGACCGAGAGCCGGGCGTCACCGGGCCAGGTGTCGCCGAGCGCGAGGTCGGACCAGGCCGACATGCCGTCGGCCTTGCGGGCCCACGTGCCGAGCGCCGCCGTCGGGGTGAACGTGCGCTCGTAGGTGGCGCCGTCGGTGCTGCGCCCGCTCACGACGATGAGCTTGCGGGCCGGGTCGGCCGACGCCGACAGCCCGGAGGTGAACTGGCCCCCGACGGACACCCAGCCGCTCCAGCGCTGCCCGTTCCAGTGCTGCGCGAAGCGCCACGCCGCTGCGGCGAGACGGCGAACACGTCGAGCGTGCCGTCGCCGAGCGAGACGGCGTGCTGCGCGATGACGTTGCCGCCGAGGTTCGTCGAGCCCGAGCCGCGGGCCGCCGCGGTACCACGAGTGCACGACCGCGCCGGAGGCCAGCGGGTGACGAGGTCGACCCGGCCGGCCGCCGACGACGTGGCCGAGGGGGCGTTGGTGGAGGTGACCCCGGCGGGGGTGTAGCCACCCCACGTGCTGCCGTCGTTGGTGCTGCGCCGCACCGAGACCTGGTCGCCGGTGCTGCGCACGAACACGCTGACCTGGGTGCCGGTGCGGGCCAGCGTGACGCCGGAGGGCGGGACGAGCGTGCCCGGCGGCCAGCACCGGAGGCGTCGCGGTGGGCGCGATGCGCACGATGCGGTCGTTGGTGCCGTTCGACGTCGTGAACCACAGGGCACCGTCCGGGCCCTGCATCAGCGTGCGGATCCGCCCGAAGCCCTCGGCCTGGGCGAGCGGGGTGACCGCCACGACCCGGCTCGGGCCGGGCGTCGGGTTCATCCGCATCAGCGAGATGCCCTGGTCCTTGAGCAGGGCGACGGCGAGCATGCCGCGCCACGCCCCCCACCGCGCGTCGGTGAGGAAGGCGGCGCCGCTGGTCGCGACCGTCGGGAACCCCGAGGTCCACATCGCCACGCGTGCCGAGGGGAACTTGGTCGCGGTCGGTCATCGGGGTGGCCTCGTTGTACCCCGGCACCGGGTCCCAGCCGTAGTTCGCGCCCCGCACCGACGAGGTTGACCTCGTCGTCGCGGTCGGTGCCGTGCTCGACCGACCACAGCTCGTTCGTGCCGGGGCGCGTGGCGAGGCCCTGCACGTTGCGGTGCCCGTAGTTGTAGACGTAGCGGGCGTTCCCGCCGCGCGCGACGAACGGGTTGTCGGCGGGGATGGCACCGTTCCACCCGACCCGGAGCACCTTGCCGCCCAGCGAGGCGAGGTTCTGCGGGTTGGTGCCGACCGCGGCGTCGCCGGTGCCCACGTAGAGGTAGCCGTCGGTGCCGAAGCGCAGCCGGCAGCCGCCGTGCCGCCCGCTGGTCAGGGGGATGCCGGTGACGACCGGCGCGCCGTCGGACGTCGCCGCGGTGTCGCTCGTCAGCCGCCAGCGCAGCACCCGGATGTCGAGGGCGGCGCCGGCCGCGTTGCGCACCGCCTGGCAGGTGTAGAAGCGCCGGTTCGTGGCGGATGCCGGGTCGGCCACCATGCCGAGCAGCCCGGACTCCCCGACGTTGAAGATCGCCGGGAAGCCGGTGATGGTGACCTGCTGCGGGGCGGCCGCGCCGCGCTTGCTCCAGACCTGACCGGCCTTGAGGTCGTAGAGCATGAGGTCGGGCTCGACCCAGGTCAGGTCCCAGGGGCTGCTGAGGCCGCTGACCACGGTGGTCACCTGGATCGTCGGCTCCGCGGATGCCGTGGGCGACGGCCCCGCGCCCAGGGCGAGGGCCAGGCCCAGCCCGACGACGGCGAGTGGGGACACCAGGCGGGAGCGCGACATCGGGCACCTCCAGGGCAGCATCCGGCGTGCGGCCGGCTTCCCGCGAGCGTAAGTCCGTTGCGCGCCGACGGCGAGCGGGGCGGGAACGGTGCGCGAGCCGGGCGGGGGAACGCGGGCGGGCCCGGCATCCACGGTGGATGCCGGGCCCGCCGGGTGCGCTGCGTCCGGGGTCAGTGGGCGCGGAAGCCCTTGACGTCCTCGATGGGGCGCGGGCCGTGGCCGGTGTAGCGGGCGCTGGGCCGGATGAGCCGCCCGGTGCGCTTCTGCTCGAGGATGTGCGCCGACCAGCCGGCGGTGCGCGCGGAGGCGAACAGCGGCGTCATCATGTCGCCCGGCACCTCGGCGAAGTCGAGCAGCACCGCGGCCCAGTAGTCGACGTTGGTCTCCATCCGGCGCTCGGGGTAGCGCTCGGCGAGCTCGGCGATGGCGGCCTTCTCGAGCTCGAGGGCCACCTCGTAGCGCGGGGTGCCGAGCCGCTTGCAGGTGTCGCGCAGCACGGTGGCACGCGGGTCGTAGGCGCGGTAGACGCGGTGCCCGAAGCCCATCAGGCGCTCCTTGCGGTCGAGCACCTCCTTGACGTAGCGGCGGGCGTCGCCCATCTTCTCGACGCCCTCGATCATGTGCTGGGCCCGGCTCGGGGCCCCGCCGTGCAGCGGCCCGGACAGGGCGCCGATCGCGCCGGAGAGGCACGCGGCGACGTCGGCGCCGGTGGAGGCGATGACCCGCGCGGTGAAGGTGGACGCGTTCATGCCGTGCTCGGCCGCGGAGATGAAGTAGGAGTCGATCGCCTCGACGTGCTTGGGGTCGGGCTCGCCCCGCCAGCGGATCATGAACCGCTCGGCGATGGTGCGGCCCTTGTCGACCTCGCTCTGCGGCACCATCGGCTTGCCCTGCCCGTGGGCGGCCTGGCCGATGAACGACATCGCCATGACCGAGGCGCGGGCGAGGTTGTCGCGGGCCTCGTCGTCGTCGATGTCGAGCAGCGGCTTGAAGCCCCACACCGGCGCGAGCTGCGCCAGGGCCGACTGCACGTCGACGCGGATGTCGCCGGATGTGCACCGGCAGCGGGAACGGCTCGGCGGGCGGCAGGCCGGGGTCGAACTCGTCGTCGACGAGCAGCCCCCAGACCTGGCCGAAGGACACCCGCCCGACGAGGTCGTTGATGTCGACCCCGCGGTAGCGCAGCGCGCCACCCTGCTTGTCGGGTTCCGCGATCTGGGACTCGAAGGCGACCACGCCCTCCAGGCCGGGCTGGAAGTCCGGGTCGCTCTCCGGGTGGGCCGTCCCGGTCTGTGCTGCGGTGCTCATGGGGTCCCCAATCGTCGCTCGTCGCCGTTGTCGGGCGGGCCCATTGTGCACGCCACCGTCACGGGTTCCCACCGGCTGTCCCGTTGGTGGACGTCCCGGCGGCCCCGCGACGGTCGCGAACGGCCATGGTCGGGCCGCCCGGATCGCGGATGTCGAACAGGTCGGTGGCCTCGAGCAGCTTGCTCAACCGCGCGTAGCCGTAGTTGCGTGAGTCGAACGAGGACTGGTTGGAGATGTGGTTGCCGACCGTGCTGACCCGGGCCCATCCGGCGTCGTCCGCCGCACCCTCCACGGCCCGCCGCAGCAGGGCCACCAGCTTGGTGTCGCCACGCAGCTGTGCTCGGGTGGCGCGGGCCGGCGTCGAGCCCTGGGCGCTCACCTCGCTCACGGCGGCGGCCTTCGTCGCGGCCTTGGCGGTGGTGCGCTTCGCGGATGCCGTGGCCTTGGCCGTGACCGCCTCGGGCGCCTTGGTCGTCGCCTTGGCCGTGGCCCGGCGCCGCTTGGTGGTGGGGAGCGCGGCCTCCTCGAGCGGGGTCGACACGGCATCCGCCGGGCCGCCGTCGGGCGGCCCCGGGTCGGCCTGGCCGCTGGGGGAGGAGAGCCGGTTGAGCACGAGGAACCGGGTGCAGGCGCTCTGGAACGGCTGCGGCGTCTTGGCGTCGCCGAAGCCGTAGACGAGCGCACCGTGCTCGCGCAGGTGCATGACGAGCGGCGTGAAGTCGGCGTCGGAGGAGACCAGCGCGAAGGCGTCGGGGCGCTGGGTGTGCAGGATGTCGACGGCGTCGACGGCCAGGGCGATGTCGCTGGCGTTCTTGCCCTTGCTCGGGTCGAACTGCTGCACCGGGCGAATGGCGTTCTCGTGCAACACCTCCTGCCACGACTTCAGCCCGGTCTTGGTCCAGTTGCCGTAGGCGCGACGAATGTTCGTCTGTCCGAACTCCGCCAGGTCGCCGAGGATGACGTCGATGCGGGACGCCGTCGCGTTGTCGGCGTCGATGAGGAGCGCGATCTGCGCCGGCTTGTCCATGGTCGGACCCTATGCCCGCGGAGCGGTCGGGCCCTGCCGGTCGGCACCCTCGTGCATGATCACCGGGTGCTGCGCGCCAACCTGCCGGACCTCACCCCGCTGCGGGTGAACCCGGCGTACCGGCGGCTGTATGCCGGGTTCACCCTGTCGAACGTCGGCTCGCAGATGGCCGTGGTCGCGATCGGGCTGCAGGTCTACGACATCACCGGGTCGACCGCGGCGGTCGGGCTCGTGGGGTTCTTCGCGCTCGTGCCGCTGGTGGCGTTCGGGCTCTACGGCGGCTCGCTGTCCGACCACCACGACCGCCGGCTCGTCGCGCTGGTCGCCAACCTGGTGGCCTGGGCGACGTCGATCGCGTGCGCGCTGCAGGCCTGGCTCGGCAACGACAACGTCTGGGTGCTCTACGTCCTGGTGGCCGTGTGGAACGGGGCTTTCGGCGTGAGCTCACCGGCGCGGCAGAGCATCTACCCGCGCATCCTGCCCCGCGAGCAGCTGCCCGCCGCCAACGCGCTCGGCGTCTTCGCGATGTCCGCGGCGATGATGGTCGGCCCGCTGATGGCCGGGCTGCTGGTCGACTGGGGCGGGTTCGCGACCGCCTACACCGCCGACGCAGTCGATCACGCTGGCCGCGCTGTGGGGGCTGTGGCGCCTGCAGTCGCTGCCGCCCGAGCCGCACACCGCGGGCGGGGCCACCCGGGCCGGGCTCGCCTCGGTGCTCGACGGCTTCCGGTTCCTGCGTGGCGCGCCGAACGTGCGGATGACCTTCGTCGCCGACATCGCCGCGATGCTGCTGGCCCAGCCGCGGGTGCTGTTCCCGGCCGCGGGCGCCGTCATCCTCGGCGGCGGTGCGAGCACCGTGGGCTACCTCTATGCCGCCGCAGCGGTGGGCGCGGTGCTCGCGACGCTGACCTCCGGGCGGCTCGGCGGGGTGCGCCGGCAGGGGCTGGCGATCATGGTGAGCATCGTCGGCTGGGGCGTGGGCATCATCGGCCTCGGGGTGGCCCTGCTCGGCGCCAACGGCTGGCTCACCACGACCCAGGCGCTGTGGGGGGCGCTGGTCGCGATGGCCTTCGCGGGCGCGGCGGATGCCGTGAGCGCCGTCTTCCGCACCACGATCCTGCAGTCGGCCGCTCCCGACCGGATGCGCGGTCGCCTGCAGGGCGTGTTCATCGTGGTGGTGGCGGGCGGCCCGCGGGTGGGCGAGCTGCTCGGGGGCGCGGTGGCCGAGCGGATCGGCGAGGGCTGGACCGCGGTGTGGGGCGGCGTCGCCTGCATCGTCGCCATCGGGCTGCTGTCGCTGCGCCAGCCCGGGTTCCTGCGCTACGACGCCCGCCATCCCACCCCCTGACCCCGGCCCCAGCTTTCTCGCCCGGTGCGGAGAGCTTCACCTCCGCAACGGAACGAAAGTGGTGCACAGGTGAAGGTTCGGGGGCGACGTGGCTGGGCACGGCCGGCTGCCGGCCCGCGACCTACGATCGGGCCATGGGCGAGGACGAGGGCAGCAGCGGACACGACGGCGCGCGACCGGCATCCGCCGGTGACGGCGGGGGGCGGCCGGCATCCGGGCGCGTCGACTACGACGGTGACGGCCTCACCGAGGAGGCGCTGCTCGAGACGCCCTATGCGCAGGCCCGGGCCTGGGTCGACGACGCCGTGGCCCGGGCGGAGGTGAGCCGCGACGTCTTCGAGCCGCTGGCGATCTCGGTCGCGACCGTCGACGGCGACGGGCGACCCAACGTGCGCACCGTGCTGATGCGCTTCTTCGACGAGCGCGGCCCGGGGTTCGTCACGGCGCTGACCTCCACCAAGGGTCGCGAGCTCACCAGGAACTCGGCGGTCGCGGCATCCCTGACCTGGCCGGCGATGTACCGCGCGATCCGTTTCCGCGGGACCGCGATCGAGGTGGAGCGCGAGGAGGTCGAGCAGTACTTCGACTCACGGCCCTGGGCGTCGCGCATCTCGGCGTGGGCCTCGCGACAGTCGGAGCTGATCGGCTCGCGGCGTGAGCTCGAGGCGCAGTACGCGGCCCGGGCGGCGGCCTTCCCGGACCACGGCGGGGACGACGACGTGCCGGTGCCCGACTTCTGGGGCGGCTTCCGGATCGTGCCCGACGAGGTCGAGTTCTGGGCCGGCCGGCGCAACCGGCTGCACGATCGCCTGGTGTTCACCCGCACCGGTGAGGGCGACCTGGGCGACCCCGACTCGTGGGAGGTCCACCGCCGCCAGCCCTGACGGGCATCCAGCCTGACCTCGTGCGATTTACACACGGTTCTACAGCCGCGCGCCCGGTCAGAACCGTGTGTAAATCGCACGAAGTCGCAATCAGGGGGGGATGGCTTGCTGGCTGCGCGAGAACTGCCGATCGGATGCCGGGCGCCCGCTCACCCCGCGCGGTGGACCTTGTGGGGGGCGGCCTGCACGCGCGGCTTGACCACCAGCAGGTCGATGTTGACGTGGGCCGGGCGGGTCGCCATCCAGACGATGGCGTCGGCGACGTCCTCGGCGACGAGAGGCTCGGCCACCCCGGCGTACACGGCATCGGCGCGCTCCTGGTCGCCGTCGAACCGGGTCAGCGAGAACTCCTCGGTGCGCACCATCCCCGGCGCCACCAAGGTGATCCGCACCGGCTGGTCGACCAGCTCCAGGCGCAGCGTCTCGGTCATCACGTGCACCCCGTGCTTGGCCACCGTGTAGCCACCGCCGCCCTCGTACGCGAGGAACCCGGCGATCGAGCCGACGTTGACCACGACGCCCTCGCCGTCGGCCGCGACCAGCGCCGGCAGCAGGGCCTTGGTGACCCGCACGGTGCCCAGCACGTTCGTCTCGTACATCTGCTGCCACAGGCCGAGGTCCGCCTGGGCCACCGGCTCCAGCCCGAGCGCGCCACCGGCGTTGTTGACCAGCACGTGCACCCGGTCGCCGGCCGCGGCCACGAGCCGGGCGACGTCGTCGTCGCGGGTGACGTCGCACGCCACGGCCACCCCGCCGATCTCGGCGGCCAGCGCCTCGACCCGCTCGGCCCGTCGCGCCGCGCACACGACCCGGAAGCCCTGGGCCGCCAGCAGCCGGGCCGTCGCGGCGCCGATGCCGCTGCTCGCGCCGGTGACGACGGCGAGCCGGCCGCCCGGCCCGGTCGTGCTCGAGGACTGCGGGGTCGCGGTCATGGCCGGTCCTTGGGTCGGATGGTCGTGGGGTCGACGGCGATCCAGGTCGCCTCGGCGCGGGCCAGCAGCTCGCCGGCGGGGGAGAACAGCGCCGAGCCGGAGTGGTGCTTGCGTCCCTCGCTGCCCCGCTGCCAGGCGAGGACGACGTGCGGCTCGTCCGCCGCCGGCAGCGCCAGCACCCGGGCGGTCATCGTGCCGAGCACCATGGGCCGCCCGGCGATGCCCGCCGACCAGCCGCCGGGGCAGTCGAGCGCGGCCCAGACGAGCGGCCCGGTCACCTCGCGCGGCACCCAGGTGGCGGCATACCGGCCGGTGCCGTCGGCGAGCGGGCCGGGCCGCAGGCACAAGCCGTCGCCGGGCTCCCGGCCGGTGCCGCAGGCGAAGCAGGTGGGGAACGGGTGGTCGGCCAGCCCCTCGAAGCGCGCCTCCGCGGCCCGGGCCTGCTCGAGGGTCACCCCCGGCGGCACCTCCTCGGTGAGGTCGGCGGATGCCGTGCCGCTCGCCACCAGGTGCCCCCGGTCGAGCAGTCGCAGCACCATGAGGCCGTCGGCCGCCTCGGCCTCGAGCGCCATCGGCCGGTCGAGCGGCGGTGGGCTCGCCAGCCGCACGGTGACGGCCGGGCGCACGGCGGTGGTCGGCACGTGCGCCGCGACCGTGCCGCAGACCCACCCACCGTTGCCGGACTCCGGGGGCCCGCAGTAGCGGTGCGGGATGCTGATCTCCACGTCGCCAACCTACCCACGGCCGGGCAGCGCGGGTTATCTTGACGTCAAGATAATTGCGGAGGTGGGTGTGGCGCAGGTGGGGGAGGACGCGCAGTTCTCGCTGCGGCAGATCGCGGTGCCGGCGTTCGGGCCCTCGGTGCTCTGGTCGGTCGGCGCCGGCGCGGTGCTGCCGGTGGTGGCACTGAGCGCCCGCGGTCTGGGTGCCTCGGTGGGGCTGGCGGCGCTGTTCGTCGGCATCGCCACCGTGTCCGAGTTCGCGGCCGCGGTGCCCGCCGGCGTGCTCGTCGAGCGGATCGGCGAGCGCCGTGCCCTCGTGGCCGCCGGCGCGCTGGATGCCGTCGCCTGCGCGCTCGCGCTCGTCGCGCCCTCGCTGTGGGTGCTCGGCGTCGCCGTGTGCCTCATGGGGCCCACCGGTGCGGTCTTCCTGCTGGCCCGGCAGAGCTACCTCACCGCCGCCGCCCCGGTGGCCGTGCGGGCCCGGGCGATGTCGACGCTGGGCGGGGTCACCCGCATCGGACTGTTCATCGGGCCGCTCATCGGCGCACCCGTCGTGGCGCGGTGGGGGCCGCAGGCGCGCGTTCGCCGTTGCCGTGGTGGCGGGGCTGCTCGCGGCCGCGCTGGCCCTGGCCACCCCGGACCTCGGGGCCCACCACGAGCGCCTCGCGGCCGGGCACGAGCGCGTGCCCGTGAAGGAGGTCGTGCGGCAGAACCGGCGGGTGCTGCTGACGGTCGGGCTGGGGGTGCTCGCCATCGGGCTGGCCCGGTCCTCGCGGGTCGTCGTGGTGCCGCTGTGGGCGGAGCACATCGGGCTCGACGCCGCCCAGACCTCGCTCGTCTTCGCCGCGGCCGCGCTCGTCGAGGTGGTCCTGTTCTACCCGGCCGGCACCGTGATGGACCGGCACGGCCGGGTCTGGGTCGCCGTCCCGGTCACCCTGCTCCTCGGTCTGGGCCTGCTGGCCCTGCCCCTGACCACCACCCTCGCGGGGGTGGCGGCGCTGGCCCTGCTCATGGGCGTCGGCAACGGCCTCGGCTCCGGCATCGTGATGACGCTGGGCGCGGATGCCGCCCCGACCGCCGGGCGCGCGCCGTTCCTCGGTGTGTGGCGCCTGATCTCGCTGGTCGGCCACAACGGTGCGGCCCTGGTCGTGGGCGCCGTCGCGGCGGTCGCCACCATCGGTGCGGCGAGCGTGGCGGTGGGCCTGCTGACCCTCGTCGGAGGCGCCTGGCTGGCCCGCTGGGTGCCCGAGTACGACCCCCGGCGCCGCGCCGCGGCGGCGGCGCAGGAGAGGTGACGCGCCGCACGATGAGCGGGACGGCATCCCGCGTGTCGCCCGGTAAACGTAGGCTTGCCTACGTGACGGACCTCATCGACACCACGGAGATGTACCTCCGCACCATCTTCGAGCTCGAGGAGGAGGGCATCACGCCGCTGCGCGCCCGCATCGCCGAGCGGCTCGGCCACTCCGGGCCCACGGTCTCGCAGACGGTGGCGCGGATGGAGCGCGACGGCCTGCTGCAGGTCGCCGGCGACCGGCACCTCGAGCTCAGCGAGCACGGCCGCACGCTCGCGACCCGGGTCATGCGCAAGCACCGCATCGCCGAGCGGCTGCTGCGCGACGTCATCGGGCTCGAGTGGGAGTTCGTGCACGACGAGGCGTGCCGGTGGGAGCACGTGATGTCGGAGCGGGTCGAGCGCAAGATCCTCGCGATGCTGCCCGACCACGCCGAGTCGCCCTACGGCAACCCGATCCCGGGCCTCGACGAGCTGGGCGACCTCACCGAGCTCGCCGACTTCCGCAACGGCCTCACCACCCTCGACGTCATCGCCGCCACCGAGCCCACCACCGTCGTGGTCCGCCGCATCGGCGAGCCGGTGCAGGTCGACTCCGAGGCGCTGGGCCTGCTCACGGCCGCCGGCCTGATGCCGGGCCAGCCGGCCCGCGTGCGGCGCGAGGGCGTGCGGGTCATCGCCTGCCGCGACGGCGCCGAGGAGTCCTCCGGGGTCTCGCTGCCCGACGACATCGCCTCGCACGTCTTCGTCCAGGCCACCTGACCGCGGCGGAGTCGCCGACTCGGCGGCGAGTGAGCCGCCCGGGGCGTGAGTCGGGTCTCATCCGGCCGCCGTCTCGCCGCCCCCCGGTGCGGCGGCATCCGTGCTGGTCAGGGGCCCACGAGGCAGGACCGTGGGCTGAACCCCAGGCGAATCCGCCGTTACCGGAATGTGACTTCGGGCGTCGACGCCCGCTACGGTGTCGGGGATCCCTACCCGCCACGGAAGGCTCCACCTCCTCGTGTCCCGTCCCCAGACCCCCGGTCGACGCCGCGCCCCCGGCGCCGTACGTCGGCTTCCGGATGGCTTCTCGCGCCTCAGCGCGACATGGGCCGCCAAGGGCGTCGCCGCCGTCGGCGTCCTCGCCGGCGCCGCCGTCGCGCTCGCGCTGCCCGTCGACGCCAGCCCGGCCGCCCTCACCCTCGCCGTGCCCGCGGCCACCACCTCGGCCGCCCGTGCCGACGCCCCGGCGGCCTCCCGCTCCTCGGTGCGCAGCGCCATCGCCCCGGCGGTGTCCGCCCCCGAGGGTGCGGCGCCGATCGCGCCCGAGCAGGTCGGCGTCTCCGGCGTCAAGGCCGTCGCCAAGCCGAAGCCCAAGCCGAAGCCCAAGCCGGTCCCGGTCCCGCAGGCCGCGAAGTCCGCGAAGTCGTCGGGCGGGTCGTCCGCCGCGGCGCCCAGGTCGTCGTCGTACAGCACCAAGATCTCGGGTCAGTGCGGCAGCATCGGCTTGAACAACAACGGAGCGCGGCTCTGCTCCGCCGTCGACTCCGTCTTCCGCGTCGGCACCATCGGTGGTTACCGGGCCAACGCCGGTGAGCACAGCACCGGCCAGGCCATCGACTTCATGACCTCGAGCAAGTCGCAGGGCGACGGCATCGCGGCCTGGGTGCAGGCGCACGTCGGCGAGTTCGACGTGAAGTACCTCATCTGGCGACAGCGCTACTGGGAGCCGGGCCGGGGCTGGAAGGTCATGGAGGACCGCGGGTCACCCACCGCGAACCACTACGACCACGTGCACGTCACGGTCAACCCCTGACCCACCGGCCCGCTGGCGGGTCGTGAGAAGGACCGCCCACCACACGGTGGGCGGTCCTTCTCATTTCTCCGTGACCGTTTTGTGATTTTCCCGGGAGGTCGTGTTAGGTTCATCTGGCTCGCCTCCCCTGGGCGGGTCCTCCTGGTGGACGCCGAGTCCTGCCGCCACCGCCGAGGTCAGCACGCATCACCGCTTGGCAGGAGCGGGGGAACCACCATCGGAGTCCAGCAGCACACGGACTCCTTGGGGTGAAGCCGGTACTGGTCTCACGACCACACCGGCCGGGCAACCTCAGCCCGAACCCGACAGCTCACCCCGTAGGCACTGAGAGGTTTCCCCTGTGGTCAATGACACCCGCTCGGGGCGGCATCGTAACGCCGTCCGTTACAACCCCGTGGCCGAGCTCTCGACGATCGTCAAGAGTGCCGGCGAGACCAGCGTCAAGGCCTCAGCGGTCCTGGCCGCCTCCGGCGGCCTGGTTGCCGCCTTCGCGCTCCCGGCGCAGGCCGCACCCGTGCACCGCGCCTCCTCGACGACGACGGCCGCTGCTGCGCCCGGCGCCGAGGTGAGCACCACCACCGCCGCCCCGGCCGCTGTCGCGCTCGCCCCGGCCCTGGTCGCGCCCGCCGCTGCCGCTCCGGTCGCCGTCGAGTCGGTCGGCGTCGCCGGTGTCAAGGCGGTCGCCAAGCCGAAGCCCAAGCCGAAGCCGAAGGCGCAGCCCACGGTGAACCGGGTCAGCCGGGCCATCGCGAGCCGCACCAGCTCCACCAAGTCCAAGGCCACGGTCAGCCGCAGTGCGAAGCGCACCAGCAACCCGGCTCAGTCGGCGAGCGGCGTGGTCAACATCGCCCGTGGCCTGCTCGGCATCCCCTACGTCTACGGCGGCTCCACCCCGGCCGGCTTCGACTGCTCGGGCTTCACGTCGTACGTGTTCCGCAAGGCCGGCATCTCCATCCCCCGCACGGCCTCGGCCCAGAAGCGGGCGGCCACCCCGGTGAGCAACCCCAAGCCCGGTGACCTCGTCTTCTTCGGCTCCCCGGTCTACCACGTCGGCATCTACACCGGTCCCGGCAGGATGATCGACTCACCGCGGGCCGGGAAGTCCACCTCCGAGCGCGCGATCTTCTCCGGCGTCAGCGGCTACGGCCGGTTCTGACCCCACCGCGCACTGCAGAGCACTGCAGTGCGCACATCACTCCTCGGCGCCCCGGACCCCTGCAAGTCCGGGGCGTCGAGGCGTCTGCGGGCCCGCCCGCTGACGCGCGGCGAGTGCTCGTCGACGCCCGTCGGTGCCCCGTCGTCGACGGGCGTGGGGTCAGGCCCGGTCGGCGAGCGCGGCCTCGAAGGCTCCGAGCGCCCGGTCGCTGAACAGCACGAACCGCACCAGGTCGATGCCGTCGTGCGCGGCGCACTCCTTCCGCACGGTGCGCACGGCCACCCGGGCCACCTCCTCGACGTCCCAGCCGTAGACCCCGGCGCTGACCGCCGGGAACGCCAGGGTGCGCGCCCCCACGTCGCGGGCCACCGCGAGGCTGCGCGCGAAGCACGAGGCCAGCAGGGCCGGGTCGGTCTGGCCGGCGTGCCGGTTCGGGCCCACGGTGTGCACCACCCACCGGCAGGGCAGGTTGCCCGCGCCGGTGGCCACGGCATCCCCGACGTCGAGACCCGACGGCAGGCTGGTGCGCCGCAGCTCGCGGCACTCGCGGAGCAGTGCCGGCCCGGCGGCTGCGTGGATGGCGCCGTCGACGCCCCCGCCGCCGAGCAGCGAGGAGTTCGCGGCGTTGACGATCGCGTCGACCTGCTCGGTCGTGAGGTCGCCGCGCACGGCCTCGATCGTGCTCATCCCAGCCCGGCGACGATGGTGGCGACCCGGCGCTCGCGGGTCTCGGGCTTCTTGGCCGCGAGCACCGCCTCGGCGTGCTGGCGCTGCTGGCTGTAGGTGAGCCCGGCCCAGCCCGCGGCGGCGGCGGGGGATGCCGTCAGCGCTGCAGCGAGGTCAGTCGGGCACCTCGACGGTGCGCGGCGCGGTGTCGACCTCGACGGTCACGGTGTAGGTCTCCCCGGCCGTGAGGCCGGCCTCCGCACGCACCGCGGCGCTCGCACCGACCAGGAAGCGCCCGCCCATCGAGGCGATGCTGGTGCGCCAGGTGTGGCCGTGCACGGTGACGGCCACCTTGGGCCGGCGGCCCGCGCCGAGCGCCTCGACCACCTCGTCGGGCACGACGAACCCGGTCGTCGTGCCACCGGTCGCCTCGAGCTCAGTCGTGAAGTCCATCGCAGCAGTATGCCGCCCGGCCGAACAGGGCGGGCGTCCATACTGAAGCCGCCAGGGGGCATGGGGTCGGCAGGGCCATCCTGCGCTCGGTCGTCGGCATCGCCCGGGCGCTCGGCAAGCGCACCGTCGCCGAGTTCGTCACCGACGAGGGCGCGCTGAGCGTGGTGCGCGAGCTGGGCGTCGACTACGCCCAGGGCTACCTCATCGGCGAGCCGGTGCCGTTCGACCAGTTCGTGGCGACCCACCTCGGCGGCGACCACGGCCTGTGGCTCGGGTTGCCGGCGGTCGAGGACGACGGCCACCCCCGGCCGGCGCTGGCTCGCGGCTGACGCCGCACGGCCCTGGAGGTCGGCGGGCCTTCAGGCGCTGATCGGCGTCGGCAGCGCGGTTGGTGCCGCAGATGCGGCGGATGCCGTGGCTTGGAGCCGCATCTGCGGCTACAGTCCTGCTGTGCCCACGTTCCGGATCAAGGAAGCCGCCGACCTGCTCGGCGTCAGCACCGACACCGTGCGCCGGTGGGCCGACGGCGGCCGGCTCGAGACCGACCACCGACGGGTCCGGGCGGCAGGGCGTCGACGGTGCCGTGCTCGCCCACTTCGCCGAGGAGCTGGCCCACGAGTCGGCCCACCTCGAGACCGGTGACGTCGTCGCGGCGTCCGTGCGCAACCGGTTCAGCGGCCTGGTCACCCGGGTCGTCAAGGACACCGTCATGGCGCAGGTCGAGATCCAGGCCGGGCCGCACCGGTTCGTGTCGCTGCTGAGCCGCGAGGCGGTCGACGAGCTCGGCCTGGAGCCGGGGGTGCTGGCCGTCGCGGCCGTCAAGGCGACCAACGTCTCGGTCGAGATCCCGCGGCTGCACTGAGCGCGCCCGACCACCGCCGTCCACCGAGGAGCCCGTCCATGCGTCGCACCGTCGTGATCCTGGTGGCCGGCCTGGTCGGTGCCACCGTCGCCCTCGCCGGCTGCGGGTCTGGGCGGCTCGGACTCCGGCTCCAGCGGCACCGCCGGCGGCACGGCATCCGCGTCGTCCTCGGTCGTGTCGCGGTGACATCACGGTGCTCGCCGCCGCGTCGCTCACCGAGTCGTTCACCACGCTGGGTCGGCAGTTCGAGGCCGCGCACCCGGGGGTGAAGGTGACGTTCAGCTTCGCCGCGAGCTCGGCGCTGGCCACCCAGATCACCTCGGGGGCACCGGCCGACGTCTTCGCGTCGGCGAGCGCCACGACCATGGATGCCGTGGTGGCCGCCGGGGCGGCCGCCGACCCGAGGACGTTCGCGAAGAACGCCATGGAGATCGCCGTGCCGCCCACGAACCCGGGCAAGGTCACGGGCGGTGAGCTCGCTCGCCAGCGCCGACGTGAAGACGGCCCTGTGCCAGCCGCAGGTGCCGTGCGGGTCGACCGCGCAGCAGGTGTTCACCACCGCGAAGGTCACGCGTCACGCCGGTCACCCTGGAGCCTGACGTGAAGTCGGTGCTGAGCAAGGTGCAGCTCGGTGAGGTCGACGCCGGGCTCGTCTACGTCACCGACGTGCTCGCCGCCGGCGACAAGGTCACGGGCATCGAGATCCCGGCCGACGTCAACGCCTCGACCAGCTACCCGATCGCCGCGCTGGCCGAGAGCCCCAACCCCGCGACGGCCGCGGCCTTCGTCGACTACGTGCTGTCCGCGGACGGCGCTGCCGTGCTCACCGCGGCCGGTTTCCAGCAGCCGTGAACGAGGGGCCGGTGAGCGACAACGGAACTCGGCACACGGCATCCACGAGGTTGAGCCGTGGGGAACGGGAACGGCGGGCGGCCGATGGTGCGGGTGACCGCTCGGCCCCGTGGCCGCTGCTCGTCCCGGCCCTGCTCGCGGTCGCCTTCCTCGTCATCCCGCTGGCCGGGCTGCTCGTGCGGGCACCGTGGGGGAACGCGTGGGAGATCCTGCAGGGCTCGCAGGTCGGCGAGGCGCTGAAGCTGTCGCTGTGGACGTCGACGCTCGCGACCGGCATCTCCGTGGTGGTCGGCGTGCCGCTGGCCTGGGTGCTGGCGCGCACCGCGGTGCCGGGGCTGCGGGTGGTGCGCGCGCTGGTCACCCTGCCGCTCGTGCTGCCGCCGGTGGTGGGCGGCGTCGCGCTGCTGCTTGCGTTCGGCCGCAACGGTTTTCTCGGTCAGTACCTCGACCAGTGGTTCGGCATCACCATCCCGTTCAGCCCGGCCGCCGTGGTGATGGCCGAGACCTTCGTGGCGATGCCGTTCCTGGTGGTCACGGTCGAGGGCGCGCTGCGCTCGGCCGACCGCGGCTTCGAGGAGGCCGCGGCGACGTTGGGGGCGCGGCGGATGACGGTGTTCCGGCGCGTCACGCTGCCGCTCGTGGCGCCGTCGCTGGCGGCCGGGGCGGTGCTGTGCTGGGCACGGGCGCTGGGGGAGTTCGGGGCCACCATCACCTTCGCGGGCAGCTTTCCCGGGCGCACCCAGACCATGCCGATCGCGGTCTACTACGCGCTCGAGACCGACCCCGAGGCAGCCATCCTGCTCAGCCTGGTGCTGCTGCTCGTGTCGGTCGTGGTGCTCGTGACGTTGCGAGACAGGTGGCTTCGCGGCGGAGCCGCCTCGTGAGCGATGTGGTCAGGGGGCTGACTGCCGATGCCGAGGTGGCCCGCGGCGGGTTCACCCTGCACGCCGCGGTCACGGCCGCGCCGGGCGAGGTGCTGGCCGTGCTCGGGCCCAACGGCTCGGGCAAGTCGACCCTGCTGTCGGCGGTCGCCGGCCTGATGCCGTTGTCGGGCGGGCGGATCTCGCTCGACGGGGTGACCCTCGACGACGCCGACAGCGGTGCGTTCGTGGAGGCGGCACACCGCCCGGTCGGTGTCGTCTTCCAGGACTACCGGCTCTTCCCCCACCTCAGCGTGCTCGACAACGTGGCCTTCTCGCCGCGGGTGCGCGGGCTGGGTCGCGCGGCGTCTCGCGACGTCGCGGCCGGCTGGCTGGCGCGGCTGGGCCTCACCGACCTCGCCCGGCGGCGGCCGGCGGACCTGTCGGGCGGACAGGCCCAGCGGGTGGCGCTGGGGCGAGCCCTGGCGGGCGACCCCTCGCTGCTGCTGCTCGACGAGCCGCTGTCGGCGCTCGACGCCCGCACCCGGCTCGACGTGCAGGGCGAGCTCAAGCGCCACCTCGCCGACTTCGCCGGGCCGTGCCTGCTCGTGACCCACGACCCGCTCGAGGCGCTGGTGCTCGCCGACCGCCTGCTGGTGCTCGAGCACGGCCGGGTGGTGCAGGAGGGCACTCCGGCCGAGGTGGCCCGACGGCCGGCCACCGAGTACGTCGCGCGGCTGGTGGGGCTGAACCTGTATGCCGGCACCGCCGACGGCCCTCGCGTGGAGCTGGCGGGTGGCGGCTCGTTCGTGGTCCCCGACCACCACGAGCGCGGTGAGGTGCTGGTGGCGCTGCGGCCCTCGGCCGTGGTGGTCAGTACCGCACCCCCTGACGTGTCCAGCATGCGCAACACCTGGCCCGCGACGATCACCGGGCTCTCCCTGCTCACCGACCGGGTGCGGCTCGACCTCGCCGGCGAGCCGTCGGCGCTGGTCGACGTCACCCCGGCCGCGGTCGCCGAGCTCGGGTTGGCTGCCGGCCAGCGGGTCTGGCTGTCGGCCAAGGCCACCGAGCTCGAGGTCTACGGCCACACCCACGTCGGCTGAACGGATGGGGCGCGGCCCCCGTAGGACAGGCATCGGGAGCCGTCGTGCGAGGTGGGGGCTCACCATGCTGGACGAGAGGGACGAACCATGCGCAGGACGCTGACGAACCGTCTGATCCCCGTGACCGCCGCCGCGGCGGTGGCGGTGCTGGCCCTGGGTGCGAGCCCCGCCCTCGCGGGCGGCCACTCCATCGTGCGGGCCGACCTGGTGGGCAGCCTGCCGGCCCCGGCGAGCCCGGCCGTCGCGGGCATCAACCCGGGCGGCGCGCCCTGGGTCAACGGCCCGAGCAGCGTGCGGGTGCGCGAGGACGGGCGGATCTCGGTCAGGATCACCGGCCTGGTCATCCCGCCGCCGCGGGGCACCGGCGTCAACCCGATCGCCGCGGTGGTGGCCACCCTGGTGTGTGACGGCGCCGTCCGCGCGTCCACGGAGCCGTTCGCACTGAGCACCGCGGGTGACGGGTCGACCTCGACCAAGGTCGCGGGCACCCGCCACTGCGACGACGCCGCCGTGCTCATCCAGCCCGCGGCGAACCGGGCCGTCTACATCGCCTCGAGCCAGGGCGACCACGACGACGACTGACGCCGCGAGCCGGGCTGCCTCACAGCGGTATCCGGTGTCTCGCTGACGACGAGCCCCCACCGCCCGGGTGCGGCCTGCACCGCACCCGGGCGGCGGGTCGTCGACGTGGTCGTGCCGGACCCGGGAACCCCGGTGATCCGGAACGCAACCTTGGACACCACGGTGGCACGCCGGGCCCATCGCCTAGCCTGCGGGCGGTGCACGGCTCGTCGAGCACACGGCATCCGGCCCAGGCGTGAACAGCGGGGCCTGCCCCACAGCACCACCGGACGACAGCGAAGGACGACCTCATGTGGAACGTTGACCTCCCCACCGGCGATGAGCTTCTTGCCCTGGCCGAGCTGCGCGGGCCGGCCGTCGTGTCGATCTACCTCCCGACGACCCCGCTCACCGCCCAGGCCCAGGCCGACCGGATCGAGCTGAAGAACCTCGCCGCGCAGGCCCGCACCGCGCTGGAGCAGGCCGGCGTGGCCACGTCGGCGGAGGTCGCCGAGATCGACGAAGAGCTGGCCGACCTCGTCGACGACGACGACTTCTGGGAGTACCAGGCGCAGGGGCTGGCCGTGTTCGTGACCGCGGAGCACGTGTGGACGCACCGGCTGCCGCACGCCGTCACCGCCGAGGTGCACGTGTCGGACCGGGCCTACCTCAAGCCGTTGCTGGCGGTCACCAGCGTGCCGATGTCGTGCTACGTGCTGGCGCTCGCCGAGGGCGAGGTGCGGCTGGTCGAGGTGGCCGCAGACCTGCCGCCGGTGCCGGTGAAGGTGGAGGGCCTGCCGCGCAGCGCGGCCGACGCCGCCGGCAAGACCAGCATCAGCGGCCGCTCGCACAGCGGGCGACAGGTCGGCTCCGAGGGCAAGCGGATGCACATCCGGCACTACGCCCGCCAGGTCGACGCCGCCCTTCGACCCTTCCTGGCCGGCAGCACGACGCCGCTGGTTCTCGCGGCGGTCGAGCCCGTCCGCTCCATCTTCCGTGCGGCCAGCTCCTACCCCCACCTCGTCGACGCGGTCATCGAGACCAACCCCGACCGGGTGAGCGACCAGGAGCTCGCGGCCGCCGCCCGCGAGATCCTGCTCGAGCAGCAGGCCGCCGACGTCGCGCGCCTGGCCGAGTTGTTCGAGACCCGCAGCAGCCAGCGCCGGACGCTCACCGAGGTCACGGATGCCGCCCGCGCGGCCACCGCCGGCGCCATCGACACGCTGGTGGTCGACAAGGAGCTCTTCGTCGAGGGGACGGTCGACGACGACGGCACGGTGCACGGCCCGGACACCGCGCAAGGGCAGGTGTACGGCGTGGTCGACGAGATCGCCCGCCGGGTGCTGCTCACCGGTGGCACGGTGCTGAGCGTCGATGCCGCCAGCGTGCCGGGCGGTCAGCGCTTCGCGGCGATCCTGCGCTACCCCTGGTGAGTCCGGACGCCGGCCGCGCCGGGGCGCGTTGACGCAGAAGCTCCGCCGGCCGGCCCTTCACAGGTGCCAGGGGCGCTGCCTGCCGCGCGTTCGGCATCCCCAAGCGAGCCCCAAGGTCACCTGGTGAGGCTGAGGTTCCGCGCGGCTCGGCGTTGGCAACTCTCGACACCCACGGCCTTTGGCACGAGTCTTGTCGAAGGTTCAGTGCTGCATTCATGCGGTCGGTGCGGCGGTGCTTATGGCGGTGAATGTGATCTCGCTCACTCTTGGTCGAAAAGGCCACAAGAATGCCGCGGATGGGGGTGTCCCCGGGGCCTGCTGAGAAGCGCATTAGTGACGCCGGGCACAACCCTTCCCAAGGTTTTCAAAAGGCCCGCCCGCAAACATGGGCGCGAATAGCCTTTGCCCTTAGTTGAACCCGTAAGCAGTTTGCGGTGGCAGCACCGCAGGGGGCCGGGCTCGAGTTCCCAGATGTCGGCAGGCGGCATCGAACCTCGAAGGAGCAAGTCGTGACACTGAGTCGTCGTGACGCCCTGAAGCTGGGAGGCATGTCCGTCGTCGGCGGCGGCGCCCTGGCTGTGGCCGTCAACCCACTGGGGCAGGGCGGTGAGGCGTCGGCGCTGTCGATCAGCCGGCTGTCCGCCGCCAACTTCCCCAAGCTCTACACCACCACCATCAGCAAGACCCCGGCCGCCGTGCCGGAGATGGTCAACGGCGTCGCGCACTACGAGTTCTCGATGCGACGCAACGCGCTGGCCCAGGTCCTCCCGGGTCCGCTCAAGACCCCGGTCTTCGGCTACGAGGGCACCTTCCCGGGCCCGCGCATCGAGCTGAGGACGGGCACGCCGGCCACGATCCGGCACCACAACAAGCTCCCGACCGTCGGCTCGATGGGCTCTCCGGCGCGCACCTCCGTGCACCTGCACGGCTCTGCGTCGCTGCCGGAGTTCGACGGCTATGCCAGCGACACCACGGCCCCCGGGGAGTACAAGGACTACCACTACCCGAACTTCCAGGCGGCCCGCACCCTCTGGTACCACGACCACGGAGTGCACTGGACCGCCCAGCAGGCCTACGGCGGCCTCGCGGCGATGTACGTGCTGCACGACAGGGAGGAGTCGACGCTGCTGCCCACCGGCGACTTCGACGTCCCCCTGGTCATCAACGACGCGATGTTCGCGCGCGACGGCTCGCTGGCCTACAACGACAACACCCACTCCGGGCTGTGGGGTGACGTCATCCTGGTGAACGGGAAGCCCTGGCCGAAGATGAGGGTCGAGCGGCGCACCTACCGGTTCCGCATCCTCAACTGCTCGATCTCGCGCTCCTACAAGTGGCGGCTCAGCAACGGGATGCCGCTGCAGGTCGTCGCCACCGACGGTGGGGTGATGCCCCGGGGCGTGGCCGTGACCACGATGCGCCACGCCGGCGCCGAGCGCTACGAGGTCGTGATCGACTTCTCGAAGGTGCCCAGGAGCACCAAGCGCATCGAGCTGCTCAACGACTCGAACAAGAACAACCATGACTACGACTTCACCAACAAGGTCATGGCCTTCGACCTCATCGACGCGCCTGGAGGCGCGGTCACCAAGACCCGTGCCAACTACGACACCGGTGCGCCGGAACCGGATCCGACCTGGAACCGGAACTACGACGGGTTCAAGCTGGTCGACAGCGAGATCATGAGCCTGCCGACCACCGGCCCCTACACTCGCCGGGAGTTCGAGGTGAAGCGCAGTGGCGGCATGTGGACCTTCGGTGACACCACCTGGGAGGACGTCGAGGCGAGCGGCTTCACGCAGATGCTCGCGGCGCCCGCGGTGGGTGACGTGGAGATCTGGGACATCAAGAACAACTCCGGCGGCTGGTTCCATCCAGTCCACGTCCACCTCGTCGACTTCCGCATCATCGGTCGCACGGGTGGGTCCAACCGGGTGGAGCCTTGGGAGCAGGGACCCAAGGACGTCATCTACGTGGGCGAGGGCGAGACGGTCACGGTGCTGGTCAAGTTCATCGAGGGCGGTGGCGGCGTGGCCGCTCCGCACGGGGACCCCAACTTCGTGGGCGGCCGCTACATGGTGCACTGCCACAACCTGCCGCACGAGGACCACGACATGATGGCCCAGTTCCAGGTCGGGACCATCAGCGACATGGCGAACGACCCGCACCACCCGATCAACGCCGCGCCGCCGCAACCCGAGTCGGTATGAGGACCCGCTCGGCGGCCCTGGGCGTGGGGGCGGCGGCACTCGTGCTGCTCGTGCTGCGCGTCGGGGTCGTCGAGCCCGTTCGGGTGAGCGGCATCAGCATGGTGCCCACCCTCGAGGAGGGTCAGGTCACCCTGGTCAACAAGCTCGACCGTGACCCGTCCCGCGGTGACCTGGTCACCCTGCGCTCACCGGCCGACGGCCAGAAGATGCTCAAGCGGGTGGTCGGCACCGGCGGTGACGTCGTCGACATCCGCGACGCCGTCCTCTACGTCAACGACGTCGAGGTCACGGAGTCGTACGTCGACCACCGCTCGATCGACGCCGTCTACTTCGGTCCGGTCACGGTGTCCGAAGGAGCCGTCCTGGTCATGGGCGACGCACGGGAGGACTCGATCGACTCGAGGACGTATGGCGAGGTCCCGCTCACCGACGTCACCGGGACGGTCCTGGGCAGCCTGTGGCCCCCCGGCGGGATCTCCGGTGGTTGACATGGCCGACAGGTGCCGCGGTTCGGGAGTGACGCACGTACAACTAAGGCAAGGCAAAGCAAAGAAAGTGCCTATGTCGCCCCACCTTCCGCATCACCAGTCACATATCGCTCACATCAAACATCTGGGTGCCCGGAGAGGGCCATTGGTCCGCAGTTTCGGGCGGTATGTCGGGCGCGCAGGTAACGCCCGTGAGCTTTCACAAACACCTGAAGTTTTCGCACGATCGACCACGTAGGGGATTCGAGGCTTCCATGAAGCGTTTTGTTGTTCACCTGACCGTCTGGGCCATGGCGCTGGCCGGCGCGCTTGCCGTGCTGATGCCCAGTCAGGCGTCGGCGGCCCCCGCACCCCCCGGTGGCTACGTCTCGCTGACGCCCACTCGTGTGCTGGACACGCGGTTGGGCAACGGTGCGCCGGTGGCCCGGGTGGCTGCCCGTGCCACGGTGTCGGTGCAGGTGACCGGTCGTGGTGGTGTTCCGGCTACTGGGGTCTCGGCCGTGGTGCTGAACGTGACGGCGGTGGCGCCCACCGCTGGGGGGTTCATCACCGCCTACGGGCCGGGCTCCCGGCCAACCGTGTCGAACCTGAACTTCGTGGCCCGTCAGACGGTGCCGAACCTGGTCATCGTGCCGGTGACGGCCACGGGCGCGGTCAGGCTGTACAACGGGTCCTCGGGTTCCACCGACCTCCTGGCTGACGTCGCCGGCTACTACCGCTCCGGCGAGCCGACCACCACGGGCGCGTTCGGCTCGGTGACGCCCACTCGTGTGCTGGACACGCGGTTGGGCAACGGTGCGCCGGTGGCCCGGGTGGCTGCCCGTGCCACGGTGTCGGTGCAGGTGACCGGTCGTGGTGGTGTTCCGGCTACTGGGGTCTCGGCCGTGGTGCTGAACGTGACGGCGGTGGCGCCCACCGCTGGGGGGTTCATCACCGCCTACGGGCCGGGCTCCCGGCCAACCGTGTCGAACCTGAACTTCGTGGCCCGTCAGACGGTGCCGAACCTGGTCATCGTGCCGGTGACGGCCACGGGCGCGGTCAGGCTGTACAACGGGTCCTCGGGTTCCACCGACCTCCTGGCTGACGTCGCCGGCTACTACCGCTCCGGCGAGCCGACCACCACGGGCGCGTTCGGCTCGGTGACGCCCACTCGTGTGCTGGACACGCGGTTGGGCAACGGTGCGCCGGTGGCCCGGGTGGCTGCCCGTGCCACGGTGTCGGTGCAGGTGACCGGTCGTGGTGGTGTTCCGGCTACTGGGGTCTCGGCCGTGGTGCTGAACGTGACGGCGGTGGCGCCCACCGCTGGGGGGTTCATCACCGCCTACGGGCCGGGCTCCCGGCCAACCGTGTCGAACCTGAACTTCGTGGCCCGTCAGACGGTGCCGAACCTGGTCATCGTGCCGGTGACGGCCACGGGCGCGGTCAGGCTGTACAACGGGTCCTCGGGTTCCACCGACCTCCTGGCTGACGTCGCCGGCTACTACCTTGCCGACACCACGCCGGCGCCGGTCACCGCGTTCCAGACCACCGCGGTGACATCCACGACGGTCGCGCTGAGCTGGGTCAACCCGGTCAGGTGCCGGCTTCACCGGCGTGATGATCCGCCGCGCCGAGGGGCCGGTCGCGCCTGCGACCCGGACCGACGGCGTCCAGGTGGTGGACGCGGCCAGCACCGTGACCGCCTTCACCGACAGCGGCCTCACCCCCGCCACCCAGTACTCATATGCCGCCTTTGCGCATGACGGCGCGGGCAACGACGCTGCCGCCGCCACCATCTCGGTGACCACCATTGGTGGACAGGTCACCGCGGTGCTGTCCGTCAACGACTCCACCGACGGCACGGCGAAGACCAGCGTGAGCGGCTTCGACCCCGCCTTCGTGGTGAGCGCCTCCACCGCCGGTCCCGACGCGACCCTCGTGTCCGGGACGCTCGACTACGGCGACGGCACGGTGCAGGACTTCACCGGACCCGCGGCGGACTGGGACCCCAACCACGTCTATGTCGCACCCGGCACGCGGACCGTCACCCTCGAGGTCACCGACTCCGCCGGGGACACGGACACGGACGTGGTCATCCTCACCGTCTTCCCCGCGCCCACGGCGACGATCAGCTCGGACGGTGGTGACGCGGGTCAGCCGATCGACTTCGTCGTGGCCACGGGCACCCCCGCGGACACCGTGATCACCGACTACGAGGTGGACTACGGCGACGGCACCGCGATGGTCTTCGGCCAGGGTGACTGCACCCGCGACGCTGACCCACACCTTTGGCACGGCCGGTACCTACACCGTCTCGTTCGCCGCGTACAACGACGCCGACGGCATCGCCAGGGCAACCACCGACGTGGTCGTCTCCCAGCCCTCCGGTCACCGCGCTCAGCGTCACGGCGGTCACCGAGACCACCATCACCCTGGGATGGACCAACCCGACCAACGCCGGCTTTGCCGGGGTCACGATCCGCCGAAGCGTCGGCGCCGTGCCGCCCGACACCCCGACCGCCGGAGTGTCGATCCCCGTGCCGAACTCACCGACCACGGTGTCGTTCACCGACACCGGCCTGACCTCCGGCACGCAGTACTCCTATGCGGTGTTCGCGCGCGATGCGGTCCCGAACTTCTCGATCTCCGAGGAGGTGACCCAGACGACGAACTCCCCGGACGGGACGCCGCCGGTCGCACGGCTGTCCGTCAACAACTCCACGGGAGCCACCGCCAAGGCGAGCCTGAACGGCTTCCTGGCCCGCGTCGACCTGACCGGGACGGAGCCCAGCGCCGGCCACACCTTCACGTTGGTGTCCCTGGACTACGGGGACGGCACCACGACGCCGTTCACCGGTGACGACCCCACCCGTGGGACGCCGACCACGAGTACCTCGACGACGGGCGTGTACACCGCCACGCTGACGGTCGAGGACTCCGGTGGCGGCACCGCCACCACGGTGGTCACCGTGACCGTCTTCGAGCAGCCCACCGCCTCGATCACCGGCCCGCCAACGGCGGGGACCGACGCTGGACGTCACCTTCAACCTGGCGGCGACCACGCCTGCGGGCACCGTCTTCACCGACTGGGACATCAGCGTCGACGGCATCCAGGTCGCGGAGTCCGGTGTGGGCGCGCCGCCGGCCACCTTCGTCTGGCACTTCGACGTGCCCGGCACGTACGTCGTCACCCTCAGCGTCTTCAACGACGCCGACGGCGACGCCATCTCCACGCCGATCACGGTGGTCGTGACCTGACCGGAGGCACGAACGGCCGCAGGCACCCACGTCGGATGAGCGACGTCGTCGCGGCCGCAGGACGACCGCACACCAGAAGTACCCGAGGCACCCGCTTCGGTTCAGCTGACAACGAGAGGTAAGGCATACAGATGAACGTCACATTGAGGCGGTGGGGTGTAGGGGTCGTGGCAGCAGCTGTCGTGACGGTGCCGGCCCTGTCGGCGCTCGCCGTCGAGGTGGTGCCAGCCACACCTCGCGCAGGATCGCTGATCGAAGTCGGGCCGGTGTCATCGGAGAACGGGTTCCCGACGTGGTACCGGGACAGGAACGCGGACGGCGCCACCTCGCGCCTCGAGCTGTGCCTGCCCCTGGGCGACGTGCCGGACCCGTACTGCGCCCCGCCGGCAGAGGAGCTGCCGCTGGTGTACCCCGACCAACTTCCCGGACGAGAGCTTCTACCACATGGCCAGCACCGACGTCGTCGGGAACGGCATCAACCTCTTCATCGAGATGAACCTCGAAGCGGCCTACGCCACCGGACCAGTCATCGCAGGGGATGAGATGGTCTTCGGCCGGATCCGGATGCGTGACAAGGCCCTTGCCGACGGCGGGACCTACCGCATCACCCACCCCTACGGCATCGACGAGATCACCACCGAGGGTGGCAACGGCATCAACATGACCCAGGACGTCGGCACGGTCGCCAGGCAGCCTTCGGTGCCGCCATGGGCAGCCGGATCGGCCCGTTCCTCAAGTGGGACAGCAGTGGACCGGCCGCGCCGGCCGGCTACACCGGCGACCCGGCCATCCTGCACAAGGTCACCGGCAGCCCGTACAACACGAACTTCGTCACGGTCGAGCGCAAGAACGCCGACGGCACCTACACGCTGCTGGCCGAGACCGACGTGTTCTCGGTGCAGGGCCGCTACGCCACCAACAGCGGCGTGGACGTGGCACGAGCCACCTACTCTCTCCAGGCTGACGGCAACGGCACGGTCGACGTCTTCGCGTCCTCCGAGAGCGACCAGTCGATCCAGGTGAGCAACAACGTCCCCCTGGGGTTCGCCAACACCTCCTTGGTCGGCGATGAGGGTCGCTACTTCGGCCGACTCGCCCTCACCTCCGGGCATCCCGTTCTGGCCGGTGCGACGCTCGACGTCGTCAACGCCGGTGACCGGCCGGTGGCCACCAAGACCGTGCCGTTGACGGATGCCGTGACCATCGCCTCGGCGGTCTTCACCGCAGGCGCCGCGGGCGCTCCGGCTCCGGCCAACACCCTGACCGTCACGGCTGCCTCGAGCGACGTGCTCAACAACCCGACGCTCACCGTGGACGGCTTCAACGTGCCGCTGGTCGGTGGCACGGTCACCATTCCGACGACGGCACCGCCCCCGTCGATCACCGTCAAGTCCGCCCGTGGCGGCTCGGCGACGATCGCCACGACAGTCGGCGGAGCCGGCCTGGAGGCCACCACCCCGGTGGCGTCCTTCACCGCCCCGCTGACCATTCCCGCGGGCCAGCCGGTCACCATGGACGGCAGCGCGAGCTCGCCGGCCCCGCTGACCTACGCCTGGACCCAGACCGCCGGTCCGACCGTCGCCCTGGCCGGCTTGGGCACGCCCGTCGTGACGTTCACGCCGACCGACCCCGGCTCGTACACGATGCAGCTCGTCGTCACCGGTCCCACGGGCACCGCCAGCGTGCCGGTCACCCGCACGATCACGGTTACGCCGCCGGCACCGACGTTCGTCCCGAATGCCGGCCCGGACCAGACCGTGCAGCGCGGCAAGGTGGTGACGCTCGACGCGAGCGCCACCGTCGGCGCCCAGTCGATCGCGTGGACGCAGACCGGAGGGCCGACGATGGTCCTCTCGTCCACCACCGCAGCCAAGCCGACGTTCACCTACGCGTTCATGCCGCTGCCGAGGGCAACGGTCGGCCTCGCGAACGGGACCTACGTGTGGGACAACTCGCCCTTGACCTTCACGCTGACCGCCACCCCGGTCGGCGGCGGCCCGGTGGCCACGGACACGGTCACCATCAGCCCTCAGGTCGAGACGATCACGGGCGTGGTGGCGCGGTACCGCACGGGCCGCGGCGAGTGGCGGGTCACCGGCACCTCGTCGATCCGCGCGGGTCAGCGCGTCACGATCGTGTTGGGGCCGAACGCCCAGGGCCGGACGATCGGGAGCGCGACGGTGGATGCCGCCGGTGCCTTCTCGGTGCGGGCCGGCGCCCAGCCGGACCCCAGGACACCGGCCCAGACGCTGGTCACCGTGATCAGCGCCACGGGCGCGGTCAGCTCGTTCCCGCTGACCATCACCACGTGATGGTGCCCGGCGACAGCTGAGCCGCAGGAAGCGCGGGGCCCGCACCGAAAGGTGCGGGCCCCTTCGCCTCGGAGCCAGGCGCGCGGCTGTCCGCGCGTGCGGCATTCCTGGTGGCGGTGGTGCGTGGGCTGGGGGTGTCGGCCGCGCGGCTGTCCGCGCGTGCGGCATCCCCGACGGTGGTGGTGCCTGGGCTGGGGTGTCGGCCGCGCGCCTGCTCGCGCGTGCGGCATCCCTGGAGGTCAGCCCTGGTCGCGCGTCGCCCGGGGGAGGGCCCTCACGGACGGTGGTAACCGGACAGGTCGGCGATGACGTCGACCGTGCCGGAGCTGTTGTAGAACGTGACCCTGCCACCGGCGCCGACGTTGACGACCACCAGGTTGGGCACGGTCTGACCCCTGGCGAAGTTGACGCTCGACGTCGTCGGCCGCACGGCACCGGTCGGGTAGACCGTCAGGAACCCGGCGGTGGTCGGGTTGGTGGCGGTGACGTTGAGCACCACGGACGTCGTGCCGGCCGGCAGGCCTGGGATGGTCAGGGAGACCTCGGCCCCCGCGGCCACCTTGGCCCGCGCCGCACCGGTGCCTATCCGGGTGTCCAGCACCCGGCGCGGCGCCTGCCCGGCGAACCCGTCCCCACGGTTCAGGCTGTACGACCCGGACAGGTCGGCGATGACGTCGACGGTGCCGGAGCTGCCGTTGTAGAACGTGACCCTGCCGCTGGCGCCGACGTTGACGACCACCAGGTTCGAGATCGTCTGTCCCGGGGTGAAGTTCAGGCTCGACGTCGTCGGCCGGGCCGCGCCGGTCGGGTAGACCGTCAGGTACCCGGCGGCCGTGGGGCTGGTGGCGGTGACGTTGAGCACCACCGACTTCGCGCCGGCCGGCAGGTTGGGGATGGTCACCGTGACCTCCCTGCGTGCGGGGACCTTGGCCGGCGCAACGCCCGTGCCGGTGCGCGTGTCCATGACCCGGCGGGGGGTCTCGCCGACGAACCCGGCGCCACCGGGGGTCGAGTAGTAGCCGGAGAGGTCGGCGATGACGTCGACGGTGCCGGCGCTGTTGTACACGGTGACCTTGCCGCCGGTGCCCACCTTCGCCATCACCAGGTTGGGGACGGTCTGGCCCTTGACGAAGTTCAGGCTCGAGGTCGTCGGTCGGGCCGCGCCGGTCGGGTAGACGGTCAGGTAGCCCGGCGCGGTCGGGTTGATGGCCGTCACGTTGAGCGCCACCGCGGTCGCCGTGGCCGGCAGGCCCGGAATGGTCAGGGTCACCTGCCGGCCGGCGCCGATCCGTCCCTTGGCGACGCCGGTGCCCAAGCGGGTGTCCATGACCCGCTGTGGCGTCTGGCCGGTGAACCCGGGGCCGCTGAGGTGGGGGGTGACCAGGCCGCTGTGCGCGGATGCCGGGCCGTCGCCGGCGCCGTTCGACGCGGTCACGGTGAAGGTGTAGGACGAGCCGTTGACCAGCCCGGTGACCGTCCAGCGAGGTCGCGTTCGCGGCAGCGGGTCGGCCGCCCCGACCGGGTTGTCGGCCGCGTCGAACACCTGCACCGCGTACTTCGTGACCGCGGAACCGCCGTTGGCCGCGGGCGCGGTCCAGCTGACCGTCGCTGTGCCGCTGCCGGCCGTGACCGCGCCGATCGCCGGGAGCAGCGGGCAGGAGGTCGGGCGTCACCGGCGCGGACAGCGCCGAGAACGGCCCGGTGCCGAAGGCGTTGACGGCCGCGACCTGGAACCGCACCGGGCTGCCGTTGGCCAGGCCGGTCACGAGCAGCGTGGGCTGGTCCGCGGCCACCGGGTGCAGCTCGCCGATCTGCGACCTCGTTGGCGTCGACCACCTGCACCGAGTAGCCCGTGACGGCCGAGCTGGCCCCGTTGGCCGGCGCCGTCCAGGTGACGGTGGCCGAGGCGTTGCCCGCCACGGCGGAGACCCCGGTCGGCGCCCCCGGCACGGGGGTCGTGGCGAACTGCAGCTTCTCGATGTTCCGCAGCGTGTCCGTGCCTGACCCGGTCGACGCCGGCCTGGTCGAGCACGTCACACCCGGAGGAGCCGGCGCCGCCCAGGGTGCGCGGCACGACGTCGTCGCCACGGATGACGTCGTCCTTCGCCGAGCCGGAGACGGCCTCGGTCTCCTGCCAGCGGTCGCTGCTCACGCCGGGCGGGAGCTGCACGCCGGGGGCGACGCGTCAGGTCGTCGTTGGCGGCCGACGGTGTCGAACTGGTGGATCGGCCCAGTCGAAGCCGGCGGAGCCGATGAAGGTGTCGATCGGCGCCGCATTGGACGCCATGACGTCGTCGCCGCCCTCGGCGACGTAGTCGTCCCCGCCCTGGCCGATCAGCACCTCGTTGCCGGGCGCCACCTGGCCCGGGTCGTCGAAGAAGGGTGCGCCGTGGTCGCCGGTCAGCAGGTCCTGGCCGGGGCCGCCCTCGATCCAGTCGTCGCCCCCGTCGCCGAGCACGGCATCCGCGCCCTGGCCGCCGATGACGAAGTCGTTGTCGGGGCCGCCGAAGACCTGGTTGTCGTTGGCGCCGCCGTTGAGGAAGTCCTGGCCGTCGCCGCCGAGCACGAGGTCGTTGTCCGGGCCGCCGTTCACCGCGTCGTTGCCCGGCCCGCCCTTGAGCACGTCCGCGCCGGACAGGTCGGTGATGACGTCGTCGCCGTCGCCGCCGAGGGCGTTGTCGATGCCTCCGCCGCCCTCGATGACGTCCTTGCCGCTCCAGGCCCCAGAAGGTGTCGTTGCCGTTGCCGCCCCGACACGCGGTCGGCCTTCGGCGGTGCCGTTGTAGACCGCCTGCTTGTTGATGCCGGGGGCGTCGACGCGTGTTGGCCTGCGCGGTACTGGATGGTGCCGTCCGGCATCCGCAGCAGCAGCTGCGTTCTCGTCGCAGCCGACCGTCGCCGGGTCGTCGGCGACGCGTCGGACCCGAAGCGTGTCGAAGCCGGCGACGGTGCCGTCGAGGTGCGGCGAGCTGGAACTTGCAGTCGTTGGTCGCCGAACGCGTCGGCGCTTGAGCGAGTCGGTGCCGTCGGTGTTGCGCATGGATCATCTCGGCGAACGAGTTGCCCTCGAGCTGGGAGTGCGAGGTTCATGCCCGGGGTGCGGGCCAGGTAGTACAGCCGGTCGCCGTTCTGCAGGTCGGCCATCTGCGTTCTGGAAGACGTCGTTGAAGGTGGAGCCCAGCATGCCGCCGTTGATCTCGGTCGACTCGGCGAGGCCACCGACCCACAGGTCGATGTCGTCGACGCCGGTGGTGGTGGCGCCGTGACGCGTCGTCCGCCCAGGCGTTGCGGCCGAACATGAAGTCGGCGGCATCGGCCGGCACGTGCTGCTCACCGACCGCGGGGTCGACGATGCGCTGGGCGGCCGCCGCCGTCGAGGCCAGCGTCGCCGGGCCGTTGTCGGCGGTCTCGTCGCCGTGTGCCGGGGTCGTCGACCAGCACGCCGTCGGGGCCGACGTCGGTGAGGATCGTCGGGTGCCGTGCCGTAGGCCGCGACGAAGTTGACCAGCGACTCGGGGTGCTTGATGCCCTGCCCGTAGTCGGTCCAGCTCTTGTAGGGCCGCGAGGTGGCTGTCGTTGGTCGCGGCGAACAGCTGGCGCCGGAAGCCGTTCAGCGGCGGCACGCCCGCGTCTCGCGCGCCCGGGTGAGGTTGAGGGTGGCGAGGTCGAGCGGCAGCCCGAGCAGGTTGTTGCGCAGGGTGTCGGTCATGAACTCGTCGAGCTCGTTGCCCACCTGGTCGGACGCGCCCATGAGGATCGCAGCCGGCGGCCGCCTCCGGCGAGAGCTCGCCGTCGACCGGGCCGCCGTCGTGAAGTACTCGGGCGGGTTGAGGAAGGCCTCGAGCAGCGGCAGCGAGTTGTCGTTCGCCGTTGCGCGGTGCGGACGACCTGCTCGTCGAGCATCGAGTGGCCGAGCCGGTAGACGGCGTGGGCGAACTCGGCCCGGATGGCCGCGTTGATGTCGACGTCGTAGGCCCGGAACGCCGGGATCGCCGGCGCCATCTTGCGGGCGAACTCCCCGAACACCAGGTGCTGGTACTCCATCTCGGTCACGAACCGGGCCGCCTGGAAGAGGCGCTCGCCGTTCCAGCCGTGCCGCGCCGTTGGGGTCCTGCCACTGGGCGAGCGCCGCGACGCCACTCGGGGTCGTGTCACCCAACAGCGTGTCCTGGATGTCGGCGACCATCCGGTCGTGCTCGGAGTGGAACACCTGGTGGATGCTGGTGAGCGCGATGTTCTCGTTGGCGCGGCCGTCGCCCGCCACGAAGTGCAGGTCGAGCAGCTCGTCGTCGTACTGGGTGGCGCAGCCGGCGGGGACCCCGGGCTGCGCGCACGGCGTCAGCGCCGGGCTCACGACGCTGTCGGCATCCGGCGTGAAACCGGCCCGCGGCACGGCCTTGTCGGCGATGTCGGTGAGGAACGGTGTGTTGAACGTCAGCACGTTCGCGGGGACGGCGACGGGCGCCGCCGTGTTGCCCTCGACGAGGCCGTCGGCCGTCACGTACTGGGGCAGGCCGCGTGCAGGGCCGGGGATGAACGCTGCCGTACGGGTCGGCGGCGATCATCGGCACGCTCAGCGCGTCGGCATCCGACAGCCTGAGCCCGAGGAGCGTTGCTGCCTGGGTCTTGAGGTCGGCCCAGGTGGCCAGGCCGGTCGCCCGTGCACCACTGCCGCCGATCAAGGAGCCAGTCGAAACCGGCCTGCCCGACAACGTTGTTCGCGTACTGGCGCAGGAACACCTGGTGGGAGGGGTGTGAGGAGTAGGTCTGGCTCTGGTCGATCCAGGGCGAGTCGGTGTTCGTGGCCTCCTGCACGTCGTCGGCGCTCTCGTCGCAGCCGGCCGGTGTGTTGAGCGCGGTGCAGGGGGTCGCCGGGCCGGTGGTGGGGTTGCGGTCGCCGAGGATGCCGTCGGGGCCCGGTTGGTTCTGCGCGCGGGTCAGCACCATGAACCGCTGGTCGGCGGGCAGGTCGTCGTCGGTGCCCAGGACGTGGTCGGCGCCGGGGATCAGCGGGTCGTCGGCCTGGAGCGGGACGAAGACGGTGCCGCCGCCCTTGACGGCCTGGTCGAGGCCGTGGTCGAAGAACTGGCCGAAGAAGGTGAACAGCGAGTTGTAGGGCGGGGTGAGTCCGACATCGGTCGACACGTTGGGGATGAACAGGGTCGTGTACTTCGGCACGCAGCCGGCCGGGCACGTCCGCCGGTTCCGTCGGGGCCGGGCTCCGTCGTGCACGGGAACAGGCCGGGGTTGCCCTGGGTGCGCACCGGGAAGCCCGCCGCCGCGACCGCGGCCGGGTTGGTCGACGTCTGGTCGGAGATCAGGTTGCTGACGATCCTGGGCCGGGAGTCGAAGACCGAGCCCTTCTTCTGCTGGTACGACGTCGCGACGGGCGGGCCGAACGCGGGGGCGAGGTCTCGGCATCCTGGAGGACCGGGGTGGCCAGGCGCGGCATCGTCTGGTCGGCCGCACCGAAGCGCTCCCGTCCGGGGATGAGGTTGTTGCACGAGCCGTCGACGGTCCGCAGCCCGTAGGGGGTCAGCCGGTCGGGGATCTGGTCGCGGCCCGGCCCCAGCAGCGAGGCGCAGTAGTTCGGGTCGGTGGTCGGGTTCGGGTTGGGGGCAGCCGTCGGCTCGGTGCCCGCGATGGCGCGCGAGTGCCGCTCGGCGATCTTGATCTGCTTGAGGATGTACGCCAGGTCGGAAGGGGTCACCGTGAAGCCCTGCCCGACCGGTGCGCCTTGGCCTGGGCGGTGGCAGCAGGCAGTGCCAGGGCGACCGGCAGCACCAGCACGCGACGCCGCTGCCACGAGCCGGGACGATCGGGCGAACCGGCCGCGTCGGGGTCGTCGCGACCGGTCGGCCGCTCGACGGGTCGGCCTGAGGACGTGGGCGCGTCATGCGACACGCGGGGCACTGGTGGCCCCCGGAACGAGCTTCATGGTGATCCTGCCTGCAACGTGCCTGCACCGGGACGTGAGCACGGCACCGAACTCAGGCGATACGTCGATGATAGAAATCGCCAACGGTTTCAAGCGGCGCTTTGGAAAACCTTGTGGCGACTGTCGCCATGGCTCAGGTCGCCGATCGCCGGGGGGACGCGCGAATCTCGTAGCGGCGCAGGTTGTTACGCCCCGTGCAGGGTGACGTAGATCACGTCTCTGCGCCGAGGGGGCGGTGCCCCGCGGGCGTCTCGGTGACGGGGGCCGCTACCCTGTGGAGGCCCCGCGGCGCGCCGCGGGTGCGCCCTCGTAGCTCAGGGGAAGAGCACTTCTCTCCTAAAGAAGGTGTCGGCAGTTCGAATCTGCCCGGGGGCACGCACGACCACCACGGCACCTCGGCCGTCCCTGGGGCGGCATCGGCCGATCGGCCCCATCCCCCCGAGTCAGGTGCCGCGACCCGCCACCGCACCGTAGGTTGGGATGCAGCTCACCTAGAGTGGGCCCCGCAGGTTGGGGAAGGCTGGTCCCGTGTCTCGACACGATGTCGTCGAACGCACCGACGAGGGCGCACGCCTGCGCGCCCTCGACGCGCTGCAGGTGCTCGACACCCCCCGCGAGGAGCGCTTCGACCGGCTCGTCGAGCTCGTCAAGGAGCTCTTCCGCGTGCCGGTCGCCGCGGTGACCCTGGTCGACGAGGAACGGCTCTGGGCCAAGGCCAGCACCGGCCTGCCGAGCGACCAGATGCCGCGCCGCCACTCGCTGTGCACGGTCACCATCGAGCGCGACGAGCCGCTCGTCGTCCCCGACCTCACGGCCGACGACCGCTTCAATTCATCGCCCTTCCTGGCCCGCTCGGGGCTGCGCTTCTACGCCGGGCAGCCACTGCACGCCGGTGAGCACCGCGTCGGCGTGCTGTGCGTCATGGGCTACGAGGAGCGGCAGATGGATGCCGCGGAGCTCCGCCTGCTGCGCACCCTCGCCGACTGGGTCGAGGTCGAGCTGGCCACCGAGAACGAGCTGCACCGGGCCGCCCTGCTGCAGCGGGCGCTGCGCCCGCGCTCCGTCATCCGCCTGACCGGGCTCGAGGTCGCCGGCCGGTGCGTCACCGCCCGGCAGGTCGGTGGCGACTTCTACGACTGGTTCATCGCACGCGACCTGCTGCACGTCTTCGCCGGCGACGTCATGGGCAAGGGCATCGGCTCGGCGCTCATCGCGAGCTCGGTGCGGGCGGTGCTGCGGGGCGCGGCGCGGTTCATCAGCATCGAGGAGGCGTTCAACCGCACCGCCTACGACCTCGACCAGGACCTCGGCGACACCAGCACCTTCGTCACGGCCTTCGGTGCCTGCGTCGACCCGGTGACCGGACGCGGGCAGTACGTCGACGCCGGCCACGGCCTGGCGGTCGTCATCGACGCCGAGGGCGTGCCGCGCCGGCTCACCTCCGGCGGCCTGCCGATCGGCGCGATCAGCGGTGACCGCTGGGAGGCCCACGACTTCGTCCTCGAGCGCGGTGACGCGCTCGTCGTGGTGAGCGACGGCATCCTCGACTTCTTCGACACGGCCACTGCGGCTCTCGAGGCGCTGTCGCAGCTGGGCGACCGGGGGCTGAGCGCCCAGCAGCTGGTCGAGGAGATCACCGCGTACGCCGACCGGTCCCGCCCCCAGGACGACGTCACGGTCGTCGTGGTGAAGCGCAGCGCCGGATGACGCGCCACCGCCGGCCCCGCGCCCGTCTCGGCCCGGAGAAGGAGCAGCCACTGTGATGCACGTGCACCGGGCGACGCTGGGGGACGCGACCGTCCTGCGCTGCGAGGGTCGGTTGACGATGGTCGGCGCACCGACGCTGCGCAGCGCCATCGACGAGGAGGTCACCGACGGCCGGGTGCGCCTCGTCGTCGACCTCGCCGGCACCACCTTCGTCGACTCCTCCGGGCTCGGCGCGCTGGTGGCGGGCCTCAAGCGCACCCGCCAGGCCGGGGGCGACCTGCGCATCGCCTCCGCGCAGGAGCAGGTGCGGATGGTGCTCGACCTCACCAACCTCGACCGCATCCTGCAGCCCTTCGACACCGTGGGCGATGCCGTCGATGGATGGTGACTGATGATGGTGACTACCGCGTCGACACCCTGGCGCTCCCCGAGACCCTGGCCCTCGTGCACGACCTGCTCGACCGGGTGCGGGCCGACCACCCCGACGTCGCGCGCACCGACCTGATGCTGTTCGAGACGGCGGTGATCGAGATCGCCACCAACGTCGTCGAGCACGGGCGGCGCGCCGGGCACGATCCACTACTCGTTCACCCTGGAGGTGCGCGCCGACCGGCTGCTCGGCCGGCTGCGCGACGAGGGGCCGCCGCTGCCGGAGTCGGTGCGCCCGATGCCGGACACCGACAGCGAGGACGGGCGGGGCCTGGCCATCGCGCGGGTCGCCCTCGACGACCTCGACTACCAGCGGGTCGACGGCCACAACGAGTGGACGATGGTGCGCCGCCGTCGCTGACCTCCGCCGCTGGGGACGGCCGCCGGCGGAGCCGCCCGGCATACTGCTCCGGTGACGACGACCCGGGCTGCCCCCGACCGGGTGCAGCGGCACGTCGTGCGCACGCTCGTCGTGGCGCAGATGCTCGGCGGGGTGGGCATGTCGGCCGGGGTCGCCGTCGGAGCGCTGCTCGCCGAGCAGGTGTCCGGGTCGGCCCGGTGGGCCGGGCTGGGCGGCACCTTCCAGATCCTCGGTGCGGCCGTCATCGCGATCCCGATGTCGCGGCTGATGGCCGCGCGCGGCCGTCGCCCGGGCCTGGCCTTCGGCTACGTGCTCGCAGCGATCGGTGCGGTCGGCCTGATCACGGCCGGCCTCGTCGGCAACTTCGCGCTGCTGCTCGTGTCGAGCGTCCTCTTCGGCGGCGCCACGGCATCCAACAGCCAGAGTCGTTATGCCGCAGCCGATCTCGCGACTCCCGCTCACCGTGCGCGAGACCTGAGCATCGTCGTGTGGGCGACCACGGTGGGCAGCGTGCTCGGGCCCAACCTCGTCGGGCCGAGCGCTCCGGTCGCCCGCTCGCTCGGCCTGCCGACGCTCACCGGTCCCTACGTCTTCTCGGTCATCGGGCTGCTCCTGGCCATCGCGGTGGTCAGCCTGCGGCTGCGGCCCGACCCGCTGCTCGAGGCCCGGCGGCGCCGCATCGCCGACGGCGACGACTCCGGCCCGGCCCACGGGTCGGTGAGCCGCGGCCTGCGGGTCGTGGCCGGCATCCCCGCGGCTCGGCTCGGGCTGCTCACCCTGGCCCTCGGGCACGTGGTGATGGTCAGCGTCATGGTGATGACCCCGTTGCACATGGCCCACGGCGATGCCGGGCTCGAGCTGATCGGCCTGGTCATCAGCATCCACATCGTCGGGATGTTCGCGTTCTCCCCGCTGACCGGGATGGCGGTCGACCGGTTCGGCGGGCGCGCGGTGGCGGTGGTGGGGTCGATGATCCTGTCGACGGCCACCCTGCTCGCGTCGGCCTCGCCGGAGGGCGGCTCGCCCACCCTGGGCCTGGGGCTGTTCCTGCTCGGGCTCGGCTGGTCGTGCACCCTCGTGGCCGGGTCGACGATGCTCACCGCGGCGGTTCCGGCCATCGAGCGACCGGGGGCGCAGGGCGCCTCCGACCTCGTCATGGGCCTGGTCGCCGGCCTGGGCGGAGCGCTCGCCGGCGTCGTGGTCGACCGGGCCAGCTTCACCGTGCTGTCGCTGGCCGCCCTGGGGGTCGCGGTGGTGATCGGCCTCGTGGCCGCGCTCAGCGTGGTGCGCACCCGACCCACCCCGGCCTGACAGACCCCACGTCGGCGGCCGCCGGCCGGCACGTACGGGGCGCTGCTGCGGCATCCGCACTCGGCGTGGGCTACCGCCCCGTAGGTCGCGCGATCACTGCACCTACCAGGCGGTAGGCGACGTCACGCCCGATGCCGGGGAGCCGGTCGCGCACGAGTCGCGGCCCGGTTCGTGACCCGACCCACCCCTGCGCCTGACCGGCCCCGCACCCCCGCGTTGTTAGCCTGCTGAGGTGAGAGACTGGTTCAGGGGGAAGGAGGCGCCGACGCCCCAGCGAGGACGCTGCCGGCACCGTGCGACCCCCGGAGCCCGAGCCTCAGCCGGAGCCGGCCGTGACCGCGTCCGACGCCGCTGACGACACCCCCGACGACGACCCGCGCGTGGCCCGGGTGGCCGCCGCCCGGGCCGCCTGGACGCGGCACCTCGTCGACCTCGGCGGGCGCAACACCCTGCTCTGGTACCGCGACCTGCCCACCGGCACCCTCGACCTCACCACGGCCCACCCCGGCGGCGTCGCGAGCATGATGGCCGGCCGCCCCACCAGGCTCTCCGACCTGGTCCGCGAGCCCTCGGCCCTCGAGGACGTCCGCCGCCGTGCCCGCGCCATCGCCGCCAAGAGCCGCGAGCTCGCCGAGGAGCGCGGCATCCTCACCTGCTTCCTCGCCGTGGGCATGGCCACCTGGGCGGTGCGGCTGCCCGACGGGCGCCGGGCCCCGCGCTCGCCCGCGGCCCCCGTGCTGCTGCGGGCCTGCACCCTGCGCCCCACCGGCGCGGCCCAGGGCGACTACCTGCTCGACCTCGGGCCCGAGCTCGAGCTCAACCCGGTGCTCGTCAACTACCTGCGCTCGGAGCAGGGCATCGACGTCGACGAGGACGCCATCGAGGCCCTGATCACGCCCGACGCCATGTTCGACCCCTACCCGGTCTACGCGGCGCTGAGCGACCTGTGTGCCGACGTGCCCGACTTCGCGGTGGCGCCGCGCCTGGTCGTCGGCACCTTCTCCTACGCCAAGCTGCCGATGGTGGCCGACCTCGCCGCCCAGGGCGACGGCCTCGCCGACCACGACGTCGTCGCGGCGCTCGCCGGCGACCCCGACGCCCTGCGGTCGGTGCGCTCCGAGCTCGACCGCAGCCGGGTCGACCTCGACGACCCCGACCGCGACGTGCTCGTGCTCGACGCCGACAGCAGCCAGCAGGAGGCCATCGAGGCCGTGCGCTCCGGCTCGCACCTGGTGATCCACGGCCCCCCGGGCACCGGCAAGTCGCAGACCATCGCCAACCTGATCGCCACGCTCGCGTCCGACGGCAAGCGGGTGCTGTTCGTCGCCGAGAAGCGCGCCGCCATCGACGCCGTCGTCGGCCGGCTCGACCGGGTGGGCCTGCGCGACCTGGTGTTCGACCTGCACGCCGGTGCGCACGGCCGCCGTCGGGTGGCGCGCGAGCTCGTCGACGCCCTCGACCGGCTCGCCCGGCCCGAGCCCGCCCGCGGCCCCCGGCGGTCGGCGGCCACCGCCGATCCGGTGCTCTCGCGGGTCACGGTGCCCGCCGCCGCCCGGCGCACCGCCGCCGACCGGCTCACCGAGCACGTGCGCTCGCTGCACGAGGAGCGTGCCCCGTGGGGGGTCACGCTGCACGAGGTGCAGGAGGCCGTCTCGGCGTTCGCCGGGCTGGCGGTGCCGCCCCGGTCGCGCATCCGGCTCAGGGGTGACGTGCTCGCCGGGCTCGACCGCGACGAGCTCACCGCGGTGGCGGCCGCCATCACGACCGTGGCCTCGCTCGCCGACTGGGACGCCGAGGGCGCCGGCGACCCGTGGTTCGGCGCCGGCATCCGCACCGCCGACGAGGCCGACGAGGCCCGTGAGCGGGTCGAGCGGCTCGCCGGGGGTGGGGTCGACGACACCGCCCGCACGCTCGCCGACGTCTTCCGCGGCATCCAGCTGCCCGAGGCGCCCACGGCCAACGACTGGGGGCACGTGCTCGCCACCGTCGGCGAGGTGCGCGACACCCTCGAGGTCTTCCGCCCCGACGTCTTCGACATCCCGCTCGACGACCTCGTCACCGCCACCGGCAGCCCGGCCTACCGCCGGTCGGTCGGCTCCGAGCTCGGCTGGCTCGACCGCTGGCGGCTGCGGCGGCAGGCCCGCGCGCTGCTCCGACCCGGTCGCCCGCCGGCCGACCTGCACGCCGCCCTCGCCGCCGCGAGCGAGCAGCGGGTGGCCTGGCGCCAGCTCGCCGGGCTCGGGCGGCCGGCCCGAGATCCCGGTCGACCTCGACCGCGCCCGCGCCGCCCACGCCGCCCTCGTCGCCGACCTGTCCTGGCTCGACGACCACCTGCCCGGCGCCGACACCTCGGGGGTCGCCACCCAGGCGGATGCCGTCACGCGCCTCCTCGACCTCGACCTCCTCTCGCTGCGCGCCCGGGTCGAGGCGCTCTCGGCCGCCGCGCGGCCGGCTCGGGGTGGTGCCGGCGGTGACCACCGCGCTCGACGAGCTCACGGCATCCGGCCTGCGACCGCTCGTCGACGACCTGCGGGCCCGGGCGGTGCCGGCCGAGCGGGTGACCTCCGAGGTCGAGTGGGTGTGGTGGTCGTCGCTGTCGGAGGAGATCGCCCTGCGCGACCCGCGGGTCGCCGCGCACGACGGCCGGGCGCTCACCCGCAGCGTCGGGGAGTTCGCCGAGGCCGACCGGGCGGTGGTGAGCGCCAACGCCGAGCGGGTGCGCGGCGCCGTCGCCGACCACGTCACCGAGGTCGTGCGCGACCACCCCGAGCAGGAGACCCTGCTGCGGGCCGAGGGGGCCCGGGCCCGGCGGCTGGCGCCGCTGCGCGACCTGGTCACCCGCTGCCCCGACCTCGTCACCGCGGTGCGGCCGTGCTGGGTGATGAGCCCACTCGTCGTCGCGTCGGTGCTGCCGCCGGGGCAGTGGTTCGACGTCGTGGTCTTCGACGAGGCCTCCCAGGTGCCGCCGGCCGAGGCGGTGTCGGCGATCTCGCGGGCCCGCCAGGTCGTCGTGGCCGGCGACTCGCACCAGCTGCCACCCACCACCTTCTTCACCACGGTCACCGGCGACGACCCCGCCGCGGTCGGCGCCGACGAGGCGCTCACCGAGGGGGTCGAGTCGATCCTCGACGTGCTCGCGGCGGCCCTGCCGAGCCGGCGGCTCTCGTGGCACTACCGCTCGCTCGACGAGCGGCTCATCGAGTTCGCCAACGCCGAGGTCTACGAGGGGTCGCTCGTCACCTTCCCCGGCACGGGCGTCGACCCGGTGGTGCGCCTGGTGCCGGTCGACGGCCACGGCATCATCGGCGAGGGCGACACGGCGCTGGAGAGCACGCCCACCGAGGTCGACCGGGTGGTCGAGCTGGTGCTCGAGCACGCCCGCACCCGCCCCGACCGCTCGCTCGGTGTCATCGCCCTCGGCATCATCCACGCCACCCGGGTCGACGAGGCCGTGCGCCGCGCCCTGGCGGAGGCCCCCGCCGACCTGCTCGCCTTCTTCGACGAGGACCGGCCCGAGCCCTTCTTCGTGAAGAACCTCGAGCGGGTGCAGGGTGACGAGCGCGACGACATCGTGCTCACCGTCGGCTACGGCAAGACCCCGCACGGCCGGGTGCTGCACCGCTTCGGCCCGCTCAACCTCGAGGGCGGCGAGCGGCGGCTCAACGTCGCGATCACCCGCGCGCGCCGGTCGATGACGGTGGTGTCGGCCATCGCGGCCGAGGACCTCGACCCGGCCCGGCTGCGCGCCCGGGGTGCGGTGATGCTGCGCGACTTCCTGTCCTACGCCGCCGGTGGCCCGCTGCCCGGCGTGGCCGCACCGGGCGGCGCCGGCCGCGGCACCCGCTGCCGGAGGCGTCAGGCGTGTCGGATGCCGTGCCCACCCCGGCCGCTGCCGGCACCGGTTCCGTCGTGCTCGCCGACCTCGCCCGGCGGCTGCGTGGCCACGGGCTGGTCGTGCACGAGGACGTCGGCTCGTCGGCCGACCCCGTCGACCTGGCCATCGAGGACCCCGCCCGCCCGGGCCGGATGGTGCTGGCGGTGGAGTCCGACGGCCCGCAGTACGCCGCGATGCGCACCACCCGCGACCGCGACCGGCTGCGCGCCGAGCAGCTCGAGCGGCTCGGCTGGCGGCACCTGCGGGTGTGGTCGACCGACGTCTTCCGCGACCCGGCCCGCGACGTGTCCCGGATCCTCGAGGCCGCCGGGGTGCGCGAGGCCCCGGGCGATGACTGACCCCGACCCGGACGACGCCGCGCTGCCGACCGAGCGTGTCCGACGAGCAACCGGCGCGGGCGTCGCCGCCGGGTGCGCCGCCGGGCCGAGCGGCCCGGCACCAACCCGTCGGCCGACGACGTGCCCGATGTCGTGCCGCCGCGCGAGGAGCCGAAGCCCGGCGAGAGCCAGCACGACCGCTGGCTGCGCGAGCAGCGCCCACCCCACTGGGAGTGACACCGGCTCGGCATCCGAGTGCTCGTTCGAGGTGATCGCCGTTGCCGCATCGTCGAGGTGATGCCGCCTGGGAGGTCAACGTTCACCTCGAACCCGGGCGTCGGTCAGGCGCGGGGGGCGCGCAGCTCGTCGCGGATCTCGCGGAGCAGCTCGGTGTTCGGGTCGATCGTCTCGGCCTCGGGCTCGGCCGGGAAGAACTTGTCCTTGGCCGTCTCGTAGGGCTTGACGATGAAGAAGTAGACGACGAACGCCATGATGAGGAAGGCGATCAGGGCGGTGAGGAACGGCCCGACCGTGGACCAGCCGCCGGGCTGCCAGTTGTCGAAGTTGAAGTTCGTCGCCGCCGGTGACCTTGCCGATCGCCTCGAGGATGCAGCTTGGTGAACGCGGCTGATGACGGCGGCGAACGCGGCGCCGATGATGAACGCGACGGCGAGCTCGATGAGGTTGCCGCGCAGGACGAAGTCCCTGAAACCCTTCATGGGTGGCTCCTTCTGATGGAGGGGTCGTGGAGGTCCGGGGGAGGGCTGCGCTGCCCCCGGGTCAGCCTAGGGGCGCAGCCGCTCGGCCCCCACCCGGCGTCCAACGTCGCCCGGGTGGTCGTCGAGGGTGTGCCTCCCCGACGCGACGGCGCCTGCTCAGCCCGGAGCCGCCACGACACTCACCGTCACCGGGCCCTCGAGCGAGCCGTGCCCGGCGAGCACCGCATCGGCCTCGGCGGCGCTGAGCGAGAGCACGACCCCACGTGGCGGCGCGTCGGTGAGGGCGGCCGGGCCGCCGCGCTCGGGTGGGTCGGCCGCGAGCACCGTCGCCCCCACCGCCAGGGCCGGGCCGCCTGCCGGCGGGGTAGACCCGGGCGGCCAGCCCGGGGGCGAGCAGGTCGACGGCGGCGGGGTCGGCCGACACCACGTGCAGGGCCACCCGCCCCGGCGGGCAGCCCGTCGAGGGCGCCGCGGGGCACCAGCCGGGATGCCGTGACGCTCTCGCCGCGCACCAGCGCGGCACCGACCCGGCGGCGCACGGCATCCGACACTGCCGTGAGGGCGCCGGGCTGCACCGCGCCGCGCGGCACGTGGTCGACCCGCAGGTCGGCCTCGGCCAGCACCGCCCCGGCGGGCACGTCGCGCGCCGCCACGAGCGCCGCCGTCACCGGCTCGGCGGGCGGGCGCAGCTCGACGACGACGAGCAGCACCGCCGCGGCGGCGAGCACCGCGGACAGCAGCCGGCGCAGCACGCGCCGCCGCCAGCGCGCCCGGCGCCCCGGGCCGGTGAGGCCGGGCAGCGGGCGGGACGGACGCGACATGCCGACGACGCTAGGCGCCGCGGCACGGCATCCGGCAGGTCAGCTCGCGGGTGTGGACGACGCCGCCGGCTTCGCGGGGGCTGTGGACGACGAGGAGGACGAGGAGGACTCGGACGAGCCCGACGACTGTCTGCGAGCCGCTCGACGACTTCTCCGAGGACCCCGAGCCGTTGGTGGCCGAGCCGGCGGTCACCGAGGAGCCGGCGCGCGAGTCGGTGCGGTAGAAGCCGCCGCCCTTGAAGACGATGCCGACCGCGTTGAAGACCTTGCGCAGGCGCCCCTCGCACTCGGGGCACACGGTGAGCGAGTCGTCGCTGAACGACTGCACCGCCTCGAAACGGTGGTCGCACTCGGTGCACGCGTAGGCGTACGTCGGCACGATGGTCCTCCTGCGGAAAAGGTGTGGTGCGCCGCCCCGGGGGCGACCCGGGCGACCGGACGACGGTGCCGGACGGCGACGGCGTCACCCAAGGATAAGCGAGCCGGCGCCGAGACGATTCCCCCGTCCGGCAGGGCACCCGTCCCGGCCTCGGCCACGTGGTCGATCTGCCCCGGCGGGCTGGGGCAACTTTGACCTATTGGTCGATTTTGCCCCTGGGGTCAGGACCAGTCGGCGAGCCGGCCGCCGCGGCTGACCGCCCGCAGCCGGCTCTCGGTGCGCTCACGCACCGCACTCGGCGCCACCACGAGCAGCTGGTCGCCGTGCCGCAGCACGTCGTTGTCGCGCGGCACGAACGAGCGGCCCTCGCGCACCACGAGCGACGACGTTGGCCCCGACCGGCAGGCGCAGCTCGAACACCCGCACCCCGGCGATCCGCGAGCCCGGCCCGACGTCGATCTCGAGCAGCTCGGCCCCGAGGTCGTCGAGCGGGGTCGTCTCCACGGCCAGGTCGACCTGGTGGTGGGCCGCGGCCAGGCCGAGCCGGCGCGCCACCCAGGGCAGGGTCGGCGCCTGCACGAGGGTGAAGATGACGACGAGCACGAAGACGAGGTCGAAGAGCCACGTCACGCCCGGGCGCCCCGACCGTGCCCGGCACGGTGGCGAGCACGACCGGCACCGCCCCGCGCAGCCCCGCCCACGACAGGAAGGCCTGGGTGCGCCACGACATCCCGAACGGCAGCAGGGACACGAACACCGACAGCGGGCGGCCGAGCAGCAGCAGCGCGGCCCCCACCACGAGGGCCGGCCCGAGCACGTCCAGGAACTGGTCCGGGTGCGCGAGCAGCCCCAGCAGCACGAACAGGCCGATCTGCGCCAGCCAGCCGATCGCCGTGGCGAACCCGAGCACCGCGGGCCGGTGCGGGAGCCGCAGGTTGCCGAGCACGAGGGCGGCCAGGTAGCAGGCGAGGAACCCCGAGGTGTGCAGGACGTCGGCGGCGGCGTAGGCGAGCACGGCGACGCTGATGACGCCGATGGCGAACAGGGCCGACGACGTGGAGGCCACCAGCCGCAGCAGCCGGGCGCCGGCCCAGCCGATGGCCAGCCCGACGACGGCGCCCCCGGCCAGCTCGAGCGCCGCGATGAGCCCGACCTGCCAGCAGCGGGTCGGCCGTCTCGTCGGGCGCCATGCCGACGGCGATCGCGGTCACCAGGAGCACGACGGGCGCGTCGTTGAACCCCGACTCGGCCTCGAGCACCCCGGAGATCTGCCGGGGGAGCGGCACCCGGCGCAGCACGGAGAACACGGCCGCGGCATCGGTGGAGGCGAGCACGGCGGCGACCAGGAAGGCGACCTGCCAGTCCCAGCCGAGCAAGAAGTGAGCCGCGACCCCCACGACGAGCACCGACACGCCGACCCCGACGGTGGCGAGGACCGCGGCCGGGGCGACCGACCGCCGGATGCCGGACCACCGGGTCGTGAGCCCGCCCTCGACCAGGATGAGCACCAGCGCGGCGTAGCCGAGCACCTGGGTCAGCTGCTGGTTCTCGTAGTGGATGCCGAAGCCCGCCTCGCCCAGCACCAGCCCGATGCCGAGGTAGATCAGCAGCGACGGCAGCCCGGAGCGCAGCGACAGGCGCACCGCGGCGACCGCCACCACGAGCACCAGGCTGCCCACGAGGAGGGCCAGGGTGAGGTCGTCGAGCGAGAACGTGGACGAGGAGGCACCGCTCGCGAACGGCAACGTCCAGGTCTCTCCCACGGCCCGTCCTCGCATGTCGTCGTTCTCCGGTGACCTAGTCTCGCAGGGTGAGTCGTGTTGCCGTCGCCCGTCGTGTCCTTTATGGACTCCTCGCCGTCGTGGTCGTCGCGGCACTCGTGGCCACCGTCGTCGTGGTGTCGACCGTGCGGGCCGCGCTGCCCACCACCTCCGGCAACGCCGAGCTGCCCGGCCTCACCGGCACCGTCACGGTGATGCGCGACGGCAGCGGCATCCCGCACATCTTCGGCGACAGCCTCACCGACCTGGCCCGGGCGCAGGGCTACGTGCACGCCCAGGAGCAGTTCTTCCAGATGGACCTGCGCCGGCACATCACGGCGGGGCGGCTCTCCGAGCTGGTCGGCGAGGACGGCGTCGAGACCGACAAGGTGATCCGCACGATGGGCTGGCGGCGCATCGCCGAGGAGGAGCTGCCCACCCTCAAGCCGCAGACCCGGCAGATGCTGCAGGCCTACGCCGACGGCGTGAACACCTACCTGCGCGGCCGCAGCCCGCGCGAGGTGGCCGTCGAGTACACGATCCTCGGCCTCACCCTGCCCACCCCCGAGATCGAGGAGTGGCAGCCGGTCGACAGCCTCGCCTGGCTCAAGGCGATGGCCTGGGACCTCAAGGGCAACTACGACGACGAGCTCGCCCGGGCCCGCCTGTCCGGGCGGCTGACCCCCGCCCAGATCAGCCAGATCTACCCGGCCTACGACCCCGAGGCGCACCCGCCGATCCTCGGCGACGACGAGTGGTCGCCCCAGGTGCCCGAGCGCGCGACCCAGTCGGCGGTGCCCTCGGCCCTCACCGCGCCGCACGCCCGCCACGACCACGTCGCCGGATGCCGTGCCGCCCCCCGCCGACGGCCGGGTCACCAGCGCCTCGGCGCAGGCCGCGTACGCCAGCGTGCACGAGGCGCTCACCGCCATCCCGCAGCTCGTCGGGCGCGGCAGCGGGGTCGGCTCGAACTCGTGGGTCGTGTCCGGTGCGCGCAGCACCACCGGCAAGCCGCTGCTCGCCAACGACCCGCACCTCGGCGTCAGCCAGCCGGGCGTCTGGATCCAGAACAGCCTCAGCTGCCGCACCGTGTCACCGACCTGCCCGATGAACGTCAGCGGCTACTCGTTCGCGGGCGTCCCCGGCGTCGTCATCGGCCACAACGCCGACATCGCCTGGGGCTTCACCAACCTCGGCCCCGACGTCTCCGACTTCTACCTCGAGCGGGTCATCGGCGACAACTACCTGCGCGACGGCAACTGGCAGCCGGTCACCAGCCGCCAGGAGGTCATCAAGGTCGCCGGCGGCGCCGACCAGGCGATCACCGTGCGCAGCACCGTGCACGGGCCGGTGCTCTCCGACGTCATCGACGGGGTCGCCGACGCCGGCTCCCGGGCACCCACCGAGCAGGAGGGCGACGAGACCGAGACGTATGCCGTGTCGCTCGCCTGGACCGGGCTGCTCCCGGGCCGCACCGCCGACGCGATCCTCGACCTCGACCTCGCCACCGACTTCGAGGACTTCCGCGAGGCGGCGCGCGCGTTCGCGGTGCCCGCGCAGAACCTGCTCTACGCCGACCGGCAGGGCCACATCGGCTACCAGGCGCCGGGCCAGGTGCCGATCCGGCGACCCGCCCTGCCCCGCACCCCGGCGGGCTACTGGCCGGCACCGGGCTGGGACTCGACCTACGACTGGCAGGGCTTCGTCGAGTTCTCCGAGCTGCCGTGGGTGCTCGACCCGCCCGACGGCGTCATCGTCGCGGCGAACCAGGCGGTCTCCAGCCGGTCGACGCCCTTCCTCACCACGCGAGTGGGACCAGGGCTGGCGCTCGACCCGGATCGGTGAACGGCTCGCCGCGCTCGACAAGGTGTCACCGGCCGACATGATCGACGTCCAGCTCGACACCGAGGACTCCTTCGCCAAGGTGCTCGTGCCGGCCCTGCTGGCAGTGCCGCTCGAGGCGTCCGAGACCGCCCCCGACAGCCGGTGAGCTGCTCGACTTCACCCGCGATGCCCGCGAGCTGCTGCGCACCTGGGACTTCACCACGCCCACCGGCGACGGGGAGTCCGGCGCGGCCGCGGCCTACTACAACGCGGTGTGGCGCAACCTGCTCGAGCGGCTCTTCGACGACGAGCTGCCCGCCGGGCTCAAGGCCGACGGTGACGCGCGGTGGCGCTCGGCGGTGCAGCGGCTGCTCACCAACCCCAAGAGCGCGTGGTGGGACAACAAGCTGACCCCGAACGTCACCGAGGGCAAGGACGAGGTGCTGCGCCAGGCGCTGGTGGCGGCCCGCCTCGAGCTGACCCGCGCCCTCGGCAAGGACCCCGCCCAGTGGCAGTGGGGCAAGCTGCACCGGCTCACCCTCGAGCACAAGGTGCTCGGCGGCGAGAGCGTGCCGGGGCCGGTGCGCTGGCTGGTCAACGAGGGCCCGTTCGAGATGCCCGGCGGCTCCGCGATCGTCAACGCCAACGGCTGGAACGCGAGCGAGGGCTACCAGGTCGTCAAGGGGCCGTCGATGCGGATGGTCGTCGACCTCTCGAACCTCGACGCGTCGACCTGGATCAACCAGACCGGCGTGAGCGGCCACCCCACCGACGACCACTACGCCGACCAGGTCGACGACTGGGTGGCGGGTCGTCAGCGACCCTGGCCGTTCACCGAGGCCGCCGTGCGCGACACCGACCCCGACGTGCTCACCCTGCGGCCGGAGGGCGCCACGGGCTGAGGCCGAGGTCGGTGACGCCGTCGGCGGTCACCACCGCGTCGACCGGCTGGTCGTGCGGCTCGTGGGGCAGCAACGGCGCCGACGGGTCGAGCAGCTCGCCGGGGTGCAGCACCACGAGCACCGGCGTGCCCGGCCGCCGGCGGGGGAGCGCGCGGTCGTAGCAGCCACCGCCCTGGCCCATCCGCGTGCCGCGGTGGTCGACGGCCAGCCCCGGGGCGAGCACCACGTCGGCGAGCGCCACGGCATCCGGCCCGAGCGGTGCGGCGGCGGCATCGGCGGCGTCGGCCCAGTCGAGGTCGAAGTCGGGCAACGTGATCGGCACCAGCACCCGGATGCCGTGCGCCGCCAGGGCGGCGTTGAGCGCCGCCGTCGGCGGCTCGCCGGGCACCGCCACGTAGGAGGTGACGACCGCACCGGCGCGCAGGCCGAGGCCCGTCGAGCAGCCCCAGGACGTGGTCGGCCAGCCGGGCTCCGTCGGCCGCGCCGTCGCGGCCGGCGGCGAGCGCCCGCCGCCGGGCGCGCAGTTCGGTCCGGCGTGCGGACTTCTCGGGATCACGGGCCATGTCGGCATCGTAGGGTTGCCGCATGACCATCGACGGACTGCGGGCGGCGACGGACAAGATGCGCGAGGCGGGGGTTCCGGAGCTCGCGGTGGCGGTGTTCGGCAGGTTCCACGAGCAGCTGCGCTCCGACGCCACCGGCGCCATCCCCGAGGACACCATCGACCCGCTCACCGACGTGCCGCACCTCGACGACGTGCGGCCCGACGAGGATGCCGTGGCCGCGGCACTCGGGCGCACGGTGGTGGTCAAGCTCAACGGTGGCCTCGGCACGAGCATGGGCATCAGCGGGCCGAAGTCGGCCCTGATGGTGCGCGACGGGCTGAGCTTCCTCGACATCATCGCCCGGCAGGTGCTGGCGCTGCGCCGCCGGCACGGGGTGCAGACCCCGCTGGTGCTGATGGACTCCTTCCGCACCCGCGAGGAGTCGCTCGAGATCCTCGGGCGCCACCCGGGCCTGGCCGTCGACGGGCTGCCGCTGGACTTCCTGCAGAACATGGAGCCCAAGCTGCGCGCCGACGACCTCGGCCCGGTCGAGTGGCCCGAGGACCCGTCGCTGGAGTGGTGCCCCCCGGGCCACGGCGACGTCTACGTCGCGCTGCAGACCACCGGGCTGCTCGACGCCCTGCGCGAGCGCGGCTACCGCTACGCCTTCCTGTCCAACGCCGACAACCTCGGCGCCACCTGCGAGGGTGCGGTGCCGGCGTGGATGGCGCGCGAGGGCATCCCCTACGTCGCCGAGGTGTCCGCGCGAACCCGCAACGACCGCAAGGGTGGTCACCTCGGCGTGCGCAAGAGCGACGGGCGCCTGGTGCTGCGCGACAGCGCGATGGTGGCCGAGGGTGAGGACCACTACTTCCAGGACACCGACCGCCACCCGTGGTTCCACACCAACAACCTGTGGGTCGACCTCGACGTGCTCGCCGCGCGCCTGGCCGAGTCCGACGGCATCCTCGGCCTGCCGATCATCGTCAACCGCAAGACGGTCGACCCGACCCGGCCGGACAGCCCCGCCGTCATCCAGATCGAGTCGGCGATGGGCGCGGCCGTCGAGCTGTTCGACGGCTCGCGCGCCCTGGCCGTCGACCGGTCCCGCTTCCGGCCGGTGAAGACCACCAACGAGCTGCTCCTCATCCGCTCCGACCTCTACCGGCTCGACGACGACTCGGTCGTGCAGTCGACGATCGACCACGACGAGCCGTTCGTCGACCTCGCGAAGCCCTACGCCCAGGTCGACGCGTTCGAGGAGCGCTTCCCCCGCGGCGTGCCGTCGATCCGCGGCTGCTCGAGCCTGCGCGTCGAGGGCGACACGACGTTCGGTGCGGACGTCGTCTGCACCGGTGACGTGCGCGTGGCCGCCGACGTCACCACCGTCCCCGACGGCGCCCACCTCGAGGGCCGGGCCTGATGCGCAGCCTGGCCGAGCACCGCGCCGCGGTGCTCGCACTCGTGGCGCCGCTGCCGGCCGCCACGGTGCCGGTCGGGTCGGCGCTCGGGCTGGTGCTGGCGCGCGACGTCGTGGCCGCCGTCGACCTGCCCGGTTTCGACAACTCGGCGATGGACGGCTACGCCGTGCGAGCGGCCGAGCTCGGCCGGTGCCGGGCCCGACTCCCCGGTGGTGCTGCCCGTCGCGGGTGACGTGGCCGCCGGCGACACGACCCGGCACGTGCTCCAGCCCGGTCAGGTGCTGCGGATCATGACCGGCGCCCCGGTGCCGGAGGGTGCCGACGCCGTCGTGCCGGTCGAGCAGACCGACGGTGGGGCCACCGAGGTGGCGCTGCGCCTCGCGCCGCCGGTCGGGGCGTCGCTGCGGCACCGCGGCGAGGACGTGCGCACCGGTGACCGGGTGCTGCCGGCCGGCACCCGGCTCGGCCCGGGCCACCTCGCGCTGGCCGCGGCGGCCAACGTGCCCGAGCTGTCGGTGCACCCGCGCCCGCGCGTGCTGGTGATCTCGACCGGTGACGAGCTGGTCACCGCGGGCTCGACCCTCGAGCACGGCCAGATCGTCGACTCCAACTCGGTGATGCTGTGCGCCCTCGTCGAGGCGGCCGGCGCCGAGGTCGTCGGGTCGGCCCACCTGCGCGACGACGCCGACACGATGCGCGCCCTGCTCGACGACCTGCCGGGCGCACCCGACCTGGTGCTCACCACCGGCGGGGTGTCGATGGGGGTCTACGACACGGTCAAGGAGGTGCTCACCGCCGACGGTGGCGTCGAGTTCGTCAAGGTGGCGATGCGGCCCGGGATGCCGCAGGGCTGCGGCGTCGTCGGCCGCTCGCGCACCCCCGTCGGTCACCCTGCCGGGCAACCCGGTCAGCTCCTTCGTGTCCTTCCACGTCTTCGTGCTGCCCGCGCTGCGGCGGCTCGCCGGGCTCGACCCCGACGTCGACGGCGCGTTCGACGCCGTCGCCGACGTGGGCTGGCCGGCCGCGCCGGGCAAGGTCGAGCTGACCCGCGTGGTCGAGGTCGCGGGGCGGGTGCGGCCCTCGGGCGGCCAGGGCTCGCACGTGCTCGGTGCGCTCTCGGCCGCGACGGCGCTGGCCGTCGTGCCCGCCGACGTCGAGCGGGTCGAGGCGGGCGACCTGCTGCGCTGCCTGCCTCTCCTGGGGCAGGATCGCGACCGTGGCCTCTGACCCTGCGACCCCCACGACGCCGCCGACGACCCCAGCCGCCCCGCCCTCCGGCCTCACCCACGTGCGGGCCGACGGCACGGCGCACATGGTCGACGTCTCGGCCAAGGCCGTCACGGCCCGGCGGGCGGCCGCCGCCGGCCGGGTGCTGCTGTCCCCGGCCGCCGTCGCGGCGCTGCGCGACGGGGTGGTGCCCAAGGGCGACGCGCTCGGCGTCGCCCGGGTGGCCGGCATCCAGGCCGTCAAGCGCACCCCCGAGCTGATCCCGCTGGCCCACCCGGTCGCGGTGCACGCCGTCGAGGTCGACCTCGACGTCGTCGACGACGGCGTCGAGATCCGGGCCGTCGTGCGCACCGCCGACCGCACCGGCATCGAGATGGAGGCGCTGACCGCCGTCGCCGTCGCCGCGCTGGCGCTCATCGACATGGTCAAGGCCGTCGACAAGCACGCGCGGATCACCGACGTGCGGGTCACCGCCAAGTCGGGTGGCCGCAGCGGTGACTGGGAGGAGGGCGCGTGACCGCAACCGCGCCGGATGCCGCGCCCCTCGCCGGCCGCAGCGCCGTCGTCGTGACCTGCTCGACCCGGGCCGCGGCCGGGGTCTACCCCGACCGCGGTGGCGCCCTGCTGGTCGAGACGCTGCGCGGCTGGGGCGCCTCGGTGCCCGACCCGACCGTGGTGCCCGACGGGCCGGCGGTGGCAGCGGCCATCGAGGCGGCCCTCGCGACCGGCCCCGACCTGCTGCTCACCACCGGCGGCACCGGCCTGACCCCCACCGACGGCACGCCCGAGGCCACCCGCCCGTTCCTCACCCGCGAGGTGCCGGGGGTCGCGGAGGCGATCCGGGCGCGCGGGGTGGCACACGGCATCCCCACCGCCGTGCTGTCGCGGGGCCTCGCGGGCCTGGCCGGCCGCACCCTCGTGGTCAACCTGCCGGGGTCCACCGGCGGGGTGCGCGACGCCCTCGAGGTGCTGGCCGAGGTGTTGCCGCACGCGCTGAGCCAGGCGCACGGGGGTGACCACTGATGTGGGACCGGCTGCGCCACCGGGGCGCTGGGGCGCTCGCGCGCGGTCATGACGGGCCGCCGGACGAGGTGTGGCCGTGGCCGCGTGCGGCTCACCGGCCGCACGCCCACCGGCATCGAGGTGGTGCTGCGGCCGCTGACCGTCGCCGACGGCCCGGCCTTCCAGTCGGTGCGCCGGGCCAACGCCGCGTGGCTCGAGGAGTGGGACGCCACCTCACCCGACCCCGACGCGCCGGCCCGCACCTTCGAGGAGCTCGTCGAGCAGTACGACCGCGACGCCCGGGCCGGTCGAGCGCTGCCGTTCGCGGTCGAGGTCGACGGCCGGTTCGTCGGGCAGCTGTCGGTCGGCTCGGTCGTGCTCGGGTCGTTCCGGTCGTGCTACATCGGCTACTGGGTGAGCCGGTCGGTGGCCGGGCAGATGGTCATCCCGACCGCCCTGGCGGTGGCCGGTGACTACGTGCTCGGCACGCTGCGGCCTGCACCGCATCGAGGTCAACATCCGGCCCGAGAACACCGCGAGCCTGGCCGTGGTGCGCAAGCTGGGCTTCCGCAGCGAGGGGCTGCGCCTGCACTACCTGCACATCGCCGGCGCCTGGCGCGACCACCTGTCCTTCGCGCTGACCACCGAGGACCTCGCCGGCGAGACCCTCGTCGACCGGCTGGCGCGCATCACGGCGACGGAGTCCGGGCGCGAACTCGCCGCCGCTCCAAGCACAGTCGTCACAACAGTCACTTGCGCGACACACCGACGGGGGTCCGGCGCCGGACGGCGACGCGCACCTACCGTCGTAACGTGCAGTCGCCGTCGAGCCTGATCTTCCTGGTCCTACTCGGTGTCTGGGCTGCCTATTTCGTGCAGTACTGGGTCCGTCGGCGCGACCACGTCGCCACCGCCCGCTCGGTCGAGCAGTTCAGCGAGGCGATGCGTGTGCTCGAACGTCGTGACCCCCTGCCCGGCACCGACCTCTCCGAGGCGGCGCCCCGCTCCTACGCCGTGCACCCGGGCCGCTCCGCCCGCCCGCAGGTGCTCGTCAAGCGCGCCGTGGCCGCCGAGCCCGCGCGCGGTCGGCGTCACCGAGCGCATCGCCGAGCACCCGGATGCCGTTGCCCCCGTTGCCGCGTCGGCCACCCGCCCGTCCCCGCGCCCCGTCGCAGGCCCGCCCGGTGCGTCGCCCGGCTGCCGCGGGTGCCGGCGGTCGACGGGTGCGCCCCAGCCGTCGGGTGCGTGGCCTGCTGCTGCTCGCGGCCCTCGCCGAGCTCCTCCTCATCGTCCCGCTGGTCGCCTTCTCGCGGCTCCCGCTGTGGGCGCTCGCGCCCGCGGTGCTGGCCGTCGTCTGGGCGTTCCTCTTCGTCCGCTCCGGCGTCCGCGCCGAGCAGGCCCTGGTGCAGGCGCACCGCCGTCGCCAGGCCGACCTCGCCCGTCGTCGCGCCGCGGCCCCGGTGACCCCGCGCGCGCCGGGCGTCCGCCGGTCACCCGCCCCCGCGGCATCCGCCCGGCCCGCCGCCGCTCGCCGCGGTGGCGTGCCGAGGTCGTCGAGGTGGCGCCCTCCGTCGAGGTCGCCGCTGACGCCACGCTGGCCGAGCCGGCCCTGGTCGGCGCCGACTCGCCCGTCGTCGAGCCGGTCGCGGCGCAGGTCGCCGCTCCCGCCGAGCAGGCCTACGACGTCATGGTGCCCATCGTCGACGAGGACGACATCCCGCTCACCTGGGACCCCGTGCCCGTGCCCCGCCCGACCTACACGATGAAGGCCAAGGCCGAGCGGCCCGAGGTGGCCCCGGCCGCCGTCACGCCCGACCCGGCTCCGGCCGCGCGCGAGAGCGACGAGTCGTCCTACGACGAGCGCCGGGTCGCCGGCGCCTGACCGCCCAGCCGCCGAGGCCGACCGGCGCGGTCAGAGCCTTGTCGTTCTGCGCGGCTCCGCCTCGGTGCGCTCCTCGACGTCGGCGGCCTCGGCCTCGGCCTGGGCCTCCTCGCCGGGCTCGAGCACCTCGCCGGGCGTCTTGGCCCGGCCGGGTGGGGTGTCGTCCGCGCTCTGCGGGCCGTCGAGCAGGTGGTGACCCACGGCGTTGAGCACGGCCACGGTCGGCACCGCGATGAGACCGCCGATGATGCCGGCGAGGATGACGCCGGTGGCGATCCCGAGGATGACCGCGAGCGGGTGGATGCGCATGACCCGCCCGACCAGGAGCGGCTGGAGCAGGTGGGCCTCGATCTGCTGCACCCCGATCACGATGCCGAGCATGATCAGCGCCTGCACCGGGCCGAGCGCCACCAGGGCCAGCAGCACCGCGACGGCGCCGGAGATGGCGGCGCCCACGACCGGGATGAACGCGCCGAAGAAGACCAGCAGCGCGATGCCCGAGGCGAACGGCACCCCGAGGATGGCCGCGCCGATGCCGATGCCGGCGGCATCCACCGCGGCGACGACGAGCGTGGCACGGGTGAACGCTGACAGCTGGGTCCACGCGATCAGGCCCGAGGAGTGCACCTTCTCGCGTGCCGTACGCGGGAACAGCCGCACCACCCAGCCCCAGACCAGCGGGCCGTCGTAGAGGAAGAAGTAGAGGGAGAACATGGCGAGGAAGAAGCCCGCCACGATGTGGGTGGCGGTGAGGCCGGCGGATGCCGCGGTGTCGGTGAGCGTGCCCGAGCTCAGCCACTCGCGCGCCTTGTCGACGTAGCTCGCGAGCTGGGTGTCGGTGACCCCGAAGGTCGTGTTGAGCCAGCGGCGGATCTGGTCGATGCCGTCGGTGACCTTCGACCCGATGTCGTCGATCTGGCTGGTCAGCTGGCTGCCGACGAACGACAGCAGCCCGAACACCATCGCGAGGGTGCCGAGCACCGTGATGCCGGCGGCGAGCCCGCGGGGGACGAGCCGGGTCAGGCCGTTGTAGATGGGCTGCAGCAGGGCGGCCAGCAGCAGCGCCACCAGGATCGGGATGACCACCTCGGACAACAGGCCGGTGAGGTAGAGCGCGGCGACGGCGGCGGCGCCGATGACCAGGGCGCGCCACGCCCACTCGCTCGCGGTGCGGACGCCGCGGGGCACCGCCCAGGAGGCGGGCCGGTTCGGGTCGTCGGGGCTCATCGGGGTGACGGCGGGACCCGCGACGATGGTGCGGGGGAGGGCGGCGGGGTCAGCCGCGGTCCGGTCCGGGCGGGGCAGGCGCAGTCGCATCCCGCGATGGTATGTCCTTGCCGGTCAGCGGCCTGTCAACAGGACTGTCGGACCTCCGGGCTGCAGGGGTGGGTGGAGCCGACGATCCGGTTTCGGCCAGCCTGCGCGCTGGTGTTATCGTTTCTCCCGCATCGCGGGGCTGTGGCGCAGTTGGTAGCGCGTCTCGTTCGCAATGAGAAGGCCAGGGGTTCGAATCCCCTCAGCTCCACCACATGACGAGGGACCCGGCACGCTTTTGGCCGGGTCCCTCGTCATGTGATCGAACAGAGCGATTCGAGGAGCCGCCCGTGCTCGGGGGCGCCCGGTCGCGCCCCTCGCCTACCGCACGTGCTCGGTGAGGAACTGGACCGCGCGCGACCACGCCTGCGCTGCAGCCTCGGGGTCGTAGGTACCGATCAGGTTCTCGTCGTTGAGGAACGCGTGACCGGCCGGGTAGAGGTGCAGCTCTGAGGTCGCCGCCCCCGGTCGCTCGTCCAGGGCCGCGAACACCGACCGCACCCGGTCCACCGGGATGCTGTGGTCGTCGAGTCCGAAGTGTCCCTGCACCGCCGCGCGGATGCCGGGCACGACGGCCGTGTCGCGCGGCAGCCCGTAGAACGGCACCGCGGCACTGACCAGGTCGGGCCGGCGTGCGGCGAGGGCGAAGACGAAGCCACCGCCCATGCAGAACCCGATCGCGCCCACCGTCGAGCTCGTCACCTCGGGCCGGCCGACGAGGTGGTCGACGGCCCCGGCGAGGTCCTCGGCGGCGCGCTCCATCGGCAGGCGCTGCAGGAGCTGGGCCGCCTCGGCGGCGTCGTGGGTCGTCGCACCGCCGTAGAGGTCCGGGGCGAGGGCGACGAACCCGGCATCCGCCAGCCGTTCGACGATGCTCGCCACGTGGGTGGTCAGGCCCCACCACTCCTGGATCACCACGACACCGGGTCCCGAACCCGACTGGGGCACCTTCAGGTAGCCGAAGGCCTCGCCCTCGCCGCCCGGGAACCTCACGTTCTGTCGTCCAGCCTCGTCGCCCACGGTCGTCTCCTCGTGTCCATCGGATGCCGGCAACCCGACGTCGCCCACGTGGAGACAGGTACGGCTCGCGGGCCGCTCACCCAGTGCGGGTGACCCGCGCCACACCGATGCGGCCCACACTGGCAGCACCCATCACAGCGAGGGAAGGGCGCAGTCGTGGCAAGCACACCCGGCAAGTCAGGACCGATCGGATCGTCACCATGGTCGTCGGGTCATCTTCGCCGTGCGGGGTGACCACCTACGTCTCGTCGCCAACGAGCTGCGCGAGAACATCAAGGTCTCGGATGACGCGACTACTTCGCCGGCCAGTCCGTCAGCTCGCCGTGGACGCCTACTCCGAGGCCGAGACGATCAGCAAGCACGCGCTCGAGGCCACCGGCGGCAAGACCTACGCCGAGCTGGACCGTGAGGACCCGTTGCGCGAGACCGCGATGCAGGCGTCATTCCTGCGGGCCTCGTTGTTCACCTCGGTGGTCGCCTTCGGTGTCGCCGCGCTGGCAGCGGTGCTGGGCGTCATGCTCTTCCTCATCGGCTGGTCGCTGCGGGGCCTCGGCCGAGCAGCAGCACTCCCGACGTCCGACCCCCTCACCTGAGCCGCGACCCCCAGGACGACCTGAAGGCGTGACGAGGATCTCAGACCCGGTGCGGCACAACGGAGCAGACTTGCGGAGTGGCAACACCCGACGCCGCAATCCCCAGCCGCCTGGCGGCATCCGGGGCGTTGCTCCTCGCCACGGCGGCCTGGGGGTCGACGTTCGTCGTCACCAAGTCCTCGCTGGACCAGCTGGCTCCGGCCACGTTCCTGGTGTGGCGCTTCGGGATCGCCGCGCTGGTGCTGGTTGCCGTGTCGACGCGTCGCGTCAGGGCGTTGTCGCGCACCGACCGGTGGCGCGCAGTGGTGCTCGGCGTGCTGCTCGGGGTCGGCTTCCTGCTCCAGACGACAGGTCTGCAGCACACCTCGGCCGGGCTGTCGGGTTTCCTCACCGGGTCGTCGGTGGTGATGGTGCCGGTGCTCGCGTCGATCCTCTTCTCGGGCCGGGTCACCGGCAGGGGGTGGCTGGCGGTGGCGCTGAGCGCCGCGGGGCTGGTGCTCCTCACCAGCGGGCCCGGCACCGGCTTCACGTCGGGGGCGCTGCTGACCCTGGCCGGCGCGCTGGCGTTCGCCGGGCACATCACCTGCCTGAGCGCCTGGGCCACCCCGTCCAACGCAGTAGGTGTCACGACCGTGTCCGTGGTGGTCGCCGCGGTCCTGAGCACGCGCGTGGGCCCTTCCGGCCGGTCAGTTGGCGGTGCCGAGCACCCGCGCCGCCTGGGCCGCGGTGCTCTGGGTCGCGCTGGTGGCGACCTGCCTGGGCCTGGCCGTGCAGGCCTGGGCGCAGGGCGCGCTCAGTGCGACCTCGGCGGCGGTGATCATGACCATGGAGCCGGTGTTCGCCGCGCTGCTCGCGGTGGTGGTGGCGGGCGAGGTGCTCGCCGCGACCGGGTGGCTGGGTGGCCTGCTGGTGGTCGTGGCCATGGGGATGGCCGAGATCGGGGTGCGCGAGTGCTGCGACGTGGGGTCGCCCCGGGTGGAGTGTTGCTGATCCGCTGCCGGGGTCCCGGCATCCGGCGCCGGCGAACGCGCACCGTCAGGACGGCGTCAGGATGCCGTCAACGCGCCGCCGCCGGGACGCGGCGGTGGTGACGTGGAGGCATGTCCTCCACCGACCTCAGAACCGGTCACCGGGGTGCGCAGCGCGGCGATCGCCGTCATCCTCCCGTTCATCGTCGCCGGGGGGCTCGCCGCTGCGGGCGACAGCCTCACCACGGCGACGTCCGTGCTCGTCCTCGTGCTCGTCGTCGTGGGGGTCGGCGCGGCGGGCGACCGGGTCGCGGGCCTGCTCGCGGCGCTCTCGCAGCGGGCTCTGGTTCGACTTCTTCCTCACCGAGCCGACCGGGCAGCTGGCCATCAACGACCCCGACGACATCGAGGTCGCCGTCCTGCTCGTCGTCGTGGGGGTGGCCGTCACCGAGATCGCGCACTGGGGGCTGCGCCAGCAGGCGCGCGCGGCCCGCCGGGCCGGGTTCCTCGACGGCGTGCTCGAGAGCGCCGACGTCGCGGCCGGGGAGGACGTCGACCTCGACGAGGCCCGCCGACGGGTCGCGAGCCGCATCACCGGCGTCCTGGGCGTCGACCGCTGCCGCTTCGTCGCCGGCCCGGCGCCCCGCCACGGCGTCGCGGTCCTGCAGCGCGACGGCACCGTCGAGCGAGACGGTCACGCCGTGGCGGTCGAGCGTGACGGTCTGCCGACCGACGTCGAGATCGTGCTGTCCGTGCCCGGGCCGGCCGGCGACAGCGGCCACTTCCGGCTCACCGCGGCCAGCCGGGTGCAGCGCCCCAGCCTGGAGCAGCGCCGGGTCGCCGTGCTGCTCGCCGCCCAGTGCGCCTCCCTCCCGAGGGCCGAGCACGCCCCCGGTGGGACCGAACCCCACCGCCCGCCCCGCCACCCAGACCCGCCGGAGGTGCAGCCGACCGGCTGAGCACCATGGCGGTGTCGCCCCGTTCGCCGCCCTCCGACTGGAGCACCACCATGAGCGCTGACCCCGAAGCCCGCCGCCCCCTCGCCGTCACCCTGGTGGTGGTGCTCACCGCCGTGGTCGCCGTGCTCGACCTCGTCATCGGTGTGCTGCTGCTCACCGGCGTCGACGACATCGGGTCGGTCGAGGGGATGACGCAGGACCAGACGACGCTCTCGGCCCAGGTCGTGGCGGGCGTCTTCCTGCTCTTCGGGGTGGTGCAGGCGGTCGTCGCCTACCAGCTCGCCAAGGGCTCGAACGGCGCGCGGCTCGTCGTCACCGTCATCCTCATCGCGCAGCAGCTGCACTCCCTCTACCTCGGCGCCCAGCTCGACATCCAGCGGGTGCCCGGCTTCGCGGGCCTGGCGATCGCGGTGGTCATCCTGCTCCTCGTCTGGAACCCGGTGAGCTCGCGCTGGTTCGACCGCGGTCGCAACAGCGCCCTCGCCGACTCGATCGACGCCGAGGGCGCCGAGCACCAGCCGTCGGGCACCCGGATGCTCGACTTCCTGATGCGGCTCATCGTGCTCGGCGCGACCATCGCCCTGATCGCCGGGCATCACCACCGACTCGCCCGCGTCGCTGATCATCGCGGTGGTCATGGTGTCCGTCGCGGGGTGGCTGCTGCAGCCGCTGTTCATGCGTGTGGCGCTGCACTTCGGCTGGATCGGCGCCGTGCTGCTCGCCCTGTTCGCCAACGCCATCGTGCTCGGGCTGGGCCTCTGGCTCAGCCCCGGCGTCGAGCGTGTCGAGCCCGGTCGTGGCGTTCTTCGCCGCCTGGGTCTACGCGTTCGTCATGACGCTGATCGGCTGGGCGTTCAGCATCAACAGCCGCGACTACCTCACGGTGCACGCGATGCGGATGGGCGCGCGAGGCCCCGCAGGAGGCGACCTCCGACATGCCCGGCGTCGTGTTCGTGCAGCTCGACGGCGTGCCGGCCCCCCTGCTGGAGAACGAGATCCGCTCCGGCAACATCCCCACGATCAGCCGCTGGGTGCGCTCGGGCAGCCACACCTGGACCGAGTGGACCGCCCGCGTGCCGTCGACCACCCCGGTGAGCCAGGCCGGGCTGCTGCACGGCAACAACGACGGCATCCCGGCCTTCCGCTGGTTCGACCGCGAGATGGGCCGGCTGCTCGTCGCCAACCGCCCCGAGGATGCCGCGATCATCGAGGCGCGGGTCGGCAACGGCCGCGGCCTGCTCGCCGACGACGGCGTCAGCATCTCCAACCTCTTCTCCGGTGACGCCGCCACCTCGCTGCTCACGATGAGCGGCCTCAAGGAGGGCGAAGAAGGGGCTCGGCCCGTCGCAGTCGTACGCCGCCTTCTTCACCCACCCGGCCGGCATCCTGCGGGCCGTCATCATGACCATCGGCGAGATGGTCAAGGAGGTGTTCCAGGCCCGCCGCCAGGTGCGCCGCGGCGTCGAGCCCCGCATCCACCGGGGTGGCTCGTACGTCGCCCTGCGGGCGGTCACCAACGTGTTCCTGCGCGACCTGAACGTGGCGCTGGTCGTCGAGGCGATGATGAAGGGGTCCAAGGCGATCTACGTCGACTTCGTCGACTACGACGAGATCGCGCACCATGCCGGCGTCACTCGCTCCGAGTCGCTCGCAGCGTTCTACGGGCTCGACGACGTGCTGCGCAGCATCGAGCAGGTGATCGCCGCCGGCATCACGCCGCGGCCCTACCACGTGGTGCTGGTGTCGGACCACGGGCAGAGCCAGGGCGCCACCTTCCTCCAGCGCTACGGGGTCTCGCTCGAGAACCTCATCCTGCGCTTCTTCGACGGCGACGCCACCGTGACGGCGGCGACCGGCGAGGTCGAGGCATGGGGGCCGGTCAACATGCTGGTCGGGCAGCTGTCCGGGCAGGACTCGGTCTCCGGCCGGATCACCAAGCGGGCCATCTCCGACCGCGACCAGGACGCACCGGTCGGGCCCTCCGGCATCAGCGCCGACACCACCGGGCCCGGCGACGCACCCGCCGAGATCACCGTCGTGGGCTCGGGCAACCTGGGCGGCGTCTGGTTCAGCCAGCACGCGCAGCGGCTGACGCTCACCGACATCGAGCGGCTGCACCCGGGCCTGCTCGCCATGCTGGCGGCGCACCCGGGCATCGGCTTCGTCGTGGTGGCGACCGACCACGGCCCGGTGGCCCTGGGCGCCGATGGCACCCACGACCTCACCACCGGCGAGATCGTCGGCGAGGACCCCCTCGCGCTGTTCGGCCCGGATGCCGTGGGCGACTTCATCCACGTGTCCTCCTACGCCAACGCCCCCGACATCTACGTCAACTCGCTCTACGACCCGGTGCTCGACGAGGTGGCGGCCTTCGAGGAGCTGGTCGGCTGCCACGGCGGCCTGGGCGGCTGGCAGACCCGGCCGCTGCTCGTGCACCCGGCGGAGTGGACCATCGACGAGGACCTGCTCGACGAGCGCGGCCGGCTGCGCGGAGCCGACACCGTGCACCACCAGATGGTGCGCTGGCTCGAGCGCCTCGGCCACCGCACCAACCTGCAACCGGATGCCGTGCGGGCAGCTCCCGACGTCGCACCCACGGGCGACCCGGTGCGGTGAGGCCGACTGCCGACTGGCAGGTCTCTGAGTGCCTAAAGGTGCATCACGGGACGATAACGGGCACAGTGGATGCACCGGCCCACGTGGGCCGGCGCGACTGTCGGCCGCCGAGTCCTGTCCCCCGACGCTCGCCCGCAGATCTGTAGCCGGGGCAGGAACGGGGGACCCACCTTGGGCCGGTCCACCCGACCGGCCTTGGGGTGAAGCCGCGCACCGCGCGGCCGGGCGCCTTCCGCCCGAACCCGACAGCTGACCTCGCAGGCGGTTGGAAGGGACTCCCTTGTGCATTCCGTGACGCTCGGGCGGCCAAACGCTGCCCGGACCCTGTTGGTGGCCATAGCCACCTTTCTGTCAGTGGTCCTGTTCGCTCCTGCTCCACACGCCGACGCCGCCACCATCGGCCAGCAGGCCGTCTCCATCGCCGCCGCCCAGAAGGGCAAGCCGTACCGGTACGGGGCCGTCGGCCCGAGTTCGTTCGACTGCTCCGGCCTGGTCGTCTACGTCTACAACACCAAGCTGCAGAAGAAGCTGCCGCGCACCGCGACGGCGCAGCGCAAGGCCACCACGCGCATCGCGAAGAGCTCGATCCGCCCCGGCGACCTGGTCTTCTTCGCGGCCAGCTCCCACCTCGAGGGTCACCCACGTCGGGGTGTATGCCGGCGGCGGGAAGATCTGGCACTCGCCCAAGCCAGGGCACGTCGTCAAGCTGTCGACGCTGTGGACCACCAAGTGGACCCCCGGCCGGGTGAGGTGACCGCGGACCGGGTGCGGTGATCGCTCGTGCCGGCCTGCTCAGGCCGGCACGACCTCGACACCTGGAGGCGTGTACTCGCGCGTGCTGACGGCTGACTCGCACAGCCCGAGGAAGGCGCCGAGGTCGATCAGCTCGGTCGGCGTGCGTGGCGCGAAGTCGGTGAGCACGCTCGAGCGCACCACGTAGGCACAGTGCTGCCCGCGCGAGATCGCCACGTTGAGCCGGTGCCGGTCGAGCAGGAAGCCCATGCCGCGCGACACGTCGGAGTGCGACGACGCCGCCATCGACAAGATCGCCACCGCCGCCTCCTGCCCCTGGAACTTGTCGACGGTGCCGACCGGCACGTCGGCCAGCCCGGCGTCGTCGAGGGTGCGGCGCAGCTGGCCGACCTGGCCGTTGTAGGGCGTGATGACGATGACGTCGGTGGGGCGCAGCGGGCGCGGGCCGACCGGTGCGCCGTCGGGGCCGCGCTCGGCCGGGTCGTGCCAGGTGCGGCCCAGCAGGTCGTGCACCAGGTCGCGCACGACGACGGCCTCCTCCGGTGACCAGGTCGAGTTGTCGTGGTGGTCGACCAGGCGCACGTGCAGCCCGGGCTCGACGCCCTCGAGCGTGCGGGCCGCCGTGACCGTGGCCTCGGACCGCAGCTGGCCGGCGTACGACAGCCGCGAGACGGGCTCGGTGAGCGCGGGGTGCATGCGCCAGGTGGTCTCGAGGAAGTAGCCGAGCTCGCCGGGCAGCACCGGCTCGTCGCCGATCAGCCAGCCCAGGGCGGAGGCGTCGACCGGGTCGGGGTGGGTGCCCTGCGACACCTGCGGCAGCTGCTGGGGGTCGCCGAGCAGCAGCAGCCGGTCGCCGGCCACCGAGCAGGCGAGGGTCTTGGCCAGCGAGAACTGGCCCGCCTCGTCGACGACCACGAGGTCGAGCTGGCCGCGGCCGATGCGCTTGGTGCTGGTGAGGTCCCAGGCGGTGCCGCCGACGACGTAGCCGCGGCCGGCCCGCACGTGCTCGGCGGCGAAGTCCGCGAGGTCGTCGGTCTTCTGGAGCACGGTCCAGGTGGCGCCCTCGGGGTCGCGGGTGGCCTTGCCGACCTGCTCGGCCGGCACCCCGGCGGCCACGACGGCCCGCAGGACGTTCTCGATCGCCTTGTGCCCCTGCGAGGTGACCCCGACCGCCCAGCCGTGCTCGAGCACCAGCCGGGCGATGACCCGGGAGGCGACGTAGGTCTTGCCGGTGCCGGGCGGGCCCTGGACCGCGAGGTAGGAGTCGTCGGTGGCGAGCAGCGCGGCCTCGATGGCCTCGAGGTGCCGGGTCGGCCCGACGCCGACCGCCGGCAGCGGCGCTCCGCCACGCAGCCGCGGCAGCCGCCGGGCGAGCAGGTCGATGCCGGCCGTGCGCGGGCAGGTCGTCGCCGGCGTCGACCACCCGCTGGGCGACCTCCGCGAGGGCGTCGTCGATCGGCCGGGTGCTCAGCACCTTCGACGGCACCAGCGCCACCGGCAGGGCCTGGTGGCCGCCGCCGTCCTTGGGCTGGAGCTCCTCGACGAGCAGGGTCTGGTGCAGCCGGCCGTTCTCGGCGAGCCGGTCGTCGGCCTCGAGGATCGCGACGGTGGCGCTGGAGCGAGCGTTGGCGTGGCCCGGCAGGGTGACGACCCCGGGCGGCGGCGGGTCGGCGTAGACCGTGCTCACCTCGTCGCCGGGGCCGGCGGGGATGCCGCGCATCGGCTCGCCCTCGAGCCGCAGCGTGCGGCGCGGCCGCTGGCGCGGCGTGTTCTGGTGCCACGGCTGCGACGACCTCGGCCGACTCGACGAGGAACACGCCGTCGGCCACCCGCCAGTCGCCGACCGGCAGCCGCAGCCGCTCGAAGTGGGCCTGCCACACCGGCTTGTCCTCGCGGGCGTGGAAGAGCACCGACGAGGCGACCAGGGCCACGGCCTGCTGCTCGGCCGAGCGCTCGTGCGGCTTGACGCCGACGAGGCGGTCGCGCAGCAGGGTCTCGAGACGCATCAGCGCCAGCCGCTGCTCGGTGGGGGTCTGGGCCACCGCGGCCTCCACCCCCACCACCGGGCCGTCGTCGGGCCCGGCCACGCTGGAACCGGCGCCCTGGGCGAGCAGCCAGTCGCGCAGCATCCACGTCGACACGCAGTCGTCGCGGTTGTAGACGGCGATCTCGTCGATCAGCCGGGCGGCCTCGTCGTGCCGCTCGGCGTCGCGGGCGGCCATGAACTGGTGGTAGACGACGATCGAGTCGGCGGCGTTGGTGACGGCCGCCTCGCGGGCCTCCATGTAGAGGGGCTCGAGCTTCTTGATCGAGTAGGAGCGCTGGGACACCCGGATCGCCGAGCGCACCACGGCGTACAGGTCGACGAACACGCCGTCGCGCAGCAGCTGGTCGACCTCGTCCTCGCACACCCCGTGGCGCGCGGCGAGCCGGAGCAGGGCCGCGGTCTCGTAGGCGGCGTAGTGGTAGACGTGCAGGTCGGGCCAGCGCCGGCGCCGCTCGTCCAGCCACTCGACGAAGTCGATGAGCGCCTGCCGCTCGGCCTCGCGGTCGTGCGCCCAGAAGGTGCGGAACACCGGTGCGCCGGTGTCGACCTCGACGATGCCGAAGAGGTACTCCAGGCCCCAGGTGGGTGAGCCGCGCTCGGACCACAGCGGGTCGCCCTCGAAGTCGAAGAACACGTCACCGGGGCTGGGCCGCGGCATCCGCCGCAGCGTGTCGGGGTCGGTGACCTCGGAGCGGACGCCGCCGGCGGGGTCGCGCTCCTGCTCGAGCTGGAGGCGGGCCTGCTCGCGCAGCCGGTCGAGGGTCGCGCCCGCGCACGTCGGCGACCGGCTCGGTGCGCACGGCGAGCTCGTCGATGGTCGAGACGCCGGCGTCGAGCAGCTTGCGGCGGGTGGGGGCGCGCACGCCGGCCACGAGCAGGAGGTCGCGGGCGGCCTCGACCTCGGGCTCGCAGACCTCGCACCGGCCGCAGGCGAGCCACGCGGGGTCGCCCCACGCGGCGGGGCCGTCGGACGCCCGGTGCTCGAAGAGCAGCGCGTCGAGGCGGGCCCGCCGGGCGAGGTAGACGGGCACGATGTCGTCGAGCGCGAAGTCGCGCACCTCGCCGCTGCCGACGACGAGCCGGGCGTAGGGGGCGGTGGGCACGCCCGCCTCGCGCAGCAGCGCCGCGTAGGCGGCGATCTGCAGCAGCGCCGGCACGCTCTCGGTGCGGGCCAGCTTGGTGTCGCTGACCAGCCAGCCGTCGTCGGTGCGCTCGAGGAAGTCGGCGTGGCCGACGAAGCCGCCGTCGAAGAAGGTGGCCTGGTAGACGACCTCGGCGTCGGAGCGCAGCGCCTCGAGCGTCTGCGCGTGCGCGCGGGCGAGGTCGGCGGGGGAGTAGCCCGGCCGCTCGAACTGCACGACCCGACCGGGGTGCGCCCGGGCCAGCCGCCGCAGCTCGGTCTGCTCGTGCTCGTTGCCCAGCGCGATGACCCGCGCGGCCATCGGGTCGTCGTCGGCCGCGACCCGCACCGCGCGGCCGAGCACCACGTCGAGCTCGCGCACCAGCGCGAACTCGCAGGCCGCTGCCGTGCGCAGGTCGCTCGCGCTGATGACGAGCCGACGGTCGTCGCCGAGGAGGAACATGACCCGAACCTAACGCCGGCCACCGACAGCGCCGGGGCACCGGCATCCGGCGTGGCGGTGGTCGATGCCACGTGACCCCGCGCGACGCCCCGCCGCCCGCGTGGGCGGGCCGCCGCGTTCCAACCGCTCGACGATCGGCGGGTCGCTCCGGTCGCCGACCCGGACAGCGGGACCTAAGGTCACCTCCAGTGTTGCCTCTTCGGTGATCTCGTGGGCAGCACGGACCCATTCACCATCTGCAGGAGGACAACCAGTGCGAAAGACCACCACCGGGCTACTCAGCCTGGCACTCGCCGCGGGGTTGGGGGCGACGATGACCGCCCCGATCGCGGCCGCCAGCGCCGCCAAGGCCCCGTCGCAGAGCCCGCTCGGCGAGCCACAAGCCGCCCCCCGAGCGACAGCCTGCCCGACCCCATCGCCGAGAAGCAGGCCGAGCTGCGCAAGACGGCCGTCTCCTCGGTGCTCAAGGGCGAGGCCACGCCGCAGAAGATCGGCAACAGCACCGTCGTCAAGGTCGGCGAGACCGAGCGGGCCGCCACGGCCGCGAAGGGCACCAAGAAGGCGCAGAAGGCGAAGAAGGTCGACCAGTACGTCGAGCTCGCCCGCGAGGACACCGACCAGCTGTTCGTGCTGCGTCGTGCAGTTCGGCAACGAGCGCCACCCGAGCTACCCCGACCAGGACACCAACCCGGACATCCCCGGGCCCGTCGCGCTTCGACGGGCCCCTGTTCAACCAGATCCCCGAGCCCGACCGCACGGTCGACAACTCCACCGACTGGTACCCGAACTACGGCAAGGCCTACTACCAGGACCTCTACTTCGGCAACGGGTCCGTCACCGGCACCGAGTCGATGCGGCAGTACTACGAGAAGCAGTCCTCCGGTCGCTACTCGCGTCGCCGGCCTGGTCACCGACCCGGTGACGGTGCCCTACAACGAGGCCCGCTACGGCCGCAGCGACGGCTTCCCCTGCGCCAGCAACGTCTGCAGCAACACCTGGAACCTGGTCAGGGACGGCATGGACGCCTGGGTCGCGCAGCAGACCGCCGCCGGCCAGACCGCCGCGCAGATCAAGGCCGACCATCGCCAAGTACGACGTCTGGGACCGCTACGACATCGACGGCGACGGCAACTTCGACGAGCCCGACGGCTACATCGACCACCTGCAGATCGTGCACGCCGGTGGCGACCAGGCCGACGGTGACCCCTACCAGGGCGAGGACGCCATCTGGTCGCACCGCTGGCGCGCCTTCCAGGGCACCAACCCCGCGGCACCGATCCCGGTCGCTCGGCGGCACCCCCGTCGGCGACACCGGCATCTGGGCCGCCGACTACACGGTGCAGCCCGAGAACGGTGGCCTGTCGGTCATCGCCCACGAGTACGGTCACGACCTCGGCCTGCCCGACCACTACGACACCTCCGGCCCGCCCGCGGGCAGCGAGAACCCGGTCAACTGGTGGACCCTGATGGCCCAGAGCCGCGTCTCCGCACCCGGCGACAACGCCATCGGCTCGCGCGCGGCCGACCTGTCCGCGTGGGACAAGCTGCAGCTCGGCTGGCTCGACTACGAGATCGTCGTGCCCGGTCAGCGCCGCACCCTCGAGCTCGGCCCGCACGAGTACAACTCGAAGAAGCCGCAGGCCGCCGTCGTCGTGCTGCCCGACAAGACGGTGACCACCGACCTCGGTGCCCCGTTCGCCGGTGTCCAAGCAGTGGTACTCCGGCGCGGGTGACGACCTGAACACGACGATGTCGCGCTCGGTCACCCTGCCGGCCGGCACCGGCCTCCCTGTCGTTCCAGGCTCGCTGGAACATCGAGGACTGCGGCGCCGACCCGTGCGACTACGCCTACGTCGAGGTCGACGACGGCACCGGCTTCAAGGCCATCGCCGGCAACATCACCAAGGCGGCCGAGGGCAACGGCATCGACGGTGAGCAGGCCGCCTGGACCCCGGCCACCTTCGACCTGTCGGCCTACGCCGACAAGACGATCGACCTGCGCGTGCGCTACTCGACCGACGGTGCGGCCCAGGGCCAGAACCCGGACGCCACGAGCGGCATCTTCGTCGACGACATCGTCCTGACCGCGGGCGGCACCACGCTGCTCGAGGACGGCGCCGAGACCAGCCCCAACGGCTGGACGCTCGACGGCTTCACCTCGGTCGGGGCGACGTCGAGCCGAGGACTTCGCGCAGTTCTACATCGCGAGCAACCGCGAGTACGTGGCCTTCGACAAGTACCTGAAGACCGGCCCGTACAACTTCGGGTTCCCGAACAAGCCCGACTTCGTGGAGCACTTCCCCTACCAGGACGGCCTGCTCATCTCGCTGTGGGACACCTCGCAGGGCGACAACAACACGAGCCAGCACCCCGGTGAGGGGCTGATCCTCCCGATCGACGCGCACCCGCGCACGATCTACAACCTCGACGGGACCGCCGTGGCGTCCGCGCATCCAGATGTACGACGCGCCGTTCGGTCTGCAGAAGGCTGACTCGTTCACCCTGCACAACCCGGCCACCGGCAACGCCAGCTACATCCGTGGCCAGAACGGCAACCCGCTGTTCGACGACAGCAACCCGATGCGCTACTTCAAGACCGACCAGCCGACCGCTGGTGTGAAGGTCGCCGGTAGCGGCACCACCATCCGGGTGCTGGACGAGAAGGGCACCTCCGTGAAGATCCGGATCGACACCCGGGCGGTCACCCCGTAACCGGGCGGAACCACCCGAGCACGACAACGGCGGCGGGCCGGAGGAGCTTCCGGTGCCGGTCCGCCGGGCGCCGTGCGCGCCCGGTCGCAGCTCAGATCCAGCTGGGGAACCACATCCGCCAGCGCCACTGCTCGTACGGGATCGTGTCGGCGACGTAGACCGGGTGGAAGAACGCGAACAGGGCGAGCGTGAACGCCAGGTAGCCGCCGACGACGTACCAGCGCCACCGCCAGCGGGCCGGGTCGTCCTCGCGCCGGCCCACCCACAGCCCGATGAGGAACGCCACGGCGAGCACCACGAACGGCTCGAACGCCACGGCGTAGAAGGTGTAGATGGTGCGGTCCTGGTACACGAACCACGGCAGGTAGCCGCCGATGAACCCCGCGGCGATCGCGCCGGCCCGCCAGTCGCGCCGCACCAGCCACCACCAGAGCACGACGAGCAGGGCGAGGATGCCGAGCCACCACACCGAGATGGTGCCGATCGGGTTGATCGCCTGCGAGCACTGGTCGACGGTGCAGCCGGCCACCCCGCGGGCCCGGCTCTCGTAGTAGAACGACGTCGGCCGGGTCTGCACCAGCCACGACCACGGGTTCGACTGGTAGGGGTGCGGCGTGCTGCAGCGTGGTGTTGAACTGGTAGGCGTCGTGGTGGTACTGCCACCAGTTGCGCAGCACCGGTGGCAGCCACTGCGGCCCCTTGCCGGGGTTGAAGGTGTGCCACTGGCGGTGGTAGCCGATCGAGGTCAGGAACCACCCCGACCACGACAGCACGTAGACCACCACGGTCGTGCCGACCATCGCCAGTGCGGCGAACGGGCCGTCCTTGAACAGGGCGCCGCGACCCCACCGGCGCACCCCGGCCGCCCGCCGGGCCCCCATGTCCCACCAGACCGACATGATGCCGAACGCCGCGAGGAAGAACAGCCCCGACCACTTGGTGCTGGTGCACAGGCCGAGCGACAGGCCCGCCACCCACCGCCACGGTCGCCAGCCGAGCCACGGCCCCATCCCCACCGGCCAGCTGCCGCGGGGCAGCGCGCCGACCTTCGCGGGCGAGGATCTCGCGGCTGCGGTCGCGGTCGACGAGCAGCGCCGCGAAGCCGCACAGCGCCCAGAACGACACGATGATGTCGAGGATGCCGGTGCGCGACATCACGAAGTGCGATCCCTCGAAGGCCAGCAGGAAGGCCGCGACGCAGCCCAGCGCCGTCGACCCGAACATCCGCCGGGCGACCCGCCCCACGATGAGGATCGACAGCGTGCCGACCAGGGCCACCGAGAACCGCCAGCCCATTCCGGACCCGGAGCCGAACAGCCACTCGCCGGCCGCGATCAGCCACTTCCCGGCGGGCGGGTGCACCACCATGTCGCCGTCGGTGGTGGAGAAGATGTTCTGGCTGCCGCTCACGAACGCGTCGTCGGGCTTCTTGAGCGAGTCGAGCACCCGCATCTCGACGCCGAAGTGCAGCAGGGAGTAGGCCTGCTTGACGTAGTAGGTCTCGTCGAACACCAGGGCCTGGGGGCGGTTGAGGTTCCAGAACCGCAGCACGCCACCGACCAGGGCGATCAGGCCCGGGCCGAGCCACCCCCACACCCGGTCGGTCGGACGAGTCCCGAGCAGCCGCAGGCGCAGCTCGTCGGTCCGGGTCACCGGCACATCCTAGGTTGGGGGCTTGTGCGAGCCGTGCGCCTTCCACCGCGTGCGAGGATCGCCCCATGAGCGGCGGCGTGCTGGTGCTGGCAGCGACCCCGATCGGCGACCCCCGCGATGCCGCCCCGCGCCTGGCCGACGAGCTGCGCCTCGCCGACGTCGTCGCCGCCGAGGACACCCGCCGGCTGCGCCGGCTGTGCCAGGACCTCGACGTCAACCCCACCGGCCGGGTCGTGTCCTACCACGAGCACAACGAGGCCGAGCGCACCCCCGAGCTCGTCGAGCGGCTGCGCGAGGGGGCCCGCGTGCTCGTCGTGACCGATGCCGGGATGCCGTCGGTGTCCGACCCCGGCTACCGCCTGGTCAGCGCCGCGGTCGGCATCGACGTGCGGGTCACCGGGGTGCCGGGGCCGTCGGCGGTGCTGATGGCGCTGGCCGTCTCGGGCCTGCCGGTCGACCGGTTCTGCTTCGAGGGGTTCCTCTCCCGCCGGGCGGGGGAGCGGGCGGCCGCGCTCGCCGGGCTGGCCGCCGAGCCGCGCACGATGGTGTTCTTCGAGGCCCCGCACCGGCTGGCCCGCACGCTGGCGGCGATGGAGGAGGCCTTCGGCGCCGACCGGCGCGCCGCGGTCTGCCGCGAGCTGACCAAGACCTACGAGGAGGTGCGCCGCGGCGCGCTGTCCGAGCTGGTGGCCTGGGCCGCCGAGGGCGTGCGCGGCGAGGTCACCCTGGTGGTGGCCGGGTCGAGCGGCCCGGTGGCCGACCTCGCCAGCCAGCTCGAGGGCATCCGCGAGCGGGTCGCCGAGGGCGAGCGGCTCAAGGACGTCTGCGCCGACGTCGCCGCCGCCACCGGCCTGTCGAAGAAGCCGCTCTACGACGCGGCCATCGCCCAGCGCCGCGGCTGACGCCCAGGCCCGCGGTCGGTCCCGCGTCCACGCGCGGTCTGTGGGTCCGATCACCTGCGGATCTCGTCTCTTTACCGAACGTTGACGGCGTCCTTACGCTGGTGGGGATCCCGCCGGACGGCGCGCCTACGGCGAGCCGCCGGTCCGGGACGCCTCGGATCCTGGAGCCCACCATGTCCCGCACGTCACGCAGACTCTGGGCCGCGCTCGCGGCCAGTGCCGCGGTGGCCTGCGTCGCGCCCTCGGCCCAGGCCTCCCCGCCCGCGGCGCCCGCCGGGCCGGCAGCCTGCGACACCCGGGTCAACAACACCCACGCCCTGCTGGCCGAGTGCATCACCGTCGCGGGGGTGCGCGAGCACCAGGCGGCCCTGCAGCGGGTCGCCGACGCCCACCACGGCACCCGGGTCTCGGGCTCCCCGGGCTACGACGCCTCGGTCGACTACGTCGTGCAGCGGCTGCGGGCCGCGGGCTACACCCCCGACGTGCGGCCCGTTCACCTTCACCACCTTCGTCTCGCTGACGCCGGCGGTGCTCGAGCGCGTGGCGCCGGCCCCTGCCGGCCCGGTGGCGAACACCATCCTCGACTACTCCGGCGGCGGCGACGTGACCGCCGCGCTCACCACCCTGCCGGCATCCCCGGTCGACGTGACCCCGGGCTGCGAGGTCGCCGACTTCGGCGGGTTCCCGGTCGGCACCGTCGCGCTCGTCAGCCGCGGCGGCTGCACCTTCGCCACCAAGGCGCAGAACGCGTATGCCGCGGGCGCGGCCGCCGTCGTCATCGCCAACAACGTGGCCGGCGACCTCGACGGCACCCTCGGCGAGGGCTTCGCCCTCGACATCCCCGTCACGTCGGTGACCCAGGCGGTCGGCGCCGAGCTGGCGGCCACGAGCGGCGCCGTGCTGCGCGTGGCCACCTCGACCTCGCGCGGACGCGCCACGACCTACAACGTGCTCGCCGAGACCCGCAGCGGCAACGACGCCAACGTCGTCATGGCCGGCGCCCACCTCGACTCGGTCAACGCCGGCCCGGGCATCAACGACAACGGCTCCGGTGCGGCGGCCCTGCTCGAGGTCGCCGAGCAGCTGGCCAAGGTCGACCCGGTCAACACGGTGCGCTTCGCCTGGTGGGGCGCCGAGGAGTCCAACCTGGTCGGCTCCACCCGCTACGTCACCGGCCTGACCGACGAGGACCGCAGCCGGATCGCGCTCTACCTCAACGTCGACATGGTCGGGTCACCCAACCCGGTGTTCTTCGTCTACGACGGCGACGACTCCGACGCCGTGGGCGCCGGCCCGGGCCCGGCCGGCTCGGACCGCATCGAGAAGACCTTCGAGGCGTTCTTCGCCCAGCGCCGGCTGCCGTTCAAGGGCACCGACTTCAACGGCCGCTCCGACTACGGGCCGTTCCTGCGGGCCGGCATCCCGTCGGGTGGCCTGTTCACCGGCGCCGAGGGCATCAAGACGCCGCAGGAGGCGCCGACCTGGGGCGGCACCGCCGGCCAGCCCTACGACCCGTGCTACCACCGGGCCTGCGACACCCTGGCCAACGTCGACCTGCGCGCCCTCGACGTCAACAGCGACGCCCTGGGCTTCGCGGTCCTGCAGTACGCGATGAACACCTCCGACATCAACGGCATCCCGGGTGCTGACGGCTTCCCGGTCGTCAGCCCGACCCCCGTCCCGGGCGGCTGAGCCGGTCGTCACCGGGCGCCGAACCGGCGCGCGCACGGCATCCGGCGGGGGCCCCAGCCGGCATACCGGCTGGTAACCGGGCCAATGTCACACCTGGGTAAGGTTCGCCTGATCTCGCCTCACACCCGACCGCTAGTTAGGCTGCGGGCCGTGGCCACAACGACTGCTCCATCGCGTCCCGCGTCGGCCCGCCGCACCACCATCGCCCTCAAGGTCCTCATGGCAGGCACCGGGCTGGTGTTCGTCGGGTTCGTCCTGATTCACATGTACGGCAACCTGAAGATGCTGCAGGGCGAGGAGGCGTTCAACACCTACGCCGAGCACCTGCGCACCTTCGGTGAGCCGATCCTGCCGCGGGAGGGCCTGCTCTGGATCCTGCGCGTCGGGCTCCTCGTGAGCATCGTCGGCCACCTCTACGCCGCGTTCGCGCTGTGGGGCCGCGCCGGCAACGCGCGCCGCAACCGCTACTCCGCCGTCAAGACGGTGTGGCGCACCGCGTGGATGCGGTGGGGCGGGGTCGCGATCCTGCTCTTCCTCATCTGGCACCTGCTGCAGTTCACGATCCTGAAGATCTCGGTCAACCCCGACGCCCAGGGCCCGAACGTCGAGAACAACCCCTACCAGCTCGTCCTGGCGAGCTTCCAGGTGCCGTGGATGACGATCATCTACCTCGTCGCGATGGTGGCCCTCGGCCTGCACCTGGCGCACGGCATCTTCAGCTCCCAGCAGACCCTCGGCTGGACCGGCATCCCCGGCCGGCTACCGCGCGCCAAGGCCGTCGGGTACACCCTGGCCGCCGTCATCGCGGTCGGGTTCATGATCCCGCCGCTCGCGATCCTCTTCGGCCTGATCAAGTGAGGCACTGACATGACCGACACCACCGTCAACGCGGGCATCGCCCACCGGCTCTACACCGAGGGCGACCCGGTCGCCGACACCAAGGCGCCGGCCGGCCCGATCGCCGACAAGTGGACCACCCGCAAGTTCGAGGCCGCGCTCGTCAACCCGGCCAACCGCCGCAAGCTCGACGTCATCATCGTCGGCACCGGGCTCGCCGGCGGCGCCGCCGCGGCGACCCTGGGCGAGGCCGGCTACAACGTCAAGTCGTTCTGCTTCCAGGACAGCCCGCGCCGCGCGCACTCGATCGCCGCCCAGGGCGGCATCAACGCCGCGAAGAACTACAAGGAGGACGGCGACTCCACCTACCGGCTCTTCTACGACACGGTCAAGGGCGGCGACTACCGCGCCCGCGAGACCAACGTCTACCGGCTCGCCGAGGTCAGCGCCAACATCATCGACCAGTGCGTCGCGCAGGGCGTGCCGTTCGCCCGCGAGTACGGCGGCCTGCTCGACAACCGCTCGTTCGGTGGCGTGCAGGTGTCGCGCACCTTCTACGCCCGCGGCCAGACCGGCCAGCAGCTGCTCATCGGCGCCTACCAGGCGCTCGAGCGGCAGGTCGCCGCCGGCACCGTCGAGCAGTACACCCGGCACGAGATGCTCGAGCTGGTCGTCGTCGACGGCCGGGCCCGCGGCATCATCGCCCGCGACCTCGTCACCGGTGAGATCGAGACCCACCTCGCGGATGCCGTCGTGCTCGCCTCGGGCGGCTACGGCAACGTCTTCTACCTGTCGACCAACGCGATGGGCTCCAACGTCACCGCGACCTGGCGCGCGCACCGCAAGGGCGCCTACATGGCCAACCCCTGCTACACGCAGATCCACCCGACCTGCATCCCGGTCTCCGGCGACCACCAGAGCAAGCTGACCCTGATGTCGGAGTCGCTGCGCAACGACGGCCGCATCTGGGTGCCGAAGAACCGCGACGACTGCGACAAGGACCCGCGCCAGATCCCCGAGGCCGACCGCGACTACTACCTCGAGCGCATCTACCCGAGCTTCGGCAACCTGGTGCCGCGCGACATCGCCTCGCGCCAGGCGAAGAACGTGTGCGACGAGGGTCGTGGCGTCGGCCCGGTCGTCGGCGACTTCCGCCGTGGCGTCTACCTCGACTTCACCGACGCCATCGACCGGCTGGGCAAGGCGGCCGTCGAGGCGAAGTACGGCAACCTGTTCGACATGTACGCCCGGATCACCGGGGAGAACCCGTACGAGGTGCCGATGCGGATCTACCCCGCCGTGCACTACGTCATGGGCGGGCTGTGGGTCGACTACGACCTGCAGTCGACCATCCCCGGGCTGTTCGTCACCGGCGAGGCCAACTTCTCCGACCACGGCGCCAACCGGCTCGGCGCCTCGGCGCTGATGCAGGGCCTGGCCGACGGCTACTTCGTGCTCCCCAACACGATCCGCGACTACCTGGCCAAGGGGCCGTTCGAGCCGCTGTCGGCCGACGACCCCGGCGGTCGTCGAGGCGCGCACGGCGGTCGAGGAGCGCACCGCCAAGCTGCTGGCCATCAACGGCGAGCGCAGCGTCGACTCCTTCCACAAGGAGCTCGGCCACATCATGTGGGAGTACTGCGGCATGGAGCGCACGGAGGAGGGCCTGCTCAAGGCGATCGACCTCATCCGCGGCCTGCGCGAGGAGTTCTGGCGCAACGTGCGCGTGCTCGGCGCCGCCGACACCCTCAACCAGAGCCTCGAGAAGGCCGGCCGGGTGGCCGACTTCCTCGAGCTCGGCGAGCTGATGTGCATCGACGCCCTGCACCGCCGCGAGTCCTGCGGTGGTCACTTCCGCGCCGAGAGCCAGACCGAGGACGGTGAGGCGCTGCGGCACGACGACGAGTACCTCTACGTCGCCGCCTGGGAGTTCGAGGGAGGGGACGGGGACGGCGAGATGAGCGCCCCGGTCCTGCACAAGGAGGACCTCGTCTACGAAGCCATCGAGCTGAAGCAGCGGAGCTACAAGTGACCACCCCACGAAGTTCTACGTTCCTTCGTCACTCCGATACTTCGCGAGGACCCCGATCATGAACCTGACCCTGAAGATCTGGCGTCAGGCCGGCCCGCGCCACACCGGCGGGCTCGTGACCTACAAGGTCAAGGACATCAGCCCCGAGATGAGCTTCCTCGAGATGCTCGACGTGCTCAACGAGCAGCTCAACGCCAAGGGCGAGGAGCCGATCGCGTTCGACTCCGACTGCCGCGAGGGCATCTGCGGCATGTGCGGCCTGATGATCTCCGGTCACGCGCACGGCCCCGAGAAGACCACCACCTGCCAGCTGCACATGCGCAGCTTCAGCGACGGCGAGGTCATCACCATCGAGCCGTGGCGGGCCAGCGCGTTCCCGGTCATCAAGGACCTCGTCGTCGACCGCGGCGCCTTCGACCGGATCATCCAGGCCGGCGGCTACATCTCGGTCAACACCGGGTCGGCCCCCGACGCCCACGCGACGCCGGTGCCGAAGCCGAACGCCGACCGCGCCTTCACCGCCGCCGAGTGCATCGGCTGCGGGGCCTGCGTGGCCGCCTGCCCCAACGCCAGCGCGATGCTGTTCATGGGCGCCAAGGTCACCCACCTCGCCGAGCTGCCCCAGGGCCAGCCCGAGCGGATGGCGCGCGTGGTCTCGATGGTCGACCAGCACGACGCCGAGGGCTTCGGTGGCTGCACCAACATCGGTGCCTGCTCCACCGCCTGCCCGAAGGGCATCCCGCAGGACGTCATCTCCACGCTCAACCACGACCTGATGAAGGCCTGGCGCTCCGGCGGCTGAGACCGCCCCGTTGCACGTGAGGCCCGCCGCCCACATGCGGCGGGCCTCACGGCGTCCGGGGGCGTACCGAGATCGACCTGTTGGTCACTTCGGGTACGCAGGCCCTGTCCCGAGATCGACCAATTGGTCACATCGGGGACGGTCAGAGCCAGGCCAGGTGGTCCTTGAGCAGGGCGTAGCCGACGAAGGCCACGACGTCGAGGATGGTGTGCGCCACGACCAGCGGCATGACCCGTTTGGTGCGCGTGTAGAACCAGCCGAAGACGACGCCCATCACGAAGTTCCCGACGAAGCCGCCGAAGCCCTGGTAGAGGTGGTAGCTGCCGCGGATGAGCGCGCTGGTGACGATGATGCGCCACTTGCCCCAGCCGACCGAGCCCCAGCGGCTGAAGAGGTAGCCGACCATGACGACCTCCTCGAGCACCGCGTTCTGGGCGGCGGCGAGGACGAGCACGGGGATGGTCCACCAGGCGCCGGCCAGGTTGGCCGCGGCGATCGTGGTGTTGAGGTCGAGGGCCTTGGCGGCGGCGTAGAGCGCCAGGCCGGGCAGCCCGATGGCGGCGGCGAGCAGGGCCCCGCGCCACAGGTCCTGCCACGGGCGGCGCAGGTCGAAGCCCATGGTGTGCGGCTCGTTCGGGTCGTCGCGCCGCAGCAGGTGCAGGGCGAGCAGCACCGGCACCAGTGCGATGACGATGCCGGTCAGCTGGTAGGCGAGGTCGAGCCAGGGCCGGTCGGGGGTGACCGAGCTGTTCATCGCCGTGGTCTGCGACCCGAGCGACTTCGGCCCGGGTCAGCTTGTCGACGATGCGAAGGAGCGACCAGACCGCCGAGGCGCCGAGCGAGACACCGAGGACGAGCCAGGTCTCGGTGAGGTTCCGGCGCCGCATGGGCGTCAGGCTATGCCGCCAGCCCGGACGTGCCGGACGTCCGCTGGACGTCTGCTGGGAGTGCGGCGCGGCCGGACGCCGGGCGTGGCGCTGCTCGGCGAACCGTGCGCTGAACCTCGACCGGCTCCAGCCCCGGCGCGGCTCAGGACCGCCGTCGACGGCCGGGTCAGTGCGCGGCGCGGGGTGCGGAGACGTGGATGCCGCACGTGCGGCTGCAGCCGTCTGCTGCGGAGTCTGCGCAGGGCGGGACGACGCACCGACGGTGCGTCGGCGGCGACGGTGCCGAGCACCTGGGCGTGGCGACGGTGTCGTTGGCGGGCGGTCACGACCGCGAGGACGTCGATGGGGTAGGGACCATCCGTAGACCCTCCAGGAACGCCTCGGCGCGCGCCATCACGTCCACCTCGGTCGGCAGACCTCGTCGCGTCGCAGCCCGGCATCGTTCTCGAAGAACGGGGCGATCCACTGCAGGGCGTAGGCGACATCGATCAGTCTGGGGGCCGGGCGGGAGCGTGCCTGCAGACAGGCAGTCGGGCGGTCAGGTGAGGTCGCCACGCTTGCGCGTTGACCACACCGGGCCGACTGCATGTCGGGGGGGCGCACCGAGCCGGAGCCACTGAGGCATCTACCGTCGGCGGGCAGCGGCGCCCCGGGGGAGGCGACACAATGGCGGGGTGACGCCGCCCCCGCAGCCCCGCGGCGGCCGCCGGGCCGAGCTGCTCGAGGCGGCCGTCGACGTCGTCGCCGAGTCCGGGCTGCGGGGGCTCACCCACCGGGCGGTCGACGCCCGGGCCGGGCTGCCCGAGGGCACCTGCTCGGCCTACCTGCGCACCCGGCTGGCCCTGCTCGTCGCGCTCACCGAGCACGTCGGGGGCCTGCTCGCCCGCGACGTCGACGCGATGGCCGCGTCGGCGCGCCGCACGCCGAGGACCCCGACGCCGTCGCCGCGGCGGTCACCGACCTGCTGCTGCGCTGGCTGCGCCGCCCCGAGATCGTGCGCACCCAGGCCGAGCTCGCGCTCGAGGCCGCCCGCCGCCCCGAGCTGATGGACGTCTTCGACCCGTGGCGCCAGGGCCTGGTGCGCGTGGTCGAGGAGCTGGTGCGCTGCGCCGGGCGCGACGACCCCGCGCTGCGCGCCGCGGTCGGCGTGGCGGCCATCGAGGGCGTGCTCGCCACCGCCATCCGGATGCCGTCCGCCCGCCGGCCCGCGTTCGTGCGCGCCGCCGTGCCCCTCGTGCGTCCGCGGCCTGCACGGCTGACCGGATGAGCGGCCACGCGGATGAGGCACGCCGGTGCGTGGCGCGGCCGCGGGCCCCGCCTAGCATGGCGACCATCCGGCGGGTGCACCGGTGCCGACCACGCCGCGAGGAGCCTGCGCCGGCTGGCCGTCGCCCTGGTCGTGGCCGGCGCGCCTGCTCGCCGGGTGCAGCGGCGACGGCGAGCCCACGGCATCCGACGCGACCGGCACCGGCACCGCGAGCCCGTCCACCGCCACGAGCCCGACCGCAGCGTCGAGCACCCCGACGCCCTCGGTGGCCGACGTCTACCGCGACGCCCGCACCGCGGCCCTGTCGGCGGAGTCGGGCCACGCGGTGGGCACCGTCACCAGCGACGGCACGCGGCGGCGCATCGACCTCGAGGGCCTGGCCAACGGCTCGAACCAGACCGTCTTCATCACCACGCCCGAGGGAGGCAGTCGCCGAGGTGCTCACGGTCGGCGACCGGCTACTGGGTCGGCGGCGACGAGGCGCACTGGGCCGACATCACCGGTGACCCCAAGCGCGGCGAAGGCGCTGGTGGGCAAGTACGCCCCGATCACCGAGTCCGACGCGACCGAGCTGGGCGCGTTCACGCTGCGCTCGATCCTGACCGACGCCTTCGCCCAGCCCGACCTGGCGGTGCTGGAGTCCGACACCGGGGCGGCCACGCGAGACCGAGGTCGACGGCCGGCCGGCCTACGTGCTCGGCGCCGAGGGCGGGCCCCGGCTGTGGGTGGCCGCCGACGGCAGCGCCACCCTGCTGCGCTACGTCGGCCCGAAGGGCGAGCCGGCCGACCTCACCTTCTCGGACTGGGGGCGCGCCACGACGTTCACCCAGCCGCCGCCGGACCGCGTCGTCGAGAACTGACCGGCCCGCGTCAGGTCGACGTGTAGGCGGGGTCGCGGCGGGTGCGCCGCCATCGACGCACCTTGAGCCACATCCAGATCAGCAGCCAGGCGAGCAGGGCCAGGCAGAGGATGACGAGCACGGGCGCGATGAGCGCGACGAGCGACAGGCCGAGCGAGCCGATGTCCTCGACGGTCGAGACCACCGGCGCACCGGTGCCGACCGTGCCGACGTTGATGACGGGTCGCGCCGCCATCTTGCCGGTGTGCACCAGCCCCGAGATGAGCACCCCGAGCACCACCGACACCCACGGGTTCTCCTTCATCCAGGTGGAGTTGTCGAGCTCGGCCGCAGCCGTGGTGGCCGCGAAGATCAGCCCGCCCATGCTCGGCCGGATGAAGGTCTGGATCGTGTCGTTGATGGTGTCGACGGCGGGGATCTTGTCGAGGACGACCTCGGCCAGCAGCAGGGCGGCCCCGATGCCGATGGCCCAGTTGCTCTCGATCCACTCGTACCCGGCGGGGAGGGTGATGTAGTCGGTGAACCGCGCGATGAGCGCGACGACGAGGAACGGGATGTAGGCGTTCAGGCCCGCGGCCGCGGACAGACCCATGCCCGTGAGGGCAGCCAGCACGGCGTCCTCCTTGTGACGGCAGCCGCACCGCGCGACCGCACCGACGAGAGCAACAGCGCTCCGGGCCCAGCGTAGTCCCGGGTGCCGTGCCCGTGACCGAACCGTTGTACGTGGTGGGGCGGCGGGAAATCCGGTTGCCGCCGCGGCCTAGGATCGTGACCCATGAAGGTCCTCTCCGCCGTCGCCTGGCCGTACGCCAACGGCCCGCGCCACCTCGGCCACGTCGCCGGGTTCGGTGTGCCCTCCGACGTCTTCAGCCGCTACATGCGGATGGCGGGCCACGACGTGCTCATGGTGAGCGGGTCCGACGAGCACGGCACGCCCATCCTGGTGCTGGCCGACCAGGCCGAGGTGACCCCCCGCGAGTTCGTCGACACCAACCACGCGATCATCGCCGGCGAGCTCACCGACCTCGGCTGCTCCTACGACCTCTACACCCGCACCACGACGGCCAACCACTACGCCGTCGCCCAGGAGCTCTTCACCCAGGTGTGGAAGAACGGCTACATGGTCGAGCAGACCACCCAGGGCGCCATCTCGCCGTCGACCGGGCGCACCCTGCCCGACCGCTACATCGAGGGCACCTGCCCGATCTGTGGCTACGGCGAGGCCCGCGGCGACCAGTGCGACAACTGCGGCAACCAGCTCGACCCCACCGACCTCATCAACCCGCGCAGCCGGATCAACGGCGAGACACCGCTGTTCGTCGAGACCCAGCACTTCCTGCTCGACCTGCCGGCGCTGGCCGACGCGCTGCGCGCCTGGCTCGACGAGCGCGAGGCGTCGGGCACCTGGCGGCCCAACGTCATCAAGTTCAGCCTCAACATCCTCGACGACATCCGCCCGCGGGCGATGACCCGCGACATCGACTGGGGCATCCCGGTGCCGCTCGACGGGTGGCGCGACAACCCCACCAAGCGGCTCTACGTCTGGTTCGACGCCGTCGTCGGCTACCTGTCGGCCTCCGTCGAGTGGGCGCGGCGCAGCGGCGACCCCGAGCGCTGGCGCGAGTGGTGGAACGACCCGGATGCCGTCTCCCACTACTTCATGGGCAAGGACAACATCACCTTCCACTCCCAGATCTGGCCGGCCGAGCTGCTCGGCTACGCCGGGCGCGGCAGCCGCGGGGGCGAGCCGGGCGTCTTCGGCGAGCTCAACCTGCCCACCGAGGTCGTGTCGAGCGAGTTCCTCACGATGGAGGGCAAGCAGTTCTCCACCTCGCGCGGCTACACGATCCTGGTGCGCGACGTGCTCGAGCGTTACGGGCCCGACGGCATCCGCTACTTCATCTGCGCCGCCGGCCCCGAGAACCAGGACGCCAACTTCACCTGGCGGGACTTCGTGCAGCGCAACAACTCCGAGCTCGTCGCCGGGTGGGGCAACCTGGTGTCGCGCACGGCGGCGATGGTCGCGAAGAACTTCGGCGAGATCCCGGCCCCGGGCGCGCTCGAGCCGGTCGATGCCGAGGTGCGCGCCACGGTGCTCGCCGGCTTCGACGCGGTCGGGGGGCTGCTGGAGCAGCACCGGCAGAAGGCCGCCATCGCCGAGGCGATGCGGGTCGTCGGCGAGGTCAACGCCTACGTCTCGCGCACCGAGCCCTTCAAGCTCAAGGGCGAGGACCAGCGCGAGCGGCTCGCCACGGTGCTGCACACGCTGGTGCAGTGCGTCTCCGACCTCAACACGATGCTGGCGCCGTTCCTCCCGCACGCGGCCAACCGGGTCGACGCCGTGCTCGGTGGCGACGGTGACTTCGTCCCGATGCCGCGCCTCGAGACCGTCACCGGGCTCGATGCCGGCGACGAGGGGCGCAGCTACCCCGTCATCACCGGTGACTACTCGGCCACCCCGCGCTGGGAGTCGCGCCCGGTGGTGGTCGGCACCCCGATCAGCAAGCCCGCGCCGGTGTTCACCAAGCTCGACGAGTCGGTGGTCGACGAGGAGCTCGCCCGGGCAGCCGAGGCAGCCGGGGCCTGAGTGCAGTGACGTCGCAGCCCAGCCGGCGCGGTGACCCCGTGCCGCCCGACCCGTTGCCCATCCCGGTCGTCGACAACCACACCCATCTCGACATCAGCCGCGACGGCGACGAGGTGTCGGTCGACGACCTCGCACCGGTGCTGGCGGCGGCCCGTGCCGTGGGGGTCGACCGGGTGGTGCAGGTCGGCTGCGACCTGCCCGGCGCCCGCTTCGCGGTCGAGGCCGCCGACCGGTATGCCGGGGTGGTCGCCGGTGTCGCGCTGCACCCCAACGAGGTGCCGGCGCTGGCGGCGAGCGGCGACCTCGCGGCGGCGTATGCCGAGATCGAGCGGCTCGCGGCGCTGCCCCGGGTGCGGGTGGTGGGGGAGACCGGGCTCGACTACTACCGCACCGGTCCCGACGGCGTTCCGGCACAGCAGGACTCGTTCCGCTGGCACATCGACCTCGCCAAGCGGCTCGACCGCACCCTGCAGATCCACGACCGCGACAGCCACGACGACGTGCTGCGGGTGCTCGCCGAGGAGGGCGCGCCGGAGCGCACGGTGATGCACTGCTTCTCCGGCGGCCCCGAGATGGCGCGCGAGTGCGTCGAGCGCGGCTACCACCTCTCGTTCAGCGGCACGGTCACCTTCAAGAGCGCCAAGGCGCTGCGCGACGCGCTCGCCGTCACCCCCCTCGAGCTGCTGCTCGTCGAGACCGACGCCCCCTACCTGACGCCGCACCCGTGGCGCGGGGCGACCAACAGCCCGGCGCTGGTGCCGCTCACCGTGCGGGCGATGGCGGCGGTGCTCGGTGTGGCCGTGCCCACCCTGTGCCAGGCGCTCAGCGAGAACGCCGAACGCCTCTACGGCCCGTGGTGAGGGCGGTTCGCGCCCGCATCGTGGACCGCGTGACGCAGATCTCGTAACGCATGGGACTGGTGGGGCGCAGGTTGTCCAGTGGGACATGCACCCGACCCCCACTCCGTTACCGAAATTTGACCTTGGGCCCCCGGTCCTGCACGGTGGAGGGAATGGCCGGGGCCGAATCGCCTCGGACGACACGTGTGACCCGCCCCTCGCCGCCGATGCCGGGGGGTGCCGGAACCACACGCAGGTGCCCCGTCCCGGGCCCCTGGCCGCCCCCGGCTGACGTCCGACGTCGGTGCCCGGGGAGCACGACCACTGGAGCACTTGTGCTGTTCACTCGACCTCTTCGTCATGCCGCTCAGGGCGCTGCCGCGCTCGCCGTGGTCGCCGGTTCCGTCGGTGTCGCCCACTACGACAAGGCCGTCGAGGTCTCCGTCGACGGGCAGCCGACCTCGGTCCACGTCATGGGTTCCACCGTCGCCGACGTCCTCGACAAGCAGGACATCGCCGTCGGCCCGCACGACGTCGTGGTTCCCACGCTCGGCTCCGCGGTGAGCGACGGTGACCACATCTCGGTGCGCTACGGCCGCAAGCTGACGGTCACCGTCGACGGGCAGACCAAGGAGTACTGGACGACGGCCACCACCGTCGACACCGCGCTGAAGGACCTCGGCATCCGCGCCGACGGCGCCGTGCTGTCCGCCTCGCGCTCGCAGCCCCTCGGCCGCGGCGGTCTCACCCTCGCGGTGACGACCCCGAAGAAGGTCACCTTCGTCGCCGACGGCAAGACCCGCACGGTCACCTCCACGAGCTCGACCGTCTTCGGCCTGCTCGCCGAGCTCGGCGTCACCAAGAAGGTCGACGACGTCGTCTCCCCGGCGATGCCCACCGCCCTCGACGACGGCATGAAGGTCGTGCTCAAGCGGGTCGTCATCAAGAAGGTGCAGCACGACGCAGCCCGTCGGCTACGCCACGACCAAGCAGAAGGACGCCTCGCTCTACAAGGGGCAGACCAAGGTCGTCAAGGCCGGCAAGAAGGGCAGCCGGGTCGTCGTCCAGCAGAAGACCTGGGTCGACGGCAAGCTCACCAAGACCACGCTGGTCTCGCAGAAGGTCACCAAGAAGCCGGTGGCCGCCGTCGTCAAGGTCGGCACCAAGGCGCGTCCGGTGGCGAAGCCGGCGTCCTCGTCGTCCTCGGCCGGCCGCAGCTCCGGGAGCAGCTCGGGAGCCGGGCTGAACCTCGCCCGCTCCGCCATGTGGGACCGCATCGCCCAGTGCGAGTCCGGCGGCCGCTGGAACATCAACACCGGTAACGGCTACTACGGCGGCCTGCAGTTCGCGACCGCCTCGTGGCTCGCCAACGGTGGCGCCGACTTCGCCCCGCGCGCCGACCTCGCGTCGCGCGCCGAGCAGATCACCGTTGCCAACCGCTACTACGCCAAGGCCGGCCTCGGCCCGTGGGGTTGCGCGCACGCCGCCTGACGCACTCGCACCTCGACGACGACCTGATTGCGGAGAACCCACGTCGCGTGGGCCGCCGCATTCGACGGTGGCGTCGCCGAGGTGGGTATCTCCGGCAATGAGTCGGCATGCCGGCGCCGTGGCTAGGGTGAGCGCATGACCGACGGCCCCGACGTCCCGCTGCTCGGGGCGGCCGAGATCCGCGCCCTGGCCGCGCAGCACGGCATCCGGCCGACCAAGCAGTGGGGGCAGAACTTCGTCGTCGACGGCAACACCGTGCGCCGCATCGTGCGGGTGGCCGGCGTCGGGGCCGGCGACACCGTCGTCGAGGTCGGGCCCGGCCTGGGCTCGCTCACCCTGGCCCTGCTGCCGGTGGTCGACCGGGTGGTCGCCGTCGAGGTCGACCCGGTGCTCGCCGCCGCCCTGCCCGACACCGTGGCCGCGCACGCCCCGGCGCTGGCCGACCGGCTCGAGGTGGTGCAGGCCGACGCCCTCGCCGTGCGCACCCTGCCCGGCCCGCCGCCCACGGCCCTGGTGGCCAACCTGCCCTACAACGTGTCGGTGCCCGTGGTGCTGCGCTTCCTCGAGCTCTTCGCCGACCTGCGCACCATCCTGGTGATGGTGCAGCTCGAGGTCGCCGAGCGGCTCGCCGCGCCGCCGGGGTCGCGCACCTACGGCGTGCCGAGCGTCAAGGCCGCCTGGTACGCCGACGTGCGGCTGGCCGGGTCGGTGTCGCGCAGCGTCTTCTGGCCGGTGCCCAACGTCGACTCCGGGCTGGTCATGCTCACCCGCCGCGAGCCGCCGGCCACCACCGCCACCCGCGAGGAGGTCTTCGCCTGCGTCGACGCGGCCTTCGCGCAGCGACGCAAGACCCTGCGGGCGGCGCTGGCCGGCTGGGCCGGGTCGCCGGCCCTGGCCGAGGAGGCGCTGGTGGCGGCCGGTGTCGATCCGCGCACCCGCGGTGAGCAGCTCGACGTGGCGGCCTTCGCGGCCATCGCCGCCGCCCGCTCGACGGCGCGGGCCGAGCGCGCCTGAGCAGCAGCTCGTCTGACTAGGGTGGGCGCATGACCGCAGCCCCCCTCGTGCCCGGCCCGGTGACCGTGCGCGTTCCGGCCAAGGTCAACCTCGAGCTGCTCGTCGGCCCCCGGCGCGCCGACGGCTACCACGGCCTGTCGACCGTCTTCCACGCCGTGAGCCTCTACGACGACATCACCGTGTCGGTCGCCGACGACTGGGGCGTGAGTGTCAGCGGCCCGCTGGCGGCCGGTGTGCCCGAGGACGGCGACAACCTCGCGATGCGGGCCGCCCGCCTGGTGCAGGCGCGCTTCGACGTCGAGCCCGTGCACATCTCGATCCGCAAGGGCATCCCGGTCAGCGGTGGCATGGCGGGCGGGTCGGCGGATGCCGCGGCCACCCTCGTCGCGCTCGACCACCTGTGGGGCCTCGACCTCGACCGCGAGGAGGTCGAGGAGCTCGGCGCCGACCTCGGCAGCGACGTGCCGTTCCTCGTCGCCGGTGGCACCGCGATGGGCAGCGGCCGCGGCGAGATGCTCGCGCCGGTGCTGGCCCGCGGCACCTACCACTGGGTCTTCGCGCTCGCCGAGGGCGGCCTGTCCACCCCGGCGGTGTACGCCGAGTGCGACCGGCTGCGCGGCGACGCCGACGTGCCCGACCCGGTCGCCACCCCGGCCCTGATGAGCGCGCTGCGCAGCGGCGACCCGCGCGAGCTCGCCCCGCAGCTCTCCAACGACCTGCAGGAGGCCGCGATCTCGCTGCGCCCCGACCTGGGGGAGGTGCTGGCGGCCGGCATGGAGTACGGCGCGCTCGGCGGCATCGTGTCCGGCTCCGGCCCGACCACGGCCTTCCTCGTCGAGGACAACGAGGCCGGCATCGACCTCGCCGTGGCGCTCACCGCCAGCGGGGTGGTGCGCGACGTGCGGCGGGCCAGCGGCCCGGTGCACGGCGCCCACGTGATCCACCACCGGGTCGACTAGTGGCCAACCTCGTCTCCGTCGAGCGCGCCTCCCTCGCGCTCGGCACCGCCCAGGTGCTCGATGCCGTCTCGCTCGGCGTCGGCGGCGGTGACCGCATCGGGGTGGTCGGCCGCAACGGTGGCGGCAAGACCACCCTGCTGCGCGTGCTCGAGGGCTCGCGCGAGGTCGACTCGGGCCGCGTCGCCCGGGTGGGCGGCCTCACCATCGGCGTGCTCACCCAGGACGACGGGATGGACCCCGCGGCGACCGTGCACGAGACCGTCATCGGCGACCTGCCCGAGCACGTCTGGGCCGCCGACGCCGCGCATCCGCGACGTGCTCACCGGGCTGCTCGGTGGCACCGACGCGCCCGCGGTGGGCGGGATGTCGGCCGCGGTCGGCCCGCTCTCGGGCGGGGAGCGCCGCCGGGTCGCCCTCGCCGCCCTGCTCGTCGCCTCGCCCGACCTGCTGCTGCTCGACGAGCCGACCAACCACCTCGACGTCGAGGGCGTCGCCTGGCTGGCCGACCACCTCGTGCGGCGGCACGCCCGCCCCGACAACGCCGTCGTCGCCATCACCCACGACCGGTGGTTCCTCGACGCCATCGCCACCCAGACCTGGGAGGTCGACTCGGGGTCGGTGCACTCCTACGAGGGCGGCTACGCCGCCTTCGTGCTGGCCAAGGCCGAGCGCGAGCGGATGGCGGGCGTCACCGCCGAGCGCCGCGACAACCTGCTGCGCAAGGAGCTCGCCTGGCTGCGCCGGGGCCCGCCGGCGCGCACCAGCAAGCCCAAGTTCCGCATCGACGCCGCGAACGCGCTCATCGCCGACGAGCCGCCGGCCCGCGACGACGTCGAGCTGATGCGCTTCGCGACCACCCGCCTGGGCAAGGACGTCGTCGACCTCGTCGACGCCCGCATCCAGCTCGGCGACCGGGTGCTGCTCGACCACGTCACCTGGCGGCTCGCTCCCGGCGAGCGCACCGGCATCGTCGGGGTCAACGGCGCCGGCAAGTCGACCCTGCTGCGGGCGCTCGCCGGCGACGTCCCGCTCACCGCCGGCAAGCGCAAGGTCGGCGTCACCGTGCGCCTGGCCGTGCTGTCGCAGGAGGTCCGCGAGCTCGAGGCGTGGTGCGACCGGCGGGTCATCGAGGCCGTCGAGGACGTGCGCTCGATGGTGCGGCTGGGCAACAAGGAGCTCACGGCATCCCAGCTCGCGCAGCGGCTCGGGTTCACCGGGCCGCGCCAGCAGACCCGCGTCGGCGACCTGTCCGGCGGTGAGCGGCGGCGGCTGCAGCTCACCCGGCTGCTGATGGACGAGCCCAACGTGCTGCTCCTCGACGAGCCCACCAACGACCTCGACATCGAGACGCTCACCTCGCTCGAGGACCTCCTCGACGGCTGGGCCGGCACGCTGCTCGTCGTCTCGCACGACCGCTACCTGCTCGAGCGGGTCTGCGACCGCCAGGTCGCGCTGCTCGGCGACGGCCGGGTGCGCGACCTGCCCGGCGGCGTCGAGGAGTACCTGCGGCTGCGCCACGCGGCGGCCGAGCGGGCGGCGGTCTCGGTGGCGGATGCCGGGCGCGCGGCCGCGGGGGTCAGCTCACCTCCCGCCGGTGGCGGGTCCGGTGGCGCGACATCGCTGTCGCCGGCCGAGGCGCGCGAGGCGCGCAAGACGATGGCCCGGGTCGAGAAGCAGCTGGCCCGGCTGGCCCAGCGCGAGGAGAAGCTGCACGCGGCGATGCTCGCGTCGGCGACCGAGCACGAGAAGGTGCTCGGCCTGAACCGCGAGCTGCGCGACGTGGTCGACGAGCGCGAGCTGCTCGAGCTCGAGTGGCTCGAGGCGGCCGAGCTGCTCGGCTAGGACTCCTCTGCCGTCGGAGGCTGGAGGCGGAGTCGGCCGGCTGGTCCTCGACTGGGCACGGACCGCAGGTGGGCGCTGACGCCGGCCGTGACGGCATCCGACCTGCCTGGCGCGGTCAGGCCTCGCGCTCGAAGGGCCGCAGCAGCCGGCGCAGCAGCCCGGCGAGGTCGTCGCGCTCGCCGGTGCCCAGCTCGGCGAGCAGGTCGTGCTCGTGGGCCAGCAGGTCCGACAGCGCCGAGTCGACCACGGCCATGCCGTCCGGGGTGAGCCGCACGATGACGCCGCGGCGGTCGCTCGGGTCGGGCTCGCGCTCGACCCAGCCGCGGGCGACCAGCCGGTCGACCCGGTTGGTCATCGTGCCGCTGGTGACGAGGGTCTCGGTGACGAGCTGGCCGGGGCTGAGCTCGTAGGGGGTGCCGGCGCGGCGCAGGGCGGACAGCACGTCGAACTCCCAGCCGTCGAGCCCCTTCTGCGCGAAGGCCGTGCCGCGCACCCGGTCGAGCCGCCGGGCCAGCCGGGAGACCCGCGAGAGCACCTCGAGCGGGCTGACGTCGAGGTCTGGCCGCTCGCGCCGCCACGCGGAGACGATACGGTCGACATCGTCAGCGGGCATGTGCCGATTCTAGTGCCCATCAAGTTTCTTGACGTCGAGACAGCGGCGTCCGGGAGGACGACATGCGCGAGCACGCCAGCTGGGACCCCACGGCCTACGGCCGCTTCGCCGGAGAGCGCAGCCGACCGTTCGCCGACCTGGTCGCGCAGGTGCGCACCGACGACCCGACGGTCGTCGTCGACCTCGGCTGTGGCCACGGCCCGCCCACGCTGACCCTGGCCGAGCTCTGGCCCGACGCGCGCGTCGTCGGTGTCGACTCCTCGGAGGCGATGCTCGAGTCGGCCCGCGAGCTCGACTCCGCCGACCGCGTGGAGTGGGTGCAGTCCGACCTGCGCGAGTGGGACCCCGCCTCGCTCGGGCAGCCCGCCGACGTCATCGTCACCAGCTCGACCCTGCAGTGGGTGCCGGGGCACCTCGACCTGCTCGACGCCTGGGTGGGGGCCCTGGCCGACGGCGGCTGGTTCGCGCTGCAGGTGCCGGGCAACTTCGACGCCCCGAGCCACCGCCTGATGCGCGAGACCGCCGAGCACCACGAGCGGGCCGGCGAGCTCGGCGCGGCGCTCGACCTGCCGGCGGTCGGCGAGCCCGCCACCTACCTGCGCTACCTCAGCCGGCTCGGCTGCGACGTCGACGCGTGGGAGACCACCTACCTGCACGTGCTCGACCCCGACGCCGAGGACGAGAACCCGGTGCTCAGCTGGGTGGCGGCCACCGGGTTGCGGCCGGTGATCGAGATCCTCACCGACGAGGACGAGCTGGCGGCGTTCATCGACCCGTATGCCGCCGCGCTCGCCGACGCCTACCCGCGCTCGTCGGCCGGGGTGCTCTTCCCGTTCCGCCGGGTGTTCGCCGTCGCCCGAAAGCGCCCCGCGACCGCCTGAGGCGGCGCCGGCGCCTCAGGCCTTGTCGGTCGTGAGGGTCGGCTTGGACTCCAGCCCGGTGAGGCCGTTCCACGCCAGGTTGACCACGTGCGCGGCCACCTCGTGCTTCTTGAACTTGCGCGAGTTCAGCCACCACTGGCCGGTGAGCGCGATCATGCCGACCAGCATCTGCGCGTACATCGGCGCGGCCTTGGGGTCGAGCTTGTGGCTCTTGAACTCCGCGGCGAGGATGTGCTCGACCTGGCTGGCGATGTCGCTCATCAGGCTCGCGAACGAGCCGGTGGCCTGGCCGGCCGGGCTGTCGCGCACGAGGATCCGGAAGCCGTCGGTCGAGGTCTCGACGTAGCCGAGCAGGGCCAGCGCGGCGCGCTCGATGATCTCGCGGGACGTGCCGCCGGAGGTGAGGGCGCCCTGCACCGACGCGAGCAGGCTCTCGATCTCGCGGTCGACGACCACGGCGTAGAGCCCCTCCTTGCCGCCGAAGTGCTCGTAGACCACCGGCTTGCTCACCCCGGCGGACGCGGCGATCTCCTCGACGGTGGCTCCCTCGAACCCCTTGTCGGCGAAGTGCTTGCGGCCGATGCCGATCAGCTGCTCGCGCCGCTCACGGCCCGTCATCCGGGATCGGGCGGCGCGCGAGGGCTTGTCTGTCGAAGGGTCGCTCACCAGGCCATTGTGCCCGGATGCGGTCGCACCCCGTCCGACCCGCCGTCCCGCGGGGCGTCGCAGGCGGTGCGTCGTGCGGCCCGTCCGGTCCACTACCCTCGCCGGTATGCCGTGTGCCCAGCGCGCGCGGCGGTCCCCGGTTGGTCTGCTGGCAGGGCCCGCCTGACTTTGAATCAGGATTAGCGACGATGGTTCGATTCCATCCCGGGGAGCGTTTGCCGGACGGAGTCCGGCCGACGCGCCCGGGTAGGAATCTCGGGAGCGGCACCGCGGCCGCGACGGAGGAGCTGGCGCGGAGACGCGGCTCCATCCCGGGGAGCGTTTGCCGGACGGAGTCCGGCCGACGCGCCCGGGTAGGAATCTCGGGAGCGGCACCGCGGCAGTGTCGATGTTGGATGGCCGACTTTTGTGAAACAGGTCACACCCGTCCCTCGGTTGGGCTCCAATGGAGGGGAGTTGCCGTCCGCGGCGCGCTGCGGGTGGCAACCAGGGCCCGACCGGCTCCGTCGGATCGGGCCGGGTGGGGCTGCCGAGCCCTCGCGTCGTGCAGGAGGTGCGAGGGCTCGGCGGCCAACCTCCCGTGCCAACCCCGTTGGGCCGGCGCAAGGTTTCCAAAAGGCCGGTGATCCACACTCGCCAGCAAGGTCACGTGCTCGCCTCGTCCGTGGCCGAACGCGTCCCGGGGTCGACCCTGCATCGACCCCGGGTCGCGCCCTCAGGGACGCGTGACGCCCTGCGAGCCCGGTGGCTGCCTCCTTGCACAGGTGCCAAAGGCGCGGCTGGCCGCGCTCTTGGCACACCTGGCCGAGAGCGGGAGGTGGGCACCCGGCATCCACCCGAGGGGGGTGAGCCGGGCACGACCTCGGGGCGCGCAGACTCGGTGGGGTGAGCGACGCCTCCCATCCCACCCGACGCACCGACCTCGGCGTGCAGGTCGGGCTCGTCACGGCCGCCGCGCAGGTGGGGGGCACGTTCGCGCCGAGCCTCACCCCGCGCAGCGACGTCGACCAGGGCGCGGTCACGGCGCTGTCGACCGGGCTGCACTACCTGCTCGCCCTCAGCACCCAGGACGCCCTCCAGGCGGTGGCCGCCGAGCTGGCCGGAATGCCGGCGCTCTCCCGCTGGTCCGACCACGCCACCCGCCAGCGCCGGCTCGTGCTGGCCGCCGACCTGGTGGCCGTGCCGGCCGGTGCCGCCCTGCGGGCCGCCCTGCCCAACCGCCCGGGTGAGGCGATGCTGCGAGGAGCCGCCCGGCAGGCCGGCTGGCGCACGGCAGCGACGGGCATCGCCGCACTGTCGCTCGAGGCGGTCCGCGCCGCGCTGCGGCTGCTCGACGAGCGGTTGGATGCCGGGGGGCGAGTTGCCAACCTGCCCGTCGCGGTCCCGCTGGGGATGGCCATCGCGGTGGCCGTCGACCGCGGCCGCCGGGTCGAGCCCGAGCCGGGGTGGCGCGACCCCGACCCGCCGCCCCTGGGCAGATCGGTGCTGGTGGCCGGTGGGGTCGAGGGAGCGCTCGCGTTGCTGGCCTACGGCGAGCACCTGCTGGCGACCACCGCCGGGGAGCGGCTGTCGGCCCTGCTGCCGGGCGGGCCGCAGGTCTGGCGCCTGGCGGCGCACGCGGCATCCGTCGGTGCGCTGGCGGCCGGCACGTCGGTGGTCTGGTCGCGGGCGATGCGCTCGATCGAGGAGGGTGCCGCCGCGGAGGAGACGGTGCTCGGCGAGGGCGACCCGACCCGCTGGCTCACCCCGACGATGAGCGGTGGCCCGGGCAGCCTCGTGCCGTGGAGCACCCTGGGCAAGGAGGGGGCCCGGCACATGGTCACCGCCGTGCGCCCGGCGCCGCTGACCGAGCGCCCGGCCGGGGTGCCCGACGTCGATCTCTCGATCGCGACGGTGATGGGCACGCCCGCCGTGGCGGCGCCGGTGCAGGTGTTCGTCGGGCTCGACACCGCCCCGACGCCGCAGGAGCGGGTCGAGCTGGCCCTGGCCGAGATGGAGCGCACCGGCGCCTTCGACCGCTCGCTCCTCGTGCTCGTCTCGCCGACCGGCCTGGGCTACGTCAACTACGTGGCGATGGCGGCCGTGCAGTACCTCACCCTCGGTGACGTCGCGTCCGTGACGGTGCAGTACTCGAACCGGCCCTCCCCGCTCTCGCTGGGCCGCGTGGCGCGCGCCCGCGAGCAGAACCGGCTGCTCTGGCTGCGGGTGGTGCACGAGCTGCGCCGCCGCCCGGGCCCGCGGCCGCGGGTGGTGCTGTTCGGCGAGAGCCTGGGTGCGCACACCAGCCAGGACGTCTTCCTGCACTCGGGCACGCTGGGGCTCGAGGCCCTCGGCATCGACCGGGCGCTGTGGCTCGGCACCCCCTACGGCAGCGGGTGGATGCACGAGGTCACCGGCCCCGCCGCGGCCCGACGTCGACCCGAGCCAGCATCGCCGTCGTCAACGACATCGAGCAGCTGCACGTGGTGAGGGAGCAACGCGGCAGCACCCCGCCGTACGTGCTGCTCAGCCACGACAACGACGGCGTGACCCGCTTCGGCGTCGACCTGCTGACGACCGCTCCGGCGTGGCTCGGTCCGAACCGGCCGAGGGTCGAGCCGGGGCCCGCAGGGGGCGAGCCCGCGCGGCATCCCGGCGCACCTGCGGTGGCGTCCGGTCACGTCGTTCTTCCAGACCCTCGTCGACATGAAGAACGCCCAGCGGCCGGCGACCTGGGGCGCGTGGGGGCACGACTACCGGCCCGACCTCACCCGGTTCGTCAGTGAGGTCTACGGGCTGCCGGCGTCACCGGAGCAGCTCGGCCGCGTCGAGGTCGCGGTGCGCCAGCGCGAGGAAGCGCGCTGGGAGCTCTACCAGGAGGACTGAGCCGCAACGGTTCTCGCTCACTCGGCGTGGACGGTCCAGGCCCACGCCGCGGCGAGGATGCCCAGGCCGTTGGCCGCCCAGTGCAGCAGGAAGGGTGCCACCAGGCTGCCGCTCTGCTCGCGCAGCACCGCGAACACCCCCCGGCGAGCGCGGTGAACACCACCGTGCCGACGACCTGACGGGCGAGGATGCCGCGCGGCACGGGCGCGCGGCCCGTGCCGGTACCGCTGCCGGCGGCGACGCTGTCCCTGGCGGCATCCGGGCCGGCGGCGTTGGCGCGTGCTCCGTCGACCGCCGGGAGCACGTGCCACAGGCCGAACAGCACCGAGGTCAGCACGCCCGCCCAGAGTGCGCCGTGCTCGAGGCCGAGCAGCCCCCACAGCACCCCGCGGAAGGCGACCTCCTCGAAGACGACGACGCCGAGCGGCACCACGACGAAGGCGCGGCGGGCCGCCCGTAGCGGTCCGACGGCGTGCCGGGCGTCGAGGAAGGCGCCACGCCAGGCCGGCACCGCGAGCCCCACGGCGTAGCCGGCCGCGACGAGGGCGACGGCGGCGCCGCCCCAGACCAGGCCGGGGACGAGCGCATCGCGGCCCGAGCCCCATCTGCTCCCAGCCGAGCCCGGCCCAGCGACCCAGCAGGAGCAGGCCGACGGCGAGCAGCGGCCCGGTGACCGGCTGCCACCGCGAGGGGCCGACGTGCACCCAGAGGTTGACGCCGGCGAGCACGACCACGGTGGCGACCAGCGCGAGGGAGGTCGTCACCGGGGTCGCGCCTCGGTCGCGCGCGGCTGGCCCACGGCCGCCATGCTCGCACGGCGATCCCACCGCCAAGTTCCCGGGCTGGATGCCCGTGGTGCTGCGGCCCCGTAGCACCACGGCGAGGAGGAGCATCCCAAGGACGAGGGACGCCGATCCGGGGTGCGCGCCTCGACGTATGCCACACATTCGGAGCAAAAACCACAAAAACGGGTGCCCGTATCTCTTTACATGACGGGAAATGAGTGGTTTGATGGTCCGAACGCGGCCCGACGAGGGGCCACCGGTCAGGACGAAGGAGTCCGATGTACGCAGCGGAGCGGCAGCAGCGGATCATGGCGGAGGCCCGCCAGGCCGGTCGGGTCGAGGTCGCCACCCTCGCCGACTCCCTCGGGGTCGCCGCCGAGACCGTGCGCCGTGACCTCACCGCCCTGGAGCGTCGCGGGTCGCTGCGCCGGGTGCACGGGGGCGCCATCCCGGTCGAGCGGCTCGAGCTCGAGCCCACCCTCGCCGCCCGCTCCGGGCGCCTCGCCGACGTCAAGCGCCGCATCGCCGCCCGCGTGCTCGACGAGCTGCCCTCCGGCGGCACCGTGCTGCTCGACTCCGGGTCCACCACCCAGAGCGTCGTGCAGCTGCTGCCGCCCGACCTCGACCTCACCGTGCTCACCAACTCGGTCTCGGCCGCCGCGGCCCTGTCGACCCACCCGGGCATCACGCTCTACCTCCTCGGCGGTCGGGTGCGCGGCGTCACCGGAGCCGCGGTCGGCGACTGGGCTACCAGTGCCCTCGACGGTGTCGTCGTCGACGTCGCGGTGATGGGCACCAACGGCTTCTCGGTCGCCCGCGGGCTCACCACACCCGACCAGGCCGAGGCGCTGGTCAAGGCGGCGATGGTGCGCTCGGCTCGCCGCGTCGTGCTTGCCAGCGACTCCAGCAAGGCCGGTGACGACCACCTGCACCGGTTCGCCGGCCTGGCCGACGTCGACCTGGTGGTCACCGACACCGACCTCGCCGACGACGTGGCCGCCGAGCTGCGCGCGGCCGGCCCCGAGGTCGTGACCGCATGATCGTCACCCTCACCCCCAACCCGAGCATCGACCGGGCGATCGTCATCGACGCGCTGCGCCGCGGCGAGGTGCACCGGGCCACCTCCAGCCGGGTCGACCCCGGGGGCAAGGGCGTCAACGTCTCACGGGCCCTTGCCGCCCAGGGCAGCCCCACCATCGCCGTGCTCCCCGCCGGCGGGCCCGAGGGCCACCTCATGGAGGAGCTGCTCGACGCCGCCGGTGTCACCCGGCGCAGCGTCCCGGTGGCCGGCGCCCTGCGGATGAACATCAGCGTGCTCGAGCCCGACGGCACCACGACCAAGCTCAACGAGCCCGGCCCCCAGCTCAGCCCGGCCGAGGTCGACGCCCTGCTCGCCGCCACCCTCGAGGCCGCCGACGGCGCCGACTGGGTCGTCGGCTGCGGCAGCCTGCCGCCCGGCGCCCCCACCGAGCTGTATGCCGCGCTGGTCGCCCGGGTGCGCGAACGCGGCATCCGCGTCGCCGTCGACTCCTCCGGCACCCCGATGACCGCGGCCGTCGCCGCCCGCCCGCACCTGATCAAGCCCAACCACGAGGAGCTCGCCGAGCTGGTCGGGCGCCCGCTGCCCACCCTCGGCGACGTGCACGCCGCCGCCCGCGACCTGGTCGCCGACGGCATCGAGGTGGTCGCCGTGAGCCTCGGCGGCGACGGCGCCCTCCTCGTCACGGCCGACGAGCTGGTGCACGCCCGCGCCAGCATCACGGCCCCCCTGTCCACCGTGGGCGCCGGCGACTGCATGCTCGCCGGCCTGCTCCACGGTCTGTCGAGCGGCCGCAGTGCCGCCGACGCCCTCGCCGGCGCCGTCACCTGGGGCGCCGCCGCCGTGACCCTTCCCGGGAGCCGCGTGCCGGCCCCGCACGACCTCGACGGCATCCCCGTCGAGGTCACCCACACCCCTGACCCGTCGCTCGTCCTGCACTGACCGAAAGGAAGCACCATGCCCCTCATCACCGACGAACAGGTCATCCTCGACCTGACCGGTGCCGACCGCCACGAGGCCACCCGGGCCCTCGCCGCAGCGGCTGGTGGCCAGCGGCCGCTGCACCGACCTCGACACCTTCCTCGCCGACGTCACCGAGCGTGAGTCGAAGATGGCGACCGGCCTGCCCGGCGGCATCGGCATCCCGCACGCCCGCAGCGCGGCCATCACCGAGCCGTCGCTCGTCTTCGGCCGCTCCACCGACGGCATCGACTGGGGCGCCAAGGACGGCCCGGCCACCCTGGTCTTCCTCATCGCGGCCCCCGAGGGCGGCGGCGACGCGCACATGCAGATGCTGCCCAAGCTCGCCCGCGCGCTGATGAAGAAGGACTTCAAGGCGGCCCTGGCCGCGGCCACCACCGAGGCCGAGGTCGTCGAGATCGTCGAGGCGCAGGTCGCGCTCGACCCGCCGAAGGCCGCTCCCGCCGCAGCCGCTGCTGCCACCGCCACCGCGGCGGCCACGGCCACGACGTCGGATGCCGGTGCCGCACAGTCCGATTCCGCTTCCGGTCACACGTCGGTCGCCGTCGACGACGGGCCCCGCTCGCTCACCCTGGTCGGGGTCACCTCGTGCCCCACCGGCATCGCCCACACCTACATGGCGGCCGAGTCGCTGGAGAACGCCGCCAAGGCGGCCGGGCACGTCATGAAGGTCGAGACCCAGGGCTCGGCGGGCACCACGCCGCTGAGCCGGGCCGAGATCGCCGCCGCCGACGCCGTGATCTTCGCCCACGACCTCCCGGTCAAGGACGCCGGCCGCTTCGCCGGCAAGCCGATCGTCGACGTCGGCGTCAAGAAGGGCATCTCCGACGGCCCGGCCCTCATCGAGGAGGCCGCGCTCATCGCCGCCCAGTGGCGGGCCCACCCGCAGCTCGCGGCCGAGGCGATGTCCGCCGGCCCCGCGGTGCAGGGCGGCCTGTCCACCAAGGTCGACAACGACGCCAGCGCCCTCACCAAGCTGCGCCAGTGGCTGATGACCGGGGTGTCCTACATGATCCCGTTCGTCGCCGCGGGCGGCATCCTCATCGCCATCTCCTTCATGCTCGCGCAGCTGGCCATGGGCGAGCAGGGAGCCATCGAGATCGTCAAGTACGGGCTCACCGCCGAGGGCGAGTTCAACATCACCCAGAACTTCAACCCGCTCAGCCTCACCTCGTGGGCCGCCCTGTGCTTCGTCATCGGCGGAGCCGCGTTCGGCTTCCTCGTGCCGATCCTGTCCGGCTTCATCGCCTTCGCCATCGCCGACCGCCCCGGGCTGGTGCCCGGCATCGTCGGCGGCTTCATCGCCTCGACGATGGGCGCCGGCTTCCTCGGCGGCCTGGTCACCGGGCTCCTCGGCGGGTTCGTCGCCCGCTGGATCTCCGGCTGGAAGGTGCACAAGGGCGTGCGCGGCGTCATGCCGGTCGTCGTCATCCCGCTGCTCTCCACGCTCATCACGGCCGGTCTGTTCATCACCCTGCTCGGCCGCCCGATCGTGGCCCTGAGCGAGTCCCTCACCGACGCCCTGAACAGCATGAGCGGCACCAGCGCGATCCTGCTCGGCGCCATCCTCGGCGCGATGATGGGCTTCGACCTCGGCGGCCCGGTCAACAAGGTCGCCTACGCCTTCGCCACCGCCGGGCTCGCCACCGCCGGCGCCGCCTCCGACAGCCCCCAGCTGAAGATCATGGCCGCCGTCATGGCTGCCGGCATGGTGGCCCCGCTGGCCATGGCCCTGTCGACCAGCCTTCGCCCGAACCTCTTCTCGGAGCCCGAGCGCGAGAACGGCAAGGCCGCCTGGCTGCTCGGCTTCTCGTTCATCTCCGAGGGTGCCATCCCGTTCGCCGCCGCCGACCCGGTGCGCATCATCGTCTCGTCGGTCATCGGCTCCTCGATCACCGGTGCGCTGGCGATGGCGTTCGCCCTCGGCATCCGCGCCCCCCACGGCGGCATCTGGGTGCTCCCGATCATGGGCAGCCTCAGCCAGATGGCGCTGTTCCTCGTCGCCCTGGCCATCGGGGTGGTCGTCATGGCCGGCATCGTCATCTTCCTCAAGTCGCGCGACAGCCGCCTCGCCGAGGTCGACGCGGTGGCCACCGTCTGAGCACTCCCGGTGCGGACGGCATCCGGCCGTCGTCGGATGCCGTCCGCTCCTCCCTCCCGCTGCACGCCCCGTTCCCCCTAGCGTCATCCCCAGTCGCCGCAGCACGACCACCCAAGGAGCACCCTCATGGCACAGCGCACCGTCACCATCGCCTCGTCCGTCGGCCTGCACGCCCGCCCGGCCGCCCTCTTCGTCGAGCAGGCCTCCGAGACTGGCCTCGACATCGAGATCGGCCGGCCCGGTGAGGACGCCGTCGACGCGACGAGCATCCTCGGGGTCATGGCCCTGGGCGCCACCCACGGCGAGGAGGTCGTGCTCACCGCCGAGGGCGACGGCGCCGACGAGGCGCTCGACGGCCTGGTCGCCCTCCTGTCCCGCGACCTCGACGCGGAGTGACCCGATGACCGCGACGGAGACCCGACAGGGCATCGGGGTCAGCCCGGGGTCCGCCTACGGGCCGGTGGTGCAGGTCGCACCGCCGGTCCGGCCCCCGGCCGACGAGCCCGCCGTCGACGACCGCGAGGCGGCGCTGGCCGACGTGAAGGCGGCCTTCGAGTTCGTCGCGCAGGCGCTGGAGGGCAAGGCCCGGCACGTCGACGACACCGCCCAGCAGATCCTCAAGGCCACGGCGCTCATCGCCCGTGACAAGGGTCTGGTCAAGGCCGCCGACAAGCAGCTGGCCGCCGGTCGCGGCCGGGCCACGGCCATCGCCAACGCGGTCGAGGAGTACTGCACCCAGTTCGAGGCGCTCGGTGGCTACTTCGCCGAGCGGGTCACCGACCTGCGCGACGTCGGGTCGCGGGCGGTCGCCGCCGTGCTCGGCGTGGCCGCACCGGGCGTGCCCGACTTCTCCGAGCCGAGCGTGGTCGTCGCCGAGGACCTCGCCCCGGCCGAGACCGCCACCCTCGACCGTTCGCTCGTGGTCGGCATCGTCACCCAGGCGGGCGGGCGCACCAGCCACACCGCGATCCTCGCCGCCCAGATGGGCATCCCGGCGGTCGTCCAGCTCGCCGGCGCCACCGCCATCCCGGCCGGCACGCCGGTGGCGCTCGACGGCGACACCGGCGAGGTGACCATCGCCCCCGACATCGCGCTGGTCGAGGCGCAGAGGCTGCGCCGCGAGAAGCGCGCCGAGGCGCTGTCCGCCGGGAAGGGACCGGGTCTGACCCGCGACGGCACGCACGTGGCGCTGCTCGCCAACATCGGTGGCGTCCAGGACGCCGAGGCCGCCGGTGCCCTCGACCTCGAGGGCGTCGGGCTGTTCCGCACCGAGTTCGTCTTCCTGTCGGCCGACAAGGCTCCGACGGTCGACGAGCAGGCGGAGATCTACCGAAAGGTGTTCGCGCCGTTCGGTGGCCGGCGTGTGGTCGTCCGCACGCTGGACGCCGGGGCCGACAAGCCGCTGGCCTTCGCCGACCTGGGGCCGGAGGAGAACCCGGCCCTGGGTCGGCGGGGCCTGCGGCTGTCGGCCGAGCGGCCCGAGCTGCTCGACGCCCAGCTCGAGGCGCTCGCCGTGGCCGCCAAGGACACCGGCGCCGACGTGCGGGTGATGGCGCCGATGGTCGCCACCGTCGAGGAGGCCGCGTGGTTCGCCCGGCGGGTGCGCGAGAACGGCCTGCCCAAGGCCGGGGTGATGATCGAGGTGCCCGGCGCTGCCCTGCGGGCCGCGCACGTGCTCGCCGAGGTCGACTTCGGCAGCCTGGGCACCAACGACCTCGCGCAGTACACGATGGCGGCCGACCGGATGCAGGGCGAGCTGAGCGACCTGCTCGACCCCTGGCAGCCGGCGGTGCTCGACGTCGTCGCGGCCGCCTGCGAGGGGGCGCGGCGCGTCGGTACGCCCGATCGGCGTCTGTGGTGAGTCGGCGGGTGACCCGCTGCTGGCGCTGGTGCTCGCCGGGCTCGGGGTGTCGAGCCTGTCGATGGCGCCGAGCAAGGTGCCGGTGGTGCGCCTGGCGCTCTCGCTGCACTCGTTGCCCGAGTGCCAGGGGCTCGCGACCGTGGCCCGCGAGGCACACACGGCCAAGGACGCGCTGGAGGCCGTGCGCTCCCGGGCCCGAGCGGAGCTCACCGACCTCCTCTGACCCGAGCCCTCACCCTCCGCGCGAGTCGGAGTGCTCGAAAGTCGCGCTCGGCTCGACGGGCGACCACTTCAGCACCCAAGGCGAGCAAGGGGAGAAGGCAGCGGGGTCAGGCGTCGAGGAGGGGCACGGCGACGTCGGTGCCGCCCTGGCGGGTGAGCCGCTCGCGCATCTGCACCAGCATCGGCACCGGCGCGAAACCGCCGGCCAGCAGCGCCTCGCCCTGCACGAACCCGTTGGACGCCCGCAGCATCGACTGGGGCGCGAACCCGAAGGTGCGGCCCAGCTCGGCGACGTCGTCGGGGCTGTTCATCCGCATCAGCATCAGGTTGTCGCACTGGCTGAGGATCTGCGGGTGGATCTTCGAGGGCCGCTGCGAGGACAGCAGCAGCCACAGGCCGTACTTGCGCCCCTCGGCAGCGATCTGGATGAGGCGGTCGAGCAGCCGCTGGGCCACCTGGCTGCCCGGCTCGGTGCCGCACAGGTTGTGAGCCTCGTCGATGACGAGCAGGGTCGGCACCCGACGGTCACGCTGGGCCCAGAGCTCGTCGACGACCTCGAGGCAGACCGCGATCGGCTCCGACGGGTCGCTGAACCCGCCGAGGTCCATCACGGTCACGCCGTCGCCGCCGGTGACGAAGTCCGCCGCGGACGGCAGGTCGCGTGCCCAGACCTCCCACTCGAGCAGGCCGAGGTTCTCCATCCGCCGCGCGAGCGCCTGCTGGCCGGGGTTGCCCGAGCGCAGCCCCAGCAGCACCGGACCCATGTCCGAGCCGCCGAGCTGGGCCAGGAAGCTGACGAAGGCGTTGTACTCGTCGCGGTCGTGGATCGGGTCGAGCTGCAGGGTCGCCGCCTGGGCCTGGCGGGTCATCGTGCGAAAGCGCATCCGCAGCGGCTCGTCGCCCTCGCCACGGGTGGAGTTGCTGCGCAGCACCTTCACGTCGCGCTCGGCGATCCGCTCGGGCGTCGGCCTCCGGCACCCCGGGCAGCGTCTTGCCGAGGTAGACGAAGTCGGCGTTGGGGTCGAACACGGCCATCCGCAGGTCGGTCTGCAGCAGCAGCCGCTCGAGCAGCACCCCGAGGGCGTAGGTCTTGCCCGAGCCGCTCTGCCCGCACAGGAAGGTGTGCCGGTTGAACCCGCCGGCCCGCAGGTTGGCCGGTGCCCCGACGTCGCCGGTGCGCCACACACCGATGGTCATCGTCCCCGCGGCCGCGCCGTCGAGGCCACCGAGCTCCTCCGGGCGGGCCAGCACCAGCGTGGCGCCGCGGAACGGCGGCCGGTCGCCGCGCTGGACAGCGCCGTCGTCGCCGAGGCCGCCGATGACGACCCCGAAACCGGTCAGCGGGTCGTCGCCCGTCGAGTCCGCCACGTCGACGATCTGGCCGAGCACCCGGCTGCCGGCGGGGGTGCCGATGACCACCATGTCGCCCGGGGCGACCCCGTCGTCGACACCCGCGGTGAACGAGAAGCTCCGCCCGTCGCGCGACTCCGCCCTCGCCTCGTTGACCGTCACCGTCATCGCCTGCTCCTCTCGCGGACACCGGCCGGGGCGGCCCTGTCGTCGTGGTGCTTCGCACATTGTGTCGGATGCCGTGCCGGCCCGCCGTGCGCTCTCGGGCCCAGCCCGCCCTGCGGCCGATCCACCCCCGACCGGTAGCATGACGGGCGTCCCGTGGCACCCCGCAGCACGTCTGGAGCCCTCGCGCGTGAGCACCCCCCGCCCGGCCGCCGTCATCGTCCTCGCTGCCGGCGAGGGCACCCGGATGAAGTCCGCGACTCCCAAGGTCCTGCACCCGATCGGCGGGGTCGCCCTGGTCGGCCACGCCATCCGGGCGGCGCGCGCCACCGGGGCCGAGCACGTCGGTGTGGTCGTGCGCCACGACCGCGACCGGGTCGTCGCGGTGTGCAGCCTCGATCGACCCCGACCTGGTCTTCGCCGACCAGGACGACGTCAAGGGCACCGGCCGGGCCGTCGAGTGCGGCCTGCTGGCCCTGCCCGCCGACCTGAGCGGCACCGTGCTGGTCACCAGCGGCGACGTGCCGCTGCTCACCGGCGACACGCTGGTCGAGCTCACCCGCGGCGCACGCCGAGAGCGGCTGCGCGGTGTCGGTCGTCACCGCCCACCTCGCCGACCCCACGGGCTACGGCCGGGTCGTGCGCGGCGACGGCGGGCGGGTCGAGAAGATCGTCGAGCACAAGGACGCCACCGACGCCGAGCGCGCGCTCACCGAGATCAACTCGGGCATCTACGCCTTCGACGCCGACGTGCTGCGCGACGCGCTGGCCCGCGTCGGCACCGACAACGCGCAGGGCGAGAAGTACCTCACCGACGTCATCGCCATCGCCCGCGACGGCCGGCCGCCCGGTGCGCGCGCACGTGCATCGACGACCTGTGGCAGACCGAGGGCGTCAACGACCGCGTGCAGCTCGCGGCCGCTGGGTCGCGAGCTCAACCGCCGGGTCTGCGAGCAGCACATGCGCTCCGGCGTCACGATCGTCGACCCGGCCACCACCTGGATCGACGTCGACGTGAGCATCGGCCAGGACACCACCGTGCTGCCCGGCACCCAGCTGCTCGGTGCCACGAGCATCGGTGCGGATGCCGTGGTCGGCCCCGAGGTCACGCTCACCGACACCGAGGTCGGCGACGGCGCCCAGGTCACCCGGGCCGTCGCGAACCTTGCCGTCATCGGTGCCGGCGCCACCGTCGGCCCCTACTCCTACCTGCGGCCCGGCACCCGGCTCGGCGCCCGCGGCAAGATCGGCGGCTTCGTCGAGACCAAGAACGCCGACATCGGCGAGGGCGCCAAGGTGCCGCACCTCACGTATGCCGGTGACGTCACCATCGGCGAGGGCGCCAACATCGGCGCCGGCACGATCTTCGCCAACTACGACGGCGTCGCCAAGCACCACTCCACGGTCGGGCGGCACTCCTTCATCGGGTCGAACTCCGTTGTCGTCAGCCCGGTCACGGTCGGCGACGGCGCCTACGTCGCCGCCGGCTCGGCCCTCACCACCGACGTCGAGCCCGGCCAGATCGCCATCGCCCGCGGCCGCCAGCGCAACGTCGACGGCTGGGTGGCGCGCGCCCGCGCCGGCACCAAGACCGCCGCGGCCGCGGAGGCCGCGGGCTCCCGGCATCCCGATACCCGAACAGCCGACCACCCCGGAAGGTCCTCGCCAGTGAGCCACAACCGACCGCCGTCCGCGAACATCCGGAAGCGGCCGAAGAAGCAGATGATGCTCTTCTCGGGTCGAGCCAACCCCGGTCTCGCACAGGAGGTTGCGGCGCAGCTCGGCACCGAGCTGGTGCCGACCAGCGCCTACGACTTCGCCAACGGCGAGATCTACGTGCGCTTCGAGGAGTCGGTGCGGGGGTCTGACGCCTTCGTCATCCAGAGCCACACCAACCCGATCAACGAGTGCATCATGGAGCACCTGCTCATGGTCGACGCGCTCAAGCGGGCCAGTGCCAAGCGGATCACCGTGGTCATGCCGTTCTACGGCTACGCCCGCCAGGACAAGAAGCACCGCGGCCGCGAGCCGATCAGCGCCCGCCTGATGGCCGACATGTTCAAGACCGCCGGGGCCAACCGGCTGATCTGCGTCGACCTGCACACCGACCAGATCCAGGGCTTCTTCGACGGCCCCGTCGACCACCTGATGGCGATCCCGATCCTCAGCGAGTACGTCGCCACGAAGTACGGCGACCAGGACCTCGCGGTCGTCTCGCCGGATGCCGGCCGGATCAAGGTCGCCGAGCAGTGGTCGAAGCGCCTCGGCGGCGCGCCGCTGGCCTTCATCCACAAGACCCGCGACATCAACCGGCCCAACGAGATGGTGGCCAACCGGGTCGTCGGCCTCGTGCGCGACCGGGTGTGCGTGCTCGTCGACGACATGATCGACACCGGCGGCACCATCACCAAGGCCGCCGACGCCCTGATGGCCGACGGCGCCAAGGCGGTCGTCATCGCGGCGACCCACGCCATCCTCAGCGAGCCGGCCGTCGAGCGGCTGCGCGCCTGCGCCGCGGAGGAGGTCATCGTGACCAACACGCTGCCGATCCCGCCGGAGAAGGAGGTCGACGGCATCACGGTGCTCTCGATCGCCCCGCTCATCAGCGCCGCGATCAAGGAGGTCTTCGAGGACGGCTCGGTCACGAGCCTCTTCGGCGGCCGCGCCTGACCCTCCCCCGGGACAAGATCGACCAATAGGTCATCTTTATCCCAGCCCGGCCGTTGCCTGGGCCATGACCTGCACGTCCCGCCCGGCCGTGAGCCGCACATCGACCAATAGGTCATCTTTGTCCCAGCCCAGCCGTTGGAGTCTGGGGCAACTTCGACCAATAGGTCATCTTTGTCCCAGCCGGCTGTCCTGGGATCGACCAATGGGTCACGGTGGGGACGTCTTGTGTCGGGGCTGGTGTCCTGGGATTGACCAATTGGTCGATTCCGGGACGGGGTCAGGCGGGGGTGGCCTTGCGGTTCTTGCGGGCTCGGTAGGCGGCGACGTTGGCGCGGGTGCCGCAGGTGCCGTCGCAGAACTTGCGCGACCGGTTCTTGCTGAGGTCGATGAGCAGGTCCTCGCAGTCGTCGCCGGCGCACACCTTGAGGCGGTCGGTCTCGTCGGCGCGGATGACGTCGATCAGGGCCATGCCCACCTCGACGAGCGATGCGGCGGGCCAGGGGGGCGTCGTCGGAGGTGGCGTGCACGTGCCAGCCGAACGCACCGTGCCGCACCAGCCGGGGGAGTGCCCGGCCCTCCTCGAGCAGGGCGTTCGCCGCCTCGACCAGGCCGTCCTCGTCGCGACCCCAGATGTCGCGCAGCCGCGGGCGCAGCGCGCGCACGGCATCCACCTCGGTCTCGTGCGTCGGGCGGGCGCCGGTCCACTCCCAGCGGTCCATCCAGGCGAGCAGCGCCGGGAGGTCGGGCAGCTCCTCGCGGTCCTCGTCGCCGAGCGCGGGCCCGGTGTTGGCCAGGGCGGCCGCGTGCATCAGGGTCACGTCCGTGTCATGGGTGAAAACCATCTTGACTCCTGACATGTGGCGGGCTTACCGTCATGGGCAACAGCATACTTTGCTCCTGACATTCCGGTCGGAGCCGCACGCAGGGAGGGAACCGATGGTCGAGGCGATGAAGCGGCACCTGGGCCTCGGCCTGGTCGCGATGCTGCTGTCGAGTGCGGCGTTCGGCACGTCCGGGCCGTTCGCCAAGTCGCTGATGCAGGCGGGCTGGTCGCCGGGCGCGGTCGTGCTGGCCCGCATCACCGGCGCCGCGATCCTGCTGATGCCGTTCGCGCTGTGGAGCCTGCGCGGCCAGTGGCGCTCGATCCGGCACGAGCTGCCCCGGGTCGCGCTCTACGGCACGCTCGCCGTCGCGGCGGCCCAGCTCGGCTACTTCCAGGCGGTCTCGCGCATGGACGTCGGCATCGCCCTGCTCATCGAGTACCTCGGCATCGTGCTCGTCGTGCTGTGGGTCTGGGCGCTGACCCGCCAGCGGCCGCACCGGCTCACCGTCGTCGGCATCGTGCTGGCCCTGGCCGGACTCGCCCTCATCCTCGACGTCACCGGCCAGACCACCCCGCCGCTCTCCGGCGTGCTGTGGGGCCTGGTGGCCGCTGCGGGCCTGGCCGGCCACTACGTGCTCGCCGGCCGGCCCACCGCCATCCCGTCGACCGCCTTCGCCGGGCTGGGCCTGGCCGTCGGCGCGGCCTCCCTCGCCGCCCTCGGCCTCGTCGGGGTGCTGCCCATGGACGTCGGCGACTCCACGGTGCAGGTCGCGGGAGCCGGCATCCCGGCCTGGCTGGCGCTGGCCGAGCTGGTGGTCATCGCCGCCGCGTTCGCCTACGTGCTCGGCATCCTCGGCGCTCGTCTGCTCGGGTCGACCCTGGCGTCGTTCGTCGGCCTCACCGAGGTGCTCTTCGCGGTGCTCTTCGCGTGGCTGCTGCTCGCCGAGCTGCCCGGCGTGCTCCAGCTCGTCGGCGGTGCCGTGCTGCTCTCGGGCGTCGTCGCGGTGCGGCTCGGTGAGCGCGACCTCGCCCGCACGGCCGGGGCTCGGGATGCTGCCGCGGAGACCGATTTAGACGTTCACTCCACCGTCGCCTAGACTCGGGGGGTTGCCTCGGCGAGGGACGTCGCACCGGACACAGTCGTCCGGTCAGGCCGCGCAAGCGGTCGACGCATCCGTGATCGACGCTGGCGGACGCAGATCCGGTGGATCCGCAGGCCGTTCGCGCGCCACGTTCGGTGCCACGTCCCGCGTCGAGGACCGACTGCCTCATCCGACTTCGACCTCCCAGGAGCACCCGTGTCCGACACCAACAAGCTCGTCGCCGAGACCCGCACCCAGTTCGGCAAGGGCGCCGCGCGCAAGATCCGCCGCGACAACAAGATCCCCGCCGTGATGTACGGCCACGGCAGCGAGCCGGTGCACATCACCCTGCCCGGCCACCAGTCGATGCTCGCGCTCAAGCAGAGCAACGCCCTGCTCACCATCGTCATCGACGGCAAGGAGCAGCTGGCCCTGGCCAAGGACGTGCAGCGCGACCCGATCAAGCCGGTCATCGAGCACATCGACCTCGTCATCGTGAACAAGGGCGAGAAGGTCACCGTCGACGTCAACGTGCACGTCGAGGGCGAGGCCGCTCCCGAGACCCTGGTCACGACCGACCACTCGAGCCTGCAGCTCGAGGTGCTGGCCACCGACATCCCCGAGAGCCTCACCGTCTCGGTCGAGGGCCTGGCCGCAGGCACCCAGATCCTGGCCGGCCAGGTCGAGCTGCCCGAGGGCGCCACCCTGGTGACCGACCCCGAGGCGCTGGTCGTCAACGTCACCGCCCAGGTCTCCGCCGAGGCCCTCGAGGCCGAGCTGTCCGACGCCGAGGCCGAGGCCGGCATCGAGCGCGAGGAGTCTGACGAGGAGGCCGGCGAGGGCCCGGCCGCCGAGGGCGAGAAGGCCTCCGACGAGGCCTGATCCACCTCGGGCCACTCGGCCCACCGCAGCACCACCGAAGGGCCCGGTCCACACGGACCGGGCCCTTCGGCGTCCGCCGCTCACGGCATACTGGACCGGTGACCGACTCCGGACCCTGGCTCGTCGTCGGGCTGGGCAACCCCGGCCCGAGCTACGCGGGCAACCGACACAACGTCGGCGCCATGGTGGTCGACGAGCTCGCCCGACGCCACGGCTCCGCGCTGAAGACGCACAAGGCCCGTGCCGTCGCCGCCCAGGTGCGGTTGGGCACCGGCCCGGGCGGCATCCCCGGTCCCCCGGCCGTGATCGCGGTGCCCAACTCGTACATGAACGAGTCCGGCGGCCCGGTGTCGGCGCTGCTCCGCTTCTTCTCGGTGCCCGTCGAGCGGCTGGTGGTCGTGCACGACGAGCTCGACATCGACTCCGGCGCGGTGCGGCTCAAGCGCGGTGGCGGCGAGGGCGGCCACAACGGGCTGCGCTCGATCAGCGCCTCGCTCGGCACCAAGGACTACCACCGGGTGCGGGTCGGCATCGGGCGCCCGCCGGGGCGGATGGATGCCGCCGACTTCGTGCTGCGCGACTTCTCGCCCACCGAGCGCAAGGAGCTGCCGTTCCTGCTCGACGACGCCGCGGATGCCGTGGAGTCCCTGGTTGCGCTCGGCCTGCTCGACGCCCAGCAGCAGGTGCACTCACCGCGCGGGTGACCCGCACCCACGGCGGTCGGCCCGGGCCGACCCACAGCGAGCAGGCCGGGCGAGGCCTCGACCGTGCGTTCTTCCAGAACGGTGTCGTGACGCGAAAAGCGTTGTGAGGTAGATCATCCGCAGTGTGAGGAATGTTTTCCCGAACCGTGTTCCGCAACGGCTGGGGACCTCCTAGTGTCGAAGACGTAGAACCCGTGCTCCGGCACGGCACAACCTAGTCGGCTCGTCCGAGCCGATCGGATCGAACAACTCGCCGCAGGGGTCGAACGTTCGATGAGTATCGCGCAGGGATTTCGCGCGCCCGCTGGGATCAGTCCAGGGTTGGGTGCGCGTGTTGACCTCGCTGCCTACGGGCATGCGAGGGTTCGCCATTCACTCAGTGAGTGGGAAGCCGCCTACCGTCGGCAGGCGATCCTCACTGATGCCGCCGCAGGCACGATCGGTGTCGTTGCCGGTGTGCTGAGCCGGGCGGTACTGGTCGACACCGCGTGGACAGACGGTGCGCGGACGGCGGAGTTCGCCATGGCCTCGGTGCCGTGGGTCATCTACCTCCTCCTCGTCGGTGCCTGGGTTGCGTCCATTGCCGCCCACAGCGGGTACGCCACCCGGTTCTCCGGGGCGGGCAACGAGGAGTACCGCGCGGTGTTCCGGGCCGCCGGCTCTCTCGTGGCCGTCTTGGCGTGCACGTCGTTCTTCCTCCACGTGCCGTTCTCCCGGATGGTCGTAGCGGTGGCAGTGCCGCTGATGCTCGTGCTGAGTACCGGGGCGCGCTGGGCGCTGCGCCACACGATCGCGAAGCAGCGGGAGGTCGGCGCCTGCCTCGATACAACGCTCCTCGTGGGTGACGTCGGCGCCGTTCGCGACATGGCCGAGCACATCCTCAGGGACCCGGTCGAGTCCGGTATGAAGGTGGTGGGGGCCTGCGTCAGCGACCTCGACGACCCGGCTGTGGCCGAGCTGCGGGCGAACGGCATCCCGGTGCTGGGCAGTCAGCACGACACGCTCCACGTCGTCGAGTGCTGTGGCATCGAGGCAGTCGCGGTCGCGAGCAACCCGCAGATGACCGGGCAGGCGCTGCGACGCCTCGGCTGGTCGCTCGAGCAGCAGGACGTCGACCTGCTCATCTCGCCGGGCATCGTCGAGGTTGCCGGCCCGCGGCTCACGCTGCGGCCTGCGGCCGGGGTGCCCTTGCTCCGCGTCGAGCGCCCTGTCTCCAGCGGCCTGCGCTACGGCGTCAAGCTGCTGGCTGACCGGCTCCTCGCACTGCTGCTCATCATCCTGGCGTCTCCGGTGCTCATCGGCATCGCGCTGGTGATCAGGCATGACTCACCTGGCCCGGCGCTGTTCACCCAGGACCGTGTCGGGGAAGGCGGCCGTCTGTTCCGGGTGTTCAAGTTCCGCACCATGGTCGTCGACGCCGAGGCCCGGCTGGCGGACCTCGCGCGCGACGACGAGGGCAACGGCATCCTGTTCAAGATCCACACCGACCCCAGGATCACCCGCGTCGGGAAGGTGCTGCGCCGGTTCTCGATCGACGAGCTGCCGCAGCTGTTCAACGTGCTCCGCGGCGAGATGTCGCTCGTGGGGCCGCGGCCGCCGCTGCCCAGTGAGGTGGACGCCTACGAGAGCGACGCCGTGCGTCGCCTCCGGGTACGTCCGGGCATGACCGGCCTGTGGCAGGTCTCCGGGCGGAGCGACCTCTCGTGGGGCGACTCCGTGCGGCTCGACCTCTGGTATGTCGACAACTGGAGCTTCGCCCTCGACACCCAGATCGTTGTCCGCACCGCGCGGGCCGTCTTCGCCGGTCAAGGGGCGTACTGATGTCCCGACGACCGACCACCCTCGCCACCACGGCGCCTCTCGTCGACCCCTCAGCCCGCGCGAGCGGGGTCGCGGCGAGATCCTCTCGTCAGCTCAGCATCGAACAATCGAGGAACACCATGTCCGGTACGCACCCCATCATCCGCCGGGCGCAGGCCCTGATCGTCGCTGTGGCTGTTGCCATCATGGGAGCGGTGGTCGCCGGCCCGATGGCGTCCTCCGCCTCCGCAGCCGAGCCCCCCGCGCCGACACCCCTCCCGCAGACGGTGAGTGCCGACGCCCTTCCGACCGTGCAGATCGACGGCGTCGCCTGGCAGCAGGTCATCGTCGGGGACACCGTGTACGTGGCGGGGAAGTTCGCGAACGCCCGTCCCGCTGGAGCCGCACCCGGGACGAATCTCGTGCCGCGAGGGAACATGCTGGCCTACGACATCCGCACCGGGGTGCTGGTCAGCTCCTTCGCTCCGGTCTTCAACAACGAGGTCAAGGCACTCGCGGCCTCGCCTGACGGCAAGCGCCTCTACGCCGTGGGCCCCTTCACCCAGGTGAACGGGCAGACCCGTAACCGGGTGGCCGTCTTCGACCTCCCGGGCGGCACGCTGAGCAGCCTCGCCCCGAATGTCAACTCGGTCGTGCAGTCCGTGGCCGCCACCAACACCACGCTGTTCATCGGCGGGTACTTCGGAACCGTCAACGGCGTCTACCGCCCCCGGGTGGCGGCCCTGAACGTCGCAACCGGGGCCGTCCTGCCCTTCGCGCCGCAGGTCGACGACCGGCAGGTGCAGGCCATCGTGGTCTCACCCGACCGGCAGTCCGTCATCATCGGCGGCAACTTCACCTCCGTCGCAGGTTCGAGCTCTCCCGGCTACGGGTTGGCACGCTTGTCCGCGACCACCGGAGCGCCCCTCGACCTCCCGATCAACACCGTCGCCCGCAACGGCGGTGACTCGGCCGGGATCATCAGTCTCGCGACCGACGGCACGAACTTCTACGGCTCGGGCTGGGTGTACGGCGAGGGCGGGAACATCGAGGGCTCCTTCTCCGGAAACTGGTCCGACGGGTCCCTGAAGTGGGTCGAAGACTGCCACGGTGACACGTACAGCGTGTTCCCGGTGGGCGACGTGGTCTACACCGCGAGTCACAAGCACTACTGCGGCAACAGCGGCGGGTTCCCGCAGACCAGGCCCTGGAGCTACTACCACTCCACGGCGTTCTCGGCCGATGTCCGCGGTACCAACACCCCGGACATCTACGGCTACGAAGACCACCCCGGCGAGCCTCGGCCCGAGCTGCTCAACTGGTTCCCCGCCACGGACGTCGGCACCTTCACCGGCCAGTCCCAGGCGGCTTGGACCGTCACCGGCAACTCCGAGTACGTCGTCTACGGGGGCGAGTTCCCCAAGGTCAACGGGGTTGCCCAGCAGGGGCTCGTCCGCTACGCCACCAAGGCAACCGCACCCAACAAGCAGGGGCCGCGCCTGACCACCCTCTACTGGAACCCCACCGTGCTCTCCGTGGCCTCGGGCACGGTCCGGATCGGCTTCCGCACCAACTGGGACCGTGACGACTCGGCGTTGACCTACCGCATCTTCCGCGGTTCGGAGGCTTCGACGCCCCTGTTCCAGGAGACCATCGACACTCCGTTCTGGAAGGTGCAGTCGCGCGTGGTGACCGACTCAGGGCTGACACCGGGCTCGAGCCAGCGCTATCGAGTCACCGCCACTGACTCCAAGGGCAACGTCGGCAGGTCCGACTGGATCACCGTGACCGTCACCGATGCCGTTCCGTCGCCCTACGCCGTGGCGGTCGGCGCCGACTCGCCCAGCAGCTTCTGGCGCCTCGGTGAGCCGTCGGGCGCACGTGCCTCCGACTGGGCCGGTGCGAGCGACCTGTCGCTCACCGGCGGGTACACACGCGCCGTCGCCGGCGCCGTGCCGGGCGATGCCGGCACCCGCTTCGACGGGGTGAACGGTTTCGGAGTCACCCCCGCCCTCGTCCCCGGGCCCAACGTGTTCAGTGCCGAAGCGTGGTTCCGCACCACGTCGAAGACCGGCGGCAAGATCGTGTCGTTCGGTGACCGCAACACGGGTAACAGCGGGACCTACGACCGGCACATCTACATGAGTGCGCAAGGGCGTGTGTACTTCGGCGTCTACAACGGGGCCAAGTACATCGTGAGCACCCCGGGCGCGTTCAACGACGGGCAGTGGCACCACGCAGTGGGCACGATGGGTCCCAGTGGTTTGACGCTCTTCGTCGACGGCAAGATCATCGGCACGAATACGGGTACCTCGGTCGCGGCCCCTTACAGCGGCTACTGGCGTGTGGGTGGTGACACCGCCTGGCTCGGGAACCCGTACTTCGCGGGTGACATCGACGACGTCGCCATCTACCCGACCGTGCTCAGCCGCGCCCGGGTGCAGGCGCATTACACCGCGTCCGGGCGCACGGTCAACCAGCCTCCACGGCCGACAGACGGCTATGGTCAGGCGGTCTATGACGCAGACCCTGACCTCTACTGGCGGCTGGGCGAGTCGTCGGGCACCACTGCTGCCGACGTGTCGCCCAACGGCAATGACGGCACCTATGCCGGCAGCCCCACGCTCCGAGTTCCCGGTGGAATCACCGGTACGTCCGACACGGCCGTCCGCTTTGACGGGATCAACGATTTCGTCGCGTCCACGAGGACCTGGGTGGACCCACGCACGTACTCCCTCCAGCTGTGGTTCAACACCACGACGAGGAGAGGCGGGAAACTGATCGGCTTCGGCGACAGCCGGACCGCGACGAGCAGCAACGTCGACCGCCACGTCTACATGATGGATGACGGTCGCCTGCGGTTCGGCGTCTGGACCGGCGCGGAGAACAACATCGACAGCAGCCGCGCCTATAACGACGGAGCGTGGCACCAGCTGGTCGCGACCCAGGGCGCCGCGGGCATGCGCCTGTACGTCGACGGCGTGCTGGTCGGTAGTGACCCGCAGACCCAGGCGCGACCCCTCACCGGATACTGGCGCGTCGGTGGCGACACCACGTGGAGCGGGTCGACCAGCCCCTACTTCGCCGGTTCCATCGACGAAGCGGCTGTCTACGCCACGGTGTTGTCGGCCGACACGGTCAGGGCCGCCTATACCGCCGGTGGCGGCACGGTGGCCAATGCCGACCCGACGGCCGCGTTCGCGTCCTCGTCAGCCGGCCTCAAGGCGACGTTCGACGGCACGGGCTCCACTGACTCGGACGGAACGATCTCCGCCTACGCGTGGGACTTCGGCGACGGTGGCACCGGGGCCACAGCGGCGGCGACCCACACCTACTCCGCGACCGGTACCTACGAGGTGAGGCTCACGGTCATTGACGACCGCGGCAGCACCAACGTGGTCAGCCACCCGGTCTCAGTGACCAACACGGCCCCGACGGCGTCGTTCACCGCCGATGTCGCCGACCTCGACGTGACGCTCGATGCGACCGGTTCGTCCGACGCCGACGGCACCATCACCGAGTACCTCTGGCAGCTGGGTGATGGTCGCACCAGCACCGGGCCACAGGTGAACGTCACCTATGCCGCTTCCGGCACCTACACCGTCGAGCTGACGGTGACCGACAACGCCGGCGGAGCCTCGAGCACCAGCCGTTCGGTGACGGTGCAGGCTCCCAACCAGGCACCGGTCGCGGCGTTCACGCACTCCGAGGCGGGTCTCGACCTGTCGGTCGACGGGTCCGGTTCCGCAGATCCCGACGGCACCCTGACGGAGTTCGTTTGGGACTTCGGCGACGGAGGCCGCGCGACAGGGCTCAAGGCGACCCACCGGTACGCCGGTACCGGCAGCTATGACGTCACGCTGACCGTGACCGACGACCGTGGTGGCCACGCCACGGTCCTGCACATCGTGGCCGTCGTGGCGCCGAACCAGGCCCCCACCGCGACGATCGACGCGACGGTCGACGGCCTGACGGTCACCCTCGACGCATCCGGGTCCACGGACCCGGACGGATCCGTCGTGGACTACGCCTGGGAGCTCGGAGACGGTCGCACCTCGAGTCTGGTCAGTCCCACGGTCACGTACAGCGACCCGGGCACCTATCAGGTGAAGCTGACCGTGACGGACGACGACGGTGCGACCGCCAGCGCGGTGCGCAGCGTCGTCGTCGACCTGCCCGTGTTCGCCGAGGACCAGTTCACCCGAACGGTGGCCTCCAGCTGGGGGACCGCCACGACCGGTGGCGCCTGGACCCTGTCAGGGGGAGCGTCGAACTTCTCCGTCGACGGCACCACCGGGCGCGCTGCGCTGGCTGTGCCCGGTGCCAACAGCAAGACGCTGCTGGCGTCGGTGGCTCGTAAGGACCTCGAGGTCCGCGGCACCATCTCCGTGGACAAGGTCGCCAACGGTGGCGGCACCTTCGTGTCCCTGGCGGCACGGTCCGGCGGCTTCAGCAGCGCCTACCTGGGCAAGGTGTGGGTCAAGTCGACCGGTGCGGTGGGCCTGATCATCTCCGGGCTGCAGTCCACCGAGACCACCGTCGCCCAGGTCAACGTCGCCGGGCTCTCGGTGGCACCGGGAGACCGTCTGGCGGTTCGCTTCCAGGTCACGGGTTCCGCCCCGACGACCCTGCGTGCCAAGGTGTGGAAGGTGGGCACCACCGAGCCGGCAACCTGGCAGGCATCCGGAACCAACTCCATCGCCGACCTGCAGGACGCCGGTGGGGTGGGCATGTTCGCCGCACTGAGCGGGTCGGCCACCACCGGGCGAAGCGTGGTCGGTCTGGATGACTTCTGGGCCGGGCCGATCGGCAGCACCCCCTGACCCAGGTCACCGCCCAGGCGTTCCGGTCCCCCGTCGGCATCACCGACGGAGGCCCGGTCCGCCTTGACCGGGCCGTGGCGTCCTTCGCGATCGTGCTGTACGCGTCCCGGTTTCCGGTCGTGGGTGACGTCACTGTCGGGTTCATCGTGAGTCTCGCCCTGTTGCCGGTGTGGATCCGTCCGGCGCTGCGTTACCGCGGCGCTCTGGCACTCGGGGTCACGGCCGCACTTGCCGTCGCCACGGGCCTCCTGCTGTCCGAGCTCACCAGCGCGACACACCAGGTGTCCTCGCGCGACCGGATTCTGCAGGCGGTCGTGCCCCTGGCGGTGATAGGGGGTGTGGGGCTGCTCCTCTGGGGCAGATCCCTCATGCCGGACTGGCAGGTGGCCGCGTGGTTCTCCGTCGGCGCCTTCCTCGCCATCCGGAGCAATGCCGGCTTCCTGGAGAACTCGTGGCGCTTCGGGTTCTCCTTCCCCACGATCTGCCTCACTCTTGCCCTGGCCTGGGCGACCCGTCGCCGGTGGGTGGAAGGCGTGGCCTGCATCGTCCTCATCGGTGTCTCGGCCTGGGCGGGAGGCCGGTCGCGGTCGGCGGTGCTCGTTCTCGTCCTGCTGCTCCTGGTGGTGCAGAGTTGGAAGGCCCCGCGACGTGGGAGGGCGGTGGCCGCCCGGATGGGTGCCGTACTGGTCGCCTGCGCCGTGGCCGCCTACCAGTTCGGGCAAGCGGTCATTCTTGAGGGTTACCTCGGAGAGGCCGCGAGGGAACGCTCCCAGGCGCAGATCGAGCAGTCCGGATCCCTCATCGTCGGCGGCCGCCCGGAGATGGCAGCCACGGTGGGCCTGGTGAGGGACACGCCGTTCGGCTTCGGCCTGGGCGTGCAGCCGGACATGCGCGATGTCGCGGTCGCGAAGGACGCGCTGCGCACCATCCAGTACGACCCCGACAACGGGTACGTCGAGCGGTACATGTTCGGCAACGGCTTCGAACTGCATTCCGTGCTCGCCGACCTCTGGGCCCGCTACTCGGTCGGCGGACTCCTCTTCGGGATCGCCGTGCTGGTGATGGTGGGATCTGGCCTCGTCGTCTCGGTGGCAGGCAGAACTGCCTCAGCTGTTGCGATGTTCGCCGGTCTGACCGTCCTGTGGGACCTTCCGTTCAGCCCGTTGACGACATCGATCCCCGTCATCGTGTTGGGTGTGAGTCTGCTGAGAACCCCTCCCAAGTTGCCCGGAAGGCCCCCTCCGTAGCCGATACTCTCGCGGCATGGGTCACCTGCTCTGACACCCCCTGCGTCAGTCTGCAGCACCCAGAAGGAGTTACCGTGAGGTCCCTGCACCCTCGCGGCATGTCGCTGACCGTTGCGCTGGTGAGCGTTGCGTGCGTCATGCCTGCCGCACAGGCCGACTCCATCGTCGGCACTTCACCGCAGTCCACTGTGGCCACCCGAGGCGGCTCCGTTCTTCCGCCACTCTCCTTGCCGTCCGAGGCCAGCACCGTCGGCTCAGCACCCGTGGGGTCGACGCGCTACACCGTACCGGCAGACGCCATCTACGTCGCCCCGGCGGGTTCAGCGGTCGGCGCAGGCACGGTGGGCCAGCCGTACGTCGGGCTCGCCACGGCCATTGCCCGTGCCGCGACCGGCTCGACGCTGGTGCTGCGTGCCGGCACGTATCACGAGTCCGTCACCATCCCCTTCGGGAAGAAGCTGGTCATCCAGTCCTACCCCGGCGAAGCCGTCTGGCTCGATGGTTCGTCGGTGGTGACGGGCTGGGTCGCTTCGGGCACCACCTGGTACAAGTCCGGCTGGAACTACGCCTTCGACCACACCGTCTCGTTCAACGCGAACATGGACGAGAGCAGCCGGTACGTCGACCCGGCCTACCCCATGGCCGGGTACCCGGACCAGCTCTTCGTGGACGGAGCCCCCCTGCGTCAGGTGGGGAGCCTCGCTGCTGTCAAGGCGGGCACGTTCTTCGTCGACACCGTCGCCAAGCGGCTCGTCATGGGCTCGGACCCGGCGGGCCACGAGGTGCGCGCCAGCACCCTCACCAAGGGGATGACCATCCATGGAGCCGGCAGCACCGTGCGGGGGATCGGCGTCCGTAGGTACGCCAACCACCTCCGCCTCTTCGGAGCGATCAGTGCAGAGGTGCCGTCGGTCACCCTCGAGAACCTCGTGATCACCCACAACGCGACGGTCGGACTGTACGCGTGGGCTGCGGACCACCAGTTCCGGAACCTCACGGTGTCCGACAACGGGCTCATGGGGATCGGGATGAACAAGGCCGACGGGCTGCAGCTGCAGAACTCGCGGGTCACCGGGAACAACCAGGAGCGATTCCGTGCGGAACCGGCCTCAGGTGGGATCAAGATGGCCCAGTCCCGTCACGTCCGGTTCGTGGGCAACACCATCGATGCCAACATCACCAATGGACTGTGGTTCGACGTGTCCGTCCAGGACGCAGTGGTCGCGAACAACGTCGTCACCAACAACGGCTCCAACGGGATCGAGTTCGAACTCAGTGACTCCGGATGGTTCGTCGGCAACCTCATCGTCGGGAACGCGGGAGCAGGCATCCTCGTCTTCGACTCCAGCCACGTCGAGGTGTGGAACAACACCATCGTCGGTGGGCCGAAGTTCGGGATCCGCGTGCTTCAGGACGCACGGCGCTCGACGGACCCGAGCATCCCCTGGATAACCTCGGCAGTCTCTGTGCGCAACAACGTCTTTGCCATTGGGACGAGCAGCTGCCCCGTTCTCGTCGACGACCTCGAGGATCTGCGAACAGGCCAGCAGATGGGCGTGACGCTGGACGGAACCGCATACCACCGGGTCAACTCGACCACGCCGGCGAACCTGGTGTGCTGGGCGAACGGCACGGCTGGTTTCCGGAACTTCAAGACGCTCGCCGACTTCAGCTCGGTCACGGGCAATGATCGCAAATCTGTTCTGCTCGAGGGTGCTTCACCGCTCACCCCGCAGTACACGCTGACGGCACCGGCGGCGGCACAGTACGCCGCTGCAGGTGTGCCGGTTCCACAGACCGTGGCCGACCTTCTCGGTGTGGCAGCGGGATGGACCGGCGTCGGAGCGTTCCCGACGGTCGAACCACCTCTGTTCGCCGAGGACCGGTTCACCCGCACGGTGGCCTCCGGCTGGGGGACCGCCACGACCGGTGGCGCCTGGACCGTGTCCGGGGGAGCGTCGAACTTCTCCGCCAATGGCACGACCGGGCGCGCTGCGCTGGCTGCGGCCGGTGCCAACAGCAAGGCGCTGCTGGCGTCGGTGGCTCGTAAGGACCTCGAGGTCCGCGGCACCATCTCCGTGGACAAGGTCGCCAACGGCGGCGGCACCTTCGTGTCCCTGGCGGCACGGTCCGGCGGCTTCAGCAGCGCCTACCTGGGCAAGGTGTGGGTCAAGTCGACTGGTGCGGTGGGCCTGATCATCTCCGGGCTGCAGTCCACCGAGACCACCGTCGCCCAGGTCAACGTCGCCGGGCTCACGGTGGCACCCGGAAACCGGCTGGCGGTTCGGTTCCAGGTCACGGGTTCCGCCCCGACGACCCTGCGTGCCAAGGTGTGGAAGGTGGGCACCACCGAGCCGGCAACCTGGCAGGCATCCGGTACCAACTCCATCGCCGACCTGCAGGACGCCGGCGGGGTGGGCATGTTCGCCGCAGTGAGCGGGTCGGCCACCACCGGGCGGAGTGTGGTCGGCCTGGATGACTTCTGGGCCGGTCCGATCGGCAGCACCCCCTGACCCAGGTCACACCCTGGGCGGACCGGTCCCCCGTCGGCATCACCGACGGGGGACCGGTCCGCTTGCGCCCTCAGACCCGAGCGCCTGCCAGCCAGGCGTCGGCCGCGATCCGGCCGTCACGCGGGGGCAGGCTCGCCAGCACCCGTCGGTGGTCGAGGGGATGGGAGACCGCGCCCACCAAGGCATCCGTCACGTCGTCGAGGGTGGCGGGCAGGGTGAGCACGATGTGCCCAGCCTCTGACAACCACGATGCGAGCCCCGTCTGGTCAGTGGTGACCACGGTGCAGCCGTGCGCCAGGCCCTCGGCGATCGGCAGCCCGACCTGCTCGCGCCACAGGTGGCTCGGCTGGGACAGCAGCACGAGAGCCGTGGCCGAACGCAGTCGAGCATGCACCTCGCCGCGTGGTGGGTCCTCGCAGAACGTCACCCGGCTGTCGGATCGAGCCAGGTCCCGTGCGACGTCGTGCATCTTCCCGGTGCCCACGATCACGAGGTGGACGAGCCGATCGCGCTCTCGTACCCGCGACCACGCGTCGAGCAGTACGTCGAAGCCCTTTCGCCGTGCCAGGTCGCCGACGAAGAGCAGCACCGGCGGCCCGAGTGCGGCGCGCTCGCGCACGACCTCGGCGGACTGCAGGCAGGCGCAGCGCGCTGGTACGGCCGGGATGAGGGTGACGGCGCAGCGCGGCGACGGCGCCCCGAACGCCTCCGCGTAGGTGTGCCGTGCGCTGTCCGTCCCGAAGGCGACACGGTCGACCTGGCGCCAGAGCGCCCTGGCGAGCACCTCGTCGAGCGTCCGACCGAGGCGTGCCTTCAGCCGCGAAGGGCGCGGCAGGAGAAAGGGGTCCGTGGTGCCGATCGCATACGTGACGATCGGTGTCCGCGTGCCGCGGGCCAGATCCGCCAACCGCACGGCGAGGGTGACGACGGCCGCACGCCGCACTCCCTCGAGACCTGCTGGTTCGTTGATCTCGACCCACGCGTACCTCGCCCGCACGACGAGCGCCGCGCAGGCGAGGTCGGAGCACCTGCGCGGTCGGACTCGTCGACTGAGCTCAGCGTCGAAGTCGTAGCGGGTGTCGCGGTAGAGCACGTCCGCCGGCGTCATGTCGAGGGCCCGTTCGAGGTGCGCGGTCCGCAGGCTGCGGTAGATGCGAACGCCACGCGGGGCAGTGGCCGATGAGGTCATACGGTCCTGTTGACGGTCGCCGACCCGCGGGCGGCCGAGGGACCGGCAGCCGGTTCGACCGGGGCGTTACCTTCGACTGGGGCATCGCTGGCGCGCCCCGCGGGCCTGACGACGGCGTGCTCACCGCGGTGCCGGGTCAGCCGAGCAGGTAGAAAACGCGCTGAGCGCCACGATCCGTCATTCCCCGACCCGCGCGAGGAGTAGTAGGTGTGCGTCGATCCCGACAGCGGCGCGAAGGTGCACACCACTCCCAGACCGGTGGCACCCACATCCGCCAGATTCTGCAGCGCAGTGGAGACCTCGGCACGCTTGACCCGCTTGCAGCCGACCACGACGACCGCGCCATCGGCGAGCCTCGCGAGGATCGACGCGTCCGAGACCGGGAGCAGCGGTGGGGCGTCGATGATCACGAAGTCGTAGTCGTGGCGGGCCTGCTCCAGCAGGGCCTTCATGGCCGGCGAGCCGACGAGCTGGTGGGGGTTGGGCGGTTCGTCGCCGGAGGTGAGCACGTCCAGCCGGCCGGAGAACCGCTGCACGACCTCCTCGCGCCTGGTGCCACCCAGCAGTACGGTCGTCAGCCCCCGGCTGCCGGGCACCCCGAGGACGGAGTCGACCGTGGGCCGGCGCAGGTCGGCGTCGACGAGGAGCACGGAAGCACCGGTCTCGGCGATGCAGATGGACAGGTTCACGGCGGTGGTCGTCTTGCCCTCGCCGGCAGTCGCGGAGGTGATGACCACCACCCGCGCCGGCGTGGAGACGTCAATGTACGAGAGGTTGGTCTGCACCCGCCGATAGGCCTCGGTCTGAAGCGAGTTCGGATCGGCCCACGCCATGGGGCGGGCCTGGGCGCCGCGGGGGTTCAGGGGAACGACGCCGAGCACTCCGAGGGACTCCCCGAGGAAGTCGAGGTCCTCGGGTTCCTTGACCCGGGTGTCGAGCAGGGCGAGGAGCAGTGCGATGGACACGCCCACGGCCAGGCCGAGTGCCAGGCCGACGGTGGTGATGAGGCGGGTGCGCGGTGCGACCGGAGCGGATGGCGTGGGAGCGCTCGCCACCAGGCTCACCTTGATCGACTGCTCGCTCGACGAGGCAGTCGGCGAGAGGGCGGCCACTGTTCGTGCGAGCTGCTCCGAGATGGCGTTGGAGGTCTCGGCCGCTCGCTGCGGGTCCCCGTCGGAGACACTGATCTCGATGATGCTCGTGTTCAGTGGAGAGTCAGCGCTCACCCGGCTCGCCAGTGCCCCCGGCGACGAGTCCAGGCCCAGCTCGTCTATCACGGGCTCGAGCACCACGGGATAGGTGGCGAGCTCTGCGTAGGAGTCGACGAGGTTCTTGACGTAGGTGGTTCCCTGGACCAGGTCCGCGGCGGTCTGGCCACCGCTGACCGAGACGAAGACCTTCGAGGTCGCCGAGTACGTCGGCGGGGTCGTGTAGGCCCACGCCCAGGCCAGGCCACCCCCGACGACACACGACACGACGATGACGACCCAGCGCTTTCGAAGGGCGGTCAGGTACTGACCAACCGTCACCGTCTCACTCACTCTCTGATCGTCCGAGGCCAATGATCGCATGACACCGGATGCCTGCACCGGAAGTTCAGGGGGTCTGTACCGCACCCCACAGGCCACGTGCCCTGCGGGATACCTCAGCCGAACGAGCCCCGGAAGACCACCGGACGGCCCAGGGCCGACAGGTCGACCTCGACGGCGACGTCGTCGCGTTCGCCGGTGGGGATCGTGTAGACGAAGCGCGCCGTGACCGACTCTCCAGCGGCGAGCGAGGCCGGGAAGGCCACCGCGCCAGAGCCCGAGAGCTGAGTGGCCGGAGTCTGCGTCGCCCCGTAGTAGGCGTTGACGACGGTGCCGCTGAGCGGGATGAGGGCATCGCTGTCGTTCGTCACCTCCACCTCCACCCGAAGCGCGGGCCCCGCGATGTCCCCGGGCAGGTCGGCGGTGCCCTGGATGCTCTCGACCCCGGAGAGGCGCACGGTCACGTCGTCGGCCAGGGTCGCGGTCGCGTCGGGGGCCGCGCTGGCGCTGGGCGGTCGCCCGCTCTGGCTCGGCGCGGGCAGTGCCGATGCCGTGGCCGACGGGGAGCCCGACGGGCCGGTGCCCGTGGGCGTCCCCGGTGCTGCGGTGGAGGGGCTCGGGGATGCCGGGAGGCCGGTGGGCGGCGTATCCCCGCTGCCGAGCGCGACGGCGACCGCGACGGCGAGGACGGCGAGTGCGACCAGCACCACCGCGATGATCGGCGCCCGTGATCGGCGGGCCGCGTGACCGCCGGGTGTGCTGTTCATGATGTTCCTCAGGTGTCGCCCGCGATCGCTGCCGGCTGCACCGTGCGGACGACTTCGTGTACCAGACGATCACGATACTCGTCAGTACCGAAGCGGCGCAGGGCGTCCTGCCGACCCGCCGCGGCGCGGCGTGCCGCAGCCACCGGGTCGTCATGCACCTCGACGATGGCGCGAGCCAAGGCGGCCGGGTCGTTCGCGCTGAACCGCAACCCGGTCCGCTCATCGGGCACCACTTCGCGCAGCCCCTGCACGTCCGACACGATGACGGGTCGATCGGCGAGGAGGGCCTCGACGGCGGCGTTTCCGAAGGACTCCATCCGCGACGGGACCAGCACGGCATCCGCGCGCTCGAGACCCGACCAGGGTTCGTCGACCTGCCCCGCGAAGACCACCGCCCCGGCGAGGTCGGGCTCGACGGCCCGATCCTGCAGCCGTCGCAGAAAGCCCTCGTTCCCGGTGAAGACCGAGCCGTAGTAGGTGAGCCGCACGTCCCGGCCGGTTGCGCGCGCCGCCGCGACGGCCTCCAGGCTGATGTCGGACCCCTTGACCAGCGACAGCCGACCCACCTGGACGAGCTCGAGGGCGTCCGAGCTGCTGCGCGGGCGCGGAGGACGCACCGAGGACGGGCCTCGGACGCCGTTGTGGACCACCCGTGTGCGGCGGGCGAGCGGTGCCATGGCTGAGACCAGGGCGTCACGGGTGGCGACGCTGTTCGCCACGACCCGTCGACACATCAGCAGCGGGGCGACCAGGGCGGCCCGGAAGGCCCAGGGGTAGCGGTTCTCCGCCTCGTGCACGTGGCACAGCACCGGAACCCTGGCCAGCCGGGCGGCAGCGATCCAGGAGGGGATGGTGATCGTGTTGACCAGGACCACGTCGGGCCCGTCACCCCTGAGCCAGCGCGCGTCCCGCACGCAGGTTCGCGACATGGCGCCGAGCAGAGCTGCCACGCCGGTCAGCGACAAGGACGACTTCCGGATGACGGGGAAGCGGCGGATCCGGACGTCGACTCCCTGGCTCCGAAGTCGGACGACCAGTGGCCCGGCGCGGGGGAGGACCACGACCACGTCCCACCCGCGTTCGACCAGGGCCTGAGCCGACATCGCCAGCTGGCGGTCTGAGCCGTACAGGTCGGCGGAGGCGTGGACCAGGACCACTCGCACGGTCACGCGCCCGGCATCCGGTCGAGCCGGGCGTAGGGGACGGCACGGCGACCCACGAGGGCGGACAACGTCCCGCGTCCACGCGCCATGGCCCGCCGCCCGTGAGCGTCGCGGACGTCGGACCTGCCCAGGCGGCCCAGCACCGTCTGGCCACCGCCGGCAGCCACCAGGAGGACGCCGAGGCAGGCTGCCCGCACGCGCAGTCGCCACCGGGCCAGTGGCCCGTCCGCCAGCCAGCTCTCGACCACCACCGCGGAGTTGGCGAGGGAGTAGGACCGCCGCAGCACCGCGGACCGCGTGGCCCGGCTGGGAAGCAGCTGCTCCACGACCACCGCCTCGCGGCACCAGACGAGCACACTGTCGGCACGGTGGAGCTGGGTGGTGAACACCGTGTCCTCGCCGCCGCTGGCCCGGAACCTCTCGTCGAAGCGCAGCCCGAGTCGGCGAACCTGGTCGAGGTCGAGGAGCAGGTTGTTCGTCGCCGCTCGTGGCACCTGGTCACCCGTGCGCAGGTGCCGAGCGTGGAGGCGGTCGTAGAAGCCCCCGTCGACGACCCAGGGGTCGGTCCCCTCGGGGTACTCGGTGCGCACGGGCCCGGCCACCCCGGCTGGGCGGTGCTCGAGCCAGCACCCGACGAGGCTCGAGAGCCACCCCTCGCTCGGGCACTCGTCGTCGTCGATGAACACCAGGAGGCGGGCGCCGCCAGACTCGGACAGCGCCTTGTTGCGTGCGGCCGGTATTCCGGGTCGCCCTTCCACGACGTGCCTGACCCCGGGGGTGGCCTCGACGACAGGTGCTGCCGAGCCGGTCTCGTCGTTGTCGACCACGAGGACGGTGCAGTGGACGAGCGGGTTGGTGCCGGCGAGCCCCCTGCGCCTGTTCGGCGACCACGGGAAGCATGGCGCCGAGCGACTCCGGCCGCCGGAACGTCAGGACGGCAACACACACCACGAGAACGCCTGAGCCCTCCGCCTGGTCCTCCGGCGCGGGGAGCGGCCCGTAGGACCCCTGGGACGTCGAGGAGGGCATCCCGTTACGATACCGACCAGGTGTGGCGCGCCGTGCGCGATTCGGCTCCGGCACACCGGGACGCGAGGATCGGTGAGGGTGTGAGGGTGCTAGTCAGCGCGTATGCCTGCGGCCCTGGGGACGCTCCTGAGGCCGCAGCAGGATGGGACTTCGCGACGGCCGCCGCCATCAACCATGACGTGCTGGTGGTCACTCGACGGCGCTTCGAGCCCACGGTGCGCGCTGAGCTCGAGGAAGGCCGCCACCCGCGACTGCGCGTCGTGTTCCACGACCTCCCCGACCGGTGGCTGGACCGCAAGCGACGCCCGGTCGACATGTACTGGTACTACGCGCTCTGGCAGCGGTCGTTCGCCCGGCTCGCGACGCAGCTGCACCGTGAGGACCCCTTCGACGTGGTGCACCACGTCACCTTCGCCAACGACTGGATGCCGTGCGGCGCCGCCCGGCTCGTCGGCATCCCGTTCGTCTGGGGGCCGGTAGGTGGCGCTTCGCGCTCGCCCCTTCCGCTTGCACGTTGGCTCGGCCCACGGGGTGTGCTGACCGAGGTGGCGAGAAGCGTCTCAACCGTTCCGGCGCGCCGCCTGTTCGGCGATGCCGCCGCCCGTCGAGCCGATGTCGTGGTCGCGCAGAACGCCGATGTGGCAGCGCGGTTCTCCTACGCCAAGAACGTCGTGCTGGAGCCGAACATCTCGCTCGACGGCCTACCGATGCGCATCGAACCGGGTGTCGCTGCGCCGAAGGTCGCCGTGTTCGTGGGGCGCCTGATCGGCTGGAAGGGTGTGCGGCTCGCCATTGCGGCCATCGCGCGTCTTGCCGCCGATGGGTGGACGCTCGATGTCTACGGGGAGGGCCCCCAGCTGCCCCAGCTCAAGCGTTTGGCCCGCACCCTGGGCGTCGCTGACGCCGTGAGGTTCCGAGGGCATCGCCCCCGCTCCGCCGTGCTGTCGGCCGTCGCCAGTGCCCATGTCCTGCTCTTCCCGTCGATGCACGACCAGGCTGGATGGGCCGCCGGGGAAGCCAGCGCGATCGGCGTACCGGTGGTGTGCCTGCCCCTGGGTGGCCCGCCCCTACTCGCGGAGCGCAACGCGCACGTCGCGTCAGACCGTGGTGATGTCGCAGGGAACCTCGCAGGTGCAATCCGCGAGGCTGCTGCCCACGGCGGAACACCTCACGATCGCTGGTCGCGTGCAAGGCTCCCCGGCCTGGTCGACGCGTGGTACCGGTTGGCCGTGGAGTCTCGCGAGCAGGGCGGTGTCGGATGACCGCACCCTGGACCATCCGGGTGCTCGGGGCGCACCGCGAACCCAGTGCGACCACGAACCCGTACCTGACCATGCTCACCCAGGCGCTGCGCGACTCACCCGACCTGGAGTACCGCACCTTCACCTTCCCTCGTGCCCTCCTGTGGCGGTACGACGTGCTGCACCTGCACTGGCCGGAGGTCATGATGGGCGGGCACCGGATGGCCGGGCGAGCCGGCCGCGAGCTGCTGACCGTGCTGGTCCTGCTCCGCCTGCGAATGCGCCGCGTCCCGGTGGTCCGCACCGTCCACAACCTCGAGGTGCCGGCCGACTCGACCCGGATCCAACGACGGCTGATCGAGGAGCTCGACCGGCTCACCACACTGCGCATCGTCCTCAACGAGCGCACCGGGGCGCAGGTCCCGCCACCGTGCGTGCACATCCCGCACGGCCACTACCGCGAGTGGTACGGCCGGCACCCTCGCCGAGCTGCCGTGCCCGGACGGCTGGTCTTCTTCGGTCTCGCCCGCCGGTACAAGGGGCTCGAGAACCTCGCGCGGGCCTTCCGCGTCCTACCCGGAGACGACCTCTCGCTCAGGATCTGCGGCAGGCCGTCCTCGCCGGAGATCGCGGCCGAGATCGACGGCATCCTCGACGGCGACCCCCGTGCCGCGACGCTGTGGCGCTACCTTGACGACCCCGAGCTCGTGCTGGCCGTCTCCGAGGCGCAGCTTGTCGTGCTGCCCTACCGGTTCATGCACAACTCGGGTGCCGCGCTGGCCGCCCTCTCCCTTGCGCGTCCGGTGCTCGTCCCGGACACTGCTGTCAACCGCGACCTGGCCGATGAGGTCGGGCCCGGATGGGTGCACCTGTTCACCGGTGAGCTCGATGCGCAGGACCTCGCGGCTGCCTTGGCGACGCTGCGCGAGAGCCCGCCCGCAGCGTCCCCGGACCTCTCGGCCCGCGAATGGGAACCGGCAGCCGAGTCGTATCTGCGGGCCTACCGGGAGGCGCTGGCCCTCAGGGCCGCCGGGAGACCCGCAGCCCGGCGATCGTCCCGCGCAGCGGGCTGACCCACGGGGTCGACGAACGCACCAGCTGTCGTCGACCACCGCGCAGCACGATGGACCGGGCAGCCCCTATCGAGCTCCGTCTCCAGCGCCTGACGTCGTCGTCATCGAGGTGCTTGACCGCGAAGAGGAGTCGGTTCCTGGTCGAGTAGTAGTAGTAGGTCCCCGACTTGGCGTGGGTCGCCGAGTGGTGGTTCCCGTGCGTGCTGCCTTCGTCGTGCACCACGGTGACCTCGGGGACGACGACCAAGCTGCCCTCCGGCCGCCAGGACGCGATGGGAGAGGTCGACGTCCTCCCAGTACAGGAAGTAGTCCTCGTCGAAGCCGCCGACCCTGCCCCACAGGTCGACAGTGATGGCCAGGCACGCCCCCGACAGCCACGTCTCGTGGCCGTGCTCGCCCGCGGGGTCTCTTCGGCCGGCGAGGCGGAAGCGGCGGAGCGAGAGCGTGGCGCCGTCGTGCAGGTCGACGACCATCAGGCCGGGGGACCACGGGCGCCCGTCAGGGGTCTCGATGACCGGGGCGACCAACGCGTCCGGCTGCGCACGCGCGACATCGGCGAGTCGAGCCAGGCCCCTGGCGGAAAGGTGGGCATCGGGATTCACGAACACCAGAACATCCGCACCGAGTGAGATGGCCTGTGCGGCACCGAGATTGCAGCCGCCGCCGAAGCCGGCGTTGGTGGCGCTGGTCACGAGTGACCATCCGTGGCGCGCGCAGGCCGCGCTGACCGCGGCGCGTTCCTGTCGGCTCGACCAGTTGTCGACGACGATGATGGTGGCCGCACCGGTCAGCTCGACGAGGTTCTGCTCGAGAAGCCTGGTGGAACCGAAGTTGACGACGACCACCGCGATGTCGGTGCTGCCGCTGCCCGCTGTGCCGGCTGACACGTGCGCCCCGTTCATGGCAGCACGAGCTGGGGCGCGGACCGTTCGCGCGCGAGGTCCCGCCTCACCCAGAAGGCGTTGGGGATGACCTGGCAGACGAGTACGCCGACCGAGCAGGCGACGACGGGGGCGGCCGCTCCGGCGACCGGCACCAGGACCCACGCCAGGGCGATGTTCGTCGGCACCATGAGGACGATCGGCAGCACCTGGAAGCGCAGCCCTTCGCGGTCGGTCATGTACATCCCGACGGGGTACTTGGTCGCCTGGAGCACGATGAAGACCACGAAGGCCGCGACGAGCAAAGGGCCCAGCGTGACCCGCCCGCCCGAAGCGAGCTGGGCCAGGAAGGGGGAGAGGACCGCCACCCCCAGCCCGCCCACCAAGCCCACGCCGGCGAACACGGCGGAGGCACGCCACGGCCGGTGCCGGGTGTCATCGGAGCGGCCCCGGGCAAACCAGGGCCACAGCGCCAGGCCGGCCATGGCGATGCCGCCCAGTACGACGCCGAACAACTGCGAGGCCAGGTTGTATTCGGCGAGCTCGGCGGTGTCGCCGCGATGGCTCAGCACGATGCGACCGGTCTGCATGGCGATCGGGAGCGCCACCATCTGTACCAGCATCGGCCAGGCCAGTTGCAGCACCGGCACCCCGGGGCTGCTGCGCAGCTTGGGGGTCGCGCGGAACGCCTCGCCCACTTGGGGCTGCACCAGCCGGGCGGCGATGCTCAGCCCGAGGGCCAGGGAGAGCGCGATCCCGATGAATGGCAGCACCGGGGTCCACCTGCCGTCGCCCGTGCCCGTCAGGGCGATCAGGATCGTTCCGACCAGGATGGTCGGCGCGATGACAAGCTGGGTTGCCACCTGCAGGGGCGTGCGCCCCAGGGCCACGAGCAGGCGCTGGCCGACGGCGAGAGGCAGACCGAGGGCGAAGAGCAGCAGGCAGACCGAGGCGACGACCGAGCCTCCCGGCAGTAGGCCGTCTCCGAGGATGACCGGCCACGTGCCGGTAACGAGAAGTACGAGGGAGAGTGCGGTGAGCGCGGCCGCGGACATGAACAGGATGCGGAAGGCGCTGGTCAGCGTGGCCCGAACGACCTCGTCGCGCCTCGGGTCGCGCGACGCGGCGACGTTGTTGACGATGACCGCCGCCACGCCCAGGTCGGCAAACGGCAGGAGCGACGGCATCGAGGTGAGCAGGCCGTACTGGCCGTAGACCGCCAGCCCGAAGTGGGTGATGATGATCCGGCTCGTGACGATCCCCAGGGCCCCGGACACGACGGCCACCGCGATCTGCAGGCCACCGCTGCGCCGGACGGACTGCCAGACGTTCATGGTTCCTCTGGCGTGGACCGCAGTCCGCGGAACCATCGCGGCAGGCCCAACACCAGATAGCCCGCCGTGCCGACCAGCAGGAGGACGTAGCACGCGACGAACCACGCCGTGGCTCCCCACAGCAGGAAGACGAGGCACAGGATGCCGTAGTCGGTCGGTGCGGCGAGCATGGATCGCCAGAGTGGCGCCGGCGCGGCGCTGGTGGCGACGTGCGTCGGGCTCAGGCGGGTCAGCAGGTCGGTCAGGACGTACGAGAAGAAGAAGACGTTGGCCACGACCAGGAACGCCAGTGCGGCCCACTGGTAACCGTTCTGGATCGCGGCGACGTCGAGACGGACGAACACCACCGCGTGCAGCAGGTTGACCTTGACGACGTCGACCACGTGGTCCAGCCACTCACCGTCGCGTGAACCCCCACCCCGCAGCCGCGCCAGCTGCCCGTCTGCCGAGTCGACGGCGTAGCCGGCCAGGAGCAGCAGGGCCACGACGACACCCACCCAGATCGCCGGCTCGGCCAGGGCCAGGACGGCGATCCCCATAGCGGAAAGTGCTGCACTGACGGCGGTCACCTGGTTGGGCGTGAGGCCCAGGCCGAATGCCAGGGCCGCGATGGCGCGCCCGAGCGGGCGATTGACGAGCCGGGAGTAGAGGGGGGCTCCGCGGCTGGGCTTCTGGTGGGCCCGCAGGCGGTCCATCGTCGCGGACCAGGACTCACGCTGGTCGACGGGCTGGTGTGATCGGTTCGGCGTCATGTCGCTCGTCCTGCGAGCTCCGGTGCAGGGGAGCGGCGCCCGGTGACACCAGGAGGTCGGGTGAGCGACCTGTCGGCGAGCCGGAGGCACAGGTCCTCGTACCGGGAAGCCACGTCATCCCACCGGAAGGTCGACGCGCGAGCCAGCGCGGCGGAGCGGCGCTCCGCCAGGGCGTCGGGGTGGGCCTCGGCATCCTCGACCAGCCGGGTGACGTCGTGCGGGGTGATCCAGTACCGCCCCGACTCGTGCAGCACGTCGCGGTTGAACTCGACGTCGAAGGCGTTGACTGCGGCGGAGGCGCCGATGGCGCGCAGGAGCGACGGGTTCGTACCGCCGACGGAGTGCCCGTGCCAGTACACGAACGCGTTGGCATAGAGCTGGTCGAGCAACTCCTGGTCCCAGACGGCGCCCAGCAGCCTGACCCTGGAGTCGGCGGCGCCGCGAATCTGGGCGGTGTACCGGTCTGTGTAGGGCGCGCTTCCGACGACGACGAGGGGGAGCCGTGCGGTGCTCTCGACGTAGCCCCGCACCACCTCGACGACGTTGTTCTCCGGCTCGAACCGGCTCACGACGAGGTGGTAGCGACCCGGCTCCAGGCGGGCGTCGACGACCACGCCGGGCCGGGCTTCCACCAGGGGCGCGCCGTAGGAGATCTCCACGGCGTCGATGCCGAACTCCCGCTCGTAGTACCGGGCGATCCCGGGAGCGTCCGCGACGATCGCGTCGGACCAGCGCACGGCGGCGGCCTCCGCCAAGCGGTAGTAGCGCTTCCCCCACGGGCCCCACTTGCCGCGGCGCCACTCGAGGCCGTCGACGTGAGTCGCCACGGGTACGCCGCGCGCGCGAAGCAGCGGGAGCAGCGGGGCGTTCGCGGCGTTGAAGACCAGTGCGACGTCCGGGCTGGACCGGGTGACGGCGTGGGTGACGGACGCCGCGGTGTGCGACAGCGTCTCGAGCGCGCGTCGGTGCACCGCTGGGAGCACGACCCGGTGCATTCCGAGGAACTGGTCAGGGTCGTCGTGGCCCGGGGTGCGACGGCAGTACACGGTCACCCGGTGGCCGCGGTCGGCCAGGCGGTGGCCCACCTCCTCGACGCAGGTCTCGAACCCGCCGTACCGGGCGGGAACCCCTCGGGTGCCGATCATGGCGATGTGCATGACCGGTCACGACACCAAGGCCTCGAGGGCGTGGCGCACCAGGGTGCTCGAGGTCGTCACGGTGTACGGGAAGTAGCGGACCTCGACGCCCACAGCAGCGAAGTCCCTCTCGAGCTTGTCGCCCTTCGGCGTGCCTCGCCAGTCGTCACCCTTGAAGATGACGTCGAACGGGTGCTGCCGCCACACCTCCAGCTTGTCCGGAACCGTCTCGACCAGCACCTCGTCGACGAGGTCGATGTGCTCGACGATCTCGACGCGCTCCGCCAACGGGATGACGGGCGGGTGGCCCTTGGCTCTCAGCGCCATCTCGTCCGAGACGACGCCCACCACGAGGTGGTCGCATTGGCTCCTGGCCAGCCGGAGGATGTTGAGGTGACCGACGTGGAACAGGTCGTACACCCCAGGGGCATACCCTACTCGCGCAGTCACGGCCACTCCTGTTCGACTATGCCGTCATCGTATGAGAACCGGCGCAGGCTCAGGAACGGTTCCGGGGCATCCGCACTGTGACGGACATGACGTCCGAGATCAGGGCCGACGCCAGGGCCGGAACGGGTCCGAGCCACGGCCCGACCGGTGTCGGCCCGCGCCACTAGGCTGTGACAAATGCCGTCGCTGTCCGCCCTGCGCTCCCGGGTCGCCGCCCTCCCGAACACCGTCCGCCTCGTCGAGGCCCTTGCGGTGCCCTCGGCAGAGGTCATCGCGGCGGCCCCCGCCGGAGCCCGCCCCATCCTCGTCTCCGCCCTCGCACCGACCCGCACCGGAGCCCCGGTCCTCGCGGTCACCGCCACCGGTCGAGAGGCCGAAGACCTCCACGCTGCGCTCCAGTCGAGTCTGGGAGCCGGGGCCGTCGCCCTGTTCCCCTCGTGGGAGACCCTCCCGCACGAACGGCTCAGCCCCCGCAGCGACACCGTCGGCCAGCGCCTGTCGGTGCTGCGCCGGCTGGCCCACCCCGAGACCGGCGACGACACCCACGGCGCGCTGTCAGTGGTCGTCGCGCCGGTGCGCGCGGTGCTTCAGCCCATCTCCAAGGGCCTGGGTGACCTGCAGCCCGTCGCGCTCCAGGCCGGCGACGACGTGCCCCTCGAGCAGGTGGTCGAGGCCCTCGCGGCCGCCGCCTACGCCCGCACCGACCTCGTCGAGCGTCGCGGCGAGTTCGCTGTGCGCGGCGGCATCCTCGACGTGTTCCCGCCCACCGAGGAGCACCCGCTGCGCCTGGAGTTCTGGGGCGACACCGTCGAGGAGATCCGCTGGTTCAAGGTCGCCGACCAGCGCTCGCTCGAGGTGGCCGAGCACGGCCTGTGGGCGCCGCCGTGCCGCGAGCTGCTGCTCACCGATGCCGTGCGCGAGCGGGCGGCCACCCTCGCCGACCAGCTCCCGGGTGCGGCCGACCTGCTCGAGAAGCTCGCCCAGGGCATCGCCGTCGAGGGCATGGAGTCGCTGGCCCCGGCCCTGGTCGACGGCATGGAGACCCTGCTCGACCTGTTGCCCGACGGCGCCGTGCTCGTGGCCTGCGACCCCGAACGGGTGCGCACCCGCGCTCACGACCTCACGGCCACCAGCCAGGAGTTCCTCGACGCCGGCTGGGCCAACGCCGCGAGCGGCAACGCCGTGCCCATCGACCTCGCCTCGGTGCTCGGCACGGCCTCGTTCCGCACCCTGGCCGAGCTGCGCCAGCAGGCCCGCGACCTCGGGGTGCGCTGGCTCGACCTCACGCCGTTCGCCGGTGACGACGACGGCGACACCCTCGACCTCGGCCTCGAGATCGCCCCCACCTTCCGCGGCGACACCGACGAGGCCGTCGCCGAGCTGCGCCGCCTCGTGGCCGACGACTGGCAGGTGCTGGTCGCCACCGAGGGCCCGGGCCTGGCCAAGCGCATCACCGAGGTGCTCGCCGAGCACGACGCCCCGAGCCGCCTGGTCGCCGAAGACGCCGACCCGGTCGCCGGCCTCATCACCGTCACCACCGGCGCGGTCGGGCCCGGCTTCCTGGCCCCCGGCGCCCGGCTCGCGGTCATCACCGAGACCGACCTCACCGGCTCGGCCGGCGGCTCGGGCACCTCGACCAAGGACATGCGGCGGATGCCGTCGCGGCGCCGCAACCAGGTCGACCCCCTCCAGCTGCGCCCCGGCGACTTCGTGGTGCACGAGCAGCACGGGGTGGGCCGGTTCGTCGAGATGATGCAGCGCACCGTCGCCGGCGCCACCCGCGAGTACCTCGTGCTCGAGTACGCCCCCGGCAAGCGCGGCCACCCCGGCGACCGGCTCTACGTGCCCACGGACCAGCTCGACCAGGTCACCCGCTACGTCGGCGGCGAGCAGCCCACCCTCAACAAGATGGGCGGCTCCGACTGGCAGCAGACCAAGAGCCGCGCCAAGCGCTACGTCAAGCAGATCGCCGCCGAGCTGATCCGCCTCTACTCCGCGCGGATGGCGACGAGCGGGCACGCCTTCCCGCCTGACACCCCGTGGCAGCGCGAGCTGGAAGACGCCTTCGCGCACGTCGAGACACCCGACCAGCTGAGCACCATCGACGAGGTCAAGGCCGACATGGAGCGCCCGGTGCCGATGGACCGCCTGGTCTGCGGCGACGTCGGCTACGGCAAGACCGAGATCGCGGTGCGCGCGGCGTTCAAGGCGATCCAGGACGGCAAGCAGGTGGCCATCCTGTGCCCCACCACGCTGCTGGTGCAGCAGCACGCCAACACCTTCGCCGAGCGGTATGCCGGCTTCCCGGTGGTCGTGCGCGCCCTGTCCCGCTTCCAGACCGACCGCGAGGCCAAGGCGGTGCTCGACGGCCTGGCCGACGGCACCGTCGACCTGGTCATCGGCACCCACCGCATCCTGGGCAAGGAGGTGCGCTTCAAGGACCTCGGCCTGGTCGTCATCGACGAGGAGCAGCGCTTCGGGGTCGAGCACAAGGAGCAGCTCAAGGCGCTGCGCACGTCGGTCGACGTGCTCGCGATGTCGGCCACGCCCATCCCGCGCACGCTCGAGATGGCCGTGACCGGCATCCGCGAGATGTCGACCCTGCAGACCCCGCCCGAGGAGCGCCACCCAGTGCTCACCTACGTGGGCGCCTACGACGAGAAGACCCTCACCGCGGCCATCCGCCGCGAGCTGCTGCGCGAGGGCCAGGTCTTCTTCGTGCACAACAAGGTGTCCACGATCGAGAAGGCCGCGGCCCGCATCCGCGAGCTCGTGCCCGAGGCGCGCATCGCGGTGGCCCACGGGAAGATGGGCGAGCACAAGCTCGAGCAGGTCGTGCTCGACTTCTGGGAGAAGCGTTTCGACGTGCTGGTCTGCACCACCATCGTCGAGACCGGCCTCGACATCTCCAACGCCAACACCCTCATCGTCGAGCGCGCCGACCGGCTCGGCCTCTCGCAGCTGCACCAGCTGCGCGGGCGCGTCGGCCGCGGCCGCGAGCGCGCCTACTCCTACTTCCTCTACCCGCCCGAGGTCCCGCTCACCGAGACGGCGCTCGACCGGCTGCAGACCATCGCCAGCAACACCGACCTCGGCTCGGGCATGCAGGTGGCGATGAAGGACCTCGAGATCCGCGGCGCCGGCAACCTGCTCGGCGGCGAGCAGTCCGGCCACATCGCCGGGGTCGGGTTCGACCTCTACGTGCGGCTGGTCGGCGAGGCCGTCGCGAGCTTCCGCGGCGACACCGACGACAGCCCGACCGAGATCAAGATCGAGCTGCCGGTCGACGCCCACCTGCCGCACGACTACGTGCCGCACGAGCGGCTGCGCCTGGAGATGTACAAGAAGCTGGCCGCCGTGGCCGACGAGGCGCAGCTCGCCGACATCGAGGCCGAGCTCGTCGACCGCTACGGGGCACCCCCCGAGCCGGTGCGCAACCTGCTCGAGGTCGCCCGCCTGCGCACGGTGGCGCGGGCCGCCGGCATCGGCGACATCAGCCTGCAGGGCAACCACGTCCGCTTCGGCCCGCTCGAGCTGCGCGAGAGCCAGGAGTTGCGCCTGCAGCGCCTCTACCCGGGCTCGATCGTCAAGCACACGCTCGGCACGGTGCTGGTCCCCAAGCCGATGACCGCCCGGGTCGGCGGCCGCCCGCTGCGCGACCGCGACGTGCTCGCCTGGGCTGGTGACGTCATCCGGTCGGTCGTCATGGACAATGTGGGGCAGGCCGCCCGGGTGGCCACCGCCCGCTCCTAGCGGGACCGACCTCGAAAGGACTGCTCGTGACTCTCTCGGTTCGCCGCTCCGTGGCGGCGCTCGCCGTCGGTGCCGCGCTCGTGCTGGCCGGCTGTGGTGGCCCCGCCGGGCCCGACCGGGCCGCCGTGGTCGAAGGGCGGGTCATCACCGAGAAGGCCGTGCAGTCGGCGATGTCGCAGGTCAACTCGATGGAGCCCGGGCTGCTGCAGGACAAGCTCACCCCCACCGGCACGCTCACCGCGCTGGTCCAGGCGCCGGTCGTGCTCGACTACCTCGGCGGCCTCGGGGTGAAGGTGTCCGAGTCGGTGGCGATGGCCGACGCCAACAGGCGTGGTGTCAGCGACCCCTCCGAGTCCACCCTCGAGATCCTCAAGTTCGCGGCGGCCATCGGCCTGGCCCAGAACGAGGGCAAGCTCACCGACGCCGACGCGCAGGCCCTCACCCAGCAGCTGCAGGCCCTGTCGATCGACGTCAACCCGCGCTACGGCACGTTCAACCCGCACGACCGCGGCGGTCGAGCTCACGCAGCCGGGCTGGATCGTGCCGAACGCGCCGAGCGCGCCGCCCACCACGACCCCGTGACGGCGGGCCGGCTCGCGCTGGTCGTCACGTCGCCCCGCGTCGCGCCCGGCCTGCTGTCGCACGGTGCCTGGGCGGCCGTGGCCGGCGCCACGCTGCGCCTCACCCGCAGCCTCGACGAGCCGGTCGCCGAGGCGGTCGACGAGTCGGGCTTCGCCGTCGAGGAGGTCGGTGACGTCACCCCGCCGGCGCTGGCCCGGCGCCTGGTCGACCTCGCCGCCACCGAGTCGGTCGTGTGGCTCGGCTCGTCCGACGGCGACCCGGGGCTGTCCGACGCGCTGGCCTCCGAGGTGTCGAGGCTCGAGGTGCCCCCCGATGTCGAGGTGGTCGTCGGATCGTGGGACGTGCAGGGCGGGCGGCTGCTCGACGTCGTCGCCACGATGGACCGGCTGCGCTCGCCCGGAGGCTGCCCCTGGGACGCCGAGCAGACCCACGCGAGCCTGGCGCCGTACCTCGTCGAGGAGGCCCACGAGGTGCTGCACGCCATCGAGGGCGGCGACCGCCGGCACCTCGCCGAGGAGCTCGGCGACGTGCTGCTGCAGGTCGTCTTCCACGCCCGGGTGGCCGAGGAGGCGGCGGAGGAGGCGTTCGACATCGACACCGTCGCCGGCCTGCTCGTCGACAAGCTGGTGCGCCGCCACCCGCACGTCTTCGCCGACGGCGACGCGTCGACCCCGGCCGAGGTCGAGCAGGCGTGGGAGCGGATCAAGGCGTCGGAGAAGGGCGGTGACGCCGGCGGCGGGGGAGGCTACGCGGCCGACCTGCTGCACGGCATCCCCACGTCGTTGCCCGGCGACCTGGCCGCCGAGAAGGTGCTCGCCCGGGTGCGCCGCCGTGACCTCACCCCCACGCCGGATGCCGTCGCGCGCCTCGAGCAGGCCCGCGCGGCGCTCGTCGTGGCCGAGGCAGAGGTGCGCGACGCCCTCACCGCCCTCGCCGCCTCGGCGGAGCCCCCCCGCACCTGACCTCGCACCGAACGGCTGCTCGGCGAGCGCGCCACGACCCGGCACGTGCGGGGTCGGTACGGGGAGTCCTTGCGTTGCAGATATGAAGGCGCTTAACATCTGCAACGTGAGCCTGACCGCCCGGGAGCGCGAGATCGTCGACCTGCTGCGCGCCGATCCGCTGCTCGACGCCGCGGCGATCGCCGAGCGGATCGGGTCGACCCGCGCGGCCGTCTCGGTGCACCTGTCGCACCTCACCCGCAAGGGCGTCGTGCTCGGTCGCGGCTACCTGCTGCGCGCCGAGGCGGACTCGGTGCTCGTGGTCGGGCGGCGCCGTGCTCGACACCAAGGTGCGCACCGCCCGAGCCCCGGTGCTCGGCACCAGCAACCCCGGCACGGCGTCGGCGACGGTCGGGGGAGTGGGCCGCAACATCGCCGAGAACCTGGCCCGGCTCGGTCGCCCCACCGTGCTCGTGGCCGCCGTCGGCGACGACCCGGCGGGCGACACCGTGCTGCAGCGCACCGCGGCCGCGGGCGTCGAGTGCCGCCACGTCGTGGTCTCCCCGCACCCCACCGGCACCTACGCCGCGGTCCTCGACGACGCCGGCGACCTGCACATCGCGGTCGCCGACATGCGCGCCACCGACGAGCTCACCGTGGCCGACCTGGCCGTCGTGCCCACCCTGCTCGGCGGAGCCGACGCGCTCGTCGTCGACGCCAACCTCGACGCGACCGTCATCCGGTGGCTGCTCTCCGCCGCCCAGGAGGCCGGGGTGCGGTCGGTGTTCGAGCCGGTGAGCGTGGCCAAGGCCACCGCGGCCGCGGCCGTGCTCGACGGCTCGGTGCGGGTGCACACCGTCACCCCGAACGTCGACGAGCTGGCCGCCCTGGTCGGCGCCCCGGTCGACGACACCGTCGAGGGGGTGCGGGCGGCGGCCGACGTGCTGCACGGGCGCGGCGTGGAGCACGTCTGGGTGCGCCGCGGCACTCGCGGCAGCCTGCTCTCGGTCGCCGGTGCGGCGGATGCCGGGTCGCGCGCCGTGCTCGTCGGCGCACCCCCCGTGCAGGTCGCCGACGTCACCGGTGCCGGTGACTCGATGACCGCGGGCTACGTGCACGCGCTGCTCGACGGCGCCGACGTGGTCGAGGCCGCCCGCTACGGGCAGGCGCTGGCCGCCCTCACCTGCGCCTCGGCCGACACCGTGCGCGCCGACCTCACCGCCGCGCTCGTCGCGGCCCACCTGACCCCCACCCAGCCACCCACCGAGGAGCTCTCCCGATGACGTCCACCAGCACCACCGCGCCGCACCCGATGCTGAAGGTGGCCCCCGAGGTCGCCGAGGCACTGGCCGCCGGCACGCCGGTCGTGGCGCTCGAGTCGACGATCATCAGCCACGGGATGCCGTACCCCCAGAACGTCGCGATGGCGCGCGAGGTCGAGCAGATCGTGCGCGACGGGGGAGCGGTGCCCGCGACGATCGCCGTGCTCCACGGCCGCCCGACGATCGGGCTGTCCGACGACGAGCTCGAGCTGTTCGGCTCCGACGGCGGCATCCGCAAGGTCAGCGTGCGCGACCTGCCGCACGTCGTCGCGACCGGCGCGCACGGGGCCACGACGGTGGCGAGCACGATGCGGCTGGCCGGGCTGGCCGGCATCCGGGTCTTCGTCACCGGCGGCCTCGGTGGCGTGCACCGCGGCGCCGAGACGCTCGATGGACGTCTCGGCCGACCTCACCGAGCTGTCGCGCACCGAGGTGGCCGTCATCTCGGCCGGGGTGAAGTCGATCCTCGACATCGGGCGCACCCTCGAGGTGCTCGAGACGCTCGGCGTGCCGGTGGTCGGCTACGGCACCGACGAGTTCCCGTCGTTCTTCTCGCGCTCGAGCGGCGTCGCGGTGCCGATGCGGGTCGACACCCCCGACGAGGCGGCCGCGCTGATGGCGGCGACCTGGGGCCTGGGCCTCGGCAGTGGGGTCTCGTTCGCGAATCCCGTTCCGGCACAGGACGAGATGCCGCACGAGGAGATCGACGCCGTCATCGAGCAGGCCCTCGCCGACAGCGACGCGCACGGCATCACCGGCAAGGACATCACGCCCTACCTGCTGGGCCGGCTCGTCGAGCTCTCCGGCGGCCGGTCGCTGGAGACGAACCTGGCGCTGGTGCGCAACAACGCGGTGGTCGGCACCGCGATCGCCGTCGCGTACGCCGCTCGCGCCTGACCCCACTTTCCCTCTCAGCAGCCGCGCGGCACGCCGCGTCGGCGGCGTTCCGGCGGCTGCTGACCTGCAAGGTCGGGAGTCCTGAGGGCCTTCTGACCAGCGCCCTCGCTGGCTATCGTGGGCGCTCGTGAAGGTGCGGGTGCTGGGGAGCACGGGCGTCGAGGGCCCGCAGGGCGCGGTCCCGCTCCCGGCGCGCAAGCCGCGCAGCATCCTCGCCGCGCTCGCGCTGGCGCCCGGGTCGACCACCAGCGCCGACCGCCTCGTCGACCTCGTCTGGGGTGACGACCCGCCCGCCGGTGCCCACGGCACGCTGCACGCCTACATCTCCGGCCTGCGGCGGGTGCTCGAGCCCGACCTCGCACCCCGGGCCCGGCCGACCGTCCTCGTCACGGCCGACGACGGCTACCGCCTCGACCTCGACCCCACAGCGGTGGATGCCGTCGCCTTCGCCCGCGAGGTGCGAGCCCGGCACCGCGCCCTGGCGCCCCTGTGGTCACAGCTGACCACCGGCCCGGACGCCTCGTGGCCGGGCCGCGACGAGGTGGGCGCCCACGTCGAGGCCCTCGAGCAGGCGTTGCGCACCTGGACCGGCACCGCCTACGCCGACCTCGGCGACCACCCGGACGTGCTCGCCGACCGGGCCGCCCTCGACGAGCTGCGGGCCACCGCCCAGGAGGACACCGCGCTCGGTCTGCTGGCGCTGGGCGAGCACGCGGCCGTGCTCGCCGCGACCGAGCAGGCCGGGGGTCGGCACCCGCTGCGCGAGCGCACGAGGTGCCTGCAGGCCCTGGCCCTGGTGCGCACCGGCCGGCAGGTCGAGGCGCTCGAGGTGCTGCGCGGCTACCGCGAGCTGCTCGCCGACGAGCTCGGGCTCGACCCCGGCCCGGAGGTCCGCGCCCTGGAGGAGGCCGTCCTGCGCCAGTCGCCCGCGCTGGCGGAGTGGCTGCGCCCCGAGGCGGCGCCGCCGCGTGCGGTGCCCGTGAACGGCATCCCCGCTCCTGGGGCGGCGAGCTGGCCGATGGTCGGCCGCGACGGCGAGCGCTCCCTGGTGACCGACCTGCTCACGGCGGCAGCGCAGGGCAGCCCCGGGGCGGTGCTCGTCGTCGGCGACCCCGGCACCGGCAAGACCCGCCTGGTCGACGACGCGCTCGCCAGCGCCGCCGAGCTGGGGGTGCTCGCGGCGGTCGGGTGGTGCTCGCAGGACGACGGAGCTCCGCCGCTGTGGCCCTGGTACGCCCTGCTCGACGCGCTGGGGGTCGACCGGCCCGCCGAGTTGGAGCGCGCCGGCGCCGACGCGGAGGTCGGCCCCGAGCGGGCCTTCGCGGTGCAGGACGCCCTCGCCCGGGCGGTGCGCGACCGGGCCCGCGAGCAGCCCGTGCTGCTCGTCGTCGAGGACCTGCACTGGGCCGACACCCGCACCCTGCGGGCGCTGACCCACCTGGTGACCACGCTGCGCACCGGTGACCGGGTCGGCCGTGCTCGCGACCCGCCGGGCGCGCCCGCAGCCCACCGGCGCGCTCGCCGACCTCGGGGTCGCCCTGGCCCGGCACGGTGCCCGCACCATCGAGCTCGGCGGCCTGGGCGAGCACGACGCCCGCGCCCTGGTGTCCTCGGTCGCCGGCGTCGACGCCGACCCGGCCCGGGTCGACGACTGGCGGGCCCGCACCGGCGGCAACCCGTTCTTCCTGGTCGAGCTGGCCCGGCTCGCGACGACGACCGACGGCTGGCGCGGTGAGGTGCCCGAGTCGGTGCAGACCGTCGTCACCCGTCGACTGGCGGACCTGCCCGACGCCACTCGGGAGGTGCTCCTCGTGTCGGCCGCCCTGGGCCGCGAGCACTCGCCGCTCCTGCTCGCGCACGTCGGCGGCTGGCGGCCCGACGAGGTCACCGACCGGCTCGAGCCCGCGCACGAGGTCGGCATCGTGCACGAGCGCGACGGCCGGCTGGTCTTCGAGCACGCGCTGACGCGGGATGCCGTGCTCGCGGCGGCGTCACCGGCACGCGTCGCGCGGGTCCACGCCCGCATCGCCCACGCGCTGGACGCGCTGCCCCAGGGGTCCCTCGCCCCCGCGGAGCGGGCCTTCGACCTCGCGCACCACTGGCTTGCCGCGGGCCCGGTGCATGCACCGCGGGCATGGCGAGCCGCGGCGGCCGCCGCAGCGGAGGCGCGGCGGGACTTCGCGAACGTGGAGGCCGCCGACCTGTACCGCCAGGCTCTGGAGGCCCACGCGCTCGACCCCGCCGGCACCCGTGAGGAGCGCTACGAGCTGCTGCTGTCCTTCGCCGAGGCCGCGGCGTGGGCCGCCCGTTGGCGCCCGGTCGTCGAGGCGGTGGTGGATGCCGTCGCACTCGCCCGGGCCGACGACGACCCGGAGCGGGTCGCCCGTGCCGCTGCGGCCCTGACGCGCTACTCGGTGTGGACGCCGCAGGAGCACGACGAGGTCGACGAGGACTTCATCGACGACCTGCGCTCGGTGCTGCGCGGGCTCGACCACCACGACTCGCCGGTGCGCTGCGTGCTGATGCTCGCGCTGGCGGTGCAGCTCTACTACCGCTACGGGTCGGAGCCGGAGATCCTGGCCCTGGTCGACGAGGGCACCGCCGTGGCGCGGCGGGTCGGCGACCCGGCCCTGCGCACGTGGGCGGCCCGCACCGGCTGGATCGCCCTGTGGCGCACCGCCCACCTCGACCGGCGCCACGAGATCGCGACCGAGGAGCTCGCCGCCGCCCGCGAGTCGGGCAACGAGGCCGCGGAGGCGCTGGCCCACGTCGCCCTCGCCGCGACGGCGCTGGAGGAGGGCGACCTCGACGGCTGGCAGCGGGAGTCGTCCGCCGCCGACGACATCGCCCGCCGGCGACGACTGACCTACGTGGAGTACGCCCTGACCTTCGTGCGGTTCTCGCTGGCCCTGCTCCAGGACGACGACGCGACGGCCGCCGAGCACGCCGAGAGCATGCGCGGCATGCGGGAGGGGCTGGCGACGCCGGCCCTGGAGTGGAACGAGTTCGGGGTGCACTACGCGACGGCCATCTGGCGGCCGGCCACCGCCGGGCCGATCGTGGCGGGCATGCTCGAGCACTTCCGCGCCGACCCAGCGGAGATCGGCCGCTGGCCGCTCCTGCACGTGCTGGCCCTCGTGGGCCTCGAGGACGAGGTGCGGGCCGAGCTGGCCAGGGCGCCGATCGTCCCGTTGCACGACAACTGGTACCTGACGTCCGAGGCGTCGCTGTACGCGGTGGTCGCCGGCTTCCTCGGTGACGAGGAGCTCGCCCGGCGCAGCGTGGAGGCGCTGCGCCCGCTCGCCGGGCGGATGGCCGTATCCGGCCTCGCCCTGGCTTTCGGCCCGGTCGACGGCTACCTCGCCGTCGCCCTGTGCGTGCTGGGTGAGCGGCAGGAGGCGGCGCGGGCCGCCGACCGCGCGGAGTCGCTGGCGCGGCGGTGGGGGATGACGGCCTACCTCCGCTGGCTGGCCGAGCAGCGCGCCCACCTGGGCTTCTGACTGCCCCGCCCCGCGCGAAGGCGTACCGCCGAACAGGCAGTGGGCCACTCGGCATACCGGTGCCGTGCACACGGTCACGCGGGGGAGTGGCCACTGCCTGTTGGCAGGGGCGCGGTGGACCGGCTCAGCGCAGGGTGCCGCCGTCGCCGTACCGGAACGCCCGGGCTTCGCCCCGCTCGAAGCGCCGGCGCACGAGAGCGTGCAGGAAGCGGTAGGGGCCGCCGGCGACGTCGTACATCTGCTCGCGGGCGTCGTCGGGCAGGGCGTACATCACCCAGCCGAGGATGAAGGGCAGCTCGCGCAGCGGGTAGGACCTGGCGATCGCCGCGTCGACGGACTGGAACTCGTCGTGCGTCATCACCCGCTGCACGAGGGGCAGCACCACGGTCTCCTCGTGGCGCAGGTGGGCATCGAGCACCTCGCGCAGCCCGGCCAGGCGGATGTCGAGCGCGTTGCGGTGCTCCGCGCAGGGGTGGTCGACGACCGCGCCGAAGCCCTCCGCGCAGGCCCGCACCAGGGGGTCGATGCCCTCGTGCTCCTCGCTCATCGCCCGCACCTCGGCACGGTCCGCGTCGCTCCCGCGCTCCTCGACCGCCGCGAGGAGCACCGGCCAGTAGTGGGTGTCCTCGGCGGTGTGGTGGTGGTGCAGCGTCGTGGCGAACCGGCCCCAGCGGTGGGCGAGCGCCGCCCAGGTCGCGCCGTCGCCGAGCGGGGTGGCCCGCACGGATGACGTGAAGGCGGCCAGGTCGCGCCGGAAGGCGTGGTGCATCACGTACATGCCGGTGTGGTCGTGGGGACCCTCGGCGACGAAGGTCTGGCCGGGCAGGTCGAGCTGCGGCTGGGGGGTGGTGGTCGGGGTGGGTGTGCTCATGGCGTGCTCCCTGGGTGGTCGGTGGTCGGTGGTCGGTGGTCGGTGGTCGGTGGTCGGTGGTCGGTGGTGCAGCCGGTGGCGGCCGCTCGACCACCACCGTGCGTTCCCGCTCTTGGGCGCCACTTGGGTGGTTGCTTGGGGTCCGCCGAAGCCGGAGCCAAGCCGGCCCGGGCACCGTCGTCGTCGTCATCCCGACCGCCCGAACAGGAGCCTCCGATGTCCCGTCCCACCGATTCGCGTCGCGCCAACACCCCGCGTTCCTCCACCACGCCGATTCCCTCCACCGACCCGGCCGTCTCGGATGCCGTGCCGCCCCACCCCTCGATCCTCGTCCTGGGCGGCACCGGGATGATGGGCCGTGAGGTGCTCGGCGCCCTGCGCCGGCGCGGCGTGGTGCCACGCGTGCTGGTCCGCGACCCGGCCCGCCTCGCGACCCGTGAGGGGGTCGAGGTGCACGTCGGTGACCTGCGCGACCCGGCCTCGCTGCGCCGCGCGATGCACGGCGTCGACGTCGTCTTCCACATCTCGCCGCACGAGGCCGACGAGGTCGAGCTGACCCGCACCGTGATCGCCGCCTGCGAGCACGAAGGCGCGCGCCTGGTCTTCGCCGGCATCCACGTCACCGCGGCGAACCCGGTGCTCGGGTGGTTCGTCCGCCGGTTCTACGGCGTGCTCCTGCCGCGCTACCGCGGCAAGATCGAGATCGGCCGGATGGTCGAGACGTCGGACACCGACCCGGTCATCCTGTGCCCCAGCAACTTCATGCAGAACGACGAGGTGCTGCTCGACGTCATCCGCGACGGGCAGTTCGTCCACCCGTGCAGCCCGAAGGGCCTCAACCGCGTCGACCTGCGCGACGTCGGCGAGGCGGCTGCGAACGTCCTGATCGACCCGAGCACGCCGTCGGGCGCCTACCAGCTCGTCGGGCCGCGCTCGCTGACCGGGCCGGAGTGCGCCGCGGTGTGGTCCGAGGCGCTCGGCGTGCCGGTGCACTATGCGGGCGACGACGACGCGGCCCTCGAGGCGGCGCTGCGCGCCCACCTGACCGGCCAGCGCCTCGACGACTGGCTCTCGTCGCTGCGCAAGCTGCGCCGCCTGGCGGTCCACGCATCCGCGAAGGAACTCGCCGAGACCGAGCGTCTCCTCGGGCGTCGCCCGACCGACTTCGTCGACTTCGTGGCGCGGGTCGTCGCCGAGCACCGCGTCGTGGCCGGCATCCCGGAGTCGGGTGCCCAGGTGGCTGCCCCGGCAACCACCTGAGCACCCGACCCGTGCAGGGTGAGCACCCGGCATCCCGAGGGGTGCGGGTCGGTCGGCGGGATGCCGGGCGCGCAGGACTAGGCTCGGACCCGAACCCTTCCCTCCCCCAGTAGCACCAGGAGTCCGGCGTGGCACTGATCGAAGCCGTAGGCGCTCGCGAGATCCTCGACTCGCGCGGCAACCCCACCGTCGAGGTCGAGGTCGCCCTCGACGACGGGACGCTCGCCCGGGCCGCCGTGCCCAGCGGCGCGTCGACCGGGGCCTTCGAGGCCGTCGAGCGCCGTGACGGCGACAAGAACCGCTACCTCGGCAAGGGCGTCGAGAAGGCGGTCGACGCCGTCATCGAGGAGATCGGCCCCAGGCTGGTCGGCCTCGGCATCGACGCCAGCGAGCAGCGCCTCGTCGACTCCGAGATGCTCGCGCTCGACGGCAGCGCCAACAAGGAGAAGCTCGGCGCCAACGCCATCCTCGGCGTCTCCCTCGCCGTGGCCCGCGCCGCCGCCGACTCCGCCGACCTGCCGCTGTTCCGCTACGTCGGCGGCCCCAACGCCCACGTGCTGCCGGTGCCGATGATGAACATCCTCAACGGCGGCAGCCACGCCGACTCCAACGTCGACATCCAGGAGTTCATGATCGCCCCGATCGGCGCCGAGAGCTTCCGCGAGGCGCTGCGCTGGGGCGCCGAGGTCTACCACGCGCTCAAGGGCGTGCTCAAGGAGAAGGGCCTCGCGACTGGCCTCGGCGACGAGGGCGGCTTCGCCCCCAACCTGCCGAGCAACCGCGCCGCGCTCGACCTCATCCTCGAGGCGATCGAGAAGGCCGGCTACACCCCCGGCGAGCAGATCGCCCTCGCGCTCGACGTCGCCGCCTCCGAGTTCCACGACGACGGTGGCTACGCATTCGAGGGCGGCACCAAGACCAGCGCCGAGATGATCGACTACTACGCCGACCTCGTCGCCTCCTACCCCTTGGTCTCCATCGAGGACCCCCTCGACGAGAGCGACTGGGACGGCTGGAAGGCGATGACCGACCGGATGGGCGGCGACGTGCAGATCGTCGGCGACGACCTGTTCGTCACCAACCCCGAGCGGCTCGCCCGCGGCATCGAGACGGGCACGGCCAACGCACTGCTCGTCAAGGTCAACCAGATCGGCTCGCTCACCGAGACGCTGGATGCCGTCGAGATGGCCCAGCGCGCCGGCTACCGCTGCATGATGAGCCACCGCTCCGGCGAGACCGAGGACACCACGATCGCCGACCTCGCCGTCGCGACCAACTGCGGCCAGATCAAGACCGGCGCCCCGGCCCGGTCCGAGCGGGTCGCCAAGTACAACCAGCTCCTGCGCATCGAGGAGGAGCTCGACGACGCGGCCGTGTACGCCGGCGCCGGCGCGTTCCCGCGCTTCACCCGCCGCCAGCAGGGCTGACCTCGAGCATGGCCACCGGGCGCTCCCGCGGTCCGGCGTCGCGACCCCCGCGACGTCCGGCCGGGGCGCGCCCGCGTGCGTCCACCCGGGGTGCGACCGCTGCATCTGCGCCCGTGGTGGCCCCGGCGGGTTGGCGCGGTCGGCTCACGACGGCCGCCAAGGACCGTCGAGCCCGGCGCGGTGCCGTGCTGCTGTCGATCCTCGCCTTCCTGACGGTGCTGCTCGGCTCCACCGTCGCCGCCTACGTCGGCCAGCAGGGCGACATCGCGGCGCTCGAGGACAAGGTGGCCGGCCAGGAGCAGGACGTCGCGGCACTCAAGGCCGAGCAGGAGCGCTGGCGCGACCCGGCCTACGTCGAGCAGCAGGCGCGTCAGCGGCTGAAGTTCGTCAAGCCGGGGGAGCGGTCCTACACCGTGCTCGATGCCACCCCGTCGACCGGCACCACCGACCCGGTCGCCGACCTGGCCTCGCCCGACGTGCCGCTGCCCTGGTACCAGACCGTCTGGGAGTCGACCCGCACCGCTGACGTGCCCGGGGCGCGCCGGTGACCGCTGGTCACGACCTGCCGCCCGTCGCGCAGGCCGATCTCGACGCCGTCTCACGGCAGCTGGGGCGCAAGGCCCGGGGCGTCGCGGAGGTGGCCCACCGCTGCCCGTGCGGTGAGCCCGACGTCGTGCGCACCGAGCCCCGGCTGCCCGACGGCACGCCGTTCCCGACCTCGTTCTACGCCACCTGCCCCCGGCTCACTGGGGCGCTGTCGACCCTGGAGAGCCAGGGCGTCATGCGCGAGATGAGCGAGCGGCTCGAGGACGATGCCGACCTGCGTGAGCGGTATGCGGCGGCGCACCTCGACTACCTGCGGCGTCGCGCCGAGCTCGGTGAGGTGCCCGAGGTCGCGGGTGTCTCCGCCGGTGGGATGCCGGCCCGGGTCAAGTGCCTGCACGTGCTCGTCGCCCACTCCCTCGCCGCCGGGCCCGGGGTCAACCCGCTCGGCGACGAGGCCCTCGCCATGCTCGCCCCGTGGTGGGAGCGGCACCCCTGCTCGGCCGACGCGCCGGGCGGCCCGGGTGCCGACCACGACACGGCGGATGCCGGGAGCGCGTCGTGAGCGACGGCATCCGGCCCCGGGTCGCGGCCATCGACTGCGGCACCAACTCGCTGCGCCTGCTCGTCGCCGACGTCAGTGACGACGGCCGGCTCACCGACGTGGTGCGCCGGATGGAGATCGTGCGGCTGGGGCAGGGCATCGACCGCACCGGCGTCATCGCCCCCGAGGCGATGGCGCGCACGCTGGCCGTCACGCGCGAGTATGCCGAGCAGTGCCGCTCGCTGGGCGTCGAGCGGGTGCGCTTCGTGGCGACCTCGGCATCCAGGGACGCGCGCAACGCCGACGAGTTCGTCGCCGGGGTGCGCGAGGCGTTCGGCGACCTCGACGTCGCGCCCGAGGTCGTGGCCGGTGACACCGAGGCGCGCTTCTCGTTCACCGGCGCGACCGGTGACCTCCAGGCGGTCGGTGTGCCCGGGCCCTACCTCGTCGTCGACCTCGGGGGCGGCTCCACCGAGCTGGTGCGGGGCACCACCGACGTCGAGGCGGCCCGCTCCGTCGACGTCGGCAGCGTCCGGATGACCGAGCGGCACCTGCACTCCGACCCGCCGACGCCCGAGCAGGTGGCGGCGGCGCGGCGTGACGTCGGGGCCGCGCTCGACGCGGTGGAGGA
>CAWDXP010000013.1:0-39176 GCA_963806295.1 uncultured Actinomycetota bacterium | reverse complement strand
CTCTAACATCGACTTGGCGCACTTGGACGCCAGCTTCCTGATACGAATCTCGGTCGTCAGCGAAGCCCACGCGGCCAGCACGCTTGAGTGTTACCGCGCGCACGGCTAAGGATGGCGACGTCTCCTTGATTGAAAGAGCCATCTTGCGGGTTCTGGTGGAGTGGCGAAAGGGAAGGACGTCGCACACTAATACGTCCACGGAGTCATTCATCTGGAAAGACACGAAGCTTCGCTCCTGTCAGGATTGCAATCGCGAGAAAGAGGATCGTTCCGCCAAGTTGCAGGGAGAATTGTTGGAGAAAGGCATCGCTTCCAGATTTCGCGAGGACGATGCAGTCCACCGTGAAGAAGGGGTAGACCAAGCGCAGGAGCATGTGATGGCTAGCCCCCAGCCGTGTGGCTGTGCGTGTCAAGAGGAACCCCACTGCTGCAAGGGCCACCAAGCCTCCTACCCACGCCCCAAGTCAACGCAAGTTCCGCAGCCAGCGACGGTGGGGACGCCAGAGCCATTGGCCCAACTGACCGGAAAGAAGACCTTGGAAAAGGTGGTGGACATGCCTGGAGGCTTAGACGGCAGACCACCCGCGGGATGGCGGTCGTGAGTTGGCCAATCAACAGGTCCGGACTGAAGCGCCAATCCGGTAGATCCGCGAGGGCCACCGCACCCTGAGTGTGGAGAATGTCGAGGCCCCGTACAGACGAAGGGATCGATTAGCGTGCTGGCCGACCGTGTCCCCGTGCCACCGGACTCCAACAGCTGCCCACGGCGTACGCTTACCGAGTACCAGACGCTGAAAGGCAGCACAGCCATCATCACGAGGGCCAGGGCGCGTCGTGAAACTTGCGCTCGGGCGCTCCTTGCCACGAGCAACGCCAATGCATAGGCGACCATAGGGAAACGTGATCCCATTACGAATAGGTACCCCAAGTAGGATACGGCGCACATGTATCCAGCGACGCGGGTGGAGGTGTCAGTCGTGAACACCGATGGCACAGTTAGTCCTGCGACGCCCGCTGTAGCAGCCAATGCGGTTGCGGGTCCAAGGCCGGCTAGTAGTTCTCTCTTGCTAAGTAGGTTATCAAGCAAATAGGAAATGCCACCGGTCTGGCGAGAAACCCAAAGGGATGCCAAGGCAACACAAATAAGCCCTATCCAGCACGCCATCCGAAGGCCGTCTCCGGTCGCCGCCAAAGACACGGGCGGGCGTGGTCGACGCATTCCCAGGATCACGCCCAGAGTGAGCACGCCAGAACTTAGAGCGGCGCTCCCCAGAACAAATGTGGTGTCCCCTAGGGGAAAGTCGAACCACGGGTTAGCCAGGCCTGCGGCCCAGAGGATGGGTACAAACAAGACATTAGCCCACACAAAACCGATCATCAGGCCAGTCGGGCTTAACATGCTCTGTGTCAGGGAGCCACCTCCAATCTGGAGTAGGAGCACGAGCAACAAGGGAATGGCCAATATGCAAACGAAGGCGGCTGCGCTGAGTTCCGTTCTTCCGCTGCCATAGAGGAGTGCCACAAGCCCCATGACAAATACTGCGGCGAGGACTAGACTAGAAGTCCCTCGAAGCAAATCTGGAGATCGCTGCCGTAAGTACTCAGGAGTCATGAGAGCCCCCGGGCTTGTGAGTGAGACCTACCACTGCCACCATCGAGACCGCCACGCGAACACATGTCGCAGCAAGCAATCCTATGGCGACGGCCACCTCAGCGGATACTCCCTGGCTGCCCAGTACCCACGCAACGAGCGGTAGAAGTAGCAGCGCGAAAAGTCCGATGAATGATGTTCTGACGATAAGTTCTGTTCCACCTAACGCTCCAAGCAACGAACTGGGCAGGAGGTAGAAGAGACGGACGCCGCCCACTGCACATAACACAAACAGCAGATTGACCTGAGGATTCTGTTGGATGAGTGGCGGGACAACAATGATCGCCACTGTCAGCCACGCGATCATTGCAGCGACACTACCCGCGAACATGAAGAGGCTCCATCGCTTCACCCTTTCCCAGGTGACGCGATCGGCCCGGCGGACCACCTCGGGCATTAGAAGAAAACCCCCGATGGATGCCAGTGACAGGAGCGGATAGACTGCAACAAGCTTCGTTGCCGCGTACCTACCCGCATCTCCGGGTCCTCCAGCGCGCGTAAGAATCGCCTGATCAGCCCAGTCGAGCGCGGCGAATGGGATCATGGACAATCCAAATGCTAAGCCGAGCCGGTTCAAGTTTACAGTCTGAGATGTGCTTGAAACGGTGGCCCGGCCCCCCGGGATCCATTGCCGGGCACCGATTACGGCGAACAATAGAACGGAGACCGTGATTGCCAGGACGGAAGTCTCCAAGCCCGCGCGCCCGCCCCCTATGAGAACCACTAAGAAGATGGCAAGAGTGAGCCTGTAGCCCTGCTGCACTAGCGCTGACATACCGTAGGATCCCCGCCCGCGCAGGACGGCGGCCGAGTAGTCCGAAATAATTAGGCCAGTCCCAGATATTGCTACTGCTAGGGCTGGACCGAGCTGTCCGGTGATCCAATTTGTGACATTCCTCCAGTCAATGACAGTGCCACACCTAGAACGACTCTTTGATTGAATACTCGACGGACGCCTACCTCTGATGTGCCAGAGGCCAAGCTACGAGTAACCGCCTGATCGACTCCAAGAAGAGTCAGTGCTGAGATGAGCGGCAACGCATTTCGGGTCAACGAGTACTGACCGAAAGCCTGATGCTGTATGGAGCGCGCTAAAATGATTTCTGCAACGAAGAGTGCGAGTATGGCCGCGCCGTAAATTAATGCAACCTTCAGGGCAGAGGAAGATCTTCGAAGGGCATTGCTTGGACTAACGGCGATCACCTCGTTGCCTCACATAGCGCGCGGGGGATCCCAAGGCGAGACTCATCGCTGGGACGGGCTTTGTGACTAGAGACGTGGCTCCAACCACTGCCCCCGCTCCAATGTGCGTGGTTGCGCCCATCACGGTGCACCGCGCACCCACCCATGCCCCCTCATCGATCACGATAGGGCGCGCCACTTGCCCTTGGTCACGCCAGTGCACGTGCGGATCGTCAAAATTGTGGTCGTGCGAAAGGATTAGTGTGTCCTCTGAGATAGTTACTCCATCTCGAACTTCGATTCCACCAGAGATGTCCAGAATGCATCTTGGCCCGATTTCGACATCTCGTCCAAGGACCAACCTGCCCCCAAGGTGGGTGTGCGAACGGTCCAGACGAACGTGGCTGCTCATACGGAGGTTGGGCGCTCGCAGCAACCTGATTAGAAGTTGACGACGAACGCTTCGTAGCACGGGGATGTCGTTTGACCCTGCGGCGAGCATCCTTGCGACACGAAGCCGAAGGAGGAACTTGGCCTCGCTCTCGTGGTCGTCATCCAGTACTCGGGCATTTCCACGGTCGGTTGTGTCGTTCATGGTCGGATTCCCGCCCAATCATGGTGGCGTCGATAAGTGGACAGAAGGAAGCGGACCACCCGCTCCGAGCAGTTCTCGATGGCGTACTCCGCCGGCACGCTGTTCCCCGTGGTGTGGACGCCCGCGACAATCTTAACCGCCTCGAGGACGTTCTCGGGGTCGAGTCCAGTCATCACCATCCCACCACTGTCCAAGGCTTCAGGTCGCTCGATCGAGTCGCGCAGTGTCACGGCAGGGAACCCGAGGATCGATGACTCCTCGCTGATCGTGCCACTGTCCGAAAGCACGCACAGCGCATTCTGCTGGAGCCGGACGTAGTCGATGAAGCCCAGAGGCTTGTGAAAGTGGATGCCAGGTGGGAGGTCACGACCGAACGATGCCAGGCGCTGTTGAGTTCGGGGGTGCGTCGAGACAAGTACCGCGACGCCAAATTGCTCGTGAGCTGCGACGAGACAGTCGAGGAGTTGCCCCAGTCGGGTCTGGTCATCGACGTTCTCTTGCCGGTGCGCCGATACCAGTAGGTAGCCACCGGGGACGAGTGAGAGGGTGTCAAGAATCTTGCTTGCTACAAACTGCTGGCCGTAATTGAGCAGAACCTCCTTCATCGGCGAACCAGTCAGGAGGATGCGGCGCGGGTGTAGTCCCTCGGCGAGGAGGTTGCGGCGCGCGTGCTCGGTGTAGACGAGGTTGAAGTCGGCGACGTGGTCGATCAGCCGCCGGTTCGTCTCCTCCGGCACGTTCTCGTCGAAGCAACGGTTGCCGGCCTCCATGTGGTAGACGGGAACTTCGCATCCGCTTGGCCATCACGGCCGCGATGCAGCTGTTCGTGTCCCCGAGAACGAGGAAGGCGTCCGGCTTCTCCTGCGAGGAGCACCTGCTTCGGTCTTGATCAGCACCTCGCCGAGCACCCGGCCCGAGGCTTGACGTGTCCACCGTCGAGGAAGTGGTCGGGCTTGCGCAGCCCCAGCTCCTCGAAGAAGATCTCGTTGAGCTCGTAGTCGTAGTTCTGGCCGGTGTGGACGAGGACGTGGTCGACCGTGGCATCCAGACGCTTGATGACCTCGGACAGCCGGATGATCTCGGGGCGTGTGCCAACCACGGTCATCACCTTGGTCATCAGACGTCCTCGGGGTAGGTGTCGGTGTCCTGGGGATTGAACAGCTCGTTCGTCCAGAACATGGTCGTGATCAGTTCACCATCTGCCGGTGTTGGTGATCTTGTGCGCCCACAGAGTGGGCATGTCGATGATCGCCGGTGACGATCCGTCGACGTCGAACGCCACCACCTCGTCGGTCAGCACCTTACGGAGCGAGATACGCGCCTGACCACCGACCACGACGAAGCGTTCAGCCTTGCGCAGGTGGAAGTGCTGGCCGCGGGTGATCGCCGGGCGCCGTGGTCGAGACAGAAGGTCTGGCCCTCGCTGCCGTGTGCACGAACCGTCTCGACCAGACTGCCACGATGGTCGGTATGGCGCACCAGCGGGATCGGGTAGTGGGCAGGGAAACATGGCCGCTCGCAGCGTGTTGAACAGGTTCACGTGCAGGCGGGAAGGCAGCGGCAGGGATCTCGCCGCGCCGGTAGACCTCGAACTGCGCGGTAAGGATCTCCAGCACGGTCGCGACGCTCGTCTGGCGTGGCCTCTGGCTGAACGCCCGCTCGACCAACGCGTCCCAAGCTCATCGATGAAGGCCCGAGCGGCGTCTTGGACGTGCAGGAGGTCGACCTCGCGGTCCTGCACCTGCGGGTGCTCGCCTGCCGCGACCTTGTGGGCGAACGTGGCGACGAACGAGTTGTAGTTAGGCCGGCCGTGCTCGCCGAAGAGGTTGGGCAGGACGACGTCGGCGAACGGTGAGCCCTTCGTCGGCGGCCGCTTCGGCCAGGATCGTCGGCGGCCTACTGCCTTGCCCGTCCCGTACGGAGTGCCGTTGCCCGCTTGGATCGTGTTGGCGTAGACGATCGTCGGCGCGCCGGGCGCCCGGCGGACTGCGTCGGCGAGGTCGCGGGCCAGTTGGGCGTTGCCCTCCTCGACCTCACGATCGGATGCGCGGTTGACGCCGGCGAAGTGCAGCACGGCGTCGGCGGAGGCGACCAGTTCTGGGAGTCGCCCCAGTTGGCCACGTCGACGGGGATCACCGTCGTGGTCGGTGAGGGCCCGCAAGCGCACCCGGGTGTGCCACCCGAGGAAGCCGTCGGCTCCGGTCATGACCACCCGCATCAGGCCACGGCTCCGCTCGAGCAGGGCTGCGAACTCGGGGATCGTGAGCAGCAGGTCCTTGGTCTCCTCCACGGAGAGCCGGTCGGTGTTCTCCGACGTGTAGTCCTCCAAGCCCGCCGTCCGGGTCTCGCCCTCGTCGAAGTACAACTCGTACTGCAGCGATCGTGCGTCCAGGGGCACCCGGAAGTACTCGCCCTGGTCCTCGGACTTCACCATCTCCTCGCGGCTCAGCAGCGTCTCGTGGAGCTTCTCCCCGTGACGGGATCCGATCACCCGGATCTCCGGGTCGTCGTCGCCCAGCAGCGAGGCGACCGCGCGCGCGAGCGTCTCCACCGTGCTCGCGGGGGCCTTGCGGACGAACAGGTCACCCGGGCGCGGCATGGAAGAAGGCGTGGTAGACGAGATCGACCGACTGCTCGCAGCGACATCAGGAAACGGGTCATCATGCGGTTCGGTCACCGTCAAGGGCTTGCCGGCCTGCAACTGCTGGATGAACAGCGGAATCACCGAACCGCGCGAGTACATCACGTTGCCGTAGCGGGTCAGGGCGACCGTGGTCGTCGAGTTCGGGTTGTTCCGGGCGAAGGCCTGGGCGGTCTTCTCCATGAGCGCCTTGGTCATGCCCATGGCGTTGACCGGGTAGACGGCCTTGTCGGTGCTGAGGCAGACCACCGAGCGCACGCCGGCTCGGGCTGCGGCCTCGATCACGTTGTAGCTACCGCTGCACGTTGGTCTTGACGGCCTGCTCGGGGAAGAACTCGCACGACGGCACCTGCTTGAGCGCGGCGGCGTGGAACACGAAGTCGGCACCGCTCACCGCCCGCTGAACGCTGTCGGCGTCCCGGACGTCACCGATGAAGTAGCGCACGCGCGAGTCGTCGATGCGCCGACGCATGGCGTCCTGCTTGGCCTCGTCGCGGCTGAAGATGTTGATCGCGCCGACACCCCTGGTCGAGCAGGTCCACGGCCATGGTGGAGCCGAAGGAACCCGTGCCCCCCGTGATGGTTATCACCGATTGGCTAACGGCGGCAGAATCGGCCACAGTCTCATCCTCCATCAAAGATCGAGGTCCTTTCGTGATTGTGCGACTGGGGTAGGAGCCATAACTTGCCGGAAGGTGCGCATGATGATTCTAAGGTCACCCTTGAAAGATTGGGTGTTGACGTAATGCGCGTAGGCTTTGGCTTTCAGCGGCAGCAGAATCTCCACGTAGGTGCGTTCCGGGTCGTCCGAAGCAGCAAGGATTTCTGCCTCGCTCCGGAGGAGCACGGAAACTGGATCAGTGATCCCAGGTCGAACGGAGAGGATTCTAGAACGAAGCGCGGGCGGCCACAAGCTCCACGAATTGGGGGACCTCCGGACGAGGCCCAACGAGGCTCATGTCACCGCGCAGCACGTCAATGAGTTGGGGCAACTCATCAATCTTGGTCCGCCTGAGGAATCGTCCGACCCGCGTGACACGCGGATCCCCAGCGGTTGACACCGCAGTCCCCGTCTCACCGACACGCATCGAGCGAAACTTGTGGATGCGAAAGGGGCGACCCTGCCAACCGACGCGCACCTGTCGGAAGAATACCGGTCCCGGCGAGTCCAGACGGACTGCCAGGGCAATCGCCAGAAACATCGGCGCAAACAAGAAGATGCCTGCGCCAGCAACGAGCACATCTCGCGCGCGGGTCATGCGCAATCCAGCGTGCGACGATCGAACCCGTATCGGTTCATCAATCGACCGCCGTGTGCAATGAACGGATCGCTCAGCACCCACCCTTTGCGAAGGTACCAAGAGTTTACCGCGATGGTGACCGGCGAGTAGTTGCCCCACAGAGCATCCAAGCGGGGAAGGGTCGGCACCCCGAAGAGCGCGGCGCTGGGGCCAAAGGACGCGTAGTTGGCGATCCGCTTGACTGCCGACCGGTCGTGATACAGATAGAGCGGAACTCGGGTCACATGTACGTCGCCTAGCATCTCGCGGCAGCGCAGACATTGTCGGTAGCCCTCGGCTAGTACGCCAGTTGGGTAGTTAGGGAAGCCCGTCAAGACGTGGACCTCTTGCCCCCGTGCCGCGAGGGCTCGAGCAGTGACGGCCGTGAGTGCCGCCGGTCCTGGTTCCGGCTCATACCATTGGCTAAAGAATCCCACCCGCATCCGCTATTCCCCCAAGACAGAGTGCACTGCGTCGATCACGCGGTCGACCTGCTGGTCGGTCATCGCAGAGAAGGCCGGGAGGCTGGCCGTGCGGCTGAAAGCGTCCGTTGCCACGGGGAAGTCCTCGGGTCGCAAGTTGTAGGTATCTCGCCAATAGGGGTGGAGGTGGAGGGGGATGAAGTGAACGCTAGTGCCGATGCCTGCCCTAGCCATGTCTTCAATGAATTGGTCCCGCGTGACTCGAGCCTGATCGGTCAGCCGAATGGCGTATACGTGCCAAGAGTGCCCGTTGGCCTCGGTCGAGCCGACCGGGAACGAGATGGGAAGGCCGGCGAGCTCCCGGTTGTATCGCTCAGCAATCCGATGCCGTGCGGCGGCCATTTCTGTAGCCCTACCCAGTTGCACGCGGCCCATGGCTGCTGCGGTGTCCGTGAGATTGTACTTGAAGCCCGGCGCGACAACTTCATACTGCCAATGCGGTGCCGTGGACGTGTACCTATCGAACACGTCCCGACTGATCCCGTGAAGCCGCATCATGCGCGCTCGTTGTGCGATTTCCGCGCGACGGGTAACGAGCATTCCGCCCTCGCCTGTGGTCATCGTCTTGGTTGCATAGAACGAGAAGACCACGGCATCGCTGTCGCTGTTTCCCACCAGATGCCCCTCGTTCCAGACAGGAAAGGCGTGAGCGGCATCTTCGACAACCGAAAGGTTGTAGGCACTGGCGAAGTCCGCCAACTCCCCTCGTGGCACGGGAAGGCCCGCAAAGTGCACTGGCACAATCGCCTTGGTACGTCGTGTGACCGCAGCCTTGGCCGCATCGAGGTCGATGTTGAGGGTGTCGGGCTGAACATCTACGAGCACCGGCTTTGCTCCGACGTAGCGAACCACCTCGGCCGTGGACGTGAATGTCCACGTGGGAACCAGAACCTCGTCACCGGGCCCGATGCCGAGTGCCTCCACGGCGAGGTGTAGGCCCGCCGTGGCTGAGCTCCACAGCCACGGCCTGGAGCCCCTCGCCCAAGAACGATGCGAACTCCTTCTCAAACGCGGCGGCATTCGGTCCGGTCGTCAACCAGCCCGAGCGCATCGCGCCGACTACGGCCGCAATCTCGGCCTCGGTGATATCGGGGAGGGCGAAGGGGATGAATGCGGCTGCGCCAGCCGTGCCCCTGACTGTCTCGGTCATCGGCGACCAGCCTTCCTCGCCGCAAGTGTCGGCGTGCCGAGCCAGAAGTATGGATTTGCAGACACTCCCCCGTCGCTCGCCCGGCCGTCTTCGCCTGACTCGAAGGAGACCCGGCCCGCAGGCCCGATCAGCAGGTCCGACGTGTCGCTGTTGGTCGTGCTGCCTCCTGGCTGGTGCCGCCAGTGCAGATAGCGGCGGCCGCTCATGAGGCGATGCTCGAGAGCGAGACGCCCCCGCGGCGGTGCATCCACTCGCGGATCTCGACGTCCTCGAGCCCCTCGTGGAGCTCGACGTGCCGCGGCTCGAGGGCGGGCACGTACACCTGCGAGATGAGCGGGTGCGCCGAGCGCTCGATCTCCTCGCCGGGGGTGAAGAGCTCCTCGGTGAGCTTCTCGCCGGGGCGCAGACCGGTGTAGACGATCTCGATGTCGGTGCGACCGGACAGGTCGATGAGGGTGCGGGCGACCTCGACGATCTTCACCGGCGAGCCCATGTCGAGCACCATGACCTCGCCGCCGCCGCCCATGGCACCGGCCTGGAGCACGAGCTGGCAGGCCTCGGGGATGAGCATGAAGAAGCGCTCGACGTCGGGGTGGGTGACGGTGACCGGGCCACCGCGGCTGATCTGCTCCAGGAACGCCGGCACGACCGAGCCGCGCGAGCCGAGCACGTTGCCGAAGCGCACGCTGACGTAGCGACCAGCCGTCGCCGTTGAAGCTGGCGGTGAGCCGCTCCGCGACCCGCTTGGACCAGCCGAGCACGCAGGTGGGCCGGGCCGCCTTGTCGGTGGAGATGTTGACGAACGTCTCGACGCCGACCGCGTGGGCGGCCTCGAGCACGTTGCGGGTGCCGACGACGTTGGTCTTGAACGCCTCCGACGGGTGGTGCTCGAGCATGGTCAGGTGCTTGAGCGCGGCCGCGTGGAAGACGATCTCGGGGCGGCTGCGCTCGAAGGCCGCCTGCAGGGCGTCGACGTCGCGGATGTCGCACAGCAGGATGTCGTCGCTGTCGAGCGTCGACCGCCCCTCGATCGACAGCTGGGTGGCGTGCAGGCCGCTCTCGTCGCGGTCGAGCATGAGCAGGTGCGAGGGGCCGAACTTGCTGATCTGGCGGCACAGCTCGGAGCCGATCGAGCCGCCGGCACCGGTGACGAGCACCCGCTTGCCGCCGATCTGGTCGGCGATCGCGGCCATGTCGAGGTGCACCGGCTGGCGGCCGAGCAGGTCGGCGACGTCGAGGTTGCGCAGGTCGGAGGCCGTGGGGCGGCCGTCGAACAGCTCGCGCACCGGCGGGAGCACGAGCACCTCGAGGCCGCTCTCGCGGGCGAGCGCGGACAGCTCGCGGACGGTCTCCGAGGTGGCGCTGGGCACGGCGATGACCAGGGTGGTGGCCCGGTGCTTCTCGGCGACCGTCGGCGAGGTCGTGCCGGGTGCCGCGCACCCGCACCCCGGAGAAGTGCAGGCGAGCCTTGCCGTGGTCGTCGTCGAGCAGGGCCACCGGGCACGATGCCGCTGGCCGGGTCGCGGACCAGGCTCTGCATCAGGATCCGGGCGCCGGAGCCGGCCCCGAAGATGACCGCCCGCTTGGTGCAGTCGCCGCGCACGGCCAGGTGGGTGCGGCGCGAGCGGATGAGGAACCGGGCGGCGAACATGCCGATGACGGCGAGGGCGAGGGCGGTGAGGGGCACGCTGCGCGGGAGGTCGACGACCCCGAACAGGAAGGTCAGGGTGGCGAGGACGAACCCGGCGACCGAAGCGGCACGGGCCACCTCGGCGGTCTCCTCGAACGAACCCAGCTCGTGGCCGACCGCGTAGGGGCCGAACAGCCACCCGACGCTCACGTGCACCACGATGACGACCACGGACGCGATCGCCAGGGGGGTGGCGTAGAGGTCGGTGATCGTCGAAGTCGAGGCGCAACCAGGTGGCGACGACGAGGCTCGCCACCCACACCCCGCATCCAGGGCGGTCCAGAGCAGTCTGGTGCGCAGGCCGGGAGCGGACCGGCTGGTCAACGGTGTCCAATGTGGGTACGTCACGGGCAGGGATTCCTCAGGGTTTGCACGTCACGAGCAACAGCAGTTACAAACGTAGGGCGTGGCGAACGATATGGCTCGACGTGAACGGTCGATGTGATGGATGTCCCAGCCACCGGGATTGTCGTCGTCTCCCCTGCCGGCGGTGGTCCACTGGACAACCTACAGGAGCGACGAGTGATCGGCATGCCAGGAAACGTGCTCGTGGTGTGCACCGGGAACGTCTGCCGGTCGCCCTACATCGAGCGACGGCTCCGGCTACGAGCTGCGTGGCACCGGCATCGAGGTGACGAGTGCCGGAACCGAAGCCCTCGTCGGCCACGACATGGATGCCGGAACCCGGGCACGGTTGGAAGGCAGCGGGATCGACGCCAGCGGCTTCGTCGCGCGCCAGTTGACACGCCGACCTCCTGTCCAGCGCCGACCTCGTGGTCGCCGCTGCCCGGGAGCACCGGGCGGCGGCCGCCCGGCTGCACCCGGCAGCCATGGCACGCACGGTCACCCTGCGCGATCTCGCCGACCTTCTCAGCGAGTTGCCAGCCGGGGAGCGTGGGCGCCACCGAGAACGGGGTCTCGTGGGTGCGTCAGGTGGGCGCTGCGGCGTCGCGTCGGCGTGGGTCGGTGCCTGCCCGGCAGCACGGAGTGGACCTCATCGACCCGATCGGAGGACCGCCCAGCCTGTTCGCGCAGATGGCGGCCGAGGTCGACGACGCGCTGCTGCCCGGTGGTGCGGGTGCTGCGGCAGGGCCCGACACCGCGACCGACTGATACCGCCGGTCTCCCAATGCGAAGTCGGGCGATGCCCGAGCCGGCTGGGGCTCAGGGCTGCTCGGCCCGCTTGCGCTCGGCGCGGGTGGCCTCGTCCTTGGGTATCGCGGTGGTGTAGCTGCTGTAGCCGTACGCGCCGTAGCCGTAGCCCCCGTAACCCGCGGAGTTCACCGGCACCCGGTTGAGCACCAGGCCGAGCACGTGCGCCGGCCACGGACTCCAGGCTCTCGAGCGCGTGCGTCAGCTGGTCGCGCTGCACCACGCCGGAGCCGACCACGACGATCACGCCGTCGACCAGGCTGGAGAGCACCACGGCATCGGTGACCGGCAGGATGGGCGGTGAGTCGATGACGACGTAGTCGAAGCGCGACGCGAGGTTGGTCAGCAGGCTGCGCATCGCCGTCGACCCGAGCAGCTCGGAGGGGTTCGGCGGGATCGGGCCCGCGCCGAGCACCCACATGTTCGTGCCGCCGTAGGGCTGGATCACGTCGAAGACCTCGGCCCGGCCGATCAGCGCGTCGGTGAGGCCCGACCGCCCCCTCGAGGCCGAGGTAGTCGAGCACCTTGGGGCGGCGCAGGTCGGCCTCGACGAGGCAGACCTTCGAGCCGCCCTGGGCCATGGTCAGCGCCAGGTTGGCCGACATCGTCGACTTGCCCTCGCCGGCCAGGGAGGAGGTGACGACCAGGGTGCGCGGGTGGTTCGCGGCGTCGACGAACTGCAGGTTGGTGCGCAGCGACCGGAAGGCCTCGGCCCGTCGCGAGCGGGGGTCGACCTCGACGATCAACGGGCGCTTGACGGCATCCGGGTCGCGCATGATCGCGCCGAGGATCGGCACGTCGGTGACGGCCTTGATGTCGTCCTGGGTCTTGACCGTCTTGTCGAGCGTCTCGCGGACCAGGGCCACGCCGAGGCCGAGCAGCAGCCCGAGCACCGCGCCGAGGGCGATGTTGCGCAGCGGCTTGGGGCTGACCGGCGACGTCGGGCGTGGTCGGGGGCTGCACGACGGTGACCTTCACCGGGCTCGACGTCGGTGCCGGCCGGGGTCTCGAGCTCGTCGACGGCGGCCGGGAACTCCTTGGCGATCGCCGTGGCGATCGCCTTGGCCTGCGCGGGGCTGGGGTCGCGTGACCGCGACCTCGATGAGCACGGTGTCGGGCGGGGTGGTCGCGGTGACCTGGCCGGAGATGTCGCCGGTGACCCCGACCGCCTCAGCCACCGGGGCGAGGATGCGCGGCGTGGTGAGCAGCTGGGCGTAGGACTTCACCCGCTGCTGGGTGAACGTGCTGCCCTGGAGCAGGGCGCCGCTGTCGTCGGACCCGGTGGTCGACACGAAGAACTGGATGCGCGACTCGTAGATCTTGGTCTGCGGCCAGCGTGACGGCGGCGGCCAGCCCGACGCAGAGCAGCACCACCAACAGGATCACCCGCCAGCGCTTCCGAACCACCATCAGGTAGTCCTGCAGCTCCACAGCTCTCCTCGGGTCGACGTGATCGGACTCGGGCGTCGGATGAACCCCTGCGTGCCCCGGCCTCGTGCATGGTAGCCCGCGGCGCTGGTAACGGCCTGTTGGTTTGGCCGGCAACGGCGTCTCGTGGATGCTGAGCCCCATGGACCTCCGACGCCTCTGGCCGACCATCGGGCTGGTCGTGCTGTTGGTCCTCGACCTCGTCCTCGTCGTGTGGGCGCTGTGGCCGTCGTCGCCGCCGCACGGCGGCGCGCCCACGCCGAGCCGCCGACGGCCGACGCGCGTCGGCCACGCCTCGCCGAGCTGCGAGCCCGGCGTCCGAGCGCCAGTCGCCACCCCCGCCCGCTGACCCGGCTGCGTCGTGGCCGCCGGCAAGAACGCCGTCTGGGCCGTCGACGTCGGCACCTGCGCGAAGCCGGGGTCCGTGCACGTCAGTGACGACAGGGGGAAGGCGTGGACGATCCAACCCGGCCCCCGGCTCGGTCACCCGCGTGCGTGCCGGACGGCGCGTCGACCGCCTTCGTCGTCGGTGGCACCAGCCGGTGCGAGTACAGGCTCTGGACGACCACCGCCGGCGGCACGACGTGGAACGGCCCCCGGTCGGCCGCAGCGGCCTGGGGCCGCTCCCCGAAGGACGCCCAGGTCGTGCAGCGGCCCGGCGGCGACCCGGTCCGCCCCTGCCCGGTCGCTCGCCCGGTGCTCGACCTCGCGGCCGTCGACCCCTCGAACGCCACCGCCCTGTGCGGGGACGGCACGCTGCGCCGCACCACCGACGGCGGAGCCGACTGGAGCACCATCGCGACCCGCGAGGGTGGCGTCGCCCTCGCGCTCAGCTCACCCGCGCAAGGGCGTCGTGGCGTGGCTGGACGCCACGTGCGACGGCGTGGTCGTGGGGGCGCTCGCCGACGGCAAGCTGGGCTCCGGGCGCTGCGTCGAGGGCGTCGAGCCCGCCCCCGGTGAGGTGGCGGTCGGCCTCGCTCCCAGCGGGGTGTGGCTCGCCGCCGGGGATGCCGTGCTGCGCGCCGACGCTGCGGACGCCGCCTTCGCCAAGGTGTCCGGCTGGCCGAAGGGCTGACCCCGCCCGTCCACCGGCCGCACAGCGCTTGCCACGATGGGCCGGTGCTCCTGGTCTCCGCCAACGTCAACGGCATCCGCGCTGCTGCCCGCCGCGGTGGGGTGGCCTGGCTCGAGGCCGCCGCACCCGACGTCGTGACGCTGCAGGAGGTGCGCGCCGACGACGACCAGCTCGCCGAGGCGCTCGCCGGCTCGGCGTTCGAGGGGTGGCACGTGGCGCACGCCAGCGGCACCGCGAAGGGGCGCGCTGGGGTGGCGGTGCTGTCGCGCTGGCCGTTCGCCGAGGTGCGCACCGACGTGGGGGAGGAGTTCGACGGGTCGGGCCGCTGGGTCGAGGCCGACGTGCTGGTCGACGGAGCCGACGGCCCCGTCGTGGTGACCGTCGCGTCGGCCTACGTGCACACCGGCCAGGCGGGCACCCCGCGGCAGGACGAGAAGATGCGCTTCCTCGCGGCGGTGGGGGCGCGGCTCGAGGCGTGGGCGGCCGACGGCCGGTATGCCGTGCTGACCGGCGACCTCAACGTCGCCCACCGCGTCGAGGACCTCAAGAACTGGAAGGGCAACCGCGGCAAGGCCGGCTTCCTGCCCGAGGAGCAGGCCCAGCTCGACGGCTGGATCGGCACCCACGGCTTCGTCGACGTGCACCGCCACCTGCACGGCCCGGGGCCGGGTCCCTACACCTGGTGGTCGTGGCGCGGGCAGGCGTTCGACAACGACTCCGGCTGGCGGATCGACTACCAGCTGGCGTCGGCGCCCCTCGCCGCCCGGGCGACGCGAGCCGAGGTCGGGCGGGCCGCCTCCTACGCCCAGCGCTGGAGCGACCACGCCCCGGTGTCGGTCACCTACGACCTCTGACCCGTCGGGCTCGGGTGCTCCGCTGGTCGCTCGGGCAGCCGGTCTAGCACCAGCGGCTGGGCGACGATCTTCACCGCGAAGTCGGGCGCGGTCAGGCGTCGCGGTGGGCTGCGGCGCCGGCCGTGACGGCGAAGCTGACCGGCTCGTGCCAGCCGCGCTCGGCGAAGGCCTCGGCGATGGCGCGAGTCGCGCCCTCGACGGCATCCGCGGGCAGCAGGGCGATGCTCGACCCACCGAAGCCGCCGCCCGTCATCCGAGCGCCCAGCGCACCGGCCGACCGCGCCGCCTCGCACGACACGTCGAGCTCGTCGCAGCTCACCTCGTAGTCGTCGCGCAGCGAGGCGTGCGAGGCGTCGAACAGCCGCCCCACCTCGGCCAGGTCGCCGACTGCGCAGCGCCTCGACCGTCGCCCGCACCCGGGCGATCTCGGTCACCACGTGGCGGGTGCGGCGGCGCAGCTCGTCGTCGGACAGCCGGGCCAGCGCGTCGTCGAGGCCGGCCGGGTCGACGTCGCGCAGCGAGGCGACCCCGAGCTCGGCCGCCGCCCGCTCACAGGCCGACCGGCGCTTGCCGTACTGCCCGTCGTTGAGGCTGTGCTCGGCCCGGGTGTCGGTGACCAGCAGCACGTGCCCGGATGCCGTGCCGTCGCCGCCGGATCGCCGCGCCGTCACCGTTCGCCGCGCCCTCACCAGCGAGGTCGAACGGCACCTGCTCGGTCGCGCCGCTGCGGCAGTCGAGCAGCAGCGCGTGGTCGGCCCGGCAGAAGCAGCGCCGCCGACTGGTCCATGCCCCCGGTGGGCGCCCCGGCGATGTCGTTCTCGGCGCGCACGCACGCCGCGGCCAGCCGCGCCCGCCCGGCGTCGTCGAGCCGAGCAGCCCCAGCCCGAACAGGTCGCTGGCGGCAGCCCCCACCGAGCACTCCAGGGCCGCCGAGCTCGACAGCCCGGCCCCGACCGGCACCCGGCTGTCGACGGTGACGTCGAGCCCGCGCACCTCGTGCCCGGCCTCGCGCAGCGCCCACAGCACCCCGGCCACGTAGGCGGCCCAGCCCCCGGGCGCCTCGGGCCCCACGTCACCCAGCGACACCTCGACCAGCTCGTCGGTCTGCACCGACCACACGCGCAGGAGGTCGTCGGCGCGCGGTGAGCACGCGGCATCCGTGCGGTGGGGGAGGGCGATGGGCAGCACCAGGCCGTCGTTGTAGTCGGTGTGCTCGCCGATCAGGTTGACCCGGCCCGGCGCCGACCACACCCCCTCGCGGGTCGCTGCCGAACACCTCGCGGTGGGTGTCGGCGACTCGACGGGAGCTCTCAGCGACGCTGGCCATGCCGCGAAGTCTAGGTGCGGCGCCCCTGACACAATGTGCGCATGCCCACCCCTGTTGCGCCCGCTTCCGCACGCCCGCGCATCCTCTCCGGGATGCAGCCGACGAGCGACTCCCTCCACCTCGGCAACTTCCTCGGTGCCCTCGTGAACTGGGTCGGGCTGCAGCGCGACTTCGACGCCTACTACTTCGTCGCCGACCTGCACGCCCTCACCGTGCCGACCGACCCGGAGGTGCTGCGCCGCCGCACCCGGGTCACCGCGGCGCAGTTCATCGCCGGCGGCGTCGACCCCGAGACGTCGGCGGTCTTCCTGCAGAGCCACGTCGGCCCGCACCCCGAGCTGGCCTGGGTGCTCGCCTGCCAGACGGCGGTCGGCGAGATGAACCGGATGACGCAGTACAAGGACAAGACGGCCAAGGGCCACAACGCCAACGTCGGGCTGTTCACCTACCCGGTGCTGATGGCGGCCGACATCCTGATGTACGACGCGGCGTTCGTGCCGGTGGGCGAGGACCAGCGCCAGCACCTCGAGATCACCCGCGACCTCGCCGAGCGGATGAACACCCGCTTCGGGCCGGTGCTCACGGTGCCCGAGCCGTACATCCTCAAGGAGTCGGCGAAGATCATGGACCTGCAGGACCCCACGTCGAAGATGAGCGGGTCGACTGTCGTCGGAGAAGGGGCTGGTGCTGCTCAGCGACGACCCGGGCCGGATCGCGAAGAAGATCCGCTCGGCCGTCACCGACACCGAGGCCGAGGTGCGCTACGACCCGCAGGCCAAGCCCGGGGTGTCGAACCTGCTCGTCATCCACTCGGTGCTGTCCGGCACGCCGGTCGCGCAGGTCGAGGCCGAGTTCGCCGGCCGCGGCTACGGCGACCTCAAGAAGGCCGTCGCCGAGGTGGTCGTCGAGGCGGTCACGCCGTTCCGGGAACGGATGGCCGAGCTGCTCGCCGACCCGGCCGAGCTCGACCGCATCCTGGCCCGCGGGGCCGAGCGCGCCGCGCGTCGTCGCCGAGGCCACGATGGCCCGGGTGCGCGACGCCGTCGGGCTGCTGCCGGCGGCGGAGTAGGGTCCCTGCCCATGCCGCATCACGGCGTTGCCGTCACCATTCCCGCAGCCCTGGTCGACCACCCTCCAGCAGGCCCGGGAGGACTTCGGCGACCCGATGGCGCCCGCCATCCCGCCGCACGTCACCCTGCTGCCGCCCACCGCGATCCTGCCCGAGGCCATGGACGAGTTCCTCGAGCACCTGCTCGAGGTGACCGCGGCTTCGGAGCCGTTCGACATGGTGCTCTCGGGCACCGGCACCTTCCGGCCCGTCTCACCGGTGGTGTTCGTGCAGGTCTCGCGCGGCATCACGAGCTGTGAGGCGCTGGAGCGCGCGGTGCGCTCGGGGCCGGTGGAGCGCCACCTCGAGTTCCCCTACCACCCGCACGTCACCGTGGCCCACCACCTCGACGAGCCGGCGCTCGACCGCGCGTTCGAGTCGCTGGCCGACTTCCGCTGCTCCTTCCGGGTCGCGTCGGTCGAGCTCTACCACCACGACAACGACGGGGTCTGGCGCGTCGTCGACAGCTTCGCCCTGGGAGGGTGACCGGTGAGCAGCATCCCCGGCTTCTGGGCCGTCGTCCCCGCGGGAGGTGCCGGCACCCGGCTCTGGCCGCTCAGCCGCGCCGGCCACCCCAAGTTCCTCCTCGACCTCACCGGCAGCGGCCGCTCGCTGCTGCAGGCCACCGTCGACCGGCTCGCGCCGCTGACTGCCGACCGGGTCGTCGTCGTCACCGGCGCGGCGCACGCCGAGGCGGTGCGTGCCCAGCTGCCGGCCCTCGGCGCCGACCAGGTGCTCGCCGAGCCCTCGCCGCGCGACTCGATGGCCGCCATCGGGCTGGCCGCCGCCGTCGTCGAGCGCCGTGACCCGGATGCCGTGATCGGCTCGTTCGCGGCCGACCACGTCATCCCCGACCAGGCAGGCGTTCGAGGCGGTCATCCGCGAGGCGGCCGCGGTGGCGCGCGACGGTCACCTGGTGACGATCGGCGTCGACCCCACCTGGCCCGCGACCGGGTTCGGCTACATCCGCACGGGCGAGGCGCTGCCCGGGGCCGCGACCGCGCTGCGGGCCGTCGAGTTCGTCGAGAAGCCGGATGCCGTGCGCGCCGCTTCGTATGTCGCGTCCGGTGAGTTCCGTTGGAACGCAGGGATGTTCGTGGCGCGCGCTGCGACGCTGCTCGACCTGCTCGCGCAGTGGCACCCCGACCTGGCGCAGGGGCTGCGGGCGATCGCGGCTGACCCGTCCTTGCTCGAGTCGTCGTGGGCCGGGCTGACGAAGATCGCCATCGACCACGCCGTGGCCGAGCCGGCGGCGGATGCCGGTCGCGTCGTCGTCGTGCCCGCCCCCTTCGCGTGGGACGACGTGGGCGACTTCGCGAGCCTCGCGACGCTGCTCCCGGCATCCGGTGCGGGTGGCGGTGAGGGCGCCGGCGACCTGCGCGTCCTCGGCGACCCGGCCGACGTGACGGTCATCGACGGCGGGGGAGTGGTGGTGCCCGGCGCCGGGCGGCGGATCGCGGTCGTGGGGCTCGACGACGTCGTGGTGGTCGACACCCCCGACGCCCTGCTCGTGACCACCCGGGCGCGGGCCCAGGACGTCAAGCTGGTCGTCGACGCGCTCAAGGCCGAAGGCCGCACCGACCTCACCTGACCCGGCCCTTCCCGACTTCTTGCGAATTTCACACCTGGAGTTGGCCTTGCGCGCCGCCCACGGGTGGGAAAGGTGCAATCTGCCGAGGGCTCTGCGAGTCTGCTCGGTCTGCCTCGACGTTGTAGGACGGCTTGCATATCGAACATATGTTCGGTTATGATGGACCATGGTCACCAACGGTTCGAGCCTCGCGGAGCGCCGCACGGTGGTGCGGGCTGCCCGGGAGGCTCTGGCTGACCTGGCGTTGGTGGTGCATCAGGCCGGCGATGACGAGCTGGGTGAGCTGATGGGTGAGCTCGACGCGGTGGTGGCGCAGGGTGGGGCGGCGCGGTCGGTGGTCGCCACCGAGGCTGTGCGGCGTGGGGTGGTGGCGCAGGCGGGGATGAACGCGCACGCGTGGGTGCGGGAGCAGGCGCCCTCGCTGCGTCAGGGCGGTGCCGGCCCGGTGGCCAGGCTCGCCGTTCAGGTCGCGAACGCGGGTCGTGCGGGTGGGTCGCTGGCGCCAGATGCCGCGGCGGAGCCGGACCCCGACTCACCGTTGGGGTTGGTGTGGGCCAAGGTGAAGGACGGCACCGTCTCGCCGTCACTGGCGTTGACCGCGTTGGGTGAGGTCGACCGGTTGGAGCCGCGTCTGGCATCGGAGGCGGTGCCGACCGTGACCCGGGCGTTGCTGGACCTGGGAATGGTGTGGGGTCCGAACCAGATGCGCAAGCTGCGCCCGGCGATGCTGGCCAAGTACGGGGTGGACGGCGAGTTCGACGACCTACAGGCCCGGCTGGCGTCGGTGGCGCGATTGTCGCAGCCGTTGGTGGAGTCCGGTGACGTCACCGAGTACCAGCTCGTGATGACTCCGGAACAAGCGGCCATCCTCGAGGCGGTGATCGGGCCGATGTCCAAGCCGACCCCGAACGAGGAGACCGGTGCGCGGGACCTGCGCCCGGCCGGGCAGCGCCGGGTCGAGGCCCTTACCCAGGTGTGCCGGTCCGTCAGCGGGCGGGCCCTGGACGAGGCAGGGGCTGAGGGTCCGGGGCTGGGCGGGGCGGTGCTGCACGTCAGCGTGGCCTTGAGTGACCTGCAGGAGATGACCGGGGCCGGTGAGGTGCTCGGTTCGACCGCGACCGGGGTGCTGCTCTCGCCGGAGGTGTTGCGCCGGGTGGCATGTGACGCGGCGCTGGTGCCGTACGTGCTTGGCACGGCCGGGGAGGAGCTGGACCAGGGGCGGCTGGTGCGGTTGTTCACCCGGGCGCAGCGGCGCCGGCTGCTGCGCCGGGACCGTACCTGCACCTTCCCGGGGTGCGGCAAACCCGGGGCGTGGACGCGCGCGCATCACGTGCAGCACTGGGCCGATGGTGGCCTCTCCGAGATCGAGAACGGGGCACTGGTCTGCGAGGAGCACCACACCTTCATTCATACCCACCGGTTGTGGGCGCACGTGCGGAACCGACCCGATGAGCGGGGCCGGTACGTGACCTGGGACCTGAGCCCGGGCTCGTATGACCGTCAGCTGGAATGGCTTGCACGGCAACGCGCCGAACACGACCCGCCACCCCTGACCAAGGAGCGGCTGCTCGAGCTGGTCGCCGCAGTCACCGCAGGCGCTGAGGCCGACCGGCGGCTGGCCATCCACGACCTCACCCTTGCCGCCGAACACACCGAAGAGGCCGCACAACGCGCTCAGCAGGCCCACCCCGACGGCATCGACGCAGCTTGGCACGCCGCCATGGACACGGCTACCGCGGGCCAGGCCGCCTGAGGCGCGGGTTTACAGGTGTGGATCTGTGCGGGTCGCGACGAGGTACGCCAACGCGTACAAGAGCTCCGGGTCCCGCCGGAGCGCCGTCGGACCTCCGCCGCCCGCGCGGCATCCGAACTCCGGCCGGTCCCTGGCTCGCGCGGCACCCCGCCGACTGATTGCGGATCCTCCCCGGGCTGTCCCCGGCTGATCGCGGATCCTCCCCCCTCCGGAGGTGGAAGATCCGCAATCAGTCGGGGACGCGCCGGGTCAGGTGGCGGGCACGGGGCGGGCAATCCGCACAAAGTCGGCAAGTCGGGGGTGGTGGGGTCAGGTGACGTCGCGGTGGTGGTAGGCCCAGTAGCCGACGCCGATGAGCAGCAGGGCCACGAGGGTCAGCACGACGGCCGAGACGACCTGGAACTGCCCGCCGGGCAGCGGCGAGAGGTGGGTGAACGGGGAGACGTTCACCAGCCACGAGGGCAGCTTGGTGAGCGGGCCGATCTCGGTGAGCATGAAGGTCACGAGCAGCACGCCCCAGGCGAACGGGGCGAACCGGGGGAGGGCGCCGACGAGGGCCGCCGCGACCCCGGTCATCACCCAGATGGCGGGCAGGGCGGCCATCGTCGCCCCCACCGAGGCGCCGACCGACGGTGCGCCGGCGCTGGTGGTGGGCCCGACCAGCCCCACGACGACTCCGAGCATCGCCATCAGCACCGTGGTGAGCGCCACCGGCAGCGCGATGTGGGCGCCGAACCAGCGCAGCCGGCTCGTCGGGGTGGAGAGCACGACCTCGCCCAGGCCGGACCTCTCGGCGCCGACGAGGCGCAGCACGAGCGCGATGCCGGCCGCGGCGACGGCCACGGCCACGAAGTGGATCTCGGTGGCGAGGTAGACGTCCTCGACGGTGCCGGTGCTGCCGCCGAGCTTCTCGAGCAGGTCCTGATGGCGGGGTCGTCGACCATGTCGGACACCGAGCCGAGCAGCGAGCCGACGACCAGGCCGCCGAGGACCATGCCGACCGTCCACCCGATGATGGTGCCGCGCGCGAGCCGGGTGACCAGGGTGAACGGGTCGCTGAGCATCCGCCCGGCACGGGCCGGCCCGTTGCGGGCGGGGATCAGCCCGGCGCCGAGGTCGCGGCGGTCGAGCAGGACGACGGCCGCGGCGACGCCGACGACCAGGGTGAGCAGCCCGGGCAGCAGCAGCCAGGTGCGGTTGGCGCCGTAGGCCTCGACCCGGCCGGCCCAGCCCAGCGGCGAGAGCCAGCCCAGGGCGTGCACGAAGGTGCCCGAGTCGGCGGAGTCGGCGAGCGCCCGCAGCGCGAACATCGCGCCGAGGAAACCGAACCCGAGCCCGGCGGCGCCGCGGGTGGTGGAGGCGAGCTGCACCACGACCGCCGAGACCCCCACCATGGCCAGGCCGGCCGTCATCCACGACGCGGCGAAGGCGATGCTGCCGACGGGGTCCATGCCCAGCGCTGCCAGACCCGAGCCCGGAGAGCACGCTCGCGGCGACGACCGCGACGGTGCCGAGGGTGACGGCAGCGGCCAGGGCCGACCACCGCCCGACCACCCCGGAGCCGAGCAGCTCGAGGCGCCCTTCGTCCTCCTCGGTGCGGGTGTGCCGGCGCACGACGACGAACCCGAGCACGGCGGTGAGGAAGGCGCCCATCATCACGGTCTTGAACACGGCGAGGGCGTCGGCGGTGTTGGAGGCGACCGGGCCGTAGAGGGCGATGACCGACGGGTTGCTGAGCACGCCGGCCAGCCCCGTCGGAGGCCGACTCGTCGGTGGGGTAGAGCGCCAGCGTCGCCTGCGCGGACCCCACCGCCAGCACGCACGAGCCCGAGCACGCTGCTCGGGATGAGGATGCGGTCGCGCCGCCAGGCCAGGCGCAGCAGGTGCGAGAAGCCGGCCAGCCGGGTGCCGAGCGAGATGGTCGGGGCGATGGGTGGCGCGGGAGCGGTGGCCGTGGTCATACCGGCTGCTCCTGCGTCGGGCGGTGCGGAGCGCGGGGCGCGCGGGGCGCGCCGGAAGCGCCCGGCGCGTCACCGGCATCCGGCTGGGCCTGGTAGCGGGCGAGGAAGAGCTCCTCGAGGGTGGGCGGCTGGCAGGTGAGGCTCTCGACGCCCCGGCTGCCGAGGGTCGCGACCAGCTCGCCGAGGTGCTCGGCGTCGACCGAGCAGCGCACGTCGGCGTGGTCGACCACGCACGTCGTGCAGGCCGCGCCACGACTGCACCTCGGCGAGGGTCGGGGCGGTGGACAGCACCGCGTGCACCCGGGTGCGGGTGAGGTGGCGCAGCTCGGCGAGGCTGCCGCTGTCGACGATGCGGCCGGCGCGCACGATGCTCACCCGGTCGCAGGCCCGCTCGACCTCGCTGAGGATGTGGCTCGAGAGCAGCACGGTGCGCCCCTCGTCCTTGAGGGCGGTCAGCTCGCTCTGGAAGACCTCCTCCATGAGCGGGTCGAGCCCGGCCGTCGGCTCGTCGAGCACGAGCAGCGGCACTCCGCTGGCCAGCGCCGCGACGAGGGCGACCTTCTGCCGGTTGCCCTTGGAGTAGGCCTTGCCCTTCTTGGTCTCGTCGAGCTCGAAGCGCTCGACGAGCCGCTGGCGGCGCTCCTCGTCGATGCCGCCGCGCAGCCGGCCGAGCAGGTCGATGACCTCGCCGCCGCTGAGGCTCGGCCACGAGCACGACGTCGCCGGGCACGTAGGCGAGCTGGCGGTGCAGCTCGGTGGCGTCGTGCCACGGGTCGCGGCCCAGCACGGTCGCGAAGCCGCGGTCGGCGCGCAGCAGGCCGAGCAGGATGCGGATGGTGGTGGACTTGCCCGAGCCGTTGGGCCCGAGGAAGCCGTGCACCTCGCCCTCGCGCACGGTGAGGTCGAGGCCGTCGAGGGCCACGGTGTGGCCGAACGACTTGTGCAGGCCGGAGACGGCGATGACGTCAGACATGTCACACACGCTACACCTGCTTCAGAAGTCTGTGAATGTTGTAATCTTCGAGTATGCCGTCCGCCGCAGCGCCGTCGCCCGCCCGCCCGCGTGGCCGGGATGCCGCGCCCGGCGCGGGCGACGAGCGCCGCTCGACCGACCTGACCGACCCCGACCTCCACGAGGTCGTCGAGCACCTCGGCGGTGCCCTTGCGGATGCCGGCCTGGCCCGGCTGCCCGCGCGCGTGTTCGCCGCCCTGATGGCCACCGAGGACGGCCGGCTCACCTCGGCCGAGCTCGTCCGCCCTGCTCGACGTCAGCCCGGCCGGCGTCTCCGGTGCCGTGCGCTACCTCACCCAGGTGCGGATGATCCGCCGCGAGCGCGAGCGCGGCTCACGTCGCGACGTCTACGTCGTCATGGACGACGCGTGGCACGACGTGCTCATGCAGACCGACCAGCTCTACCGGCCGATCCTCGCGGCGCTGGTCGAGGCGCGCGGCGCGCTGGGGGAGGGCACCCGGGCCGGGGAGCGGATGCAGCTGTCGGTCGAGTTCCTGGAGTTCGTCACCCGCGAGATGGCGCGGCATCGCCGAGCGCTGGGACGCGTACAAGGCCGCCCGCGGCTGATCTCCGCTGCATCCGACCTCGTGCGACCTGGGTGCGGTTCTCGCGGATCGCGCGGCCGGAAACCGCAGCCAACTCGCACGAAGTCGTCGCTGTGTGGCGGCTGAACGCGGCGCGGTGAGCCGTCGCGGCCGAGTAGTGTTGGTTGCCTGATGAACGACGATGCCCTCCTCGCCGCCCTCGGCGAGCGCATCTCCTCACTCGCAGCCGAGCTCATCGACATCCGGCGGGACTTCCATGCCCATCCCGAGCTGTCCCGCGAAGAGGTGCGCACGACCCAGACCGTGGCCCGCCGCCTCGATGCCGCGGGCGTCGGGGTGCGCCTGCTGCCCGGCACCGGCCTGCTCGCCGACATCGGCGCGCCCGATGCCGAGCACCGCGTGGCGCTGCGCGCCGACATGGACGCCCTGCCCGTGCGCGAGCGCACCGGCCTCGACTACGCCTCGCGCACCGCGGGCGTCTGCCACGCCTGCGGCCACGACGTGCACGTCGTCGCCCTGCTCGGCGCGCTGCTCGCCCTCAAGGAGTGCGAGCCGGCGCTGATCAAGCGCGGCCTGGCCGTGCGCGGCATCTTCCAGGCCGCCGAGGAGGTCATCCCCGGCGGGGCGCACGACGCCATCACCGCGGGGGCGCTCGACGGCGTGGATGCCGTGTTCGCCGTGCACTGCGACCCCAGCCTCGACGTCGGCCAGGTCGGGCTGCGCGAGGGCCCGCTGACCGCGGCCTGCGACCACGTCACCGTCTCGCTGCACGGCCGCGGCGGGCACACCTCCCGCCCCCAGCTCACGGAGGACCTCACCTACGCCCTCGCGAAGGTCGTCACCGACGTGCCGGCCGCGCTCTCCCGCCGCCTCGACCCCCGGGCCGGGGCGGCCCTGGTGTGGGGCACGATCAGCGCGGGCCGCGCGAGCAACGTCATCCCGTCGACCGGCGAGTGCCAGGGCACCCTGCGGATGCTCGACGCGCAGGCCTGGCTGAGCGTCGGACCGCTGCTCGAGGAGATCGTGCACGCGGTGGTGCAGCCCTACGGCGTGCAGGCCAAGGTCGAGCGGGTCAAGGGGGTGCCGCCGGTGGTCAACACGACCGCGGGCATCGAGGCGTTCCGGCTCGCCTCGCTGGCGGGCGCGATGCACCCGGTGCCCACCTCGCAGTCGCTCGGCGGTGAGGACTTCTCCTGGTACCTCGCGCACACCGACGGCGCGATGGCGCGGCTCGGCACCCGCAGCCACGGTGGCCCCACCTACGACCTGCACCAGGGCGACCTGGTCGTCGACGAGGACGCCATCACCTTCGGGGCCCGGCTGCTCTCGTCGGTGGCGGTGCTGCGGCGCCGCGCCCCGAACCCTCTGTCCACGGAGCTGGAGGAGACGTGACGGCACCCGAACCCGCCATCGACTGGGAGGCGCTGCGCGCCGAGGCCGTGCGGATGACGACCCTGGCCTACGCGCCGTACAGCCACTTCCGGGTGGGCGTGGCCGGGCTGGTCGACGACGGGCGCGTGGTCTCCGGCTGCAACGTCGAGAACGCCGCCTACGGGGTGACGCTGTGTGCCGAGTGCGGCATGGTGTCGCAGCTGCACGCCACCGGGGGCGGGCTGCTGGTCGCGGTCTGGTGCGTCGACCAGAACGGCGACAGCCTGATGCCGTGCGGTCGGTGCCGACAGCTGTTGTGGGAGAACGGAACTGCTGACACTCTGCTGCAGACGCCCGAGGGAGTCCTGACGATGCGCGAGGTGCTGCCGCAGGCCTTCGGGCGCGACACCCTCGATGCCGTCGCCCCCGTCGACTGACGCCCTGTGCGAGACAACGTTCGACCAATAGGTCAAAGTTGCCCCACACCTGCTTGAACCCACTGTGGTGCAACATCGACCTATTGGTCGATGTTGCCCCACGGCAGGTGCGACGGCGTGATGGCCGAACGCCGCAGACACCCTGACAGAATGTCCCGATGAGCGAATCCTTCGACGCCGTCGACGTCATCATCGCCAAGCGCGACCGCCACGAGCTCACCGACGAGCAGATCCGCTGGGTCATCGACGCCTACACGCGCGGTGCCGTCGCCGAGGAGCAGATGAGCGCGCTCGCGATGGCCGTGCTGCTCAACGGGATGACGCGGCGCGAGATCGCGACCTGGACCGCCGCGATGATCGCCAGCGGCGAGCGGATGGACTTCTCCGGGCTGTCCCGGCCGACCGCCGACAAGCACTCCACGGGCGGGGTGGGCGACAAGATCACCCTGCCGCTGGCCCCGCTGGTCGCGGTCTTCGGCGTGGCGGTGCCGCAGCTGTCGGGCCGCGGCCTCGGCCACACCGGCGGCACCCTCGACAAGCTCGAGTCGGTGGCCGGCTGGCAGGCGTCGCTGTCGAACGAGGCGATGATGCAGCAGCTCGAGGACGTCGGGGCCGTCATCTGCGCGGCCGGGTCGGGGCTGGCGCCGGCCGACAAGAAGCTCTACGCGCTGCGCGACGTCACCGGCACGGTCGAGGCGATCCCGCTGATCGCCAGCTCGATCATGAGCAAGAAGATCGCCGAGGGCACCGGTGCGCTGGTGCTCGACGTCAAGGTCGGCAGCGGCGCCTTCATGAAGACCCGTGAGGACGCCACCGAGCTGGCCCGCACGATGGTCGACCTCGGCACCGATGCCGGCGTCAACACCGTCGCGCTGCTCACCGACATGTCGACGCCCCTGGGCCTGACCGCCGGCAACGCCCTCGAGGTGCGCGAGTCGGTCGAGGTGCTGGCCGGCGGGGGCCCGGCCGACGTCGTCGAGCTCACCGTGCGCCTCGCCGAGGAGATGCTGGATGCCGCCGGGCGCGGCGGCCAGGACGTCGCCGCTGCGCTCGCCGACGGTCGTGCGATGGACGCCTGGCGCCGGATGATCGCGGCCCAGGGCGGCGACCCCGACGCGCCGCTGCCGGTCGCCGCCGAGCGGCACGAGGTGCGGGCCGGGGCCTCGGGCGTGCTCACCGAGCTCGACGCGTATGCCGTGGGCGTGGCCGCCTGGCGGCTCGGCGCGGGCCGGGCCCGCAAGGAGGACCCGGTGCAGGCGGGCGCCGGCATCGAGATCCACGCCAAGCCGGGTGACCCGGTGCGCGAGGGCGACCTGCTGCTCACCCTGCACACCGACGAGCCGGACCGCTTCGACCGGGCCCAGGAGGCGCTGCAGGGTGCGATCACGATCGCCCCGGAGGGGACCACGGTCGGGCGCACGCCCATCGTCATCGACCGGATCGCCTGACCCGAGTCGACCGGCGAACGGTCGCAGGACCGAGCCGGCGCGTCGCCACTAGGGTGTGGCCGTGCCCGAGCCACCGCAGACCTGCCCCGCCACCATCGTCGCCCGCGCCCCCAAGGCGCTGCTGCACGACCACCTCGACGGCGGCCTACGCCCGCAGACGGTGGTCGAGCTCGCCGAGGCGTCCGGCTACGCCGACCTGCCCACGACGGATGCCGTGGAGCTGGGTCGCTGGTTCCGCGACGCCGCCGACTCGGGCTCGCTCGTGCGCTACCTCGAGACGTTCTCGCACACCGTCGCCGTGATGCAGACCAGGGAGCAGCTGACCCGGGTGGCGCGCGAGTGCGCGCTCGACCTCGCGGCCGACGGGGTGGTCTACGCCGAGTCGCGCTTCGCGCCCGAGCTGCACATCGAGGGCGGGCTCGCCCTGACCGAGGTCGTCGAGGCGGTGCTGGCCGGGTTCCGCGAGGGCGAGGAGGAGGCGGCCGCCGCCGGCACGCCCATCCGGATGCGCACCCTGCTCACCGCGATGCGGCACGCGGCCCGCAGCCGCGAGATCGCCGAGCTCGCCGTGGCCTACCGCGAGCGCGGGGTCGGCGGGTTCGACATCGCCGGCGCCGAGGCGGGGTTCCCTCCCACGCGGCACCTCGACGCGTTCGAGTACCTCCGCCGCGAGAACGCCCACTTCACCATCCATGCCGGTGAGGCGTTCGGGCTGCCGAGCATCTGGGAGGCCATCCAGTGGTGCGGTGCCGACCGGCTCGGGCACGGCGTGCGCATCGTCGACGACATCACGACCGGTGACGACGGCATCCCCGTGCTGGGTGGGCTGGCGGCCTACGTGCGCGACTGCCGCATCCCGCTCGAGATGTGCCCCAGCTCGAACATCCAGACCGGCGCCGCGGACTCCGTTGCAGCGCACCCGATCACGATGCTCAAGGAGCTGCGTTTCCGGGTGACGGTCAACACCGACAACCGGCTGATGAGCGGCACGTCGATGACCCGCGAGATGCAGCTGCTCGTCGACGAGGCGGGCTGGACGCTCGACGACCTGCGCTGGGCGACGATCAACGCGATGAAGTCGGCGTTCCTGCCGTTCGACGAGCGGCTCGAGATCATCGAGTCCGTCGTCAAGCCCGGCTACGCCGCGCTCGGCGCCGCCCACTGACCCCAAGGTCTTCCACTTCGTGCGACCTACACACGAGTCTTACCGCCCCGGGGCTGCGAGAACCGTGTGTAAACCGCACGAAGTCGGGAACTGGGGGCGGGAGCAGGGCGGCCAGCCGTGGGCTGTCACTCGGACAAGAAAGTCAGCGGGGGGTGCTGAAGGGGTCGGCCGGGATGACGCGGGCGCGCAGCTGTTCCTCGCGCCACAGCCGCTCGAGGTCGCGGCGCCGGCGCTCGGCGATGACGGCGGCCAGCACGACCTCGGGGTGGTAGCGGCCGGGGGGCGGCGGGCTGACGTAGGGCAGCGTCGAGTGCAGCAGCTCCAGGCCGAGGGTGTGCCGCGACGCCGGGGTCAGCCCCGGCGCCCGAGCCAGGAACTGGCGCACCGCCACGGTCAGCCCCGAGGGCAACGTCGCGACGTCGGCCGAGCGGGCCCACTCGGCGAGCGCGAGCGGCATCCCCGGCGGTGGCGTGAGGTTCAGCCGCGCGCGCTGGGTGACGACGACGGTGCCCGCCGCCATGTCGCCCAGCCGCTTGGCGCGGGGGTGGATCATCGCCGTCACGAGGGCCGGGATGGCGAACAACAGGTAGATCTCGACGTAGCCGACCAGCGCACGCACCAGGGCGTGCCGGGCCGTGGCCGGGCCGCCGTCGTCGCGCACGACGCGCAGGCCGAGGGCGAGCATCCCGACCGACCGACCGCGGCTGACCGTCTCGATGATGGCCGGCAGCCCGATGAGGACCAGGCTGGTGACCAGGATGCCGGCGATGCCCTGCACCGCCTCGGACGCCTCCGCCGTCACGGCCCCGAACACGAACGCCCCGGCGAGCAGCACGGCCAGCACGAGGATGACGTCGATCGCGCCGCTGGCCACCCGGGCCGCGACGCTCGCGACGGGCACCTCGACCGCGACCCCTTCGCCGGTGACGAGGTCGTCGGTGGCGTAGCTGCGGTAGCCCCCGGGGTCGGTCACCCGGTGATGCTAACCCGCGCGAGCACCCGGCGATCGGCGGTTAGGCTGCCCGGGTGGACCTCGACGCGTACCTCATGGCCCACCGGGCCCAGTGGCAGCGGCTCGAGGACCTGACCTCCCGGCGCCGCCTCACCGGGGCCGAGGCCGACGAGCTGCTCGACCTCTACCAGCGGGTCTCGACCCACCTGTCGGTGGTGCGCTCGGCCAGCCCCGACCCGTCGGTGGTCACCTACCTCTCGGCCCTCCTGGCCCGCGCGCGTGGGGCCTCGGCCGGCGCCCGCACCTCGACCTGGACCGACCTGCTGCGCTTCTTCACCCGCACCTTCCCGGCGGCGCTCTACCGCACCCGCTGGTGGTGGGGGATGACCGCCCTCGCGAGCGTGGCCCTGGCGGCACTGGTCACCTGGTGGTCGGTCGGTCACCCCGAGGTGTGGACCAGCCAGATGACGCCGGCCGAGATCCAGGCCTACGTCGGCACCGACTTCGAGAACTACTACTCCGAGTTCCCGCACGGCGAGTTCGGCACCCTGGTGTGGGTCAACAACGCCCAGGTGGCGGCGCTGTGCATCGCCCTGGGCGTGCTCGGTCTGCCGGTGCTGTTCCTGATCGGCTCCAACGTGGTCAACGTGGGCATCGCCGCCGCGCTGATGCTCAGCTACGACCGGGGCGCCCTGTTCTTCGGCCTGATCCTGCCGCACGGGCTGCTCGAGCTCACCGCCGTGTTCGTGGCCGGTGGGGTGGGGCTTCGCCTGTTCTGGTCGTGGGTCGAGCCCGGGGCGATGGGCCGGGTGGAGTCCTTCGCCCAGGAGGGCCGCACCGCCATCGCGGTGGCGCTCGGGCTGGTCGCCGTGCTGTTCGTCAGCGGCGCGATCGAGGGCTTCGTCACCCCGTCGGGGCTGCCGACCTGGGCCCGCATCGGCATCGGCATCGCCGTCGAGTCGCTGTTCCTGGCCTACGTCTTCGTCGTCGGCCGGGCCGCGGTGCGCGACGGCGCCACCGGTGACGTCATGGCCCGGGATGCCGGAGACGTCGCCCCCGCGACCGCCGCCTGACCGGCATCCCGGCGCCTGACCAGGCATCCGGGCCGGTAGCCGTCAGCCGTCAGCCGTACGGCATCGGGTGCCGGGGCTGGCCGCGTGGCGGGTCGCCCGGGTCGTCCTTGCCGCACTTCGTGCACCTGCCGGTAGACCTCGCCGGCCGGGTTGTACTGCTTGCGGTAGCGGTGGTGCAGGTTGAGCCGGCACAGCAACGGCTTGCCGGCCTTGATCGAGGTGGAGGTCATGTCCGTCTCCTTCGACACGGCCCGTCGCAGCGCCCACGAGGTCATCAGCGCGCCGACGGCGTAGTGCACCTGGTCGGTGGAAGGGAGAGCGCTGAGCTCCCCGAGGTGCTCGCGGCGGTAGCGCTCGCGCACCGCCCCGGAGGGCAACGTGGCCGTGGCGGCGCCGACCAGGACACGCGCCGTGGTGGTCACGTCGTGGGAGGCGCCGGGGCCGGTCATGGCAGACCCGGCTCCGGGCGTGGGGCGAGGCGGCCCGGCTGTGGCTGGCGGGCCTTGGCCAGGGCAGCCCGGGCCTGCTGGGCGCCCTCGCCGGTGAGGCGGTAGTAGCGCCGGGCCGGTCGCCCGGCCGTGCGTGGGTCGATGTCCTCCCACCGGGACTCCACCCAGCCGGCCGCCTCGAGCCGGGCCAGGATGGGGTGCACCGTGCCGCTCATCAGACCGGCCGCCTCGCCGATCTCGGAGCCGTACAGCTCGTCGGCCGGGTCGGCGAGGAGGGAGCGCAGCACCAGCTGCGTCGCCATGGTCATCCGAGGGGGCCGCGCCATCGTCGTACTCTACCTAGACCCTACGTAGAGAACAAGTATGTATCAAGATCGACCAATTGGTCGATCTTGTCCCAGCCTGCCGGGGGTGCTGTGGGGCAACCTTGACCTGTTGGTCGATCTTGTCCCGGCACCGCTCAGAGCAGCCCTTGGCGCTTGAGCATCAGGTAGTGGTCGGCGAGGCGCACCGGAAGCTCGTCGGGCGAGGCGTCGATGACGTCGACCCCGAGCTGCTCCAGCGCGGATGCCGTGCGCCTCCGGAGCGCGACCGTGCGCTCCGCGGCGGCCGCGTCGTAGACCTCGCCGGTGGTGGTTCGACTGGCCCGCATCGTCGCGAGCGCCGGGTCGCTGACCGATGCGACGACGACCCGGTGGTGGGTGGCCAGCGCGGGGATCACCGGCAGCAGCCCCTCCTCGATCGCGGAGCGACTCCAGCGAGGTGAGCAGCACGACCAGGGCCCGGTGCGTGCCCAGCCGGACGACCTCGGTGGCCAGGGCCGACCAGTCGGCCTCGACCAGCCGCGACTCGACGGGAGCCAGGGTCGAGATCGTGTCGTGCAGCAGCCGGGCCCGGTCGGTGCCGGAGACCCGGGCGTGGACCACCCGGTCGCCGGCGATCACCTGCACCCGGTCGCGGGCGTGCCCGGCGAGCGCGGTGAGGAGCAGCGCGGCGTCCATCGCGGCATCCAGCCGCGGTGCGTCGCCGATCCGGCCGGCGCTGGTGCGCGAGGTGTCGAGCACGATGACCACCCGGCGGTGCTGCTCGGGCTGCCAGGTGCGCACGACCAGGTGCTGGCGCCGGGCGGTGGCGCGCCAGTCGATCGAGCGCACGTCGTCGCCCTCGACGTACTCGCGCAGGCTGTCGAACTCGGTGCCCTGGCCACGGATGCGCACCGCGGCACGCCCGTCGAGCTGGCGCAGCACGGCGAGCCGGCTCGGCAGGTGCTTGCGCGACGGGAAGGCGTGCAGCGCCCGGATCGACCCCGGCACGGGGACCGAGCGCTGCCGCGCGGCCAGGCCCAGCGGGCCGAGCACCCGCACCGTGACCCGGTCGGCCACGCGGTCGCCGCGCCGGGTGGGCACGAGGTGCGTGGTGAGGCGCACCCGCTCGTGCGGCGGCACGAGGAGCTCGTGGACGGCATCCACCGCCCCCGCCGACGGCGGCCACGCGTCGCGGAGCACGCCGCGCACGCCGCGACCGGAGGTGTTGGTGACCCACAGGGTGCTCGTGGTGGTCTCGCCGAGCCGCACCTGGGTGGGCTCACCCCGCACGATGCTCAGCACCCGCGGGCGGCTGGCGAGCAGCACGTCGAGGGCCACCAGCGCGAGCACGAGGAGCAGCCACCAGCGCACGGTCGACGCGTGCGGCCAGATGGCGACCGGTGCCAGCCCGAGCAGGGCCAGCACGACGGTGCGCCAGGTGATCGCCATCAGCGGGGGACGGGCACCGAGCCGAGCGCGCTCTCGAGCACCGCGCCCACGCCGACGCCCTCGAGCTCGGCCTCGGGGCGCAGCGAGAGCCGGTGGGCCAGCGTCGCGTGCGCCAGCGCCTTGACGTCGTCGGGCGTGACGAAGGTGCGCCCGGCGAGCCAGGCCCAGGCCCGGCTGGTCGCCATCAGGGCGGTGGCGCCGCGCGGCGAGACGCCGAGCGACAGCGACGGCGACACCCGGGTGGCCCGGGCGATGTCGACGATGTAGGTCGCCACCTCGTCGGAGATGGCCACCTCGCGCACCGCCGCGACGCCGGCGTCGAGGTCGGCGACGGTCGCCACGGGCCGGATGCCGGCCGCGGCCAGGTCGCGCGGGTCGAACCCGCTCGCGTGCCGGCGCAGCACCTGCACCTCGTCGGCGCGCTGCGGCAGCGGCAGCACGACCTTGAGCAGGAAGCGGTCGAGCTGCGCCTCGGGCAGCGGGTAGGTGCCCTCGTACTCGACCGGGTTCTGGGTGGCGGCGACCATGAACGGCGAGGGCAGCGGGTGCGGCTGGCCGTCGACGCTGACCTGCCGCTCCTCCATGGCCTCGAGCAGGGCCGACTGGGTCTTCGGGGGCGTGCGGTTGATCTCGTCGGCGAGCAGCAGGTTGGTGAAGACCGGCCCGGGGCGGAAGGTGAAGTCGCTCGTGCGCGCGTCGAACACCAGCGACCCGGTGAGGTCGCCCGGCATCAGGTCGGGGGTGAACTGCACCCGCTTGGTCTCGACGTCGAGCGACGCGGCCAGGGCGCGCACGAGCAGCGTCTTGGCCACGCCGGGCACGCCCTCGAGCAGGATGTGGCCGCGGCAGAGCAGCGCCACGAGCAGGCCCGCGACCGCGGCGTCCTGGCCGACGACGGCCTTGGCCACCTCGGACCGCACGGCCAGCAGCGCCGAGCGGGCACGCTGGGCGTCGGCGGAGGGCGTGGGCGGTGGGCTCACGGCATCCTGCTGTGGCGGAACGGGGTTCGGGGCCGGCGGGCTGGTGGGGTACTCGGTCATGGGTGGCGGACCCTCTCCTCGAGGTCGGTGAGCTGCTGGGCCAGGTGGATCAGGGCGGCGTCGTCGGGTGGGGCGGGCCCGAACAGGATGGCACCCACCTCGGCGGGCGGGCGGCCGCTGGCCCGTGACGCCGCGTGCACCACGGCATCCGGCCCGGCGCCGCGGCCCACGGCCAGACGGGCGGCGAGGCGTTCGGCGGCACCGGCGCGCAGCACGGCGGCCGCGCGCGCCCGGTCGCCGGCCCGGCGGTAGAGGCGGCCCCGGCTCTCGGTGGTCTCGATGGCGCGCACGACGACCGGCAGTGGCTCGCGCACGAGCCGGCCCAGCCGGCGACCGCGGGCGATGGCGAGCAGCACGACGGCGGCGAGCAGCAGGGCGATGGCGGGCCCGGTCCACGGTGGCCAGACCGACGGGTCACCGGCGACGTCGAGCTCGCCGGGGCCGGGGGCGAGGGCGTCGGCGGTGCCCGGTTGGTACCAGACCAGCCGAGGCGTGGCGCCGAGGGCCCGCACCGCCGTGCCGGCATGGCTGTCGTCGGTGATGGCCGCGTTGGTCCAGGCCGGGCCGAGCCCGGCGACCACCGTGCGCGGGTGGGCCGCGGTGGCGTCGAGCTCGATCAGGGCCGAGCCGTGCGCGGCGTCGGGGTCGGGCTGGTCGGGCGGGCCGTCGGGAGAGGGCACCACGAAGCACTGGCGGGTCCCCTCGGCCGGGCCGGTGACCAGGTAGCGGGCGTCCCACACCGAGACCACGTCGCTCGGGCGGGCCACCTCGGAGTCGTCGCAGCCGGCCTCGAGGTCGATGCCGCCACCGCCGAAGCCCTGAACGGGCAACCCCAGCTGCCGCAGCTGCTCGCTGTCGACGCCCGTCAGCACGAGCCGACCGGACAGCCGCGCCGCGTCGGCGAGGCGGGCGGCCGCCCCCGGGCCGAGGTCGGTGGGGTTGCCGACGAACACCGTGGTGTCGGCATCCGGCTCGGCGTCCTCGAGCGCGCCGATCGAGCGCACCACCTCGACGTCCACGCCCTGCTGGCGCAGCACCTCGGCGAGCGCGCGGGCTCCGTCGGGGCCGGTTCCCTCCGGGTCGAGGGCGGCGGTGGGCCGCTGCGCGGACAGGCCGAGCAGCCCGATCAGGAGCAGGCCGAGGGCGACGACACCGACGTAGGTGGCCGTGCGCCGCACCCGCCGGCGGTCCCAGCCGGGGGTGCCGCGGGGCGCGGTTGGGGCCGGGGCCGTGGTGGCGCTCATCGCAGGCCTGCCGTGGTGGCCGGGTCGGGCAGCACCGGCCGGGTGCGGGCGAGGGCGGCGTCGAGCGCGATGACGTCGCGGGCCGACTCGGGTCGGGCGGCGCGGCGGCCGTAGCGCACGGCGTCGAAGGCGTCGGCCGCGGTGGCCAGGGCGGCGGCGGATGCCGGGAACACCGGCCCCAGCGCGACGGCCACCTCGTGGGGAGTGCGGCCGGGCAGGTCGTCGAGCAGGGTGCGCTCGATCGCCGACCGGGCGATCGCGCGGTAGGCCTCGAGGAGCGCGGTGTCGGCGTCGCCACCCTCGAGCGCCCGGGCGGCCGCGGCCCGGTGCTCGGCAGCGGTGCGGGCCGGTCCGTCGAGGACCCCCTCGTGGCGCGGCCCGGTCATCCGGCGTTCGGCGTGCAGCGAGCGCAGCACCACCAGGGCGACCACCGCCACGAGGACGGCGAGCGCGACCCAGACCGTCCAGGCGGCGAGGCCATCCCCCGAGGTGCCCGACAGCAGCTGGTTCAGCCAGTCCTGGAGGCGCTCGAGCAGCCCCTTCTGCTCGCGGTAGATGCCCTTGCGCAGCTCGTCCTCGAGCCACTGCCGTGCCTGCGGCGACGTGGGGTCCAGGGGTGGGTCGAGTCGCACCGGCTCAGCGGGCCCCGGCGGCGCTGGGCCACGGAGCCGGTCCGCCCTGCTGGGACGCGTGGATCAGCTGGACGTCGAGGCCCTCGCGCCGGATCCGCTGGTCGATGGCCATCAAGGCGTCGACCCCGGCCGAGAAGGGGGTGGTGATCGCCCCGCTGATCAGGCTGGCGACCCCGCCGAGGATCGCCTGCCACATGAAGATGGCGCCCTCGTCGTTCAGGGCGAAGACCAGGCCGACGCCGACGAGCGTCAGGGGGATGGTGATCAGCGACGCGGCCAGGCCGACGATGAGGCTCGTGAGGAGGCGGATGCCGAGGATGCGCCAGAACGGCGTCCCCGAGGTGAGCCGCCACGACCGGGCGAATGCCGAGAGCACCCCGCGCTCCTCGAGCACGATGACGGCCGTGACGAAGGCGAAGCGGGTCCACAGGAACAGGTAGAGCGGGACCGACGCGATGGCGGCCAGCACCAGCAGCGCGATGGGCGCCGCCTGGGCATCGCCCGCAGCGGTGAGCCACGCGACGGGCGGGCCGAAGAGCGCCACGATGATGAGCAGGGCGCCGAGGACGGTGAGCAGGACGGCCCCCGCCAGCGCCGGCAGCCGGCGCTTGGTGCCGTCCCAGGTCTCGCCGATGCCCACCTTGCGACCGAGCACGGCCTGACCGACGACGTAGGCGAGGAAACCGGTGAGGGCCACGGTCGAGATCGCCGAGCCCAGGGTGGGGAGGTTGGAGCCGATCGTGCCGTAGACCCCGAACTCGTCGCTGTCGAAGGCCAGCGTCTCCTGGCTGGCGATCCAGGCGCCCAGCGCCGTGGCCGGCACCAGGCAGATGAGCGAGGTGACGAATGCGAGGCCCACGGTCGCCGCGACGTTGCCGCGGATGGCCTTGGTCACCGCGCCGTAGAGGTCACCGAGGGTCAGCGGCCGCAGGGGGATGATGCCGGGGCGGAACTCCAGCCCGGCCACGCGGGGCCCGTCCTGGACGGGCGGGCGGTAGCCCGCCGGGGGTGCGCCGTAGCCGGGAGGCGGTGGGCCGTAGCCCGGGGGAGGCGCGGCATACCCCGGAGGGGGAGCGGCGTAGCCGGGTGGGGGCGGCGCGGCGTAGCCGGGTGGTGGAGTGGCGTGGCCCGGGGGCGGCGCGGCATACCCGGGAGGGGGAGCCGCGTAGCCCGGGGGCGGGGGAGCCTGCTCCGGGGGCGGCACGGACCCTGGGGCGACCCACGGCCCCTCACTCATCGCGTGTCCCCTCGATCGACCACGGCACGACCCTAACCGACGGAATCGGCCGCCGTGACAAGGTCGCGTTCGACGTCCCTGGCGCGGGCCGGCCGCGCCCCGAGGGCGGTCTGGCGGCGCACGATCTCGGGCTCGGCCCGCATCAGCGTCAGCCCGCGCCTCAGCAGGGTGACCGGCGGCTTGCGGCGCTCCTTGAGGTCGCGTGCCAGGCGGCGCACGAAGGTGACTCCGGGGCGGTGGTGCACGCACCAGGCGCTGTGCAGCACGCCGCACTCCCGCAACCGGTCGACGACCTCGGCCGCGAAGATGCCCTCGGCGATGACCAGGTCGCCCGGGGCGGCGGCCACCTCGTGGTGCCCGACCGCCCGGCTCGTCGAGATGTCGTAGACCGGGGTGTCCGTGCGGCCGGTGTCGACGAGCTCGCACAGCGAGGCGACGGCGCGCTCGGCATCCCAGCTGTCGGGGTGGTCCCAGTCGACGATGCCCAGGCCCTCGCTGCGCGGCATCGAGGGGTCGTCGAGGTCGCGGTAGAAGTCGTCAAGGCGGAAGATCGGCCACCCCTGGGCGGCGTGCAACCGGGCCGCGAGGCGGGACTTGCCCGACCCGCTGGGCCCGGCGAGCACCACCACCCGCTGCCGGCTCGCGTGGCCCGGCGAGGCGGGGGCGAGATGGGCGTCGGATGCCGTGTCGCGGGGTTCCGTCGCCTCATCCGTCACGGGCGGCAAGTCTACGGGCCTGCCCACGCCGCCCTGACATCCCACCCGCCGGCCTTCATCCGGCCACCGGCCGCCACCACGGCAGCGCACCCACCCCGACTGATTGCGGATCCCCACCCCAGCCCAGTGCGCACCCATCCCGAGTGCCCCACCGGGCGACCACCCCACCCCTCCACTTCGTGCGACTTGCACACGGTTCTCGCAGGCTTGGACCTGCGAGAACCGTGTGCAAATCGCACGAAGTCGGGATCAGCGGCCCGGGGTGGGAGATCCGCAATGAGTGGGGAGCCTGGGGTCAGCGGCCCTTGGGGTGCCAGACCGTCTTGGTCTCGAGGAAGGCCGTGAGCCGGGAGAGGTCGGGCGTCGCCGAGAAGTCGGGCTCGACCGCCTCGGCGCCGGTGCCGCCGGGACGGAGCACCCGCTTGAGGTTCTCGGCCGATGCCTCCTCCAGGGCGCCCCAGTCGACGCCGTCGGCACCCGCGGCGCCGGTGAGGTCGATGGCGTTGACGTCGCGGTGGCTGGCGAGCCAGGGAGCCATCTCGGCGGTGCGGCCGGTGACGATGTTGACCACGCCCCCGGGCACGTCGGAGGTGGCGAGGCACTCGGCGAGGGTGATCGCCGGCAGGGGGCGGGTCTCGCTGGTGAGCACCACCGCGGTGTTGCCCGAGACGATGACCGGCGCGATGACCGACACCAGGCCGAGCAGGCTCGACCGCTGGGGCGCGAGCACCGCCACGACGCCGGTGGCCTCGGGGGCGGAGATGTCGAAGTAGGGGCCGGCGACGGGGTTCAGCCCGCCGAGCACCTGGGTGAACTTGTCGGACCAGCCGGCGTACCAGACCCAGCGGTCGATCGCCTCGGACACCACGGCCTCGGCGCGCGCCGGGGTCAGCCCCTCGCTGTCACGGACGTCCTGCACGAGCTGCCCGCGACGGGACTCCATGACCTCGGCCACCCGGTAGAGCACCTGGCCCCGGTTGTATGCCGTCGCCCCCGCCCAGCCCGCCTGCGCCTTGCGCGCCGCGACGACGGCATCCCGGGCGTCCTTGCGCGACCCCTGTGCGGCGTTGGCGAGGAATCGCGGTGCGCGAGAGGGCGATCCGCGACGCGCGGCGGCGGCTGACGGCACGGCATACACCTCGTACGAACGACCGCTCTCGCTGCGGGGGAACTTCCCACC
>CAWDXP010000012.1:0-160264 GCA_963806295.1 uncultured Actinomycetota bacterium | reverse complement strand
TTGTGACGCGTTCAGTTACGGTGTTTGCTATCGACGCGCAGCCTCCACATCTGCGTGCGTGTGTACCGGGCCACGAGGTCAGGACGCTTGTGCGCGATCATGGTCTCGGCCACCGGCTCGGAAATGCCAAGGTCCGCGAGTCGGCTCCGATAAGACCGGCGAAGGTCATGGAGACCGAGCCATGGCAACTTCGCCTCAGTCCGCAGCTTCGCTACAAGCTGGCTCCAGCCGGAAAGGGGAGTGCTGCCGCCGAGGCGAGCGCCCGAGGGAAACACGAGAGAGCCGGTGTGCTTCGGCAATCCGTCGAGTTCTGTCGGCCATCATCGCCGTGATGGGAACGACATGCTCACGCCCGGCCTTCATGTTGATGGCCGGAATGGTGATCCTGCGGCCTTCGCTGTCGATCCACTCTTGCCGCAGCGACGCAAGCTCACCGCGCCGGAGGCCGGAGAGGAGGCCGAAGCGCACGAGGTCGCCGAAGGGACGCGGCACACGCGCAGCGGCGAACCAGACAGCGAGGACCTGATCGTCGGTCAGCACCCGCGCGGCGTCCTCGTCCCCGGCGATGTCTGCCTTGGTGGGCCGCTCAAGGCGGAGCCCGGAGAGAGGGTTCACTCTGAGAATGCCGAGGTTCACCTGTCTCGCGAGGAACGTCGCACAACTTCCGCAAGTCACCGGCAGCGCCGGGTCCCCGCTCTGCCGAGACCTTCTCGATGCGCTCGACGAGGGTGCGCCGGTCGAGGCTGCCGAGGTCCTGCTTCAGGAGCGGAGACAGCCCTCGGCGCAGCGAGGACATCATGGTCGCCCTCTTGAGGACGCAGCACGGCCCTCAAGGTGTCGCTCGTATTCGTCGAGGGCATTCTCAAGGAGGAGCCGCTCCTTCGCGGCCTCGGCCTTCTTGATAACCTGCGGGTCAACGCCAGCGGCGATCTGACCGGCGAGGATGCGCACCATGTTGCGCGCCTCTTCGACCGGGACCTTTGGCCATGTACCAATGGTGTAGGTCTTCTGCCCTCGGGCGCGACCGGCACCGGGGAGGCGGTATTCATACCACCACGAGGCGCTGCCGCCCTTCGTGAGGGCCAGCGCGAAGCCGGAGAGCACGTCATCACGCAGGACCGCACGCGGCCTTCCGCCAGTTCCCGCCTTCACGAAGCTCGCAGCCGATGCCTTGGTTATCGTCGTCATCTGAGGACTTTTCCTTTCCATCCGTCACCCATCCGTCACTGGATGAGAGACCAACCACTCCCTATATGTCCGTAGATAGCCCTCAAATGCTTATAAAACCAATGTTTTATGTCCCTTGCTGAACCTTGATGACCGAAGGTATCCCTTAGCCCATCCCCTTGGTAAGGGAGAGGTCGAGAGTTCGATCCTCTCTGGCAGCACCAGTTTCCGCACATGAAAACAATCGCCTAGCTCGGATCCGAGTCTGGCTCCCCCGACGCGTGAATCCCTCTGGGGTAGCCACCGGGGTAGCGGAACTCGTTAACGGGGGTTGGGGTCGAGAGTCCCAGGACGTCCCATATGCTTCGGGGCACGATCCGTCGCGCTGTCCCGCACCGGTTCTGGCCACTCTCCTCCCGCCGATCAGCTCGCTCCGAGACACATCATTTGCGGGTTCATGAGGTGGTGTTATCCTAACTTACTCCTGACTCCGGATTGGAGCCGCGGGAGCAAACTGGGGCCCCATCGAGTGACAGAGACCTCCGTCCAGCGCCGCCTCGCCGCGATCCTGGCCGCCGATGTTGTCGGCTATTCGAAGATGATGGGCGAGGATGAGGCTGGGACCTTGGCCGCGGTAAGACAGCTCCGCGCCGAGGTAATCGAACCCAAGATCGCCGAGCACCAGGGTCGCCTGTTCAAGTCCATGGGCGACGGCTTTCTGGTCGAGTTCCCCAGCGTCGTGAACGCGGTGGCCTGCGCCGCGGCCATCCAGACGGCGATGGCGGGACGGAACGCGGACCAGCCAGAGGACCGGCAACTCCAGCTCCGCATCGGCGTAAACCTTGGCGATGTGATCTTGGAAGAGGACGACCTCTTCGGCGACGGTGTGAATGTCGCTGCGCGGCTTGAGGGCATCGCGTCGCCGGGTGGCATTGTCGTCTCCGCCATGGTCCATGATCAGATGTTGGCGATCGGCTCGATCTCGCCTTCGAGGACATGGGCGAACAGCAACTCAAGAACATCACCCGACCGGTCCAAGTCTATCGCATCTGACGACTTCATCTCGACCAGCCGCGAAGCGGCGACCTTCGAACGGACCGGGCCCGCGATCGCGGTCCTGCCCTTCGCCAACATGAGCGGCGACGTGGAGCAGGAATACTTCTGGACGGAATAACCGAAGACATCATCACTGAACTCTCGAATTGCCCGCAACCTCTTCGTCATCGCCCGCAACTCCTCCTTCGCTTACAAGAGCCAAGCCGTCGACGTACGGAAGATCGCGCAGGAACTTGGTGTGAAATACATCCTTGAAGGCAGTGCGCGCCGATCTGCCGCTCGCCTGCGCATCAACGCGCAGCTTATCGACGCCGGAGGCGGCGGGAATCACATCTGGGCTGAACGCTTCGACAAGGATATTGTTGATATCTTTGAGGTGCAGGACGAAGTCACCAAGAAGGTCGTGGATGCCATTGCCCGCCATCTGAAGGTCGAAGTGGCGGTGGTCGTACAGTCCCAGCATCCGAGAAACTTGGAGGCTTATGATCTCTGCCTGAAATCGCGCAATCTCTTCAGCGTATCGCGCGAGGCTAACCTTGAAGCAGAGGACATGCTCGAACAAGCACTCGCTCTCGATCCAGATTACGCTGAAGCACACTGGCAACTTGCGATGGTGCGGGCCTTCAAGTGGTTGCAATGGAGAAGTCTCAGCAGCCCAATCGCGAACTCGCCCTCGCCTCGGCACAGGCGGCACTTAGGGCAAATCCCCAGGATTCGAGTGCCAACTGGGTCATGGGATACATGCTGCTCAACGAGCGGCGCTGGGACGAGGCCCGACCGTACTACGAAGCGGCAATTCGCCTAAATCCGAATAACGCCGAGGCCCACGCCACTTTTGCCAACTTCAATGTCCTTACCGGGAGACCCGCTGATGCTGTTAAGCTTGCGGAACGGGCATTGCATCTCGATCCTCAGCCGCCTTCCTGGTTTTACTGGGCTCAGGGCTTCGCGTTGGTGGCCAATGAGCAGTTCGACGACGCAATTCGCACGTTGAGGCGCCAGGAGGTTTATCGAACCGTGGCCCGCCGCGTGTTGGCGGCCGCCCTCGCTCTGTCTGGTCAACCCGACGAGGCCGCCCGGGAAGCCCGCTACTTTCTCAGCAGCTTTCCTAGCTGGCGCATTTCGACCTGGATGGAGACCCAGCCGTTTCAGCACAGCCGCGACGTTCAGTTCTGGGTGAAGGCATACAGGCTTGCCAGTCTACCGGACTAGCACAGTCATTCGGCAGTCGTATGACCCGCTTGGCCATTCAGCCCCTGCAGAATTTGACCCGCAGCCTGACTTGGTGAAAGGATACCTCCAATACAGACGCCTCGTCCGATGTCCAGTTCCGGGAGAATGTCAGATGCCGAAAGGGTACTTGATAGCGACCATTCGCGTTCTCGATCAGGAAGGCTATGAGCGCTTTCGGGCGGCGTCAGGCTCGGCAATAGCCGCCTATGGCGGTAAAGTCCTCGTTCGCAGCCCCTCTCCGGAGCGGCGCGAAGGCAAGTTGGACGGCATAACGATCGTCGTCGAGTTCAACTCTCTGGATGCTGCCCGCCGCTTCTATAAGTCGCCCGAATACACCGCCGCAAGAGCGCTGCGCGAGAAAGCGGCCGAAACAGATCTCTGCTTGTCGAAGGGGTCTGACCAGATCGATGGCAGGGGAGGCTTCAGCGGGTGAGCGACACAGGACGTCCAGCGCCGCCTCGCCGCCATCCTCGCCGCCGATGTCGTCGGCTACTCGAAGCTGATGGGCGAGGACGAGGCCGGCACCCTGGCGGCGGTCAGAAAGCTCCGCGCCGAGGTGATCGAGCCCAAGATCGCCGAGCATCAGGGTCGCCTCTTCAAGTCCATGGGCGACGGCTTCCTCGTCGAGTTCCCCAGCGTCGTGAACGCGGTGGCCTGCGCCGCGGCCATCCAGAAGGCGATGGCGGCGCGGAACGCGGACCTGCCCGAGGACCGGCAAATCCAGCTCCGCATCGGCGTCCACCTCGGTGACGTCATCTCGGAGGGGGGCGACGTCTATGGCGACGGCGTGAATGTCGCCGCGCGGATCGAGGGACTGGCGCCACCGGGCGGTGTCGCGGTCTCAGCCATGGTCCACGACAATGTCGGCAGCCGTCTCGACCTCGCCTTCGAGGACATGGGCGAGCAGCAGCTGAAGAACATCGCGAAGCCCCTGCGGATCTATCGTCTCGCGACATCGATCACGACCAGCGGCGCCAGCAGTTGCACCTGAACGGACCAAGCCATCGATCGCGGTGCTGCCCTTCACCAACATGAGCGGCGACGCGGAGCAGGAGTACTTCTCGGACGGCATCACCGAGGACATCATCACCGAGCTGTCGCGCTTCCGGAACCTCTTCGTCATCGCCCGGAACTCGTCGTTCACCTACAAGGGCCGAGCTGTCGACGTGAAGAAGGTGGGAAGCGAGCTTGGCGTTGCCTATGTGCTCGAGGGCAGCGTGAGGCGGGCGGGTGATCGCCTGCGGATCACCGCGCAGCTCATTGATGCCGAATCGGGCAGCCACATCTGGGCAGAGCGTTATGACCGACCACTAGCAGAAGTCTTCTCCGTTCAAGATGAACTTGCACGAACAGTTACCGCAACAGTTGGAGGGCAGGTTGACAATGCCAGCAAGGAACGCGTCCGGCGACTGGCCGAGTCAGAGTTAAGAGCTTATGACCTATTGCTCCGCGCAGCTGCGATGCAAGATGCAAATACGCGCGAGGCATATGCGGCAGCGGCCAACTACCTGAAGAAGGCAATTTCGTTAGACGTCAACCTAGCCCAGGCCTACCATCATCTCTCGCTAGTACGGTATGTGGAATGGATGGCATTCTGGGCTGAAGACAGAGAGGTCACATTTCGAGAAGCGCTGTCGATGGCGCGACAGGCAGTTGCGCTCGATCAGAGCAGCAGTGCAGCGCAGTCACACTATGCACTTCTACTGAGCTATACTGGTGAATATGATCAGGCTGAGTTTCATTTTTCGAGGGCGTTTCAGCTCAACGCCCGGGAGGAACGTCACGGTGCCGCTCGTCGACGTGTAGTCGTTGGGCACCACCGCGCCGGCCGGACCCGATCCGTCGGCGGTCGCGTAGTTGACGGTGACGGTCGCGCCGACCACGTTCGAGAGCGTGACCGGCACGTTGACCACGGGGTCGGTTCCGCTGCCCTCGGGGTTGCTGACCGAACCGATGGAGACGCTCGGAGTCGTGCAGGCGCCGTTGAGGTTGCTCGTGAGCAGCCACGGCGTGAACCCGAGCACGGTGGTGGAGATGCCGTCGCGGTGCCCGGACCGTTCGGCGCACCCGGACCGCTGAGGAGCCGTACCAGTTGCAGGTCGCGGTGCCGGTCACGGTGCCGGCCGTCCGCAGGCCGACCGCGTTGCCGGTGATGCTGTTGCGGTTGATCGCCGCGCTCCCGGCCGGCGAGTCGTCCCGATCGAATCAGTCGGTGCCTTGCTGGTTGTCGGTGGTTCCCCGCCTGGATCTGGATGCCGACGTCGTTGCCCGACACGGTGTTGCGGTTGACCGGTGGTCGGTGCCCTCGACGACGATGCCGAAGCCGTCGCCGGTCGAACCGATCGGCTTGCGCTGGAAGCCGCTCACCGTGTTGTCTGGTGACGACCACGCCGGAGGGCTGGTCGGCATTCAGGGCGAGGTCAGGCGAGCGACGGAAGACGGCGATGCCCGCGTAGTCACGTGCGATCGGTCGCGGCGACCGTGCGGCTGACGGTGTTGCCCGAGACGACCACGCTGCCGGGGCCGCTCGAGGCGCCGTTGCCGGTGGCGTTCTTGATCTCGATGCCGTAGCGGCCGTTGTTGGTGACGATGTTGTCCGCGACCAGGTTCGCGCCCGGACCCTCCGGGCCAAGGACGCCGATGCCCGAGTCGCCGTTGCCGGTCACCGTGTTGCCCGTGATGGTCGCGCCGGTCACGGAGCCGTCGTTGATGTCGATGCCGACCAGCCCGTTGTGGTCGAACGTGCTGTCCGTGACCGTGACGCCCGTCTTCACCCCGTTGATAATCCAGAAGCCACGGCCGGCCAGACCACCGACCTGGTTGTTCCACCGAAGCGTCGACGTCGTCGACCGTGTAGTTCGTGACGCCGAACGCCTGACTCCAGATGCCGCCGTGGGTGACGTTGTCGACGATGTCGACGTGCTCCACGGTGAAGTTGGAGATCGGCCCGGTCATGGTGGTGACGCCGAGATTGAAGTCCCTCACCGTGAGGTGCGAGATGGTGACCCCGGTCGTCGCGCCCACGGCGAGGCCGGTTCCGCTGCTCGGTCCGTCGATGATCATGCCCCGCGGCTCTGGCCGTCGAGCGTCAGGTTCTTGTTGATCGTCGCGCCTGCGGCGTAGGTGCCGTCGGCGACGTGGACCGTCCCGCCGACGTCGACCGTGTCGACCGCCTTCTGGATCGTGAGGAACGGGTCGGCGATCGTGCCGGTACCATTGTCGCTCCCCGTCGTGGCGACGTAGCAGTCGGTCGAGCAGACGGGCTCGAAGTCGAACGCTGAGGCGCTGTCGTCGATGCTCATGTGGAAGTCGTCGACATTGCCGACGAAGCCCGGCCAGCTACCGGCGGAGCCGGCTTTGAACACGACGAACGGCTGACCCGGGTTGAAGCCGGCCTTCGGGTAGGCGGCGAGCACCTGGGCCCACGTGCGCACGGAGTGTTCTGCGGGCACTGGTTCGTAACGCTCACGCCTCCGACCTTCGGTGTGCCGGTCATCCACCAAGTGCCGGAGACCAGCGGGTTCCAGGTCTGCCACGTGTTCTGGGGAACGTTGCCATTGACGCCCCGATAGGGCTCGAAGACGAGACGGCCCTGCCACACGTTCGAGTTGTCGGTCTTGTCGTAGTCGGCGTTGAACTGCGACCGCGACCGCGAGGTTGTTCCCTCCGTCGGTCGATAACCGGTAGGTGGAGTAGCTCAGGTTCGAAATCTGCGAGAACCAGTGGCCGCATTCGCGAGGTCGGTGTAGATCGGCAGGCGCTCGCGCCGGTCCCGGTCACGGTCGTCGAACCGGGCCGAGCCGACGCCCGACGGCGCCGTCGCCGGACCGTTGACGTACAGGTGACGTCACCGGCCGCGGCCGTGTTGCTGTCGTCGTGGCTGATCCACTCGGTGGTCGGCGTCGGGAAGAGGCTGGTACTCGGGCGAGCCGATGACCGCGCTCGTCGAGGTCGCCTCGAAGTCGAACACGGTGTCGTTGCCACCGAAGCCGACGACCATGCGGTCGACTGCGCCGCTGAACAGCGGACCGGTCCCCACGTTCGGGCCAACCCCGAAACGGATCACCACGTTGGGGTTTGCGGCCTTGAACACGCCTCCAAGTGAGCAGCGTGCCGCCCGCACCCGCGCTCGGGTAGCCGGGGATCACCTGCGACGACCAGAACTTGCCGTTTCCGCCGTCGAGGACGTCCCAGGTCTCCCACGTGTCGTTTCACGGTCGAGAAGCCGTTGTTCGAGGCCTCCCACACGAGCGAGGTGTAGTGCGGACCGACGATGCTCGGGTCGGGATCGATCTCCAGGTTGAATGACGGCAGCACGTTGGCCGCGCTGTCGCGCCGATCCGGTAGGTCGAGTAGCCGAGCGCGTGATACCGGCGACCGGGGTGCCTGCGGCGGTGCAGTTGGGGAAGCCCACGGGCCAGTTGGCGCAGGTGCCCCACTGATAGTCGTAGACGGCCCGATGCTGACCGGCCGGCACCGTGATCCCAAGGCTGCCGGCGCCGAGCGGCGGGGTGCCGGGACCGGTGCGGAATCCGGCGGTTCCGGTGTCACTTCCGGGGTTGTAGACGTAGTACGGAGGGTCCGATGCGTACGCGGTGGGCGGCGAGGCCCATGGACCGTTCGGTGCGAGGTTCTCGTGGCCGACGGTCACCGTGGTGGTGCTGGCGCGGCGACGGTTGCCGTTCCGAGTAGCGGAAGCGTGGCGAGCGTGACGCCATGACGAGCGCACACATTCCCGCGAGCATGCGAAATCTGCCCATGGTTCCTCCTGCCCTGCCGCAGGCCCTGCCGGCCCGCAACCCCGAGACGCCGCTCGACCCGAAGGCCGGTTGGCGTCGGTTGTGGTTTAGTCGGCTGTTCCGTCCGGTGCAAGTACCGCGGATCCGACGCGCCGCCGGCGCCGACGCCGACGCCGACGCCGACGAGGAAGCGCTCGGCTCCCATGACCGCGAGCCCGTCGAGGTGCGGGATCAAGTCCACGACGCGGTCCACCGACGCCACTCGGGACCGGAGGACTCGGCGCTCGCGAGCAGTGGAGCGAAGACCTCACGCCAGCCGTCGAGGCCCAGGCTCGGGACACCCGGTGGCTCCCACGTCACGTGCGCGCCGAGGCACGTCACCCGCGTGTGCCCCGGACCCAGATCGGCCGCCGGGAACACGCGGCCGCGAGGAAAACGCGAGGTGGCGGCCCTCCTGCCGCACGATGCCGCGGAGCAGGCGACGCACCGCGACGTCGTCGATCCCCTCGGCGATCACGCGGTACACGATGATCGTCACGTACTCCGCTGCCGCCCCGAAGGTGCATGCCACCACGGCGGGCTCAGGGAACCGCCGCAACGCGCAGAGGCAATCTCGCCGAGCACACGTCGACGGCGGGCGATCTCGGACGGCCGCCGCGGCGCCGGAGGGTAGGTCCAGTCAGCGAGCAGGGCCCGGACGCGCGCGGGCATGCTCCGCCTCCTCGGCGGCCCAGACCGGGAGGAACGCCGCAAGGTCGGGTGTCCGGTCGATCCCCAGCGCGTGGGCCTGATCACGCGTCGAGGGCAGATGTCGGCCTCGAGACCCGCCGCCGCGTCCAGCATCCGACAGCTCAGCGGGTCCACCGCCGCCAACCTGAGCTCGAGCCGGTCCCATCGCACAGGGCCGGCGTCGCGGAGGAACCGCTCCCGCCGCTCGGCGCAGCGCGATGAGGCGGTTCCGGGGGTTCGCCAGGTCATGGGCCCGACGGTCGCAGCCGGGCGGCGCGCGTCCTCCAGAGGCGAAGGTCGCTGCGGGGTCGGTACCGTTTCGCCGTGCCCAGGCAGGGAACGGTCGGACCGCTGCGTGTCGTCCTCCGTGATCCCGCCGCGCGCCGGCTGACGATCACGTTCACCTTGTTCAACGGCAGGAGAACGCCACCTGGCTCGCGCTCATGATCTACGCCTTCGACCAGGGCGGCGCGACCGCCGCCGGGCTCGTGTCGTTCGTGGTGCTCGTTCCTGCGGGGTTCGTCGACCCAGTCGGCAGGGGTGCTCGCCGAACGGCGTCGTGCCGACACCGTGCTCTCGGTCGGCTATCTCGTGCAGGGCGTCGCGCTCGGCGGCGCCACGTTCGCCGGATTAGCGGTCGACGGTCCGCCGCCGTCGTCTACAGCGCTGCTGCTCGTCGCGGCCGCCGCGATCGGCACGTCCAGGCCCGCCCAGGCCCTGCTCACTCCGGCGCTCGCCCACGACGCCGAGGGGCTCCACGCGCTCAACGTCGTGACCGAGTGGTCGGCGCAGGCCGCGATCTTCCTGGCCCCGGCCCTCGCCGCCGGGATCTTCACGGTGGAGGGACCCGGGCACGCGTCTTCGCCGTCTTCGCGGTCGCGATGGTCGCCGCCGCCGCCCTCGTCCCCCGCTGCGCGGGACGGCCGATCCGGGCGACCGAGGCCCTGCTACGGGGCGCGTTCGGCGAGGTCGCCGACGGCATCCGGGTCGCCACGGGCGAGCGCAGCGTGCGGCTCGTGCTCGCCCTGTCCGCGGCCGGTTACGTGGTGATCGGCGCCCTCGACATCGTCAACGTGGCGCTCGCCATCGACCATTTCGGCGGCACCGCCGCCGGTGCGGCCTGGCTCACCGCCGCGCTCGGCGCCGGCGGCGTGATCGGCGCCGCGCTCGGCGGGCTGATGGTCGGCCGCCGGCTCGCTCCCGCCCTCATCGGCGGTTCGCTGATCTTCGGAGGCTCACTCGCGCTCCTCGCCGTCGCCCCCGACCTGCCGGTGGCGTGTCTGCTGCTCGTGGGTGCCGGCATCGGCCAGGCGGTCGTCGCGATCGCCGGCCACACCCTCCTGCAGCGGTGTGCGCCGACGGAGTCGGTCGGGCGGGTGTTCGCGCTCCGCGAGAGCCTGCTCAGCTTCGGGCTGGCGCTCGGTGCCGTCGTCGCGCCGTTCCTGATCGACGGGTGGAGCATCGAGGGCGCCGCGATCATCGTCGGCGCGTTCGTGCCGCTCGTCGTGCTGTTGCGCTTCGGTGCGCTGCGCCGACTCGACGACGGAGCCACGATCCCGGTCGTCGAGCTCACGCTCCTGCGGCGACTCCCGATCTTCGCCTTCCTCCCCGCGCCCGCGGTCGAGGGGCTCGCCCGCAACGCCGGCTGGGTCGACTTCGATCCCGGAGCCGACCTCATGCGTCAGGGTGAGCCGGGCGACCGCTTCCTCGCGATCGCCACCGGCACCGTGGACATCCTCTGCGACGGTGCGCTGATCGCCGAACGCCACGAGGGCGAGGGCATCGGCGAGACCGCGCTCCTCCACGCGATCCCGCGCACCGCGACCGTGCGCGCCCGCACCCCGGTCCGCACGCTCGCGCTCGGCGCCGAGGACTTCGTGGTCGCGGTGACCGGCCACGACGGCACGCGCCGGGTCGCCGAGGACATCGCCGACGGGCACCTCGAACAGCTCGGCCGGACCGAGCCACCCACTGAGCCGCCGGGCGACGCAGTCAGTCCGAGCTGACCGCGAACTGCGCGCGCGGATCTTCTCGATCGTCGCCTGCTCGTCGGGATTCACGGTCTTCGCCGACGCGGCCACCGCCTGTCGCGATGTCGACGAGCCATCCGGCCACCTCCGCCGCCTCGACCGTGGCACGACCTTCTCGCAGCGCGGCCGCGGCGGGCTGCGAGCTCGGTGAGCACGCTCTCGATCGCGCCTCGACCGTCGGCGCCGCGGTGCTCCTTCAGCTCGGCCGCGTGCCTCCTTGGTGTTCGCCTCGGCCACGATCTCGCCGATGAGCTCGTTCGCGACCCCGTGCTCGCCCGGCATCGCGATCGCCTCGCGCACTCGCGCTCGCCTCCTTGATCATCGAGATCGGGCCGTGCTCACCGGCCAGGAAGATGGCGGCCGTCACGAGCAGCGGCGCCTCGGTGAGCGTGTGCCACTCGTCGTCGGTGAACACGGACTTGTCGGTCATCGGGTCTCCTCGGATCGGTCCGGCCGGCACCGGACCCTAGGCCGGTCGTTCCCGCTCTCGGCCCCACGTCGCACCGGTCGGCCGCCGTGGGCCAGGCTGGGCCCATGGCCTACGAATGCTTCGACGTCGAGACCACCGACCGGGTGGCCCACCTCCGCATGATCCGCCCCGAGCGGAGCAACTCGATGATCCCGTCGTTCTGGCGGGACCTCCCCGCGATCGTCGACGGGCTCTCCGCCTCCGGCACGGTCCGGGCGCTCGTCCTCTCGGCCGAGGGGAAGCACTTCTGCTCGGGCATGGACCTCACCGTGTTCGCGGGCAACGACACCCTCGGCGGCGGTGACGGATCCGCGAAGCACCGCAGCCGCCGCAACGAGGCCTTCCGCACCACCGCCATGAAGCTGCAGGACTCCTTCACCGCGCTGGAGCGGGCACGGATGCCGGTGCTCTGTGCGATCCAGGGCGCGTGCGTCGGAGGCGGCGTCGACCTCGTGTGCGCGGCCGACCTCCGGTACGCGACCGAGGGCGCGTTCTTCTCCATCGCCGAGATCAACATCGGGATGACCGCCGACGTCGGCACGCTCCAGCGGATGCCGAAGCTCGTGCCCGAGGGCATCGTGCGCGGGCTGGCCTACACGGGCCGTCGCTGGAGCGCGGCGGAGGCGCAGGCCGCCGGGTTCGTGAACGGCGTGTTCCCCGACCACGAGTCACTCGTGACCGGCGTGCTCGCGGTCGCGGCCGAGATCGCCGAGAAGGCGCCGATGGCGGTGTGGGGCACGAAGGCGTCGCTCGCCTACACCCGTGACCACTCGGTCGCCGACGGCCTGGAGTACATCGCGAACTGGAACGCGGCGATGTTCGACACCGCCGACATGGGCGAGGCGTTCACGGCGAAGGCCGAGGGACGGACGCCGGAGTTCCCCGACCTGTTCCCCCTGAGCGACGGCCTGTAGGACCGCGTCGGCGGGTCAGTCGTCGTAGTTGCCGTAGCGGATCGGGGTGCGGAAGCGGGCGACGTCGGGGTGCTCCTTGGCGGCGGCGCCTCGGGCCCGGTTGCCCATGCTGGCGATGATCTCGCCGATGGCGTGGGCGTGGTTGCGGGCTCGACAGCGACGTGATCTCGCGGCCGATCTCGACGACGCGACGGCTCGCTCGGTGTTCCCGTAGTCGCCGAAGACCGGGTAGATCGACGCCCCGGCCTGGACGGCGACGTAGAGGTCCTCGCGGGTGCCGCCGGCGAAGGGCTCCATCACCACGTAGCCGTGCTCGTCCTTGGCGTCGCGGGAGCCGCTGCCGGCCTCGATGACGATGTGGCCGTGGTCGGAGGTCATGAGGTTCATGAACTCCTGGCGGGTGCGGGCGTTCTGCTGCTTGCGGAAGTTGCGGACCCGGCGGTTGAGGTCCTCGTCGGTGATGTCGCCCTCGTTGACGGCCTCGCCGCCGCTGACCGGGAACGTCTTCAGGACGTTGGCGGCCTTGCGGAGGATGTCGTCGATCACGTTGAGGCCCATGACCTCGAGGTAGCCGAGCAGCCGCCCGATCATCAGCGTCGTGCGGGTGTCGAGCCGGTCGAAGCCGTGCTGGTGGGCGGCCCGGGTGAGGTAGCCGAGGTTGAAGCCGACGTCCTGGAACTCCAGGTGCGACCCCACGAAGATGAACGACTGCCCGTCGGCGAGGCGCTCGAAGAACTTCTCCCGCTCGGCGAACGCGGCGAACACGTCGACGTTGGCGCCGGCGAAGTCGCCGTGGAGGATCTCGAGCAGCCCGAGCGCCGCCTCGGTCTCGGCCGACGACAGCGGCGAGGACCGCAGGAACGCCTGGTCGTGGTTGATGGCGTCGGGACGGGGCTTGCGCCGACAGCGTCTCGGTGGGATCGGGTTGAAGATGCTGGCGAACTCGACGCCGCCGACCTCCTGCGCCGACTCGTACAGCAGCTTGTCGAGCTGGCGGTGCACGCCGAACATCTCGGCGAGCTGCTCGGCGGCCGCGTGCAGGAGCCGGTCGGGTCGGGGCGGTCCGTGGAGCGGGCGGTCGTCGTCGGCCGGCATGGGAACCCTCTCGTCGGGAACACCCAGTCTCGCGTCGGACCGACCCCCACGTCCGACATTCGCTAGAACCTGCTGGTGACCACGGCTCCGAGACCCCGCTCCCGTTCCGTTCCCGGTCCGCGCCCCCGGGTCGTCGTCGCCGGGCTGGGCGACACCGGCGTGCTCGTCGCCACCCGGCTGGCCCGCCACGTGCGACGTCGTCGGCATCTCCACCCGCCCGGCGCTCGTGAGCGGCCAGGAGCTCGGCAACCGCCTCGACCGACCCCGAGCGCTGGCGGCGCAGCTACCTCATCCCCTACCGCCGGTTCCGGCGCGCTCGACCGGGTCCGCACCGTCCACGGCCGGATCACCTCGGTCGACCTCGACGCCCGCGAGGTGCACGTCGACCTGGCGACGGGTGGGCACCGTGTCCGAGCCCTACGACGTGCTGGTGATCGCGACCGGGCGCGTCGAACGGGTTCTGGCGCCACGACCGGGTCGAGGACCTGTCCGGCGATCGAGGCCGAGCTGGCCGAGCGCGGCCGCGCAGCTCGACGCGGCCGCCACCGTCGCCGTGGTGGGCGGCGGCGCCACCGGGGTGAGCGTCGCCGACAACCTGGCCCGCCGCGGCGGCGCCGAGGTCCACCTGTTCCACAGCGGCGACGAGCCGCTCCCCGGCTACCACCCGAAGGTCGCGGCGCTGGATCGTCCGGCAGCTGACCGCGGACGCGGCGTGACCGTGCACCCCGACCACCGCGCGGTGGTGCCCGACGGGTTCGCCGGCGACCGCCTCACCACCGGGCCGGTCGAGTGGTCGACCGGCCAGCCGCCGTTCGAGGCCGACCTCACGCTGTGGGCCGTCGGCGGCATGCGGCCCCACAGCGCGTTCCTGCCCGCCGAGGTGCTCGACGACGACGGCTTCGTCCGGGTCGACGAGCACCTGCGGGTGCCCGGCCACCCCGACGTCTTCGCGGTGGGCGACGTCGCCGCCAGCGACCCGCACCGCAGCTCGGCCCGCAACTGGGGCTACCGGGTGGTGGTCGCCAACGTGCGGCGCGGTCGGCCGCGGCCGGAGGCCTCGGAAGCGCTACCGCGCGCCGGAGTACCGGTGGGGCTCGGTCCTCGGCCTCCAGCGGACGGGCTGGTCGTCGTGCAGCCCGACGGACGCCGTGTCCGGATCCCGCGGTGGTTCGCGGGACCGCTGCTGTTCGACGTGTTCGTCACCCGCTACCTCTACGGCGGCCTCCGCCGCCGCGCTCACGCCGACCGTGGGGCTCAGTCGTCCCCCGGAGGTATCAGCGTCAGGTGTGCCGGCTCCCAGTACGCCCGCAGCGCCACGATCCGACCGGCATCGTCGACCCGGTAGGTGTAGACGCCCTCGACGACCGCGTGGGTTCCGTCGGGCAACGTCGTCGTGATCGTGCCGACGTTCGCGCACTCGTTGCCGCCGGCGTAGGACTCGCGGATCGCGAACTCCACCCGGCCCGACGTGACGACCGTGTCGTAGAAGGCTGCCGGCGCAGGAGCAGGCCGACAAGCTGCTCACCGAGTTCGAGGTCGACACCGACGGGTCGGTCGTCGTCACCGAGACGATCACCTGGCGCTTCCCCGAGGGGGAGGAGCGGCACGGCATCCTGCGCAACGTCAAGGTGCGCGCGGGCTACCAGGACAGCGACACCCAGTACCGGTACTACGAGCTCACCGGGGTCTCGGTCACCTCACCGTCCGGGGCGCCGACCGACATCTCGATCTCCGACTTCGGTGCCTTCCGGCAGATCCGCATCGGCAGCCCCTCGCAGACCGTCACCGGCACCGCCGACTACGTCGTGCGCTACCGGCTGGCCCACGTGGTCAACGACATCGGCGACGGCACCGCCGAGTTCTACTACAACGTCGTCGACCCCTCCAACGGCTTCCCGCAGCAGCAGGTGTCGGCCACGGTGACCGGCCCGGTCGCGGCCACCCGGGCCGCGTGCTTCTACGGCGACCTCGGCTCCACGACCCCGTGCGAGGCGGTGGCCGGGGCCACCAGCACCTTCGCCGTCCCCGACCTGGCGGCCGAGCAGGGCGCGAGCGTGCTCACCTCCTACCCGCGCAGCGCCTTCGGCGACCTCACCCCCGACCTGCGCGAGGGCTCCGCGGATGCCGGGTCCGGCGCCATCGTCAGCCCCGGCCTGGCGCGGGCGCTGGGGTGGCTCACGATCGGCCTCGCCCTGCTGCTGCCCCTGCTCGCCGGAGCCCTGATGGGGCTGCTCGTGTGGAGCCGGGGCCGCGACGAGCAGTACGCCGGGCTGACCCCCGGCCTGACCCCCGGGGTCGACCAGCAGGTGCCGGTCGTGGTCGGTGGGCCGACCCCGACCGTGGCGGTGCAGTTCACCCCGCCCCCCGGCGTGCAGCCCGGCATGGTCGGCACCATCCTCGACGAGGAGGTCAACCTCGTCGACATCACCTCCACGCTCGTCGACCTCGCCGTGCGCGGCCACCTGCAGATCTCGCGCGACGACCAGGGCGTCTTCCGCGCCGACGACTGGGTGCTCACCCGCACCGCGCCGCCGGCCACCGCGGGCGCCCTCGCGCCCGTACGAGCAGCTGCTGCTCGACTCGATCTTCCTGGGCGGCAACCGGATCGCCCTGTCGCAGCTGAAGAACCGCTTCAAGCCGACCCTGGATGCCGTGGAGCGGCTGATGTACGAGGAGGTCGTGCAGCGCGGGTGGTTCCGGCGCAGCCCCGAGCGGCAGCGCTCCGGCTGGGTCGGGTTCGGCACCGTCGTGCTGGCCGGGTCGGTGGTCTTCGCCTTCTTCGGCGCCGGCCCGCTCTCGGCGGTCTACCAGGACTCCGGGTTCCCCTTCAACCCGGCCTGGCTGCTCGTCGCCGGCGGCGTGGTGGCCGGCCTCCTCATCCGCGTGCTCGGCAAGCGGATGGCGGCGCGCACCGCCCAGGGGTCGGCGATCCTGGCCCAGGCCCGCGGCTTCGAGCGCTACATCGCGACCGCCGAGGCCAACCAGATCCGGTGGGAGGAGGCCCAGGACGTCTTCAGCCGCTTCCTGCCCTACGCCATCGTCTTCGGCCTGGCCGACCGCTGGGCCCGGGTCTTCGAGGACGTCGCCGCCGCGGCCAGCGCGGCCGGGCACTCCCTCGCCAGCCCCACCTGGTACGTCGGCAGCTGGTCCACCGGTGGCTTCTCCGACGTCGCGTCGAGCATGGACTCGTTCTCCACCGTCGCCGCCGGCACCTTCGTCTCCACCCCCGGCTCCTCCGGGTCGAGCGGGTTCAGCGGCGGTGGTGGCTTCTCCGGCGGCGGTGGCGGCGGCTCGTCGGGCGGCAGCTGGTAGCTGCGGGCTCCCGGCATCCGTTGCCGTTCGGCCCACCCACGACGAAGGGCCGCCCCCGCGCTGCGGGAACGGCCCTTCGTGGTGTCGGTGGTCAGTTCTTGAAGGCGTCCTTGACCTTCTCGCCGGCCTGCTTGACGTCGGCCTGCGACTGGTCGACCCGGCCCTCGGCCTCGAGGCGCTCGTTGTCGGTCGCCTTGCCGGCGGCCTCCTTGCCCTTGCCGGTCAGGTCGTCCTTCATGTTCTCGATCTTGTCTCCAAGGCCCATGTCGCTCTCCTTCAGTCGTGAATCGGAGCACCGTGCCACTTCTTGACCGATGCCGGAACGTCCACCGTACGAAAGCAGTACGGCCCACAGGGCTTTCGTGACAGACCCGCGTCGATCGGGCTCCGAGCTGTCGAAGGCGCAGCGTCCCGCGCTCCCGGCGGCACCGGCCGGGACGTGCGAGGGCTGGGGCGTCAGGCGGGGGAGACGACGAGGATGAGGTCGCCGCCCTCGACCTGCTGGTGGTGGCCGCTGATCGCCAGTCGCTCGACCGTGCCGCCGACCGGGGTGGTGATGTTGGCCTCCATCTTCATCGCCTCGATGGTCGCGACGACCCCGCCGGCCTCGACGGTGTCGCCCTCGGCGACGGCCGGGGTGACCACGCCCGAGAACGGTGCCGGCACGTGACCGGGCTGGCCGGGGTCGGCCTTCTCGACCGACTTGACGTCGGCGGTGACCGAGCGGTCGCGCACCTGGATCGGGCGGAACTGGCCGTTCAGGGTGCACATGACGGTGCGCATGCCGTGCCGGTCGGCGTCGCCGATGCTGCTGATGCCGAGCAGCAGGCGCTTGCCGGCCTCGATCTCGGCCTCGTACTCGCTGCCCTGCTCCAGGCCGTGCAGGAACTCGATGGTGCCGAGCACCGAGAGGTTGCCGAAGCGGTCGCGGCTGTCCTCGAACTCCTTGGTGGGGCCGGGGAAGAGCAGCTGGTTGAGGGTGCGCCGCGGGTCGGCCGACAGCGCCGCCTCCTGCTCGTCGGTGAGCTCGGTGGTGCGCGGCTTGGCGTGCCGGCCCTGCAGGGCCTTGGTGCGGAACGGCTCGGGCCAGCCGCCGGGCGGGTCGCCGAGCTCGCCCTCGAGGAAGCCGATGACCGAGTCGGGGATGTCGTACTTCGTCGGGTTCTCCTCGAAGTCGGCCGGGTCGGCCCCGGCACCGACCAGGGCCAGGGCGAGGTCGCCGACGACCTTCGACGACGGGGTCACCTTGACCAGGTTGCCCAGGATGCGGTTGGCCGCGGCGTACATGTCCTCGATGTCCTCGAACCGGTCGCCGAGGCCGAGGGCGATCGCCTGCTGGCGCAGGTTCGACAGCTGGCCGCCGGGGATCTCGTGGAAGTAGACCCGGCCGGTGGGGGAGGCCAGGCCCGACTCGAAGGGGCGGTAGATCTGCCGCACCGCCTCCCAGTAGGGCTCGAGCGAGAAGACCTTGTCGATGTCCAGGCCGGTGGGCCGCGCGGTGCCGTCGGTGGCGGCCACCAGCGCCGACAGGCTGGGCTGGCTGGTCGTGCCCGACATCGAGGAGCAGGCGGCGTCGACGGCATCCACGCCGGCGTCGATGGCGGCGAGCAGGGTGCCGATCTGGCCGCCGGCCGTGTCGTGGGTGTGCAGGTGCACCGGCAGGTCGAAGTTCTCGCGCAGTGCGGTGACCAGCTTCGTGGCGGCGGGGGCCCGCAGCAGGCCGGCCATGTCCTTGATGGCGAGCACGTGCGCCCCGGTGTCGACGATCTGCTCGGCCAGGCGCAGGTAGTAGTCGAGCGTGTAGAGGTGCTCGCGCGGGTCGAGCAGGTTGCCGGTGTAGCACAGCGCCACCTCGGCGACCGCGGTGCCGGTGTCGAGCACGGCCTCGACGGCGGGGCGCATCTGCGAGACGTCGTTGAGCGAGTCGAAGATGCGGAAGATGTCGAGCCCGGTGCGGGCGGCCTCGTGCACGAAGGCGTCGGTGACCTTGGTGGGGTAGGGGGTGTAGCCGACGGTGTTGCGGCCGCGCAGCAGCATCTGCAGCGGGATGTTGGGCATCGCCTCGCGCAGCAGGGCCAGCCGCTCCCACGGGTCCTCGGAGAGGAAGCGCAGCGCGACGTCGTAGGTGGCGCCGCCCCACGCCTCCATCGAGAGCAGCTCGGGGGTCAGCCGCGAGACGTGCCCGGCGACGTGCAGCAGGTCGCGGGTGCGCATCCGGGTCGCGAGCAGGCTCTGGTGGGCGTCGCGGAAGGTGGTGTCGGTGACCGGCACGTCGGTGCGCGCCCGCAGCTGCCGGGCGAACTCGGCCGGGCCGACCCGCATCAGCAGGTCGCGCGTGCCGGGAGGCACCGGCGCGTCGCGGTCGATCGCCGGCAGCTTGGTGCGTGGCTTGATGAAGGTCGTGGCCGGGCCGTGCGGCTGGTTGACGGTGACGTCGGCGAGGTAGGTGAGCAGCTTGGTGCCGCGGTCGCCGCCCATCCGCGCCTCGAGCAGCTCGGGCCGCTCGTCGATGAAGCTGGTCGTGGCCTCGCCGCGCTGGAACACCGGATCGGCGAGCACGGCCTCGAGGAAGGGGATGTTGGTGGAAACGCCGCGAATGCGGAACTCCGCCAACGCTCTTCGAGCGCGGCGCACCGCCATGGGGAAGGTGCGCCCGCGGCAGGTGAGCTTCACCAGCATCGAGTCGAAGTGCGGGCTGACCTGGGCGCCGACGAACACGGTGCCGCCGTCGAGGCGCACGCCGCCACCGCCCGCCGAGCGGTAGACGGTGATCTGGCCGGCATCCGGGCGGAAGCCGTTGCTGGGGTCCTCGGTGGTGATGCGGCACTGCAGCGCCGCGCCGCGCACGTAGATGTCCTCCTGGCGCATGCCGAGCTCGGCGAAGGTCTCACCCGAGGCGATCCGCATCTGCGAGACCACGAGGTCGACGTCGGTGACCTCCTCGGTGACGGTGTGCTCGACCTGGATCCGCGGGTTCATCTCGATGAAGACGTAGCGGCCGTCCTCGCCGAGGAGGAACTCGACGGTGCCCGCGTTGAGGTAGCCGATCGACTCGGCGAAGCGCACGGCATCGGCGCACATCGACGCCCGGGTGTCGGGGTCGAGGTTGGGCGCGGGCGCGATCTCGACGACCTTCTGGTGGCGGCGCTGCACCGAGCAGTCGCGTTCGTAGAGGTGCAGCACCGTGCCGGTGGAGTCGGCGAGCACCTGCACCTCGATGTGCCGCGGGTTGACCACGGCCTGCTCGAGGTAGAGCGTCGGGTCGCCGAACGCGGCATCCGCCTCGCGCTGGGCCGCCTCGAGCGACTCGCGCAGGGTCGAGGGGTCGTCGACCCGCCGCATGCCGCGCCCGCCGCCACCGGAGACCGCCTTGACGAACACCGGGAAGCCGATGCCCTCGGCGGCAGCCGCCAGCTCGTCGAGGTCGGTGGTCGGCGGGGCGCTGTCGAGCGTCGGCAGGCCGGCCGCCCGGGCCGCCGTGATGGCCCGCGACTTGTTGCCCGCGAGGTGCAGCGCGGCTGCCGGGGGGCCGATGAAGGTGATGCCGTTGGCCTCGCACGCCTCGGCGAGCAGTGGGTTCTCGGAGAGGAACCCGTAGCCGGGGTAGATGGCGTCGGCGCCGCACTCGACGGCGACCCGCACGATGTTCTCGTGGTCGAGGTAGGCCCGCACCGGGTGCCCCTCCTCGCCGATCTGGTAGGACTCGTCGGCCTTGAGGCGGTGCTCGGACCGGCGGTCCTCGTGGGGGAAGACGGCGACCGTCCGGGCACCGAGCTCGGTGGCCGCGCGGAACGCCCGGACGGCGATCTCACCACGGTTGGCGACGAGGATCTTGGCGAACACGGTGGGACCTCCCGGTCGGGGTGGGCACGTTGCCCGGCAGCGGACCGGGTGCGAGCAGCCTAGTGACGTGGCGCACATCGCGGCCCCCTGTGTCCTCCCAGCGGACGGGCGCCCGGGGGCTCAGGGCTGCGGATTCCGTAGGTGACCTGCGCCACGCCCGGGGCGCGACAAATGGCCCTAACCCATACCAATTACGCGCCGTTACCCCTAGCATCGCCCTCGTCGCACCACCTTGACGTCGGCCGTTCCCCTGGCCGGCCGGACCCATGGGAGCAAAACCGTGGCAGTTCAACTGAACGACGACGAACGCCAGCTCGCCGAGCTCGGCTACAAGCAGGAGCTGAACCGTAGCTGGTCCGGGTTCTCCAACTTCGCCATCTCCTTCTCGATCATCTCGATCCTCGCCGGCTGCTTCACGACCTTCGGCCAGGCCTGGAACAACGGCGGCCCGATCGCCATCTCGATCGGCTGGCCGCTGATCTCGGCCTTCATCCTGATCATCGGGTTCTGCATGAGCGAGCTCGTCTCCGCCTACCCGACCTCCGGCGGCATCTACTGGTGGGCGAGCAAGCTCGGCGGGCGCCAAGGCCGGCTACTACACCGGCTGGCTGAACCTGATCGGCCTGCTCGCCGTCGACGCGTCGGTCGCCTACGGCACGCGCGACCTTCTTCGACCTGTCGTTCAGCACCTTCAGCGAGTCGTGGGCCGCGGGCTACAGCCTCCAGCGCGTCTTCTGGATGTTCCTCGCCGTGCTCGTGCTCACCGCCTGCGTCAACATCTTCGGCGGTTCCATCCTGGACAAGCTCAACAACGTCTCGGTGTGGTGGCACGTCGTGGGCGCGGCGATCATCATCGCTCATCCTGATCTTCCTGCCCGAGAAGCACATGAGCATCGCCGACGTCTTCTCGATGCGGGTCAACAACAGCGGTGGGCTGGCCGGCGGTGAGACCAGCGGCCTGGGCTACTGGATGTACGTGCTCCCGCTCGGCTTCCTGCTCACGCAGTACACGATCACCGGCTTCGACGCCTCGGCCCACCTGTCCGAGGAGACCCACGACGGCGGCCGATGGTGCAGCCAAGGGCATCTGGCGCTCGATCTTCTACTCCGCCATCGGCGGCTGGATCCTCCTGCTCGCCTTCCTCTTCGCGGTGCAGGACCCCGACGGCGTGACCGCCGGCGGTGGCGGCGTCGCCGTCATCTTCAACCAGGCGCTGACCTCCGACTGGGCCTTCCTGGTGCTGCTCATCGCGAGCATCGGCCAGTTCTTCTGCACCACGGCCTGCATGACCTCGACGAGCCGGATGCTGTTCGCCTTCTCCCGCGACGGTGCCGTCCCCGGTGCCTCGCAGTGGGCGAAGCTCAACGCCCGCAAGGTGCCGGTCAACGCCGTGCTCATCTCGACCGTCGTCGCAGCCATCATCACCTCCCCGCGCTGGTGGAGGTCAACATCGGCACCGAGGAGGCACCGATCATCGTGCCGACGGCCTTCTACGCCGTGGTCTCGGTCGCCGTCATCGGCCTGTACCTCGCCTTCCTCATCCCGATCTACCTGCGCTGGCGCGCGGGTGACGCGTTCAAGCAGGGCTGCGTGGAACCTCGGCAACAAGTGGAAGTGGATGGCCCCGATCGCCTGCGCCGAGATCGTCATCGTGAGCATCTACTTCATCCTGCCGTTCACCCCGGCGGGCACACCCGGCAACGCCGACTTCGCGTGGAAGTTCGTCAACTACGCACCGATCCTCACCGGCGGCACGCTGCTGCTGCTCTGGATCGGCTGGCACCTGTCGGCCAAGAAGTGGTTCACCGGGCCGAAGACCACGATCGACCTGCCCGAGGGCGTCACCGCGGCCGACGAGATCGCGATGGAGCACCACGGCAAGACGGCGCACGGCGGGCAGGAGCACGACTGGAAGCCCGGCGACCCGACGAGCTGACGACGTGACGGTGGGCGACCTCGAGCAGCTGCTCGACGGCATCCCCGTCCTCACCGGGCAGGGGCGTCACGTGACGCCCCTGCCCGGCGGCCTGACCAACACCAACTACCGGGTGCGCACCGACTCCGGGCTCGACGTCGTCGTGCGCGTGTCGGCCCCCGAGACCGGCCTGCTCGGCGTCGACCGGCACGCCGAGCACGTCAACACCCTGGCTGCGGCCGCCGCCGGCGTCGGCGCGCCGGTCATCGACTACCTCGAGGGCCGCGGGGTCATGGTCGTCGGGTTCCTGCCCGGCCGCACCTGGACCGACGCCGACGTGGCCGCCAACCTGCGGCGGCTCGCCGGTGCCCTGCGCCGGCTGCACTCCGGCCCCGCCTTCGTGGGCCGGTTCGACATGTTCGCGCTGCGCCGGGGCTACCTCGACATCGTGCGCGAGCACGGCTTCCGGATGCCGGCCGGCTACGTCGCGCTCGAGCCGTTCGCCGACCGCCTCGAGCAGGTCTTCCTGCGCTCCCCGGAGGCCCTGGTGCCCTGCCACAACGACATGCTGGCCGCCAACGTGCTCGACGACGGCGGCGAGCTGCGGATCATCGACTACGAGTACTCCGGCATGAACGAGCCGTCGTTCGAGCTCGGCAACGCACTGGCCGAGGCCGGGCTGGGCGAGGAGGCACTCGCCGAGCTCTGCGCGGCCTACTACGGGCGGCACGACGACGCGCTCGTCGCACGGGCCGAGCTGTGGGGGTGGATGGCCCGCTACGGCTGGACGCTGTGGGGGATGATCCAGGACGGCACCAGCCCGCTCGACTTCGACTTCTGGGAGTGGTCGATGCACAAGCTGGAGCCGGCCCAGCAGCTCGCCACCAGCCCCCGGTTCGACGCCCTGCTCACCCGCGCGGCCGCCCGATGAGCACGTCGGCAGCACAGCCGCTTCCCACGCGGGCCCGGGTGGTCGTGGTCGGGGGCGGCATCGTCGGTGCCTCGACGGCCTACCACCTGGCCCACCTGGGCGAGACCGACGTGCTGCTGCTCGAGCAGGGCACCCTGTCGTGCGGCACCACCTGGCACGCCGCCGGCCTGGTCGGTCTGCTGCGCGCCAGCGAGAGCGGCACCCGGCTCGTGCAGTACTCCGCCGACCTCTACCAACGGCTCGAGGCCGAGACCGGCCTGGGCACCGGCTACCGGCAGGTCGGCGGCCTCATCGTCGCGCGCACCGACGACCGGATGACGGCGCTGCGGCGCACCGCTGCGACCGCGGCCGCCTACGACCTGGAGTGCGAGCTGCTCACGCCCCAGCAGGCGGGGGAGCGGTACCCGTTGCTGCGCACCGAGGACCTCGCCGGGGCGATCTGGCTGCCCGGCGACGGCACGGCCAACCCCACCGACGTCACCCAGTCGCTGGCCAAGGGCGCCCGGCAGCTCGGTGTCACGGTGCGGGAACGGGTGCGGGTCACCGGGTTCGACGTGGTGGCCGACCCTGCCGCGCCGGGTGGCCGCCGGGTGCGGGGGGTGCACACCGACCACGGCGACGTCGAGTGCGAGGTGGTCGTCAACTGCGCCGGCCAGTGGGCCAAGGCGGTCGGTGCCCTGGCCGGGGTCGGGGTGCCGCTGCACTCCGCCGAGCACTTCTACGTCGTCACCGAGCAGATCGAGGGCGTGCACCGCGACCTGCCGATCCTGCGCGACCCCGACGGCTGGACCTACGTCAAGGAGGAGGTCGGCGGGCTCGTCGTCGGCGGGTTCGAGCCGGAGGCGAAGCCGTGGGTCTCCCCCGAGGAGATCCCCTACCCCTTCGAGTTCCAGCTGCTCGACGAGGACTGGGACCACTTCTCGGTGCTCATGGAGAGCGCCGTGCACCGCCTGCCGGTGCTCGAGCGCACCGGCATCCGCAACCTTCTACAACGGGCCCGAGAGCTTCACGCCCGACAACCAGTTCGTCCTCGGGGAGTCGCCGGAGGTCGCCGGCTTCTTCGTCGGCGCGGGGTTCAACTCGGTCGGCATCGCGTCCGCCGGTGGGGCCGGGCGGGCGCTGGCCGAGTGGGTCGTCACCGGCGCCCCGCAGGAGGACCTCGCCCTCGTCGACCTGCGCCGCTTCGCGCCGTTCCACGCCAGCACCCCGTGGCTGCGCGCCCGGGTCTCGGAGGTGCTCGGGCTGCACTACGCCGTGCCGTGGCCGAACCGCGAGCTCGACTCTGCCCGGCCGTTCCGCTGCTCGCCGGTGCACGACCGGCTCGTGGCGGCCGGCGCGTGGTTCGGCTCGAAGATGGGCTGGGAGCGGCCCAACTACATTGCCCCGCAGGGTGTTCCAGTAGCGGACCGGGCGGCGACCTACGGCTGGGGGCGGCAGCCCTGGCACGACTGGGTCGACGAGGAGCAGCGTGCCACCCGTGAGGCCGTCGCCCTGTTCGACCAGACGTCGTTCGGCAAGCTGCGCGTTCACGGCCCCGACGCCCTGGCCCTGCTGCACCTGGTCTGCACCGCCGACGTCGACCAGCCGGTGGGGGCGGCCGTCTACACCGGCGTCCTCAACGCCCGCGGTGGCTACGAGGCCGACGTCACCGCCACCCGGGTGGCCGACGACGAGTGGCTGCTCGTGACGAGCGCGGCCTCGCCGGTGCGCGACGCCGACTGGCTGCGCCGCCACATCGCCCCCGGGTGGCGGGTGGCTGTCGAGGACGTCACGACCGCGTATGCCGTGTTCGGCGTGATGGGCCCGCGCTCGCGCCACCTGCTGACGGGGCTCACCAGCACCGACCTGGGCCCGGACGCCTTCCCCTTCGCGACGAGCCGGGTGGTCGACCTCGGCCCGGCCCGGGTGCGCGCCACCCGGATGACCTACGTCGGCGAGCTGGGCTGGGAGCTCACCGTGCCCACCGAGCTCGCCACCGGGGTGTGGGACCGGCTCGTCGACGCGGGGGCCGACCTCGGGCTGCGCCTGGCCGGCTACTACGCCATCAACGCCCTGCGGCTCGACAAGGGCTACCGCGCGTTCGGCCCCGAGCTGGGCCCGGACCGCACCCCGGTCGAGGCCGGGCTGACCTTCACCTGCGACCTGTCCGGCGACCGCGCGTTCGTCGGCCGCGAGGTGGTCGAGCGGCAGCGCGCGGACGGCCCGTCGCGGCGGCTGGCGTCGTTCGTGGTCGACGACCCCACCGCCGTGCTCTGGGGCGGTGAGCTGCTGCTGCGCGACGGCCACCCGGTCGGCCAGGTGACCAGCGCGGCGAGCAGCGCCACGCTGGGCGCCGCGGTGGGGCTGGCCTGGGTGTGGGAGCCGGATGGCGGGCCGGTGCCCAGGGAGGCGCTGACCACCGCCGAAGGATTTGAGGTCGACGTGGCCGGAAGGCGCCATTCCGTGCGGATCTCGGTGCGCGCGCCGCACGATCCCGCGAACACCACGATTCGCTGTTGAGTCATGGGCGACAGGGCTACTCTTCGTAGCATGGCAGCAGGGGCCCCGCGCCACCGTGCCCCCAAGAAGGCATGGGGGAGCACCGGAAACGTCCTGCAGGCGCTCGGCGTCGCAGGCGGCGGGCTCCTTGCTGTCACGGTGATGACGATGATCGCCGGTGGCCCCGCGACGCCCGACACCCTGGTGGCCGCCTCACCGACCGTCACCGGGGCCCCGGCACCGACTCCGGTGGCCGGCCGCGGCGCGGCGGTCGCGCTTCGGCAGCCCGTCACGGTGGTCCCCGCCAAGGCAGCCATCTTCTCGGTCGCCGGGCACCCCCACCCCCGCCAGATCGGGCCCACCATCCCCGCTCCGCCGAGCCTGACGCCGGCCTCCCCGACGTCCGCCGCGAGCCCCCTGCCCACGCCGACGCCCACCCCCACGCCGACCCGCCGCCCGCGGGTTCAGCCGCCGCCCATCGTGCACCCGCCCGCGCCGGCTCCCACCCCGACGCCGACGCCCACGCCGACGCCCACCGAGACGCCGACGCCCACGCCGGTCCCCAGCGACCCGCCGGCGACGCCGGTCGACCCGCTGCCCGTGCAGCCGGCCCCGCTCGACGCCCAGCCGTTCGACGCTCCCGTCGGCTAGCTCGCCGCGCCCCACCCAACTCGTTTGGGGGCGGCGCGTGCGCGCGGCATACTGAAGGGGTGGCCGGGCGTTGCACCCGACGCAGGGCCGCACAACTGAACAGCGTGGGAGTGAGCCCCCTCAGGGGGGTGATCGGTTTCGACATTGGTCGGTTGGCCAGGGGAAGCGGGTCGAGGACGCACGGTTATCTCGTAAACGATCTGTGCAAACCAATAGGTGCCAATTCCAAGCGCACCGACTTCGCCCTCGCTGCCTGAGCGAGCCCGAAGTCCGTTGGCCTGAGTTCGATCCTGACTCAGTAACCAGCGTCATCTAGGGATCTTGCTGCGTCGTCATGTCGGGGGACGGCGCGGGACTCTTACTCGACTGGGCCCGTCAGCGGACGTGTGCGCGCGAGCGCTGGGGCCGAGAAAATCCTTAGCGCACTGCACCCGGAGAAGCCCTGGTGTTCCGTCAGTGGACGCGGGTTCGATTCCCGCCACCTCCACCCATGCGGTTCGCTCCCACGCTGTTCAGTGCTCAAAACAACGCCTGATCTGCGCAAACGTGCAGATCAGGCGTTGTCTGTAGTGCGGACACAACGGGCATGTCTAGACTTGACACGCCAGGAAAACTGTCACACAGCTGTCACAGGCTGTCACAGGTGGTGGTTGAGTTCGTGTAGCCGAGGCCCGACCCCCGCCTAACGGGACGACTCGGGGAGGACGCATGGCTGCACCGGCGAAGCTGCCGAGGGGGGTCACCCGGTATCGAGGTCGTTACCGGGTCAGGGTCGACTACGAGGGACGTACGCATTCCCTTGGCATGTTCGACACTCTTACGGATGCACGCGCGGCGCTCGACATCGCTCGCGGGCAGATTGCTCGCGGCCGGTTCGTGCCGCCAGCCGAGCGCCGGTCGGCCCGCAAGGCCGAGGTCGCGATGGTCGAAGCCCAGTCGGTGACGCTGAAGGAGTGGTCCGAGAAGTGGCTCGTCGCCCTGGAAGCCAACCCCGACCGTTCACCGGCGACCGTCGTGTCGTACCGCTCCGTACTCAAGAACCACGTTCTTGACGACCTCGGTGACATCCGATTGGCCGACCTGACCACTGAACGCGTAGCCGACCATCTCGCTGCCCTTGGCCGTCAGCGTTCGACGCGGCACCCAGATGCTCGCGTCAATGGTGTAGCGCCGAACGTCGTGATCGTGCTCCGCTCGATGCTCAACGCCGCGGTGCAGGCCAAGGCCGGCGCTCTTGAGACGTCCGACTTTCCCAAAGCACCGAAGCATCGCAGGGTGCGCCCCGAGGATGAGCAAGGAGACGTCGCGCTGCCGGAAGAGGTCAAGGCGTTTGCTGAAGCAATGCCTGCCCATCTGCGGATCGCCGTCCCGCTGGCTGCTTGGTGCGCCCTTCGCATCGGGGAGGTGCTGGGACTGCAACGACGGGATCTGGAGTACCTGGACGACCCCGAACGGGCAGTGCTCCATGTCCGTAGACAGTGGAACGTGAAGGGCAACGCCCTAACGCCACCGAAGGCGAGCAGCACAAGGAGTGTCGCCGTGCCGGCCGCACTCCTGCCCGAACTGACGCAGCACCTTCAGATCTACACGCCCTCACAGCGCACTGCTCCGGTCCTCACCAATACCCGCGGTGCGCGTGTCTCCCAGAGTGCCCTGGATCGCGCGTGGAGGGCCGCAAGGGAGCGGGTCGGCCGACCAGGCTTCCACTTCCACAATCTGCGGCACACGGGCTTGAGCAAGTACGCGGAGCAGGGAGCGACTCTGGCTGAACTCCTGCATCGCGGCGGACACACTGACGTCACCGTTGCGCTCCGCTACCACCATGCGACCGCCCAGCGCGATCGCGCCCTCACCGAGCCGCTGAGCAAAGAGATTGAGCCCTAGCCTCCCGAGCGCCATGCCTGCCCGTTCGAGTCCCTTCGCATCCACCACTTCAATCGGCGCCTGACCTGGGAAACGCAGATCAGAGGCCGTGTCGTTTGGCAACGTGTCAGATACGTGGCGGATCGATCACCGGTTCCGGTCCCAGATCGGGCCTTGATCGGGTGCGGCGAGGAGGCTGCCGGCCGGTTCGGGTGAGGGCTCGATGGCCCGGCCTTGACGCCGTCGCGTGAGTTCCCGATGCCGGTAGCCACCTGGATCTCGTCGTGTGGGCGACGTTCTCGGCCCGGACGCGCGCTGCCGGTGACGGCTGGACGGGCATAACGCGTCGCGTTATGCTTTGGCGGTGATCAGGTCGTTCGGGGACGCACCCACCGAGCGGCTCTGGGCACGACAACGCACCAGGAGGCTGGACCCCCGCATCGAACGCACCGCCCTGCGCAAGCTCGTCATGCTCGATGCCGCCGAAGTCCTGGATGACCTCAAAGTCCCGCCCGGGAACCGGCTCGAAGCCCTCAAGGGCGACCGCGTCGGGCAGCACAGCATCCGGATCAACCAGCAGTGGCGTATCTGCTTCGTCTGGACCCCAGCCGGCGCCGACAACGTCGAGATCGTCGACTACCACTAGAAGGAGGCACACACATGGCGACCATCGCGCCGATCCACCCCGGGGAGGTTCTCCTCGAAGAGTTCCTCGTCCCGTTGGAGGTCACCCAGCACCGGCTTGCTGTCTCCATCGGCGTCCCCCCGCGTCGGATCAACGAGATCGTCCACGGCAAGCGCCGGATCACCGCGGACACCGCGCTGCGACTGGCCCGCTACTTCGCGACCACCGACCGGTTCTGGCTCAACCTGCAGACCCGCTACGACCTCGAGATCGAGAAGGACCACCTCGGCGGCGCGCTCGAGCTCATCCAGCCGCTCCAGAGCGCCTGACCCGGGTGAGCGCACGCATCGCGGCATCAAGCATGAGCGTGCCGCTTGGCGGCGGCCCTTAGCGAATCGAGAGCCCCCAGCCGGCAGCCGTGAAGGCACGCTCGAGGTTGTCGATCACGGCCTCGGGCTGCCGCTCAGCTGCCTCCGGGATACTGCCGGCGAACACCAAAACCCATGTGCCAGCACCCGGCGCCCACTCCGCGTCGATCAAGACAGTGCCGGCCTCATCCGTGTACTCGATCGCATCGCGCCGAAGCCGAATCGAGTAGCCGGCCGATGAGTCAACGCGGTCCCCAAGCCGATGCTTCTTGAAACGCTCCTCAGACCTGCCCGCCTCCTGCGGCATCGGCAGAGCTCCCGTCTCACGGTCGGCGGCATAGGAAGGCGTTGAGCGTCTTCGGTCTGGCGTTGGGAACGTCCTCCTGATGCGCTTGATCCGGGCTTGGTGTCCCAAAGCGCATAAAGGAGGACGTTCATGACCAACGGTAGTGGTGTCTCTCGTGGGGATCGGAACCGGAACGCACGCCTGTCGCGGCTGCGGTCAGCGGTCCCGGTGACGCAACGCGATCGTCGGGATCGACCTGGCCGATCGCAAGCAGATGGTGGTGGTGACCGACCACGACTCCAAGGTGCTGGCCCGGCGCACGTTCCGGGTCAAGGCGTGGGACCTCGGCGCCGCGCTGGACTGGGCCGCCGACCGCGCCGCGCAAGGCCGGGTTCGCCGGGGTGACGGTGGCGTGCGAGCCGACCGGGCACCGGTGGCGGGTGCTGGGCCAGCTCGCCGACCAGCGCGGCATGTCGTTCGTGTGCGTGCAGCCGGCGGTCTCGGCGTGGGCGCGCAAGACCGAGGACCTGACCAGCGACAAGACCGACGACAAGGACGCGGTCCTGATCGCCCGCCTGGTCGCGCAGCTGCGCTGCTACCTGCCCGAACCGGTCGATGAGACCTGGGGCCGGCTGCGGCACCTGGGCACCCGCCGCGAGCAGCTGATCGATGAACACGTGCGGTGCGTCCAGCAGGTCCGCGACCTGCTCGAGTGCGTGTGGCCCGCCGCGCTGGACGGCCGCGAAGCACCCGTTCAAGTCGACCACCTGGGTCGCCGCGCTGACCGTGGTCGTCGACCGTGACGGCGGGGACCTGGACCGCACCCGCCGCCTGGGGGCGGCCCGGTTCGAACGCGCCGTCCGCCGTGAGGTGGTCCGCCGCGGCGGGCAGCGACCGTGCCTGCGGATCGTGCGCAAGCTGTTCACCGCCCTGACCGACCCCGCCGGGGTGCTGGCGCACCGACCGGCCGCGTTCGAACGGATCGCCTGGGTCATCGACGACTGGGACCACGCCAAGACCAACCTGGTCGACACCGAGACGCGCATGGTCGCCGTGCTGGACGAGCTCGAGCTGACCGAGCTGGCCTCGCAGCATCGACGGGCTGTCCCCGGTCGGGGCCGCCGCGATCCTGGCCGAGACCGGCGACCTGACCCGGTTCACCTCCGCCCGGGCCGTGGTCAAACACGCCGGCCTCGCCCCCCGCGAACGCAAGTCCGGCACCTTCACCGGCCGCGCCCGCGTCACCGGAGCCGGCCGGCCGCTGCTGCGCGCCGCCGCCTGGCGGGCCGTGTGGGGCTGCCTGCAAACCAACCGGGTGTACGCCGCCCGCTACCGGCACCTGACCACCCGCGAGACCAACAAGCTCACCCCGACCCAGGCCCAGACCGCCGTCGCCGCGGCGATCCTGCGCCAGCTGCACTACGTCATCACCCACCGCCAGGCGTGGGACCCCGTCGTCGCCGCCCACGGCATCCGAACCGTGGAGGTGGCTGCGGCATAACCCGATTCGTCGCCTCAGCACGTCAGGCGGAAGCGCCCCAAGGGCTGGGGCGGGGCGAGCCTTCCGCGGCATTGAGAACCCACCAGGTATCTCGTCGGACATCACAGGCCGCCCCGTCCCGTCGTCGACACAACCCGATCACACGCTGCCGAGCACACCTCGATTACCGCTATGCAGGGACCGACGACGAGGACACGGGCACCCGCCCACCCCTTGACGCTAAACACCTCACGCTGATGTCCGGTTGATGCTTGCCTGCAGGGCATGATGACCACAGGGGGTCTAGGTGGGGTGCGGGCGGTCGACGAGCGCGACCAGCTTCCTCGGGGCCAGGACGCAGTATGACTCGACGACGAGCTCGGCGACCTCGTCCCAGTCGGTGGCGTCGTCGAGCGTGAGACCCATCGCGTCGCGGCCCCAGCCCAGGATGTGGAAGGGCGGGCCCGCGTGCCGCAGCGCCTCAAGCTCCTCGCCCGCGGCGCGGAAGGTCATGACCACATGGGCCCCGTCGACGGGGTCGTCGACCCCGAGGACGTGCGCGAAGGTCCGCGTGCGCACCCGCCACCGGGTGCCGACCCAAGCGTGCTCCTCGTAGGCGTCCGGGAGGGCGAGGCACAGTCGGCGGAGGCGCCGCTCGACGTCGGCGGGGACGTCGTCGGTGAGGCGGCGGACGGGCGCGGCGGCCATCGGCGCAGGCTACGCCGCCCCACCGACGGCCGGGTCGGACCTCGGGGCCGGCAAACGCGGCGCCATCCATTGGCACACCGATCGCGGCATGACCGGATGGGGTTAAGCCAAGGGCCGCAGGTACCTGCAGGGGATCTCGGACCCGAGGTAAGGGCCGGTCATCTGACCCCCCGTGAAGGGTGATGCCCAAAGCACGCCCGGGCTGCACGATGGACGCACTGCTGGTCACCACACCACACGGTCCCGGCGCGCGACGCGTATGCCGTATCCGGTCCAGCCGGAAGGAGACGTTATGGGCAGGTCCTGGCTTGCCGGGTTCGATCGGTCCGACGTCTGGCGGGGGCTCGTCGCCCTGGTCGCGACCAGCGTGGGTCTCGGGCTGGCCGGTTGGATCCTGCCTGGTATCGCGTTCGACGGTGCGTGGCCGGTCGTGCTCGTGGCCGTGGTGATGGCTGTGGTGGGGTTGGTGATCCGGCCGGTGCTGGTCGCCCTTGCGACACCGCTCGGGATGGTGGGTGCCGTCGTTCTGGCCCTTCTCGGGCAGGCGATCGTGGCTTATGTCGCCCTGTCGCTGGTGCCGGGGGTGACGGTCGACTCGTTCCTCGCGGCCTTCTGGGCGACGTGGATCGTCGCCGGGGTCGTCACCTTGGCCTCGTGGGTCATGACGGCGGGCACCAACGACGCCGTCTTCGCCCACCTCGTGCGTGGCGCCCGGCGGGGCAAGCCCGTCCCGGACCCGGACGTGACCGGCATCCTGTTCGTGCAGCTCGACGGGGTGCCCTTCCCGGTGCTGCAGTGGGGCGTCATGGGCGGCACCCTGCCGACCCTGTCGCGGTGGATCCGCGGCGGCAGCCACCAGTTCATGGAGTGGACCCCCACGCTGCCGGCGACGACCCCCGCCAGCCAGATGGGGATCCTGCACGGGACGACCGACGGCATCCCCGCCTTCCGCTGGGTCGACCGCGCCACCGGTCGGGTCTTCGTCGCCAACAAACCGGCGGATGCCGTCGACATCGAGGCGCTGCACTCCGACGGGCGAGGGCTCCTCGCCGATGGCGGAGTGTCGGTGAGCAACCTGTTCAGCGGTGACGCCCCCACGACCTTCGCGACGATGAGCCGCGTCGGCGCCCTGCGCGGGGACCGTGACGGCCGGCGTCGGTTCAACCGCTTCCTCATGCGGCCCGACGGCTTCATGCGCGGGGTGGTGCGCACCACCAGCGAGCTGGTCCGTGAGCGCACCCAGGCGCGCCGGCAGATCCGTCAGGACATGCGCCCACGGGTGCACCGCGGCTGGGACTTCGCCGGTGAGCGGGGAGCCCTCAACGGTGTGATGCGTGACTTCAACTCGGTCATGGTCGGGGAGGCCCTGGCCTCGGGTGCCCGCAGCATCTACGTCGACTACGTCGACTACGACGCCGTCGCGCACCACGCCGGCATCATGCGGCCCGAGTCGCTCGACGCGCTGGTCGGGCTCGACACCCTCCTCGGCCAGCTCGAGAAGGTCGCCGCCGAGGCCAAACGTGACTACCGCATCGTGGTGCTGTCCGACCACGGCCAGTCCCAGGGCGAGGTGTTCGCCGATCGCTACGGCGAGAGCCTGTCCGAACTGGTCTCCCGGCTCACCGGCACCACCGTCGCCGGCACCGAGGTCAACACCGAAGGGTCGGCCCGAGTCGACGTGCTCACCGACGAGCAGCCGGCACTGGTCGCCAAGGCCCTGCGCGCCGGCAGCGCCGACACCATCGAGCAGGCCGAGACCGAGGAGTCGAAGGCCCAAGGCGTGTTGACCGCCTCGGCCGCTGACGGGGCCTCGACGAAGAGCGTGTCGGAGCAGCCGATGCTCGTCTTCGGGTCGGGGAACCTGGGACTGGTCTACGCCAGCGGTGAGGACCACCGGCTCACCCGCGCCGAGATCGAGGCCCGCTGGCCGGGCCTGCTACCCGGCCTGACCGGCCACGAGGGCGTGTCGTTCGCGGTGGTCGACACCGACGAGGGCCCGGTGGCGATCGGCCCGAGCGGGGAGCACCGGCTGCTCGACGGTGTGGTGACCGGCACCGACCCGCTGACCCCGTTCCGACCCGAGGCTGCCGCGTTCCTGCTGCGGGCGTCGTCCATGCCGGAGGCCCCCGACATCGCGGTGAACAGCCTGCTCGACCCCGTGACCGGTGAGGTGGCCGCCTTCGAGGGGCTCGTCGGGCTGCCACGGTGGCCTGGGCGGGTGGCAGGACCGCGCCATGCTCGTCTGGCCCAGCGACCTGCCGCGCCCGCCCGAGCGGCTGGTCGGCGCGGATGCGGTGCACCGCCAGCTGGTCAGCTGGTTGGAACATCTTGGCCATCGTGCCGACCTGCCGCCGGCGCGGACACGTCCTTATGAGTCCGACGGGATGGCTGTCCGCTGACGCTGGTCACCCCAGAACCTCCAACCCGACGAGCTGGCGAGGGCTCCGGCGTCCACACCGGCCCGCAGCGTCGACCGTGAGGGGCTGTGGGTCAGTGGTACCCCAGAGCCACGACGACGTCGTGACCGTCCACGAGGCAACGCCCAGGCAGCTGTGGCACACGGGTTGCCGAAGAGGAGTTCCGACGCGCATCAGCTGGTCGGGGCTCCGTGGCACCGGGCGAACGCCCGTCCGCTGCCGCAGGTGCACGGCTCGTCGGGCGCCCGGCGGGCGTCGCGGGTGGCGTACCAGTCGCGCAGCCCGGTGGCGTCGCGGCCCTGCCGGAGCAGGGCGGCCATCACCCGCGTCGGGCCGTCTGGCCGGTGCAACGGTGCGTTGGCCATCGCCTGCGCGCACTGCTCGACCCGCGCGTCGCGCTCCCGGATGCCGTCGTGGTCCTCGGCTGTCTTGTGTGGGGCCAGAATGGTCTGACCGGGCAGTCGCTGGGAGATGCGTCGCTCGCGTCCGGCGGCGAGGAGCCGCTGTTCGCCGCGGTCGGGAGGGGTGTCGGTGGGTCCAGCATGCCCAGAGGACGCGGACACAGTGGGCCGCCGACATCTAGAAGGAACTGTCACAGGACTGTCACGAGTGGGGCCGATCCCATGTTCATGCAGTTCAGGACGCCGCAGGGGAGATTCCCGCCACCTCCACCACCGGACTCACTCCCACGTCCAGCGACCGGCCCGGTCCCGCGTCCCGCGGGGCCGGGCCGTCGTCGGTGCACTGGTTGAATGCCGTATGCCGTCCACCCCACCGCTCGTGCCCGACGACGAGTGGATCGGCGACCGCGACCTCGCGCAGTGGCCCACCCGCACCGGCCGCTGGTTCGTGGCGCAGGTGGCCCGTCTGATGAGGGTGCTGGGCCGGGTGTGGCGCTGGAGCCTGGCGAACCTGGCCCTGGTCCTCACCGTGCTCGTCGGGGGCGGGGTCGTGCTGGGCGCCACGGTGCTCGCCGCCGAGGTCTACGAGGCCGTCGTCGAGAGCGACGACCTCGCGGTGCTGGACCAGCCGGTGCTCGACGCCGCCGTCTCGTCGCGCACCCCCTCCGCGGAGGAGTGGGTCACCCGGTTCACCGACCTGGGCGGCACGGTGGGGATGCCGGTCATCGCGGTCGTCGTCGTGACGGTCCTCGCCGTGAAGCGACGCTCGTGGCTTCCCGTGGTGCTGATGGCCATCGCGGCCGCCGGGTCGGTGCTCATCACGGTGCTCGGCAAGGACCTCGTCGGCCGAGCCCGGCCGCCGAGGTCACTTGCGGTGCCACCGTGGGAGTCCTCGGCGTCGTTCCCGTCGGGGCACACCCTGAACGCCACGGTCGTGCTCGGCATCTCGGCCTACCTCGTGATGCTCGGCCGCCGTCACCTGCGCAGCAAGCTGCTGATCGCCTCGCTCGCCGCGGTGTTCGTGGTGGCCATGGGCCTGTCCCGGGTCTGGCTCGGGCACCACTGGCTCACCGACGTGGTCGCCGGGTGGCTCGTGGGGCTGGCCTGGCTCGGTGTCGTCATCACGGCGCACCGGGTCAAGGTGACCCTGGACCGGGAGCAGCGCGAGCGGTCAGCTGACGCCCGACCGCGCGACCACCGCCCGGCCGGCCTCGAGCCGGGCGACGGGCACCCGGAACGGCGAGCACGACACGTAGTCCAGGCCGCGCTCCTCGAAGTAGTGCACCGAGTCGGGGTCGCCCCCGTGCTCGCCGCACACCCCGACCTTGAGTCCGGGCTTGCGCTTGCGGCCCTCGTCGGTGCCGATGCGCACCAGCCGGCCGACGCCCTGCCGGTCGATGGTCTCGAAGGGCGACACCCCGAGGATGCCGGCCTCCATGTAGCGCGAGAAGAAGCTCGACTCCACGTCGTCGCGCGAGAAGCCCCAGGTGGTCTGGGTCAGGTCGTTGGTGCCGAACGAGAAGAAGTCGGCCGCCTCGGCGATGTCCCCGGCGGTGAGGGCGGCGCGGGGCAGCTCGATCATCGTGCCGACGAGGTGGTCGAGGTGCACGGAGTGCTCCTTGCGCGCCCGGTGGGCGGCGTCGTCGATCTCGGCCCGGATGTTGCGCAGCTCCTCGACCGCCCCGACGAGCGGCACCATGATCTCGGGCTGGGCGTGGCCGCCCCGCTCGTTGACGATGGCGGCGGCCTCGAGGATCGCCTGGGACTGCATCTCGAACAGGCCGGGGATGGCGATGCCGAGGCGCACCCCGCGCAGGCCGAGCATCGGGTTCTCCTCGTGCAGCCGGTGCACGGCGAGCAGCAGGAGCGAGTCGGTGTCGTGCTCCTGGCCCATCGCCTCGGCCACGGCCACCTTGACCGACAGCTCGGTGAAGTCGGGCAGGAACTCGTGCAGCGGCGGGTCGAGCAGGCGCACGGTGACGGGCAGGCCGTCCATCGCCTCGAAGATCTCGATGAAGTCGGCCCGCTGCAGCGGCAGCAGCTCGTCGAAGACGACCTGCCGGTCCTCGGCACCCTCGGCCAGGATGAGCCGCTCGACGAGCTCGCGGCGCGCCCCGAGGAACATGTGCTCGGTGCGGCACAGGCCGATGCCCTCGGCCCCGAAGCGGCGGGCGCGGGCGGCATCCGGCGCGTTGTCGGCGTTGGCGCGCACCTGCATCCGGCGGTGCTTGTCGGCGACGGTCATCAGCCGGTCGACGGCGGCGACCACCGGGCCGCCCTCGTCGACCGACATGGTGCCCTCGAAGTAGCGGACGACGGGGGAGGGGCGCACGGCGACCTCGCCGAGGAAGACCTCGCCGGTCGAGCCGTCGATGGACAGGGTGTCGCCCTCGCGCACGACGGTGCCGTCGGGGGTGGAGAACTGCTTGGCCTTGGTGTCGACCTCGAGGGTCTCGGCGCCGCACACGCAGGTGCGGCCCATGCCGCGCGCCACGACCGCGGCGTGCGAGGTCTTGCCACCACGGCTGGTGAGGATGCCGGCCGCCGCGACCATGCCGTGCAGGTCGTCGGGGTTGGTCTCGCGACGCACGAGGATCACGGGGGTGCCGCTCGTCGGCGATCCGCACCGCGGCATCCGAGTCGAACACGGCGACGCCGACGGCGGCACCGGGCGAGGCGCTCATCCCCTTGGCGAGGAGGGCGCGGGCGCCCTCGGGGTCGAAGTGGGGGAACATCAGCTGGGCGAGCTGGTCCCCGGTGACCCGCATCAGGGCCTCCTCCTCGGAGATGACGCCCTCGTCGACGAGGTCGACGGCGATGCGGAAGGCGGCCTGGGCGGTGCGCTTGCCGACCCGGGTCTGCAGCATCCACAGGTGGCCCTGCTCGATGGTGAACTCGATGTCGCACATGTCGCGGTAGTGGCTCTCGAGGCGCGCCATGATGTCGAGCAGCTCGTCGTAGCTCTTCTTGTCGATGGCCTCGAGGTCGGCCAGGGTGAGCGTGTTGCGGATGCCGGCGACGACGTCCTCGCCCTGGGCGTCCTGCAGGTAGTCGCCGTAGACGCCGACCGCGCCGGTCGACGGGTCACGGGTGAAGGCGACGCCGGAGCCGGAGGAGGCGCCGCGGTTGCCGAAGGCCATCGCCTGCACGTTGACGGCGGTGCCGAGGTCGGTGGGGATCTGCTCGCGGCGGCGGTAGAGGATGGCGCGGTCGGAGTTCCACGAGTTGAAGACGGCCAGCACCGCGCCGCGCAGCTGCTCGCGCGGGTCCTGCGGGAACGGCGACCCGGTCTCCTCCTCGACCACGGCCTTGAAGGTCGCGACGAGCGCCCGCAGGTCGTCGGCGTCGAGGTCGACGTCGGCGGTGACGCCCTTGGCGGCCTTGGCGGCGTCGATGGCGTCCTCGAAGCGGTCACCGTCGAGGTCGAGCACGGTCTTGCCGTACATCTGCACCAGGCGGCGGTAGGAGTCCCAGGCGAAGCGGGGGTTGCCGGTCTGTGCGGCCAGGCCCTCGACCGAGATGTCGCCGAGCCCGATGTTGAGCACCGTCTCCATCATCCCGGGCATCGAGAACTTGGCGCCCGAGCGCACCGACACCAGCAGCGGGTCGGCGCCGTCGCCCAGCGTGCGGCCCATCCGGGCCTCGAGCAGCTCGAGGTGCTCGTCGACCTCCGCGAACAGCTCGGGCGGGACGCTGCCGCTGGCCAGGTAGGCACGGCAGGCATCCGTGGTGATGGTGAAGCCCGGGGGCACCGGGATGCCGAGGCGGGTCATCTCCGCGAGGTTGGCACCCTTGCCGCCCAGCAGGTCCTTCTGGTCCATGCTGCCGGTCTCGAAGTCGTGGACGAGCTGGGCCATCAGCGGCCGCCTCCTCAAGTTGAGAACTACGTAGTGTAGTAATCAACGACGATAGACCCCGGGGGGTGGGCGATCCACCGGGGTTCCGCCCTGCGGAGAGTGGCGTTCGCCACTCAGACCAGGTCGAGGCGGTAGCGGTCGCCCTGCGGTGCGAAGCCGAGCCGGTGGTAGTACGGCGCCACCATCCCGGGCGGGGTGAGCACCTGGCGGAAGCCACGGTCGCGGAACAGCCCCGAGCGCCGGAACACGAACTCGCCGGGGGTGAAGTCGCGGAACCGCGGGGTGACGTAGTCGAGCTCCACCTGCGCCACCCCCTCTCCCGCGTCGCGCACCACGATCACCCCGGCCGTCTCGTCGCCGTGCTGCACGAGGTAGGACGAGCGCCCGGATGCCGGGCCCGTCGCGAAGTCGGTGAAGAAGGCGTCGATGTCGGTGCGGTGGATGCCGAGGAAGTGGGTGAGGTAGGCGTCGTCCTCGCGGACCGGCAGCACGGCGTACGCCGCCTCGTCGTCGCGCTCGCGCAGCATCCGCACGATGAAGAACGCGTTGATCGCCGCGAGCACGATGTTCATCGCCACCATCGGCCACACCCCGATCAGCGGCGTTGAACGACGATGAGGATGACGCAGGCCACCGTGTTGAGCACCCGCAGCCGCAGGATGCGCGCCTGGAGCAGCGAGTAGATCAGCAGGGCGGAGCCGAACCAGCCCAGGGCGTCGACCCACCCCACGGCTCAGCCCAGCCCGAAGCGCACGGTGACCGTCGCGCTGACGGCCGACTCGCCGGCCTCGACCGGCATCGCCGCCGCCGACCTCCATCGCGGCCTTCGCGGCGAAGCGGGGCACCGGCATCCCGCGGTCGGGCTCCTCGGTGACCCGCAGCACCGGGCCGAGCGGGCGCCCGGCGAGCGCGGCGTACTGCTCGGCCTTGGCCCGCGCGTCGGCGAAGGCCGCGGTGCGGGCGCGCTCGAGCAGCGGTGCGGGGTCGGCCACCTCGAGGGTGACGCCGTCGAGGCCGAACGCGTCACCCGCGGCCCCGGCCAGGGCGTTGATCAGGTCACCGACCCGCTCGCGGTCGCGCACGAGCAGCCGCAGGCTCTGGTATGCCGTGTAGCCGACGACCCCGGAGCCGTCCCGGTCCCAGCGGGTCGAGACCCCCATGCCGGTGGTGCGCCGGTCGGCGGCGGCCACGCCGTGGTCGGCCACCGCCGCCAGGGCGATGCTCACCCGTGAGGTCGCCGCGCCGAGTGCGCCGGCGACGTCGGCCGCCTCGCACTGCACCCGCGCGTCGAGCACGACGACGTCGGGCACCGCGCTGGCGGTGCCCGACCCGAGAACTTCCACGTGGTCGGACATGCGGGTCACTGTAGGGCCGCCCACGATCCGCTGGGCAGTGGTTTCGGTCTACCTGTCGGTAGCGGGTTGAATCTCGGTATGCCGTCCGCGCCCTCCATCGCCAACTCCGTCACCGTCCGCCTGGTCCTCCCGGCCCGGGCGACCGCGGTCAGCGAGATGACCGGGGTCATCGAGGCGGCCGGTGGCGTGGTCACCGGGCTCGACGTCACGGCATCCGGGGCCTCGCAGATCCGCATCGACCTCACCATGCTCACCCACGACCCCGAGCACGCCGACACGATCGTCGAGCGGATGCGCGAGGTCGAGGGCGTCGAGATCGGCCGGGTGAGCGACCGCACCTTCCTGCTGCACCTCGGCGGCAAGCTGTCGGTGGAGTCGAAGGTGCCGATCCGCTCGCGCGACGACCTGTCGATGATCTACACGCCGGGGGTCGCCCGGGTCTGCCTGGCCATCGCCGAGAACCCTGCCGACGCCCGGCGGCTGACCATCAAGCGCAACACCGTCGCGGTGGTCACCGACGGCACGGCGGTGCTCGGCCTGGGCGACATCGGCCCGCTGGCGGCGCTGCCGGTCATGGAGGGCAAGGCCGCCCTGTTCAAGCGGTTCGCCGACATCGACGCCTTCCCGATCTGCCTCGACACCACCGACACCGAGGAGATCATCCGCACCGTCAAGGCGATCTCGCCGGCCTTCGCGGGCATCAACCTCGAGGACATCTCGGCGCCGCGCTGCTTCGAGATCGAGGCGCGGCTGCGCGAGGAGCTCGACATCCCGGTCTTCCACGACGACCAGCACGGCACGGCCATCGTGGCGCTCGCCGCCCTGCGCAACGCCCTGCGCGTCGTGGGCAAGCGGCTCGAGGACGTGCGGCTGGTGATGAGCGGCGCCGGGGCGGCGGGCACGGCCATCCTCAAGCTGTTCCTGGCGGCGGGTGCCTCGCACGTCGTGGTCACCGACGTCGACGGGGTCGTGCACCGCGGGCGGGCCGACGTGCTCTCCGGTGAGCACCCCAACCACGCGTGGATCGCCGAGCACACCAACCCCGAGGGCATGACCGGCACGCTCTCGCAGGCGATGCGCGGTGCCGACGTCTTCCTCGGCGTCTCGGCACCGAACATCCTCACCGAGGACGACGTGGCCTCGATGGCACCGGACAGCGTCGTGTTCGCCATGGCCAACCCGGTGCCCGAGATCGACCCCGACATCGCGGCCCGGCACGCCGCGGTGGTGGCGACCGGGCGCTCGGACTTCGCGAACCAGATCAACAACGTGCTCGTCTTCCCCGGGGTCTTCCGCGGGCTGATCGACTCCGGTGTCTCGCACGTGAGCACCGACGTGCTGCTCGCGGCCGCCGACGCCCTGGCCGACGTGGTGCACGACGACGAGCGCAACGCCACCTACATCATCCCCAGCGTGTTCCACCCCGACGTCAGCCACGTCGTCGCCGAGGCGGTCCGGGCCGCGGTGGCGGCCCGCGAGCCGGCGTGAGCCGGGTGGGGGAGGACGCGCCCGCGACGTCCTCGCCCGCGGGCCGGATCGGCCGGCCGCTGGTGGTCGGGCTGCTGGTGCTCTCCGTGGCGGTGCAGCTCGTCGTGCTCTACGCGCCCTCGGGTGGGGGGCCGGCGCTGTTCCCGAACGCCGACAAGGTGGTGCACCTGCTGGTGTTCCTCGTGCCGGTCTCCCTCGCGGTGGTCGCCGGCGCCCGCCGGTGGGTCGTCGGGGCCGTCTTCGCCGCCCAGGCGGTGCTCAGCGAGGTGGTGCAGGCCACGCTCCTGTCGCAGCGCTCCGGTGACGTGCTGGATGTCGTCGCCGACCTCACCGGTGTGGCCCTCGGCCTGCTCGTCGGCACCGTGCTGCTGCGCCGCTGGCGGCGCCCCACCCGCGAACGTGGGTGATTCCCGTCGCCTGGACGACGATCTTCACCCACGTTCCTGAGCGCCCCCCGCGAACGTGGGTGATTCCCGTCGCCTGGACGGCGATCTTCACCCACGTTCGCTCGTGATGGGCGGGGCTCGCGCGGTGGTCCGGGGGATGCCGCGCCGCTGGTAGGATTGGTGGTCCACCGAGGTGCTCGGGCGCATGGCCGCGTCCGCCGGATTCGCAGAGTGCGACGCCGCCCCCATCCCACCCGGTGCGCCGGTGACACCTACGTCGAACCGGCCCCACGGACCCACGGTCGTCCCGACCACCACGTCCGAGGCTCGTCTTGCTCCGCCGCTTTCGCCATCGGCTCGAAGACGTGTCTGCCTACGTCCGAACCCGATGACGAAACACAGGTGATCACACCCATGCCCAAGAAGGCATCCGGGCCCAAGAAGGCCCGCTGGACCGCTGCCCAGAAGAACGACGCCCGCAAGGCCCCCAAGAAGGCCCACCACCGCGGCCAGCCCGACGGCCCGAAGAGCGCCCCCAAGCGCTCGGCCCGGGCAGACTCGGCCGACGGCCACACCAAGCGACCGCGCGCCGAGCGCTCGCCGCGCTGGGACCGCGAGGACCCGCGCCGCAGCAGCGACTCGCGCGGCACTGACACCCGGGGTTCGAGGTATTCCTCTGCCTCCTCGGATCGGGGTAACACCTCGAACCGTGACGACAACCGGGGGTCGAGGTATTCCTCTGCCCCCTCGGATCGGGGTAACACCTCGAACCGCAGCACCTCCACTTTCTCGAGCCGGGATGACCGGAACGACCGACCGAAGCGCTGGGTCTCGGACTCGCGCGAGGAGCGACACGTGCACCGTCCCCATGACGAGCGACCCCGTCTCGAGCGCGGTGAGCGCCCGGTGCGCGACCGCGCCCCGAGGGTCGCCGACCCCGCCCGCCGCGACCGCCACGAGGGCCGGCGCGCCGACCCGACCAGCGACCGCGGCGGCTACCAGGGCCGCGACGACCGCTCGTCCGGCGGCTACCAGGGCCGTAACGACCGTGGCACCGGCGGCGGTTACCAGGGCCAGAAGCGTGATGACCGCTCGTCCGGTGGCTACCAGGGCCAGAAGCGTGACGACCGGTCTACCGGTGGCTACCAGGGCCGTAGACGACCGTGGCACCAGCGGCGGTTACCAGGGTCGTTCCGACCGTGGGACCAGTGGCGGGTACCAGGGCCGTGATGACCGGTCCTCCGGTGGTTACCAGGGTCGCATTGACCGTGGCACCAGTGGTGGCTACCAGGGCCGAAGGTGACGACCGGTCCTCCGGTGGCTATCAGGGTCGCAGTGACCGGGGCACGTCCGGCGGCTACCAGGGTCGTAACGACCGTGGCACCAGCGGCGGTTACCAGGGTCGTAACGACCGTGGCACCGGTGGCGGCTACCAGGGTCGCAACGACCGAGGTGCCTACCGCGGTGGCGCCCCCGCCGACGCCGACCGCCCGCTGAGCTTCGAGGAGGCCGAGGCGCAGCGCGCCGAGGCCGACACCTGGACCCACTACTCCTCGCACAAGGGTGAGGCCAAGGAGGTGACCGAGGACAACGGCTTCGCCGCCCTCGGTGTGCCCGAGCGCCTCGTCGAGCGGCTGGCCCGTGACGGCATCACCGAGCCGTTCCCGATCCAGGCGGCGACGATCCCCGACGCCCTCGCGGGTCGCGACGTGCTCGGCCGTGGCCGCACCGGCTCCGGCAAGACGCTGGCCTTCGGCCTGGCGATGATCACCCGGCTGGCCGACGGCACCCGCCCGGAGAGCAAGCGCCCGCGCTCGCTCATCCTGGTGCCGACCCGTGAGCTCGCCATGCAGGTGAGCGACGCGCTCGAGCCCTTCGTGCACGTCACCGGCCTGCGCCACAAGCTGGTCGCCGGTGGCCTCTCCTACGAGCCGCAGATCAAGGCGCTCAACAAGGGCATCGACATCCTCGTCGCCACCCCGGGCCGGCTCGCCGACCTGATGGACCGCGGTGCGGTCGAGCTCGGCGGCGTGCAGATCGCCGTGCTCGACGAGGCCGACCACATGGCCGACATGGGCTTCCTGCCCGAGGTCACCGCGATCCTCGACGAGATCCCCGCGGGCGGCCAGCGGCTGCTCTTCTCGGCCACCCTCGACAAGGGCATCGACACCCTGGTCGACCGCTACCTCGTCGACCCGGTCACCCACTCGACCGACGAGGCCCAGGCGTCGGTGACCACGATGAGCCACCACGTGCTGCTCATCGACCCGCAGGACAAGAAGGCCCTCACCGCCGAGCTCGCCGGCCGCGGTGGCCGGGTCATCGTCTTCGCCCGCACCCAGCTCGGCACCGACCGCATCGCCGGTGAGCTGCGCGAGCGCGGCGTGTTCGCGGCATCCCTGCACGGCGGCCTCTCGCAGGCCGTGCGCAACCGGGTGCTCGGCGCCTTCCGCGACGGCTCGATGAACGTGCTGGTGGCGACCGACGTCGCCGCGCGCGGCATCCACGTCGACGACGTCGGCATGGTCGTGCAGGTCGACCCGCCGACCGACCACAAGGACTACCTCCACCGCGCCGGTCGCACGGCGCGCGCCGGTGAGAAGGGTGCGGTCGTCATGATCGCCCTGCCGCACCAGAAGCGGATGGTCACCCGCATCGTCGAGGGGGCCGGCGCCGACGCGCTGACCGCCAAGGTCAGCCCCGGCGACTCCGTCGTGCAGGCCCTCGGTGGCCGCACGCCCAGTGGCGTGCCGGTGCCGGATGCCGTGTGGCGCCCGGTGCTCGAGGGCGGCAAGAACGGTGGCCGCCGAGGCGGCAGCCGCCCGGGCGGCCGCCCCGCCAGCCGCGGCCACGGCTCGTTCGGTGGCGGACGTCCCCGGCAGGGCTCGGGACGCCCCGGCGGCAGCCGGGGCAGAATGGACGGGTGAGCCAGACCCACACGACCGGGCAGCTCCTCGTCGCGACCCCGCTGATCGAGGAGGGTGTCTTCCGGCGCAGTGTGGTCCTGGTGCTGCACCACGACGACGACGGCGCGCAGGGGCTGGTGCTCAACCGGCCCATCGACGCCGACGTCGACGCGGTGCTGCCCGGCTGGGAGGAGCACGCGACCCGGCCCGCCAAGGTCTTCCAGGGCGGGCCGGTGCAGCTCGACTCGGCGCTCGGCCTGGTGGCCGTGCCCGGCGACTCCCCGGAGCCGACCGGGGTGCGCCGCCTCTTCGGGGCAGTGGCCCTGGTCGACCTCGACACCCCGCCGACGCTGGTGGTGCCCGAGGTCGCGGGCCTGCGCATCTTCGCCGGGTACGCCGGCTGGTCGCCCGGCCAGCTCGAGGGCGAGATCACCACCGGGTCGTGGTTCGTCGTGCCCAGCGAGAACGGCGACGTGTTCACCGGTGAGCCCGACGAGCTGTGGCGCCGGGTGCTGCGCCGCCAGCCCGAGCCGCTGCGCTGGGTCGCCTGGTTCCCGAGCGACCCGTCACTGAACTGACCGACTCCTCGCCTTGGGTGCTCGAACGGCTGCCCCAGCAACCACCTGAGCACCCGACTCGATCGGCGTCGCGGCATAGACTCGCGGGATGAGCGAGACGATGCCGCCGCTGGACGACCCGAACGCCCCGCGAACCCCAGCGACAGACCCAGACGGCCGTGCTCGAGCGCACCGAGACCGTGCCCGAGGTGGCCGAGCCCGGCGACCACGAGCGCTTCTCGCACTACGTGCGCAAGGAGAAGATCCTCGAGAGCGCCCTGTCGGGGGAGCCGGTGACCGCGCTCTGCGGCAAGGTCTGGGTGCCGGGCCGCGACCCGGAGAAGTTCCCGGTCTGCCCCACCTGCCGCGAGATCTACGAGGGTCTGCGCGCGCCCCAGGACGGCGGCGAGTAGCCGGCGCTCCCGGCCACCCGTTGAACCGGCCGCTCCTGAGCAGGGCCGGTGGTGTGAGGATCGGGTCATGACGACGCAGACCCTGCTCGACCGCCTGGCCCGGCTCTCGACGACCAGCCTGGTCGACGCCTCGCCCTCGCTGCGCATCCTCCCCTCGCGCCTGCGGCCGGTCGTGGCCGGCCGGCACGTCGTGGGCCGCGTCGTCACGGCCAGGGCCAACCGCGACCTGATGTCCGTCATCCACGCCCTGCGCGAGTCCGGGCCGGGCGACGTGCTGGTCGTCGACGTCGGCGGGGACGACCGCGCCGTCGCCGGTGAGCTGTTCGGCACCGAGGCCCAGCGCCGCGGCCTGGCCGGGCTCGTCATCCTCGGCCGGTCGCGCGACACCGCCACGCTCGCCCGGCTGGCGATGCCGGTCTGGTCGACCGGGTTCGCGCCCAACGCGTATGCCGCGACGGCGCTCCCCGAGACCGGCGTCACCCTGTCGCTCGACGGGGTGCGGGTCGACCCGGGCGACCTCCTCGTCGGTGACGACGACGGGCTCGTGGTGGGCACGGAGGCCGAGCTCGCGGCGGCGGTCGACGGGGCGGAGGCGATCGAGGCCCGGGAGAAGGGACTTCAGGCCCGGATGCTCGACGGCGCCTCGCTGTTCGACGTCATGAACTACGACGAGCACCTCGCCGCCCTGCGCGACGGGCGCGCCGGCGGCCTGACCTTCGGCTGACGAGTGACCTGAGGAGGTTCGACGTGACCCGCTTCGCCCGCCGTGCCGAGCGCGTGCAGCCCTCGGCGATCCGCGAGTTCCTCGCGCTCGCCGGCGACCCGCGGATCACGTCGTTCGCCGGTGGCTACCCCGACCCGACGCTCTTCCCGATGGCCGAGCTGCACGCGATCTACGACGAGCTGCTCGGCGCGGACAACGCGTCGGCGCTGCAGTACACGGCATCCGAGGGGTTGCCCGAGCTGCGCGCGCTGGTCGCCGCCCGGCTCAGCGCCGACGGGATGCCGTGCACCGCCGACGACGTGCTGATCACCCAGGGCGGGCAGCAGGGCCTGGACCTCACCGCCAAGCTGTTCGTCGACCGCGGCGACGTGATCGTCACCGAGCGGCCGACCTTCCTCGGGGCGCTCATCGCGTTCAACCCGTGCGAGCCCGACTACCGCTCGGTGCCGATGGACGAGGAGGGGATGGACACCGACGCCCTCGAGCAGGTGCTGCGCAGCACCGAGCGGGTGAAGCTCGTCTACACCGTGCCCGACTACCAGAACCCGACCGGCCGCACGATGAGCCTCGCCCGGCGCCGCCGCCTCGTCGAGCTGGCCGAGGAGTTCGACGTCGTCGTGCTCGAGGACACCCCCTACCGCGAGCTGCGCTACGAGGGCGAGCGGCTGCCGACGATCGCCAGCCTCGACACCACCGGCCGGGTCGTGCACCTGGGCAGCTTCTCGAAGATCCTCGCCCCCGGGCTGCGGCTCGGCTGGGCCCTGGCGACGCCCGAGGTCCGCGAGAAGCTCGCCCTGCTCAAGCTCGCCGCCGACACCCAGAACGGCACGCTCAACATGCGCGCGGCCGCCGCCTACCTGGACCGGTTCGACATCGAGGCGCACATCGCCGGCATGCTCCCGACCTACCGGCACCAGCGCGACCTCATGCTCGCCAGCCTCGAGGAGCACTTCCCGGCCGGCACCACCTGGACCCGGGCCCACGGCGGCCTGTTCACCTGGGTGACGTTCCCGCCGGGGCTCGACGTCGCGGCCTTCCAGCGCGACGTGCTGATCCCGCAGGCCGGGGTGATCGTCGTGCCGGGCACGCCGTTCTTCGCCGACCGGCCCGAGGCCAACCACGCCCGGATGAGCTTCTCCGGGGTGCCGGACGAGCGCCTCGTCGCGGGGGTGCGGGCGATGGGTGGGCTGCTGGCGCAGGCGCTGGCCTGAGGGTGGGCTGCTTGACCCGACCTTTGCCCCGGCCAGACCCGCACCTTGCCGGCCGAAGCCTAGATTTCGGCTCAGCCGCGCCCGACCGGTGCGGACCTCCTGCCGAAAGGTCGCCATGCCCACTCGCTCGATGACCGCGCTGGCCGCGCTCGCCCTCGGTGTCGCCGCCCTCGCCGTTCCCGCCACGTCCGCTTCCGCCCAGCCGATGGCCGGGGAGTCCTCCGTCGCTGCCGAGTGCATCTCGCGGGCACCCGACGCCCGCGCCACCCGGGGCGCCAAGGACACCAACGAGCTGACCGAGACCCAGGTGCGTGCCAACGAGGCCGCCCTCGCCAAGGCGCTCGCCGCCAAGGGCCTCACGAAGAACGCCCGCGGCCAGGCCGCAGCGTCGGCCGGCGCCACCGCCACGGCCGCCTTCGCCACCGCGACGATCCCGGTCTACGTGCACGTGATCACCGACGGCACCAACGGCAAGATCAGCGCGACGCGGATCAACCAGCAGATCACCGTGCTCAACAACGCCTTCGCGTCCTCCGGCTTCGCGTTCCGGCTGGCCGGCACCGACACCACGGTCAACGCGCAGTGGTACTCCAACCTCAGGAGCGGCTCACGAGCCGAGAAGACGATGAAGGCGACCCTGCGCAAGGGCGACATGGGCGACCTGAACATCTACACGGCCAAGCTGGGCGGCGGCCTGCTCGGCTGGGCGACGTTCCCGAAGTCGACCTACGACTCCTACGACGGCGTGGTCGTGCTCGACCAGTCGCTGCCCGGCGGCAACGCCGCGCCCTACAACCTCGGCGACACCGCGACCCACGAGGTCGGCCACTGGATGAACCTCTACCACACCTTCCAGGGCGGCTGCACGGGCTCCGGGGACGCCGTCGCCGACACCCCGGCCGAGGCGTCCGCGGCCTTCGGCTGCCCCACCGGGCGCGACACCTGCACGGCCCCCGGCACCGACCCGATCAGGAACTTCATGGACTACACCGACGACTCCTGCATGAACACCTTCAGCGCCGGCCAGGCGACCAGGATGCAGAACGCCTTCGTCGCCTACCGCAACCGATGAGTTTGCCTGTGCCACAACGGAAATGATGCTCGTATAGCACACCCGGGGCCCCCTCAGGAACATGCGGGGGCCCCGGGTGTGTCATCCCGCTGCGGCGGTTATGGTTGCCGTCGCCCATGAGTACCTCAGCCGCCGGACACCTGCCACCCGCCTTCCCCGCGCGGGCGCCGTGGGGTACCGCCGCGAAGCTGCGGGCGTGGCAGGAGGAGGCCCTCGAGGCCTACCTGGGGAGCGGGGCCCGTGACTTCCTCGCCGTCGCCACGCCCGGCGCCGGCAAGACCACCTACGCCCTGCGCATCGCGACCGAGCTGCTCGACCGGGGCGTCATCCGGGCCGTCACCGTGGTCGCCCCCACCGAGCACCTCAAGCACCAGTGGTCCGACGCGGCCGGGCGGGTCGGCATCCAGCTCAACCCGGCGTTCTCCAACTCCAGCGGCCTGCAGTCGCACGAGTACGACGGTGTCGCGCTCACCTATGCCCAGGTCGCCTCGAAGCCGCAGCTGCACCGCCGCCGCACCCAGGAGACCCCCACCCTGGTCATCCTCGACGAGATCCACCACGGCGGCGACGCGCGGTCGTGGGGCGACGGCATCCGTGAGGCCTTCGAGCCGGCCGCCCGCCGGCTGTCCCTCACCGGCACCCCGTTCCGCTCCGACACCAACCCGATCCCGTTCGTGCGCTACGAGATGGGCGAGGACGGCATCCTGCGCTCGGCGTCCGACTACTCCTACGGGTACGCCGCTGCCCTGCGTGACGGCGTGGTGCGCCCGGTGCTCTTCCTCGCCTACGGCGGCGCGATGCGCTGGCGCACCAAGGCCGGTGACGAGGTGGCCGCCCGGCTCGGCGAGCCGCTCACCAAGGACCTCACCGCCCAGGCCTGGCGCACGGCGCTCGACCCGAAGGGGGAGTGGGTGCCCTCGGTGCTGGCCGCCGCCGACACCCGGCTCAGCGAGGTGCGCCGCCACGTGCCGGATGCCGGGGCGATGGTCATCGCGTCGAACCAGACCGCCGCGCGCGCCTACGCCCGCATCCTGCGCGGCATCACCGGCGAGGACCCCACGGTGGTGCTGTCCGACGACGCCGGGGCGAGCGCCGGCATCGAGTCGTTCGCCGCCGGCACCTCGCGGTGGCTGGTCGCGGTGCGGATGGTGTCCGAGGGCGTGGACGTGCCACGGCTCTGCGTCGGGGTCTACGCCACCTCGACCTCGACCCCCCTGTTCTTCGCGCAGGCGGTCGGCCGCTTCGTGCGCGCCCGCCGCCGTGGCGAGACCGCCTCGGTGTTCCTCCCCTCGGTGCCGATCATCCTGACCCACGCCGCGACGATGGAGGAGGAGCGCGACCACGCGCTGAACCGGCCGTCGAGCGACGAGGCCGAGGCCTCGCTGTGGGCGGAGGAGGAGGGCCTGCTCGCGGCGGCGAACCGCACCGAGCAGGCCGTCGGCCCCGAGGACGCGGCGTTCGAGGCGCTGGAGTCGGACGCGCACTTCGACCACGTGCTGTTCGACGCCCAGCAGTTCGGGCTGCACGCCGCCGTCGGGTCCGACGAGGAGCAGGACTACCTCGGCCTGCCGGGGCTGCTCGAGCCTGACCAGGTGGCGACCCTGCTCAACGAGCGCCAGGCGAAGCAGACCAGGGCCGCGGGGGCGCGCGGTGGCGCCGCCGCGGCATCCCGGCCCTCGCCCGTGTCGGCGCACCGGGCGCTGGCGGCGCAGCGCAAGGAGCTCAACAAGCTGGTCGCGGCCTACTCGTCGAAGACCGGCAGCCCGCACGCGAACATCCACCTCGAGCTGCGCCGCGCGTGCGGCGGCCCGGAGCTGGCGGCCGCCACCAGCGAGCAGGTGCTCGAGCGGGTGGAGCGCATCCGCCGCTGGTTCGTCGGCCGTCGCTGACCTTCGCGAAGGGGAGTCGAGAGTAGAGGACACGCCGTGTGAGCTTCGAGCCACACGGCGTGTTCTCTACTCTCGACCAGCGTCGTCGTCGGCGGCGCCGCGGCTGGCGGCCACCTCGACGAGCGGCCCGGTGCGGTGGTCGAGGTGGGTCACCAGGCAGATCGCGGTGTTGGCGCGCAGCACGTGGGTGTCGTCGATGATCTGGTCGATGACGCGGCCGAGGTCGGCGTTGTCGCGGGCCACGATGCGCACCACGAGGTCGCCGACGCCGGTGATCGAGTGGATCTCGAGCACCTCGGGGATCGCCGACAGGTGCGCCACCACGGGGGCGTGCCCCTGCCGCTGGCGGATCTCGAGGGTGCAGAAGGCGGTGACCGGGTAGCCGAGCGCGCCGGCGTCGACGGTGGGTGCGAACGACTTGACCACCCCCCGCTCCTGGAGTCGGTCGAGCCGGGCCTGCACGGTGCCCCGAGCCACCCCCAGGGCCCGGGAGGCACCGAGCACCCCCACGTGCGGGTCGTCGGTGAACAGCGCGATGAGCCGTGCGTCGAGGGTGTCCACCCCGGTCTGGCGAGCCATGGTCACATTGTCCGGGTCCGACCCATACCGGGGCAACACCGTGCGCACCCTGACCACCGGACCCGCCTCCCGTTGCACACCGTGCGCTGATCACGCACAGTGACCTGATGACTGACACGACAACGACGCCGGCCAGCCACCTCGACCTCACCGAGCAGGAGCGGCAGGCGGGGCTCGACCTCCAGCAGCTCAAGCAGCTCGTCGGCCTCGTCGACTACGACGAGAAGCAGGACCCCTTCCCGGTCACCGGCTGGGACGCCCTCGTGTTCGTCGTGGGCAACGCCACCCAGGCCGCGCACTACTACCAGAGCGCCTGGGGCATGGAGCTCGTCGCCTACGCGGGCCCCGAGAACGGCACCCGCGACCACAAGGCCTTCGTGCTCAAGTCGGGCTCGATCCGGTTCGTGCTCAAGGGCGCGGTCAGCCCCGACAGCCCGCTGATCGCCCACCACGCCAAGCACGGTGACGGTGTCGTCGACATCTCGCTCGAGGTGCCCGACGTCGACCGCTGCATCGAGCAGGCCCGCCGCGCCGGCGCCACGGTGCTCCAGGAGCCCGAGACCCTCAGCGACGAGCACGGCTCGGTGCGCGTCGCCGCCATCGCCACCTACGGCGAGACCCGGCACACCCTCGTGCAGCGCCGACGTCGACGGCGTCACGTATGCCGGCCCCTACCTGCCGGGCTTCTTCCCGGCCGCGTCGAGCTACGTCAAGCGCGACGGTGCCCCCAAGCGGCTCTTCCAGGCCCTCGACCACGTCGTCGGCAACGTCGAGCTCGGCAAGATGGACGAGTGGGTGGGCTACTACAACAAGGTCATGGGCTTCGTGAACATGGCCGAGTTCATCGGTGACGACATCGCCACCGACTACTCCGCGCTGATGAGCAAGGTGGTCGCCAACGGCAACCACCGGGTGAAGTTCCCGCTCAACGAGCCGGCCATCGCGGCCCGCAAGAGCCAGATCGACGAGTACCTCGAGTTCTACGCCGGCCCGGGCGCCCAGCACCTCGCGCTGGCGACGAACGACATCCTGCGCACCGTCGACGAGCTGCGCAAGGAGGGTGTGGAGTTCCTCGACACCCCCGACGCCTACTACGACGACCCCGAGCTGCGGGCCCGGATCGGCGAGGTGCGGGTGCCCGTCGAGGAGCTCAAGAAGCGCAAGATCCTCGTCGACCGCGACGAGGACGGCTACCTGCTGCAGATCTTCACCAAGCCGCTCGGCGACCGCCCGACCGTCTTCTTCGAGATCATCGAGCGGCACGGCTCGCTCGGCTTCGGCAAGGGCAACTTCAAGGCCCTGTTCGAGTCGATCGAGCGCGAGCAGGACCTGCGCGGCAACCTCTGAGCACAATGGGCGCGTGACCCGCGTCCTGCTGCTGCCCAGCCCGCTGCTGCCACGGCTGAGCGCGGTGCCCTTCCTCGACGCGCTCTGCGCGCGCTTCTTGGACGCCAACCGCGTCGAGGGCTCGGTGGGCGTTGCCGCGTTCCCGAAGCCGGCGCCTGACGCGCAGGCGGTACTGGAAGCGTTCCGGTGGTCGGTCGCGATGGAGCGGCCGGACCTCGTGCTGACCCACAGCAACGGTGGGCGCTACGCGGCGCTGGCCGCGCCCGGCATCCCGGTCGTGCACATCGACGCGGCGCTGCCCCCGGCGTCGGGCGACGAGGTGCCGATGGCGCCGCCCGCCATGCTCGACCACCTCGCGGAGCTGGCCGACGACGACGGGCTGCTCCCGCCGTGGAGCCGCTGGTGGCCGGAGGAGGACTTCGCCGAGGTCCTGCCGGATGCCGCGGCGCGAGCCGACCTTCGCGAGCACGAGCGCCGGATGCCGTTGTCCTACTTCCGCTCCCGGCTCGGCGCCCCCGCCGGCTGGGCCGACCAGCCGCAGGCCTACCTGGCGTTCGGGGAGACGTACGCCGCGGAGACGGCGTTCGCCCGCGACCACGGGTGGCCGACCACGGTGCTCGACGGCGCGCTGCACCTGCACCACCTGGTCGACCCGGATGCCGTGGCCGCTGCGGTGCTCGACCTCGCGGCCGCGCTCGGTGCCGGCGGGCTCAGGCGCAGCTCCTGGTCGCGCGGCGACGACCACGGGGTGAGCGGGCGCGGCACCGCGACGCCGTCGAGCTCGAGGTCGGTGCGCTCGGCCCAGAAGCAGAACATGCCCTTGACGGCCTCCACCTCGTGCAGCGGGTGCGGGTAGGTCCACGCGATGTCGTGCCCGGCGTCCTCGGCCAGTCCGGGCACGGCATCCGGTCGCAGTGAGACGTAGGACGCGTGGCCCTTGTAGGCGCAGGTCGACGTCGTCGGGCTGCCGACGAACAGGTCGGTGGCGACGTCGTCGTGGGGGAGGTACCAGCGCACCGGGAGGAAGGTCTCGTGCAGCGCGACCGCCCGGTGCGTGTCGGCGACGACGACGCCACCGACCCTCACCACGACGTGCCGGTCGCTGGGCAGCAGGTCGATGCGCTTGAACGGGTCGTGCGGGTGGCCGACCACCGGGTGGGCCTCCTCGACCCAGTCGAACGGCGCCCACTCCACGACGACCCGACCGCCGAGGTCGGGGTCGTCCGGTGCGAACCCCGCGGCGGGCAGGGTGCGCTCACCGACGACGAGGTCGAAGGTCTCGCCCGGGGTGTGGTGCCACTCGAAGTGCACGGGGCCGAGCACCGGGGGGAGGCCGTCGGGCACCTCGGCCGCCGGGCGCGCCACGAGCGAGGCGGAGAGGTCGGCGCGCGGGACCGCGTACATCGGCACGACGCGCCGCGGCTCCCAGACCAGCGCGGCGTCCTCGGTGTCGAGCACCGGCACGCCACCGAGGGAGGCGCGCACCCGCCGGGTCACCGGCTCGTAGCGCAGCTCGCCGTGCAGGTCGGACAGGTGGGCCCCCAACAGCATCGCCATCCCCCGATGCTGCGCCCGAAGCGTGCCAGCGTCAACGCCGGGAGCGCGCGACGAGGCGCGCAGCCTGCCGTGAGACCCTGTCGACATGAGCGAGCTCCCCGCAGGACCCGGATGGTACGAGGACGAGCACGACCCGTTGCTGCTGCGCTACTTCGACGGTGTCGTGTGGACCTCGCACACCACGACGCGACGCTCACCGACCGCTGACGCCTCCACGATCGGCCGGGCCACCCCGGGGGTCATCCCGGGGGCCGCCGGCAACCCGGGAGCCTGGGCGCGCACCGGCCAACAGGGTCAGTCAGGCCAGCAGGGTCAGTACGGGCAGGGCCCGAGCCAGTGGCAGGGCGGCGGGATGCCGCCCAGCGGCCAGAACCCCTACGCGCCGGGCTGGGGCACGCAGCGCGGCGACGTGCTGCCCGACGGCGCGGTGCTCGCGCAGTGGTGGCGGCGGCTGATCGGCCGGATCATCGACTGGGTCATCGTGGGAGTCGTCACGCTGGTCATCGCGATCCCGTTCGTGGCCCAGGCGATGTCGACGATGTCGGACTTCTTCAGCAAGACCATCCAGGCGGCCGAGAGCGGCGCCGCCGCACCCAGCCAGACGGCCTTCGCGTCGGAGTTCGCCGAGGCCATCCTGCCCATCACGCTCATCGGCATCGTCGTCTCGCTCGTCTACGAGACGGTGTTCCTCGCCACGAGGAACGCCACCCCGGGGAAGATGATCGTCGGCACCGTCGTCCGCCGCGTCGAGGAGCCGGGGCGGCTCAGCGTGGTCACCGCCCTCAAGCGCCAGGTCATCCAGGTCGGCACCTCGCTGCTCGGCCTGGTGCCCGTCGTGGCGCTGTTCGCCTCCCTCCTCAGCTTCCTCGACCCCGCCTGGCTGCTCTGGGACGCCAAGCGCCAGGCCTTGCACGACAAGGTGGCCGACACCGTCGTGGTGCTGCGCCACCCGGAGCGCTGAGCGCGCCGCGCTGCCTCAGCGGGCGGGGAGCACCGTCCCGACGCACTCGCCCAGGCCGATGACGCCGCCGTCCGGCCCGGGCGCGGTGGCCCGCAGGGTGACCGTGTCGCCGTCCTCGAGGAAGGTGCGCTGCGAGCCGTCGTCGAGGGTGATCGGCTCGGTGCCGCTCCAGGTGAGCTCGAGGAAGCAGCCGCGGGTGCCCTTCTGCGGGCCCGAGATCGTGCCCGACCCGAACAGGTCGCCGTCGCGCAGGGTGGCCCCGTTGACCGTCATGTGCGCCACCATCTGGGCCGGCGACCAGTACATGTCGCGGAACTCGCGGGCGCGAGACGACCGTGCCGTTCCAGTCGACCTCGAGGTGCACGTCGAGCCCGTATGCCGTGCCCGCGCCGTCGTCGGTCGGCTCGCCGCGCAGGTAGGGGAGCGGCTCGGGGTCCTGCCCGGGCAGCGGCACCCGGGCGGCCCGCAGCGCCTCGGTCGTGACCACCCACGGCGAGATGGAGGTGGCGAACGACTTGCCGAGGAACGGGCCGAGCGGCACGTACTCCCACGCCTGCAGGTCGCGCGCCGACCAGTCGTTGAGGAGGACGACGCCGAAGAGGTGCTCGTCGGCATCCGCCAGCGGCACCGGCTCGCCCAGCCGGGTGGCGCCGCCGACCACGAAGCCCAGCTCGGCCTCGATGTCGAGCCGCACCGACGGCCCGAACACCGGCTGCGGCTCGGTCGGGGGCTTGCGCTGCCCGCTGGGCCGGACGATGTCGGTGCCCGACACGACGATGGTGCCGGAGCGGCCGTGGTAGCCGATCGGCAGGTGCTTCCAGTTGGGGGTGAGCGGCTCGGAGTCGGGGCGGAAGATGCGCCCGACGTTGGTGGCGTGGTGCTCGCTGGCGTAGAAGTCGACGTAGTCGGCGACCTCGATGGGCAGGTGCAGGGTCACGTCGGCGAGGGGGAGCAGGTGCGGCTCCACGGCATCGCGGTGCGCCTCGTTCGTGAGCACCTCCGTGAGCCACTGGCGGGCGGCGGCCCACGCCTGGCGGACCCTCGGCGAGGAACGGGTTGAGCGACGGGGCGAGCCAGACGGCCCCGGACTCCATGCCGGCCTGCTCGGCGCAGGCGCCGGCGTCGAGCACGTGGTCGCCGACCCGCACGCCGACGCGCGGCGCGGTGCCGGCGGTCGAGAAGACGCCGTAGGGCAGGTTGGCGATGCCGTAGGGGTGGTCGGCGGGCAGGTCGAGCCAGGTCATGGCGGGTCCTTCGGTCGGTCGGTCGTGCGCCGGTCGGGTGCCGGCGGTTGCGGGTCAGGGTCGGTGGAGCAGGCCGAGGTCGGCGAGCTCGCCGACCGGGTCGGTGACGGTGCAGCAGCCGTAGGCGGTGAACGCCTCGCGCACGGCGGCGGCGGTGGCGTCGGGCCAGGCGGCGACGAGGTCGGCCAGGGCGGTGGCGTCGCGCACGGCGAGCAGGGCGGCGAGCTCGGGGGCGCTCGCCCCGGCGAGGGCGGCCGAGGTGGCCACCAGCACGTCGAGCACGCCGTGGTTCTCCTCGGGGATGCCGTCGACGGCGTAGCGTGCCGCGCACGGCGTGGTGCAGGCCGCCGGTCAGCTTGAACGGCACCCCGAGCTGCGCGCAGAGCCCGATGAAGCCGGCCAGCTCGGCCTCGTCGGGCCAGGGCCAGGTGGGCGTGGGACCGGTGCGGAACTTGGCGACCACCCGGCGGCCCTCGCCCCGGGCGGTGTGCACGTCGGCGACGGCCACGGCGGAGTCGTCGCCGCGCGGCACCTCGAGGGCCAGGGCGAGGTCGCCGAGCCCGAGGTCGCGCCAGCCCTCCTGCCAGGCCAGCTCGGCGCCGACGACCCGCACCCGGCCCTCACCGGCGAGCGCGTCGAGGGCGGCGATCGTCGTGGCCGGGTCGGCACCGGGGCGGGCGATGAGCACGATGTCCAGGGGGCGGTCCGCGGTGGGGGAGGCGCCGGCATCCTGCGCGTCGAGCACCTGCACGAGGTCGGTGGCCGAGGCGGCCGGCACGAGCAGCGGGCCCACGCAGTCGGCGTACCAGGCGCTGCGGTGCACCGCGTGCCCGCTCACGGCCTGGGGCAAGGGGGCGTTGCCGGGCGGGAACACGGCCGCGTCGTCGACCAGGCGGTGCAGGAGCGCGATGCCGGAGGGGGCGGCCGAGGCGTCCGTCGTCGTCACCGGGGGCATGCCCGCACGCTACCGGCTGGCAGTGCCTCCGGGTGCCGGGCGCCGGCCGTAGCGGCCGCGTGGTCAGCCCGTGGCGTCGTCGGGCAGGGGGGTGTTCGCGACGTCCTCGATGCGCGGGTTCTCGCGGGTGCCGCGGCGCTTGGCGTCGCGGACCAGGGCCCGGGCGAGGCGCACGGTGGACGAGGGGAGCCGGGTCATCCCGTTGGGCTGGGTCGCTGCCGTCACTACTGCTCCTCCTCGCCGTCGCCACCATTGTCACCCGGCAGCACGGCGAGGTCCACTGCCGGCGCACCCCGGGCGCATCGCCCAGCTGCTCCCGAGCCGGATCCGGGCGATCCGCCGGGCCAGGGTGCGGTCCTCGTCGCTGCCGAGGTCGGACTCGATGAGGTCGGCGAGCAGCTCGTCGCCGATCTGTCGCTCGACCCGCGTGTCGGCGGTGACCAGGTCGATGGCCCGGTCGAGCCGCCGCCGCCACTCGCCGCGGGCGTCCTGGGTCTGGCCGCGCAGGGCCACCCAGCTGGCCGCCCCCGCGCCGGCCAGGCCCCCGATGAACGACAGCACCGGCACCCACCACGTCATGCCCGCCATTGTGCCCACGCGCGGTGACAGCGGCGCGGCGGCGAACCCGGGCACTGGGCAGTCTGTCGGGTCGGACCGCCCGAGCACTGGTCAGCTCTGGCACTTCTGCCGTCGCGCAGGCGCAGGGATGCCACCGACCCGCCTCCCGGCATACCCTGCTCGGAACGCACGCGGGGGCGACCCCGACCCGACCACGACGAGGTGGACAGCAGCAGTGGCGCACTACCAGGCGATGGGCAGCATCCCCCCCAAGCGGCACACCCAGCACCGGCGGCCCGCCGGGCGGGGCAAGGTCGGCGAGCTCTACTACGAGGAGCTCATGGGCGAGGAGGGCTTCAGCAGCGACTCCAGCCTGCTCTACCACCGCAACATCCCCTCGACCGTGGCCGAGTACCGCGAGTGGTCCGTCGGCGACCTCGCCACCACGCCCAACCACCCGCTGCTGGCGCGCCACCTCACGCCGCACGACCTCTTCCCGCCCAAGGTGGTCAAGGACACCGACGTCGTCACCGGCCGCCGGCTGCTGCTCGGCAACGGCGACGTGCGCCTGTCGTACGCCGTGGCCGGCGCGCCGAGCCCGTGGTACCGCAACGGCATCGGCGACGAGTGCGTCTACGTCGAGCGCGGCCGGGCCCGGGTCGAGACCGTCTTCGGGGCCTTCGAGGTCGGCGAGGGCGACTACGTCATCATCCCCAGGGCCACCACCCACCGCTGGATCCCGAAGCGCTCGACCAAGGACCCGCTGCGCACCATCTGCATCGAGGCCAGCAGCCACATCGCGCCGCCGAAGCGCTACCTCAGCAAGTACGGCCAGCTGCTCGAGCACAGCCCCTACTGCGAGCGCGACCTGCGGGTGCCGCAGGGGCCGCTGCTCGCCGAGGACGTGGGCGAGAGGGCGGACGCCGAGACCGAGGTCTACATCAAGCACCGCGGTGGCGGCCCGGCGAGCAGCGGCGGCATCGTCGGCACGGTGCACGTGCTGCCCTTCCACCCGCTCGACGTCGTCGGCTGGGACGGCTGCCTCTACCCCTACGTGTTCAACGTGGCCGACTACGAGCCGATCACCGGCCGCATCCACCAGCCGCCGCCGGCCCACCAGGTCTTCGAGGGCTGGAACTTCGTCGTCTGCAACTTCGTGCCGCGCAAGGTCGACTACCACCCGCTGTCGATCCCGGTGCCCTACTACCACTCCAACGTCGACTGCGACGAGGTCATGTTCTACGTCGACGGCGACTACGAGGCCCGCAAGGGGTCCGGCATCGGCAAGGGCTCGATCTCGCTGCACCCGGGTGGGCACGCCCACGGCCCGCAGCCGGGTGCCGCGGAGGCCTCGATCGGCAAGCACTACTTCGACGAGCTCGCCGTCATGGTCGACACCTTCCGCCCGCTCGAGCTCGGCGAGGCCGGGCGCGCCTGCGACGACGGGAAGTACGCCGGCAGCTGGAACCGCACCCGCGGCTGAGCATCGAGTGCCGGGGCGGACGCGAAATCCCGTCGGCGAGCCTCCGAACAGGTAGTAGCCCACCCAAAGCCTCAGTGCCACGCTCAGCACGCTCCCCGGAAGGGCCGACTGCCTGTTCGGGGGAGCACTGCCGCAGGCGGCGCATCCCGCGGTGCGCCCAGGGACGGACCACCGGCTTCGTACGGGGCACCGCCACGCTGGGCAGCAGCACGGCGGTGCGGTTGTCCGTCCGTGGAGTCAGTTGCGGGGGCGGTCGGCAGCTGGAACCGCCCCCGCAGCTGACCCCGGACGGTCGGCGAGGTGCCGCCGCCCGCCTATCCTTGCTCCGTGTCGCTCGCGCCCGTGCAGGAGGAGGTCACCGCCACCGGCGGTGACGTCGCCCCCGACACCCCGTGGATCACCATCGTCTGGAACGACCCGGTCAACCTGATGTCGTACGTGACGTGGGTGCTGCAGAACCACTTCGGTTACTCCCGCAAGAAGTCCGAGAAGCTGATGATGGACGTGCACACCCAGGGCCGGGCCGTCGTGGCCAACGGCACCCGCGAGGCGATGGAGGCCGACACCGAGGCCCTGCACGGCTACGGGCTGTGGGCCACCTTCCAGAAGGACACCTGATGGCGCGCGGCTTCCGGCGCAAGGGGTCGGGCCAGCACACCCGCTACGTCGCCCAGCTCGACCCGCTGGAGCGTGCCACCGTCGCAGGGCTGATGGACCAGGTGCACGACCTGCTCGACCCGCCGGCGCCGGCGCCCGAGGGCGACGACTTCGCGTCGATCGTCGCCGGGCTCGGGATGGGGGTGACGGTCGCCGCCGAGGACCAGGCCGACCTCGACCCCGACGAGGCACGACGCGACCCGGCGCTGGACCGCCTGCTGCCCACCGCCAACCGGCAGGACGACGAGGTGGCGGCCGAGTTCCGCCGGCTGACCGAGACCGGGCTGCGCCAGCGCAAGGCCGCCGCCCTCGAGACCGCCGCCGGCCTGCTGCGCGGCGACGACAAGCTGCGGCTGGATGCCGGCCAGGCCCGCGCGGTGCTCACCGCGCTCACCGACGTGCGGCTCGTGCTCGGTGAGCGGATGGGGCTGCGCACCGATGACGACGTCGAGGTGCTCGAGGCCGCCGCGCAGGACCTCGACCCGGACGACCCGCTCGGCTACGCCCTGGCCGTCTACGACTTCCTCACCTGGCTGCAGGAGACCCTCGCGTCCGCGATGCTGGACGGCTGAGCACGGGTGGCCGGCCATCAGCGCCGGGACGAGCGAATGACTGGTTACCGGGCCGGGTCCTCGGCGTCGACCATCCGCCCGACGAGGTCCTCGAACCCGACCGTCGGTGACCAGCCGAGCCGCTCGCGGGCCACCGTGGCGTCGCCGACGAGCAGGCTCGGGTCGGCGGGCCGGATGAAGTCGGGGTGCACCTCGACCAGCGGCTCCCAGTCGGTGACCCCGGCGTGCTCGAACGCCGCGGCCACGAAGTCGCGCACGCTGTGGGCGACCCCCGTGGCGACCACGTAGTCGCCGGGCAGGTCGTGGCGTAGCGCACGCACCATCGCGTCGACGTAGTCGGGGGCCCAGCCCCAGTCACGGCGCGCGTCGAGGTTGCCCAGGGTGAGCCGGTCGGCCCGGCCGGCGGCGATCGCCGCGACGGTGCTGGTGATCTTGCGGGTGACGAAGGTGGTCGGGCGGCGGGGCGACTCGTGGTTGTAGAGGATCACGGTGGCGGTGAACAGCCCGCGCGAGCGCTCGACCCCCGCGACGTGGTGCGCGAACGCCTTGGACGCGCCGTAGGGGCTGACCGGGCGGATGGGGGTGTCCTCGTGCTGCGGGGAGGTGGCCGGCTCGCCGAAGATCTCGGCGCTGCTCGGCTGCAGCACCCGCACCTCGCGGCCGCGGCGCTCCTGGAGCCGGCGCGCGGCATCCATCAGGGTGAGGGCCGCGACGCCGTTGACCCGGGTGGTGAGCAGGGGGTCCTGCCAGGAGCGCGCGACCGAGCTGACGCCGCCGAGGTTGTAGAGCTCGTCGGGGCCGACCCGGGCGACGAGGTCGCCGAGCACGGCGGGGTCGGTGTCGAGGTCGAGCTCGTGCACCACCAGGCCCTCGGGGCGGGGGTCGGCCAGGTCCTCGCTGCGCACCAGCCCGTGCACCTCGACGCCCTCGGCCAGCAGCCGCTCGACGAGGTAGCTGCCGTCCTGGCCGGTGGCCCCGGTGACGAGTGCGACGCTCATCGGCCGGCCGAGGCCCTGAGCAGCGCGAGGTCGTTGTCGACCATCATCTCGACGAGCTCGGTGAAGCCCACCGTGGGGTGCCAGCCCAGCCGGTCGCGGGCCTTGCTCGCGTCACCGACGAGCAGGTCGACCTCGGCCGGGCGCATGAAGCGCGCATCCTGCCGCACGTGGCTCGACCAGTCGTCGATGCCGACCCGGGCGAAGGCCACGTCGAGCAGGTCGCGGATCGAGTGGGTCTCGCCGGTGGCCAGCACGTAGTCGTCGGCCTCGGGCTGCTGCAGCATGCGCCACATGCCCTCGACGTAGTCACCGGCGAACCCCCAGTCGCGCTGGGCGTCGAGGTTGCCCATGGTCACGTGCTCCTGCAGGCCGAGGGCGATGGCGGCCACGGCCATCGACACCTTGCGGGTGACGAACTCCGGTCCGCGACGGGGCGACTCGTGGTTGAACAGGATGCCGGAGCTCGCGTGCATGCCGTAGGACTCGCGGTAGTTGATGGTCATGTAGTGCCCGTAGACCTTGGCGACCCCGTAGGGGGAGCGGGGCCAGAGCAGCGTCTTCTCGCGCTGCGGCACCTCCTGCACCTTGCCGAACATCTCCGATGACGACGCCTGGTAGAAGTGCACCTTGGCCGGGTCCTTGCCCGAGTACAGCCGCACGGCCTCGAGGGCGTTGAGCACGCCGTTGCCGGTGACCTCGGTGGTGACCCGGGCGTTCTCCCACGAGTACGCGACGTACGACACCGCGCCCAGGTTGTAGAACTCGTCGGGCTCGCACACGGCCATCGCCCGGATCAGGCTGGACAGGTCGGTGAGGTCACCGGTGTGCAGGTGCACGTCGGGCACCACCGCCTGCACCAGCTCGCGCTTGGGGTTGTCCTGGCCGCGGATGATGCCGTGCACCTCGTAGCCCTTGGCCAGGAGCAGCTCGGACAGGTACAGGCCGTCCTGGCCGGTGATCCCGGTGATGAGTGCACGTGGCATGCAGGCGTGGCCTCCGGCTCGATGGTCAGCTCCCCGACCGGGCCATACTCCCAGACCGGGGCGCCGTTCCTCAGAGCTCGAGGTCGTCGAGAAGCGCCGACAACCGGGACAGGCCGGCAGCGGGCGAGAAGTGCTCCAGCCACCGGGCGTACCCGCGGTCGAGCACCTCCACCATGCGGTCGGGCCCGGCGTCGAACACCGACTCGACCGCGGCGGCGAGGGCGACGGCATCCCCCTTGGGCGTGACCCACGGGTGCTCCGGCCCGGCGACCTCGGCCAGCGCCCCGGCATCCGAGATGACGAACGGGGTGCGTGACGACATCGCCTCGGCGGCCACCAGCCCGAACGGCTCGGCCCACTGCGAGGGGAAGACCGCGACGTCGATGGCGGAGAAGAAGTCCTCGCGCGAGATCCAGCCCGGCCGCTCGACGAGGTGCTCCACCGGTTCGATGGCCCGGCGGATGGGGGCGCTGTCCTCCGGCGGGGCGAACCGCCCCTCGCCGGCCAGCAGCAGGCGGTAGCGGCCCGGGTCGGTGCGGTCGAGCTCGGCCAGCCCGGCGGCCAGCGTGACCAGCCCCTTGTCGACCGAGTGCCGGCCGAGGAAGCCGATCCACCGCTGCTCCGCGTGCTCGGTGGGACGCGGCCGGGTCTCGACCGGCTCGACCCAGTTCCAGAGCACCCGCGCGCCGGGCACGGCCGCCGCCATCGACTCCGACGGCACCAGGGTCACCAGCGCGCCGCGCCGGGCCACCCGGGCGGCGATCGCGTTGACGCCGACCGGCTCCTGGTGCAGGTGCACGACCCGCTGGCCCAGCCCCGCGGTGGCGAAGGCCGGCACCAGCCCGTTGCACCACAGGATGCCGGCGGCGTTGGTCGCCCGCCAGGCTCGCAGCTCGCCGACGTACTGCCGGCGCCCGGAGGACAGGTCGGTGGCAGGGAAACCCGCGGCCCGGGCCGCCTCGGCGACCCCCTCGCGCCCCCCGCGCGGCGCCATCACCTCGACGTCGTGCCCCAGGGTGCGCAGCGCCTCGGCCACCGCCAGCAGCATCACCTCGCCGCCGCCGATCTCGCCGTTGTTCGCGGCGAGCACCACCGAGGTCATGCCTGCCCCGCCACGGCCCGGTGGACCTCGGCGACCACGACGCAGCGGGCGCTCACGGCGCCATCATCTCCTGCACCAGGGCGGCCACAACACGCGACGGCTCGACCTCGGGACGTTCGGGTGCCGCGGTCGGCGCCCCACCCCAGCGGGAGAGGCCGTAACGCTGCCAGAACTCGGCGAGCCAGTCCGGGGGGTCGGACAGGGTCACCCACGCGGGCAGCCCGGCCGCCGCTGCCTCGATCACCCCGGTGGAGAACACGCTGACGATCGGCGCTCCCAGATCGCGGAGCGGGATGCCGGAACGGTCGATCGCGATTCCCTCCGACTCCCAGCGGGCGTGGGTTGCGAGCGAGCGGCGGTCGCGCTCGTCCGGGTGTGGGCGGTAGGTGGCGTGCTCGGCGCGGCAGAAGTCCTCGGCGGCCCGGGCGAGGATCTCGCGGGGCAGCTCGGCACGGGGCAACTGGCCGAGGAACACGGGGTCGGCCTGTGGGTCGAGGTCGGCCGGCGGCGGCTCGCCCGCCTCCCAGAGCAGCTGGGAGCCGACGACGACCGACTCGACGTCGTCGCGTCCGGAGCGCCAGAACGTGGCATCGGTGTCGCTCCAGGCGAGCAGCGTGGTGCCCGGAGCCAGCGGCGGGGCGTGTGGCGTGAGCAGCCCGTGCTGGACCGTGAGGAACCGGGCCGGCTCGCACCGCCGGGTGCGCCGCCAGGCCCAGCGGCAGGTCGTGGCCGGTCGACAGCACCAGCCCGGTCCGGGCGGCCAGCGGGGGGATGAGGTCGAGCGCCAACCCGGTGCGCTCGGTCCAGGTCCACGGCGGGAGCAGGTGTTGCACGGCCACCGGGGCGACGACCGCGACCTGCTCGGGGTGGATGTCGCGCAGCGGCTGCAGCAGGGCCTGGACCGAGGTGGGGGAGAGCGACTCGAGGCAGACCAGCACCCGAGGATCGTCACCGCCGCGGGTCACGACGACCTGCCCGGCCCGCCCGTCGGGTCGGGCGATGTCGCGGAGCACGCCCGCCCACCGGTTCAGGCGCCGGCCCAGGGGCAGCTGCGCGTCCTGCCAGCGGTGCCAGTCCTCGAGGTCACGCGGGTGGATCAGCGTGTCCACAGCACCTCCAGGGCCTGCACGCGCCGGCTGAAGGTCAGCTCGGCCAGGTCCGCGTGGTCGACGATCCGCACGCCACGAGAGCCCGGGGTCGCTGAGGTGTGCATCGTGGAGCCGTCCTGGTCGTGGTGGGTGCCGCGGTTGGCGAACGTCCCGGCCATCATCGCGTAGCGCGAGGACCGGCTCACGTCCCGGGTGCTCGCGGAAACCTGGACACCCGCGCAGGCCAGGTGGGGCGGAGGAACCCGTGCTGCCGTGACTCCGGCGACCGCCGGCCCCGTGGACGTCAGTCTGTCACGAGCGCCAACGTGGGCTGGCGCGCATTGTTGAAGCGGGGTCGGATGACGCACCTAGCATGTGCGCATGACGGACTCACCCATCGGGGTCTTCGACTCCGGCTATGGCGGGCTCACCGTCATGCGGGCGATCCTCGACCAGCTGCCGCACGAGTCGGTGGCCTACTTCGGCGACACCGCACGCGCCCCCTACGGCCCGCGGCCCATCGCGCAGACCCGCGAGCTGGCGCTCGAGTGCCTCGACCGGCTCGTCGACCACGGGGTGAAGATCCTCGTGATCGCGTGCAACACGGCATCCGCCGCGGTGCTGCACGACGCGCGCGAGCGCTACGACGTGCCGGTCGTCGAGGTCATCCGGCCGGCCGTGCGCCGCGCCGCCGCCGCCACCCGCACCGGCCGGGTGGGCGTCATCTCCACCGTCGGCACCCACCAGAGCGGCGCCTACCTCGACGCCTTCGCCGCCGCCCCGCACCTCGACGTGGTCAGCACCCCGTGCCCGCGGTTCGTCGAGTTCGTCGAGCGCGGCGTCACCGGTGGCCCCGAGCTCGTCGGGGTCGCCCACGACTACCTCGACCCGCTGCGCGAGCGCGGCGTCGACACCCTCGTGCTCGGCTGCACCCACTACCCGCTGCTCACGGCCGTCATCTCCTACGTCATGGGCGACGGCGTCACGCTGGTGTCCTCCGCCGAGGAGACCGCCAAGGACGTCTACCGGGTGCTGGCCGACGCCGAGATGCTGCGCCCCGACGACCTGCCCCCGCCCGACCACGGCTTCACCACCACCGGCGACCCGGAGGAGTTCCGCCGGCTGGCCAGCCGCTTCCTCGGCGTGGGCTCGCGGCTCGGCCCGGTGTTCACCGCGCCCCCGCACGTGCTGACGGCGGGCCGGGCATGAGGGTCACGGTCATCGGCTGCTCCGGGTCGTTCGCCGGCCCGGACTCACCCGCGTCGTCCTACCTGGTGCAGCACGAGGCCGACGGGCGCACCTGGAACCTCCTGCTCGACCTCGGCAGCGGTGCCCTCGGGGCGCTGCAGCGCCACCTCCCGCCCGACGACCTCGACGCCGTCGTGCTCAGCCACCTGCACCCCGACCACTGCCTCGACCTCACCGGCCTCTACGTCACCCGGCGCTACCGGCCGGGCGGCCCGACCCCGGGCCGGCTGCCGGTGCACGGTCCCACCGGCACCGCGGAGCGGGTCGCGATGATGTACCACGGCCTGGAGCCGGGGGGCATGGACGCGCACTTCGAGTTCGCCGTCGTCGCGGATGCCGTGCCGTTCACCGTCGGCCCGATCACCCTCACCCCGTATGCCGTGAACCACCCGGTCGAGGCCTACGGCTACCGGGTCGAGGCCGCCGGGGCGGTGCTGGCCTTCACCGGCGACACCGACGACTGCGACAACCTCACCCCGCTGCTGCACGGCGCCGACCTCGCGCTCACCGACTCGGCGTTCGTCGACGGTCGCGACGACGTGACCGGCATCCACCTGTCGGGGTCACGGGCGGCGGGGGCCGCGGTGCGCGCCGGAGGGGTGCGGCGCCTGGTGCTCACCCACATCCCGGCCTGGAACGACCCGCAGGTGTGCCGGGCGCAGGCGGCCGCCGTGTGGCCCGGCGAGGTCGAGCTCGCCCGGTCCGGTGCGGTCTACGACCTCTGAGCGCGGCCGCGGCGTCCTGGGCCGGCTCCGCGCCGGGCTAGCCTTGCCGCCATGCCTGACTCCACCCCCCGCCACGACGGCCGCGCCCCCGACCAGCTGCGCGAGGTGCGCATCACCCGCAACTGGCTCGACCACGCCGAGGGCAGCGTCCTCGTCGAGTTCGGCCGCACCCGGGTGCTGTGCGCCGCCTCCTTCACCGCCGGCGTGCCGCGCTGGCTCAAGGGCCGCGGGTCGGGCTGGGTCACCGCCGAGTACGAGATGCTGCCGCGCTCGACCAACACCCGCAGCGACCGCGAGTCGCGCCGCGGCAAGGTCGGCGGTCGCACCCACGAGATCAGCCGGCTGGTCGGGCGCAGCCTGCGCGCCGTCATCGACACCTCGGCGCTGGGCGAGAACACCATCGTGCTCGACTGCGACGTGCTGCAGGCCGACGGCGGCACCCGCACCGCCGCCATCACCGGCGCCTGGGTGGCCCTCGCGGATGCCGTGGCCGACGCCCGCGCCAAGGGCCTGGTGGCCGCGAAGGCCGAGCCGCTGACCGGCTCGATCGCGGCGGTCAGCGTCGGTCTCGTCGACGGCCGTCCGGTGCTCGACCTCGACTACCCCGAGGACTCCACCGCGCAGACCGACATGAACGTCGTGATGACCGGTGACGGCCGGTTCGTCGAGGTGCAGGGCACCGCCGAGGGCGCCGGCGCGGCCTTCGACCGCACCGTGCTCGGCGACCTGCTCGACCTGGCGACGGCCGGGCTGCGCCGAGCTGACCCGCCTGCAGCAGGAGGCGCTCGCCGCCCCGGCGCGGGAGCGGCTGGCGTGACCCGCCGGCTCGTGCTGGCGACCCGCAACGAGCACAAGGTGCACGAGCTGCGGCAGATCCTCGCCGGGCTGGTCGACGAGCTGGGCCTCGAGGTCGTCGGGGCCGACGACGTCGAGGGCGCCCCCGACGTCGCCGAGACGGAGGTGACCTTCCTCGGCAACGCCCGGCTCAAGGCCGTCGCGCTCGCGCAGGCCACCGGCCTGCCGGCGGTGGCCGACGACTCCGGGCTGGCGGTCGAGGTGCTCGGCGGCTCGCCCGGGGTGTTCTCCGCGCGCTGGTCGGGGTCGACGGCCGGGCCGGATGCCGGGCGCGCCGAGCGCGACCGCGCCAACCTCGCGCTGCTCCTGGAGCAGCTGGGCGACGTGCCCGACGAGCACCGGGCGGCGGCCTTCGTCTGCGCCGCCGTCGTCGCCCTGCCCGACGGCCGGGTCGAGGGCGTCGAGGGCCGGGTCACCGGCACGCTGGTGCGGGCGCCGCGCGGCACCAACGGCTTCGGCTACGACCCGGTGTTCGTGCCCGACGGCGACAGCCGCACCCTCGCCGAGTACACCGACTTCGAGAAGAACGCGATCTCGCACCGGGGCAACGCCTTCCGCGCCCTCGAGCCCGTGCTGCGCGAAATGTTGCACTGAGGGTGGTCGACACCGCCTACCCTTGCCCTGCGCGCAAGTGGCGGAACTGGTAGACGCGCCAGGTTTAGGTCCTGGTGCCCTCGGGCGTGCGGGTTCGAGTCCCGCCTTGCGCACCGGCGCTCAGCGCACGCATGGTCGGCCGGATAGCCGACGCCCCACCGGGGTAGGTTGTGCGTCAGCATCGACGACTCGACCCAGGAGGCCTCACGTGGGTGACCGGCTCAGCCCCGGCGACACCGCCCCCGACTTCACGCTGTCCGACGACACCGGCTCCTCGGTGACGCTCAGCGACCTGCGCGGCGGCAAGGTGATCGTCTACTTCTACCCGGCGGCCATGACCCCGGGGTGCACGACGCAGGCCTGCGACTTCAGCGACTCGCTGGAGTCCCTGAAGGCCGACGGCTACACCGTGCTCGGCATCTCGCCCGACGCCCCCGCCAAGCTCGCGAAGTTCCGCGACAAGGAGGGCCTCACCGTCACGCTGCTGTCCGACGCCGACCGCGCGGTGATGAAGGGGTGGGGCGCCTTCGGCGAGAAGAAGCTCTACGGCAAGACCGTCGAGGGCGTCATCCGCAGCACCGTCGTCGTCGACGAGGCCGGCCAGGTCTCGCACGCCTTCTACAACGTCAAGGCCACCGGCCACGTGGCCAAGCTCCGCCGCGACCTCGGACTCGAGTGAGGACCTCATGAGCACCCAGCCCGCAGCCGCCGACGGCGCCGCAGCCGACGGTGCGGCCGTCGCCGCCCCCGCCGCCCCGGCGCCCATCTCGATCCCGGCCCTCGAGGCCGAGATCACGGCCCGTCGCGAGCGCCTGGCGCAGACCATCGACGAGCTGACCTACCGGGTCCACCCGAAGACGATCATCAACCGGCAGACCGAGGCCGCCAAGGCGCGCTTCGCCGACGTCGCGACCACGCCCGAGGGCGACCTGCGCGTCGAGCGGATCGCCGCCGTCGTCGCGGTGGTCGCGGTCGTCGGCGGCTGGCTCGTCTACCGTCGGCTGCGCAGCTCCTGACCTGACCGGCCGCGGGCCCGCGGTTCCGCTGTTGGCGCACGCGGCCTTGCGATAGCGGTCGGAGTTATCGGTGCTATAGCCCCGAAATCTCCGACCGTTGTCGTTTGCCCGGTCTTGACCCGAACGCCGCTGGACCATACGGAGGCCCGCGACCCGGCCGGACCGGGACAACGAGCGAGGCCCCCCGGTGTCGGGAGGCCTCGTGTGGTGCGCCATCAGGGACTCGAACCCCGAACCCGCTGATTAAGAGTCAGCTGCTCTGCCAATTGAGCTAATGGCGCGCGACGGAGACATTAGCAGCCGCCCGGCATCCCGGCGAAATCGGTCCGGCCGCCGCGGTCGGTCAGCGGTGGTCCCCGTCGGGGTCGACGGTGCCGGCGTCGACGGTGCGGTCCGCGGCGTCGGCCTCCGCGTCGGCCTTCGGGCCGCCGATGCTGCGCCAGGCGGCGCCCAGGGCGAGGGCGGCCAGGAGTACGACGCCCCCGATGACCAGCCACGCAGGGAAGCCGCTACCGGACTCCTGCGAGGCGGGGGCGGTGGTGATGGTGGGCTGGGGCGACGCGACGACCGAGGCGCTCGGTTCGGGGGTGGGGGTGGCCGCGGTGGGGGTCGCCGAGGCGCTGGGTGACGGTGACTCGGATGCCGGGGCGGCGGTGGTCGTGAACGTCACGGTCCCCGAGACCGGGTGGCCGTCGGTGCTGACCACGCGGTAGGTCACCCGGTGCTTGCCTGCTTCCAGGTCGCCGGTCAGCGGCTGGGTGACGGTGCCGCCGTCGATCGTCGCGTCGCCGTCGGTCTCGGCGCCCGACGGCCCGGCCACCGCGATGGTCACGAAGTTGGGGTTGATGTCCTCGTTGAACTCGAGCGTGACCGCCCGGACGGTCTTCACCGTGCTGCCGTCCTTGGGCGTGGACCCGAGGAGCTTGGCGTGCTGCGGCAGCAGCGCCGCCGGAGCGGCGAACGCGGGCGCGACCGACACCACCACGAAGGCGGCGACGATGACCAGGGTGACGATGGTCGCAACACGGCGGGAGAGCATGCGCACCATGATCGCAAACCGTGGGCGGGGCGAGCGACAGTTCCGGGAATCGCCGCGTGGCGCAGCGCGGGGCGGACGACGACGGGCGGCCCCGGTGAGGGGGCCGCCCGGTCGTGCGGCGCTGACCTGCAGCGTCGCCGTGGGGTGAGTGACGGGACTTGAACCCGCGGCCACCTGGACCACAACCAGGTGCTCTACCAGCTGAGCTACACCCACCACGACGGGCGCCCGGCATCCGAGGATGTCGGTGCGCCCGTAGCGCGAACCATCGTACCGGTTACTCGGGGGTGCTCCCGACCACGCCCGGTTCCGAGTGGTCCACGAGGTGGCGAGCGGCGATGCTGCGGGCCTGCTCGGTCGACGGGCCGGGGGGCGGCACGAACACCGCCTCGCGGTAGTAGCGCAGCTCGGCGATCGACTCGCGGATGTCGGCGAGCGCGCGGTGCCCGCCGCTCTTGGTCGGTGAGGCGAAGTAGGCGCGGGGGAACCAGCGGCGCGAGAGCTCCTTGATGGAGGACACGTCGATGATGCGGTAGTGCAGGTAGGACTCGAGCTCGGCCATGTCGCGGGCGAGGAAGGCCCGGTCGGTGGCGACCGTGTTGCCGCCCAGCGGGGCCTTGCCCGGCTCGGGCACCCACTCCTTGACGTAGTCGAGCACCATGGTCTGCGCCGCCTCGAGGGTGGTGCCCTCGGCCAGCACGTCGAGCAGCCCCGAGCCGGTGTGCATCTCGCGCACGAAGTCGCCCATCTGCGCGAGCGCGGCATCCGGCGGGCGGATGACGACGTCGACCCCGGTGCCGAGCACGGTGAGCTCGTAGTCGGTGACCAGGGCCGCCACCTCGACGAGCGCGTCGCTCTCGAGGGACAGCCCGGTCATCTCGCAGTCGATCCAGACGATGCGGTCGGTGTGGGCGCGGTCGGCCGCCGGGGTGGTCATGGGGGCCATGCTAGGGCGCGGCGGGCGGCGGGCCGCTCCGGCACGGTGCGCTGCACTAAGGTCGCGTGCCATGAGTGGGGACCTCGCGCAGCGGCCGCCGGCGCTGGCCACCCGTCGCGACCCCACGACCCGCCCGGCCCTGCGGGGCTGGCTGCTCACCGGGGTGGCCGCGGTCGGGTTCCTCCTGTCGGCGCTGGTGGTGTCCGCCTACCTGGGCGCGGCGTTCGGCCTGCAGACCGCGCTGCTCGCGCTGGCCGTCGCGCTGGTCCCGCTCGGCATCGTCATCCCCACCTTCTTGTGGCTCGACCGCTTCGAGAGCGAGCCCACCCGCTACCTGCTCCTGGCGTTCCTGTGGGGCGCCCTGGTCGCGGCCGTGGTCGCGGCGGTGTTCAACACCGGCGCCATCGCGGTGCTCGAGGCGGCGGCCGACCGCGAGGGAGCCCTGCAGACGACGGCGGTGCTCGTCGCGCCGTTCGTCGAGGAGGCCGCCAAGGGCGCCCTGGTGCTGCTCGTGTGGTGGGTGCTGCGGCGTGAGTTCGACGGCGTCACCGACGGCATGGTCTACGCCGGCATCTGCGCCGCGGGCTTCGCCTTCACCGAGAACATCCAGTACCTCGCGCAGGCCTACGCCGACGGCGGCGGTGAGGCGCTCACCGGCACCTTCGTGGCCCGCTGCCTGCTCTCACCCTTCGCGCACCCGATGTTCACGGTGCTCTTCGGCATCGGGGTGGGCGTCGCCGCGACCAGCCGCACCTGGCTCCCACGGATCCTCGGCCCGCTGCTCGGCTACCTGCTGGCGGTGCTCAGCCACGCGCTGTGGAACCTGGCCGCGGTGTCGGGCGGCCGCGGGATGGTCGTGGTCTACCTGCTCATCGAGGTGCCGATCTTCCTGGCCTTCCTCGGGTTCGTGGTGTGGACCCGCCGGCGCGAGGGCCGCCTCATCGGGCAGTTCCTGCGCCCCTACGCGGATGCCGGGTGGCTCTCGGCCGCCGAGGTGGCGATGCTCTCGTCGATGCCGCAGCGCCGCGAGGCACGGGCCTGGGCACGGGCCAACACCGGTCGCGCGGGGCTGGCGGCCATGCGCTCCTTCCAGGACACCGCGAGCGAGCTCGCGCTGCTGCGGCGGCGGATGCACCACTCGGCCGCCGACGAGCACGCGCTCGCGCACGAGCGCGAGCTGCTCGAGGCGCTGCGCGTGCGGCGGGCGCAGTTCGTCGGGCTGCCGGGTGGCTAGTCTCGGGCCCGTGCCCGACGCTCCTGCTCCCGACGGTCCCGACGGTCCCGACGACTCTGCCGCGCTGGCCGTCTCGCGCCGGATCGGCGCCGAGCTGGTCGCCCTGCGCCGCCGGCTGCACGGCATCCCCGAGCTGGGGCTGCACCTGCCCGACACGCAGGCGGCGGTGCTCGAGGCGCTCGCCGGCCTCGACCTCGAGGTGACCCTGGGGGAGTCGCTCAGCTCGGTGGTGGCGGTGCTGCGCGGCCGGGCGCCGGTGTCGGGGGAGCGGCCGGTGGTGCTGCTGCGCGGCGACATGGACGCGCTGCCGGTCACCGAGCAGGTCGACGTCGACTACGTGAGCCGGCGGCCGGGGCTGATGCACGCGTGCGGGCACGACCTGCACGTGGCCGCGCTGGTGGGGGCGGCGCGCATCCTGCACGAGCTGCGCGACTCGCTGGTCGGCGACGTCGTGCTGATGTTCCAGCCCGCGGAGGAGGGGCCGGGTGGGGCCGAGCCGATGATCCGCGAAGGACTGCTCGAGGCCGCCGGGCGGCGGGTCGACGCCGCGTATGCCGTGCACGTCTACTCCGCCGACCACCCCTTCGGCACGTGGTTCGGCCGGCCCGGCACCCTGATGGCCGCCGCCGACGAGGTCGTCGTCACGGTGCACGGCCTCGGTGGCCACGGGTCGGCCCCCGACCGCACCCGCGACCCGGTGCCCGTGGCGTGCGAGATCGTGCTCGCGTTCCAGACCGCGGTCACCCGGCAGTTCAGCGTCTGGGACCCGGTGGTGCTCACGGTCGGGCGGATCGCCTCGGGCACGGTCAACAACGTCATCCCCGACGACGCCGTCATCGAGGCGTCGCTGCGCACCTTCTCGCCCGAGCACCGCGCCAAGGCGCACGAGGTGGTCACCCGGGTGGCCCAGGGCGTGGCGTCGGCGCACGGGCTCACCGCGACGGTGAGCATCGGCAACGGCTACCCGGTCACCGTCAACGACGCCGACGAGCACGCCTTCGCGCAGGGGGTCGTGGTCGACCTGTTCGGGGCCGACCGCTGGGCCGACATGGCCGACCCCGAGGCGGGCTCGGAGGACATGTCCTTCGTGCTCGAGCAGGTGCCCGGGGCCTACCTCAACGTGTCGGCCTGCGCGCACGCCGACCACCACGACGCCGAGGACAACCACTCGCCGCGGGCGGCCTTCGACGACGCCGTCGTGCCCGACATCGCCGCCGCCCTGGCGGAGCTGGCGCTGCGCCGCACCCGCCAGCTCGCCGACCTCGGGCTGAGCGGGGGCCGGGCTCGTACCGATCAGGCGCTCGGGCGCACCGGGTCGAGCAGGCCGAGCTCCCGGGCCCGGGCGACCGCCTGGCCGCGTGAGGTGACGCCGAGCTTGCGGTAGATCGCCGTGATGTGGGTCTTCACCGTGTTCCGGGACAGGAAGAGCTGGTCGGCCACGTCGGCCAGCTGCAGGTGGCTCGGCAGGAACTGCAGGACCCTCGTCTCCGCCGCGCTGAGGGTCGGCACCGAGAGCCCGCCCACCGTGGCGGCGCTGAGGGCGTTCTCGGCGTCGTCGAGCAGGTCGGCGGCCAGCGACCCCGCCAGGTCTCGCGTCATCCGCGCCCGCGCCTCGATGACGAGCCGGCGGCCCAGCGGCGGGTCGCCCAGCGCCACCGCGGCCCGTGCCTGGAGCAGGCGACCGACGACCGCGAACCACGAGAGCTCGTCGGTGAGCCAGCTCGGGTGGTCCAGCGCCGCGGTCAGCGTGGTCCGGGCGGACCCGTCGTTGTCGAGCGCCTCGGCGAGGGCCTGCGCGGTGAGGAGATGCGCGGTGGGGGCGAGGTCGTCGAGCCCGTGCTCGGCGACGACCTGACGTGCCTGCGCCAGCAGCCGTCGCGCGCCCTGCGTGTCTCCCGCGCGCAGGGCCAGCACGGCCTGCCACGCCAGCGCGTCGGCCTGGATGACGGGTGCCTGCAGCGCTCGCGACAGCCCCTCGGCCTCCCGCAGGACCTCCGTCGCACGCTCGACGTCGCGCCGCAGTGCCAGGGTGACCGCGCGCAGGAACAGGGCGACCGCCCGGAACCCGGAGTCGGGGGGGAGCCCGCGAACTGAGGTCTCGCAGAGGCCCTGCACGTCGGCGACCGAGCGACGGCTGACGGCGGCCACGAGCACCGCGACCGCGGCGGCGTACTCGTCGCCCACCACCCGGTGCCGCCACCCCGGGCCGGCGTGGCCCTCGGCCCGCAGGACCAGCCGAACCGTCCGGTCGGTGTCACCCGTCAGCCTCGCGGCCCAGGCGGCGCTCAGGGTGAGCCACCGGTCGTGCTCGACCTGCGCGTCGGACAGCCCGTCCAGCCAGCGCGCCAGCCGAGGCGTCGAGCCCGACCCCACGCAGCCCGCGGTGCCGGCCCACACCAGGCGCGAGACCTCGGGGAGCGCCTTGGCGGCCTTGGCGTGCCGGATGGCGCGGTCGAGGTCGCCGTGCGCGGCGTACCAGCGGGAAGCCCGCAGGTGCAGGCGGTCGGGCTCCGAGGGGGCCGACCGGGTGAGCTCGGCCCGGAGGGCATCGCGCAGCACGAGGGGGTGGCGGAGGTGGTCGGCGCCCGGCCTGACCGGAGCGAGGAGCTGGAGCCGGCCCCGCAGCCGGGCGAGCACCGCTGCCGAGTCGTCGCGCTCGAGCACGGCATCGCACAGGTCGGGCGTCAGCTCGTCGAGCACCGACGTGCGCACCGCGAAGGCCGACAGCTCCGGGTCGAGGGCCCCCATCACCTCGGTGCTCACGTAGTCATCGATGAAGCGGCGCGCGTCCTCCTCAGCGGTGCCGTCGGCGCCCCAGTTCGCGAGGACGGTGAGGTACAGCGCGACCGCCCAGCCCTCGGTCCGCTCGAGGAGGTCGCTCAGGCGTGGCTCGGCGGGGCCGACGTGGCTCACCCCGAGCAGTGCGGCGGCCTCCGTGGCGTCGAGCCTCAGCTCGTGGGGGCCGATCTCCTTGAGGCGGCCGCCGGCACGCGTGCGCGCCAGCCAGGTGGGCGCCACGTCGCGGCTGACCAGCACCACTTGGCTTCCTGACGGCATCGCGTCGCAGACGGTGCGCAGGACGGCACCGCACCGAGGGTCGTGGAGCAGGTGCACGTCGTCGACGACCAGGACGTAGTCCGCCGCGCGAGACGCCACGAGCCCGCCGAGGCCGGGGAGGACCCGCGCGGCGAAGTCGTCGGCCTCGCCCGACGGTGTGCCCATGGCCGGCGCGGGAGGCCCCACCGGCTCGAGCGCCTCGACGAGGGCCCGGACCAGTGCCTCGGGGTCGTCCAGTCCCCGCGCGACCGGCACCTCCAGGTGCTCCCGGTCGTCGAGGTCGAGCCACTGCTGGAGCACGACCGACTTCCCGGTCCCGGCTGCTCCACTGAGGAGCACGACCGGTTCGTTCGTGGCGCGTGGGCCGCCACGGAGCCTGTCGACCAGCCGCGGCCGGGCGACCACGTGCCTGGCCGCGGCGACGGAAGAGTGCGGTGCGGCCGAGGTCGGTCGCGACGGCATACGGTGACACGCTTCACCTTTCGCTGTGGTGGGGGCACCCGGGGCTGGGGCCTTGACCGTCTCGCGGACGGCCGTCCGCGCGCGTCATCCGGTTGGGATGAACTGCCTGGCGCCACCTCGCGTCGCGGTGCACCTGCTCGTGGGGCCGCCCGGGCCCGCGGCGGGGGAGAACCCCGGCTTGGACGACCCCTTCCCACCAGGGCCGACGTCCGCGAGCATGTCGGCAGATCCCGAGGGAGCGCGGGAGGAGAGGAGAGCGAGCCGTGGTGCTCCTGGAGCCGGTGGAGGGTGTGGCCCCCGTGCCGTCACCGGTGGCGGCCTTCGGCTCGGTCCCCCGCGCCGCGCTGGTCGACCGGCTGCGCCACGGCAGCCACACGGTGGTCTGGGTGAGCGCCCCCGCCGGCGCCGGCAAGACCACGCTGGTCGAGCAGTGGGCCCGCTCCGACGACCGGCCGCACCACCGGGTGCCGCTCGCCAGGCACCTCGACGACCCGGCCGTGCTCGCCGAGGCCGTGGTGGCCGCGTTCGACACGATCGGGCCGCGCGAGCCGATGGCCCCGGCAACGATCACCGGGCAGGAGCCGACGTTCTCCTCCGTGGTGCTTCCGGGGCTGGCTGCCCTGGCAGAGAGCAGGTCCACCCCCTACGTGCTGGTGCTCGACGACCTCCACCTGGTCTCCGACCCCGACAGCATCCGCATCGTCCGCGCCCTGGCCGACGCCGTCCCGCCGGGGTCCGCGCTCGCCCTGGTCTCGCGCGGGTCGACGCCGTCCTGGCTGGCCCGGTTCCGCGCCGCCGGCCGGCTGCAGGTGCTGACGACGCACGACCTCGCCTTCGACGACGGCGAGCTCGACGCCCTTCTCGACGTGCTCGACCTCGACCTTCCCGCGACCGACCGTGATGCGTTGCTCCGTCGCACCGAGGGGTGGGCGGTGGCGCTCTACCTCGAGGCCCTGGCCCTGCGGCAGTCGCGACCCGTCGCCAACCGCCCGAGCCCGGAGGGGATCGGCGACCGCGCATTCGCGCGGGACTACATCGAGGCCGAGGTCCTCGACCCCCTGCCGCCCGCGACCCGCGACTTCCTGCTCCGGACGTCGATCCTGGACCAGATCAGCGCAGGTGCCTGTGACGCCGTACTGGAGCGCACCGACTCGGCGGCGGTGCTGGAGGGGCTGCGCCGCAGCACGCCACTCGTGAGTGTGCTGGATGCTGAGCGTGGCGTCTATCGCTACCACCACCTGCTGCACGACACCTCGCGTGCGCTGCTGGCCGCCGCCAGCGACGCCACGGCGACGGCGGCCCTGCACGGGCGAGCGGCGCAGTGGTACCAGCGCCAGGGTGACGTCGACGCGGCCGTCCGGCACGCATCACGTGCCGGTGAGGTCGAGGCCACCGCTGAGCTGATCTGGTCGCACGTGGCGGCGCTGATGTCGACCGGGCGGCCCGACCGGCTTGCCCGCTGGCTCGACGAGCAGCCCGCCCCTGACCTCGAGGACAACCGGTGGCTGACCCAGGCCGCGGCCTGGTCGGCGATGCAGTCCGCCGACCTCGACGCGATGCGCCGCTGGATCCTGCGCTCGGAGGGGCATGCGGGCCGGGACTGGCGCGACCGGGTCGGTGCCGAGCCGTACGTCGCTGCCCTGGCGACGCTGGAGGCGATCGTGGGCAACTTCGACCTGCGCGAGACGGCGGCCCTGTGTACTGACGCGATGGACGGAATGCACCGCGACGACCCGCTGCGGGCCGCGGCCGCGTTCATCGGGGCGGTGTCGCTGACGCTCCTGCGCGACCCGGCGGCCGTGCCGATGCTGCTCCAGGCCCACGAGCTGGCCCGGGCGTTGAACGTGCCCCTGGTGGAGGCCGACGCGCTCTCGTGGCGAGGGCTCGTGGCCATCATGTCGGGCGAGGTCGCCGAGGGGACCCGGTTGATCTTCGAGGCCACCGCGCTCATCGCCGACAATGACCTCGAGCGGCTGGCCACGTCGGCCCACTGCATCACCGCTCAGGCCCTGGCGTACGCCCTGCGCGGTGACCGCGAGCGTGCGACGTCGGCCCTGGCGACCTCGCGCCGCCTCACCACCGCGGCCGACGGCATCGCCCCCTGGTTCCACGTGTGCGGCCGGCTCATCCAGGCCCAGACGGCGCTGCACCTCGGCGACGGGGCCGTGGGCCGGATGCTGTTGGCGGAGGCGCGCTCGATGATGACGCCCGACCTGGCGCAGTCGGTGGCCCAGGACCTGCTCGGCGCGACCGAGGCCATGCTGGAGGCCACGTCGGCGGCCGCGACATCGCTGGCGCCGCTCACCCCCGCCGAGATGCGGGTGCTGCAGTTCCTGCCGAGCCACCTCACCTACGCGCAGATCGGTGACCACCTCTTCCTGTCCGGCAACACCGTCAAGACCCACGCCCTGTCCGTCTACCGCAAGCTCGGTGGTGCCTCGTCGCGCAACGAGGCCGTCACACGCGCCCGAGAGCTCGGCCTGGTCGAGTCGCCGATGCGCTCCTGACCTGCTCGCGCCGGGGGCCGGTGAGCTAGTCGCCGTCGCCGTCTGCGTCGTCGCCGTCGGTGCCCCTGCCCTCGCCCTCCGCGCCGGGGCCCGGCGGTGGCGGCTGGCTGTCGGCGCCGTAGACGGAGTGCCAGAGGATCTGCGTCCAGCTGCCACTGCGGGCACCGCGTCGAGCTTGCCGAGCGCCAGGCTGCTCGACCACATCGCAGTCCAGGAGCGCCGGCGCTGTTGCGGTCCAGCAGGTCGACCTTGGCGGGGATGGCGTCCACCGGGGCGGCGTTGACCGCGGCTCGGGGTGAAGACGTCGTACATCGGCGTGGCCAGCGCGTCGTTCAGGATCAGCGGCTTCATGCCCATGATCAGCTCCATGGAGCGCACCACCGAGAGCAGGTCGTAGCGCGTGTGGATGACGCGCCCGCTCGGGCGTAGGGGCTGATCACCGCCACCGGGATGCGGTGGGCGTTGACGTGGTCGGCGCCGTCCTGGGAGTCGTCCTCGACGACGAAGATCGCCGAGGACGACCAGATCGAGGAGTGCGAGATCGGTCTCGACGAGCTGGCCCAGCGCCAGGTCGCTGTCGGCCACCATGGCGGTCGGGCGTGGGGAAGCCCGGCTGGGTGCCGCGGGTGTGGTCGCTCGGTCATCGTCAGGTAGTTGAAGGTCGGGACGGCGCCGGCGGCGAGCTGGTCTGTCGAACCGCGTCTGGGAAGCAGTCCATGCGGGAGTAGGCTGCCCGTCGGCGGGCGCCGGCAGGGCGAGAGCTGGAGTCGAAGATCTCGCCGGTGAGTGGGTCCGTCGGGTCGCCGTCGAGTGCCTGGCCGATGGTCAGGTCGTTGGGGTAGGTAGCCGCCGGGCGTGACGGCGGGCCGAGGTCGGAGTTGGCCGCCACGCGCTTGCTCCTCCGCGAGCACGCTCGGGAGTGCGGTCGCGGTCCGGGATGGCGCGGCTCGTCGCCGGCGATCCCCTCGCCGTAGTTGAAGTAGGAGATGTGCTGGCGCTCGGCCTGGTTGAACAGGAAGCCGTTGCCGGGGAAGGTCACGGCGTAGGTGCCGAAGTCGTTGGGCCGCCCGCGCCCGGCGTACTCCTGCACCCAGTTGCGGTCGACGTAGTCGGGGACGCTGGCCGCGGCGGTCCAGTAGTGCCCCTGGATCGAGGCCTCCGAGTTGGCGTACACGTTGTCGAGCAGCGGGAAGCGCGTGACCAGCGCGTGCAGGTTCGGGCGTCACGTCCTTGCCGAACACCGCCAGCTGGGGGTCGCCGTTGCCGCGGCCGACGTCGCCGAGCACCTGGTCGTAGCTGCGGTTCTCGCGCACCACGAAGAAGACGTGCTTGATCGGCCCGTCGGCGCGCAGCGGTGTGTCCGCGGGGGCCGGCTGCGCGTCGCGCGGGTGGATCTGCGCGCGAGGCCCGGGGGTGAGCCGCTTGACGATCTGGCGTCCGAGGGCAGTCGCCATCAGGCCCGCGCGGCCGCGATCACGAGGGCGGAGGTACGTGGTCCCGCTGATCGGGCTGAAGACGTCGGTCGTCGGCGCGAGCGGGTTGAAGGCCCAGAAGATGGGGTCGGAGGCGATGCGTCGGGATCGGTGCCGCGTGGGGTTGGCGCCGACGCCGACGCCCTCGCGCGGCGACGTACAGGAGCTGGGCGGCGCGCGCTCGCCCTGGGCCGCGGCGGTGACCACGGCCTGGGGCTGCCTCGGCCGTCGGGATGCGCCCCACCAGGGTCCAGTCGAGCGCGGGCCTGCGGCGTCGCGGCCGGCAGACGGATGACGGCGATCTCGTCGGCGCCCGACTCGGCCACGAACAGCCGGGCGCCGTCGGGGACTGAGCGCCAGCGCCACCGGCATCGTGCCCAGGCCGGCGCGGCGTCCCACCGAGATCGTGCGCTCGACGGCTCGCTTCGCAGGTCGACGACGACGACCTGGTCGCAGGGCCGAGAGCGCGACGTAGGCACGTGCCCCGCGCGGGTCGACGACGACGCCCTGGGGGTGCGAGAGCGGGGGGCCGACGGTGATGTCGCGTGACCTTGACTGCCCGTCGCCAGGTCGACGACGGACACGTGCCGGCCGCCTCGTTGGTGACCAGACCGATCCGTGTCGTCGGGGACGATCGCGGCGCCGAACGGGTGGCTGCCGGTCGGCACGTAGCGCACCCGGTCCGAGTCGTTCAGGTCGACCACGGCGGCGCTGTCGGCGAGGTTGAGGGGCACCAGCAGCCGGCGTGCCGTCGGGCGAGACCGCCAGCTTCTGCGGCCAGGAGCTCACGGAGCCCGCCAGGCCGGCTCGTGGCGGCGGGAAGGACTGGACCGTCGGGGCACCGGGCTGCGGGGGCACGGGGATCACCCGGACGAGGCGCGCCTGCCCGCAGGTCGGCCGTCCAGCTGTAGACGAGGACGGTGTTCCCCTCCGCGCCGGGCAGGTCGTTCTTCGACGGCTGCCACCGGGAGTTGGCCAGACCGGACACGTAGGCGAGCCGGTGGGCCGAGTCCAGGGCGATGCCGCCCGAGGCGCCGGGGAGGGTCGAGGGTCTGGCAGACCTGCGTGCCGCGCCGTGTCGACGATGCGAACGTCGTTGCTGGAGAAGCCGGTCGAGACGGTCCACAGGAACCTCCCGTCAGCGGTGACCGCAGCCCCGGTGGGGAAGTTGCCGAGCACGACCTGCGCACCCGCCGGGGTGAGCTGGCGCCCGCTGGGCAGCAGGCCCGTCGAGGGATCGGGGGCTTCGGCGGCTGTGGACTCCCCGGAGGTGCTCTGCCGGCTGACGACCACCGCCGCCACCGCGACCAGGATGATGACCAGCCCGCTCAGCACGGCGAGAACGACCCGCAGCACCTTCGGGGGGCCGCCGGCGCCGGCCGGGGGGCTGGTCGTTGAGCTGTCGTCGACGTTGCTGGGCATCTACGCGACCTCCGGCATCACGCAGGTCATCGTGCGGGTCCCGCCGGGGCGTCGGGCGACGTCATCGGCCCGGCCGCTCCTGACCGTGCACTGGCGGCGTCGGCGGAACGAGAACCCGCGGTCGACCTGGGGTTCTACGGCGGATTCGGCTGACCGCTGCACCACGTGTCGATGCTGGCAGGTGGGGGGCCGGGCCGGATGCCGGATGTGTCCCACTAGGCACTGCTGAAGGCTCCGCCCGAGCGCCGGAGGCCGGATGCCGCCAGTCGACCGGTCACGAATCGCCGGTGCGGGCACAATTCCGCGCTTCGTGTGTGGACGACGCTCATGACCGCGACAATGGCTCTGACAACGGCAGGTCGGCGCAGGGATGCAGCGGTGGTCACGGAAGCGAATGGCGCGCAGGGCGACTCGGAGACGCCGCCTCGCAGACTCCTCGTGAGCCTGGTCGATGCTGCCGGGATCGAGCGCTCGCGGATCATCCCCGGCGCCCACGTCGCCGACGCCCTCACCGCCGGCGTGCACGCGTCGATCAGCAGCGTCGCAATGTTCACCCCGCAGGACCAACCGGTCGACGCCGCCGGGCTCGATGCCGTCGTCGGCGACCTCCTCGTGCGTCCGGACGCCTCCCGACTCGCCCTGTTGGATGAGGAGTCGCACCTCGCGTGGGCACCCGCCGATGTGCACTGGCCCGACGGCACGCCGTTCTTCGCGTGCGGCCGGCACGCCGTGCGACGGGCGGTCGACGAGCTGGCTGCGGGTGGGCTACGGGCACGGGTCGGTCTCGAAGTCGAGTTCTCGCTGGTCCGCGAGGGCGACGACGCCGACCCGCGCCCCGCGCACGAGGGGCCGGCATACGGGCAGCGACCGCTCCTGCAGAACGAGGACTTCGTCCAGGCACTCCTCGACGACCTCGAGACGGCCGGGCTGCCGGTGCTGCAGCTGCACGCGGAACATGGCCTGGGCCAGTTCGAGGTCGCCCTCGGTGCCCGCGATCCGCTCGACGCGTGCGACGACTACCTGCTCGCGCGCCTCGTCATCGAACGCACGAGCATTCGCTACCGCTTCACCGTCCAGTTCGCGCCGATCCCCGCCGTGGGCGCCGCCGCGAACGGGATGCACATCCACCTCTCCGTCCTCGGCGCGCACGGCAACCTCCTCACGCCCGTCGCGGAGGGCGCGCCAGGTCCGGAGGGAGGCGCGGTCATCGCCGGCATCCTCGATGCGCTCCCTGCGGCGACGGCGCTGCTCGCGGGGAGCGAGGCGAGCTACGAGCGGCTGCGGCCCGGCAGATGGGCGGGCGCGTCGCTCTGCTGGGGCCTCGGCAACCGAGAGGCGGCCGTGCGGTACGTGCCGGCAACGGCGAGCGCCGGACCCGGCGGGGCGAACATCGAGGTCAAGCCCGCCGATGCAACCGCGAACCCCTACCTGGCGGTCGCCGCACTCCTCGCCGCAGCGTCGGACGGCATCACGCGCGGCGCGATCCCTCCGGCGCCGGTCGAGGTGAGCCCCACGCGGTTGAGCGTCGAAGAGCGCGCGTCCCGCGACATCCGTCACCTGCCGTCGACGCTCGCCGAGGCGCTGGAGCTGTTGGGTGAGTCGGCCCTGCTGCGCCGACAGCTCGGCGATCGGCTCATCGACCTCTATCTCGCCGTGCGGGCGCCGCGACCCTGACAGCGCCCTCCGGTCAGGGCACGCCGCGACATCCGATCTCGGGGTGGGCAGGTCAGACCATGTCCTCGAGAACGACCTCGGCAGGACTCGAACCTGTCGATTGGCCGTTTCCCCGCAGCCCCCTGATCCGGCACAACAGGGCCCTGACCTGAACGTAGCTCGCGGTCACCACGACTGCCGCCGGCGTGAACGCCAAGCGCTCCTGCATCGGCCCGATGGGCCAGCGCGTGCGCGCGGTGATGTCGGAGCGGCACGGCGAGAAGATCGAGCCTGGCCGCCCGCCTCACCGGTGGGGCATCGACATCCGCTCGGACGATGAGACGAGGTGCGGCGCCGGAGGAACGAGGGCGCCGCGTGGGTTCGGCCAGGGCGAGCGTGTCGAGACCGTGAGGCGGAAGGCCCGCCTGGTTGACATCGGACCACACGCCTCAGATTGGGGCTCGCCGAGCCATCTGAGCCGTCGTTAGCCTGCCGGGAAGGACTCCCCGCACCTCACCGGAGGCCCTGCCATGCCTCAGCACGTCCGCCGTCTCCCCATCGTTCTCGCTGCGCTCGTCGCCGTGCTCGCGTTCGTCGCCGTATCCGTCACCTCGGCCGTGGCCAAGGGACACGGTCGCGATGACGGACACGGTCGCGGGCACCATGGCCCGACGATCGCCCAGGTTCGCGCGATGCCGCTCGGTACCGTAGTCACCGTTGAGGGCACGGTCACCACGCCCGCCGGCGTGTTCGACTCGAGCTTCTTCGACGTGGGCTTCGCGATCCAGGACTCCACCGCCGGGATCTTCGTGTCCTTCCCCGACCCCGACCAGACGCTGCAGCCGCTGCAGAAGGCGCAGCCGCCGCGGCACGTCGAGGTGACCGGCGTTCTCGAGGACGACGCGGGGCTGCTGGTCATCGCGCCGGCGAGCACCAAGGCCGTGCACGTCAAGGGCAAGGATCGCCCGATCGCGGCCACCTGGGTGCGCACCGGCACGGTCGGCGAGGCGACCGAGGGCTCGATCGTCCGCGCCGTCGGCGTGATCACCCAGGGCCCGATCAACGACGAGCCGTTCGGCCACAAGTTCCTCATCGACGACGGCTCCGGCCCCATCACGGTCTACGTCAACAACGGTGCGCACACCGACGTCAGCCACCTCGCAGTCGGCCAGCTGATCTCGGCGACCGGCTTCAGCACCGAGTTCAAGGACGCGACCACCGACCACTACGAGATCGACATCCGCAGCAGCGCCGACCTCGAGCAGCCGGTGCGGTAGGCCCAGCCGTGACCCACCGATGAGGCTGCTCGGGGTCCTCGTGTCGGATGGCCTGGTCCCCGCGAACCCGTGTCAGGTGAGGGGTGCCGGCCGGACAACGCGCGTGTGACGCATCGAGGTTGCGACCCTCGACGAGCTTGTGCGGATTGTCGCGGGGATGCCTGAGCGCCTGCGGCTGCTGCTCCTCCTCGCCGCGTGGTGCGGACTGCGTTACGGGGAGCTGGCCGAGCTGCGCCGTGGTGACGTCGACCTGGCTGCCGGGGTGCTCCACGTGCTGCGCGCGGTTGTCCGTGTAGGACTCTGGCCGCCCAAATCGGAGCGACGTTGGCCGAGCTCCTGGCGCGGTTGGGGCACTCGACGCCGCAGGCCGCCCTGCGCTACCAGCACGCCGCCCAGGGCCGAGACGCCGAGATTGCACGGCTTCTGTCCGTCATGGCAGAGCCGCCGAAGAAGCGGAAGGGGAAGGGGCGCAGGGGAACTGGCTGACGACCTGCGGGCACATGGTGGCCGTTACACGACGAATCCGGTTGGTACACCGATGACCACGACAGAACGCGAGAAGCTGCGTCGACGAGCTCCGTGAAACGCCGCCATGTGGCATTTCCGACGTTTGTCCCAGCCGTTACCCGTGTTGCCAGACCTTGCGCGCGGAGAGGAGCAGAAGCAGCGCGAGTAGTGGGACGAGGACCGCGTCGGGCACCACGCCCAGGAGTGCACCGCCGGCGACGGTGCCGAGGATGGAGCCGGCTGCCATGGCGAGTGTTGCGGCGTACCGCTCGACGTCGAGGTGTTCGCGTTTGCCGTGGTCCTCATGCAGTGGCATCCCGCCGCCGCGCTCTGAGTCGGGCCCGCCGGAAACCGCCGACGGCCCACTCGCCTAGGAAGACGAAGGCGCACCTCGCTTTGCCGGAGTGGCCCGACGTCGACTCCTGCCACGTGGACCGAGAGCACGAGGAACAGGCCGTCGCCGATGTCGCCAGCCGACTTCGAGAGCGGCTCCCCGATGTCGATCAGACGATCGTGGAGGCTGCGGTCAGCGTCTCGTCCGGTCGGCTCACCGGACCGATCCGCGACTTCGCCCCCCTCCTCGTCGACCACGCAGCGCGACCTAGAGGAGTTGGCGAGTACGACGGTGCGTCGCACCGGGCGCGACTTGTTGGCGAGTGTGGTCGCGTGGACCCGTCTCGGTCACCCGGCAGACTACGGTCCCAACGGGGACGTCCCCATCGCCGCCCTCTTGCCTCAGCGTGACGACCGTCGTCGCCGATCGTGACTGGTACCGGGCGGCTCCGCTCGAATGGGCAGAACCGCCGTTGGTCGCTGGCGCTTCGCGCCCGTCCAGTACCTCAGCGCGTGGCGTGCAGCTGCCACCTTCGTCGGCAGATGCCGCGCTGGCGTGAGTTCGAGATGGCCTGCTGACGCCGACTGGCACGGATCATGAACGATGTCGCCAGCGGTTCGTGTCCGTCGGCCATGCCCCGGTGGCGAGCGCCAGTGGTCGGTCCGAGCGAGCAGCCGCATCCCGTGCCGCGTCCACGACGTGGCGCAGGGAACCGACGGTCATGCCCTGCGTGCGCTCAGCTGCGGGCTGGCCGAGGCGCTGTCCACCGATGGGTCCCGTTGTCGTCGACCGATGTTCACGCGGGCGTTGCCGTGTGGGGGTGCGTCTCGTCCTAGCGTGCACATCGGCCGACCAGCCCGTGCCGACACGATCATTGGAGCCTCTCGATGGATTTCGACCCCGACGACATCAGCAGCAACCCGTCCACCGCGACGTCCTTCGCCGAGGTGGTGCAGAGCCGGTTCTCGCGCAGGTCGGCACTGACCGGCGGCATGGCGGTCGCGGCGGGCTTCCTGACCACGAGCATCGCGACCTCCCCTGCTGCCGCGGCGGCGCCAGCGCGCGGCGGTTCCCAATCGAAGCGACTGCTGGGATTTGCGCCGGTGCCGCTGAGCACCGCTGACGAGATCATCGTCCCGGCGGGCTACACCGCCACGGCGTTCATCCCCTGGGGGACGCCGATCCTGGGCCGCTTCCCGAAGTTCGTCCCCGGAGGCAACACCGCCGCCGAGCAGGAGCAGCAGGTCGGCATGCACCACGACGGCATGCACTACTTCCCCATCGGCCGAGGCCGGGAGGGCAACGAGCGCGGCCTGCTGGTGGTGAACCACGAGTACACCGACGAGGGATACCTGCACACGGGGACCACGGTCGTGCCGCCTGTGGAGAGCTGGACCCTGGAGATGGTCCGCAAGTCCCAGGCCGCACACGGCGTGTCCGTCGTGGAGATCCGCAGAGACAGGCGCGGCCAGTGGGTGGTCGCTCGCTCGAAGCGGAACCGGCGCATCACCGCCACTACCGCGATGTCCTTCTCCGGTCCCGCAGCGCGCCACCGCTTGCTGCGAACCACGGCCGACCCGCAGGGGAAGCGCCCGATGGGGACGATCAACAACTGCTCCCACGGCGTCACCCCGTGGGGGACCTACCTGACCTGTGAGGAGAACTTCAACGGGTACTTCCGGGTCGACCCGGGGGCGTACACGGCGGAGCAGGCATCGCTGACCAGTCGCTACGGCGTCGGCGGGGACCGCAACCGGTGGGCCACCAAGGACGAGCGCTTCGTCGTGACCGCGGACGAGCCCAACGAGCCCAACCGCTTCGGCTGGGTCGTGGAGATCGACCCGTTCGACCCCGACTCGACCCCGGTGAAGCGCACCGCGCTCGGCAGGGTCAAGCACGAGGGCGCCTACGTCCACGTGTCCAAGGGAGGCCGCGTGGTGGTCTACACCGGCGACGACCAGGTCAACGAGTACATGTACAAGTTCGTCAGCTCCGGGAACTGGAAGTCCCTGCGCGCCCGCGGCCGCAGCCCGCTGGACGAGGGAACCCTGTACGTGGCCCGGTTCGACGACGACGGCTCCGGCCGGTGGCTGCCCCTGGTCCACGGGACGGGCCCCCTCACCGCGGCAAACGGCTTCGCCGACCAGGGCGACGTGCTCGTCAAGACCCGCCTGGCCGCCACGGCGCTGGGCGCGACCCCCATGGACCGGCCCGAGTGGGCGACGGTGGACCCCAACACCGGCATGGTCTACCTGACCCTGACGAACAACACCAGCAGTGCCAAGGTGGAGAGCGCGGCGAACCCCCGCAAGCCCAACCCCTGGGGCCACATCATCCGCTGGAAGGAGGCCCGTGGCGACCACGCCGCCACGACCTTCGAGTGGGACCTGTTCGCCATCGCCGGCCAGGGCCGCAGCAGCGGTGACGGCTCCACGATCGCCGACGAGGACGCCTTCGGCTCGCCGGATGGGCTCTGGGCGGACCCGGACGGGCGGGTGTGGATCCAGACCGACGGCGCCCAGCCGACCGGCGCCAACGACCAGATGCTTGCCGCAAACCCCTACAGCACCGACGAGGCAGGCGTCCCCGAGATTCGCCGCTTCCTCACCGGCGTTACCAACTGCGAGGTCACCGGCGTCGTGACCACACCCGACCAGAGGACGATGTTCGTCAACATCCAGCACCCCGGGGAAGGCGGTGGCAGCACCTGGCCCACCGATGGCCTCACCACCCCTCGCTCGGCCACCGTGATCGTCACCAAGGACAACGACGGGGTCATCGGGACCTGACATCAGCCCGCGGGCCCGAGCTGGGTCGCCGCCCCTGCGCGCGGGGGCAGCGACCCAGTCCGGGCCTCGCCCAATGATGCGGGGCAAGGGCGCGACCGCCAGACGTCCCCGTCGTGGTGCTCCGCCTCACCAGAGAGCGGCTGCGCGCCAGGACGTCGTGATCAGCCATGGGGTGCGGTGACGCCTGTCCCATCTGTCCGGGCAAGCAGTACCTGGACTGGGAGCTTGCCCGACCCTGCGGGCCAAGGCACCGCCAGCGTCCGCGACACCCGTGACGACATCGATGCCCGGGTCCGGGGTCTGCTGACCGAACTCATCCCCGCACGGTGAGCGGAAGCCATCTGGACCGGAGCGCTCTCGTCCACGCTGAGCCGGAATCGTCGATGCCGTCGCAGCCGGTGCCCCCGCCCACCATGAGCTGCCTTATGCCGGCTTGACGGCACGGATGAGGGCGCCGTGCATGCCGTCCGCGGCCTGGTGGGTGTATGTCACCTGGGCATCGACGAATCCTGCCGCGCGCAGGCCGCCGAGGTACTCCTGACGGGACAATGCCCCGGCGAAGCACCCGACGAAGGACCCTCGCTCGGCCCGCTGTGCGGGAGTGAGGTTGTCATCGGCGACGACGTCGGAGATGCCGACGCGGCCTCCGCGGCGCAGGACGCGGTACATCTCGGCCAGGACTGCCTGCTTGTCGGTGGACAGGTTGATGACGCAGTTGGAGATGATGACGTCGACGGTGGCGTTGGGCAGCGGGAGGTCCTCGATGACGCCTTTGCGGAACTCGACATTCTGTACGCCCGCGGTGCCGGCGTTGGCCCTGGCCAGGTCGAGCATCTCGTCGGTCATGTCGACGCCGTAGACGAAGCCCTGGTCGCCGACGCGTCGCGCGGCGAGGAGCACGTCGATCCCGCCCCCGGACCCGAGGTCGAGCACCGTCTCCCCTTCGCGCAGCTCGGCCACCAGCATCGGGTTTCCGCAGCCGAGGCTGGCAGCAACTGCCGCCACCGGCAGCTCACCGTGCTCCCCGGCGGAGTACAGGCTGGCACCGAAGGCCGGGCCCACCTCCACCACACCGGTGCAGCACGAGGAACCGTCGGCTGTCTCGGATGCCGGGGTGCAGCACTGGTCGGTGTCGACGACGGCCAGGGTTGTGCGCCCGGCCGGGCCGGTCAGGGCCTTGGCGGTTCGCGCGTAGTGCGCCCGCACCTGCTCGCGCAGTTCTGAATCTGTCATCTGCTGCTCCTCAGCGTCGCGGAGGCCGTGCGGCTGCCGGATTGGCCGTCGTCGTCAACGGTAGGTCGGTGCGCCCGGTGCGCGTGGGGGTTGTCCGGGAGGACACATCGGGTTCGATGCGGGACATCTCGCGCGACTGGGCGGCGCGCGTGCGGGGGGTGATGTCATCGGTCGGATCCGAGGCCGCTCGTCACCAGGCGCTGCCCGGGGATCAGAGGTTCGTTGGCCTGCCGGGTGGTCAGGTGGTTCGCGCGCAGCAGGCTGGCGGCCGCGGCCGTGCACAGGCCCAGCACTGTCACCAACGCCGGGGCGTACGACCCGGTCAGGGTGCGGGCGATCCCAGCGGCGAGAGGGCCGGCCGTGGTGGCGAAGGTCGTGATGAGCGCCATCAGCCCGGCCAGGGTCGCGAACCGGGCGGTGCCGAAGCTGTGGGCCAGGAGCGCCGGTTGGGCGATGGCGCCCACGCCGAACCCGATCCCGAACATCAACGCGAACGCCACGACCCCCTCCGCGGAGGATCGGGCGACCAGGAGGACGAGGACACCGGCGCCCTGCAGCGCGAACATCCCCGCCGTGACGTCGACGACCGGGACCCGTCGCACCGCTGCGGTGAGGACGAGCCGACCGGAGACGGACAGTGACCCCAGTGCGCCGGTGGCCACCGCGGCGAGGCCGGGGGAGTGTCCCTGTTGGCGTAGCAGCGGTACCAGGTGCACGGCGACGATGATGACGGCAGCGGCCTGCGCGGCGAATGCGGCTGCGTACCAGCGGAACACCGGCTCGCGCAGTGCCCACCTCGCGGTCGCGGTGAGGCCTACCTCGTGGGCGTTGCCCGGTTCCGCGGGGTGAGGTGGTGGCGGCCGGTCGGCGCCGTCGGGGTGCAGGCCGAGGTCGGCCGGGCGGGCGCGCAGGACCAGCCAGTGCGGCAGCACCGTCACGACCGCCAGCACCCCCGCGAGGACGAGCAGGGCCTGGCGCCAGCCCAACGCCTCGATCAGGGCCTGCGAGGCGGGCAGGGCGATGGTGGAGGCGAAGCCGGCGACCACGGTGACGGCGAGGAGCGCGGTGGCACGTCGTGCGTGGAACCACTGGACGATGACGGCGAATGCCGGGTCGTACAGGACCGCGGCGCGGGCCAGCCCGATGCCGGCCATGACCAGGTAGAGACCGGCCACCGTCTGCACCTGCGACCACGCGAGCACCAGGAGCGCGCACACGGCGGACCCGGCGGTCATCAGGCCACGGGGGCCGCGGATGTCGAGCCAGCGCCCCACGGGCACTGCGGCCAGCCCGGTCATGAGCACGGCCAGCGAGAACGCGCCCGCGAGCACCGCTGGGGACGCGCCCAGCTCGACTCCCATCGGCACCTGGAACACGGCGTACGCGTAGTACAGGATTCCCCAGCTGATCGTCTCGGTGACGGCCAGCACGGCGACGATCCGCCAGCCGTGGAAGCGGCGGGCAGTTCCACGGATGGCGGGGGCCGTCGGTTCGCCCCTTTCCGCGGCGGCGGGGCGGCTCACCCGCAACGGCCGCCGGAGCGGCCCGCCGAGACCTCAATGCGCGCGAGCGGTGCCATCGGCAAAGCCTCCGGCTCGGTGCCGGTGTCGCCGGCTCGGCCGTTGGGGACACCGGTGGCGAACCAGACCCGCAACCGTTCCAGCGAGGCGGTGACGGCCGGCTGCAGCGCAGCGGTCTCCGCGGTCGGGGTGTCACAGCAGCCGCCGGCTGCTTCCACGCCGGCTTCGACCTCCTCGTCGGACAGGGCGTTGCTCGAGGAGCAGACACCGGTCTCGGGTAGGACGAGCTGCACCTCGTCGGCGGCGGTGTCGTCCCCGGACAGGTGCGCCACGATGGAGCGAACCTGCTCGTTGCCGGTGGTGATCAGGAACGTCGGGGCCCGGCCGTAGGACTTCATCCCGACCACGAAGAACCCGGGCTCGCCGTCGTGGCTGAGCTCGCGCCACCCGTGCGGCGGCACCGACCCACAGGAGTGGAAGGCCGGGTCGACCAGGGGCCCGATCGCGCCGCGGCGCCTCGAGGCCCGGGTCGAGGTCGAGCCGCAGCTCGGACAGGATGCTCAGGTCCGGCCGGAACCCGGTGGCGGCGGCCACGTTGTGCACCCCCTCGATGGCTGCGCTCACCCTCGCGCGTGTCCCCGATGGCCGCCACGCTCTGGCCGTCGGCCGCGATCCGCAGCTCGCGGGTCGAGAACCCGCTGACGTACTCCAACGCGCCGGAGGTCACCAGGTCCTGCAGGTCCGCGCCGAGCTGGCCACGGTCGGGCAGCTGGTCGGCGGTGCCGCCGCCGAAGACGCGGCGGGCGCTGGTGCCGCGGATGGCCCAGACGATTCGGGTGCCGGGCACCTCGCGGGCCAGTTGGGCCAGGGCGACGAGGGTGTTGGCGGCCGAGTGGCCCATCCCGACCACGAGGGTGGTGCGGCCGGCGAACCGGGCCCGGTCCGCACCAAGGACGTCGGGCAGCGGGCCGACGAGGAAGCCCGCCTCGTGGGCCGCTACCTCTCCCAGTGCGGGCAGACCGGAGGCGCCGAGTGGGTTGTGCTGCTCCCAGGTACCCGAGGCGTCGATGACCGCCCGGGCGCGCAGGTCCTGCACGGTGCCGTCCGCGGCCTCGACGCGCACGACGAACGGACGGGCGTCCCGGCCGACGCTGCGCGACCGGTCCATCCCTTCACGCGAGACCGCCACGACCCGGATCCCTGTGCGCACGACGAGGCCGAGGACCTCGGCCAGCGGGACCAGGTACCTCTCGACGAGGTCGGCGCCGGTCGGGGACTGCCGATCGGTGGGCCGGGTCCACCCGGTCGGGGCCAGCAGCTTCTCGGCGGCCGCGTCCACGATGTACTCCCACGGGGTGAACGTGCGGATGTGGCCCCACTGGGCCACTGCGGCCCCGGGGTCGTTCGCCGGCCTCGAGCACGAGGGCGCCCACGCCCCGGTCGACGAGGTGGGCAGCGGCCGCCAGGCCGACGGGGCCGGCACCGATGACGACGACAGGAAGGCCGGGCTCGTCGGCCAGCTCGGTGGGAGCGGGAGCGGTCGCGGTGGTGGTCATGGGGGTCTCCTTCGGGTCGGGTGCCGGCGTGATGTGGCGCCGGCGGATCACATCGGTTCTGGTTCGATACTCATCGAACCAGAACTTCGACAACCATGGAAGTATGTCTTCGAGGAAGATCGAAACAGAGGCGCGACACAGGTAGGCTCACCCCATGGCCCCGACGACCGCGCTCCCCGACGCCAACCCCCGCCAAGGGTTGACGGACCTGTCGTCGTGCTGCCGGCCCGCCGAGTCGGCGGTGGCCGATGCGTCGGCGCAGGCGCTGGCGTCGGTGTTCAAGGCGCTGGCAGACCCGGCCCGGGTCAAGATCATGGCGATGCTGCTCAACGCCGACGAGGTGTGCGCCTGCGACATCTCCGCAGGCATCGGCAAGAGCGCCGCAACCGCCAGCCACCACCTGAAGATTCTCAAGGACAGCGGGCTGGCCGTCAGCGAGAGGCGGGGTACCTGGGTGTACTACCGCGCTGTGCCAGAACGCGTCACCGCGCTCGGCGATGCCCTCGCCCTCTCCCGCTGAGCAGCGCCCCACCGGGACTTCCGCCAGGTCCTAGAGACTGTCCACTCCCAGCTTTGCTGCCAGGGCCCGAACTCGTGCGGTGCACGATGGTGACCGTGCGGGCGAACTTGGTGAGGAAGGTGGCCTCCTCGACCGCGGAGTCACCCCCGCCGACCACGGCGATGTCCTGCTCGCGGAAGAAGAACCCGTCGCCGGTGGCACACCACGACACCCCGTGACTGGACGGCCGATTGGGGCCCAGCCCAGGGCGCGGCGCTGGCCAAGGCGAGCGGGGTCCGCGCCGTGCTCGAACTCGTGCCCGCCGGCGTTGACTTCACCGGGCAGGGCGGGTGCCTGGGTGGTCTCGCCGGGATCGCGCACGGTCATCGGTGGCGGCTATGCGGTCGCGGGGGCGAGCAGGGCGCGCAGCTCGGCGACCTTGGGCACGCGTCCGTAGACGACGACCTTTTCGTCGACGACGAGCGCGGGAGTGGACATGATCCCGTAGGCGGCGATGGTCGGGTAGTCCTCGACCTTCTCGATGGTGGCGTCGATGCCGAGCGAGGTGATGGCCTCCTTGGTGACCCGTTCGAGGTTCTTGCAGTTGGTGCAGCCGGGGCCGAGGACCTTGATGATCATGGTGTTCTCCTGGGTGGGGGTTGGGGTCAGGTGGCGAGCATGGCGTTGAACAGGTAGCCGACGGCGACGATGCCGGTGCCGACGACGCCGGCGAAGACCGCCAGCAGCTGGGGCTTGAGGACGCGACGGAGCAGGATCATCTCGGGCAGGGACAGTGCGACGACGGCCATCATGAACGCCAGCAGGGTGCCCATCGGCAGGCCCTTCTCGTACAGGGCCTGGATCATCGGCATGATGCCGGCGGCGTTGCTGTAGAGCGGGATTCCGAGGCCGACGGCGATCAGGACGCCGAACGTGGAGCCGGGCCCGGCGTAGGTGGTGAAGAACTCGGTGGGGACCCAGCCGTGGATGACGGCGCCGAGGCCGATGCCGACGAGCAGGTAGGGCCAGATCTTGCGCAGGACGGTGCCGACCTCGTCGATGCTCATGCTGACGCGGTCGTCGAAGGTGAGGCCGGCGGCGGGGTCGAGGGCCTGCCCGTGCAGCGTGGTCTGGAAGACGAACGGCTCGACCCAGCGTTCGAGGCGGAGCCGGCCGATGGTCCACCCGGCGACGATCGCGATGGCCAGGCCGGTGCCGATGTAGATGGCGGTGATCTTCCAGCCGAACAGCGACAGCAGCATCCCGATGGCGATCTCGTTGACCATGGGGGAGGCGATCAGGAAGCTGAACGTGACGCCGAGCGGCACGCCCGCGGCGACGAAGCCGATGAACGCCGGCACGGCCGAGCAGGAGCAGAACGGGGTGACCACGCCCAGGCCGGCGGCCATGACGTTGCCGACCCCCTCGCGCTTGCCGCCGAGCAGGGCCCGGGTGCGCTCGACGCTCATGTACGAGCGCAGGAACGTGACCGCGAAGATGATGATGACCAGCAGCAGGCCGATCTTGATCGTGTCGTAGAGGAAGAAGTGGATGGTCTCGGTGATCCGGGCGGCGGGGTCCATACCGAACGCGTCGTACAGGACCCAGTCCCACAGGTGCTCGTTGAGCTGGTACACCGCGAACCAGACAACAGCGGCCGCCGCCAGGCTGAGCACCTGGCCTCGCCGGGTGGCCGGCAGCCGCTCGGTGATGCTCACGGCTGCGGGTCGCCCCCAAGGGTGCCGGGCAGGGCGGCGTGCAGTCGCTCCAGGGCGCCGTCGGCCAACGCGTAGTCGACCCACCGCCCGCGCTTGCTCGAGGTCACGAGCCCGGCCTCACGCAGGGTCTTGAGGTGGTAGCTCAGCAGGTTGGAGGCGATCGGGACGTGTTCCTGGATGTCGCAGACGCACGACGGCTTGTTCGCAAGCAGCTGCAACACAGTCCACCTGATCGGGTCGGCGACGGCCTGGAGCACCGAGACGGACTCCTCCATCTCCAACGTGGGGTTCGCCCGGCGCGCCTCACGGCTCAACTCGATCAACTTTGTACCAGTCATGTTTGAACCATAGGCTGAACTGGTGCAACGCACAAGGTGCTCCGAGTACGAACAGGCTTCCGCGTGAATGTGATTTACGTCGCCATTCGCTGCGGGCGCAACAGTGAACGCGAGTATGGAAGCAAAGTTCAGTACGTGTTGTAGCAATGTGGATGGAGAAGTGATGCGGTGCAGTAACTCCGCCAGCATCTGAGCCGGTGGCTCATGGGGTACGCCGTGGCGGCCATGGCAATCGGGCTTGTGCTCGGCCAGCTCGCGTCGACCTGGACCGCGGAGCACCAGCAAGCGGTGTCCACGACCACCACGGTGATGGTGTTCCTGGTCATCTACCCGATGATGATCAGCCTGAAGTTCGAGGCGCTGCGCGCAGCCGGGCACAACGTGAAGGGCCTCGGTTTGCCCCTGCTCTTCAACTTCGTGTGGGCGCCACTGCTCGGACTGCTGCTGGCGGTGGATCTTCCTGCCGGACCCGTTGCTCGCGATCGGGTTCCTGCTCGTGATGGTGGTGCCCTGCTCGAGCATGACCGTGGCGTACACCGGGCTGGCCAAGGGCAACGTCGCGCTGGCCACCATGTCGGTGGCTGTCAGCTTCGTCGTGGCGGTGGTCGCCGTGCCGGCGTGGATGCTCGTGTTCGCCTCGGGCTACTCCGTCGCGGTGCCGATCTCGGACATGCTCATGTCCATCGCGACCGTCCTGATCGCACCGATGATCCTGGGGTTCGTCACCCGCAAGGTCCTGACCCGCACGATGGGGCAGCAGCGGTTCGCCCGGCTCTCCCCAGCCTTCCCGGTCGCGTCCATGCTGGCCATGTTCGGCATCATCTTCCTGATCTTCTTCGGCAAGTCAGGGCTGATCATCGACAGGTGGGCCACCGTGCTGCTGTTGCTGGTCCCCAACGCGCTGTTCATCGCCATCACGCTGCTGGTCGTCACCGTGGTGGACCACCGCCTCCACCTGCCCTACGGCGACCACATGGCCGTGGTGTTCGCCTCCACCGGCAAGAACAACGGCACGGCCATCGCGATCGCCGCCACCGCCTTCTCACCCTTGGTCGCGGTGCCGGCAGCGACCATGCCGATCTTCCAAGTGCTGCTCCTGATCACCTACCTCAAGACCGCAGACCGGATCCGCACCTACTTCACCCCCGCCCGCCGTGCAAAGGCGGACGACACGCTGATAACACAGTGAACGGCCATCAATCGCGTTTCCGCAGGTCAATGGCCGTTCAACTAGGCGCCCCCGGCAGGACTCGAACCTGCGACCTCGAGATTAGAAGGCTCTTGCTCTATCCGGCTGAGCTACGGGGGCCGGGCGCCCGGGCCCGCCGGACGCCGGGCATCAGTGTAGGGCGCGACCGCAGCGACCCACCGAGCGAGCGGCGACCGTCACCGGCATCCACGGACCCGGCCCGACCGGGGTCGCCCCTCACCCACCCAACGGCAGCCGCGCCAGCACCTCGTGCCGGGGTCCGTGGCCGCGTTCGCGCGGCAGGTGCGACGCCACGACGGCGACGTCCGACGCGACCCAGTCCGGCCCGGCATACGTCGAGAGCACCCGCAGCCACCGCGTCGCGTCCTGCGCCCAGGAGAACCGAGCCAGGGTCAGGTGGGGGACGAACGCCCCACCCTCGGGTGCCGCTCCGGCCACCGCGCACGCCGACCGCACGCCACGCGCCAGCCGCCCGAGGTCGTCGTCCACGCCGACCGCACCCCCCACCCCGGCCCACAGCACCTTCGCCCGGGTGACGTCCGGGAAGCAGCCACCACCGGTGACCGCCAACCCGATCGGCGCCGCCCGAGCGGCCACCGCACCGACCCCGTCGACCACGTCCTCGACCACCCGCTCGGGGGCCGCGCCCATGAACGCCAAGGTCACATGCCACCGGGTCGGCGAGGACCACCGCACCTCCGCGCCTGCCTCCCGGCGCACCGCGAGGAACTCGTCGAGGTGCTCCACGGCATCCGCAGGGGGCTCGATCGCCACGAACAAGCGCATGACGAACATCATCCGCCGCACCCTTGCATTGGCGGGCCGACCCGCGTAGGGGTCGTTAGGCTGGCGCCGTGACGGTGGACGAAGACGTGGAGGCCCTGGTCTCCGCCGTCGAGGGGCTGCGGGACGCCGTCGAGGGGGCTGCACTACCCCTCGACGTCACCAGCCGCGCCCCCGCGGAAGCCTCCCGCCGCCAGCTCCTCCAGCAGCTCGACGACTACGTGCTGCCGCGCCTGCGGGCCATCGACGCACCGCTGCTCGCGGTGGTCGGCGGGTCCACCGGTGCCGGCAAGTCGACCCTGGTCAACTCCGTGGTCGGCGCGCAGGTGAGCCGGTCCGGCGTGCTGCGGCCCACCACCACGTCACCGGTGCTCGTGCACCACCCCGACGACCGGCACTGGTTCGCCGACACCCGCATCCTGCCGGGGCTCGCCCGGGTCACCGGCCAGGACACCGGCGAGAGCCAGGCCGGCACCGTGCGCCTCGCCGAGTCGACGGCGCTGCCCGCGGGCATGGCGCTGCTCGACGCCCCCGACATCGACTCGGTCGTCTCCGCCAACCGCGCCATCGCCACCCAGCTGCTGTCGGCCGCCGACCTCTGGCTGTTCGTCACCACGGCGGCGCGCTACGCGGATGCCGTGCCGTGGGACCTGCTGCGCACGGCCGCCGACCGCGGCACCTCGGTCGCCATCGTGCTCGACCGCATTCCCCCGGATGCCGTGGCCGAGATCCGCCCGCACCTCGCCGCGATGCTGCGCGAGCAGGGGCTGCCCACGGCACCGATCTTCACGGTCCCCGAGACCACGCTCAGCCCCGAGGGGCGCCTGCCGGCGGATGCCGTGGAGCGGCTGCGTTCGTGGCTCCAGGCGCTGGCCAGCGACGCCCGCGCCCGCTCGATCGTGGTGGGGCAGACCCTGCGTGGCGCCGTCGACTCGCTCTCGGGGCGCACCGCCGAGCTCGTCGTGGCCAGCCGCGACCAGCACGACGCGGCGGTCTCGCTGCGCACGGCGGTCGACGAGTCGTTCGCCGAGGCGCACCGGCGCGTCGACGCCGGCATGACCGACGGCACGCTGCTGCGCGGCGAGGTGCTGGCCCGCTGGCAGGAGTTCGTCGGCACCGGTGAGTTCTTCCGCCAGGTGGAGTCGACCATCGCCCGGTGGCGCGACAAGGTCACCGCCGCGATCAAGGGCAACCCGCCGCCGGCCGACAACCTCGGCGAGGCGCTGCAGAGCGGGGTCGCCGCGCTGCTGCTGTCCAACGCCGAGACGGCGGCGTCCGAGAGCGCCCGCGCCTGGCGCCGGCTGCCCGGTGGCCGCGCAGATCCTGGCTGCTCACCCCGACCTCGCGAAGCCCGCACCGAACCTGCGCCCGGACGTCGAGCGGCTGGTGCGCGACTGGCAGGGCGAGGTGCTCGAGCTGGTGCGCACCGAGGGCCAGGGCCGGCGCACCAACGCGCGGGTCGCGGCCTACGGGCTCAACGCCATCGGGCTGTTCCTCATGCTCGTGGCGTTCAGCAGCACGGCGGGCCTCACCGGCGCCGAGGTCGGCATCGCCGGCGGCACGGCCCTGCTGGCGCAGCGGGTGCTCGAGGCGATCTTCGGCGACCAGGCCGTGCGCGACATGGCGGCCAAGGCCCGCCGCAGCCTGCTCGAGCTCGCCGACGAGCTGTTCGCCGCAGAGCGCGAGCGGTATGCCGCCGCGCTCGCCGAGGTGGCCGCGCCCGCCGACCAGGCCAAGCGCCTCACGGCCGTGGCGGCCGAGCTGCGGGCGGTGGTGCGGTGAGCCCGTTGCGGATGGGCTCGTCCCGAGGCGCCGTCGTCTCGGCCGAGCAGCTGTCGGCGGCGGCGACCTCGCTCGCGGCGGCCGTCGACGCCGGTGGCGACCAGCTGCCCGTCGACCTGCGGCAGCGGGCGGACGCCGTCGTCACCAAGGTGTCCGAGCGCACCGCGCTCGTGGGGGGCCACACCGTCGTCGCGCTCGCGGGCGCCACCGGCAGCGGCAAGTCGTCGCTGTTCAACGCCCTGGTCGGCACCCCGGTGGCGACCGTCGGCGTGCGGCGCCCGACGACATCCACGGCCACGGCGGCCATCTGGGGTGAGGAGCCGGTCGGCGACCTGCTCGACTGGCTGGGGGTGGGCGCCCGGCACCTGGTGCCCACCGACTCCGAGGTCGACCCGCACGCGGGCCGCCGCGGAGGGCCGATCGGCTCGCTCGACGGTCTCGTGCTGCTCGACCTGCCCGACTTCGACTCCCGCGAGGCCGGCAACCGCACCGAGGCCGAGCGCGTGCTCGAGCTCGTCGACCTGTTCGTCTGGGTCACCGACCCGCAGAAGTACGCCGACGCGCGGCTGCACGACGACTACGTCGCGGCCCTGCGGACCCACGAGGCCGTCACGATGGTGGTGCTCAACCAGGTCGACCGGCTCACCGGGTCGGAGGTGGAGCAGTGCCGAGCCGACCTCGTGCGGCTCATGGAGCGCGACGGCGTGCCGCGGGTGACGGTGCTCGCGACCTCGGTGACCACCGGCGACGGGCTCGACGAGCTGCACCAGCGGCTCGCCAACGCCGTGGCCGGCCGCACCATGACCCGCGCCCGGCTGGCCGGTGACGTCCGCGCGGCCGCGGGAGCCCTGTGCGAGCACGTCGCCGACGACGAGCCGCGGGTCGACGACACCGCCCGCAGCGAGCTGCTCGACGCGCTGGCCCGCAGCGCCGGGGTGCCCACCGTCGTGCAGGCCGTCGAGCGTGACTACCGGATGGAGGCGGCCGCCAGCACCGGGTGGCCGTTCACCCGGTGGGTGCACCACCTGCGGCCCCGACCGCTGCGCCGGCTGCGGCTCGACGGTCGCGACGTGCGGGTCACCGAGGCCGACGTGCGCTCGGTGCTCGGCCGCTCGTCGCTGCCGCCGCCGAGCCCGGCCTCGCGCGCCGCGGTCGACCTCGCGACCCGGCGGCTGGCCGACCGGGCGAGCACGTCGTTGCCACACCCGTGGGCGGATGCCGTCGAGCGCGCCGCCGACCCGCCCGGCCCCGCGCTGGGCGACGCCCTCGACCGGGCGGTGGTCGGCACGTCGCTGCTGGCCCGGGTGCCGGTGTGGTGGCGGGTCGTCGGGCTGGCGCAGCTTCTGCTGGCCTCGGCGGCGGTGGTCGGCTTCCTGTGGCTGGCGCTGTACGTCGTCGTGGGGTGGGCCCAGCTCGACCAGGTGATCGGGGACCCACCGACCCTGGGCGTGATCCCGGTGCCGTTGGTGCTGTTCGTGGGCGGGTTGCTCGGCGGGCTGCTGCTGGCCCTGGTCTCGAGATGGCTGGCGCGCGTCGGTGGCCGGCGCCGCGGCCGGGTCATGGACGCCCGGTTGCGGGCCTCGATCGACGAGGTCGCCCGGGCCGAGATCGTGCAGCCGGTCGAGCGGGTGCTCGAGCGGCACGCGGCGACCCGCGTGGCGCTCAGCCGCGCCGCCGACGTCTGACCGTTCGTCCACAGGGGGCGCTCCGGCCCTCGCTCCGTCCACAGGTTCGCGAACCTCGTTGTCGGGGTGCCGGGCTCGGGCCGAGGCTGGGCGCAGCGGCCCCGATGGGCGGGGCCGGGGGAGGACGCACCGATGAGCACCAACGAGACGCACGTGACGATCAAGGGGCGGCTGTGCGCCGACCCCCTGGTCTTCACCACCAAGGCCGGGGCGCCGATGGCGAAGTTCCGGGTCGCGCAGAGCGGCCGGCGCCAGGTCCAGCCGGGCCAGTGGGAGGACACCGAGCCGAGCTTCTACGACGTGCTGGCCTACCGGTCGCTCGCGGCCAACATCGGGGTGTCCCTCAAGCAGGGCCACCCGGTCGCCGTGCACGGGCGCCAGCGCGTGGTGCAGTGGCGCCGCGACGACGGCCAGGTCTTCGTCAACGTCGAGATCGTGGCGGATGCCGTGGGGCACGACCTCACCTTCGGCACCACCGCGTTCGCGAAGGTCGGCATGGGGCGCAGCGCCGAGTCGTGGTCGGCGGGCGAGGGGGCCGGGCCGCAGGGTGCCGGGCCGCAGGGTGCCGGGCAGCAAGGCGGCCCGACCGACGACGCCACGGGTGAGCCCGGCCGGCCTGGTGACCCGGAGCACGACCCCTACGTCCTCGAGAACGGCCTCGGTCGGGGCCTGGGCGAGGTGGGGTTCGGCACGCCCGGCGAGGCGGCTGACCTGGGGGAGGCGTCCGAGCAGGGCGCCGAGCAGGGTGCCGACACCGGCCCGCTGGTGCGGCCCGCGAAGGAGGCCGCGGCCTGACACCCCGCCCGGGTGGTGGCGGCGAGACGCCCTGCCCGGGCGGCGGCAGCGCGGGCACGGATTCGGGCTGGGGCGGTGCCGGTCGATAACCTGTGCCGCATGCCCGAGTTCATCTACGTCATGTCGCGTGCCCGCAAGGCGCACGGCGACAAGGTCATCCTCGATGACGTCACCCTGTCCTTCCTGCCCGGCGCCAAGATCGGCGTCGTCGGCCCGAACGGCGCCGGCAAGTCCTCGGTGCTGAAGATCATGGCCGGCCTCGACCAGCCGTCGAACGGTGAGGCGCGGCTGACGCCCGGCTACTCGGTCGGCATCCTCATGCAGGAGCCCGAGCTCAACGAGGAGAAGACGGTCCTCGGCAACGTCGAGGAGGGCGCCGGCGAGATCAAGGCCAAGGTCGACCGCTACAACGAGATCTCGGCCCTGATGGCCGACCCCGACGCCGACTTCGACGCGCTGATGACCGAGATGGGCCACCTGCAGGAGGCCATCGACGCCGCCGACGCCTGGGACCTCGACTCGCAGCTCGAGCAGGCCATGGACGCCCTGCGCTGCCCCCCGCCCGACGCCGACGTCACGGTGCTCTCCGGTGGTGAGCGCCGCCGGGTCGCCCTGTGCAAGCTGCTGCTGCAGAAGCCCGACCTGCTGCTGCTCGACGAGCCCACCAACCACCTCGACGCCGAGTCGGTGCTGTGGCTCGAGCAGCACCTCGCGGCCTACCACGGCGCCGTCGTCGCGGTGACGCACGACCGGTACTTCATGGACAACGTGGCCGAGTGGATCCTCGAGCTCGACCGGGGTCGCGCCTACCCCTACGAGGGCAACTACTCCACCTACCTGGAGAAGAAGCACGCGCGCCTCGAGGTGGCCGGCAAGAAGGACGCCAAGCTCGCCAAGCGCCTCGCCGAGGAGCTCGAGTGGGTGCGCAGCAACGCCAAGGCCAAGCAGACCAAGAGCAAGGCGCGGCTGGCCCGCTACGAGGAGATGGCAGCGGAGGCCGACCGCACCCGCAAGCTCGACTTCGAGGAGATCCAGATCCCGCCGGGCCCGCGCCTGGGCAGCAAGGTCATCGAGGTCAAGAACCTGCGCAAGGGCTTCGGCGACCGGGTGCTCATCGACGGCCTGTCGTTCACGTTGCCGCGCAACGGCATCGTCGGGGTCATCGGGCCCAACGGCGTGGGCAAGACGACCCTGTTCAAGACGATCGTCGGTCTCGAGGACGTCGACGGCGGCGTCGTCGACGTCGGCGAGACGGTGAAGATCTCCTACGTCGACCAGAGCCGCGGCGGGCTCGACCCGAACAAGAACCTCTGGGAGACGGTGTCCGGCGGCCACGACTACATCAACGTCGGCCAGGTCGAGATCCCGTCGCGCGCCTACGTCAGCCAGTTCGGCTTCAAGGGCCCCGACCAGCAGAAGAAGGCCGGGGTGCTCTCCGGTGGCGAGCGCAACCGGCTCAACCTGGCGCTCACCCTCAAGGAGGGCGGCAACCTGCTGCTCCTCGACGAGCCGACCAACGACCTCGACGTCGAGACCCTCGGCTCGCTCGAGAACGCCCTGCTCGACTTCCCGGGCTGCGCCGTGGTCATCAGCCACGACCGGTGGTTCCTCGACCGGGTCGTCACGCACATCCTCGCCTGGGAGGGCACCGACGAGAACCCGGCGAAGTGGTACTGGTTCGAGGGCAACTTCGAGTCGTACGAGGCCAACAAGGTCGAGCGCCTCGGTGTGGAGGCCGCCCGGCCGCACCGGGTCACCTACCGCAAGCTCACCCGCGACTGACCGGTGTGAGCCGGCGACGCCGGCTCACACCGCGACGCGACGCAGCGCCAGGTAGGTCGCACCGAGGATGCCGGCGGTGGCCACGAGCAGCCACCCCGTGAGCGTGAGGGGCGTCAGCGAGGTCATCCACTCACCGACAGCACCCCAGGCACCGGCCGCGGTGACGAGGGCCGAGGCGGCCGTCACGGTCCCCATGCCCACGGCCGCCCAGACGAGCATGCCGTTGCCACCGAACCTCGCGTAGAGCCCGGCCGTGAACGCGCCCAGTGCCAGGGCGAGCAGCATCGGCACCGCGTAGACGGCGAGCAGCTGGTAGGTGGGCACGTCGGTCAGCCAGGGCACCCGGAAGAACTTGCCGCCCTGACCGAAGCCGCCGGTGGCGGTCTCGAGGAGGTTGAGCAGGGTCAGCGCCACGCCGGTCACCGCGGCGGACGAGCAGGCGTAGATCAGGCTGCCGGCCAGGAACGCGGTGCGGGTGGCCCCGAGACCGAGCATGAACGGCAGCTGGCGCGAGATCGCGACCGCAGCGACGAACACGGCGGTGACGTAGAGCGAGAGCAGCCCGCCGGTGGTCTTCTGGAAGCCGTCGACGTTGCGCAGCGCGACCCAGAGGGTGACGTTGACGACGAACGAGATGGCCGAGGATGGCCCACGGCCAGATGGCATGGGAGACGTCGACGGCGTGAACCCGTGCGACGGCGACGGCGCGGCTCATCGGGTGCCTCCTTCGGTGGGACGGGCGTCATCGGGGCGGTCGATCGTGGCGTGGGCCACGAGGTCCTGCAGCGACACGGGGGAGAGGTCCAGGCTCAGCTCGTCGGCCAGGCGCCGCTCCGGGTCCTCGACCCGCCCGCGCACGGTGGCCGACGCGTAGGCGCCGACGGCCTGGTGGGCCACCACCTCACGTCGTCCGACGAACTCGGCGACCGGCCCCGCGGGCCCGACGACCGTGAAGGCCGTGCCTCGCACCTCGTCGGCCTCGGCGTCGATGACGACCCGGCCGTGGTCGACGACGACGACCCGCTCGAGCAGGTTGGCGACCTCGTCGATGAGGTGCGTCGACAGCACCACGGTGCGCGGGTGCTCGGCGAAGTCGGCGAGCAGGCGGTCGTAGAACAGCGCCCGGCTGGGCGCGTCGAGCCCGAGGTAGGGCTCGTCGAAGAGGGTGAGCGGGGCGCGCGACGCCAGCCCGATGACGATGCCGAGCGCCGAGCGCATCCCGCGCGACAGCTTGCTCACCCGCCGGGTGGTCGGCAGGTCGAAGTCGGTGACCAGGCGCTGCGCCAGGTCCTCGTCCCAGCCCGGCTGCAGGAGCCGGGCGGACGCCAGCACCCGGGAGACCGAGAGGTCGGGGTAGGTCTGCGACTCCTTGACGAAGCAGGTGCGCCGCAGCACCTGCTCGTTCTCGAAGGGGTCGGCGCCGAAGACCTCGACGCTGCCGGACGACGGGCGCTCGAGCCCGGTGACCAGGCGCATCAGGGTGGTCTTGCCCGCCCCGTTGCGGCCGAGCAGGCCGTGCACCCGGCCCGCCTCGAGCTCGAACGACGCGTCGTCGACCGCGGTCACGCCCCGGTAGCGACGGCTGACGTGGGTCACCCGCACCGCGGTGGTCATGCGGTCACCTCCACGTCGGTGACGAGGCGGTGCAGCTCGTCAGGGCGGATGCCGAGGCGGGCGGCCTCGCGCAGCATCGGCTCGACGTACTCCGCGGCGAACCTCGCCCGCCGTTCGGCCAGCAGCCGGTCACGTGCTCCGGTGGCGACGAACATCCCGATTCCCCTCTTCTTGTAGAGCACCCCGGCGTCGACCAGCTCGTTGACGCCCTTGGCCGCGGTCGCGGGGTTGATCCGGTGGATCGCGGCGAACTCGTTGGTCGAGGGCACCTGGGCCTCCTCGGCCAGCGTGCCGTCCAGGATCTGCGCGGCGATGCGCTCGGCGATCTGCCGGAAGATCGGACTGCCGTCGTCGATCACGGGGCCCCTCGTTCGTCGCGGTGTGCTCCGCTTCGGTGGTTAGTTACCTCAACTAATGAACCATGGAACCGCGCCGAGCGTCAAGCCCCGGCCCTTCCCCGGCTAGGGTGTGCCGCGTGGAGACGGAGACCGCGCGCCCCGCGCCGCACCTGGTCTCGGTGGTCATCCCCGTCTACCAGGGCGAGCTGACCCTCGGCCCCGTCGTCGAGGAGCTCGCGGCGTCGGTCGCCGACCGGGTCACCCCGGCCGGGCGCCCCTACCGCGTCACCGAGGTGGTGCTGGTGCACGACTGCGGCCCCGACGCCTCCGACGACACGCGTGCGGTCGCTCGCCGCGGCCCACGACTGGGTGCGCCCGGTCTGGCTGAGCCGCAACTTCGGCCAGCACGCCGCCACCCTGGCCGGCATCGCCGCCTCCGGCGGCGAGTGGGTCGTCACCATGGACGAGGACGGCCAGCACGACCCCGAGGCGATCGGGGCGCTGCTCGACACGGCGATGACCGAGCAGGCCGACGTCGTCTACGCCAGCCCCACCAACGAGCCGCCGCACGGCGCGGTGCGCAACGCGGCCTCCCGGGGCGCGAAGTGGCTCGTCGACCGGCTCGCCAAGGGCGCCGACGCCGGCGCCTTCTACAGCTTCCGGCTGGTGATCGGCGAGGTCGCCCGCTCGGTCGCGGCGTATGCCGGCCCCGGCATCTACCTCGACGTCGCCATCGCGCTGGGTCGCCAACCGCACCGCCACCTGCCCGGTCGAGATGCGCAGCGAGGGCGACCGCCCCTCGGGCTACACCTTCCGCCGGCTGGTCAGCCACTTCTGGCGGCTCGTCCTCTCCAGCGGCACCCGCCCGCTGCGCTGGGTCAGCGCCCTCGGCGCCGCCGCCGTGCTGCTCGCCCCCGTCGTGGCCCTGGCCCTGGTCGTCGGGCGGGCCAGCGGCCGCTGGCAGGTGCCGGGCTGGACCTCGACGATGATCCTGCTCATGGTCGCCACCGGCGTCATCCTGTTCAGCCTCGGCATCATCGCCGAGTACGTCGGGCTGGCCGTCAACATGGCGATGGGCAAGCCGCTCTACCTGCCCGTGCGCGACCGCCGCGAGGGCCCGCTGGGCCGGGACCGGGCGTGACCCCGGCCGACCCGCGGCCCCTCACCTGGGTCGTCGGGTCCGGCGGGCTGGTCGGCCGCCACGTCGTGGCCGAGCTCGCCGCGGCCGGGCACGAGGTGCTCACCACGACCGTGCCGTGGCACGACGAGGACGCCAGCGTGCGCACCCTGGTCGCCGAGGTCGGCCGGTTCGCGCAGGCGCCGCGCCGGCCGGCCCTGGGCGCTCGCCTGGTGCGCCGGTGCCGGGGTCGTGGCCACCGGCGAGGACGCCCTGGCCGCGGAGGTGCGGGTCTTCGAGCGCGTGACCGACGCGCTCACGGCATCCGTGCTCGGCCGGGGAGGACGGCGTGGTCTTCCTCGCCTCGTCGGCCGGCGGGCTGTATGCCGGCAGCACCCCGGCGCCGTTCGACGAGCGCACGCACGCCCCGGCCGCTGGTCGCCTACGGCCGGGCCAAGCTCGCGATGGAGGCCGCCGTCGAGCGGCTCGCCGGCGCGACCGGCGTGCGCGCGGTGCTCGGCCGGCTCGCCAACGTCTACGGCCCGGGCCAGACCCTCGGCAAGCCGCAGGGGCTGCTCTCGCAGCTGTGCCTCGCCGACGCCACCGGCCGGCCGCTGCCCGTGTTCGTCTCGATGGACACCATCCGCGACTACCTGTATGCCGGGGACGCCGCCCGGATGGTCGTGCGCAGCATCGCGCTGGCGCGCGAGGAACCGCCGGGCACGGTCGTGGCCAAGGTGCTCGCCTCGGGCCGCCCGGTCACCGTCGGCTACCTCGTGGCGGAGGCGCGCCGGGTGTTCCACCGCCCGCTGCGCACCATCCCGGTCGGCGGCGCCGGCGCCGGGCAGGTGCTCGACCTGCGGCTCGAGTCGACGGTGTGGCCCGAGGTCGACGCGCTGGCGGCGACGCCGCTGCCCGCCGGGCTGGCGCGCACCTCCGCCGACGTGCGGGCCCGGGTCGTGTCGGGCGGCCCGCTCGACGGCTGACCCGCGCCGAGCCGGCGACCCGGGCGACCGGCGGCTCAGTCCGCCCGGGTGGCGGCGAGGAACACCGACGACCCGAACGGCAGGTCGCGCCGGCGCAGCACCGCCCGGTCGGCCCGCGACAGGCCGAGCAGCATGCTGTTGAGCGGCTTCGGCAGCCGGGGCAGCTCGACGATGTCGACCGGCCCGTCGGCCCGCCGGCGCGACACCTTGCGGGCCAGCCGCTCCGCCGCGAACATCGGGAAGACCGTGGCGAACCCGTAGGTCGCCCGCTGCACCGTGAACCCGGCGCGCTCGACCGCCGCCACCGCGCGGCCGGTCGTGTAGCGCCGGTGGTGGCCGTTGGCGACGTCGAAGTCGGTCCAGGCCCAGGTGTAGGCCGGCACCGACATGACGAACCGGCCGCCCGGGCGCAGCACCCGGCGCACCTCGGCGAGCGCGGTGGCCTCGGGCTCGCAGTGCTCGATGACGTCGAAGGCCGACACCGCGTCGAAGACGGCGTCCTCGAAGGGCAGCGCCAGCGCCGAGCCGCACACCCCGTCGCTCCCCAGCCCGCGCGGGTCGATGTCGAGCGAGACCGTGCGCTGGGCCGACTCGCGGAACCACGCGGCGCTCGGCCCGTCGGCGCTGCCGAGGTCGAGGGCCAGCCCGGCACCCTCGACGTGCGAGCGCAGCGTCGACCTCGAGCAGGTCGGCCCGGGCGACGTACCACCAGTAGTCGGGGATCGCGATGGACGCCGAACCCCCGTGTCCCTCGGCGTTGCTCACCGCGGCACTGTAGCCGGGGTCTCGCCGGAAGCGCCCGGCCGCCTCCGGTCAGCCGGTGGCGCGGGCGAGCCGCACGGCCAGGGCGCCGTAGGACGTCTCGATCATCGCCGGGGTGCGGCGCACGTCGGGGGCGTACCAGCGGGCGACGTCGATGGCCATCGACAGCAGGGCCAGCGCGGTGCCGGGCACGTCGTCGACCTCGAACTCGCCGGTCTCGACCCCGTCGCGCAGCACCCCGGCGACGACGTTGTCGATCTCCTTGCGCAGGCCCGAGCACGGCGTCGCGGTGCTCGGGGCTGAGGTGCCGGAACTCGAACTGCACGATGCGGCCGAGCTCGTAGTGCTCGGCGTGCCAGCGCGAGAAGCCGCCGATGATGTCGCGCAGCGCCTCGGTGGGGTTCGGCGCGGCCTCCTTGGCGGCCACGAGCAGGTCGCGGGCGCGGGCGTGGCCGCGGCGGCTCAGCTCGAACAGCAGCACCTCCTTGGAGGCGAAGTGCACGTAGACCCCGGCGGGGGAGAGCCCGGCCCGCGAGGCGATGTCGCGGGTGGTCGTGGCGTGGAAGCCGCGCTCGGCGAACGCGTCGGCGGCGGCGAGCATGATCCGCACCGCGGTGTCGGTGACGTCACCGACCGCCTCCGAGCGCCCGCCGTCGGGCGCGAGGGCAGCAAGGACCGCGGTCTCGCTCAGCGGTGTGGGTGTCGGCACGGTTGACAGCATGCCGCACCCCGGCGAGACTAAGCAAGCGCTTACTAACGCTGGCGCGTCATCCCGAGCCGTCCCGGAGGAGATCCATGCCCCGCAACATCTACGGTCCCGAGCACGAGGACTTCCGCGCCTCGGTGAGCGAGTTCGTCGAGCGCACCCTCAAGCCGCGCGCCGAGCAGATGCTCGAGGTGCACACGATCGACCGTGACATCTGGAAGGAGGCCGGCTCCCAGGGGCTGTTCGGCCTCGACATCCCCGAGGAGTTCGGGGGCATGGGCGCCGACGACTACCGCTTCAACGCGGTCGCCGCCGAGGTGCTCAACGGCTTCAACGCCGCGGTCGGCTCGTGCTTCGGCATCCACAGCGACGTCTGCCCGCCCTACATCGTCGACCTCGGCACCCAGGAGCAGAAGGAGCGCTGGCTGCCCCCGATGGCCGCCGGCGAGAAGATCTGCGCCATCGCGATGACCGAGCCGGGCGGCGGCTCCGACCTCGCGGCGCTGAAGACCACCGCGGTGCGCGACGGCGACGTCTGGGTGCTCAACGGCAGCAAGACCTTCATCACCAACGGCTACCAGGCCGACCTGGTCATCGTCGCCACCCGCACCGACCCGAGCAAGGGCGCCAAGGGCATCACCTTGTTCATGGTCGAGGACGGCATGGAGGGCTTCACCCGCGGGCGCAAGCTCGACAAGGTGGGCCAGGAGGAGAGCGACACCGCCGAGCTGTTCTTCTCCGACGTGCGGGTGCCCGACAGCAACCGGATCGGCCCCGAGGGCATGGGCTTCATCGCGATGATGCAGCGCCTGCCGCAGGAGCGGGTCGGCGCCGCCTGCGCCAACGTGGCGCACGCCAAGCAGATCCTGCTCGAGACCATCGAGTACGCCAAGGAGCGCAAGGCGTTCGGGCAGTCGATCGGGTCCTTCCAGCACAACAAGTTCAAGATCGCCGAGCTCGTCACCTCGATCGAGGTCGCCGAGGCCTACGTCGACGACTGCATCGAGGCGCACGCCGAGGGCCGGCTCTCCGCGGTCGACGCGGCCAAGGCCAAGTGGTGGAGCGCCCAGGTGCAGAACGACGTGCTCGACGAGTGCGTGCAGCTGCACGGCGGCTACGGCTACATGAACGAGTACCGCGTGGCCCGCGCCTGGCGCGACGCCCGGGTCACCAAGATCTGGGCCGGCTCCAACGAGATCATGAAGGAGCTCATCGGCCGCGACCTCGGCCTCTGAGAGCTCGGGTCAACATTGACCTATTGGTCGATCTTGTCCCAGCCACGAACAGCCCGGATGCCGTCCGCTCACCGAGAGCGGGCGGCATCCGTCTGCGTGGGGGCGGGTGACGAGCCGGCCTGCTCGAGCAGCACGCCGGCCACGAGGAGCGCCTGGGCGGCGAGGTAGGTGGCCATCACCGAGGAACCCCTGCGCGGGCAGGCCGAACCCGTCGACGAACGCGTCGAGGGCGATCAGCCCGTCGGAGACCAGGAAGAGCGCCCCGCCGACCGCCGTGAGCCGGTTGACGCCGGTGGACAGCACCGCCATCGTGCCCAGGCAGGCCGCCGTAGACCAGCACCGGCACGAGCATGTCGGCCGCCCCGGCGGCGCACACCGCGACGAGCGCGACGACCACCGCGAGGTAGCCGAGCAGCCGCTCCCGGTGCACGTGCAGCACGCTGCGGTCGCCGGAACGGCCAGAAGGCGGCGATGAAGGCGACCTGCGCGAGCAGGAAGAAGCCGACCATGACCAGGAACGACGCGTCGCCGTCGACCAGCTTGGGGGCGCTGTCGCCGAGCCAGGACAGGCCGAGCGCGACGAGCACCAGGGTGACCAGCCGGCCGCGCGGCGCCGACGTCTCGCACCAGAGCACCCCGGCGAGCAGCGGCACGAGCAGCACCTGGGTGGCGTCGGCGACGACCCCGCCACCGGCCAGCTGCGCGCCGAGGTGCACGAGCGAGACCGCGGCGAACGCGACGGCGAACGCTCGGGCGGCACGACGGCGAGGGAGCATGGCGCAACCGTAGCGACGCGCGGCCCGGCCCCCCGGCATCCGGACTATTGCGGATCTCCCACCCCTGGCCGGGAGTGGATCCGCAAGGTCGGGGTCAGTCGAGGGGCCGCCGGCGACGTAGATGACCTGGCCGGACACGAAGCCGGCCTCCTCGGACACCAGGAACGCGATGGTCGCGGCGATGTCGTCGGGCTGGCCGATCCGCCCGACCGGGATCTGCTGGGCCGAGTGCGCGATGAAGTCGTCGAAGGAGACCCCGATGCGGGCGGCGGTCGCCGCGGTCATGTCGGTCTGGATGAAGCCCGGCGCCACCGCGTTGGCCGTGACCCCGAACTTGCCGAGCTCGATCGCGAGGGTCTTGGTGAAGCCCTGCAGCCCCGCCTTGGCCGCGGAGTAGTTGGCCTGGCCGCGGTTGCCCTGCGCCGACGACGAGGAGAGGTTGACCACGCGCCCGTAGCGCTGCGCGGTCATGTGCGCCTGGCAGGCCCTGGTCATCAGGAAGGCGCCCTTGAGGTGCACGTTCATCACGGCATCCCACTCGTCCTCGGTCATCTTGAAGATGAGGTTGTCGCGGATGATGCCCGCGTTGTTGACCAGCACGACCGGCGGCCCGAGCGCGTCGGCGACCCGGGCGACGCCGGCCTCGACCTGGGCGGCAACCGTGACGTCGACGCCCACGCCGACGGCGCTGCCACCGGCGTCGCGGATGCCGGCGGCCACGGCCTCGCAGGCGGCCTCGTCGAGGTCGAGCACGCCGACCGCGAACCCGTCGCGGGCCAGCCGCTGTGCGGTGGCCGCGCCGATGCCTCGAGCCGCTCCGGTGACGATGGCGACGCGCTGGCTGGACATGGGGCTCCTCGGGTTCGGCGGTGGGGCGCCGCACGGCTGCGGCGCCGGGGCGCTTGCGACCCTACCGACCGGCGGTGTCGAATCCGGACAAGAACCATGGCTCGGATTTTTCATGACATCGCCGCGCGAGGGTAGGTTGCAATGCACTGCGGTGGGCCCGGTCGGGCCGATCGCGGCCCAGCAGTGTCGCTGGTCCTTTGACATCACACGGAAGGCAACCAGTGGAGATCTGGCCCGGAACGGCGTACCCGCTCGGCGCCACCTACGACGGCAGCGGCGTGAACTTCGCCCTGTTCAGCGAGGTGGCCGAGCGGGTCGAGCTGTGCCTCATCGACGACGACGGCGCCGAGACGCGCCTCGACCTGCCCGAGGTCGACGGCTTCGTCTGGCACGCATACGTCCCCAGCCTGCAGCCCGGACAGCGATACGGCTTCCGGGTGCACGGCCCCTACGACCCCGACAACGGGCACCGCTGCGACCCCAGCAAGCTGCTGCTCGACCCCTACGCGAAGGCGATCGAGGGCCAGGTCACCAACGACCAGGCGCTGTTCTCCTACGACTTCAAGAACCCGAAGAAGCGCAACACCGACGACAACCTCGGCAAGACGATGCTCTCGGTCGTCATCAACCCCTACTTCGACTGGGGCCACGACCGCCCGCCGCGCCACGAGTACCACGAGACGGTCATCTACGAGGCGCACGTCAAGGGCATGACGATGACCCACCCCGAGGTGCCCGAGGAGATCCGCGGCACGTATGCCGCGATCGCGCACCCCGCGATCATCGACCACCTCACCAACCTCGGCATCACCGCGCTCGAGCTGATGCCGGTGCACCAGTTCGTGCAGGACACCTCGCTGCAGGACCGCGGGCTGTCGAACTACTGGGGCTACAACACCATCGGCTTCCTCGCGCCGCACAACGGCTACTCGCGCGGCCGCCGCGGCGAGCAGGTCACCGAGTTCAAGGCGATGGTCAAGGCGCTGCACGAGGCCGAACATCGAGGTCATCCTCGACGTCGTCTACAACCACACCGCCGAGGGCAACGAGTTCGGCCCCACGCTGTGCTTCAAGGGCATCGACAACGCCGCGTACTACCGGCTGGTCGACGACAAGAAGTCCCACTACTACGACACCACGGGCACCGGCAACAGCCTGCTGATGCGCCACCCGCACGTGCTCCAGCTGATCATGGACTCGCTGCGCTACTGGGTCACCGAGATGCACGTCGACGGCTTCCGGTTCGACCTCGCCGCCACCCTGGCCCGCCAGTTCCACGAGGTCGACAAGCTGTCGGCCTTCTTCGACCTGATCCAGCAGGACCCGGTCATCTCGCAGGTCAAGCTGATCGCCGAGCCCTGGGACGTCGGCGACGGTGGCTACCAGGTGGGCAACTTCCCGCCGCTGTGGACCGAGTGGAACGGCAAGTACCGCGACACGGTGCGCGACTTCTGGCGCGGCGAGCCGAGCACGCTGGGCGAGTTCGCCTCGCGGCTCACCGGGTCCAGCGACCTCTACGAGCACAGCGGCCGCAAGCCGATCGCCTCGATCAACTTCGTCACCGCCCACGACGGCTTCACGCTGCGCGACCTGGTGTCCTACAACGACAAGCACAACGAGGCCAACGGCGAGGACGGCCGCGACGGCGAGAGCCACAACCGGTCGTGGAACTGCGGCGACGAGGGGCCGACCGACGACCCCGAGGTCAACGCCCTGCGCCTGCGCCAGCAGCGCAACTTCCTCGCCACCCTGCTGCTCAGCCAGGGCGTGCCGATGATCGCCCACGGCGACGAGATCGGCCGCACCCAGCAGGGCAACAACAACGTCTACTGCCAGGACAACGAGCTGGCCTGGGTCGACTGGGACCTCGACGAGGACCAGAAGCAGCTCTACGCGTTCACCGCCGCGGTCTCCACCCTGCGCCGTGAGCACGCCGTCTTCCGCCGCCGCCGGTTCTTCGCCGGCAGCGCCGACCACGGCGGCCAGTCCGAGCTGGGCGACATCGCCTGGTTCCAGCCCTCCGGGGAGCCGATGGGCGAGTCGGCCTGGTCCGACGACGAGGCGCGCACGGTGATGGTGTTCCTCAACGGGCAGGCCATCCCCAGCGCCGACTCCCGCGGGCGGCGCGTGCTCGACGACGACTTCCTGGTCGTCTTCAACGCCGACCACCAGGAGGACTCGTTCGTCCTGCCGCAGAAGGAGTGGGGCGAGCACTGGGTGGCCGAGATCGACACCGGCGTCGACATCGTCGACACCGAGTGGCACCAGGCCGGCAGTGAGCTCAAGGTGCAGCCGCGCTCGCTCATCGTCCTGCGCAGCCCGCGCGAGGCGGCGCCCCTGCCCTCCGGAGCCGCCACGACCCACCGGGTGTGACCGTGGCCAGCGCCCACCGACCCGATCCCGGCCGTGCGGTGCCCACGGCGACCTACCGGCTCCAGGTGCACGCGGGGTTCGGCTTCGACGCGGCGGCCCAGCACGTGGGCTACCTGTCGTCGCTCGGGGTCTCGCACCTGTACCTCTCGCCGGTGCTGCAGGCCGCCCCGGGCTCGATGCACGGCTACGACGTGCTCGACCACACCCGGATGAGCGAGGAGGCCGGCGGCCGCGAGGCCTTCTCGCGGCTCGTCGCGGCGTGCCGGGATGCCGGGCTCGGCATCGTCGTCGACGTCGTGCCCAACCACATGGCGGTGCCCGAGCCGACCCACCTCAACGCGCCGTTCTGGTCGCTGCTGCGCGACGGGCGACGCTCGCCCTACGCCGGCTGGTTCGACGTCGACTGGGTGGCCGAGGGCGAGCGCATCCTGATGCCGGTGCTCGGCGGCACGGTCGAGCAGGCCCTCGAGCGCGGCGACGTCACGCTCGCCGACGACGGGGGCCCGACCGGCCGCGAGTGGGTGCTGCGCCACTACGGCGACGAGTTCCCGGTCGCGCCCGGCACCGAGACGCTGCCGCTCAGCGAGCTGGTCGACGCCCAGGCCTACCGGCTGTCGAGCTGGCGCGAGGCGGGGGAGGCCCTGAACTACCGCCGCTTCTTCGACGTCACCTCGCTCGTGGCGGTGCGCGTCGAGGACCCCATGGTCTTCATGGCCACCCACGCGCTGCTGCTCGCGCTGCACGGCCACGGTGAGGTCGACGGCTTCCGGATCGACCACCCCGACGGGCTCGCCGACCCGGCCGGCTACCTCGAGCGGCTGGCCGACGCCACCGGCGACGCGTGGGTCGTGGTCGAGAAGATCCTCGAGGGCGACGAGCGGCTGCCCGACGACTGGCGCTGTGCCGGCACCACCGGCTACGACGCCCTGCTGCGGGTGCAGCAGGTGCTCACCTCCTCGGCCGGCGCCGACGCGCTCGACCGGCTGTGGGCGGATGCCGCGCCCGACCGGGTCTCGCTCGACGACGTGGTCGCCGAGGCCAAGCGGCTCGTCGTCGACGACGTGCAGGCCGCCGAGGTCGACCGGCTGATGCGGCTGGCCCGGCACGTGCTGGTCGACGTCGACCTCGCCGCCGTGCGCCGGGCCCTCGAGGCGCTGCTCGTGGCGATGGACCGCTACCGCGCCTACGTCGTGCCCGGTCGCGGGCTGGACCCCGAGCAGGCCGCCGTCGTCGACGCTGCGGCCGACCGGGCCCGGGCCCGCCTGGCGCCGAGCGACCACGAGGCGCTCGACGTCGTCGTGGCGCTGGTGCTCGGCCGCGACCTCGCACGGGTGCAGCTCGACAGCGGCGCCCTGGCCGACGACTTCCGGGTCCGCTTCCAGCAGACCTGCGGGCCGGTCATGGCCAAGGGCATCGAGGACACCGCCTACTACCGCTGGTTCCGCCTCGCCGGCGCCAACGAGGTGGGCGGGCACCCCGACCACCTGTCGATCTCGGCCGACGAGTTCCATGAGTGGTGCCAGGCACCTGGTGACGACGTGGCCGACGTCGATGACCACGCTCACCACCCACGACACCAAGCGGTCCGAGGACGTGCGGGCCCGGCTCATGGTGCTGGCCGAGGACGGCGAGGGCTGGGCCACCTGGCTCGAGGCGGCCCGCGAGCTGGCCGGCGCCCACCGCACCCCGCTCGTCGACGGTGCCACCGAGTACCTCATCTGGCAGACGCTGGTCGGCACCTGGCCGATCACCGGGGCCCGCCTCGAGGAGTACCTCCTCAAGGCGGTGCGCGAGGCGCAAGGTGCACACGGCCTGGGTCGACGGCGACCCGGCCTACGAGGACGAGGTCGTGGCCTACGCGAAGGCGCTGTTCCGCGACCCCGCCATCCAGCGCCACCTCGACGAGTGGACCACCGCGCACGAGCCGTCGGTGCGCGCCAACGTGTTGTCGCAGAAGCTGATCCAGCTGACCATGCCCGGCGTTCCCGATGTCTACCAGGGCTGCGAGATCGTCATGCTCTCGCTCGTCGACCCCGACAACCGCCGGCCGGTCGACTGGACCGACCGGGGCGAGCGGCTCGACCGGGTGCTGGCCGACGAGCCGGCCTTCGACCTCGACGACGAGAAGCTGCGGGTCACCGCCCGCACGCTGGGCGTGCGGCGCGACCTGGCGCGGGTGTTCGTGGGGGAGGGCACCACGTATGCCGGGCTGCCCACCACGAGCGACCACGCCCTCGCGTTCGCGCGCGGGGACGCCGACGGCCCGCGGGTCGTCACCGTGGCCACCCGGGCGGCCGGGCTGCTCGCCGCCGCCGGGGGCTTCGGTGACGCGACCGTCACCGCTGCCGCCGGGCACCTGGCACGACGCGCTGTCCGACGACGAGGCGGTCTACGCCGGCGCGGAGGTGCGGCTCGCCGACCTGCTGGCCCACCGCCCGGTGGCCCTGCTGGTGAAGCAGGCGTAGCGCGCGGTCGGCAGGGCAGGAGGAAGGACATCGTGAGCAGAGAGGGTGGGATGGACGCCATGAGGGGGCGGGGAGCCGGACAGCTCCCCATCGAGGTGTGGGCACCGCTGGCCGAGCACGGTCGAGATCGACTGGACGCCCGTCCCGGAATCGACCAATAGGTCACAACAGGGACAGGGGTCCGGGGCAACTTCGACCAATAGGTCAATGTTGCCCCAACCTCGGCGGGAGCCGATGACGGCCACGGGCGACGGCTGGTGGCGCTGGGACGGTCCGGCATCCGGTGCGGGCCGGGCGACGGCACGGCATCCGGTGCGGGCCGGCACGACCGGCAGGCGGCACGGCATCCGAACCGTTGGTCCTCGACTACGCGTTCGTGCTCGACGGGGACGAGCCCGCCCTGCCCGACCCGCGCAGCGCCTGGCAGCCGCACGGCGTGCACGGCCCGAGCCGCACCTTCGACCCGTCCGCCTTCGCCTGGACCGACGGCGACTGGCGCGGGCCCCGTTCCGGCGCAGGCGTGCTCGGCTCGGTGGTCTACGAGCTGCACATCGGCACCTTCACCCCCGAGGGCACCCTCGACTCCGCCCTGACCCGCCTCGACCACCTGGTCGACCTCGGCGTCGACGTCGTCGAGCTGATGCCGGTCGCCGCCTTCCCCGGTCGCTGGGGCTGGGGCTACGACGGCGTCGACCTCTGGGCGGTGCACGACGGCTACGGCGGCCCGGCCGGCCCTGCAGCGGTTCGTCGACGCCTGCCACGCCCGCGGCCTGGGGGTCGCGCTCGACGTCGTGCACAACCACCTCGGGGCCAGCGGCAACTACCTCGCGCGGTTCGGCCCCTACTTCACCCAGGCGCACCACACCCCGTGGGGCCCGGCCGTCAACCTCGACCACGAGGGCTGCGGGCCGGTGCGCCAGTTCCTGGTCGAGAGCACGCTGCGCTGGTTCCGCGACTTCCACGTCGACGCCCTGCGCCTCGACGCCGTGCACGAGCTCAAGGACGACTCGCAGCGGCACTACCTGGCCGAGCTGTCCGACGCCGTGGCGGCCCTCGCCACGACGCTCGGCCGCCCGCTCGACCTCGTGGCCGAGAGCGACCTCAACGACACCGCGATGGTCACCCCGACCGCCGCAGGGCGGCCGGGGCATGACGGCGCAGTGGGACGACGACGTGCACCACGCGCTGCACGTGGCCCTGACCGGCGAGGCGCACGGCTACTACGCCGACTTCTCCGGCGGCGGCGCCCGCGACGAGGCCGGCCCGCTCGGCGTGCTCGCCAAGGTGCTCACCCGCGGCTTCCTCCACGACGGCACCCTGTCGACCTTCCGCGGTCGCGCCGTGGGGCCGCCCGGTCGACGTCGACCACCTCGACGCCCGGCGCCTGCTGGGCTACCTGCAGACCCACGACCAGGTCGGCAACCGGATGGCGGGCGACCGCGTCTCGGGCGCCCTCGCCCCCGGCCTGCAGGCCGCCGGGGCCGCGCTCTACCTGCTCGGCCCGACCACGCCGATGATCTTCATGGGCGAGGAGTGGGCGGCATCCACGCCGTGGCAGTTCTTCACCAGCTTCGACGACGACGTGCTCGCCGACGCGGTGCGGCGCGGCCGCCGCGCCGAGTTCGGGGCGCACGGCTGGTCGGAGGACGCCGTGCCCGACCCGCAGGACCCCGCGACCCGCGACGCCTCGGTGCTCGACTGGGACGAGGTCGCACGCCGGCCACCACGGCCGGGTGCTGCAGTGGTACGCCGCGTGCACCGGCGCTGCGCCGCGAGCTGCTCGGCGACGGCCCCACCCGCTTCGCCGACGTCGCGGTGCCCACGACGAGGACGCGCGGTGGCTGGTGATGACGCACGCACCGGCCGGGCGCCCCGCCCACGCCGTGGTCGTCAACCTCGCCGACGTCGCGCAGGACGTGCCCGCTCGGCGGCGCCGCGCGTCGAGGTGCTGCTCGCCTGGGACGACGTGGGCACCGAGCCGCGCGAGGATGCCGTGCGGATGCCGGCCGCATCCGTCGCGGTCCTGCGCGTCGGCTGACCCGCCCGGCGGTCTCCCGGCAGGGGTCGGTCACGATCGGGGCACATCCCCGGCAGTGGCCACCGGCGGCGCAGACGCGGCTGACTAGGGTGGCCCGGTCTCGGTCGAGGGACGTCGGGAGGCAGCGTGGGCGTGGGCACCCTGCTGCGGCGTCGCCTGCTCACGCACCCGGTGGCCCTCGTGGCCGTCGCGACGTCGGTGCTGATGTCGATGGTCGTGGTCGCCACCCTGCAGCTGCTCTCGTCGGCCATCGCCGACGCCAGCGTGCGCACCACGCTCGAGGTGTCCGGCGACCGGCGGTCGGTCGCCCTGACGGCGGGGCTGCGCCCGGGTGAGCTGGCCGACGTCGACCGCCGGGTGCGCGCGGCGCTGGCCGCAGGGCGGGCCGGATGCCGTGGTGACCCGCACCTCCACCGTCACCTCTCGCGGCATCCAGGGGCGCGCCGACACCGACCGCGCCGTCCTCGCCGACGTCGCCGACCTCCCGTCCCGCGCCCGGCTCACCGCCGGCGCCTGGCCGGCCGCTCCCGGTGACGACGTCGCACCCGGTGGGGCAGCCCTCGAGGTGGTGCTGCCCGAGGCCGCCGCCGCGGCGCTCGACGTCTCGGTGGGCGCCCGCCTGGCCCTGGTCGACCTCGTCGACGACGCGGCGCGCACCGCTCGAGGTCGTCGTCACCGGCACCTACCAGCCCACCGGCGTCGACGACGGGCTGTGGGTCGACGACCCGCTCGGCCTGGCCGGGGTCGGCCGGTCCGACTACACGACCTACGGCCCGTTCGTGACCGCGCCGGGGGCCCTGGACCGTCCGTTCGCGGGGTCGTCGACGGCCACCTGGCGCTGGCTCCCCGGTGGCGACGACGTCACCACCGCCGAGCTGCCCGCGGTGCGCGCCGGCGTCGAGCAGGTCATCGACCGGCCTGCGGCACACCGCCGGCATCACCCCCACGGGCGGCGCCGACCCCGAGGGCGCGGTCGGCGGTGCAGCCCCTGCGCGACGCCCGGGTCAGCACCGCGCTGCCCGCCCTGCTCGACGCGGCGGCCCTGGTCAGCCAGCGGGTGCGCGTCTCCCTCCTCACGCCCACGGTGCTGCTCGTCGTGCTCGGCACGGCATCCCTCGTCGTCGCCGCCGCCCTGCTGGCCTCGCTGCGCGACAGCGAGACCCGGCTGATGCGCACCCGCGGGGCGTCCACCGGCCAGCTCGCGGTGCTCGCCCTGGCCGACGCCCTGCTCGTCGTGGTGCTGGGCACCGTGGGCGCGGTGCTGCTGGCGCCCCTGCTGTCGACCGCCGTGGCCGGCACGGCCGGCCTCGAGCTCGGCGCCGGGGGCGTGCTGGCGGCGCTGACCTCCGCACCCCTGTGGTGGGCTGTCGGGCCGATGGCCCTGCTGGCGACCCTCGTGATCGTCACCACGACGCTGCGCGTGGGGCGGGTGCGCGACGGCGCCGGCTCGCGGCAGTCCGGCCGGGTCGCTGCGGCTGCTCACCGGGCTCGGGGCTCGACGTGCTGCTCGTCGGTCTCGGGGCGCTCGCGGTCGTGCAGCTGCGTCGCTACGACGCGGCCGGGTCCACGACGGTCGACCCGCTGACCACCGCAGCGCCGGCCGTCGTCATCGCCGGGTTGTCGGTGCTCTGCCTGCGGCTGCTGCCGGTGCTCACCCGCCAGGTCGCCCGTCTCACCGGGGAGGCCCGCGGGCTCGAGCCGGCGTGGGGCGGCTGGCAGCTCTCCCGCCGGCTGTCCGGCCAGGTGGGCACCGTGCTGCTGGTGCTGCTGGCCGTCGCGATGGGCACCCTGGCGCTCTCCCACTCCGCGACGGCCGACCGCGCCGTCGAGGACCAGTCCGCGTTCGAGACCGGGGCACCGGTGCGGGTGGTCGTGGGGCCCGCCGGTGGCGACCGCGGCACGGCGGGGCCGCTGCTGGCGCAGGCGGCCGGCGGTGCCGACCGGGTCGTGCCCGTGGCCCGCGACGTCGTCGACGTGGGGTCGCTCACCGGGGTCACCGCCCTGGCGCTCGATGCCGTCGCTGCCGGCCGGGTCGTCGACCCGCGCGCCGACCTGCTCGGCGGTGCCGGCTGGCCGGCCCTGCTGGCCCGCCTCGGCGACGGCCGCCGGCTCGCCGACGGGGTGCCGCTGCCGGGCCGGCCGACCCGGCTCACCGTGCGGGCGGCACTGGGCACCTCGCTGTCCGGGGTGTCCGAGCAGTTCACCCTCCCGGCATCGGTCCTCCTGCGCGACGCCCGCGGCCTGGTGCACGCCCTGCCGCTCGGTGAGCTGGGGGTGCGCCCCGCCGACCTCACCGTCGAGCTGCCCGCCGGCGAGCACCGGATGGACTACCCGCTGACCCTGCTCGGGGTGGGGGCGCGCACCCCCGTCGAGCTCGTCGACCCGAGCATCACGACGCCCCCGTTCAGCGTGGAGGTCGCGTCGGTCAGCGCCGACGGGACGTCCGTGGGCGGGCTCGACGTGCTCGTCGAGAGCTCGCACGACGGTGACCTGCTCCGGGCGGGCCGGCCCCCCGAGCTGCGCGCCGTCCCCGCCGTCGTCACCCGGGCGGTCGCCGACGCGGCGCGGGCCGAGGTGGGCAGCACCCTGGCCATGACCGTCTCCGGCCGGCCCCTGACCCTCGTCGTCACCGGGATCGTCGATGCGGTGCCCACCGCGCGCGTGCCCGACCGGGCCGTGGTCGTCGACCTGCCCACGGTGCTCGCGGCCGGCGACGGTGGCTACGCCTCGACCCGCCCCGTGCAGCCGCAGGAGTGGTGGGTCGACCCGGTGTCGCCCGCGTCGTCCGCCGCCGTCGTGGATGCCGTGCGCACCGGCCTGCCGGCCGGTGCCACCGTCGTCGTGCGCACCGACCTCGTGGCACAGCGGGCGGCCAACCCGGTGAACGCCGGCATGCGAGCGGCCATGCTGCTCGTCACCGGGGCTGCCCTCGTGCTCGCCGCCGTCGGCTTCGCCGCCACCACGGCGGCGCTGGGCCGCACCCGGCGCCGCGAGAACGCCGTGCTCCTCGCCCTGGGGATGCCGCCCGGCCGGATCCGCCGGGTGCTCGCCGTCGAGCGGGTCGGCGTCGTCGTGCTCACCGTCGCCGTCGGCCTGGTGCTCGGGGGTGCTCAGCGCCCTGGCCGTCGTGCCCGTGCTCGTCGGCGGCGACGGCCACCCGCAGGTGCCCGGGGTGCTGGTGGCCCTGCCGGCCGGACAGGTCGTGGCGTTCGGGGTGGTCGTGGCCGTGGTGCTCTCGGTGGTCGGCGTGCTCGTCCTGCGCGGCACGCGGTCGTGACATCTCGGCCGAGCTGCGCCGGGGGGAGGCGTCATGACCGGCCGGCACGTGGCGCGCCCTCCGGCCGCAGACCGCCGCCCCCTGCGCCGGCCGACCCTGCTGCGCCACAGCCTGGTCGCCGAGCGGGCCACCGCCGTGCTGCTCGCGGTGCTCACGGTGGTGACGACCGTGTTCCTGGTGGCCGTCCCGCGCGTGGAGTCGGTCGCCCACGACCGGGCGCTCGGCGACGCGGTGCGCACCGCGGAGCCGGCGGAGCGCGACCTCGGGCTGCGGCTGACGACCCGGGCGGGGCGGTCCTCGCTGGCGTCGACCGAGCCCACGCAGGGCCCGACCGCCCCGTTCGGGTCGGTGGACACCGCCGTGCGCGAGGTGATGGGCCCGCAGGTCCAGGCCCTGCTCGACGGGGCGTACGTCACCGCGCAGAGCGACCCGCTCGCCATCGCCCGCGCCACCGGCGACCCGCTCGAGGTCTCGTCGGCCGAGCTGGCGCTGCGGGTCGACGGCGCCGCGCTCGACCGGGTGCGGTGGGTCACCGGTGGGCCGCCCGGGTGCCCCGACGACCACCCGCACGCTGCTCGACTCCGCGGCCCAGCGCAACGTCGTGGCCGTCGTGCCGGTGGCCCTGAGCGCCCGCACCGCGGCCGCGTGGGGTGTGGGCGTGGGTGACGTGCTCGACCTGTCGGTCGGCCAGGGCGCGCGGCGCCTCGTCTCGCCGACGGCCGTCGTCGTCTCCGGCACCTTCGAGCCGCTCGACGCCGCCGACGAGGTGTGGGCCGCCGAGCCGCGCATGCTCGGCATCGCCAAGATCCTCACCCCGCAGGGCGGCACCACCGACCAGGCCACGGCCATCGCCCCGCTCGAGAGCTACTCGGTGCTGGCCGACGGGCTCTGGCGCGGCCCGGTCGACGAGCCGCCCCCCTCGCCGTCACCGGCGCTCGACCACGCGTGGCGCTACACCCTCGACGCCGACCGGCTCACCCGGGCGGACGTCGGGCTGCTGCGCGACTTCCTCGTGCGGCTCGACACCGACCCCGGGGTCTGGGCTCGGGCGGAGCACGTGCCGGCGGTCAGCACCGGGCTGGGCCGGCTGCTCGACCGCTACGAGCGCGACGTCGCGGTCACCGGCGTGCTCACCTCGTTCGTCACCGGTGGGGTCACCGCGCTGGCGGTGCTCGTGCTGGCCCTGACGGCGCTGCTCGGGGCGCAGCGACGCGACCGCGAGGTGCGGCTGCTGCGGGCGCGGGGCGCCTCGCGCCGCCAGGTGCTCGCCCTGGTCGGCGTCGCCACGAGCGTGCTCGCGCTGCCGCTCGCGGTGCTCGCGGCCGGGGCGGTCGTGCTGCTCGTCCCCGGGGACACGACCTCGGCCGCCTGGGTCGAGGTGGCGCTCGTGCTCGTCCTGCCGCCGCTGGTGGCGGTGCTCGCGACGGCCCGCCGGGTGCGCGCCATCGACGAGCCCGCGCAGGAGTCCACCCGCTCGGTGCGGGCCGCGCGGCGCATCGTCCTCGAGGTGGCGGTCGTCATCCTCGCCGTGCTCGCGGTCACCACCGTGCGCAGCCGCGGCGCGGTCATCGCCGCCGGGCGCACCGACTGGTACGCCGCGGTCACCCCGGTGCTCGTCGCGCTGGCCGCCGCCGTGGTCGCGCTGCGCGTGATGCCGTGGCCGGTCGCCCGGCTCGCCCGCCTCGCCGAGCGCGGTCGGGGGCTGGTGGGGTTCGTGGGGCTCACCCGCGCCGCCCGCACCGGCGCGAGCGCCGCGGTCCCGCTCGCGGCGCTCGTCGTCGGTGCGACGCTGGTGACGCTGATGGCCACCCTCACCGCGAGCGTCTCCGACCAGCGCGAGCTCGCGGCGCTGCGCGCGGTCGGTGCCGACGCGCGGGTCGACGCGGCACGCATCGACGCCCCCGACGTCACGGCCCTCGCGGCCCGGCCGGGGGTCGAGGCCGCGATCCCGGCGCACGTGGATGCCGCGGCCACCCTCAGCGCGGGGGGCCGGGTGACGCTCCGTGGTCGTCGTCGCGGTCGACCCGGTGCGCTACGCGGCGCTGCTGGAGGGCACTCCGCTCGCCTTCACGCCGCCGGGTGCGTCCGTCGACGGCCGGCTCCCGGTGGTGCTGAGCGGCGGACCGGCCGTGGGCGACCTCGACCTCGGGCTGCGCGGCCTGAGCACCCCGGGGCGCCGGGTGGCCACGGTGCCGGCCCTGGAGCGCGCCGTGTCCGGGCAGGGTCGGGTGGTCGCCCTCGTCCCGCTCGACGCGCTCGTCGCGGCGCTGCCCACCACCCAGCCCAACACGGTGTTCCTGCGCGCGTCGCCCGCCGCGCAGCGCGACCTCGACGACCGCGGCGGCCCGCGACCGCTCGCAGCTCGGCGGCCTGGTGACCCGGGTCAGCACCGTCAGCGGGGTCTCGGCCGCGGTCGCCGACCGTGCGCTGCCGAGCCTGGTCGCCGCCACCTTCGTGGTCGGCGTGCTGCTCGCCGGGGTGCTGTCCTTCCTCGCCGTCCTGGTGCTGCTCGCCGCCACCCGGGCCGAGCGCTCCCAGCTGGCGATCCGGCTGCGCACGATGGGCCTCCCGCACGGCCGCGAGCGCCGGCTGGCGTGGGCCGAGGTGCTCCCGCTGCTCAGCGTGGGAGTCGTCGCCGGGTGCGTCGTCGGGGTCGTCGTGCCCGCCGCGCTCGCGCCCGCCCTCGACCTCGCCCCGTTCACCGGCGCCGTCACCCGCCTGCCGATCGAGCCCCGCCCGCTGACCGGGCTGCTCGTCGGCCTCGCCGTGCTCGCCATCGGGTCACTGGCCCTCCTGACCGACGCCGCGTCCGCCCGACGCGGCAGCCTCGCCGACCACCTGCGCAGAGGAGACACCGCATGACCACGAGTCCAGCGCGCACCCGTGCCTCGTCCGACCCGGCCGGGCCCGACCGTCCGGACGGCCCGGACATCCTGTGCGACAACCTCGTCCGCATCTTCTCCTCCGAGGGGGTGGAGGTGGTGGCCCTGCAGGGGCTCGACCTCGAGGTCGAGCCGGGGCGAGCTCGTGGCCGTCGTCGGGGCCTCGGGGTCCGGCAAGTCCACGCTGCTGACGATCCTGTCGGGCCTGGACCTCCCGAGCGCCGGGGTGGCGCGGGTGGCGGGCCGCGACCTGCTCACGATGTCGACCAAGGACCGGCTCCACTACCGCCGGCACACCGTCGGCTTCCTCTTCCAGCAGGCCACCGCCAACCTGCTGCCCTACCTCAGCGCGGTCGAGAACGTGCAGCTGCCGATGATGTTCGCCTCGCTCTCCTCGACCGAGCGGGTGGCCCGGGCGACCGAGACCCTGGAGGTGCTCGGCATCCCCGAGTGCGCCGACCGGCGGCTCGGCGAGCTGTCGGGCGGTCAGCAGCAGCGCGTCGCCCTCGGGGTGGCGCTGGCCAACCGGCCACGGGTGCTGCTGGCCGACGAGCCGACCGGGGAGCTCGACAGCCGCAGCAGCGACGAGGTGTTCGGCGGCCATCCGCGGCGCCAACGAGGCCTTCGGCACCACCGTCGTCGTGGTGACCCACGACGACCACGTGAGCGAGCAGGTCAGCCGCACCGTCGGCATCCGCGACGGTCGCACGTCGTCGGAGGTGCGGCGACGCACCGCCGTCGACGAGCACGGCGTCGAGGGCGTGGTGGCCGAGGAGTTCGCCGTGCTCGACCGGGCCGGCCGCCTGCAGCTGCCGCGCGGCTTCACCGACGCCCTGGCGATGCGCGACCGGGTGCGGCTCGACCTCGAGGCCGACCACATCGGCGTCTGGCCGACGCCACGACCGGATGCCGGTGACGCGGCGGGGGAGGAGCCGGCATGAGCACCTACCTCGAGGTGCACGAGGTGCACCGCACCTTCCGGTCCGGGGCCACCCAGGTGCACGCCCTGCGCGGGGTGTCGCTCTCGGCGTCGCCCGGTGAGCTCGTCGCCGTGCGCGGGCGCTCCGGCTCGGGCAAGACCACCCTGCTCAACGTCATCGGCGGCCTCGACCGGCCCGACGAGGGCCGGGTCGTGCTCGACGGTGCCGACGTCACGGCGATGAGCGATGCCGAGCTGCTCGCCGTGCGTCGCGGCACGGTGGCCTACGTGTTCCAGTCGTTCGGGCTGGTGCCGATCCTCACCGCCCGCGAGAACGTCGGGATCCCGTTGCGGCTCAACGAGGTCGACCCGGCCGAGCGCGAGGAGCGAGTCGCGGCGGCGCTCGAGCACGTCGGCCTCACCGGCCACGTCAACCAGCGCCCGGGCGAGCTGTCCGGTGGGCAGCAGCAGCGGGTGGCGCTGGCCCGGGCCCTGGCGGCCCGGCCGGGGCTGCTCCTGGCCGACGAGCCCACCGGCCAGCTCGACTCCGAGACCGGCCGCGAGATCATGCTGCTCATCGCCCGGCTGGCCAAGGAGGAGACGATGACGACCGTGGTGACCACCCACGACCCGGTGCTGCTGTCGATCGCCGACCGGGTGGTCGAGATCGTCGACGGGCAGCTCGTCGGGGCGGCCTGACGCGGGGCGCGCCGACGCGGCTCGTCAGTCCGGGATGCGGAGCATGCCCTCCTGGGCGACGGTCGCGACCAGCGTGCCGTCCCGGCTGAACATCCGGCCGATGCCCAGGCCGCGGCCACCCTGGGCCGAGGGGGAGTGCTGCGCGTAGAGCAGCCACTCGTCGGCGCGGGCCGGCCGGTGGAACCACATGGCGTGGTCGAGGCTGGCCGCGCGCAGACCCCGGTGTGCGCCAACCCTTCCCGTGGCGCCGCAGGATCGACTCGAGCAGCGAGTAGTCGGAGGCGTAGGCCAGCACCGCCTCGTGCACCAGCGTGGTCGTCGGGCAGCTCGCCGATGGCCCGCATCCACACCCGCTGGTCGGCGACCTGCTCGGTCGCCGGGCGCGACGAACAGGTTGCCCTCGACGTGGCGCAGCTCGATGGCCCGCTCGCTGCGCGATGTGCCGGGCGCCGGGGTGGTCGATGCCGGCGAACACCTCGGCCAGCGACGGCACGCTCATCGGGTCGGGGGCGTCCGGCATCGGGTCCTGGTGGTCCATGCCGGGTCGGGGGTCTGGAACGACGCGCTCATCGACAGGATCGGCTTGCCGTGCTGGATGGCGTGCACCCGGCGGGTCGAGAACGAGCGGCCGTCGCGCATCCGCTCGACGCTGAAGGTGATCGGCTGGGTGTCGTCGCCGGGGCGCATGAAGTAGGCGTGGATGGAGTGCAGCCGGCGCTCGGCGCCGCCCTCGATCGCCCGCACGGTGCGACCACTCGCGACGACTCCCTGGGCCAGCACCTGCCCGCCGAAGACCCGCCCGTGCGGCTGCTTCTGGCTCTGCCCGCGGAACAGGGTGACGTCCTCGGCGAAGGTCTCGGGCAGCGGCACCGGTGCCTCGCCGGCCGGGCCGGTGGCCGTCGACATCGGCTGCACGCTCATCTGGGCCGACCCGAGCTCCTCGAGGTCGAGGGTGGCGAGGAGGTCGAGCAGGGGCGCCGGCTGGTCGGTGGTCACCGGGGCAACGATAGTCAGCAGCGGACGCCCTGTCCCCCGAACGTGGGTGAAGATCGTCGGCCAGCCGACGGTTATCACCCACGTTCGCGGGCGAGAGGGGAGGCGAGCCGGGGGTCAGGCCACCAGGGGGCGGCCGTGCCCCGACGGGCGCCTCGACCGGCTCGGGTGCCGGTCGCGCCGGCCGCCCGCACGCGCTCGACCGCGCGGGCCAGCCGCTCGACGGCCTCGGTCATCACCTCGGGCGCGAGCACGTAGGGCAGGCGCACCCAGCGCTCCAGGCCGCCGGACACCGCGAACCGCGGCCCGGCCGCCACGAGCAGCCCCTCCTGCTCGGCGGCCACCGCGACACCCGTCGCGTCGACGCCCTGGGGCAGCTGGCACCACAGGAACAGCCCGCCGCGGGGCACCCGGAAGCGCAGCTCGGGCAGGTGCACGCCCGAGGGCAGTGACGAGCGCGTCGCGGGAGGCGCACAGGTCGTCGCGGCGCTGCGGGGTCAGCCCCGGCGCCACCCGCATCAGCTCGAGCAGCACCAGCTGCTCGAGCACCGGCGCCCCGAGGTCGCTGGTCACCCGCGACTCGACCAGCCCGGCCAGCGCCGTGCGCGGGGCCCGGATCCAGCCGGTGCGCAGGCCGCCCCAGTGCGACTTCGACGAGCTGCCGACGGTGATCGCGCGCGGGTCGTGCGCGGCGAAGGGCAGCGGCATCGGGCCGCCGTCGAGGTCGACCTCGGCGATCGTCTCGTCGATCACCGGCACGGTGCGGGCCTGGCGCAGGGCCCGGGCGAGCACCGCCCGGTCGTCGTCGCCCATCAGGGCCCCGGTGGGGTTGTGGAAGTCGGGGATCAGCAGGGCGGCCGTGGCGGCCGACTGCCGCACCGTGCGGGCCGACTCCTCGACGTCCCACCCGTCGGGGTCGAGGGCCAGCGGCACGAGCCGCGCCCCGCCGCGGCGGGCGGCGTCGATGGTGTTGGGGTAGCCCGGGGTCTCGACGACCACCCGGTCGCCGTGGCCGACCAGGGCGCGCAGCACGATGCCGATGCCGGCGACCGCGCCCGAGGTCACGAGCACCTGGTCGGGCGTGGTCGGCAGGCCGCGGACGGTGTAGCGCTCGGCGACGACCTCGCGCAGCTCGGGCACCCCGAGGGTGAGGTAGCCGGCGCCGGCGAGGTAGCGGGGGAGCTGCCCGACCGCCCGCTCGTAGGCCTCGACGACGCCGGCCGGTGCCCGGGTCGCGGCGCAGGTGAGGTCGATGACCCCCTCGCCGACGTCGGCGGGGAACAGCGGGCCGGCGGCGCGCTGCGCGCTCCCCGCGGGCAGCGTCGCGACCGACCCGGAGCCGCGGCGGGAGGTGAGGTAGCCGCTCTCGCGCAGCACGGCATACGCCCGGGTGACCGTGGTGCGGCTGACGTCGAGGGCGGCGGTGAGCTCGCGCTCGCTCGGCAGCCGGGTGCCGGCGGCGATCCGGCCGTCGGCCACGGCCAGCCGCAGGGCGTCGGCCAGTGCCCGGTATGCCGGCCGGCCGGCACCGAGCGTGCCGACCAGGCGCGCGGTGCGCGCGGCGGAGACGGTGGGGGTGGTCATGGTGGCCACTCTGTCAGGATTGGCCATCGAAGTGAAGGCCACTTTCCGGCAGGATGGTCGCGCATGACTCCCCATCCAGGCGATCCGCCGCGGCGCCTCCCGCCGCGTCGAGCTGGTGCCGATGAACCCGCTGGAGCAGCTGCGCGCCGGCCGCCTCGTGCACCGGGTGTCCCAGCTGATGGTGGGGCTGGTGCTGTTCGGGGTGTCGATGGCGCTGCTGCTGCGGGCCGACCTCGGGCTCGAGCCGTGGGGCGTGCTGCAGTACGGCCTGATCCAGCACATCCCGATGTCCTACGGCGCGATGAGCATCGTGGTGTCGTTCGTCGTGCTGCTGCTCTGGATCCCGTTGCGCCAGTGGCCCGGCCTCGGCACGGTGCTCAACGCCGTCGTCATCGGCGTCGCCATCGACGCGACGCTGGCCGTGGTGCCGGAGATCGAGGGGCTGCCCTGGCGGATCACCGTGATGCTGCTCGCCATCGTCGGCAACGGCGTGGCCGGGGCGATGTACATCGGCAGCCAGCTCGGGCCGGGCCCGCGCGACGGGCTGATGACCGGCCTCGTCCCGGCGCACCGGCCGCTCGATCCGCCTGGTGCGCACCTCGCTCGAGGTCACCGTGGTGGTGCTCGGGTTCGCCCTCGGCGGCATCGTCGGGGTCGGCACCGTGCTCTACGCGCTGCTCATCGGGCCGGTGGTGCAGCTCTTCCTGCCGATGCTCACCGTGCGGGTCGAGCGTCCGACGGCTCGTGAGGCCGCGGCCGGAGCCGGTCTCACAGAGCCTGCTGGAGGGTGACGAACGAGTACCCCTTCGCGCGCAGCCCCGCGATGATCGACGGGAGGGCGGCGGCGTCGAGGGTGGTGCCGTCGTCGGGGTTCGCACCGACGTGCATCAGCACGATCATCCCGGGGCGCGCCGCCGCCAGCACCCGGTCGCGCACCTTCGTGGCGGTCAGCCCACCGCTCGTTCCCTTCCAGCCCAGGCTGTCGACCGTCCAGCGCACCGCGACGTAGCACTCGTCGTTGACCAGAGCCGATGGTGCGGGCGTCACGGGCGCCGTACGGGAAGCGGAACCAGGGGCCCGGGGGTCTGCCGGTGCCGGCCAGGATCGCGGCGGCGCCCTTGCGAACCTGGTCGACGACGGCCGTCGACGAGAGCGTGGTCAGGTCGGGGTGGGTGTTCGAGTGGTTGCCGATCGGATGGGCGGCAGCGATGCTCGCCGTGGCCGTGGGGTGGTCGCGGATGAAGTCGCCGGTGAGGAAGAACGTCGCGGCGGTCTTCGTGGTGGCCAGCGTCGACAGGATCGACGCGACCCCGGTGCTGCTCGCGCCCCCGTCGAAGGTGAGCACGGCGACCTTCGACGGTCGTGGGCACGACCTCGAGGTCCTTGCCGCGGTACTTCGCGGTGACGGCGCACGCGTTCGGGCCGGGACGCACGACCGAGCGCGACCAGGTGATGCTCGGTGCGGGCGAGACGCGCGGGGTGGGTCGAGGCGTCGGCGTCGGGGGTCGTCGTCGGCGGGACGGCCGTCGTCTGCGGGGCGGCCGTCGGGCTCGTGCTGCGCGGATGCCGTGCCGGCGCCGGTCGTGCCGCTGCTGGCGCTCGCGGTCACCGAGGGTGACGACGCGGGCGGCGCGAGGCTGCCGGTCCCGGCCGGGGTGGACCCACACGCGGCCAGCCCTGCGACGAGGGCGACAGCCACGGACCAGGTGACGGCTCGACCGGACATCGCTGCCTCCACCACCATGGTCGCGCGTCCGGGCGCGCGCGGCGCCGGGCTGTGGTGGACGGATCACCGCCGCGGGAGGCTCAGCCGTCGACGGCGAGCGCGAAGGGCAGGACGCCGGCCGCACCGGCCAGGCGGAGCGCCCGCCCGGCCACGGTCAGGGTCCACCGCGACGACACCAGGTCGTCGACGAGCAGCACCGGGCCGTCGACGGCGGCGAGGGCGGCGGCCAGCTCGGGCCCGACGACGAGCCGCTCCCAGACCCCGGCGAGCCGGAAGGCGCTGTTGCCCCCGGGCTCGCCGGTGGGGCCGCCGTGCGCGAGGTCGAGCGAGCCGAGCAGCGGCAGCCGCCCCATCTCGGACAGGCCGGCGGCCAGCGAGCCGACCAGCGCCGGGCGGGAGCGCGACGGCATCGCGACCACGCCGACCGGGCGACGGGCCCAGCCCCACTCGGCGAGCACCGGCACGCAGGCCCGCAGCAGGTCGGGGTGCGCCGGGGCGTCCTCGCGCAGCACCTCGCGCAGCCGCTGCCCCCAGCCCAGGTCGGACAGCCGGGCCAGCGCCCGCCCGGGCAGCAGCGCCTCGTCGGGCGGGATCTTGCCCTTGACCGGCACCCCGAGCCGGTCCATGCCGGTGGGCCACTGCACCCGGGGGTCGAGGTCGACCCCGGCCCGGCCCAGCCGCTCGCGGGCGGCACCGACCACCCGGTCGGCCACCTCGGTGGGGTACCAGGGGCCGGCGCACCCGTCGCAGCGGCCACAGGGCGCGGCCGTGTCGTCGTCGAGGCACTCCTGGAGGAACGCCATCCGGCACGCGTCGGTGCCCTCGTAGTCGACCATCAGCTGCTGCTCGGCCTGCCGGGCCGCGGCGACCCGGGCGTAGCGCTCGGCGTCGTAGGCCCACGGCACCCCGGTGGACACCCAGCCGCCCGAGACGCGCTGCACCGCCCCGTCGACGTCGAGCACCTTGAGCAGCAGCTCGAGCCGGGTGCGCCGCACGTCGACGGCGGTCTCGAGCGCGGCCGTCGACAAGCGCCCGCCCCGACTCGGCCAGGGTGCGCAGCACGGCCTCGGCCTGCTCCTCGCGCGGCATCGACACCGACGCGAAGTAGCGCCAGATGTCGCGGTCCTCCGGCCCGGGCAGCAGCAGCACCTCGGCCCGCTCGGTCGCGCGGCCGGCGCGACCCACCTGCTGGTAGTAGGCGACCGGCGAGCTCGGCGCCCCCAGGTGCACGACGAACCCGAGGTCGGGCTTGTCGAAGCCCATGCCCAGCGCCGACGTGGCCACCAGGGCCTTGACCTCGTTGCGGCGCAGCGCCCCCTCGAGCCGCTCGCGGTCGGCCGGGTCGGTGCGCCCGGTGTAGGACGCGACCGCCAGCCCGGCATCCGACAGCGCCGACGCGACGTCCTCGGCCGCGGAGACCGTGAGCGTGTAGACGATGCCGCTGCCGGGCAGCTCGGCCAGGTGCTCGACCAGCCAGCCGAGCCGCTGCTCGGGCGACATCGAGCGCAGCACCCCCAGGCGCAGCGAGTCGCGGGCCAGGCCACCGCGCACGGTGAGCACCGAGCGACCGCCCACCTCGAGCTGCTCGACGACGTCGGTGACCACCCGGGCGTTGGCCGTCGCGGTGGTGGCGAGCACCGGGGTGTCGGCGGGCAGCCCGGCCAGCAGGTCGCGGATGCGGCGGTAGTCGGGCCGGAAGTCGTGGCCCCAGTCGCTGACGCAGTGCGCCTCGTCGACGACGAGCAGGCCGCAGCGGCGGGCGAGGTCGGGCAGCTGCTCGTCGCGGAAGCGCGGGTTGTTGAGCCGCTCGGGGCTGACGAGGAGCACGTCGACGGCATCGGATGCCAGCGCCTCGCGCACGACGTCCCAGTCCTGGGCGTTGGCGGAGTTCATCGTCACGGCCCGGATGCCGGCCCGCTCGGCCGCCGCGATCTGGTCGCGCATCAGCGCGAGCAGCGGGCTGATGATGACGGTGGGCCCGGCGCCCTCGGCCCGCCGCAGCGCGGTGGCGACGAAGTAGACCGCCGACTTGCCCCAGCCGGTGCGCTGCACGACGAGCACCCGCGACCGGTCGGCCACCAGCGCCGAGACCGCCTCGAGCTGACCGTCGCGGAAGTCGGCGTCGTCGCGCCCGACCAGCCGCCGCAGCGCGGCGCGGGCCACGGTGGTGAGCTCGGGCGTGGGGGAGGAGGGGGCGGGGGGTGCGGTCACGGCATCCGTCGAGTTCGTCATGGTGCGCCCACCGTATGCCGGGCGGCCGACAGGACTGCTCGCGTCGTCCACAGGCCGGTGCCGAGGGTGGAGGATCGAGGGATGGAACCCGCCGCACTCCCCAAGGTCAGCGCCGCCCTGCTCGACGAGGCCCGGACGAGTCGCGCCCGCCGGGCGGCCAGCACGCTCTACGGCGGCAGCGGCCACGCGCTGCGGCAGACCGTCATCGCGCTGCTGTCGGCCTCGACGCTGTCCGACCACGAGAACCCGGGTGAGGCCACGCTCCAGGTGCTCCTCGGCACCGTGCGGCTCACCTGGCCCGACGGCACCCTCGACCTCGACGCGGGCGCCCACGTCGTCATCCCCGAGGCGCCGCACGGCCTGCTGGCCGTCACCGATGCCGTCGTCCTGCTGACGGCCGCCAAGAGCTGAGGCCCGGCAGGGCAGGGAGTGCGACGACCCGGCGGCGGTCCTGGCCCGGGCGTCGTCGACGACGTGGTGCCCGCCTCCGGCATACTGCGTGGTGCCGAGCTGAGAGGTGGTCGAGGTGTCCGAAGCAGAGATCGACGAGTACCTCGCGGCCGTGCCCGAGCCGCAGCGGTCGACCCTCGACCGCCTGCGGGCGACGCTCGCCGCGCTGCTCCCCGAAGCCGAGCAGGGGATCGCCTACGGGGTGCCGTGCTTCAAGGTGGCCGGCAAGGGCGTGGCGGGGTTCGGGTTCTACAAGAACCACTGCACCTACTTCCCGATGAGCGGGTCGATCACCGCCGAGCTGGCCGACGACCTCACGGGGTTCGTGACCGCCAAGGGGTCGATCCGGTTCCCGAACGACGAGCCGCTGGCCGACGAGCTCGTCGCGAAGCTCGTCGAGGCGCGCCAGCGCGAGATCGCCGGCACGGCCGGCCGCCGCTGACGCTTCTCGGTGCCGCTCGACACCTGTGCCACCACCTCGAGGTCGGGTTCCAGGAGATCCGTCCCGTGCCCCATGGCCGCGAAATGGGTTGCCCCGGGGGCCCGGACAGGACACGGTGACCGGGTGACCGATGCCGCGACCCTCCTGGCCGCCTACGACGAGCAGCTGCGCACGGATGCCGAGACGCCCAGCGCGCTCTCCGTCACCGTGCACGGCCCGCTGCGGCTGGTGACCTTCCCCCGCGGCCGTGGCTTCGTCACCTACCGCGACCTCGGCGGGGCCGACGCGGCCGGCATCCGCGAGCTGGTCGGCGCCGCGCTGGCGCACTTCACCGCGCAGCCGGACGTGACCAAGGTGGAGTGGAAGACCCGCGGTCACGACCACGCACCGGGGCTGCACGACGCCCTCGTCGACGGCCGGGTTCGAGCCGGAGGAGCCGGAGTCGATCATGATGGGCGAGGCCCGCCTGCTCGCCGTCGACGTCGAGCTCCCCGACGGCGTCACCCTGCGCACCGTCACCGACGAGGCCGACGTGCGCGCGATGAGCGCGATGGCCGACGAGGCGTTCGGCGACCCGGTCTCGGACGAGCGGGCCGAGAGCCTGCTGCACCGGCTGGCGCTGCGCGACGGCATGGAGCTGTGGGTCGCCGAGGCCGACGGGCAGATGGTCAGCGCCGGGCGGCTCGAACCGGTGCCGAACACCGAGGTCGCCGGCATCTGGGGCGGCTCGACCCTCGCGCCGTGGCGCGGCCGCGGCATCTACCGGGCGCTCACCGCGGCCCGCGCGCGGTCGGCCCTGCGGCTGGGCAAGACGATCATCCACAGCGACTCCACGGAGTTCTCCCGCCCGATCCTCGAGCGCTCCGGCTTCGTCAAGGTCTCGACGACCACGCCCTACGAATGGCGGCGCTGACCGGGCTACCGTGGCCCGATGGACTGTGAGGGTGCCGAGGACCGGCTTGACCGAGTGCTACATCAGCGGCCCAAGGGCCCTGTGACAGAAAGGAATCCCACGTGACGGCCGAGATCAGGACTCTCGAGACGCCCGACGTCGACCTCGTGTACGAGGTGCGCCGGCCCACCACCGCGGATGCCGGCCACCCGACCCTGCTGATGGCGGGCCACCCGATGGACGCCCGCGGCTTCGACACCCTCGCCTCGTACTTCTCCGACCGCACCGTCGTCGCCTACGACCCCCGTGGCATCGGCCGCAGCGGCCGCAAGGACGGCTCCGACCAGCGCACGCCCGCGATGCACGCGGCCGACCTGCACGCCCTCATCGCCGCACTGGGCCCGGCACCGGTCGACGTCTTCGCGAGCAGCGGTGGGGCGGTCAACGCCCTGGCCCTGGTCGCCGCCCACCCCGACGACGTCGCCACCCTGGTGGCCCACGAGCCCCCGCTGCTCGCGTACCTCCCGGATGCCGACCACGCCTTCGCCGCCGAGCGAGCCGTGCAGACGGCGTACCACGAGCACGGGTTCGGGGCCGGCATGGCCGCCTTCATCGCCCTGACCTCGTGGACGGGTGAGTTCACCGACGACTACCTCGCCCAGGCCGCCACCCGACCCGGCGCAGTTCGGCCTGCCCACGCAGGACGACGGCCGCCGCGACGACCCGCTGCTGTCCGGCACCGGCCAACGCGATCACCAGCTACCGTCCCGACCTGGAGGCCCTGCAGGCGGCGACCACGCGCGTCGTGGTCGGGGTCGGCGTCGAGTCACGCGAGGTGCTGACCGGCCGGGTCGCCCCGGTCCTGGCCCGGTCCTGGGTCGGCCGCTCACCGAGTTCCCCAGCCACCACGGCGGCTTCCTCGGTGGCGAGCACGGCTACGCGGGCCAGCCCGAGGCCTTCGCCGCCCGGCTGCGCGAGGTGCTCGACGACGGCGCGGAGTGAGGCGGGTGGGACAACATTGACCTATTGGTCGATCCTGCCCCAGCGGGTCGCGGGTCAGGACCAGCCGCGCTCGTCGACGCCGCCCGGCACGTCGGCCGCGGGTCGTAGGGCGTGCGGGTGAACCGGAACGACGCGAGGTCGAGGTGCGACACCGACCCGTCGGCCCGGCGCACCACGCGCAGCGGCTCGCCGGCGTAGTAGGAGTCGAGCCCCACCCACTCGTCGGTGCCGACCGGCCGGAACCGCGCCCCGCGGCCGCTGCCCGGCTCGCCGAGCACGAGGTGCTCCTTGACGACCGTGGCCGTGACCGTCGACGGCCCCCAGTGCCACGTGCCGACCAGCTCGAGCAGGCGCCGGGTCGCCGCTCGCCGACCACGGCTCGACCGGCGCCGGCTCGTGCCGGGCCAGCGTGTCGAGCAGCTCGTCGATGGTCGACCGCGTGGTGGTGGATGCCGTGGTGTTGGTGAAGAGCACCACCCCGTCGCCCGGCGCACCGAGCGCCGCGTCGCTGCCCGGCACACCGGCATCCAGCCGCACCCGCAGCCCGGCGAGGAAGCCGGGCATCGAGCCGCCGTGACCGGCGAACCGGGCGCCGCCGACGTTCCACACCTGGAAGCCCAGGCCGTGCGCCGCGACCCACGGCTGGCCCGGGTCGTCGACGACGTGGTGCGGCTCGACCATCTCGGCGAGCGTCTCGGCCGACAGCAGCGCCGGCCGTCGCGCCCCCGAGGAAGGTCGCCCACCGGGCCAGGTCGGTCACGGTGGTCCACAGCTGCCCGGCCGGGGCCATCGCGCCGGCGTCGTGCTCCGGCTCGGGCAGCAGCAGGTCGGCGAACGGGTGCACGGCCAGCCCGAGCGCCGCCGACCCCGACGGTCGCGTCGTCGTGCGGGTCATGCCGAGCGGCTCGAGCAGCTCGTCGCGCACGACGTCGAACCAGCCGCGGCCGTGGGGCACCTCGAGGAGGCGACCCAGCGCGGCGTACCCGACGTTGGAGTAGTGGAACCGGCGCCCGGCGCGGAACCGCTGCCCGACCTGCGCGGCGACGAGGGCGTCCCAGTCGCCGCCGGGCGTGCGCTCCCACCACGGCCCGGGCGTCTCGGCCTGGGTGCCGGCGGCGTGGGTGAGCAGCTGCTCGATGCTGACGTCGTCGAGCGCCGAGCCGGGCACGTGCGCGCCGAACCGGTCGGTCAGCTCGAGCCGGCCCGCGTCGCGCAGCCGCAGCACGCACACCGCGACGAAGGTCTTGGTGATCGACCCCATCCGGTACTGCGTGTCGGCGTCGGCCGGCTCGCCCGTCGGCGCGCCCGTCGACGGTGCCCGCGGCACCGCTCCACACGAGCTCCCGCCGCGCACCAGCCCGGCCGCGACGGACGGCAGCCGCCCGTCGCGCTGGTGCGGTGGCGAGCACGTGGTCGAGCGCGGCGGTGGTGGTGGGCTGCAGCGGCATCCGCCCACCCTAGGACGCCGCGCGCACCGGTGGCCGCGCCACGACCCCGGGGCTGGGAGGATGGGCGCATGCCCGGTGCCGACGATCCCCAGACCTACCGTGTCGAGGTGCCGCTGCGGTGGTCCGACATGGACGCCTACGGCCACGTCAACAACGTGCAGTACCTCCGGCTGCTCGAGGACGCCCGCGTCATCGGCTTCCGCGAGTGGTTCCCCGACCGGCCGACGATGCTCGACGAGGGCATCGTCGTCACCCGGCACGCCATCGAGTACCGCGCGCCGCTCACCTACCGGGCCGCCCCGGTCGAGGTCGACATGTGGGTGACCCGGGTGCACGGTGCCGGCTTCGACCTCGGCTACACCGTGCGCGACCCCGAGTCGGTCGGTGACGCAGGTCTACGCCATCGCCGAGACCGGGCTGGCGCTCTACGACTTCGCGACCGCCCGCCCGCGCCGGCTCGCCGCCCGAGGCGCGCGGCCCAGCTCGCGGTGCACGTCGGCGACCCGGTGCGCTTCCGCTGGGGCGGGCGGTGACCGCGGCCCTGCGGCTCACCGACGCGCGAGTCGCTGGCCGACCTCGGCCGCTTCGCGACCCGCGCCCGGGCCGTCGACGCCGAGGGGGCGATGCGCCTGCAGGCGTCGGGCCGCGTGCTCGCCGCCTGGGTCGGCGTGCTGTCGGGCACCGGCATCCTGGCCGAGGGCACCGTGCTCGGGCTGCGCACCTTCGCCCTCGCCGAGCCGGCGGAGCTCGACGTCACCGTGCCGCTCGGGGCGGTCACCGACCGCACCGCGCGCGGTGCCGGCGCCGACCTGCGGGTGCCGCCGACCCGGGCCGTCGCGTCGTGGTCGGCCGTCACCCCGCCGCGCGGGCCGTGGGAGCCCGCCGGCACGCTGCCCGGTGACCTCCTCGCCGCCGTCGCCCGCGACGGCCTCGCCGAGGTGTCGGATGCCGTGCGCGAGCGCGGTGCCGCTGCCGGCCTGGTGCGCGACCGGGTCTGGGCCCGCGACGTGCTCGAGGCCGCCGGCCCGCACCCCGACCTGCTCGACCACAGCGGCGGGTTCGATGGCGGGGCGAGCGTGCGCTCGGGCGGCGCGTTCGCGGCCTACGCGCTGGGCTTCCTCGCGCCGGGGCAGCCGGTGCAGGTGCTGCGGTCGAACCGGTGGACCCGGCTCACCGCGCCCGGCGGTCACGTCCTGATCCGCTGACCCGCCGGGATCGCGATCGCCGCCACGGCGGCCAACCCGAGGAAGATCGCCCCGAAGAGCGCGTCGTCCTGGCCGGGCACGTGCCGGGCGGCGAAGACCGCCGTCGCCGCGGCGATGCCGAGCACGCTGCCGAGCACGTCGGCGAGCTGGAGCGAGGAGGACGCCTCGCCGTGCTCCTCGACCGGGCTGAGCTCGAGCGCGAGCACCGTCGTCGTCGTGACCCCGAGCCCCATGGCGACCCCGGTGCAGACCAGGGCCAGCGGCACGATCCACCACGGCAGGACGAAGAAGGCCACCGCCGAGAGCGCCGCGAGGCCGCTCGCGAGCAGCACGCCGCCGACCTCGACCAGCCGGTAGCGGGGCAGGTGCAGCGTGTCGTGCCCCTGGTACCAGGCGCCCCCGGCCCAGCCGATCGCCCCGACCGCGAGGGCCAGCCCGGCCGTCTGCAGGCTCAGGCCGCGCTGGCCGACGAGGAAGAGCGGCACGTAGGTGACGCCGGCGTAGAAGGCGCCGATGAACAGCGCCCGGGCGAGCATCACGCTGGGCAGCCCGCGCGCCATCCGCCACGTGCCGGCGGGCACCAGCATCGGCGCGAAGACGACGACGCCGACCACCCCCGCCAGGACGACGCCGGTCCTCGGGGACAGCTGGAGCACGAGCTCGTGGGTGCCGAGCTGGATGGCGCCCGCGGACAGCGCGATCCCCAGCCCGCACCAGGCGGCCCGCACGTGGGCGGAGTGGTCGCGGGTGCTGACGGCGGCGGTCAGGGCGGAGTCGTCGATGCGGCGCCGGGCGTGGGCGAGCACGGCCATGGTGATGAGCACCGGCGGCACCACGCCCCAGAACACCCACCGCCAGGACAGGTTGGTCGTGAGCCAGGCCGAGATGGGGGCGCCGAGCAGCGAGGGCAGCACCCAGGCCGCCGAGACGTAGGTGAACAGCCGCGGCCGGATCGCCTCCGGGTAGACCCGCCCGGCGATGACGTAGAGCATCACGACGAGCAGGCCGCCGCCGAGCCCGGTGAGCGCCCGCCCGGCGAGGAAGACGGGGAGGTTGGTGGCCGTCCCGCACATCGCCGAACCACCCGCGAGCAGGGCCTGCCCCGTGACGGCGCCCACCATCGGGCCGGAGCGGTCCGACCACACGCCGGCGAGCACGATGCCGAGCAGCTGGGCGGTGAGCATGACCGAGAAGGCGAAGCCGTAGGACCGCACGGCGTCGAGGTCGCGGGCCACCGCGGGCATGGCGGTGGAGACCGCCATCGACTCGAACGCGACGATGGTGACCAGGGCCAGGACGGCCAGGGTGACCTCGAGGTAGGTCCTGCCGAGCGGCCCCTCGACCCGAGTTGTCGTCGCTTCAGCCATCACGTGCCACGGTACGCGCGTCCATCCGTCAGCCGGGTGGGACGAGAGGACGACCACGCTCGGCCAGCACGTCGCGCAGCACGTCGATGTGGTCGGTGACGATGCCGTCGGCGCCGAGGTCGAGCAGCCGGTGCATCTCGTCGGCGTCCTCGCGCGACCACGCGTGGAACCAGACGTGCACGTGCTTGCCGAGGGCGTGCGCGCGGCGCACCAGGCCCGGCGTGACGAGGGTGACCGTGCGCCCGCGCAGCCGGTGCAGCGCCGGCAGCTGGAGCACCGGCGCCGGGGTGTGCAGCATCCGGCTCAGGGATGCCGGGGTGAACCGCAGCAGCGCGGTGCCGACCTGCCCCGCCGCGGTGGCCACCCCGGGGCCGAGCGCCGCCCGGGCCGCCCGCAGCCGGCGCTCGCTGAACGACCCGATGCAGACCCGCTCGGTTGCGTTGTGCCGCAACACTTCCCGCACGGTGGGGGCCAGCGCGTCGTCGGCCTTGATGTCGATGTTGATCCGGGTGTCGGGGAACTGCTCGAACAGGTCGGACAGCAGCGGGATCGGCTCGGTGCCGCCGATCCGGGCCTCGCGCACGGCGTCGTAGGGCAGCGTCGCGATGGCGCCGCGCCGGTCGGACACCCGGTCGAGCACGGTGTCGTGGAAGGCGACGACCTGGCCGTCGCGGGTCGCGTGCACGTCGGTCTCGAGGTAGCGGTAGCCCATCGCGACGGCCCGGCCGAACGCCGCCAGGGTGTTCTCCAGGCCGACGTTCGGCCCGAACGCCGCCCCGCCCCGGTGCGCGAGGCCCACCGGGGTCGGCCCGTCGAGGTAGGTGAAGTCGCCGGCTCGCACGTCAGGCCACCGGCAGCCGCACCCACACCGTGGTGTCGGTCGGCACGGCGCCGTCGTCGGTGAGCGGGCCCGAGGCGACGAGCACCTCGCCGGGCGGCAGGGCCACCGGGTCGGCGCCGAGGTTGGTCACCACGAGCAGGGTGCGCTCGCCGTCGCCGGCGGTGTTGCGCAGCGCGACGACGGTGTCGGACGACAGGGCGTCCCAGGTGAGGCTGCCGTGGCCGAAGCGGTGCTTGCGGCGGTACTCGAGCAGGGCCCGGTACAGCTCGAGGGTCGAGCCGGCGACGCCCTCCTGCTGGTCGACGGCGAGGTCGGCGTAGGCGTCGGGCTGCGGCAGCCACGGCGTGCCGCCCGGGCCGAACCCGTTGCTCGGCGCGCCCTTGACCCACGGCATCGGCACCCGGCAGCCGTCGCGGCCGGTGACCTTGCCGTGCGGTGCGGTGGAAGGTCGGGTCCTGGCGGAAGGAGTCGGGCATCGTCGTGTGCTCGGGCAGCCCGAGCTCCTCGCCCTGGTAGACGTAGGCGCCACCGGGCAGCGCCAGCATCAGCGTCGTGGCGGCGCGCGCGCGGCGCAGGCCGAGCACGGCATCCGGCTGGGGGTCGTGCGGCCCGGATGCCGTTGGGTCGCGGCAGCGACTGGTCCAGCCCGAGCCGGGAGGCGTGCCGCACGACGTCGTGGTTCGACAGCACCCAGGTGGTCGGCGCCCCGACGTCGTCGTTGGAGCGCAGCGAGGCCTCGATGACGGTGCGCAGCGCCGTGGCGTCCCAGTGGCGCGTCGAGGAAGTCGAAGTTGAACGCCTGGTGCATCTCGTCGGGGCGCACGTAGCGCGCGAGGCGGTGGGCCGGCGTCACCCACGCCTCGGCGCACAGGATGCGGTCGGGCAGGCCGTAGGACTCGAGCACCCGGCGCCAGCCGCGGTAGATCTCGTGCACGCCGTCCTGGTCCCACATCGGCGAGGCCCCGGTGGCGGTGTGGTCGAGCACCTCGCCGTCGGTGGAGTGCAGCTGCTCGGCGTCGCGCCCCTCGCCGGTGGGCCCGGCGTCGGCGTCGACCTCGTCGTAGAGCCCGACCTTGCCGTGCCAGTCGGGCAGCCCCTCGCGCTTGACCAGGCCGTGGGCGACGTCGACCCGGAAGCCGTCGACGCCCCGGTCGCACCAGAACCGCAGGATGTCGTGGAACTCGGCGACCACCTCGGGGTGCTTCCAGTTCAGGTCGGGCTGGGTGACGTCGAAGATGTGCAGGTACCACTGGCCGGGGGTGCCGTCGGCCTCGGTGACCCGGGTCCAGCCGCGGCCGCCGAAGACCGAGGGCCAGTTGTTGGGCGGCTCCTCGCCGTCGGCGCCGCGGCCGTCGCGGAAGATGTAGCGCTCGCGCTCGGGGCTGCCGGGGCCGGCCGCCAGCGCGGCGCGGAACCAGGCGTGCTCGCTGCTGGTGTGGTTGGGCACCAGGTCGACGAGCACCTTCAGGCCCAGGTCGTGGGCGGTCGCCACCATCGCGTCGGCGTCGTCGAGCGAGCCGAACCGCGGGTCGATGTCGCGGTAGTCGGCGACGTCGTAGCCGGCGTCGTTCATCGGCGAGACGTAGAACGGGCTCAGCCACACGGCATCCACGCCGAGGTCGCGCAGGTACGGCAGCCGCGCGGTGATGCCGGGCAGGTCGCCCATGCCGTCGCCGTCGGCGTCGGCCCACGAGCGCGGGTAGACCTGGTAGATCACGGCGTCGCGCCACCAGGCGGCGTCGGGGGAGTCGGCCTCGTGCACGACCTCGCCGGGCGAGGTGAGGGTCGGGATGGTCGCGCGGTCTCAGTGGTCAGCTGGGTCACCGACACCATGTTTCCGTATGCCGTGCCCGTCGCCGAAATTCAGGCGCTCGGGGAGCGGGCGCAGCGGTGCGCTGGGCGCGGCACGGGGGCCTCGTCGGTGTTGACGAGCATGTGCGCGGCCCGCAGGAAGTAGTCGCGCATCTGCTCGGCCTGCACCTCCGGCAGGTCGAGGGTGTCCATCGCGGCGAGCATGTGCCGCATCCACCGGTCGCGCATGTCGAGGCTCACCGGGTAGGGCGCGTGCCGCATCCGCAGGCGGGGGTGGCCGCGCTCCTCGCTGTAGGTGGTCGGGCCGCCGAAGTACTGGGTGAGGAACATCCGCAGCCGGCGCTCGGCCGGGGCGAGGTCGTCCTCCGGGTAGAGCGCGCGCAGCGGCGGGTCGGCCGCGACGCCCTGGTAGAAGGCGTGCACCAGGGCCTCGAAGGTCGGCGCGCCGCCGACCTCGTCGTACAGGCTCACGGGGGACCTCCCACGGGCGTCCGACCGGTCCGCCGAACGGGCCGAGCGGTGGCGCCATGCACCTCGGCGGCGTCGAGGGCCGCCTTGAGGCGCTCGCGCAGCTCGCGCTGCACCGGCGAAGTTCTCGCCGGGCACGCACTGGGCGATGGTGCGGATCGTCATCGTCATCCCGACGATCGACTCGACGCCGAGCACCTTGGGCTCCTCGACGAACTTGTCGGCCCAGTCGGGGTCCTCGCCCATCGCGGCGGCGGTCTCGCGGATGACGCCGACCACCCGCTCGACGTTCTCGGCGTAGGAGACCGGCATGTCGACGATCGCCGTCGCGAAGCCCTGCGACCGGTTGCCGATGCGGATGATCTCGCCGTTGCGCACGTACCAGGTGACGCCGTTGGCGTCGCGCAGCCGGGTGATCCGCAGGGTGACCTCCTCGACCGTGCCGATCGGCCTCACCGGTGTCGATCACGTCGCCGACGCCGTACTGGTCCTCGAAGATCATGAAGACGCCGGACAGGAAGTCCTTGACCAGGCTCTGCGCGCCGAAGCCGAGCGCCACACCCGCGACGCCGGCCGACGCCAGCAGCGGCGCGATGGGGATGCCGAGCAGGTCCATCACCGTCAGCACCACCAGGGTGAGCACGACGGCCGTGCTGATGCTGCGCAGCAGCGAGCCCATCGTCTCGACCCGCTGGCGCTGGCGCTCGCCCGCCAGCCCGGTGGCCGTCGCGAAGGCCTTCCCGGCGCGGCCGGACTCGGCGAGCTTGCGGGCCGACTTCGAGGTCATCGTGCGCACGACCCGGTTGATCAGCCGGCGCAGCAGCCACAGGGTCACCACCCCGAGCACGATCGTGATGAGGATCCGCAGCCCGATCGTGCTCAGCCAGAGCTGCGCCTTCTCCCAGGTCAGGTCGATGGCTGCGAGGCTCAGGTCGGGCAGCCGTGAGGAGTGCGGTGACGGCCTCAGTCACGCGCGTCACGCTCCTGGGCGGCGAGCGCGCGCACCACCGGGTCGCGGTTCTCCACGACGAGGCGGCGCAGCGCGGCCGGGGCGTGCGGGGTTGGCGTCGAGCCAGGCCTGGGTGCGGTCGCGCAGGGCGGCGTCGGCGATCGGCCGGGGGTAGAAGCCGTAGACGATCGACTCGACCAGCGCGTGCGAGCCGCGCTCGTGCACCGTGTCGAGCAGCGCGTGGTAGCGCTCGACGAACGGGCGCAGCAGGTCGGGCGAGGTGCCCGGGCGGGTGAAGCCCAGCGCGGTGGCCTCGACGACGGCGGTGGGCAGCCCGCCGCCCTCGACGGCCTCGGCCCAGGCCTGCTCCTTGGCCTCCGGGGTCGGCCGCGCGGCCCGCGCCTTGGCGGCCCGCTCGCGCGCGGTCGCGGTGTCCTCGCGGGCGAGCTCGGCGTCGATCTCGGCCGCGTCGGCCGCGCCGGCGGCGACGAGGGCGGTGAGCAGCGTCCAGCGCATCTCGAAGTCGACGGTGAGCCCGTCGAGCACCTCGGTGCCCTCGAGCAGGGCGCGCAGCTGCGTGGTGTCGTCGCCCGCGGCGGTGAGGGCCGCGGCGGCGCTGACCAGCTGCAGCTGGGCGTCGCTGCCGGGCTCGGCCGAGCGCGCGACCTCCCACAGCCGGTCGCGGGTCGAGGCCCGCAGGGCGTCGCGGTGCTCGGGCGCGCTGTAGGAGTGCACCGCCGTCTGCAGCTGGGCGACCAGGGTGCGCAGCAGCGTGGAGTCGGACTCGCCGGGCAGGGTCTCGAGCACGACGTCGACGAAGTGGCGGGCCCCCATCTCGGCGTCGCGGGTCATGTCCCACAGCGAGGCGAGCACGAGCGAGCGCGGCAGCGACGAGGTGAAGCCGCGCGGGTGGCTCAGCGCGGTGGCCAGCGAGCGCTCGTCGAGCCGGATCTTGGCGTAGGCGAGGTCGTCGTCGTTGACGAGCAGCAGGTCGGGCTGCTCGCGGCCGACGAGCTCGGGCACCTCGGTGCGCGCACCGTCGACGTCGAGCTCGAGGCGGTCGGTGCGCTCGAGGACGCCGTCGCGCACGGCATACAGGCCGATGGCGAGCGTGTGCGGCCGCAGCGTCTCGAAGCCCGGCGCGCAGGTCTGCTCGATGGCGGCCACGGCGATCCGGCCCCGGTCGTCGACCTCGAGCACCGGCCGCAGCGTGCTGACCCCGGCGGTCTCGAGCCACTGCTCGGACCACCGGCGCAGGTCGCGCCCGGAGGTGGCCTCGAGCTCGGAGAGCAGGTCGTCGAGCGTGGTGTTGCCCCAGGCGTGCTTCGCGAAGTAGGCGCGCAGGCCGTCGCGGAACGGCTCGCGGCCGACGTACGCGACGAGCTGCTTGAGCACCGAGGCGCCCTTGGCGTAGGTGATGCCGTCGAAGTTGACCTCGACGTCCTGCAGGTCGCCGATCTCGGCCACGATCGGGTGCGTCGAGCTGAGCTGGTCCTGGCGGTAGGCCCAGTCCTTCTCGTGGGTGCCGAAGGTGGTCCAGGCGTCGGTCCAGTGGGTGGCCTCGGACTGGCAGGTCGTGGAGGCCCACTCGGCGAAGGACTCGTTGAGCCACAGGTCGTTCCACCAGCGCATCGTCACGAGGTTGCCGAACCACATGTGGGCGAGCTCGTGCAGCACGGTGAGGGCCCGCCGCTCGACCAGGGCCTCGGTGACCTTGGAGCGGAACACGTACATCTCGTTGATGGTCACGCAGCCGGCGTTCTCCATCGCGCCCATGTTGTACTCCGGCGCGAAGAGCTGGTCGTACTTCTCGAACGGGTAGGCGCAGTCGAACTCCTCCTCGAAGAACGCGAACCCGCGCTTGGTGAGGTCGAAGAGGTTGTCGGCGTCGAGGTAGGGGGTCAGCGACCGGCGGCAGAAGATGCCGAGCGGCACCTCGCCGGCCCGGCTCGTGACGGTGTCGCGCACCACGTCGTAGGGCCCGGCGACCAGCGCGGTGATGTAGCTCGAGATCGGCCCGGTGGGGGCGAAGCGCCACGTCGCGATGCCCTCACCGGCCGGCTCCGGCTGCGGGGTGGGGGAGTTGGAGACGACCTGCCAGTGGGCCGGCGCGGTCACCGTGAACGTGAAGCGGGCCTTGAGGTCGGGCTGCTCGAAGACGGGGTACATCCGCCGGCTGTCCGGCACCTCGAACTGGCTGTAGAGGTAGACCTCGTCGTCGACCGGGTCGACGAAGCGGTGCAGGCCCTCGCCGGTGTTGGTGTAGCGGCCGGTGGCGGCGACGACCACGACGTTCTCGGCGGCCAGCCCGGGCAGGCGCACCCGGCTGTCGGCGTAGACCTCGGCGGGGTCGAGGTCGGTGCCGTTGAGGGTGACCGACTGCACGGTGCCGCCGACGAAGTCGAGGAAGGTCTCGGCGCCCGGCTGCGTGCAGGCGAAGTGGATCGTGCTTCGGGTCGAGAAGGTCTCGGGGCCGCGTGGCGACGTCGAGCTCGACGTCGTGGCGGTCGACGGTGACGAGGGCCGCGCGGGCGGCGGCCTCCTCGCGGGTGAGGTTCGTGCCGGGCACGGGGTCTCCTTGCGGGGCGGTGCGGTGTGGGACGCCGGTCGGGCGTCGCTGCGGGCGTCGGGCCATCCTGTCACGCGGTCCCGGGGCCTCGAGCGCCAGCCGGCCGGATGGCAGGATGTCGCCATGTCCGAGCGCAACACCGCCGAGTTCTGGTTCGACCCCCTGTGCCCCTGGGCGTGGATGACCTCCCGCTGGATGATGGAGGTGCGAGAAGGTCCGGCCCGTCGACGTCACCTGGTCGGTGATGAGCCTGTCCGTCCTCAACGAGGGCCGTGACCTGCCCGAGGACTACCGCGAGATGCTCGACCGCGGCTGGGGCCCGGTGCGCGTCGTCATCGCCGCGCGCGAGAAGTACGGCGACGAGATCGTCAAGCCGCTCTACGACGCGCTCGGCGAGCGCATCCACCACCAGCAGCTCGACTACCCCGAGGCGATCGCGGGCGCGCTCGAGGAGCTCGAGCTGCCGGCCGAGCTGGCCGACGCCGCCACGAGCGACGAGCGCGACGCCGAGCTGCGGGCCAGCCACCAGCGCGCCATCGACCTGGTCGGCGACGACGTCGGCACGCCGGTCGTGGCCGTCAACGGCGTCGCGTTCTTCGGCCCGGTCGTCAGCCCGGCCCCCAAGGGCGAGGCCGCCGGCCGGCTCTGGGACGGCTGCGTGCTCGTCGGCGGCACCGAGGGCTTCTTCGAGCTCAAGCGCTCGCGCACCGTCGGCCCGATCTTCGACACGGGCGCCTGACGTGCGCGTGCACGTCGGCGGCGACCACGCGGCATACGAGCTGCTCGTCGACCTCGTCGCCTTCCTCGAGGGCACGGGTCACGAGGTCACCAACCACGGCCCGCACGCCTACGACGCCGTCGACGACTACCCCGTCTACGTGCTGCGCGCCGCCGAGGCCGTGGCCGCCGACCCGGGGTCGCTCGGGGTCGTGCTCGGTGGGTCGGGCAACGGTGAGCAGATGGCGGCCAACAAGGTGTCCGGCATCCGCGCCGCGCTCTGCTACGACGACGAGCTGGCCCGGCTCGCCCGCGAGCACAACGACGCCCAGGTGATCTCGATCGGGGCCCGGATGACCACCGTCGAGCAGGCCCGCTCGATGGTCGAGGTCTTCGTCAGCACCCCCTTCAGCGACGACCCGCGGCACGTGCGGCGCATCGACATGGTGTCGGCCTACGAGGCCGACGGCACCCTGCCGCCGCTCCCGGCCTGACCCGGTTGCGCGCTCTCACCGGGTCGCGCGACCGGGTGCGGAAACCGGGCGCCGGCGCCTGCCTCCGGTCGTCTGGCAGGGGTGCCCCGTGACCACTAGTGTGTGCGCGCGGCAGCCGACCGACCCGGAAGGGGTGAGCATGCCCAACGAGGTACTGCAGCGCCCCGGGACCCAGAGCGGGATCGGGCTCCCGCGCGCGCTCACCCGTCTGGCTCGGGCCGGGCCGCTCCCGCAACGCCGACCGCTACTACACGGTCGTCTTCCTCATCGTCTGGTCGTCGTGCTCGGCACCGCCGCCAACCTGTGGCCGCTGACGGCGTCCCGAGCGCGTTGCTCTTCCCGGTGGTCGTCGCGGCGGGGGTGGTGCTCTCCGGGCGCGGCCTGCTCGTCGTCTACGCGCTGACCCTGGGCTTCCTCCTCGTGTGGATGCCGGAGTGCGGGCTCACGCATCCCGCGCGCGGGTCCTCGTCGTGCTCTCGTTCGTGTCGGTGATGGTGCTGATGTACTTCGCCGCCCGCTCGCGCTCGGTGGTGGGCACCCGCGGCTTCGGCGCCGACCGGATGTTCGCCGAGCTGCGCGACCGGATCGCCATGGTCGGTCGGGTGCCGGTGCTGCCCGACGGCTGGCGCGCCTGGTCGTGCATCCGCTCCGCGCACGGCGACCGCTTCTCGGGCGACTTCGTCGTGGCCCACCTCAGCCCGTCGGGGCACCGGCTCGAGATCGTGCTGGTCGACGTCAGCGGCAAGGGCACCCGCGCCGGCACCCGGTCGCTGCTGCTGTCCGGGGCGCTGGGCGGGCTGCTCGGCTCGATCCCCCCGGGCGACTTCATGCGGGCCGCGAACGAGTACCTCGTGCGGCAGGGCTGGGAGGAGGGGTTCGCCACCGCGGTGCACCTCGACCTCGACCTGCGCACCGGCGACTACTCCATCGCCAACGCCGGCCACCCCTCGCCGGCCCGCTACACCTCCGGCCGGGCCCGGTGGACCGTGCTCGACGGCGCGCGCGGGCCGCTGCTCGGGGTCGTGCCCGGCGCGTTCTTCCCGCGCCAGAGCGGGCGCCTCGACCGTGGCGACGCGCTGCTGTTCTACTCCGACGGCATCATCGAGTCGCGGGGGCGCGACCTCGTCGACGGCATCGACCGGATGCTCGGCGTCGCCGCGATGTCGGTGCTCGGCGAGGGCGACGTGGCGCGCGATGTGTGCGAGTCGGCCCGCTCGGGGGAGGATGACGACCGCGCGGCGCTCGCCGTCCGCCGACTCTGACTCCTACTCCTGCCGAGAGGGCCCGACCGTGGCATCCGACCCGGTGCTCGACCACGCTCCCCGCGAGGGCGTGCGCACCTTCACCCCGCGCTGGCGCAACAGCCCGCTGACCGACGAGCGGATGGCGACGCTGCTGCCCGCGCGCTCGCTGCCCGACGGTCCGCTGGACTTCGCGACGGCGTTCGGGCGGGTCGGGCCGGTCGTGCTCGAGATCGGCTCGGGCCACGGGGCCGCCGCCATCGCCTACTGCGCCGCCCACCCGGAGGCCGACCTCGTCGCCGTCGAGGTGCACGTGCCCGGGGTGGCCCGGATGCTCGCCGCCGCCGACGCGGCCGGGGTGTCGAACCTGTGGGTGCACCCCGGTGACGCGCTGCCGTTCATCACCGACCGGGTGCCGGCGGCGTCGCTGGCGGCGGTGCACCTGTTCTTCCCCGACCCCTGGCCGAAGAACAAGCACGCGAAGCGGCGGTTCGTGCAGCAGCACACCCTCGACCTGCTCGCGTCGCGGCTGGTGCCCGGCGGGGTGCTGCGCATCGCCACCGACATCGCCGCGTACGCCGAGCACGCCCGCACCCAGCTGGCCCACCACGGCCGGTGGGACGTCGTCGAGGGCGAGCGCCCGCCGTGGCGCCCGGACGACGGCTTCGAGGCCAAGGGCGTGCGCGCCGGCCGCACGGTCACCGAGCTCACCTGCACCCTGCGCCGCGACCAGGCCCTGTCCTGGTCGCGAGGGGTGATGCAAGGGGCGCGTCTGGTCGCGCGTGGCAGCGTCAGCCGGTGGACCGCTGGGCGACCCGGGGTGCGCTGCCAGAGGGCGCGGCATGCCGCGCGCTCCGGCCTCGCTCGTCAGGCGCTTCGGTCGACCGCGAACCCGCACGAGCCACCCTCGGACGACCTGGTCGAGGAACGGATCGGGCTCGAGCCGGAGCCCGAGCACCGGGATGCGGAGCACCATGTCGGCCGACAGCGTGACCTCGTTCTGGCGCAGGGCGTCGTCAACGGGGCTGAGCGCCAGCGCGTGGTGGCCACCGTCGATCTCGACGACGAGCCCGATGTCCTCCCAGGCCACGTCGAGGTAGATGCGCCCGCCGGGGCCGGTGCGCACGACCTGGCGGCTCGGCGGCGGCAGGCCGACCTGTCGGCACATGGCCGCGAAGTCGAGCTCCCCGAGCGAATGCGCGCCGTCGCAGATGTCGTCGACGACCTGGTCGAGCAGGGCCCGACGCCGGCTCTGCCGCACCGACCGCCATGCCTCCAGGAGCCGCGACGACGGGACGAGTCGCTGCTGCACCACGAGGCAGAGAATGAGCACGGCCGTGCGGTCCGTCGATGCCCACTCAGCGGCTCGCACCGCGGCCAGCTCGGGCCGCGCCCGGGGGACTCCCGCCCCGGCCGTGGCCCCGAGGACGCGGCGGCGTCGCACCCGGACCCCGCTCACCACGTGCCTGCGGTTCGCCCGCGGCACTGACACGTCGATGGTGCTGTGCGTGAACCCCTTGAGCCCGGCTGCCTGCAGGGCACTGACCCCGTCGAGGATGGCGCCCGGTCCCGACTCCCACACCGCGTGCCAGCGTCGTGCCTCCTCGCGACATGGCTGCGGTTGCCGATGACCACCGTGTGGCGGCCCTCCGTGCGCCAGCGGCCGGCCGCCACCTCGGTGCGGACATCGGCACGGGTGACCCCTCGTGCCCGGAGGTCCTTGCGGTGCGCGACACCGTCGTGGTCGGCGGCCACCTCGCCGGCGATGCGCGCGCGCTCAGCACGGGACAGGCGTCGGCGGGGTGGTCCGGGCATGGGCCCAGCCTGACCCACTCGAGCGCTCGCCCGCTCGAGGCCTGTGGACAACCGCTGGTGAAGTGATGCAGGGGGCGCGGTAGGCCGCGCAGGCTGCATCACCTGAGGGGTGCAGCCCTCCGCGCGGTGATGCGGCGGGGTGCGGCGATGCCGGAGGCGCGGCAGGCTGCGCCCTGGCATCGCTGGGCGCGGCTCGACCGGTGCATGCCGTGGTGACTCGTCGGGGTAGCCGGACCCGCGGGTCGAGCCGCCTCCTTCGTCGGTGCCTCGAGCCCGCTCCCATCATCCGCCTCCCGCGACAGCGAACGGCCCGCAGCGCGGAGCGCATGCGGGCCGTTCCTGTCGGGGTAGCCGGATTCGAACCGGCGGCCTTCCGCTCCCAAAGCGGACGCGCTACCAAGCTGCGCCATACCCCGCCGCCCGCACGGCCGACATCCGACACCGACGAAGTCGACGACGAGAGGATTTCGGATCCCGCGAGCGCGGCCCTAGGCTAGCGCTGCCCTCGGGGTGCGAGCTCACGAGGTGCGCGGGCGTAGCTCAATGGTAGAGCCCCAGTCTTCCAAACTGGCTACGCGAGTTCGATTCTCGTCGCCCGCTCCACTGCCAGACCCGTCCGACCGGTCAGTCCGGCGGGCGCCCGATCACCGACCGGCCTCCGAGGCGGGTCCGCCGCCGGGCCGGTACCCGCGACCAGACCCGCTGCTGCAGGGCCAGCGTGGCCCCGGGCGCCTCCCGCTCCGCCTCGAATGCCGGGTGCGAGAGCCAGGTGTCGACCGGGTCGACCCGCACCGTGCCCTCGCGGTGCACCCCGAGGTCGCGCAGCGCGTCGAGCACCGGGTTGGCCCCCTCGCGGGCGATGTCGGCCGTGACCACGTCGCCGGGCGGGATGACCGAGGCGCCGCGCAGCACGCTGAGCCCGGTGACGGCCGAGCTGTCGGTGAGCAGGGCGACCACGTCGTCGGTGAGCCCCTCGGGCACGGAGATCCGCAGCGACAGCACGCGCTCAGTGTGCCGCGCACGGACCCCGGATGCCGGTCGCGACGTGCGCGACCGGCATCCGTGTCGCGGGTCGGGCGATTGGGTCGCCCCGTGCCCGGCCGCTAGCATGGTCCCTTGGTGCCGATCCGGGATGCCGCGTGCGCGCGTGCAGCTGGAAGGCGCCGGCCCGCAGTGGCCGGCCCGCACGGCATACATGACGTGAAGTTGCCCCGATTCCCCCCATGGTTGTGGAGTGCCCGAAGTGAAGAGTGCCGTCGAGACCATCAGCCCGACCCGGGTCAAGCTCGTCGTGGAGGTCCCGTTCGCGGAGCTGAAGCCGATGCTCGACCAGGCGTACAAGACGATCGGCGCCCAGGTGCAGATCCCGGGCTTCCGCAAGGGCAAGGTCCCGAGCCGGATCATCGACCAGCGCGTCGGCCGCGGCGCCGTCGTGCAGGAGGCCGTCAACGAGGCCCTCCCCGTCTTCTTCGCCCAGGCCGCCGAGGCCGAGGACATCCGCGCCATCGGCCAGCCCGAGGTCGACGTCACCGCCGTGCCGCTCGAGGACGGCCAGGACCTCGAGTTCACCGTCGAGACCGACGTGCGCCCCGACGATCGAGCTGCCCGACCTCGAGGGCATCGCCGTCGAGGTCGACGAGGTCAAGGCGTCCGACGACGACGTCGACGAGCGCCTCACCGCGCTGCGCGAGCGCTTCGGCTCCCTCGTCGGCGTCGAGCGCGCCGTCGAGGACGGCGACTTCGTCTCCATCGACCTGTCCGCCGCCATCGGCGACGAGGAGATCGACTCGGTCACCGGCGTCTCCTACGAGGTCGGCAGCGGCAACATGCTCGAGGGCATGGACGACGCGCTGCTCGGCATGAGCCGCGGGCGACACCACGACCTTCACCGCCCCGCTGGCCGGCGGCGACCACGAGGGCGACGACGCCGAGTGCACCGTCACCGTGCAGTCGGTCAAGGTGCGCGAGCTGCCCGGCGCTCGACGACGACTTCGCCCAGCTCGCCTCCGAGTTCGACACCCTCGAGGAGCTGCGCGCCGACGTCACCACGCAGGCCGAGCAGGCCAAGAAGTACGAGCAGGGCATCCAGGCCCGCGACAAGGTGCTCGAGCACCTCCTCGAGACCGTCGACGTGCCCGTGCCCGACGGCATCGTCGAGGCCGAGGTGCACCAGCACCTCGAGGGCGAGAACCGCCTCGAGGACGACGAGCACCGCGCCGAGGTCGACGAGAGCACCCGCAAGGCGCTCAAGGCCCAGTTCCTGCTCGACGCCGATCGCCGAGAAGCTCGAGGTCCGCGTCGAGCAGCCCGAGCTCATCGAGTACCTCGTGATGAGCGCGCAGCAGTACGGCATGGACCCCAACGAGTTCGCCCAGACCATCGACCAGCAGGGCCAGATCCCCTCGATCGTGCAGGAGGTCGCGCGCCGCAAGGCCCTCGCCGCCGTGCTCGACAAGGCCGACGGTCACCGACACCGCCGGTGCCGCGGTCGACCTCGACGAGCTCGTCGCCGGGGACCAGACGCACGACCACGACCACGACCACGACCACGGGGTCCGGACGAGGCCGGCGACGACGCCGCGGCGTCCGCCGACGAGGCGCCGGCCGACGAGGCGCCGGCCGACGAGGCCGCCGCCGCAAGGCCTGACGGCGGCCCCGCGGGCTGGCCCGACGCCGCCTCTCGGCGGGTTCCCGTGCCGCGACTGGTGCGAATCTCCGCGTTCTCTGGTCAGGAGGTGCTGCCGCTCACCTATCGTGAGGCCACGCCGAGTGACGGCGTTGCTGGACCAGGGAGGCCTCCGATGAGTCGTCGAGCCATCACGTCCGTGCTGGGAGCCACCGTGCTCCTCGCGTGCGTCCGTCGTCGGGGCGTCGTCCGCGTCGGCGCTGGCCCTGGAGGCGACCGCGCCGGCCCATGAGCTTCGGGAACGTCCCGGTCTTCGACACCGTGCAGCAGGACGTCGTGGTCACCGCCACCGGCGAGCCGGTCGACGTTCGGCGCCGACTGCCGTCCATCACGGCGGTCGACGGGGCGCAGGACCAGGCCGACGACTACTCGTTCGTCTCCAGCACGTGCACCGGACACCATCGCCGCCGAGGCGACCTGCACCGTGACGATCGCGTTCAACCCGTTCGCCGCCGGGTTGCGCCAGGCCACCCTCAGCATCGAGACGACCTCGCCGTCCGACACGTTGCTCGTCGGCGCTCACGGGCACCGGGTGTGCCCGACGCCACCGGCACCTACTACGCGCTCACGCACGCCCGACCCGGTTCCTCGACACCCGCGGCCGCACCAGGACCGGGCGGCCGCTGGCCGCCGGGTCGACGACCCCGGTGCAGATCGCCGACCGTTCGCGGCATCCCCGCCACCGGGGTCTCCGCCGTGGTCTTCAACCTCACGGCCGTGCACCACGACGAGCCAGGGCTTCTTCACCGTGTTACCCGAGCGGCACACGCGCGGCCGACGGCCTCCTCGATCAACTTCCCGAGTGGCTGGACCGGCGCCAACATGGTGACCGTTCCGCTCGGCGCCGACGGCAGGATCAGCATCTACAACTACGGCGGCGCGGCGCACGCGATCGTCGACGTGCTCGGCTGGTACGCCAAGGACGACACGGTGCGCGCCGCCAAGGGGATGGGCGCACAGTTCCTGCTCCACCGGCTCTGGTGACCCGCAGCGCATCTACGACAGCCGCAACGACCCGGTCAACGAGCAACCTGCCGTTCTTCAGCGGCGACTACGTCGACCTCACCGACACCTGGAGCACCACGGCGGAAGCCGACGCCGTCAAGGCGTACGCGGTGATCGATCACCGCCATCGCGGCCACCGGCTCCGGCGTGTCTCACCGCGTGGGCGGCGGCGCCTCGTCCCCAAGCCGCTCGCCTCCGCGGTCAACTACCAGAAGGGCGTCATCGCCCCCAACATGGTGGTCGTCCCGGTCGGCCCACTTCGACCCGGCGGAGACCGGCGAGGACGCCTTGACGCCGGAGCAGACCGGCTTCCGCGTCAGCAACGTGGGCAGCGGCACGGTGCACATGTTCGTCGACGTCATCGGCTACTACGTCGCCGACGACTCTGGCCGGCCTGCGCTTCAAGCCGCTGGCCAGCGCGACGCCCCGGTCCGCATCCTCGACACGCGCACCGACACCGGCCTGTCCGGGCCCTTCGGGGCCGAGCAGACGCGCACCGCCCACGCCACCTGCGTCGCGATCGTCGACTCGGTCTTCGTCGTCGGCAACACCACCGGCGTCAAGCCGACGGTGCCGCACCTACCTCACGGTGTGGAGCGGTGAGAACCCGCGCCCGGCTGGCGAGCAACCTCAACGTCAACGCCGGCCTGATCCGCGCGGTGTCGACGTACGCGCCGCTGGCGTTCAACGCCGCCACCGAGCGCGCTGACCTACAACATCTACAACAACTCCGGGTCGATGCGACGTGATCTTCGACGCCGCCGGCACCCTCGACCTGTACCCGAGCCAGGTCGCCGTGCCCGCCGGCGAGCGCCGCGTCGGCGCGGCCGACTCGCTCGGCCGACCGCACCCTGGGCGGGCGCACCGTCCCGGGGCGCGCAGCTTCGCCGGCGGCCTCGAGGGCACCACGCCCGCCGCGGCTGAGCGGGCGACCGGCCCGGCCGAGCCGCTCAGGCGCGTGACCGAGGGTGGGGACGACGAGGTCGTCCCCACCCTCAGCCGTACCGGGAAGGGCTCGTCGGCGATCGGCCGGCCCTCGAGGGCCAGCCGCACGAGCCGGCCCATCGCCCGCCCCTTGTCGGCGCCGGGCTGCTCCACCGTCGTGAGCACGTGGTCGAGCCACGGCAGGTCGACGCCGTCGAACCCGGTGACGCGTGAGGTCCTGCGGCACCCGCAGGCCCAGCGCCTCCGCGGCGCGCACCACCCCGGCGGCGAGCAGGTCGGCCTGGGCCACGACCGCCGTCGGCCGGCGGTGCGCCGGCACGTCGAGCAGCAGCCGGGCCGGCGGCCTCCCCGGCCTCGACGGTGAGGTCGTGCGCCTGCACCACCGGGGCGTGCGTCGCCGGCGAGCGACCGGAACCCGGCGAGCCGCCCGGCGGCGTCGGGGTAGGCGGCCTCGCGACGTCCTGCTCGGTGACCCACCCGGTGGGGGAGCCGGGGCCGCAGCGGCATCGACAGGTGGGCGACCCGGGTGTGGCCGAGCTCGAGCACGTGCCGGGTCGTGAGCCGCATCGCCGCGGCCTCGTCGGTGAGCACGTGGGCGACCCGCGGGTGCACCGGGGCGCCGCTGCCCGACCAGCGGCACGCCGCGGGCGAGCAGGTGGTCGACGACGGGGTTGTCGCGGTCGCCGCACAGCGGGAAGACCGCCGCGTCGACGGCCTGGGTCGCCAGCTGGGCGACGGCCCGCTCGGGGTCCTCGACGGGCTGCGCCACGAGCAGCATCGAGCGGCCCGCGGCGTCGAGCTCCTCGGCGAGGCCGTCGAGCACGGCGAGCGCGAACGGGTCGTGGAAGGCGTAGCGCAGCGGCCCCTCGACGACCACCGCCACGGTGCCGACCCGGCCCTGCCGCAGCGACGACGCGAGCGGGTCGGGGCCGGCGTAGGCCAGGTCGCTCGCGGCGGTGCGCACCCGCTGTGCCGTGGCCGTCGCCACCGGGCCCTTGCCGCTGAAGACCAGGGATGCCGTCGACGTCGAGACCCCGGCCCGGCGCGCGACGTCGCGCAGCGTGGGGCGGCGCGCCGGGGGCGTTTGACGGGCGGGGGTCATGGGAGACACAATATCGAATCGATTCGATCGAATCGATTCGACACCGTCCCGCCCGTCCCGCGACACCCGCCGAGGAACCCGCGTTGTCCGCCACCCCCGCCATGACCTCCACCACGCCGACGATCCCCCGCGAGCGGGTGATCGGCGCCCGCACTGGCGGTCTTCGTGACCTTCACCCTCGCCGGGCTGGTCTTCGCGTCGTGGGCCTCGCGGATCGCCGACGCGAAGGACGCCCTCGGCCTCACCGCCGGCGAGCTCGGGCTCACCCTGTTCGCCGCGAGCGTCGGGTCGGTCACCGGCCTGCCGCTGGCCGGGCGGATCAACGACCGGATCGGGGCGACCCGGGCCGTCGCGCTGGGCATCGGGGTGGCGCTCGTCGGCCTGCTGGCGGTCGGCGCTGGTCGTCGACGCGCACGGCCCGCGCGCCGCCGTGGCCGCCGGGCTCTTCCTCATCGGCCTGGGGGTCGGCGTCTGGGACGTGTCGATGAACCTCGAGGGCGCCGACGTCGAGCGCCACCTCGGCACCTCGGTGATGCCGCACTTCCACGCCGCCTTCAGCGGCGGCACCGTCGTCTCGGCGCTGCTCGGGCTCGGCGATGTCCTGGGCCGGCGTGCCGCTGACCGTGCACTTCCTCGGCGCCGCGGTCGTCACCGTCGCCCTCGGCCTGGTGGGCCCTGCCGCGCTTCCTGCCCCGCACCACCGAGCACCACGAGGCGGCCGTGGCCGCCCGCGGGCGGCACCGCTCGGCCTGGCTGGAGCCGCGCACCCTGCTCATCGGTGTCGTCGTCTTCGCGGCGGCCTTCACCGAGGGCACCGCGAACGACTGGCTCGCCGTGGCGTTCGTCGAGGGCCACGAGCTGCCGGCGTGGGCCGGGGTGCTCGCCTTCGCCACCTTCCTCACCTTCATGACCCTCGGCCGCATCGCCGGCACCGGTCTGCTCGACCGCTTCGGGCGGGTGCCCGTGCTGCGGGTGAGCTTCGCGCTCGCCGCGGTGGGCGCCGCGCTCGTCATCCTCGGCAACCCGTGGGTCGCCTTCGTCGGCACCGCCGTCTGGGGCGTCGGCGCCGCGCTCGGCTTCCCGGTCGGGCTGAGCGCCTCGGCCGACGACGCCGGAGCGCGCGGCGGCCCGGATGTCGGTCGTCGCGACCATCGGCTACGTCGCCTTCATCGCCGGCCCGCCCGTGCTCGGGCTGCTCGGCGACCACGTCGGCGTGCTGCACTCGCTGGTCGTCGTCGGGGCGCTCGCGATCCTGGCCCTGGCCGTCGTCCCGGCCGTGCGCAGCCCACCAGGCGCCGACCGCCGACGGGTGACCCCCGCCCTCACCCCTCGGAGGTGATGTGGCGCCCGTGCGCGCGCGCGAGTATTGCGGCGCAGGGGCCCTGGTCGTCAGTGCCCTGAACCGGAAGAAGGCAGGACAAGCATGCTCGGCCACGACAGGCGAGAGGGTCGTCGCGAGGAGCGCCAGGCGTTCGGGCGGGGCGGTGACGCCACGCGGTACCAGATGCGCGAGAAGCTCCTCTCGATCGGTGACGACAGCTGGATCGAGGACGAGTCCGGCCGCCGCGCCTTCAAGGTCAACGGCAAGGCGCTGCGCGTGCGCAAGACCCTCGTCATCGAGGACCCGCAGGGCAACGAGCTGGCCAAGATCCAGGACCGGCCGGTCCACGTCCGCGACGTCATGGAGATCGAGGGGCCCGACGGCTCCTCGCTCGCCACGGTGAAGAAGGCGATGATCACGCCCCTGCGCGACCGCTTCTCCATCGACCTGGCCGGCGGCGGCGAGCTGTCGGCGCACGGCAACATCGTCGACCACGAGTTCGAGATCGAGGCCGACGGCACCAAGGTCGCCGAGGTCTCCAAGAAGTGGTTCCGGGTCCGCGACACCTACGGCGTCGAGGTGGCGCCGGGCCAGAACGACGCGCTCATCCTGGCCATCACGGTCTGCATCGACCAGCTGGCCTCCGGCTGAGCCGCGCATCGCCCTTCGGTGTGCCTGCACGCACCACCAGCACCACCAGCACTACCATCACCACCAACACCACACCACCTGAAAGGTGACACACAACGATGAGCACCAACGGCATCGACAGCTTCTGGGAAGTCCTTGTCTGGAGCTTCTGGATCTTCATCTGGATCTCGGCGATCTTCATCTGGTTCCGCTGCGTCTTCGACCTGTTCAGCGACCGCACCCTCAGCGGCTGGGGCAAGGCCGGCTGGGCCATCCTGCTGATCTTCGTGCCGTGGCTCGGCGCGCTGATCTACCTCATCGCCCGCGGCCGCAGCATGGGCGAGCGCCAGATGGCCGCCATGGCCGACGCGCAGGCGCAGCAGGAGAAGTACATCAAGTCGGTCGCGGCCTCCTCGGCCAGCCCGGCGGAGCAGATCACCCACGCCAAGTCGCTGCTCGACTCCGGCGCCATCACCCAGGAGGAGTTCGACGCCCTCAAGGCCAAGGCACTCGCCTGACCTGAGCACGCACCGAGCGGGGGCGGAGCCACACGGCTCCGCCCCCGCTCGCGTGCGCGGGTGCGCCGCCCGGCATCCGCGTTGTGCTCACGGCGAACATCGGGCCGGGCGGGGAGTGGAGCGCCGGACCCGGGCGTTAGGGTCAACGACAAGCAGCACCCGATCTGACGAGGAGCGTCTCCAGCGTGACCAGCACCGAGATCGTCGCCGCCGGCCCGGGCCCCCAGGCCGGCCTGGACGACCACATCTACAACCGTCTCCTCAAGGAGCGGATCATCTTCCTCGGGTCCGACGTGCGCGACGACAACGCGAACGCGATCTGCGCCCAGATGCTCCTGCTCGCCGCCGAGGACCCCAAGAAGGACATCTGGCTCTACATCAACTCCCCGGGTGGCTCGGTCACCGCGGGCATGGCGATCTTCGACGTCATGCAGTGGATCCCCAACGACGTCGCCACCGTCGCGATGGGCATGGCCGCCTCGATGGGCCAGTTCCTGCTGTCGGCCGGTGAGCCGGGCAAGCGCTACGCCACCCCGCACGCGCGGGTCATGATGCACCAGCCCTCGGGCGGCATCGGTGGCACGGCCTCCGACATCAAGATCCAGGCCGAGCAGCTGCTGCACATCAAGAAGCAGATGGCCGAGCTCATCGCCCAGCACACCGGCCAGACGGTCGACCAGATCGAGATGGACTCCGACCGCGACCGGTGGTTCACCGCCGAGGAGGCCAAGGAGTACGGCTTCGTCGACCAGGTCATCACCAAGGCGACGATGGCGGGTCCCGGGGTCGACAACCCGGTGACCTCCTGACCACGGCCGAGACGACGCGAGAGATGAACATGAACTCAGACCTGACCAGCCGCCTCCACGTGCCCGGTCCCTCCAGCCGCTACATCCTGCCGCAGTTCGAGGAGCGCACCTCGTACGGCATGAAGCGCCTCGACCCGTACACCAAGCTCTTCGAGGACCGCATCATCTTCCTCGGGGTGCAGGTCGACGACGCCTCCGCCGACGACGTCATCGCCCAGCTCATCGTGCTGGAGTCGCAGGACCCCGACCGCGACATCCTGATGTACATCAACAGCCCCGGTGGCTCGTTCACGGCGATGACCGCCATCTACGACACGATGCAGTACATCCGCCCCGACGTGCAGACCTTCGTCATCGGCCAGGCGGCCTCCGCCGCCGCGGTGCTGCTCGGCGCCGGCGCCAAGGGCAAGCGGTTCGCCCTGCCGAACAGCCGGGTGCTCATCCACCAGCCGGCCATCGAGGGCACCGGTGGCATGGCCTCCGACCTCGAGATCCACGCCAACGAGATCATCCGGATGCGCGGCTGGCTCGAGGACACCATCGCCTACCACTCCGGCCGCGACGTCGAGCTGGTCCGCAAGGACATCGAGCGCGACAAGATCCTCTCGGCCGAGGCGGCCAAGGAGTACGGCCTGATCGACGAGGTGCTCGCCTCGCGCAAGAACACCGTCTGAGGGGCCCACCCCAGACACCCGGATGCCGTCCGCTCACCGAGAGCGGGCGGCATCCGTGCGTCCGGGGGCGGGCAGCCGCGCGTCCGGAACCGGTTGCGCTGTCAGCGGAACGGCGCGACGCGCCGTGCCGCGCGCGGGCTTCAATGGGTGCGGTGACCGGCGCCGGAAGGTAGCGTCGGGGACGTTGCTCAGCCGAGGGAAGGTGCATCCGTGGCACGCGTGGGAGAGACCAGCGACCTGCTGAAGTGCTCCTTCTGTGGCAAGTCACAGAAGCAGGTCAAGAAGCTCATCGCGGGCCCCGGCGTCTACATCTGCGACGAGTGCATCGACCTGTGCAACGAGATCATCGAGGAGGAGCTCGCGGAGTCCAGCGAGCTCGGGCTCGACGAGCTGCCCAAGCCGCGCGAGATCTTCGACTTCCTCGAGCAGTACGTCATCGGCCAGGACGTCGCCAAGAAGGCGCTCGCCGTGGCGGTCTACAACCACTACAAGCGGATCCAGGCGGGCGAGTCGGCCCTCGGGAAGAAGGACCCCGACCACGTCGACATCTCCAAGTCGAACATCCTGCTCATCGGGCCCGACCGGCTGCGGCAAGACCTACCTCGCGCA
>CAWDXP010000011.1:0-109971 GCA_963806295.1 uncultured Actinomycetota bacterium | reverse complement strand
GTACCAGACCCAGCGGTCGATCGCCTCGGACACCACGGCCTCGGCCCGCGCCGGGGTCAGCCCCTCGCTGTCGCGGACGTCCTGCACGAGCTGGCCGCGACGGGACTCCATGACCTCGGCCACCCGGTAGAGCACCTGGCCCCGGTTGTATGCCGTGGCCCCCGCCCAGCCCGGCTGCGCCTTGCGCGCCGCGACGACGGCATCCCGGGCGTCCTTGCGCGACCCCTGTGCGGCGTTGGCGAGGAATCGCGGTGCGCGAGAGGGCGATCCGCGACGCGCAGCGGCGGCTGACGGCACGGCATACACCTCGTACGAACGACCGCTCTCGCTGCGGGGGAACTTCCCACCGATGTAGAGCTTGTACGTCTTGCGGACGTCGACCCGCGCGCTCACTTGTCAGCTCCCGTCGTCACGTAGGCCTCGAGCCCGTGCCGGCCGCCCTCGCGGCCGTAGCCCGACTCCTTGTAGCCGCCGAACGGCGAGGTCGGGTCGAACTTGTTGAACGTGTTGGCCCAGACGACGCCGGCCCGCAGCTGGTCGGCCATCCACAGGATGCGGCTGCCCTTCTCGGTCCAGACGCCGGCGGACAGCCCGTAGGGGGTGTTGTTCGCCTTGGCGACCGCCTCGGCCGGGGTGCGGAAGGTGAGCACCGACACGACCGGCCCGAAGATCTCCTCCTGGGCGATGCGGTGCGTCTGGCTCACCCCGCTGAAAACCGTTGGGCGGAACCAGAACCCGTTGGTGGGCAGCTCGCAGCCGGAGTCCCAGCGCTGCGCGCCCTCGGCCTCGCCGACCGCCACCATCTCCTCGATGCGGTCGAGCTGCTTGCGCGAGTTGATGGCGCCGACGTCGGTGTTCTTGTCCATCGGGTCGCCCACGCGCAGGGTGGCGAGGCGGCGCTTGAGCCGGGCGTCGAGCTCGTCGGCGATGCTCTCCTGCACCAGGATCCGGCTGCCGGCGCAGCAGACGTGGCCCTGGTTGAAGAAGATGCCGTTGACGATGCCCTCGACGGCCTGGTCGATGGGGGCGTCGTCGAAGATGATGTTCGCCGCCTTGCCGCCCAGCTCGAGGGTGGCCTTCTTGCGGGTGCCCGCGATGGAGCGGGCGATCATCTTGCCGACGGCGGTCGAGCCGGTGAACGCGAGCTTGTCGATGCCGGGGTGGTCGACGATGGCCTGCCCCGTGGCGCCCGCGCCGGTGACGATGTTGACCACGCCCGGGGGCAGCTCGGCCTGCTCGCACACCGAGGCGAACAGCAGGGCGGTCAGCGGCGTGGTCTCGGCGGGCTTGAGCACCACCGTGTTGCCGCACGCCAGCGCCGGCGCGATCTTCCACGCGAGCATGAGCAGCGGGAAGTTCCACGGCACGATCTGGCCGACGACGCCGAGCGGGCGCGGGTTGGGGCCGAGCGACGCGTGGTCGAGCTTGTCGGCCCAGCCCGCGTGGTAGAAGAAGTGCGCCGCCGCCAGGGGCAGGTCGACGTCGCGGGCCTCCTTGATCGGCTTGCCGTTGTCGAGCGTCTCGAGCACGGCGAACTCACGGGCCCGCTCCTGCAGGATCCGCGCGATGCGGAAGAGGTACTTGCCGCGGTCGGCGCCGCTCATCCGCGACCACACGCGGGTGTAGGCCGTGCGCGCGGCGCGCACCGCGGCATCCACGTCGGCGTCGCTCGCCTCGGACACCTCGGCGAGCACCTCCTCGGTGGCCGGGTTGACCGTCTTGAACGGTGCACCGCCGGTGGCCTCGACGAACTTCCCGCCGATGTACAGGCCGTAGCTGCTCGCGATGTCGACGACGGCCCGGCTCTCGGGTGCCGGGGCGTACTCGAAGGGGGACATGGTTCTCGTTCCTCGATCCGTGGTGCTCGGTCGCGGTCGGTCGGTCGTCGGGTCAGTAGAGGCTGGGGGAGTCGTCGGCCACGTAGTCGCCGCCGGAGTAGGCGCCGGTGCGCATCCGCTGGCGCTGCAGGATCAGGTCGTTGAGCAGGCTCGAGGCGCCGAAGCGGAACCAGTGGTTGTCGAGCCAGTCCTCGCCCGCGACCTCGTTGACCGCCACGAGGAACTTGATGGCGTCCTTGCTGGTGCGGATGCCGCCCGCGGGCTTCACGCCGACCTGCTCGCCGGTGGTCTCGCGCCAGTCGCGCACGGCCTCGAGCATCACCAGGGTCACCGGCAGCGTGGCGGCGGGGGAGATCTTGCCGGTGGACGTCTTGATGAAGTCGCCGCCGCCGAGCATCGACAGCCACGAGGCGCGACGCACGTTGTCGTAGGTGACCAGCTCGCCGGTCTCCATGATCACCTTGAGCCGGGCGCTGCCGCAGGCCGCCTTCACGTCGGCGATCTGGGAGAACACGGTGAGGTAGTCGCCGGCGAGGAACGCGCCTCGGTCGATGACCATGTCGATCTCGTCGGCGCCGGCATTGACGGCATCCGCGACGTCGGCGAGCTTGACGGGCAGGCTCGCGCGGCCGCTGGGGAAGGCGGTGGCGACCGCCGCGACCTTGACGCCGCTGCTGCCCAGGGCCTCCTTGGCCGTGGCGACCATGTCGCCGTAGACGCAGACCGCGGCAGGTCGCGGGGTGGTCATGTCGGTGGGGTCGGGCACCAGTGCCTTGGCCGCCAGGCCGCGCACCTTGCCCGGGGTGTCGGCGCCCTCGAGGGTGGTGAGGTCGATCATCGAGATGGCGGTGTCGATGGCCCACGCCTTGCTCGTCGTCTTGATCGAGCGGGTGCCCAGGGCGGCGGCCCTGGCCTCGCAGCCGACCTGGTCGACACCGGGCAGGCCGTGCAGCCAGCTGGTGAGGGCCCGGTTCGTCAGGCGGGACACGCCGAGCAGCTCTCGGGCGCGCTCGGTGGGGTCGACGACGGTGGCGGTGCTCACCGGTCGAGCATACGGGCGCCTGTGGGCGCTGGGCACCGCCCGAGGTGGCGCACCTGCCACGACCCCGGGATGCCGCTGTGCTGTCACCTCCTGCCAACGGCGCGGGTCCCCCGGGACAGGATCGACCAATAGGTCGAAGTTGCCCCACCTCGTCCGGGACAAGATCGACCTATTGGTCGAAGTTGTCCCCCGCCGTGGGTCGATCGACCTATTGGTCGAGCCCGGGACGGGTTCAGAGGGCGGTGGCCGACTCGAGGTCGGCGCGGATGCCGGCCAGCCGGGTCGCGGCGCGCTCGCGGGCACCGCGCAGGTCGTCACCCGTCACCGGCTCGATGACCTCGAGGTAGACCTTGAGCTTCGGCTCCGTGCCGGACGGCCGCACGATGACGCGCGAGTCGTCGGCGAGGAAGTAGCGCAGCCCCTCGGTGGGGGACAGCCCGCCGTCGCCCCGGGCGAGGTCGTCGGCCCGCACCACGTCGACCCCCGCAACGGCGGTCAGCGGTGCCGACCGCAGCCGGGCCATGATCTCGCCGATGAGCGAGAGGTCGTCGACCCGCACCGAGAACGAGTCGGTGGCGTAGACCCCGTGCTCGCGGGCGAGGTCGTCGAGCCGGTCGACGAGGGAGCGCCCCTGCGTCTTCAGCGTCGCGACCAGCTCGGCGACCATCAGCGCGGCCGAGACGCCGTCCTTGTCGCGCACCCGCTCGGGGTCGACGCAGTAGCCGAGGGCCTCCTCGTAGCCGTAGCGCAGCCCCGGCACCCGCCCGATCCACTTGAACCCGGTCAGCGTCTCCTCGTGCCGCACCCCGGCGGCCCGGCACATCGCGGCGAGCAGCCGCGACGACACGATCGAGTTGGCGAAGACGCAGTCGGGCGAGTCGGGCAGCACGCCGCCGGCAGCCCCGCGCGACAGCACGTGCGAGCCGAGCAGCGCCCCCACCTCGTCGCCGCGCAGCATCCGCCACCCGCCCGGCCCGGGCACCGCGACCGCGCACCGGTCGGCATCCGGGTCGTTGGCGATGACGACGTCGGGCTCGGTCTGCTCGGCGAGCTCGAGCGCGGCATCCATCGCCCCCGGCTCCTCGGGGTTCGGGAAGGAGACGGTGGGGAACATCGGGTCGGGCTCGGCCTGCGACGCGACCGGGATGGGCGCCGGGAAGCCGGCCGCGAGGAAGGCCTGGCGCACCGTCTCGGTGCCGACACCGTGCAGGGCGGTGTGCACCACGGTGACCTCGCGCGGGCTGTCGGGCAGCACGACGGTGCGCACGTCGTCGAGGTAGGCCTCGAGCACCGAGTCGTCGAGGGTGTGCCAGCCGTCGTCGGCCATCGGCACCGATGCCACCGACGGCACGGCGGCGATCTCGGCGGCGATCAGGGCGTCGACCGGCGGCACGATCTGCGAGCCGTCGCCGACGTAGACCTTGTAGCCGTTGTCCTCCGGGGGGTTGTGCGACGCGGTGACCATGACGCCGGCATCCGCACCGAGGTGCCGGATCGCGTAGGCGAGCACGGGGGTCGGCAGCGGGTGCGGCAGCACCGACGCCTGGCCGCCCATCCCCACGACCACGGCGCAGGTGTCGTGCGCGAACACGTCGGAGTTGGTGCGGGCGTCGTAGCCCACCACGACGTAGGGCTCGGGGTCGATGGTCTTCAGGTATGCCGTGAGGCCGGCGGCCGCGCGGATCACCACCGCGCGGTTCATCCGGTTGGGGCCGCCCCCCAGGTGCCCGCGCAGCCCGGCGGTGCCGAACTCGAGCAGGCCCGCCATGGCGTCGGCCAGCTGGGCGGCGGCGGCCTCGTCCCCGGCCTCCGCTGCGGCGGCGAGCCCCTCGAGCTCGGCGCGGGTCACGGCATCCGGGTCGTCGGCGGCCCAGGCGCGGGCGGCGGCGAGGAGGTCGGCGAGCGGTGCGGCGGCATCCGGCATGGCGGGCCTCAGATCCGGCCGACGACGGCGGCGAGGAGGCGGCCGCACCGGTCGGCGGCCTCGCGGCCGGCCTCGAGCACCTCTTCGTGGTTCAGCGGCGTCGTCGAGATGCCGGCGGCGGGGTTGGTGACCAGCGAGATGCCGAGCACCTCGAGCCCGCTCTGCCGGGCGGCGATCGCCTCGAGCGAGGTCGACATGCCGACCAGGTCGCCGCCGAGGATGCCGGCCATCCGCACCTCGGCCGGCGTCTCGTAGTGCGGCCCGCGGAACTGCACGTAGACGCCCTCGTCGAGGGTCGGGTCGATCTCCTTGGCCACCGCCCGCAGCCGCGGGGAGTAGACGTCGGTGAGGTCGACGAAGTTCGCGCCCTCGATGGGGGAGGTCGCGGTGAGGTTGATGTGGTCGGAGATCAGCACCGGTGTGCCCGGGGCCCACTGCGGGCGCAGGCCGCCACAGCCGTTGGTGATGACCACCGTGCGGCACCCGGCCGCGGCAGCGGTGCGGATGCCGTGCACGACCGCGCGCACCCCGCGCCCCTCGTAGTAGTGGGTGCGGGTGCCGTAGACCAGGGCGCGCCGGCCGGTGTCGCCGATGGCCACCGAGCGCATGACGCCGGAGTGGCCGGCCACGGCCGCCCTGCCGAAGCCGGGCACCTCGGTGTTGTCGATCGTGGCCAGCGTCTCGCCGATCAGGTCGCCGGTCTGTCCCCAGCCCGACCCGAGCACGAGCGCCACGTCGTGGCGGTCGACCCCGGTGCGCTCGCGGATGACCGCGGCGGCGGCGTCGGCGACCGCGAACGGGTCGGTCGCGGGGTCGGTGAGGTCGTGGGCGGCGGCGGTGTCGGTCACGCAGCGCAGCGTAGCGAGGCACGCGGGTGCCGGGCCACGCGTGGGTGACCGACCTCTGTCTGCCCGCTGCCGACCACCGCCCGGACCCGACCTCTGACTTCGTGCGACATGGACACGGTTCCTGGGTCTATCGGGCGAGGAAACAGTAGGCAAGTCGCACGAAGTCGGCGATCCGGCATCCGCGTCTGAAACTGTCGAAACTTTGTCGAGGGAAGTGCATCCAGCGGGGCACCTGCGGCGGAAGAAGGGGTGTCAGACCACCCCCGTACTCCCGAAAGGACCACCCCCATGCGACGCATCCTCCCCGTGGCCGCCGTGATCGCCCTCGCCATCACCACCGCGGCCTGCGGCAGCGACGACGCCGACACCGCCGCCACCACCTCGGCGCCGGCCACCACCTCCGCCGCCCCCTCACCCTCGCCGAGCGAGTCGATGGCCGCCGCCGACATCGTCGACACCGCGGTGGCCGCGGGCGACTTCACGACCCTCGCCGCCGCCCTGACCGCCGCCGAGCTGGTCGACACCCTCAAGGGCACCGGTCCCTTCACCGTGTTCGCGCCCACCGACGACGCGTTCGCCAAGCTGCCCGCGGGCACCGTCGACACCCTGCTCAAGGACCCCAAGGGCGACCTCACCCAGATCCTGACCTACCACGTCGTGTCCGGGAAGGTGATGGCCGCCGACGTCGTCAAGCTCGACGGCCAGAAGGTGAAGACCGTGCAGGGCGGCGAGCTCACCGTCGGCGTCGAGGGCGAGAAGGTCACCCTCACCGACGCCGCCGGCAACACCGTCAACGTCACCACGGTCGACGTGCCGGCGAGCAACGGCGTCATCCACGTCATCGACGGGGTGCTGATGCCCAAGTGAGGCCCCTGAGAAGAGGTAGTACCACCCCTCGGCACTGCTGCGCTCTGGCGCAGCAGTGCCGAGCGGTGCGGCGGCCCTGATCTCCGGGCGCCGAGCACAGCCGCGGGGCTACCACGAGACCCCGGGGCCGGTGCGCGGGATGTGCTCGGTGCCGGCGATGTCGAAGCGGTCAGTCCGCGACGGCGAGGGCGGCGTCGCCGCGGGGCGACAGGCTGACCGGGTCACCCGGCGCGAACCCGGTCACCTCGGTGTTGGGCACCTGCACGGTGACCAGGGTGCCGTCGGGGACGCGCACGATGACCCGGCCGTGACCGCCGAGGAAGCTGGCGCTGACCACGGATGCCGTGCCGCCGGTCGCGTGCTCGACGTGCACCCCCTCGGGGCGCACCAGCACGAGCGCGTCGGGCCCGGTCGCCGAGCCCGGCAGCAGCGGCACGCTGCCGCCCAGGAGGAACGCCGTGGAGCCCTCGACGCGGGCCCGCACCCGGTTGGTGAGCCCGACGAAGTCGGCCACGAACGGGGTCTGCGGGGCGCTGTAGAGCTCGGCCGGCGGTGCCAGCTGCTCGAGCCGGCCCACCGACATCACCCCGACCCGGTCGGCCACGGCGAGCGCCTCCTCCTGGTCGTGGGTGACGAACAGGGTGGTCGTGCCGACCTCGAGCTGGATGCGGCGGATCTCGTCGCGCAGCTGGGTGCGCACCTTGGCGTCGAGCGCCGACAGCGGCTCGTCGAGCAGCAGCACCTGCGGCTCGATGGCCAGCGCCCGGGCCAGGGCGACCCGCTGCTGCTGGCCGCCGGAGAGCTGGTGGGCGAACTTGTCGGCATGCTCGTCGAGCCCGACCAGGTCGAGCATCTCGGCGGTGCGGGCCCGCCGCGTCGCCTTGTCGCGCCCGCGCAGCTCGAGCCCGAACTCGACGTTCTGCCGTGCCGTCATGTGCGGGAAGAGGCTGTACGCCTGGAACACCATCCCCATGTCGCGCTTGTTCGCCGGCACCGAGGTCAGGTCGCGGCCGCCGACCTCGACGGTGCCGGAGTCGGGGTCCTCGAGCCCGGCCAGGCAGCGCAGGGCGGTGGTCTTGCCGCAGCCCGACGGGCCGAGCAGCGCGACGAACTCGCCGGGCTCGATGTGCAGGGTGAGCCCGTCGAGGGCCGCCACCCCGCCGTAGACGCGGTGCAGGTCGGTGAGGCGCACGGCGGTGCCGCGGCTGGTCTCGGTCATGCGGCGGCATCCTTGCGGTCGGCGCGGGAACGTCGGAGTCGGGCGAACGGCGAGCTGCCGGCGGTGCTGCTGCCCACGAAGGACATCGCGAACAGCACCCCGAAGGCGAAGGCCAGGGCGAGCAGGCCCACCGCAACCGAGATCTTCGCGTCGGACTTGCCCAGCTCGTACATCGCGACCTGGAGGTTCTTCTTGCTGAACAGGCTCGCGATGGTGAACTCGCCGAGCACCAGGGCCACCGACAGGAACGAGGCCGAGAGCACCGACGAGCGCAGGTTGGGCAGCACGATGCGGCGCATCACCGTGAACCACGACGCGCCCAGCGACCGGGCGGCCTCGGACAGGGTGCGCACGTCGATGGCACGCAGCCCGGCGTCGAGCGAGCGGTAGGCGTAGGGCAACACGAGCACGACGTAGACGAACGACAGCAGCAGCGTCGAGGACCCGAAGAAGTAGTAGACCCACGCGTAGACCGGTGCCAGCCCGACGACGAGCACGATCGCCGGCACGGTCAGCGGCAGCAGGCAGATGAACTCGACGGTGCGCGACAGGCCGGGCAGCCGCAGCCGCACCCAGGTCATGGTCGGCACCAGGATCAGGAGCATGACGATCGGGGTGAGGATCGCGAGCCCGACCGAGGCGAGGAACCCCTCGCGCAGCGCCGGGTAGTCGGTCGTGATCCTCCCGACGTCGACGAGGGTGGTCCAGGTGTCGGCGGTGTGGCCGTTGCCACCGGGACCCTGGGTGGTGAACTCGAGCGCCCCGAGCAGCGGCAGCAGGAAGAAGGTGACCGCGAGCGTGATCGAGCCCCACCGGAAGACGGTCTGCCGGCGCAGGTAGGCCGCGCGCTGCCCGCTCATCGCTGCATCCAGCGGCTCGCGCGCCGGTCGAGGAAGACGTAGGCCGTCATCACCAGCGCCACGACCACGATCATCGCCAGGGCCATCGCCTTGCCGACGTTCTCCTGGCCGAGGATGACCTCCGAGCTCATCGTGCCGGCGATCTGCAGCGGCAGCAGCGGGGTGCCCTGCGAGATGAGGGCCTTCGCGGTGGCGTAGGCGGAGAACGCGTTGGTGAACAGCAGCAGCATCGCGCCGACGAACGACGGCAGCAGGATGGGGCCCGCGACCCGGCGCCAGAACGTCCAGGTCGTGCCGCCCAGGGTCTCGGTCGCCTCGCGCCACTGCGGACGCAGCCCTTCGACGGCCGGCAGGAAGACGATGACCATGAGCGGGATCTGGAAGTAGAGGTAGACCAGCATCAGGCCCTTGTTCCACCCGTAGAGCCAGAACCCGGTGCCGGTGTCGACGCCGATGCCGTTGAGCCAGGCGGTGATCAGGCCGGTCATGCCGAAGGACGCGACGAACGCGAACGCCAGTGCGACACCGCCGAACTGGGCCAGCACGCCGCACAGCGACGTGACGAAGCGCTTGGTGACGCTGCTCGCCTTCGCCGTGCTCACGGCATACGCGAGGATGCCGCCGATCACCGCGCCGGCGAAGGCGGTCACCGCCGAGAGCACCACCGAGTTGCGCAGTGCCCGGAGCACGGCGGGCGAGGTGAGCCCGTCGACGTTGGCCAGGGTGAAGCCGTTGTCGGTGCCGAGGAACGCGCCGACCAGCACCACGAGGGTCGGGATCAGCAGGAAGACCGTCGTGTAGGCGAAGAAGGGGACGACGCCCAGGAGGGCACTCGACGGGCGACGCCTGCCGAGTGCCCTCCGTGCCGGGGCATCAGCCAACGGCGTTGGCCCAGTTGGCGGCGAGGTAGGTCTTGCCGGACTCGGCATCGGCCTGGGTCGGGACGATCGGGGTGCCGTCGACCGGCGGCAGCGCCGCGGCGGCCGCGGCGTCGAGCGTGCCGGCGGCCTTCATCGCCTCGAACCGGATCGGCCGGGCGCCACCCTTGAGCCAGAGGTTCTGGCCCTCGTCGGAGAACAGGAACTCCTGCCACAGCCGCGCGGCGGCGGGGTGCGGGGCATCGGCGTTGACGGCCTGGTTGTAGTAGCCGGCGATGACGGCCTCCTTGGGCACCATCACCTTCCAGGTCGGCAGCTTGGCCGTCTCGGCGGCGTTGAGGTAGTCCCAGTCGATGACCACCGGAGTCTGGCCGGACTCGATGGTGGCCGGTGTCGGGTCGACGGGCAGGAAGTTGCCGGCCTTGTTCAGCGCGCTGAAGAAGTCGACACCCTTGGTGAGGTCACCGACCGTGCCGCCGTTGGCGACCGATGCCATCTGCACGCCGGCGAAGGCCGCGCCGGCCTCGGTCGGGTTGCCGTTGAGGGCCACCTTGCCCTTGTACTCGGGCTTGAGCAGGTCGGCCACCGACGTCGGTGCCGGCACCTTGGCCGAGTCGTAGCCGATGCCCATGTAGCCGCCGTAGTCGTTGACCCACAGGCCGCTCGGCTCCTTGAAGTCGTCGCCGATGTCCTTCCAGGTGGCGACCTGGTAGGGGGCGAACATGGCGGTGTTGGCCAGGGTGACGGCGGCGCCCAGGTCGAACACGTCGGGGGCGCCGGACTGGCCCTTGAGCCGCTGGGCGGTGGAGATCTCGTCGGCGCTGCTGCCGTCGGGCTGGTCGCTGGTGATCTTGATCTCCGGGTACTTCGCCTGGAAGGTCTTGATGACCTCGCCGTAGTTGGCCCAGTTCGGCGGCAGGGCGATCACGTTGAGGGCGCCCTCCTTCTTGGCGGCCGCCTCGAGGGCGGCCATCCCGCCGAAGGCCTCGGCGGACGTCGCGGTCTTCGCGTCGACCGCACCCGAGGAGCCGGATGCCGCCGGCGTCTCGGCGTCGTCGCTGGGTGGGGAGCAGGCGACCACGGTCGCCGCGGCGAAGCCGATCATGGCGAGGGCGCCTGCGCGCCGGGTGAAGGACAGGGTCATCGTGGACCTCCGGGTTCGGGGCGGCGACTGCCGGGGCCTCGCAGTGGAGGCCCTTTCGAACTCTAGGGACCGCGGAGAAGGTATGGAACCGCACCAATGTGTGTTCTGCGAGACGCCACCCAAACGTGACCTCGGCCGCGCAGTGGTTGGATGGGCGTCGTGAGCACGAGGTCGAGCAGAGTCGTCATCCTCGGGGGAGGCCCGGGCGGCTACGAGGCCGCCCTGGTAGCCGCGCACCTGGGGGCCGAGGTCACCGTCGTCGAGCGCGACGGGCTCGGTGGTGCCGCGGTGCTCACCGACTGCGTGCCCAGCAAGACGCTCATCTCGACCGCCGACTACATGAGCGACTTCGAGACCGCGCACGAGCTCGGGGTGCACCTCGAGGACGCCGAGGGCGACGAGGTCGCGGATGCCGTCGCCGACCTGCGCGAGGTCAACACCCGGGTGCTCGACCTGGCCGCCGCCCAGAGCGACGACATCGCCACCCGCCTCGCCGAGGTCGGCGTCCGCGTGCTCACCGGTCGCGCGGTGCTCACCTCGGCCACCACGGTGCGCGCCGAGACGGCCGACGGGGTGCAGGAGCTCGACGGCCGACGTCGTGCTCATCTCCACCGGCGCCACCCCGCGCGTCATGGACACCGCGCGCCCCGACGGCGAGCGCATCCTCACCTGGCAGCAGATCTACGACCTCGACACCCTGCCCGAGCGGCTGGTCGTCGTCGGCTCCGGTGTCACCGGTGCCGAGCTCGCCCAGGCCTACCTCGGGCTCGGGTCGGAGGTCGTGCTGGTGTCCTCGCGCGACCGGGTGCTGCCCGGCGAGGACCCCGACGCCGCCCAGGTCATCGAGGACGTCTTCACCAAGCGCGGCATGGAGGTGCTCGGACGCTCCCGGATGGCGGCCGTCGAGCGCACGGCCGACGGTGTGGTGGTGCGCCTCGAGGACGGCCGCGAGGTGCTTGGTTCCCACGCACTGCTCGCCGTGGGCTCGGTGCCCCAGACCAGCGGCATCGGGCTCGAGGACGTCGGCGTCGAGCTCACGGCATCCGGCCACGTCGCGGTCGACCGCGTGTCGCGCACCTCGGTGCGCGGCGTCTACGGCGCCGGCGACTGCACCGGCGTGCTCCCGCTCGCGTCGGTCGCGGCGATGCAGGGGCGCATCGCGATGTCGCACGCCCTGGGGGATGCCGTCGCACCGCTGAACCTGCGCGTCGTGTCGGCCAACATCTTCACCGACCCCGAGATCGCGACGGTCGGGGTGTCGCAGAAGGACGTCGACGACGGTGTGGTCGACGCCGAGGTGCTCATGCTGCCGCTGTCGCGCAACCCACGCGCCAAGATGCTCGGCATCGAGGACGGCTTCGTGAAGCTGTTCGCGCAGAAGGGTTCTGGTGCCGTCGTGGGTGGGGTCGTGGTCGCGCCCCGGGCCTCCGAGCTGATCTTCCCGGTCACCCTGGCCGTGCAGCACCGGCTCAACGTCGACCAGGTGGCGTCGACGTTCACCGTCTACCCGTCACTGTCCGGCTCGATCGCCGAGGCGGCCCGCCGCCTGCACGCGACGGACTGAGCACCCGCTGCCGATTCCGGGCCGGCTGGGTGAAGATGGAACCCCGTCCCACCGACCCGTACTGGAGCACACCCCATGAAGATGATCCGGATGGCCGTGCTGGTGGCCGCCGCCTCGGTCGCCGCGGCGAAGGCCAAGGAGTTCGCGCGCGAGAACCCCGAGCAGGCGTCGCGCACGCTGGACCAGGTGGAGTCCTTCGTCTCGGGCAAGGCCGGCCCGAAGTACGCGGACAAGGTGGGCAAGGGCGGCGCGGCACTGCGCTCGAGCCTCGGCCTGCCCGCTCCCGCCGCGGGCGGCGCCGGTGGCGCAGCGGCGCGGCGCAGCAGCCGGGTCCGCTTCACCGACCGGTTTCGACCCCTCGATCTGACCGGACGACGGGGCACCGGCGTGCCGAAGCCCGCAGTTCGGGGCCGGGCGTGTGCGGGCGGGGCAGGATGGGTGGCCTGAGCACCCCTGCCCCGAGGAGCCGTCCGTGAAGAAGGTCCGAGCCGCCGCCCTCATCGCCGTCGTCACCACGGTGGTCAGCCAGGCCCGCGACTACGCCCGCGACAACCCGGGCCAGGCGGGCGAGGCCGTCGACCAGGTCGAGCGGTTCCTGCGCGGCAGGCTGGCCCCGCAGCACGGGGTGTACGTCGACAAGGTGGGCGCCGGGCTGCGTCAGGGGCTCGGGCTGCCGGCCCGTGACGTCCGTGACGCCCACCGGCCCCGCGACGCCGGCGTACCGCTGACCGACCCCGACCCGGAGACCACCGAGCCGCGGGCGCCGCACGGGTTCCGCGACCCGGTGGCCCCGAACCCCTCACCGGGCACCAGTGACGACCCCCAGCCCCGCCGGTGGGATGACGACCCGGCGCCGCTGACGCCGGGGGAGCGACCCCGTCGCTGACCGCTCGGGGCGTCATCGCACAGATGCCGAGAGCAGGCGCGCACACCGGTCCGGCCGAGACGACCACGGCGCGCTGACCGGCGGACACCGCCGCCTCGACGGGGCTGGAGGACATCGGCGTCGAGCTCACGGCCTCGGGGGATGCCCCCGCACCGATGACCCTGCGCGTCGGGCCGGCCAACATCTTCAACGACCCCGAGATCGCCACGGTCGGGGTGTCGCAGAGGGACGTCGACGACGAGGTCGTCAACCCTGAGGTTCTGATGCTGCCGCTCCGGCTCCCAACCTCGACAGGTGGCCTCGACTTTCACCGTCTACCCGTCGCTGTCGGGCTCGATCACCGAGGCGGCCCGCCGCCTGCGCACCACCGACAGACGCCGTAGGCACCGCGTGGCCCGGCACGGCCCCGGCAACGACCCCGGCAGGGCCGGTGTGACGCCGGTCCCTTGCCGCTCCTCCTCGGCGGGTCTAGCGTCAGGATCGCATCGCCGCCGCCTCGGCCCGGTGTGAGCAGTGTCGAGGGTCAGGAGCCCGCATGAGTGACAAGGCCCCGAAACGGATTCACGAGCGCGGCGGTGTCGACGCACAGGTCGAGGGAGCCGAGTACTTCGAGAAGCGCCAGCTGGAAGGCGGTGTGGCCGGGTGGTTGCTGCTCGCCGGCCTGGGGGTCGCCTACGTCATCTCCGGTGACTTCGCCGGCTGGAACTTCGGTCTGGGCGAGGGCGGCTGGGGCGGGCTCTTCGTGGCCACGGCGATCATGGCGATCATGTACCTGTTCATGGTGCTGGGGTTGGCCGAGCTGTCCTCGACGATCTCCACCACCGGCGGTGGCTACGCGTTCGCCCGTCGTGCGATGGGCCCATGGGGTGGCTTCCTCACCGGGACCGCGATCCTCATCGAGTACGCCATCGCCCCTGCGGCGATCGCGAACTTCATCGGCGCCTATGTCGAGTCCCTCACCGGGTTCGACGTCGGCTGGGTCGTGTTCCTGGTCTTCTACGCGGTCTTCGTCGGGCTGCACCTGTGGGGCGTCGGTGAGGCGCTCAAGGTCATGTTCGTCATCACGGCCATCGCAGTAGTGGCCCTGGTCGTCTTCGTGGGCGCTGCGATACCGCAGTTCGACATCGACAACCTGACCGACATCCCGGTGACCGATGCGGTCGGAGCCAGCGCCTTCCTCCCGTTCGGGCTGGTGGGCATCTGGGCAGCGCTCCCGTACGCGATCTGGTTCTTCCTCGCCGTCGAGGGCGTGCCGCTGGCCGCCGAGGAGTCGAAGAACCCGGCCAAGGACATGCCCAGGGGCATCATCGGCGCGATGCTGACGCTGATCGTCTTCGCGTTCGCGATCCTGGTGGTCGCCCCCGGCGCGGCAGGGGCGAACTACCTCATGGAGTCGGGAAACCCCCTCGTCGAGGCCCTCGAGGCGCCTACGGCCTGGGCCGGCCAGACGCCGGTCAGCCAGTTCATCAACGTGGTCGGTCTGCTCGGCCTGATCGCGAGCTTCTTCTCGATCATCTACGCCTACTCGCGCCAGACCTTCGCCCTGTCACGGGCCGGCTACCTGCCGAGGGTCCTGTCCCTGACCGGCCGGCGCAAGACGCCGTACGTCGCCCTCATCGTCCCCGGCATCATCGGGTTCGTCATGGCCGTGTTCAACCAGGGCGACCTGCTCATCCTGGTGGCGGTGTTCGGCGCCACGATCTCGTACATCATGATGACGCTCTCGCACATCATCCTTCGGTTCAAGGAGCCAGAGCTCGCGCGTCCCTACCGGACCCCGGGTGGTGTCGTCACCACCGGGATCGCCTGCGTGCTCGCCGTCGTCGCACTGATCGCCGGCTTCCTCGTCGACCCGCGGGTGGTCACCATCACGGCCCTCGTCTACGTGGTCGCCATCGCCTACTTCGGCCTCTACAGCCGCCACCACATCGTGGCCTCGGCTCCGGAGGAGGAGTTCGCGCTCATCGAGTCGTCCGAGTCGGAGCTGCACTGACATGCGAATCGCGCGAGTGATCGGGTCGGCCGTCTCCACGGTGAAGGACAAGACCCTGGTTGGGCACAAGCTGCTCCTGGTCCGGGAGGCCGACGAGGGCGGCAGCGCCACCGGCCCGGTCTTCGTCGCGGTCGACGTCGTGGGTGCCGGCTCGGGCGAGCTCGTGCTCGTCGCCGAGGGCAGCGCCGCTCGGCACAGCGCGACGACGACCGGGCAACCCGTCGACGCCGTCATCATGGGCATCCTCGACTCGCTCGAGGTGGACGGAACCGTCACCTTCAGGAAGAGCTGACGGCTGCCATGCCCGGGGTGCAGCGGGAGGTGCTCAGCGTCGGGATCGACGTGGGGACCACCACCACCCAGGTGGTGTTCTCCCGCCTGGTCCTGCACGACGTCGCCCGACCCGGCCAGGTGCCGCGGATCCAGGTCGACGAGAAGTCCGTGGTCCACCAGGGCGAGGCGCACCCCACGCCGCTCAGCGCCCCGGACGCCGTCGACGCCGACGCGCTGGCCCAGCTGGTGCGTGGAGAGTACGAGAGGGCCGGGGTCTCCCCCGAGAGCATCGAGACCGGGGCCGTCATCATCACCGGCGAGACGGCCCGGACGAGGAACGCCGATGCGATCCTGCGCGCCCTCTCCTCGAATGCCGGTGACTTCGTGGTCACGGTGGCCGGGCCCAACGCCGAAGCGCAGATCGCCGGCCGTGGCTCAGGGGTCGCCCGCTGGTCCGCCGACCACTACGAGCAGGTGACCAGTGTCGACATCGGCGGTGGCACGTCCAACGCCGCCCTCTTCAAGGTCGGTCGACACCTGTGCTCGTCGGGTCTGGCCGTCGGCGGGCGCCAGGTGGAGATCGACGAGACCGGGATGGTGCTGCGGGTGGCGCCGCCCGGGCGGACCATCGTCGACGACCTCGGCCTGGCGCTGAAGGAAGGCAGCACCGCCACACTGGAGGAGCTGCGCGCCTTCTGCGACGTGATGGCCGACCTGGTCGTCGACCTCGCCACCGGCCAGGAGGTCCGGGTCGGTCACGGGCTCCAGCTCACCGCGCCGCTCACCGGGACCGATGCCTCCTCCTCGGTGTTCCTCACCGGCGGGATCGGCGCCTGCTACTACGCCCACCTGCCGGTCTCGACGATCGCCGAGGTGGCCCGCTACGGCGACGTGGGCCCGTTGCTGGCCGACTCGCTGCACCGCAACGACCGGCTCCGCCAGCTGACCGTGCGCCAGCCCCCCGAGACGCTGCGCGCCACGGTGCTGGGGGCCGCGGGGCAGACCGTCACACTGAGCGGCTCGACCATCTGGGCCGACCGTGAGCTCCTCCCGCTGCGCAACCTGCCCGTTCTCCGGCCGGCCCTCCCGGGCCGCGGCGGCGGGCTGCCCTTCGCCGGTGCGGTGCGGGAGGCGATGGCCCGCTGGGACCTCGACGAGGACTCCGAGGCGGCGATCGTCGTGGACCTGCCCACGGAGATGGGCTACCCGGCCCTCCAGGCGGTTGCGGCGGAGATCGTGGCCTTCCACGATGCCGGGCACCGTGAGCGCCCGCTGGTCCTGGTCCTCCAGCAGGACTACGCCCAGGTGCTCGGCCAGACGATCCAAGGCATCCGACCCGGCGTGCCGCTCCTGGTCATCGACCAGGTCGGCCTGGGTGAGGGCGACTTCATCGACATCGGGCTACCCGTCCTGGACGGCCGTGCGGTGCCGTTGTCCATCAAGACGCTGGTCTTCTATGACTGAGCGAGATGTCCCCCGAAGGAGCGCACCCCCATGCAGCTAGCCGCGACGCTCTTCGGCACCCGCTACCAGTTCCGTGACATCAAGGACCTGCTGGCGAAGGCCAACGAGGAGAAGTCCGGGGACCAGCTGGCCGGCGTCGCCGCCGAGAGCGCAGCGCAGCGGATGGCTGCAAGGTTCGTGCTCGCCGAGGTCACGCTGGAGACCCTGCGCGCCAACCCGGCGGTGCCCTACGAGGAGGACGAGGTCACCCGGGTCATCGACGACGCCGTCAACGAGGCCGTCTACGCGGAGATCAAGGGGATGCAGGTCGGCGAGCTGCGCGAGTGGCTGCTGGCCGACACGACGACCGAGGAGATGATCAAGCGGCTGAGCAACGGCCTCACCGCGGAGATGGTCGCCGCCGTCACCAAGCTGATGTCCAACCTGGACCTCATGCTGGCGGCCAGCAAGATCAAGGTCGTCAAGCACGCGAACAACACCATCGGGCTACGGGGCACCCTCGGGTCGCGCTGCCAACCCAACAACCAGACGGACTCGGTCGAGGGGATCCGGGCCGCGGTCTACGAGGGACTGAGCTTCGGGTCGGGCGACAGCGTGATCGGCATCAACCCCTCCGACGACTCGCTGGGAAGTGTCGCGCGGCTGCTCGAGCTGACGCACGAGATCATCACCCGCTGGGAGATCCCCACGCAGAACTGCCTGTTGGCCCACGTCTCAACGCAGATGGAGGCCATGCGCAAGGGTGCGCCGGTCGGCCTGGTCTTCCAGAGCCTGGCCGGTTCCCAGCAGGGCAACGACTCCTTCGGCATCGACGTCGCGATGCTCGACGAGGCCAACGCCCTGGCCAAGCGGTACTCGGTCGTCACCGGGCCCAACCACATGTACTTCGAGACCGGTCAGGGATCCGAGCTGTCCGCGGACGCGCACCACGGCGCCGACCAGGTCGTCATGGAGGCGCGGTGCTACGGCCTCGCCAAGCGCTACGACCCCTTCCAGCTCAACACCGTGGTCGGGTTCATCGGCCCGGAGTACCTCTACGACTCGACGCAGATCACCCGGGCCGGGCTCGAGGACCACTTCATGGGCAAGCTCACCGGCATCTCGATGGGCGCAGACGTCTGCTACACCAACCACGCCCGCTCGACCCAGAACGAGCTGGAGAACCTCGCGGTGCTCCTCGGGGCGGCGGGCGTGAACTACATCATGGGCATCCCGATGGGTGATGACTCCATGTTGAGCTACCAGAGCTCCAGCTTCCACGATGCCCCCAGCCTGCGCCAGCTGCTGGGGCTGCGGCCGCTGCCGGAGTTCGAGGTCTGGATGGAGGACCTCGGGCTGCTGCGCGACGGCCGACTGACCGAGAAGGCGGGCGACGCCTCCTTCTTCCTGAGCCGATAGGTGGACCCGATGAGCGCGATGTCGACCGAGGAGCTCCGCAGCGTCGTTGCGGAGGTCCTCGCCGAGCTGGCCGCAGGGTCCGATGCGCCCGCCCCGACGAGCCCTGCCCGCACGAACGCTGCCACCACGCCCACGGCCCCAACACCGCCCGTACTGACGACACCCGCGGCCCCTTCGCGCAGCGGGCCGGAGGTCGCGAGGAAGAGTCCGGGCAGCGGCGACGTGAGCATCGAGGTGCCCGATCCCACCGTCGCCGCGGAGCGCCACCGGATCGGCGTGCGCGATGCCGCGAATCCCAGCGGCCTGGAGAACCTCGCCGCCTCGACATCCGCTCGCCTCGCCGTCGGCCGGGCCGGCCCGCGACCGCCCACCCGCAGCGTGCTGCTCTTCGGCGCCGACCACGCCGTCACGCAGGATGCGATCTTCGGCGACGTCCCCTCGGCACTGCTCGACCAGTTCGGCCTCTTCACCGTGCAGACGAGGGTCTCCACGCAGGACGAGTACCTGCTGCGTCCTGATCTCGGCCGCGAGCTCGACGAGGACTCCAAGCGCGTGGTGGCCGAGAAGTGCGTGAAGCAACCGCAGGTGCAGGTCGTGGTGGGTGACGGGTTGTCCGCCGCCGCGGTCACCAACAACCTTCCGCAGATCTATCCGGTGCTCGAGCAGGGCCTGCGTGCCGCCGGGTTGACGCTGGGCACACCGTTCTTCGTGCGGTACTGCCGGGTCGGCGTGATCAACGACGTCAACGACATCGTCCGGGCCGACGTGGTCCTGCTGCTCATCGGCGAGCGGCCCGGTCTCGGCGTCGCCGACGCCATGAGCGTCTACTCCGGCTGGCAGCCCACCGCCGGAAAGACCGACGCGCACCGGGACGTCATCTGCATGATCACCGAGAACGGCGGCACCAACCCCCTGGAGGCGGGCGCCTTCGTGGTCGAGCACGTCAAGAACGTCATGAAGCACCAGGCCAGCGGAGTCGAGCTCCGCCTCCTTGAGAGCGGGAGCCGGTGATGGCAGTCCTCGACCCGATCAAGCCCACGATCCTCGCGGCCAGGCTGATCCCCAACGTGGACAGGGCGCTCGCGGTCAAGCTCGAGCTGCGCGACGACCAGCGCAGCCTGGCGCTCGTCACCTGCGACATCGACGACAGCCTCTACGTCTCGCTCGACGAGGCGACCAAGATGGCCGACGTGGAGGTCGTCTACGCCCACAGCTTCTACGCCGGCTCTGCGCACGCGTCCGGCCCGCTCTCGGGTGAGGTCATCGGCATCCTGGCGGCATCCTCACCGGCCGAGGCCCGGGCGGGCCTGGCGGCCTGCGTCGACTACGCCGAGCAGCAGGCCTGGTTCCACGCCGCCGACGACGCCGGCGACCTCGCCTTCTTCGCCCACCCGATCTCCCGGACCGGCAGCTACCTCAGCCGGGAGGCGGACATCCCCGTGGGCACGCCGATGGCCTACCTGATCGCCCCGCCGCTAGAGGCGACGTACGCCCTCGACCTCGCCCTGAAGGCAGCCGACGTGGAGGTCAAGGTCTGGTTCCCCCCGCCTTCCGAGACCAACTTCTCCGGCGGGTTCCTCGTCGGTTCCCAGAGCGCCGTGGTGGCCGCGTGCGCCGCGTTCCGCGACGGCGTCCTCGACGTCGCGACGAAGCCGCGGGAGGTGTGATGTCGCACAACGATCTCGACAGCGACCTGCGGTCGGTGCAGGAGGCCCGCCGCCTCGCGCTCGCCGCCCGCTCCGCCCAGCGGGAGTTCCTCCACGCAACCCAGGCGGAGGTGGACCGGATCTGCGCGGCGATGGCCGACGCGGTCTACCGTGACGCGGCCCGCCTCGGGCAGCTGGCGTGCGACGAGACCGGCTACGGGGTCCCCGCCCACAAGCGCATCAAGGTCGAGTTCGCCTCCCGCACGGTGTGGGAGTCCATCCGCGACACCCCGACGGTCGGCGTGCTGCGCCGTGACGAGGCCAAGGGGATCGTGGAGATCGGGTGGCCGGTGGGCGTGGTCGTGGGCCTGTGCCCTTCGACCAACCCGAACTCGACCGCCGTCTACAAGGTGCTGATCTCGGTCAAGGCTCGCAACGCGTGCATCATCGCTCCGCACCCTTCGGCCAAGGCCTGCACCTACGAAGCCGTGCGGGTGATGATCGAGGCCGGCGAGCGGGCCGGCATGCCCCGGGGCCTGGTCGGCTGCATGCAGGAGGTCAGCCTTCCCGGCTCGCAGGAGCTCATGCGCCACTACGCCACCTCGATGATCCTGGCCACCGGGGGGACGCCGATGGTGCGTGCTGCGCACAGCACGGGCAAGCCTGCCCTCGGCGTGGGGCCGGGCAACGTGCCGGTCTACGTCGACCGCAGCGCCGACGTGCTGGCAGCGGCGTCGGCGATCGTCAACAGCAAGTCCTTCGACAGCTCCACGATCTGCGCGACCGAGCAGTCGGTGGTGGCCGACGCGCCGGTGGCGCAGGAGCTGCGTGCCGAGATGGAGCGCCTCGGGGCCTACTTCGTCACCGCGAACCAGAAGGCGGCGCTCGAGCGCACCGTCTTCAACCCCGGCGGCGGGATGAACCCCGCGGCGGTGGGCCGGACCCCGCAGGCGCTGGCAGCGCTGGCGGGCATCGACGTCCCGGCGCACGCGCGCATCCTGGTGGCCGAGCTGAGCAGTGTCGGGCGCGAGGAGCCGCTCAGTGCCGAGAAGCTCACCACAGTGCTCGGCTGGTACGTCGAGGACGGGTGGCGTGCGGGCTGCGAGCGCTCCATCGAGCTGCTCCACTTCGGTGGGGACGGGCACTCGCTGGTGATCCACGCGACCGACGACGACGTGATCATGGCCTTCGGCCTGGAGAAGCCGGCGTTCCGGATCCTCGTCAACACCTGGGGCACGCTGGGGGCGATCGGTGCCACGACGGGTGTGATGCCCGCGATGACGCTGGCCCCGGGCGGCATCGGGGGCGCCGTGGTGAGCGACAACATCACCGTCACCCACCTGCTCAACGTCAAGCGGCTCGCGTTCGCCCTGCACGACCCACCCGCGGCGGCGTACGAGCACGCTCCGGATGTCCGCGGGGCCCCCCGGCACGACGGCGTGCGAGCCGGCGGGCCGACACCGACGCAGGGGGCGCCCCGTCCGCCCGGGCCCGACCCGACGTCGCCGGGTGAGGACCAGGTGGACCGCATCGTCCGTCAGGTGCTCCGTGAGCTGGGAGGTGGCCCATGAGGGGCAGCCGCGGCATCCGGGGGCCGGCACCGCCGGCCAGGGCCCAGCCACCACCCGTGACCAGACCGCACCCACCGCACAGCCACTTCGCACCACCCCCGCAGCACGACAGTGAGAGGACACTCCAGTGACAAACCCCCAGATGATCGCCCTCGGCATGATCGAGACCCGTGGATTGGTCGGCTCGATCGAGGCCGCCGACGCCATGGTGAAGGCGGCGAACGTGACCCTGATCGGCAAGGAACAGATCGGTGGTGGCTACGTGACCGTGATGGTCCGTGGCGACGTCGGCGCCGTCAAGGCCGCCACGGATGCCGGTGCCGCCGCCGCCCAGCGGGTCGGCGACCTCGTCAGCGTGCACGTCATCCCGCGCCCGCACAGCGACGTCGAGTTCATCCTGCCCTCGCAGAACCCGGGAGTGCCGCCCTCGGCCAAGTGAGTCGCGGGATCACGACGAGGGGTAGGGCGCTGCCGTGAGCCGACGGGTGCACACCGCCGACGACGTGCTCGGTCTCGCCGCCACGGGCGGCACCGAGCTCGTCGTCGAGCCCGGGGACCTGCTCACGCCGCTGGCCCGCGACGTCGCTGGCGAGCGCGGGGTGCGGATCACCACCCGGGTGCCCGCGCAGGACGGCCTCGAGAGAGCGCCGGTCGGTGGGCCGGCGCCGCTGCGGCACGTCCCCGGCGTGAACGTGATGCCGCTCGACCCCTTCCCGGTCGACCTGCACCGGCCGGAGATGGACGTGCGCCTGCTTGACGTCGTGACCGCACAGCACGGGTTGCCCATCGCGGCCGGGGTGCTGAGCCTGCGGGCCGGCTCGTTCCCGTGGACCCTGGACTACGACGAGGTGGAGTACGTCATCGAAGGGGAGCTGCACATCACGACGGCGCGGCAGCAGGTCATCGGCCACCCCGGCGACGTCATCGCGGTGCCCAAGGGGTCGTCGATCACGTTTGGGACGCCGTCGTGGGCGAAGTTCCTCTACGTCACCTACCCCGCCGACTGGATCTCGTGATGCATCAGCCGACCCTGCAGGACACCATGGCCGCGTTCGATGCGGCGCTGGTGAGCACCCCTCTCGCCGAGCCGCCCCTCATGGTCAGGGGCGGGGTGGACCTCGGCACCGCCTACGTCGTGCTGGTGGCACTCGACGAGGACGACCGGCCGCTAGCGGCGGCCTACGAGGCGGCGGACGTGGTCCGTGACGGCGTCGTCACCGACTACGTGGGGGCGGTCGACGTCCTGCGCCGCCTGAAGCACCAGGTCGAGGACCGTCTCGGGGTGGCCGTCCTGGGAGCGCACGGCGCCTTCCCCCCGGGCGTCGCCACCGGGTCCGTGCGGGCCGTGCACCACGTCATCGAGTCAGCGGGGATGGAGTGCACCGGGCTCGTGGACGAGCCGAGTGCCGCCAACGCGGTGCTCCGCCTGCGCGACGGTGTCGTGGTCGACATCGGTGGGGGCACGACCGGCGTCGCCGTCGTCCAGGACGGCGTGGTGGTCCACACGGCCGACGAGCCCACGGGCGGCACGCACCTCACCCTGGTGATCGCCGGCGCCCTCGGCGTCACCGTCGAGGAGGCCGAGCGGCTGAAGAAGGACCCGGGCGAACAGGCGCGGCTCTTCCCGCTCATCCGCCCGGTGATGGAGAAGGTCGCCTCGATCGTGTCGGCCAACACCCGCGGCTGGCCGGTGCCTCGGGTGTACCTCGTGGGCGGGACCGCAGCATTCCCCGGCTTCGCCGACGTGGTGTCGCAGGCCTCGGGCCTGGACACGGTGGTTCCGGTGGCGCCGTTGTTCGTCACACCGCTCGGCATCGCGCGCAGTGCCCCCGCCCTCGAGGTGGGCTACCGATCGGCCTACGGATGAGTCCCCGGCGAGGCGCCCACCCAGTCCTGACTACCCCCATGAAGGAGAAGTGCCATGGCCGATGAGTTCGAGCTCCGCGCCTACTGCTATCTCGACCGGATGCAGCCGCAGTACGCCTCCTTCGTCGGGACGGTGACCCAGGGCGACCTGCCCATCGAGGGCATGGCCGCGCTGTACGTCGAGATGGCGCCCGGCAACCACGTCTTCCGGGTCGTCGACGTCGCCGTCAAGGCCACGATGGCCCGGCCCGGCGCCCAGATCGTCGAGCGTCAGTTCGGCATGTTCGAGCTGCACTCGGACTCCCAGGCCGAGGTGCTCTCCGCAGGCGAGGCAGTCCTGCGCGAGCTCGACCTCGACGTCAGCGCCCGCAAGAAGCCCCAGATCGCCTCGATGCAGGTCATCACCAACGTCAGCCCGTACCAGTCCCAGCTGCTCAACCGGTTCACCCGCGGCATGATGCTGGTCGCGGGCCAGACCATGCTGGTGCTCGAGTGCACGCCCGCCGCCTACATCAACCTGGCTGCCAACGAGGCCGAGAAGGCTGCCGCGGTCAACCTCATGCACGTCACCTCCGTCGGCGTCTACGGTCGGCTGTGGATGGCGGGCACCGAGTCCGACATCCTCGCCGCGCGCAACGCGGCCGTAGCAGCCCTGGAGGGCCTCGATGGCCGCAGCTGAGGCACCTAGCGGCGTGGGCGGCGCGGGCCGTCGCCGGTTCATCACCCGCCACGACGTCGAGGATGCCGCGCGGTCCGGGACACCCATCGTCGTCGGCGCCCGTGACGTCGTCACCGACGAGGCCGCCCAGCGGGCCGAGGACTTCGGGGTGCGCATCGAGCGTGAGAAGACCCCGGCTACGGCGGCGGTGCGGGCTCCGAGGACGGCATCCGCGGCAGCCGCCGCCCCACCGTCGACGGAGGACCTGCGCACGGCAGTGCACGCGGCCGTCGTCGCCGAGCTCGGTCGCGAGCCCGAGGGGCTCGCCGCCGTGATCGACCGGGTGCTGCGGCGTCGCGGCCGCTGACCCGCCGGCTGCGCCCGTTGCCACCTGCGTCGGGTGACCTACCCGCGTCTTCGGCGGCCGACAGCCGGACGAGGGCCGAGCGCGTGGAGGGGGAACCTCGTGGGTAGGTCGTCGGTTGACCCGGTACATCGTTCCCCACCAAGGAGGCCCCATGGCACGTGGCGCCATCAAGTTCGCAGCACTCGCCGGACTGGCGAGCAAGGCGCGCGACTACGCCCGAAAGAACCCTGACGCCGTCTCGTCGAAGATCCACCAGGTCGAGGCGACCGTGAGCCGCAAGGTCGGTCCGAAGTACGCCGCCCACGTGGGCAAGGGTGGTGCCGCCGTCCGGTCCGGCCTCGGCCTGCCCTCGAGCACGAACGGCCCTGGTGTGGCCCCGCCCGGTAGCACGCCCCCGCCGCCCCCGCCGGTCTCGCCGGGCGCCTGACCCACCGGTCGCGCACACCGCGGACGCCCCCGACGCCCACAGGCCGGGGGCGTTCTGCTGCCCCCGCGCCGTCGGTTCGGGGCCCAGCGATCGCGCCCGCGCTGTGGCGCACACGACCGGCCACCGCCCCGGTACCGGTGTCCGGGCCCGGACGTGGGACGATGAACCCATCGAAAGGTGGGTGCGTCTTGAAGGACTGTGCAGCCCTACTCCTGGAATCCCGGTCGAGCATCCTCGACGAGAGCTACGACGTTCTCGAGCGCTCGCACGTGCACCATTATCAGGCCGCCGGTGAGGAGTTCACGCGGGGCCGCCTCGAGGCACTGTTCGAGCTCGTCGTGACCGCGATCGGCAACCGCGACCTGTCGGGGGTCAGCTCGTACGCAGTCAGCGTCGCCGAGGAGCGCTTCGGTCAGGGCTTCGACATCAGCGAGGTGCAGACGGCGTTCAACTCCCTCGAGGAGGCGATGTGGCGCCACATCGTCGCCTCGACCCCGCCGGAGGACCTCGCCGAGGCGACCGGGCTGCTGAGCACGGTGCTGGGTTTCGGCAAGGACGTGCTCGCCCGCACCTACGTGTCGCTCGCCTCGCGGCGGCACGTGCGCTCGCTCGACCTGACGGCGATGTTCGCCGGCACCCAAGCCCGCCCGCAGGACACCGATCTCATCGACTAGGCAGTCGACCGTAGAGAACACGCCGTGCGACGACGAGGTCGCACGGCGTGTTCTCTACTCTCGAGCGGGGGTTGCGCCCCGAGGGCACTCGTCCTTGATCTCAGGCGTCGTTGATCTCAGGCGTCCTTGATTTCACAGAGCACCGCGCCGTTGGACACCGTGGCGCCGACCTCGGCGGCCAGCCCGGTCACCGTGCCCGCCTTGTGGGCGGTGATCGGCTGCTCCATCTTCATCGCCTCGAGCACGACGACGAGGTCGCCCTCGGCGACGGTCGCGCCCTCCTCGACGCCGATCTTGACGATCGTGCCCTGCATGGGGGCGGTGAGCGAGTCGCCGGATGCCGCCGCTCCCGCCTTCGCGGCACCGGAGCGCCGGGGCGCCTTCTTCTTGGCACCGCCACCACCACCGCCGCCGGAGCCGCCGCCGAGCGAGAGGCCACCGGGAAGCGAGACCTCGAGCCGCTTGCCGCCGACCTCGACCACGACGGTCTGGCGCTCGTCGGCCTCGGCGGCGTCGGCCGAGCCGCCGGCATACGCGGCGATGTCGTTGACGAACTCGGTCTCGATCCAGCGGGTGTGGATCGTGAACTTCTCGTCGGGGTCGGCCGGGGCGAACGCCAGGTCGGAGACCACCTTGCGGTGGAACGGCGTGACCGTGGGCATGCCCTCGATGACGAGCTCGGCCAGGGCGCGTCGCGACCGCTCCAGCGCCTGCTGGCGGGTGCGGCCGGTGACGATGAGCTTGGCGATCATCGAGTCGAACGCACCGGCGACGGTGTCGCCCTCGAGCATTCCGGAGTCCCAGCGCACGCCGGGCCCCTGGGGCACGCGCAAGGTCGTGACGGTGCCGGGCGCGGGCAGGAAGCCGCGACCGGCATCCTCGCCGTTGATGCGGAACTCGATGGAGTGCGCGTGCGGCACGGGGTCGGGGTAGTCGAGGGACTCACCGTCGGCGATGCGGAACTGCTCACGCACCAGGTCGATGCCGGTGACCTCCTCGGAGACCGGGTGCTCGACCTGGAGGCGGGTGTTGACCTCGAGGAAGGAGATGTCGCCCTGGGGGCCGACCAGGAACTCGCAGGTGCCGGCGCCGACGTAGCCCGCGGCGCGCAGGATCTCCTTGGACGCCCGGAGCAGCTCGGTGTGCTGCTCGTCGGTGATGAAGGGGGCCGGGGCCTCCTCGACGAGCTTCTGGTTGCGGCGCTGCAGCGAGCAGTCGCGGGTGGAGACCACGACGACGTTGCCGTGCTGGTCGGCCAGGCACTGGGTCTCGACGTGCCGCGGGTGGTCGAGGAAGCGCTCGACGAAGCACTCGCCGCGGCCGAAGGCCGTGACCGCCTCACGGACGGCCGACTCGAACAGCTCGGGGATCTCCTCGAGGGTGCGGGCGACCTTCAGACCACGGCCGCCACCGCCGTAGGCCGCCTTGATGGCGACCGGCAGTCCGAACTCCGTCGCGAAGGCGACGACCTCGTCGGGGCCGTCGACCGGGTCGGCGGTGCCGGGCACCAGCGGGGCCTTCGCGGCCAGTGCGATGTGGCGCGCCTTGACCTTGTCGCCGAGGCTGTCGATCGCCTCGGGGCCGGGGCCGATCCAGACCAGCCCGGAGTCGATGACCTTCTGGGCGAAGCCGCCGTTCTCGGCGAGGAAGCCGTAGCCCGGGTGCACCGCGTCGGCACCGGCCTCGTGCGCGATCTCGATCAGCTTGTCCTGCAGGAGGTAGGAGTCGGCCGGCGTCGACCCGCCGAGGGCGTACGCCTCGTCGGCGATCTTGACGTGGAGCGCGTCGCGGTCGGGCTCGGCGTAGACGGCGACGGAGCCGATGCCGTGGTCCGCGCAGGCGCGGGCGATGCGTACCGCGATCTCACCACGGTTGGCGATGAGGACTTTGCTGATGGCCATGGCTCGGACTCTATCGGTAGGCCACGCGCCCCACCCGGGCGGTCGGCCGCCGCGCGGGCACCGGTGTGACGCAGGAGACGGGCGGTCGAGTCAGACGCCGAGCGTGGCCGCCAACCGTCCCAGCAGGTCGGCCAGCGCGGCGCGTTCGTCGGGGTCGAGACCGGCCAGCAGCCGCGCCTCGTTGACCACGTGCTCGTCCATCGCCGCGTCGATCACCCGGCGCCCCTTGCGGGTGAGGACCACGCGGGTCGAGCGCAGGTCGGAGGCGCTGGGTCGCCGTTCGACGAGACCCTGGGCGGCGAGCCGGTCGACCCGCTTGGTCACGGCCCCGGACGACACCATGGTCCGCTCGCCGAGCTCTCCCGGGCTCAGCGTGTAGGGGGCGCCCTGGCGGCGCAGGGTGGCGAGCACGTCGAACTCGCCCTCACCGAGCCCGTGCCGGCCGTAGACCGCGACGAGCTCGGGGGTCAGCGCCGCGGCGATGCGGTGGATGCGCCCGATCACGAGGATGGGGGAGGTGTCGAGCTCGGGGCGCTCGGCCCGCCACTGCTCGACGACGGTCGCGGCATGGTCCATGCCCTCGACTTTATCTTCCATGGAAGATAAAGTCTCTTCCATGGAAGATAAATCACCGAGCGTAGCCACCATCGCCCTGACCGCGGTCCCGCCGGTCGTGTGGGGCTCCACGTATGCCGTCACGCAGCTCTGGCTGCCACCGGAGCGCCCGTTCTTCGCCGCCGCCGCCCGGGTGCTGCCCGCGGGGCTGCTCCTGCTGCTCTGGGTGCGGCGCCTCCCGCGCGGCCGGTGGTGGGGCCGGTCGGTGCTGCTGGGCGGCCTGAACCACGGGCTGTTCTTCGGCCTGCTCTACCTCGCCGCCTTCCGCCTGCCCAGCGGGCTCGCCTCCACGCTCACCGCCCTGTCGCCGCTGGTGGTCATGGGCGCCGCCTTCCTCGTCATCGGCGAGCGGCAGGCGAGGGTCACCCTGCTCGCGGCGCTCGTTGGGCGTGGCGGGCGTCGTGACGCTGGTCTGGCAGAACGACCGGGCCGGCACGGTGGATGCCGTGGGCGTCGCCGCCGCGCTCGGGGCCGTCGCGTCATCCGCGCTGGGCTTCGTGCTCGTCAAGCGTTGGTCGCCGCCGGACGACGTGCTCGTGACCACGTCGTGGCAGCTGGTCGCCGGCGGGCTCCTGCTGCTGCCGGTGGCCGCCGTGGCGGAGGGGCCGCCCCCGGCCCTCGACGGGTCGGCGCTCGCCGCGCTGCTCTACCTCGGGCTGGTCGGCTCGGCCCTGGGCTACGTGCTGTGGTTCCGCGGGCTGACCCGGATGGATGCCGGTGCCGTCGCGGTCGTCGGGCTGGTCAACCCCGTGGTCGGCACGGCGCTGGGGGTGCTGCTGCTCGCCGAGCCCTTCGGGCCCGTCCACCTGGCGGCGGTGGCGGTCACCCTCGGCAGCGTGCTGGTGGCGCAGGCGCCCGTGCGCCGGCGGCTGTCCGGCATCCTGGCTGCCGCCCGCCACCACGAGCCGGCCGCACGCCCTAGCGTGGGCTCATGCCCCACGTGACCACCACCGCCCTGTCGTCCCCCTCCGGCCCGGTGCCGATCCCGACCGTCGGCTTCGGGGTGTGGCAGGTGCCCGACGACCAGGTCGACGCGGCCGTCGTCGCCGCGCTGGATGCCGGCTACCGGCACGTCGACACGGCGCGGCTCTACGGCAACGAGGCCGGGGTGGGGCGGGCGCTCGCCGCGAGCGAGGTGCCCCGCGAGGACGTCTTCGTGACGACCAAGGTCTGGAACGACGACCACGGGCGCGACGCGACCCTCAGGGCCTTCGACGGCTCCCTGCAGCGGCTCGGGCTCGACGTGCTCGACCTGTTCCTCATCCACTGGCCGGCGCCGGGCCAGGACCGCTACGTCGAGACCTGGCAGGCGCTGCGCGAGCTGCGCGACGACGGCCGGGTGCGCGCCATCGGGGTCTGCAACTTCCACGCCCCGCACCTGCAGCGGCTGTTCGACGAGACGGGGGAGTGGCCGAGCATCAACCAGGTCGAGCTGCACCCCTACCTGCAGCAGGCGCCGTTGCGCGAGTTCCACGCCGAGCACGGCATCGTCACCGAGTCGTGGAGCCCGCTGGCCTCGGGCAAGAAGGTGCTCGACGACCCCGTCATCGGCGCGATCGCGCAGCGGCACGACGCGACCCCGGCGCAGGTCGTCATCGCCTGGCACCTCGCGCTCGGCCTCGTCGTGCTGCCCAAGTCGGTCACGCCCGTCGCGGATCGTCGAGAACCTGGCGGCCGCCGACCTCACCCTGGGCGCCGACGACCTCGACGAGATCGCCGGGCTCGACCGCGGCTTCCGCACCGGCCCGAACCCCGACGAGTTCAACGGCGCCTGACCGACCGTGCGGCGTCGGGCCGCCACTGATGGGATCGTTCGGTGCATGGAGGGCTTCCGTCGCGACCGGGTGACCTGGCTGCTCTACGCGATGCTGGCCTGGTTCGCCTACCTGCAGGCCGTGCCCGGGCTGATCGTCCCCCGCCTGCGCGACGAGCTGGGCTTCAGCTACTCGGTCGGCGGGCTGCACGTCGCGGCGTTCGCGGCGGGCAGCGCGGTGGCCGGCATCCTGTCTCCCCGGCTGGAGCGCGCCGTCGGCCGCACCGTGCTGCTCTGGTCGGCGGCCGCCGTGATGGCCACCGGGGCCGGCCTGCTCACCCTGGCCGGTGCGGTGCCGGCCACGATCGGGTCGATCGCCCTGATGGGCGTCGGCGGCGGCATCGCTGCTGGCCACCGTGCAGGCCGGGCTGTCCGAGCACCACGGCGAGCACCGGGGCGTGGCCCTGACCGAGGCCAACGTCGCCGCCGCCGCGTCCTACCTCCTGCTCGCGGGGGTGCTGCTCGCCGTCGGTGCGCTCGACCTCGGCTGGCGGGCGGCGCTGCTGCTGGCGCTGGTGGTGCCCGTGCTGGCCTGGCTGCCCAACCGGCGGACCCGCATCGATGCCGCCGCCGCGTCGCCGGGTGCGGCGGTCCCCAGCGGACGCCTGCCGGGCGTGTTCTGGGTCGCGGCCGTCATGCTGATGTGCGCGGTGGCGGCGGAGTGGTGCGTCACGGCGTGGGGAGCGACGTTCGTGCAGCAGGCGGCCGCGTCGACGCCGGACGCCGCCGTCGCGGTCATGGCCGGCTACTTCGTGGGGGTGCTCGGCGGGCGGATCCTGGGCAGCGTCCTGACCCACCGGTACGACCCGGCGGCGCTGCTCGGTGTGGCCCTGGGGGTGGCCCTGCTGGGGTTCGCGCTGCTGTGGCCGTCGACCGGGCCCGTGCAGGCGGCGGCCGGCCTGACCCTGCTCGGCGTCGGCATCGGCAACCTGTTCCCGATGGGCGTGTCCGTGGCGGTGGGGCTGGCCCCCGGCCGGTCGGCCACGGCGAGCGGGCGGGTCGTGGTGGTGACCGCGGTCGCCATCCTCCTCGCACCGCTGACCGTCGGCACCCTCGCCGACGCGACGTCGCTCACGGCCGCGCTCGTGGTGGTACCCGTGCTGGTCTGCCTCGCCGCCGTCGCGCTCGCCGTGGTCCACCGTGCGCGCTCGGCGACCACCGTGGCGACCTCCGCGCCGTGACTGCTGGACGGTCGACACGCGTCGCTGAGTAGGCGGGCTCATGGTGGCGGCACCCGGGGCGGAGCACCATGGGAGCGTCACCTCCCGTGGGTGACCCTCCCGAGACCGAGGAGCCCGCGATGACCGCGCCGCCCGCCACCACCCCCACGGCCCCCGGTCACCGCGACCCGGCCGTCCACCCCGTGACGCCCGCCCAGCTGCACTGGCTCGAGGGCGAGCTCGTGCACTGGCAGGCCGAGGGGCTGGTCGCCGCCGAGGCCGCGGACGCCATCCGGGGCCGCTACGTCGCGAGCCGCCGCTTCACCCTCGCGCGCATCGTGCTCACCCTCGGGGCCTGCTTCGTCGGGCTGGGGCTGGTCTGGCTGGTCGCCGCGAACCTCGACGTCATGTCACCCCTCACCCGCTTCCTGCTGATGGTCGCGATCTGGCTCGCGCTGGTCGTCGCGGCCGAGGTGCTCGCCGCGCGCGCTGCGAAGGCGGGCGACACGGCATCCCCGGTGGTGGGGGCGGTGCGGCTGCTGGCGGCCGCGGCGTTCGGTGCGGTGGTCTTCCAGGCCGCGCAGAGCCTGCAGGTGCCGGCCTACGAGCCGGCGCTCGTCGGCGTGTGGGGCCTCGGCGCGCTGCTCTGGGCGTATGCCGTGCGCGGCGTCGCCCCGCTGGTGCTCGCGGTCGGCCTGCTCGCCCTCTGGTTCGGGTGGCAGGTGGCCGGTGCCGGTGGCAGTGTCTTCGTGGTCTCGACCGCCATCGCCACCGTGGCGCTGGCCGCCGTGGCCGTCGGGGTCGGCCACCTGCACACGAGCTGGCGCGACCTCGCCGCCCCGTGGCGCGAGGTCGGGGCGCTGCTGGCGATGGTCGCTCTCTTCGTCGCGGCGCTGCCCTACGCGTGGGGCGATCCCGCGGCCGACGTGATGCTGCTGGTCGGGCTCGGGATCGCGGTGGTGCTCGCCGCCGTCGCGTTCGTGCGCGGAGACCGCCTCGACCGGCTCGAGGTCGGCCTCGCGGCACTCGCCCTGGCGCTGACGGCGGGGCTGTCGCTGTGGCGGTTCGACGAGAACGTGCTCGACACCGCCGACCTGCCGGCCGGGGCCTGGCTGCGCGCCGTGCTCTCGGTCGTCGCCTACCTCGTCGTCGCCAGCGGGTATGCCGTGCTCGGCGGGATGCGCGACTCCGGCCGGCTGACCTGGCTCGCCACGGCCGCGCTGGTCGTGTTCGTGACGGTGCAGGCGTTCGCGGTGTTCGCCCCGATCGTCTCGGGCGCGGCGCTCTTCCTCATCGTCGGCGTCGTGCTGCTCGGCACCGGAGTGCTGGCCGACCGTGGCCGCCGACGTCTGGTCACCGAGGCGAAGGAGGCCCTGGCATGAGCACCACCAGCTCGCGAGCCGTGCGCGTCGGCGCCGTCGTCCTGGCCCAGCTGGCGCTGGTCGCGGTGGCCGTGTGGGCGCCGCTGTCCGCCCGGGTCACCGGCGAGCAGGTCACCCTGCGCGTGCAGCCGGTCGACCCGATCGACCCGTTCCGCGGGGCCTACGTCGAGCTCTCCTACCCCGACCTGCCGGATGCCGGCGGCCAGGGCACCGAGAACCTCACGGTCGAGCAGCAGCAGGCGCTCGACGACGCCCGGGGCGCGGCCTACGTGCCGCTCACCCGAGCCGGTGCGGTGTGGGTCGGCGGCCGAGTGGTGCGGACCCCGCCCGCCGACGGTCTCTACCTCGCCTGCGACGACTCGGACTACCGGCTCCGGTGCGGCATCGAGAGCTGGTTCCTGCCGCAGGACGAGGCGGCAGGGCTGCAGGACGCCCTGCGCGGCGGCACCGCACGTGCCACCGTGAGGTCGACTCCTCCGGCCACGCGGCCCTGGTGGCGGTCACCGCTCCCTGAGCCGTGGGCGGCCGGCGTGCCTGCGCTCCGGTCACGACCCTCCGGCTCGCGGTGGCAGCTCGCCCGACCCCCGCTCGACCAGCCGGGTCGGCAGGACGGTGTCGACCACGGTGGCGCGCGGGTCGGCGAGTCGGCGCTCGAGGTGGTCGAACGCCGCGTGCGCGAGCGCGGTGGGGCGCTGGTCGACCACGGTGGTGGGGGGCGTCATCAGCTCGGCGAGCGGGAAGTCGCCGAAGACGACCACCGCGACGTCCTGGCGGTCGAGGTGCTTGAGGGCCTGCAGCACACCGATGCCGACGAGCGGGGTCGACGCGAAGACGGCGGTCGGGCCGTCGTCGGGCGCCAGCATCGACAGGGCCAGGGGGTAGGCGGCCTCGCTGTTCCAGCACCGGGTCTCGACCAGCCCGGGCTCGACCGCCAGGCCGGCGTCGGCGAGCGCGTCGGTGTAGCCGGCCAGCCGGTCCTGCACCGTGGTGAACTCCTCGGTCTCGCCGAGGAAGGCGATGTGGGTGTGCCCGTGGGCGATCAGGTGGCTCACGGCATCGCGGGCGCCCTCGTGGTCGGTCACCCGCACGACGTCCTTGTCGTCGATGCCGCAGCGGCGGTCGATGACGACGACCGGGATGCCGTCGGGCAGCATGGCCCGCGCGGCGTCGTCGTCGCCGAAGGGGGCGACGAGCAGGGCCGCCACCCCGCGGCGCACGAGCCGCTCGACCTGGGTCCGCGCGCGCCCCTCGTCCATGCCGGTGGAGGCGACGAGCACGTCCATGCCCATGTCCATGGCCCGCTGCTCCATCACCGCGACGACCTCGGCGAAGAACGGGTCGTTGAGCGAGTCGACGACGACGCCGATGGTCGGCAGCTTGCCGCCGCCGAGCCGTTGGGCCGCGGGGTTGGGGTGGTAGTCGAGCGCCGCGATGGCGGCCTGCACCGCGGTCACGGTCTCGGCCCGCACGCCGGTCTCCCCGTTGATGACCCGCGACACGGTCTTGATGGAGAAGCCCGACTCCCGCGCGACGTCGTAGATGGTGGGGTGCTTCACGGGCACGCCACCTCCTCCTGACACCACTGTCGACGCAGCGCACACCTTGTGGTGGGTGACACGGCGCGACTACGGTAGGGCCCCATGACAGCGCTGTCAATGCCGCCCGTGCCCACCGCCGAGACCGTCGGCCTGCACCGCCGCCTGGCGAGGATCACCGACGAGGCCGGGCTGATCCGCACCATCGCGATCGACCACCCCGACAACTACCTCCTGCTCTTCGACGACGACCTCACCCGGGTCTCGTTCGAGGAGGTCGTGGAGTCCAAGCTCGAGATGATCGCCGAGCTCTCGCGGCACGCCACCTCGGTGCTGGCCGACCCGGTCTACTGCTTCGGGCAGAGCATGGTCACCGGCGCGCTCCCGGGCGACGTCGGCGTCATCTCGGGCCTGGAGGACCTCTACTACACGCCGGCCACCAGCCCGGTGGGGTTCGACACCGAGCTGCGGCTCAAGGACGGGCTGGGGCCCGGCCAAGCTCTCGGCGCTCGGGGCCGACGCCGCCAAGCTCGTCGTCTTCCACCGCGAGGACGGCGACGCCGCGCAGGTCGCGCACCAGCACGAGGTCGTCGCGCAGGTGGCGGCCGACTGCCACGCGGTGGGGCTGCCGCTCATCGTCGAGCCGCTGTGGTTCCCGGTGGCCGGTGAGTCGATGGACGACCCTGCCGTGCGCGAGCGGCGGCGGCGCAGCGTCATCGGCTCGGCGCGCAGCTTCCACGACGTCGGCGCCGACATCATGAAGGTCGAGTTCCCGGTGCTCGACCTCACCGACCTCGACGCGGCGCACCAGGCGTGCGCCGACCTCGACGAGGCCATCGACGGGCCCTGGGTGCTGCTCAGCGCCGGGGTCACCTTCGAGGGGTTCCGCACCCAGATCGACGTCGCGGCCGACCACGGCTGCAGCGGCTTCATGGCCGGCCGGGCCATCTGGGGCGACGCCGTGGGCCGGATGGATGCCGGGCAGCGGGCCGCCGGTGCCGCGCTCGCGGCGCGCCGGCTCGACGAGCTGGCCGAGGTGCTGCGCGGTCGTGGTGCCCCCGCCTGGACGCCGGTGCCGATGGCCGAGGCCGCCTCGGTGGTCGGCCCCACCTGGTTCCGCTCCTACGGCGCGGATGCCGCCACCGGGTCCTGACGAGGGGGGCACAATGCCCCCATGAGCGAGGAATCCGCCGCCGTCGACCGGGCCCAGCGAGTGCTGGAGGAGGGGATCTCCACCGACTTCGCGCAGGCGATGTCGTACGGCGCGTACCTCGACCTCGACACCCTGCTGTCGGCGCAGCACCCGCGCAGCCAGCCGGTGCAGCACGACGAGCTGCTCTTCATCGTGCAGCACCAGGTGGCCGAGCTGTGGCTCAAGCTGCTGCTGCACGAGCTGCACTCGGCCCGCGCGCTGATCGCCGCCGACGAGCTGTCGCCGGCGCTGAAGCGGCTGGCCCGGGTCAAGCACGTGCAGAAGCAGCTCGTCGAGCAGTGGGACGTGCTGGCCACGCTGACCCCCAGCGAGTACGCGCTGATCCGGCCGTTCCTGGCGACGAGCTCGGGGTTCCAGAGCCACCAGTACCGCGCCGTGGAGTTCCTGCTCGGCAACAAGAACGCCGACATGGTGCGGGTGTTCGAGCACTCGCCGGCCGAGCACGACGTCGCTGCTGCGGCTGCTCGGCGAGCCCACGCTCTACGACGAGTTCCTGCGCTACCTGGCCCGGCGCGGGTATGCCGTGCCCGCCGCGGTGCTCGAGCGCGACGTGACCAAGCCCTACCGCCTCGACGACGACCTGGTGGAGGTGTTCGCGTCGGTCTACGCCGCCCCGGCCGAGCACTGGGGGGTCTACGAGACCTGCGAGGAGCTCGTCGACATCGAGGACCTGTTCCAGCAGTGGCGTTTCCGTCACCTGCAGGTCGTGTCGCGCACCATCGGCCACAAGCAGGGCACGGGCGGCTCGAGCGGCGTCGACTTCCTGCGCCGGGCCCTCGACCTCACCTTCTTCCCCGAGCTCTACGCGGTGCGCGTCCACGTCGAGTAGCCGGCACCGGCATACTCGGCGCATGCCTCGCGTCATCCACACCGCCCAGGCGCTCGTCGACGCCGTGCTGGAGGTGCCGGCCCTGCCCACCCGCGGCGGCAACGTGATGGCCACCTCGTACCAGCGCTACGCCGGGGGCGCCGTCACGATCCTGCTGGCCGCGGCCCGCTCGGGCGCGTCGTGCGTGCACGCCGGCGCGGTCGGCACCGGGCCCAACGGCGACCTGGTCCGGGCCGCGCTCGCCGCCGAGGGGGTCGTGGTGTCGTCGCCGCCGGTGCCCGACGTCGACACCGGCGTGTGCGTGGTGCTCGTCGAGACCAGCGCCGAGCGCTCCTTCGTCACGACCCAGGGTGCCGAGCGCCGGATCACCGTCGAGTCGCTGGCGAGCAGCGCGCCGGTGCCGGGCGACCTGGTGTGCGTCAGCGGCTACTCGCTCGTCGGCCGCACCCGCGACCCGCTGCGTCGAGTGGCTCGACACCCTCGACCCCGGCGTCGTCGTCGTGCTCGACCCGGGTGCCGTCTTCAGCGACCTCGACGCCGGGCTGCGCGAGCGGGTGCTGGCCCGCACGACGGTGTGGACGGGCAACGCCGACGAGGCCGCCGGCGCTCACCGGGGTGCACGGGATGCACGAGGCCACCGAGGTGGTCGCCACCCTCCTGCCCCCGGATGCCGTGACGATCGTCCGCGACGGGCCGCGCGGGTGCGCGGTGCGCGAGGGCGGCCGCACCGAGTTCCTGCCCGGCCACCCGCAGCGACCCGTCGACACCAACGGCGCCGGCGACACCCACACCGGGGTGCTGCTCGCCGAGCGGGCGGCGGGGGCCTCGTGGGCCCACGCCGCCGCGCGGGCGAACGCCGCCGGGGCGATCAAGGTGACCCGGCGTGGGCCGGACACGGCGCCGACCCGCGCCGAGATCGACGACTTCCTCGCGGGTCAGTAGCTCGACCCTCAGCTGGCGACCCGCAGCCGGCATCGACTCCAGCGTGTCGCACGGTCTCCGGCCATGGTGCGGCTCAACGCTGTTCGTCGAACCGGTCGAGCACGCGCAGCGCCAGCCGGGTCACGCTCATCGCAGGCCGCCGTCGACGAGGTCGAGGAGACGGTCGATGGACGCCTGTTGCTCGTCGGACCCGAGCTCCGCGAGGGGGCCGTCGAGCAGGAGGACCGCCAGGCCGTGCACGGCGGCCCAGGCCGCCACGTCGGTGAAGGCGCGCTGCTCGGGTGCGAGCACGCCGGTCGTGACGAGCTCGTCGACGCACGACACGAGGAGCTCGTACGGCCCGAGGTCGCCCGTCACGTGGGCGGCCGGGCCTCCGGCGTCCGGAGCCGGGTCCTTCGGGTCCGCGTGGGCGCCGGGGTGCATCGCCACGGCGAAGAGGCCGGGTTCGGACAGGGCGTAGGCGATGTAGGCGCTGCCGGTGGCGCGGAACCGGGCGCGGGCCCGGCGTCGCGCGGACTCGAGGGAACCGTCATCCGGCTGCGACGTGGCGGCCTGCGCCTCGGCCGAGGCCATCTGCCGCTCCATCTCCCGGGCCATCTCGCCGGCCGCGTACTCGGAGATGGCGACCAGCAGGGCGTCGCGGTGGGCGTAGTGCCGGTACGCGGCCGTGTTGCTCACCCCGGCCCGCCGCTGGACGTCGCGCAACGACACGGCATCCGGCCCGCCCTCGCGGGCCAGCGCGATGCCGTGCTCGAGCAGGGTCGCCTTGAGGTCGCGTCCGCGACGGGCGCCGGCCTGCGGCATGGGGAGTCCTCTCGTTCGGTGTAAACACTGTCAACTTACCTGTTGACAGTGTCAACTTCTCGTGTGACCCTACTCGTGTTTACACCGCTAACACAGAAGGTTCACGCTCATGGCCCTGTCGTTCCCCCGCCGCACCGCCTCGCCCACCGTGGTCCTGGGCGTCGTCCTGCTCGCTGTCCTCGCCATCACGGTCGAGACCACCGTCATCAACGTCGCCCTGCCCACGCTCAACACCGACCTCGGATGCGTCGACCACCCAGCTGCAGTGGATCGTCGACGCCTACAACCTCGCGTTCGCCGCCCTCGTGCTGGCCGGCGGCGGCCTGGGTGACCGGTTCGGCCGCCGCGGCACCCTGGTGGTCGGCCTCGTCCTCTTCGCGGCGACCAACGTGTGGGCCGCGCTGTCCACCGACGCCACCGGACTGATCGTCTCCCGGGTCGCGATGGGCGCTGCGGCCGCGCTGGTCTACCCGACCACGCTCGCCATCATCACCGCCACCTTCCGCGACCGCCGGGCCCGGGCGGGCGCGATCGGTGTGTGGGGTGCCGTGGGCGGCCTGGGCGTCGCCATCGGTCCGGTGCTGGGCGGCTACCTGCTCGAGCACTTCGCCTGGGGCAGCATCTTCTGGGCCCTCATCCCCGCGGCCGTCCTGGCCGCCGGGCTGGCCTGGTTCCTGGTGCCCGACTCGCGCGAGGCGCACCAGCCGGCGCTCGACCTGCCGGGCCTGGCCCTGTCCGTGCTGATGCTCGGCAGCCTCGTGTACACGATCATCGAGGCGCCGTCTCGCGGCTGGCTCTCGGTGGCGACCATCGTCGGCTTCGCCGTCGCGGCCCTCGCCACGGCCGCGTTCGTCGCCGTCGAGCTGCGTCGCCCCGACCCGCTGATCGACGTCTCGCTCTTCGCGAACCTGCGCTTCAGTGCCGCCAGCGGAGCGGTGACGGTCGCGTTCTTCGCGCTCTTCGGGTTCATCTTCCTGATCACGTTGTTCTTCCAGCTGGTGCAGGGGCAGACCCCGCTGACCACGGGCGTGCGGGTGGTCCCCGTCGCCGTGTCCATCGCCGTCGGGTCGATCCTCGGGACCCGCCTCGGCGTCACCTGGCTGGGCACCAAGGCCGTCGTCACGGTGGGTCTGCTCATGCTGGCCGGTGCCTTCGCCTGGGTGGCCACGATCGGTGCCGACGTCGCCTACGGCCAGGTGGCCGCCCAGATGGTGCTGCTCGGCACCGGGCTCGGCCTCACCACCGCACCGGCCACCGAGTCGATCATGGGCGTCGTGCGACCGGAGCAGGCCGGCGCCGGCTCGGCCCTCAACGACGCCACCCGACAGGTGGGCGGCACCCTCGGCGTGGCCGTCCTGGGCAGCATCTACTCCACCCTGTACCTGCGCAGCCTGGACTCCTCGGCGGTGATGTCGGCCCTGCCGACGGGGGTGCGCCAGCTGGCCGGCGAGGGCGTGGCCCAAGGGCTCGCGGTCGCGCAGGCGGCCCCGGCCGACGTCGCCCCCGCCGTGCAGACCGCCGTCGTCGACGCCTTCCTCGACGGGCTGCATGCCGGCTGCCTCACCGCAGCGGCCGTCTGCCTCGTCGGAGCCGTTGCCGTCGCCATCCTCCTGCCCGCTCGGCCCCTTCCCGGCACCGCGGAGACCAGCGCGGCGCTCGACCCGGAGCCGGCGCTGGCCTGACCAGCGCGCGGAGGCACCCGGACTGCTGGGTGCCTCCGCGTCCTCGGCGCTGGTCAGCCGCCGGTCCGACGGATCGGGCTGCTGCTCAGGCCAGCCGGTCGAGGTCGGAGCGGCAGCGGCGCTCGAACTCGCTGAGCTCGGAGAGCGCGGCGTCGATGTCGCGCCGGCGCTGCTCGAGGTCGGCGCGGCGCTCGTCGATCTGGCCGAGCACGTACTCGAGCTGGGACGCGTCGCCCGCGCGGCGCGTCGTAGAGGTCGATGATCGTGCGGATCTCCTCGAGCGGGAACCCGAGCCGCTTGCCGCGCAGGATCAGGCCGAGCCGGGTGCGGTCGCGCCGGTGGTAGACCCGCGTGGTGCCGCGGCGCTCGGGTGAGATCAGGCCGAGCTCCTCGTAGTGCCGCACGGTGCGGTGGGTGACCCCGAACTCGTCGGCGACCTGCGCGATCGACCAGGTGCGGTCGCGCTCGCCGGCCGTCGGGAGCGGCGGGGGAGCGCACGGCATCCACGCTGGGTGAGCGCACGGCATCCGTCACGGAACTTGGCATACCGGCGAGTATTGCTTTACGTTGACGTCAACGTCAAGAACCGGACGGCCCGCCATGCCCGCGACCCGGGGTGGGACCACCTGCGCGAAGGAGCGCCGATGTTCGAGCTGAGCAAGGACCACGAGGACTTCCGCAAGGTGGTCCGCGAGTTCGCGACCGAGGCCGTCGAGCCGCACGTCGCCCAGTGGGACCGCGAGCACCACTTCCCCGCCGACCTCGTGCCGCAGATGGGCGACCTCGGCCTGTTCGGCCTGGTCGTGCCCGAGGAGTACGGCGGCTCGCCGAGGCCTCCGACGGCGGCGCCTTCACCAGCCTGTGCGTCGCCATCGAGGAGCTCGGCCGGGTCGACCAGTCGATCGGCATCACCCTGTCGGCCGGCGTCGGGCCTGGGCATCAACCCGATCCTCACCTACGGCAGCCAGGAGCAGAAGGAGCGCTTCCTGCCCGACCTCGTCGCCGGCCGCGCGCTCGCCGGGCTTCGGCCTCACCGAGCCGGAGGCCGGCACCGACGCCGGTGCCACGCGCACCAAGGCGGTGCTCGACGACGGCGAGTGGGTCGTCGACGGCGCCAAGGCGTTCATCACCAACTCCGGCACGCCCATCACGTCGGTCGTCACCGTCACCGCGCGCACCGGCACCGACGACGACGGCCGCCCCGAGATCTCGGCGATCATGATCCCCTCCGGCACAGCCGGGTTCACCGTCGAGCCCCCCTACCACAAGCTCGGCTGGCACATCTCCGACACCCACGGCCTGTCCTTCAGCGGCTGCCGCGTGCCCGAGGACCACCTGCTCGGCGAGCGCGGCCACGGGTTCCGCCAGTTCCTCAAGACCCTCGACGACGGCCGCATCGCGATCAGCGCCCTCGCCGTGGGCCTGATCACCCGGATGCGCGAGGAGGCCACGGCCTACGCGAAGACCCGCACGGCGTTCGGCCGGCCGATCGGCGTCAACCAGGGCGTCGCCTTCCCGATCGCCGACCTCGCCGTCATGGAGGAGGCCGCGCGCCTGCTCACCTACAAGGCCGCCTGGCTCAAGGACGAGCAGGAGAGCGGTCGGCGCTCGGTGGCCGAGGTCAAGCAGGCGGCGGCGATCGCCAAGCTCTACACCTCCGAGGCCGCGGTGTCGGCCACCCGGATCGCCACCCAGGTCTTCGGCGGCAACGGCTTCATGGAGGAGTACCCGGTGGCCCGGTTCTACCGCGACGCCAAGATCCTCGAGATCGGCGAGGGCACCTCCGAGGTGCAGCGCATGGTCATCGCCAGGGCCTCGGCCTGCCCGTCATGACCGCCCGACCGGTCCACGAGCCGACCCGCGGGTCGCACGACGTGCGCGCCGCGGCTGCGACGGCCGCGCACGACGGCACCTCCGCAGCGCGCCGACCGACAAGGCGCGCGGCCAAGCTCGCGAGCCAGCACAAGCTCTACGTGCGCGACCGGATCGCCCTGCTCGTCGACGACGGCAGCTTCGTCGAGGACGGCCGCTACGCGAACTCGCGGGCTGCCGGGCTGCCGGCCGACGGCGTGGTCACCGGTCGCGGCACCGTCGACGGGCGGCCGGTCGTCGTCATCGCCAACGACCCCACCGTCAAGGCCGGCTCGTGGGGGGCGCGCACCGTCGAGAAGATCGTGCGGGCCACCGAGACCGCTCTGCGCGAGGAGCTGCCGGTCTTCTGGCTGGTCGACAGCGCCGGCGCCCGCATCACCGACCAGGTCGAGATGTTCCCCGGCCGGCGCGGCGCGGGGCGGATCTTCCACAACCAGGTCGCGCTGTCGGGCAAGGTGCCGCAGATCTGCTGCCTGTTCGGCCCGTCGGCGGCCGGCGGCGCCTACATCCCCAGCTTCTGCGACATCATCATCATGGTCGAGGGCAACGCCTCGATGTACCTCGGCAGCCCGCGGATGGCCGAGATGGTCGTCGGCGAGAAGGTCTCGCTCGAGGAGATGGGCGGCGCGCGGATGCACTGCACCGTCTCCGGCGTGGGCGACCTGCTGGCGCACGACGACGCCGAGGCCATCGAGCTGGCCCGGCTCTACTTCTCCTACCTGCCGGGCAGCTGGCGGCTGCCGCTGCCGACCTACCACGCCGAGGAGCCGGCCGAGCCGCTGACCCGGGCGTCGGTGCCCGAGCGCGAGAGCCAGCCGTTCGACGTGCACGACTTCATCGACGGGCTGGTCGACGACGGCAGCTTCTTCGAGGTCAAGCCGCTGTTCGCCGCCGAGCTCGTCGTCGGGTTCGCGCGGATGGAGGGCGAGACGGTCGGCATCGTCGCCAACAACTCGGCCGTCAAGGGCGGCGTGCTGTTCACCGACTCGGCCGACAAGGCGTCGCGGTTCATCTGGCTGTGCGACGCCTTCTCGGTGCCGCTGGTCTACCTCGCCGACGTGCCCGGCTTCATGATCGGCTCCGAGGTCGAGCGCGGCGGCATCATCCGGCACGGCGCGAAGATGGTGTCGGCGGTGGCGTCGGCCACCGTGCCGCAGTTCTGCGTCGTCGTGCGCAAGGCCTACGGCGCCGGGCTCTACGCGATGGGCGGGCCCGGCTTCGGGCCCGACGCCACGATCGCGCTGCCCACCGCCCGGATCGCCGTGATGGGGCCGGAGGCGGCGGTGAACGCGGTGTACGCCAACAAGATCGCCGAGGTCGAGGCGGCCGAGGGGCCCGAGGCGCGCGACGCCTTCGTCGCCGCGCGGCGGGCGGAGTACGAGGCCGACGTCGACCTCGAGCGCCTGGCGGCCGACCTCGTCATCGACCAGGTCGTGGAGGCCGACGAGCTGCGCGGCGAGCTGCTGCACCGGCTGCGCTACGCCGCCCGGCGCGACCGGCACTTCGCCGACAAGCGCCGCGACGTCCCCCCGGTCTGACCCTCGCTGCCGTGGGGCAACATCGACCAATAGGTCAATGTTGCCCCGGCTGGGGTGACCGGCTCCGGGACAGATGGCCCAATAGGTCAAAGTTGTCCCGACTCAGGCGCCGGCGATCTCGCGCAGCGCGGCCAGGTGGCCGGTGTAGGCCGTGCGGCCGGCCCGGGTGAGCGAGAGCCAGGTGCGCGGCCGCTTGCCGACGTAGCCCTTGCGCACCTTGACGTAGCCGGCCTGCTCGAGGGTGGACACCTGCTTCGAGAGCACCGAGTCGCTCACCTCGACCTCGTCGCGGACCAGCGCGAACTCGGCCTCGTCGACGGCGGCCAGGGTGGCGACGATGCTGAACCGCACCGGGGCGTGGATGACGTCGTCGAGCCGGTGCCGCGCGTGCGGCGACCGGGTGGCGCCGTCGGTGGTCACCCGCGCTCCCGGCGGTCGATGAGCACGGCCGCGGCCAGCATCGGGGCGGCGACGACCAGCCCCGCGAGCACCGAGGAGTGCCACGTTGTCGCTGGGAGCCGTGCCGCCGGCATCCTGCTGGGCGTCGGCGACGTTGAAGGCGATGACGGCGGCGAGGAAGAGCACCACGGTGGCGCCCAGGCCGACCCAGCTCGTCGCGGCGGGTGCGTCGCGGCCAGGTGCGGGCGGCGCGGCTCTGCCACCCGGCCAGGCCGAGCAGGATCAGCACGTAGAAGGCGATGATGACGTCTCCCACGCGTGTCCTCGACCCGGCTGACGGCCAGGTAGCCGCCGATGACCAGGCCGAAGCCCGCGGTGGCCAGGGCGTGGACGCGTCGGTCGCCGGAGCGCCGGTCGGTGGCGGCCTCGGCCTCGGCGAGCTGCTCGCGGGCCTGCTGGGGCGTGATGTCGTGTGCATGGTGGGTCCCTCCCGTTGGTGTCCCTGTCATCGTCGATGCACTCCACCTTTAGAGAAACCTACTTTCCAGTCTGTCAAGTAGTTCTGCCGGGGCACTCGCCGGTCAGGCGCGCAGGTCGTGCCAGGCCACGCCGAGCTCGCGCACCAGCTCGCGCAGCAGCGGGAGCGAGACCCCGATGACGTTGCTCGGGTCGCCCTCGATGCCCGAGACGTACGGCCCGCCGAGGCCGTCGAGGGTGAACGCGCCGGCCACCCGCAGCGGCTCGCCGGTGGCGACGTAGGCGTCGACCTCGGCGTCGTCGAGGTCGGCGAAGTGCACGATCGTGGATGCCGTGCCGCCGACCATGCCGCCCGTGCCGCCGTCGTCGGGCTCGCGCAGGTCGACCAGCCAGTGGCCGGTGTGCAGCACCCCGGTGCGGCCCCGCATCACCCGCCAGCGCGCCACGGCCTCGACGGCATCCGCCGGCTTGCCGTGCACCGCGCCGTCGATCTCGAGCACCGAGTCGCACCCCAGCACGAGGATGCCGTTCGCCAGGTCGGCGTCCGGCTCGCCGAAGGCGTCGTCGACCTCGAGTGCGGCCACGACGTCCTCGGCCTTGGCCCGGGCCAGCAGCAGGGCGACGTCGGCCGCCTCGAGCGCCTGGCCGGCGGCGGCCTCGGCCGCCGCGACGACGGCATCCTCGTCGACCGACGACACCCGCACGAGCGGCTCGACCCCGGCCGCGCGCAGGGTGCTGCGCCGGGCCGGCGACGCGGAGGCGAGCAGCAGCGCGAGGGGGGCGGACGGCATACGCGACAACCTAGTGCGGGTGACGCGGCACACGCCCGCTCGGTTCGAGAACGATCAACTACGCGCCGTAGTATTCGAGGTGGACGTCCGGCGCCGAACGCATCCGGGCGAGAAGGAGAACCTCCGTGTCCGGAGCCGACCGCGACCTCACCCCGCTCGCACCCATCGGCATGGGCAGGACCCGGTCGGGGCCGGTGCGCGAGCAGCGCCCGGTCTACGTCGACCTGCTGCCGCCGTGCAACGCCGGCTGCCCCGCGGGCGAGAACATCCAGTCGTGGCTCGCCCTGGTCAAGGCCGGCGACCACGAGGGTGCCTGGCGCGCCCTCACCGCCGACAACCCGTTCCCGGCGGTGCACGGCCGGGTCTGCTACCACCCGTGCGAGACCGCCTGCAACCGGGTCGAGCTCGACGGCGCCGTCTCGATCCACGGGGTCGAGCGGTTCCTCGGCGACCTCGCCATCGAGCACGGCTGGGCCTTCGACCCCCCGCCGGCGGCCACCGGCCGGCGGGTGCTGGTCATCGGCTCCGGCCCGAGCGGGCTGTCGGCGGCCTACCACCTCAGCCGGATGGGGCACGCGGTCACGGTGCGCGACAGCGGGTCCGAGCCGGGCGGGATGATGCGCTACGGCATCCCCAGCTACCGGCTGCCGCGCGTCGTGCTCGACGCCGAGATCGACCGGCTGCGCGCCCTCGGGGTGGCCTTCGAGCAGGACCACCGCGTCGTCGACCTCCAGGCCGAGATGCGTGACGGCGGCTTCGACGCCGCCTTCGTCGCCGTCGGCGCCCACCTGTCGACGCGGGTCGACATCCCCAACCAGGACGCCTCGCGGGTCGTCGACGCCGTCGAGTTCCTGCGCGGCGCCTCGTCGGGCACCCAGGCGCCGCTCACCGGCCGGGTCGCGGTCTACGGCGGCGGCAACACGGCGATGGATGCCGCGCGCGTCGCCCGCCGCCTCGGCGCCGACGACACCGTCATCGTCTACCGGCGCACCCGCGAGCAGATGCCGGCGCACGAGTCCGAGGCGCAGGACGCCGAGGCCGAGGGCATCCGGATCAACTGGCTGCGCACCATCAGCTCGATGGGCGACGACGACCTCACCGTCGAGATCCAGGAGCTCGACGAGCACGGAAAGCCGCACGGCACAGGCCAGTTCGAGACGCTCGAGGCCGACACCGTCATCCTCGCCCTCGGCCAGGCGAGCGACACCGGCTTCCTGCACGGCATCCCCGGCATCGAGTTCGAGCGCGACACCGTGCAGGTCGACAAGACCACCCTGATGACCGGCGCGCCCGGCATCTTCGCCGGCGGCGACGCGGTGCCGAGCCAGCGCACCGTCACCGTCGGCACCGGGCACGGCAAGCGTGCCGCGCGCTCGATCGACGCCTGGCTGCGCGCGCAGCCGCACGAGGACCAGCCCAAGCACCCACTGGCCGAGTTCGACAAGCTCAACCTCTGGTACTTCGGCGTGCACGGCCGCAGCGAGCAGGTCGGCCTCGACCCGGCGACCCGGGTGCAGACGTTCGACGAGGTGCTCACCGGGCTCACCCCCGACGAGGCCGCCTTCGAGGCGGGGCGCTGCCTGTCGTGCGGCAACTGCTTCGAGTGCGACGGCTGCCTCGGCTCCTGTCCCGAGGATGCCGTCATCAAGCTGGGCGTCGGCCTGCGGTACCGGTTCGACCTGGACAAGTGCACGGGATGCGGGACGTGCTACCGGCAGTGCCCGGTGCACGCCATCGACATGATTGCGGAGGTCTGAGCCGTGCGCGTCACGATCGACGGGAACCAGGCGGCGGTCGACGTCGCCTACCGGCTCAACGAGCTGTGCGCCATCTACCCGATCACCCCGAGCTCGACGATGGCCGAGCTCGCCGACGAGTGGGCCAGCCACGGCCGCACCAACGTGTGGGGAACCGTGCCCACCGTCGTCGAGATGCAGAGCGAGGGCGGTGCCGCCGGGGCGATGCACGGCGCGCTCCAGGGCGGGGCACTCAGTGCCACGTTCACGGCATCCCAGGGCCTGCTGCTGATGATCCCCAACATGTACAAGATCGCCGGCGAGCTCACCTCGACGGTGTTCCACGTCGCCGCCCGCTCGCTCGCGGCGCAGGGGCTGTCGATCTTCGGTGACCACTCCGACGTGATGGCGGTGCGGCAGACCGGTTTCGCCCTGCTGTCGTCGGCGTCGGTGCAGGAGGCGCACGACCTCGCGCTGGTCTCGCAGGCGGCGACGCTGCGCACCCGGGTGCCGTTCGTGCACTTCTTCGACGGCTTCCGCACCTCGCACGAGCTGAACACCGTCGAGCTGATCGACGACGACGTGCTGCGCGCCGTGGTGCCCGAGCACCTCGTGCGCGAGCACCGGTCGCGGGCGCTGACCCCCGAGCGGCCGTTCGTGCGCGGCACCGCCCAGAACCCCGACGTCTACTTCCAGGCCCGCGAGACGGTGAACCCGTTCTACGCCGTCGTGCCCACCGTGGTGCAGGAGGTCATGGACGAGGTCGCCGCGCACACCGGCCGGCACTACCGCGTCGCCGAGTACACCGGGCACCCCGAGGCCGACCGGGTCGTCGTCATCATGGGGTCCGGCGGTGAGACGGTGCGCGAGACCGTGACCCACCTCGTCGGTGGGGGAGAGCGGGTCGGCGTGCTCCAGCTGCGCCTCTACCGGCCGTTCCCGGCCGACGAGCTGCTCGCCGCCCTGCCGGCGATCGGTGACCCAGGTGGCCGTGCTCGACCGCACCAAGGAGCCCGGCTCCAACGGTGAGCCGCTCTACCTCGACGTCGTCGCCACCCTCGCCGAGGCCCACGAGCGCGGCGACCGGGCCACCATCCCGCGCGTCATCGGCGGCCGCTACGGCCTGTCGTCCAAGGAGCTCACGCCGGCGATGGTCGCCGGCATCTTCACCGAGCTGGCACGACCAGAACCCAAGCGCCGCTTCACGATCGGCATCACCGACGACGTCGGCGGCACGAGCCTGGAGCTACGACGACACCCTCGACATCGAGGAGCCGGACACCCTGCGTGCGGTGTTCTACGGACTGGGGTCCGACGGCACGGTCGGCGCGAACAAGAACACCATCAAGATCCTCGGCGCCGACCCCGACGTCTACGCCCAGGCCTACTTCGTCTACGACTCCAAGAAGTCCGGTGGGCTCACCGTGTCGCACCTGCGCTTCGGGCCGCACCCCATCCACGCCCCCTACCTGGTCAACCGCGCCGGCTTCGTCGGCTGCCACCACCTCGGCCTGCTCGACACCGTCGACGTGCTGGCCTGCGCCGAGGACGGCGCCACCCTGCTGCTCAACGCCCCGCAGCCGCCCGACGAGGTGTGGGACGCGCTGCCCGGGCCGGTGCAGCAGCAGATCATCGACAAGCGGCTGCGCCTGTATGCCGTCGACGCCGACTGCCGTGGCGCGCGACGCCGGCCTGCCCGGTCGCACCAACACCGTGCTGCAGACCTGCTTCTTCGCGATCTCCGGCGTGCTGCCCGCCGACGAGGCCGTGCTGCGGGTCAAGGAGGCCATCCGCAAGACCTACAGCCGGCGCGGGTCGGAGGTGGTGCGCCGCAACGAGGCCGCCGTCGACGCCACCCTCGCCGCGCTGCACGAGGTCCCGGTGCCGGCCGGCGCGCACCTCGGCGCGCGAGATGCCCGACATCGTGCCGAGCGACGCCCCCGAGTTCGTGCGCACCGTGACCGCCGCGATGATGGCCGGCCGCGGCGACGACCTCCCGGTCAGCGCGATGCCGGTCGACGGCACCTTCCCGAGCGGCACCACCGCCTACGAGAAGCGCCGCATCTCCGACGTCGTCGCGGCCTGGGACCCCGACGCCTGCATCCAGTGCGGCACCTGCAGCTTCGTGTGCCCGCACAGCGTCATCCGGTCGAAGTTCTACGCCGGCGACGGCGCTCGACGACGCCCCCGAGGGCTTCCGGTCGGCGCCGCTCAACGCCGCCGGGCTGCCCGGCTCGCGCTACACCCTGCAGGTCTACGTCGAGGACTGCACCGGCTGCGGCCTGTGCGTCGAGGCGTGCCCGGTGAGCCCCGTCGGCGACCCGACCCGCAAGGCGATCAACCTCGAGCCGCTCGAGCCGGTGCTCGAGCCGGAGCGCGAGAACATCGGCTTCTTCGAGACCCTCCCGGTCAACGACCGCTCCCGCGTCGACTTCGGCACGGTGCGCGGCACCCAGTTCCTCCAGCCGCTGTTCGAGTTCTCGGGCGCCTGCTCCGGGTGCGGTGAGACCCCCTACCTCAAGGTGCTCACCCAGCTCTTCGGCGAGCGGCTCACGGTGGCCAACGCGACGGGGTGCTCGTCGATCTACGGCGGCAACCTCCCGACGACACCGTGGACCAAGAACGCCGCGGGGCGCGGGCCGGCCTGGTCGAACTCGCTGTTCGAGGACAACGCCGAGTTCGGCCTGGGCCTGCGGCTCGCCGCCGACCTGCACACCTCCCTGGCCCGCACCCGCCTCGCCCAGCTGCGCGAGGAGGTCGGCACCGAGCTGGCCGACGGCATCCTCGAGGCGGGCCAGGTGCGCGAGTTCGAGCTCACCGCCCAGCGCGAGCGCGTGGCCGAGCTGCTCACCCGCCTCGACGGCCTGGACGGCCCCGTGGTGCAGGACCTGCGCAGCGTCGCCGACCACCTGCTGCGGCGCACCGTGTGGATCGTGGGCGGTGACGGCTGGGCCTACGACATCGGCTCCGGCGGGCTCGACCACGTGCTGGCCAGCGGGCGCAACGTCAACGTGCTCGTGCTCGACACCGAGGTCTACTCCAACACCGGTGGCCAGTCGTCGAAGTCGACCCCGGTGGGTGCCGTGGCGAAGTTCGCCGCGGCCGGCAAGGCGTCGGCCAAGAAGGACCTCGCCCTGCAGGCGATCGCCTACGGCGACGTCTACGTGGCCCGGGTGGCGATGGGCGCCGACCCGCACCAGACGCTCACCGCGTTCCGCGAGGCCGAGGCGTTCGACGGACCCGTCGCTCGTCATCGCCTACAGCCACTGCATCGCCCACGGCATCGAGATGAGCAAGGGGCTCGACCAGCAGTACCGCGCGGTCGCCTCCGGGCACTGGCCGCTGGTGCGCTACGACCCGGCGGTGCGCTCGAGCGGAGGCAACCCGTTCCAGCTCGACTCGCCGCGCCCGCGCATCCCGCTCGAGGACTACATCTACAACGAGCTGCGCTACCGGATGCTGCGCAACGCCGACCCCGCCGAGGCCGAGCGCCTGCTCGGGCTCGCGCAGGAGGCCGTCGACCAGCGCTGGCAGACCTACGAGGAGATGGCCACCCGCGGCGCCGACCGGTTCGCCGCCGACCCGAGGAGGACCCGGTGACCGACCTGACGACGAGCTATCTCGGTCTGGCACTGCGCAACCCGCTCGTGGCGAGCGCCTCGCCGCTGTCGCAGGGGGTCGACCGGGTGCGAGCCCTGGCCGGGTCCGGCGTGGGCGCGGTGGTGCTCTACTCGCTCTTCGAGGAGCAGGTGCACCGCGAGCAGCTGCGCGACCTGATGATCACCGAGTCGCACGAGGACGCCTTCGGCGAGGCGCAGACCTGGTTCCCGTCGGTGCCCACCACCCAGCCGGTCGGGTCGGCGCGCTACCTGCACCTGCTCGAGCAGGCGTCGGCGGCGGTCGACGTGCCGGTGATCGGCAGCCTCAACGGCAGCAGCCCCGGCGGCTGGGCGAGCTTCGCGCGCTCGATGCAGGACGCCGGCGCCGCGGCCATCGAGCTGAACATCTACCTCGTGCCCGGCAACCCGCACACCAGCGGGCGCGACGTCGAGGACCGGCACGTCGAGATCCTGCGCCAGGTCAAGGATGCCGTGACCGTGCCGGTCGCCGTGAAGCTGAGCCCGCACTTCAGCTCGATGGGCGAGATGGCGATGCGGCTCGACGTCGCCGGCGCCGACGGGCTGGTGCTCTTCAACCGCTTCCTGCAGCCCGACGTCGACCCCGAGACGATGACCGTCACCACCGGCGTGGGCCTGTCCTCGCCGGCCGAGGCGCGGCTGCCGCGCACCTGGATCGCGATCCTGCGCGGGCACGTCACGGCATCCCTCGCCGCCACGACCGGGGTCGAGGATGCCGGTGACGTCGCGGCCTACCTGCTCGCCGGTGCCGACGTGGTCATGACCGCCTCGGCCCTGCTGCGGCACGGGCTGGGTCATGCCGGGGTGCTGCTCAGCGGGCTCGAGGACTGGATGGAGCGGCACGGGTTCGCGCAGGTCGACGAGTTCCGCGGACGGCTGGCGGTGCCGGTCGGCGTCGACCAGACGGCGTACGAGCGGGCCGGCTACGTCGCCGCGCTCGAGCAGGCGCGGCACACCTACGGCGACCTGGTGGTCGGCGGCGCCTGACGGCGGGGACGGCCGGACGTCGGACGCCGGTCCGTGGCGGCCGCCGTACGCGGTGGGTCTTTTGCAGGGACACCTACCACGCACGACGGCCGGGGGCCCGTCGTGACTACCGGGAACGGACCCCTTCGGGCCGCCGATCCGTCGCACCTCGGGGACAGGTGCGGTCCATCGGCGGTTCCTCGATCACCACCGGCGCCAGCGGGTGTCCACAGCTGGCGCCGGCGTGCTCATGGATGGTGCGGCCACCGCGCGCGGCAAGGTAGGGGTGCCGAGGCGTGCCCAAGCGGCGTGGCCGGGTGCTGCGCTTCGATGAATCCCATGTCGGACTCCTGCGGTGGTGGGACGTGCCACCGGGGTCCAGGGCGGGCGTGTGTTGTCAGTGTAGGGCCGCGCACCCCGACGATCGGGCTTGCGAACAGGCCGATCGTCAGGGACCTCAGCCGAGCACCTCGTCGACGTAGCACCAGCGCCACGCCTCGCCGGGCTCGATGCTGCGCATCACCGGGTGGCCGGTCTCGGCGAAGTGCGCGTCGGCGTGCTTGCCGACCGAGGAGTCGCAGCAGCCGACGTTGCCGCACTCGGCGCAGGCGCGCAGGTGCACCCAGGTCAGGCCCTCGGCCAGGCACCTCGGGCAGCCCTCGGCCGTCGTCGGCGCCTTGGGCACCTCGGTGGCGGCGAGGTGCTCGCAGGCGCCGGCGATCCGGTCGGGCGGGCAGCAGCGGTGACTCCCGCACCGCGCCGGAGCGGGTCGCGTTCCAGATCAGCGCGGACTCCTCGGCGTCGAGCTGGCCGAGCACGGAGGTGAGCACCTCGTGGTCGACCCCGCCGAGGTCGCGGATGCGCAGCAGCTCGGCCCGCTCCTCACGGATCATCTCGGTGCGCACCCGGGCGCGGGCCTCGCTCGGGGTCTCGTCGTCGCCCGGGCCCAGGGTGCCGAGGCGCTCCCAGCTGCGGTTGACCCGGGCCGTCGCCTGGTCGCGGATGGCGGCCACCGTCGCCTCGTCGGCCGACGGGTCGGCCTCGATCAGCCGCAGCCCCGCACCGGTGGTGGCGCCGAGCACGGTGGCCTCCTGCAGGGCGTCCTCGCGCGGGTCGGGGCCGCGCACGTCGAGGGCGCGGGCCAGCGCCGGCAGGGTCGAGCCCTGCAGCAGCAGCGTGCCGACGGTGACGACCAGGGCGATGACGACGAGCTGGGCGCGCAGCGGGCGTGTTCTCGGGCAGGGTCAGGGCCGCGGCGAGGGTCACCACGCCGCGCATCCCGGCCCACGAGCCGACGACGCCGCCGCGCAAGCCGGTCGCCCCGGTCGACGCTGGCGTCGGCGCGCCGGGTGGTGAGCAGGGTGAACGGGATCATCCACAACGGGCGCAGCACCAGGCAGGTGACGAGCACCACCAGGCCGACGAGCAGGGTGCGGCCGGTCGAGAGCTCGTCGTCGTTGACCACGTCGTCGAGCAGGCCGGCGATCTGCAGCCCGATGAGGAGGAAGACCGCGTTCTCGAGGACGAAGGTGATGCTCGACCAGTTGATCCGCTCGGACAGGCGCGACGGCGCGCTCTGCAGCACCGGCGCCTTGTGCGCGAGCAGCAGCCCGGCGGTGACCACGGCGAGCACCCCGGACGCGTCGACCTGCTCGGCCGGCACGAAGGCGAGGTAGGGCGCGACGAAGGACAGCGCGGTGTCGGCCGGCACCTCGGTGAGGTGCTTGCGCATCAGCCCGATGACGAAGAACGCCGCGACCCCGATCGCCACCCCGCCGACCGAGGCGACCAGCAGCTCGACGCCGACCGACGCCACGGTCACCTCGGGGGCCTCCTCGGCGCCCCCGCCGCCGCCGTGCGCGACCGCGAGCCCCGCGGCCGCCAGCGCGGTGCGCAGGGTGACGAGCGCGGTGGCGTCGTTGAGCAGCGACTCGCCCTCGAGGATGGTGGTGATCCGCCTCGGCAGGCCGATCCGGCGGGCGACGGCGGTGGCGGCCACGGCATCCGGCGGGGCGACGATGGCACCCAGGGCGAGGGCCAACGCGAACGAGATGGGCAGCATCAGCCACGCGACCAGCCCCACCCCGGCCGCCGTGAAGAGCACCAGCCCGACCGACAGGCTGAGGATGGCGCCCCGGTGCGCCCGCACGTCGAGCAGCGAGGTCGACAGCGCGGCGGCGTAGAGCAGCGGCGGCAGCAGGCCGTAGAGCACCAGCTCGCTCGACAGCCGCACCTCGGGGATGCCGGGGACGAACGACAGCACGGCGCCGACGACGAGCAGGGCGATGGGCGTCGGGATGCCGGACGGCGTCACCCGGCTGACCAGGATGACGACGAGGACGATGGCGACGACGAGTGCGGCGAGCTCCACGGGAGGATTGTCGCGCTACGGGCCCTTCGGGGAGAGATCGCCCGTCAGGTAGTGCTCGAGCACCGGCCCGATGGCCGCGACGAGCTCCTCGCGGGAGGCGTCGACCAGGCGCGGCACGCCGACGACGTGCCGGGCGAAGGCCAGCCCGGCGATCTGCGCGGCGGTGAGCGCGGCCCGCAGCTCGGGCTGCTCGCCGCCGAGGTGGTGGGCGAGCGGGCCGAGCAGTCGCTCCATGAGCAGGTCGCGCACCCGCTCGGCCGCCTCCTCCTCGGAGGCCGCGGCGCGCAGCAGACCGGTCATCGTGCGGCGCGCCTCGGGGGTGTCGAGCATCCCGACGGCGAACGCCGCGAGCCGGTAGCCGACGCCCTCGCGCCCCGGGGCGAGCAGGGCCGGCATCACCTGCTCGGGGTCGAAGGGCAGCTCGACGACGGCGATGAACAGGTCCTGCTTGCTGCCGAAGTAGTGGGTGACCAGCCGGGTGTCGACGCCGGCGTCGCGGGCGATGCCGCGCAGCGTCGTCTTCGGGTAGCCCTGCTCGCCGAAGGCCCGCGACGCGGCGGCCAGGATCGCCTCGCGGGTGCCGCTGCCCGCGGGCCTGCGTCCCCTGGTGCCGGCCACCGGGCCTCCTCGTCGACGACGTTCATTCCTCAGGTGAGGAAAGTATGCCGTGCCGGTGCCGGCCCGCGGCTCAGGCGAGGATCGCCTCGCGCATGACGTCGAGGCCGACCGAGCCGAGGTCGAGCGAGCGGCGGTGGAAGTCCTTGAGCGAGAACGCATCTCCCTCGCGCGCGGCCACCTCGTCGCGCAGCTGCAGCCAGAGCCGCTCGCCGATCTTGTAGCTCGGCGCCTGGCCCGGGCCAGCCGAGGTAGCGGTTCAGCTCGAAGCGCAGCATCTCCTCGCCCTGGTTGGCGTGGGCGTCGAGGAAGGCCCACGCCTTGTCGTAGGTCCAGTCGCCGCCACCGACCTCGGCGGGCGCCTCGAAGCCGCAGTGCACGCCGATGTCGAGCACGACGCGGGCGGCCCGCAGCGACTGGCCGTCGAGCAGGCCGAGGTAGTTGCCCGGGTCGTCCATGTAGCCGAGCTCGGCCATCAGCCGCTCGGCGTACAGCGCCCAGCCCTCGCCGTGCCCGCTGACCCAGCACATCATCCGGCGCCACCTGTTGAGCAGCTCGCGGCGGTAGACGGTCTGGGCGACCTGGAGGTGGTGGCCCGGGACGCCCTCGTGGTAGACGGTCGTCAGCTCGCGCCAGGTGCCGAACTCGGTGACGCCCTTGGGCACCGACCACCACATCCGGCCCGGCCGGGTGAAGTCGTCGCTCGGGCCCGGTGTAGTAGATGCCGCCGGTCTGGGTGGGGGCGATCCGGCCCTCGATGGTGCGCACCGGCCCGGGGATGTCGAAGTGCGTGTCGGCCAGGTCGGCGATGACCTCGTCGGCGCGCGCCTGCATCCAGTCGCGCAGCGCGTCGGTGCCGTGCAGCAGGTAGCGCGGGTCGTGGTCGAGGTGCTCGATGGCCTCCTTGACCGAGGCGCCCGGCACGATGCGGTCGGCCGTGGCGCGCATGTCGGCCTCGATCCGGGCCAGCTCCTCCTGCCCCCAGGCGTAGGTCTCCTCGAGGTCGACGGTGGCGCCGAGGAACTGGCGGGAGGCGAGCTGGTAGCGCTCGCGGCCCGCGGCATCCGACTCGGGGGCGCGGTCGAGCAGGTGGGTGCGCAGGTCCTCGCCGATCCGCCGGTAGGCCGCGGCCGCCGCCTCGACGCCGCGCTGCAGGTCGGCGCGCACGGCGTCGTCGAGGGGCGCGCCGTCGGCGCTGGCCCGCGGCGAGGAAGGTGGCGAAGAAGCCGTCGGGCGCGGTGAGGTCGGCGCACTGCGCGATGCACTCGGTGACCTGCCGGCGGGGCGTCACGAGCCCGCGGTCGGCCGACTCGCGCAGGGTCGCGGTCCACTGCTCCAGGGCGGTCGGCACCTTGGTCAGCCGGGTGGCGATGGTGGCCCAGTCGTCCTGGGTGGCGGTCGGCATCAGGTCGAACACGTCGCGGCAGCCCTGCAGCGGCGACGCGATGACGTTGAGCTCCATCCGGTCGTAGCCGGCCTCGTGCACCTCGACGGTGAGCCCGAGGCGCTCGCGCATCGCGGCCACGGTGACCCGGTCGACCTCGTCGACGGGCTCGACGGCGTCGAGGCGGGCCAGGGTGTCGCGGGCGAGCTGCGCGTGGTGGGCGTAGCCGTCGGGCGAGAGGTCGTCGAGCTCGGTCTCGCCGCCGGGCACCCCGAGGTAGGTCGCCTCGATCGGGCTGGCGGCGACGACGGCGTCGAAGTGGGCCTCGGCGACGGCGTCGACGGCGGTGGGCTGGCGGGTGTCGGTGCTCGGTCACCCGCGGGACGCTACCCGAGGGTGGGCGCCGGCGCCACCGGTTTCCGCCGTTCGGCGTCGCCGGGCGCGTCGGCGTGGCGCGCGCGGCATACCCTCGGCGCATGCAGCCCGTGGTGAGGTCGGTCAACGTCGGTGGCGCGCGCAGCGGCATCCGGCGCCGTGGGGGTGACACGGCGATCGACAAGCGCCCGGTGGCGTCGGTCGAGGTGCGCGACCCGGGGCCGAAGCGGGGCGGCCTGGGCAGCGGGGTCGTCGGCGACGACGTGGTCAGCCGCAAGCACCACGGCGGCTCGCGGCAGGCGGTGTACGCCGTGGCCCGCGAGGAGCTCGACTGGTGGGGCGGCGAGCTGGGCCGCGACCTGCGCGGACGGGATGTTCGGCGAGAACCTCACGACCGTGGGGCTCGACGTCGACGGCGCGGTCGTCGGGGAGCGCTGGCGGGTGGGGTCGGCGCTGCTCGAGGTGACCGGGCCGCGCATCCCGTGCGCGACGTTCGCCGGCGTGGATGGGGGAGCGCGGCTGGGTGCGCCGGTTCACCGAGCGGGGCCGCACCGGTGCCTACCTGGCGGTGGTCGAGCCCGGGGTGGTGGCGGCCGGGCGACGCGGTCGAGGTGCTGGGCCGGCCGGCGCACGGCATCACCGTGCCGGAGGTGTTCCGGGCGTTCACCGGCGACGACGGGCTGGCGGCGCGGGTGCTGGCGGAGGGCATCCTCGGGGCGCGAGGACCAGCGCCTGGCTCGAGCGCCGCGTCGCCCGCCGCCGAGCTCCCCACGGACTGAGCCGCCCGCGCCGGGCACGACGCGGGCTACCGCGCGGTACGTGCAGTGATCGGACGACTACCAGGCGGTAGCGGAGCCGTAGCGGAGGCGAGCCCGAGGCCCTCCAGCGAGGGGTAGCGCAGGGAGGTGCGCCAGGCGCCGGGGCCGTGGCTGACCGGGTGGCGCAGCGCCACCGAGTGCGCGGCCCAGGTCGAGGACGTCGAGCCCTCGGATGCCGGCTCGTCGCCACCCGACGCGGCCGACAGCACCGCGACCAGCGCCGCGAGCTGCTCGGGCGTCGCGTCGCCGTGCACCACGATCGCCGGGAGGCGCCGGAGCCGGCGCGGCTGCCGCAGCCGCAGCCTCCGGAGCCGCCGCCGGGGTGCGGTGCCCTCGTCGTCGCCCGTCATCGGGCCGGGCCCCGTGAGCTCTGAGCCTGGACGGAGGTCATAGGGGATGTTGCCGTGCTTCTTGGGCGGCAGGGTGGCGCGCTTGGTGCGCAGCGCCCGCAGGGCCTTGGTGACGTTCATCCGGGTGTTCGACGGGCGTGATGACGGTGTCGATGTAGCCGCGCTCGGCCGCGACGTAGGGGTTGGCCAGGGCGTCCTCGTACTGCTTGATGAACGTCGCGCGGGCCTCCTCGACCGAGTCGCCGTGCTCGGCGGTCTTGGCGAGCTCCTTGCGGTAGAGGATGTTGACCGCACCCTGCGCGCCCATGACGGCGATCTGGGCGGTGGGCCAGGCGAGGTTGATGTCGGCGCCGAGGTGCTTGGACCCCATGACGTCGTAGGCGCCGCCGTAGGCCTTGCGGGTGATCACGGTGACCAGCGGCACGGTGGCCTCGGAGTAGGCGTAGATGAGCTTCGCGCCGCGGCGGATGATGCCGTCCCACTCCTGGTCGGTGCCCGGCAGGAAGCCCGGCACGTCGACGAGGGTCAGGATCGGCACGTTGAACGCGTCGCAGGTGCGCACGAACCGGGCGGCCTTCTCGGAGGCGTCGATGTCGAGCGTGCCGGCGAACTGCATCGGGTTGTTGGCGACGACGCCGACCGAGCGGCCCTCGACGCGACCGAACCCGACGATGATGTTCGGCGCGAAGAGCGGCATGCACCTCGAGGAACTCGTTGTCGTCGACGATCTTCTCGATGACCTGGTGCATGTCGTAGGGGACGTTGGGGCTGTCGGGGATGATCGTGTCGAGGAAGCGGTCGTCGTCGGTGACCTCGAGGTCGTTCTCGTCGCCGTAGACCGGCGGGTCCTCCATGTTGTTCGACGGCAGGTAGGACAGCAGCGCCTTGACGTACTCGACGGCGTCGTCCTCGTCGGTGCCCATGTAGTGCGCCACACCGGACTTGGTGTTGTGGGTGCGCGCGCCGCCGAGCTCCTCGAAGCCGACGTCCTCGCCGGTGACGGTCTTGATGACGTCGGGCCCGGTGATGAACATGTGCGAGGTCTTGTCGACCATCACGGTGAAGTCGGTGACCGCGGGGGAGTAGACCGCGCCGCCGGCGCAGGGCCCCATGATCAGCGAGATCTGCGGGATGACGCCCGACGCGTGCACGTTGCGGCGGAAGATCTCGCCGTACAGGCCGAGCGAGACGACACCCTCCTGGATGCGCGCCCCGCCCGAGTCGTTGAGCCCGACGACCGGGCAGCCGACCTTCATGGCGAAGTCCATGATCTTGACGATCTTCTCGCCGAACACCTCGCCGAGCGAGCCGCCGAAGACGGTGAAGTCCTGGGCGAACACCGCGACGGTGCGGCCGTCGACCGTGCCGTAGCCGGTGACGACGCCGTCGCCGTAGGGGCGGTTCTTGTCGCCGCCGAAGGCGACCGAGCGGTGCCGGGCGTACTTGTCCATCTCGACGAAGGTGCCCTCGTCGAGCAGCATCTCGAGGCGCTCGCGGGCGGTCTTCTTGCCGCGGGCGTGCTGCTTCTCGATGGCGCGCTCGGAGCCGGCGTTGGCGACCTCGGTGACCCGGCGCTTGAGGTCCGCGAGCTTGCCCGCCGTCGTGGTGGTGTCGATGTCCTTCGGGACGTCAGTGCCGCCGATGGACTGGGTGTCGCTCTTGGACATGGCTCCGAGCCTAGCCTTGCCCCCGTGGACGAGATGCACCGATCCCGACCGCTCGGCGAGCGATCTGTCACACCCGGCGCATCCGTGGGGTCCCGTGGAGGTCTTCGACCGCCTCGGGTCGACGAACGACGAGGTCCGCGAGCGCCCCGCGCCGTGGCGCGTGGTGGTCGCCGAGCAGCAGGATGCCGGTCGCGGCCGGCTCGGTCGCGCGTGGACGACGACCCCCGGCACGGCCCTGGCGGTGTCGGTGCTCGTGCCGCCGCCGGCGTCCGGCGCCTCGTGGGTGCCGCTGCTCGCCGGCCTCGCGGTGCACCGGGCCGTCGAGGAGGTCGCCGGCGTCGTGACGGCGCTGAAGTGGCCCAACGACGTGCTCGTGCCCGGCGACGACGACCGCAAGCTGGCCGGCCTGCTCTGCGAGTGGACCGAGGCCGGGGTCGTCGTCGGGCTCGGGCTCAACGTCGACACCGCCCGCGGCGACCTGCCCCTCGACACCGCCACCTCGCTGCGCGCCGCGGGCGCGCCGGGCGTCGACCGCGCGGCCCTGCTCGACGGCCTACCTCGTGCACCTGGCCCGGGTGCTGGCGCGAGGACACCGGGCCCGGCGGCGCCGCCCAGACCGCCTACGTCGCGGCCTGCGCCACGGTGGGCCGCGAGGTCGAGGTGCACGAGCCGGGCGGCGTGGTGCGCCGCGGTGTCGCGACAGGCGTCGACGATGCGGGCAGACTGACCGTGCGCTCCGACCGAGGGCGTGTGGGCCGTGTCGGCCGGCGACGTGGTCCACGTCCGGGCACGCTGACCGTCCGAGAGGAGCCTGGATGTCCGCGGAGGAGGTCGGTCGGTCCGCCGACGCCCACGTCGCCCCGGCGAGGCCCCCGCGCTCTCGACGCGTCGGGCCCGACTCGTACGCCCGACGACGTGGCCGAGCGGGTCGAGCGGGTGCTGCTCGGCCGGCCGGCGTCGATGGGGCGGCGCGAGGTGACCGAGGGCGCCGGCGTCGAGGCCCTCACGGCCCGGCGGTTCTGGCACGCGATGGGCTTCCAGAACGTCAGCGACGACGAGGCGATGTTCACCGAGGCCGACACCCAGGCGCTGCGCCGGGTGGCCCGGATCATCGACGAGGGCCGGGTCAGCGAGGAGCTCGCCCTGGGCATGACCCGGGCCTTCGCCCGCACCGCCGACCGGCTGGCGGTCTGGCAGACCCAGCTCGTCGCCGAGTCGCTCACCTCCCCGTTCTCCGAGGAGCTCGAGGGGCGCGACAGCCGCTCGGTGCCCGAGCCGCAGGTCGCCGCCGAGGCCGCCGAGCTGCTCGCGTCGATCTCCGACCGAGATCGAGCCGCTGCTCGTCTACGTCTGGCGCCGCCACCTCACCAACGCGATCGCCCGCATGCTCGCGGATGCCGACCCGGCCGTGCACTCCGACCCCTCCGCCCCGATCCGGGTCGTCGGCTTCGCCGACCTGGTGTCGTTCACCTCCTTCGTGCGCCGGATGAGCGAGCGGCAGCTCGCGCGCCTCGTGCAGCGCTTCGAGCTGCTCGCCAGCGACGTCATCACCGAGCACGGTGGCCGGGTCATCAAGACGGTGGGCGACGAGGTGCTCTTCGTGCACACCGAGGCGGCCGCGGCATCCGCCATCGCCCTCGACCTGGTCGACGCGATGGCCGAGGACGAGCTGCTGCCGCCGGTGCGGGTCGGCCTGGCCCACGGCCGGGTCGTCTCGCGCCTCGGCGACGTGTTCGGGATGACGGTCAACAAGGCCAGCCGGATCACCGCGGTGACCCCGTCGGGGCACGTCTACGTCGACGACGACATGGCGCGGGTGCTCGGCGAGGTGTCGGGCTTCTCGGCGATCGAACGCCGTCGGCGGATGCTGCGCGGCATCGGCGTGGTGACCCTGCACGAGCTGCAACGCGCACCCGGCGGAGCGTCGCCCTCCGGCGATGGGGGGACGTCGTGACTACGATCGAACACATGACCAAGGTGCTGCTCGCGGAGGACGACCCCGCGATCTCCGACCCGCTGGCCCGCGCCCTGCGGCGCGAGGGCTACGACGTCGACGTGTGCACCGACGGCGTCTCCGCCCTCGAGGAGGCCCTGCGGTCCCCTGACCTGCTGGTCCTCGACCTCGGCCTGCCGAAGATGGACGGCCTCGAGGTCTGCCGCCGGCTGCGCCAGGAGGGCAGCACCGTGCCCGTGCTGGTGCTCACCGCCCGCGCCGACGAGGTCGACACCGTCGTGGGGCTCGATGCCGGCGCCGACGACTACGTCACCAAGCCCTTCCGCCTCGCCGAGCTGCTGGCCCGGGCCCGGGCCCTGCTGCGGCGCGGCGTCGTGGAGCCGCCGGCCCCCGAGGCCCTGGTCAGGATCGACCCCGAGGGGCGTCGTGTCTTCCTGCACGGCCAGGAGGTGCAGCTCACCGGCAAGGAGTTCGAGCTGCTCAAGGTGCTCGTGGCCAACGAGGGCAAGGTCGTCTCCCGCGAGAAGCTGATGCGCGACGTGTGGGACAGCGCCTGGTACGGCTCGACCAAGACGCTCGACATGCACATCTCGGTGCTGCGCCGGAAGCTCGGCGACGACGCGTCGCACCCGAGCTACATCACCACCATCCGAGGGGTCGGCTTCCGCTTCGACGCCCCGGAGGACTGAGGGCGGCGTGCGACGACTGCTCGTCGTCACGGTCGCCCAGGCCGTGGCGATCACGGCGCTGCTGGTCGGGGTGGCCGTCAGCGCCCTGCTGCTGTGGCCCGGTGACCCGCTGAAGTCGCTCGCTCCGGCCGTCCGAGCAGGACTTCGAGGGCACCCCGCCGGTGCCGATCGTGCTCGCTGGCGCTCGGCGCCGCGATCGTCGTGGCCGGCGGCATCGCGCTGGGCGTCGCCACCCTGATGGCCGACCGCCGGGCCTCGCGCCTCGCGCACTTCCTCGCCACCCTGGGCGAGCGCGCCGAGCGGCTCGGCCCCGGCGACCCGCGCCCGGTGCCGCTGCGCTCGGGCATCGAGGAGGTCGACCGGCTCGACGCCGCCCTCGCCCGTGGCGCGCAGCAGGGCGCCAAGCGGCTGGCGTCCGAGCGCGACTTCGCCGCCGACGCCTCGCACCAGCTGCGCACCCCGCTGACCGCCCTGCTCATGCGGCTCGAGGAGATCGCCAGCACCGACGACCTCGTCGTCGTCGAGGAGGAGGCGACCATCGCGATCGCCCAGGTCGAGCGGCTCAGCCGGGTGGTCGACGACCTGATGAGCCGCACCCGCAGCGGCACCGAGACCAACCCGGCGGTGTCGCTCGACTCGGTGCTGGCCTCGCTGCAGCGTGAGTGGCAGCCGGCCTTCGCGGCGGCCCGGCGCAGCATCCACGTCAGCGGCGAGCGCGGCCTCGGCATCCGGGCCACGCCCACCGCGCTGGCCCAGATCCTCACCACCCTGCTCGAGAACTCCCTGATGTACGGCCGCGGCACCGTCGAGATCCGGGCCCGCCGGGCCGGGCCCTCGGTCGTCATCGAGGTCGCCGACGAGGGCGACGGCGTGCCCGCCGCCATCGCGCCGCACATCTTCGAGCGCTCGGTGTCGTCGTCGGGCAGCGGGCTGGGGCTCTCGCTGGCCCGCGACCTCGCCGAGGCCGCCGGTGGCCGGCTCGAGCTGGTGCGGGCCAAGCCGCCGCTGTTCGCGGTGTTCCTCTCCGCCAGCGCCCACTGACGGCTGCCCCCGGTCAGGGCCGGGCGTCGTCGATGCCGAGCTCGAGCAGGGCGGCCAGCGAGCGGATCTCGCGCTCGACCGCAGCGCGGGCCGTCGCCGACAGCGGCTCGTCCTCGTGCAGGGCGTCGACCCGCAGCACCCCGGCCGCGGGGTCGGCGGTGGCGTCGAGCTTGCCGACGAGCCGGTCGCCGTGGAGCACCGGCATCGCCCAGTAGCCCCACCGCCGGCCGGCGGCCGGCTTGTACATCTCGAGCTGGTAGTCGAACTCGAACAGGTCGGTCATCCGTTTGCGGTCGAACACCAGCCGGTCGAGCGGCGACAGCAGCGCGGTGCGACCCCGGAACGGCCGGCGCAGCGCCTCGAGCTGCGCCGGGTCGACCCGCCACGTGCCGCGCACCCCCTCGACCACCGCCGGCTCACCGGCATCCGCGACGTCGTTGGGCTCGCCCATGGTCGAGGTGGCCGCGGGCGCGGGCGATGCCGAGCGAGACCAGCCGGCGACGGTCGCGCTCGGCCGCTGCCTCCTGCCACGGCACGGCGGGCTGGTCGGGCAGCACCCGCTCGGCGAGGTCCCAGAGCCGCTCGCGACCCTCGCGGGAGGAGACCGACACCTCGCCGCGGCGCTCGAGGCAGTGCAGCAGCATCAGCACGTTCTTGCCGCTGTTCCAGCCGCTGGAGCGCCACGGCAGCACGCAGGTGTCGGGCAGCTCGCGGGCCGGGAGCGGCCCCTCGTCGCGCAGCAGCTCGCAGGATGTCGGCGCGGCAGGCGGAGTTGGCGTCGACCCAGTCGGCGGTGTCCTCCTGCCACTCGCGCAGCGGGGGCCGGCCCGGCCAGTCGTGCATGTCGGCGCGGAACAGGGCCAGGTCGTCGGCGGCGTGCACCATGCCGTCGTACTCGACGGCGGCGCGGTCGACGAGCAGGGCGTCGAGGTCGCCGACGCGGTAGGCGGGCCCGAGCCGGCTCCACAGCACGAGGTCGGCACTGGGGGCGACGGCCGCGGTGAGGTCGACCTGCACCACCCACAGCCGGCGCACGACCTCGAGCAGGTCGGTGGGGCGCTCGGCGTCGAGCAGCTGGGCCCGCACCGCGATGCGGCGGGCCTGCTGCCGGGTCAGCCGGTGCACCATGTGCCGACGTTAGGGCAGGGTGCCGACAGGGCGGCAGCCGTCAGAGCGGCTCGCCGGCGAAGACGAACTTGCGGTAGGCCCAGAACCGGAAGAGGGTGCCGAGCCCGATGCCGATGATCGTGGCGATGTTGTCGGCCAGGATGCTGGTGAACCCGAGCGGCGTAGTGCGAGATGAACAGCGTCAGCGCGGAGATGCCCAGCGCGATGGCGTTGACCCCGAAGAAGAGCGACCACCTCGTGGTGGGCCGGGCGGCTGCGCCGGTGCCGGAAGGTCCACTGCCGGTTGCCGAACCACGCGAAGAGCGTGGCGACGGCGCCGGAGATGATCTTGGCCGTGGTCACCTTGTCGGAGAGCACGGTCTGCCAGAGCAGGTTCGCCAGGCCGATGTCGATGATGAAGGCGATCAGGCCGACGACCCCGAACTTGATCATCTCGCGGTAGATGACGTCCATCGCGCCGCGGGCCGACTCGACGAGCCGGGCGATGCCGCCGGTGGGGGGCGGGACGGTCGTGGGCACCGAAGCAGACTACCGAGCAACGCTCGGTATCCTCGCCGGGTGACCACCCCACGTCGCGCACCCGGCGGCTTCCCTGTCGTCGGCATCATCGGTGGTGGCCAGCTCGCCCGGATGTGCGCCGGGCCGGCCGCCGAGCTGGGGGTGACCCTGAGCGTGTTCGCCGAGGCCGACGACGCCAGCGCCGCCCTCGTCGTGCCGAGCTCACCCGTCGGGGACCACACGCGAGGCCGAGGCGGTGCACGCCTTCGCGCAGCACTGCGACGTCGTGACCTTCGACCACGAGCACGTCCCCGCCCACGTGCTCGACCTGCTCGTGGCCGAGGGCGTCGAGCTGCACCCCGGGCCGCAGGCGCTGCGCTTCGCCCAGGACAAGCTGGCGATGCGCGAGCGGCTCACCGAGCTCGGCATCCCCTGCCCGCGCTGGGCGCGCGCCGACACCGCGGCCGACGTCACGGCGTTCGGGGATGCCGTGGGCTGGCCGGTCGTCGCGAAGACCCCGCGCGGCGGCTACAACGGCATGGGGGTCATGGTCGTGTCGGATGCCGGTGAGCTCGCCGACTGGCTGGAGCGCGCGGCATCCGAGGGCACCGGGCTGCTGCTCGAGGAGCGGGTGCCGTTCCGGCGCGAGCTGGCGGTGCTCCTCGCGCGCAGCCCGTCGGGACAGGCCGCCGCGTGGCCCGTCGTGGAGACCGTGCAGACCGACGGCATCTGCACCGAGGTGCTCGCGCCGGCACCCGGGCTGGATGCCGGGCTGGCCGCCGCCGCGGTGCACGCCGGGCTGCGCGTGGCGGGTGCGCTCGACGTGACCGGGGTGCTGGCCGTCGAGCTGTTCGAGGTGGAGGGGCCCGGCGGGGTGCCGGGCTTCGTCGTCAACGAGCTGGCGATGCGCCCGCACAACTCCGGGCACTGGTCGATGGACGGCGCCGTCACCGGGCAGTTCGAGCAGCACCTGCGGGCGGTGCTCGACCTGCCGCTGGGGTCGCCACGGCCGCACGAGCCGTGGACCGTGATGGCCAACGTGCTGGGCGGCGACTACGCCGAGCTGTACCCGGCATACCGTCACGTCATGGCGCGAGACCCGGAGGCCAAGGTGCACATGTACGGCAAGGGCGTGCGTCCCGGTCGCAAGATCGGGCACGTCAACATCAGCGGCGACGACCTCGCCGACCTGCGTGAGCGGGCCCAGCACGCGGCGGACTACATCCAGGGAGCGGTGACCGAGTGAGCACGCACGCGGACGGGGGCGCCCCGGTGGTCGGCGTCGTCATGGGCTCGGACTCGGACTGGCCGGTGATGCAGGGCGCGGTCGTCGCGCTCGAGGAGCTGGGGGTGGCGTGCGAGGTCGACGTCGTCTCGGCGCACCGGATGCCGGAGGAGATGCTCGAGTACGGGCGCTCGGCGCAGGAGCGCGGCCTGCGCGTGATCATCGCCGGGGCCGGGGGCGCCGCCCACCTGCCGGGGATGCTCGCCGTCGGTCACCTCGCTGCCGGTGATCGGGGTGCCGGTGCCGCTGAAGTACCTCGACGGGATGGACTCGCTGCTCTCGATCGTGCAGATGCCGTCGGGGGTTCCGGTGGCGACCGTGTCGGTCGGCGGGGCGCTGAACGCCGGGCTGCTGGCCGCGCGCATCCTCGGCTCAGGTGAGGGGCCGGAGGCGGAGCGGCTGCGAGGTGCGCTGGCCCAGTTCCGCGAGAACCTGCGCGACACGGCGCACGCCAAGGGGGCTGCGTTGCGCGAGCGCCGGGCGACCGACCAGGGATAGGGCGATAGGGGGCCAGCCCCTTGCGTGCGAACGTATGTTCGATTAATATGGACGCATGGGAACGCGGGGGTTGGGTCTGGCGGAGCGTCGCTCCGTGATGGCGGCTGCCGCTGAGTCCTTGGTGGGGTTCGGGGGCGCGCTGCGTCAGGCGTCGGATGACGAGCTGGCCGCGGTGATGGGTGGGGCGGATGTGCTGGCGGCGCGGGCGGGTGCGGTGCGTGCGCAGGTCGCGGCGGAGGCGGTGCGGCGTGGGGTGGTGGCGGGGTCGGGGTTGAACGCGCACGGGTGGGTGCGGGAGTACGCGCCGTCGTTGCGGCAGGGCGGTGCGGGGCCGGTCGCGAAGTTGGCGGTGGAGGTGGCGAACGTCGTCCGGGCGGGTGGGTCGCTGGCGCCGGATGCCGCCGCGGAGCCGGACCCTGGCGACACCGCTTGGGTTGGTGTGGGCGGGGGTGAAGGACGCGTCGGTGTCACCCAGTTTGGCGTTGTCGGCTCTGGGTGAGGTGGCCCGGTTGGAGCCGAGGCTGACCCCGGAGGCGGTGCCGTCGGTGACCGAGGCGTTGTTGGGGCTGGGCACGGTGTGGGGTGCGGGGCAGATGCGGAGGCTGCGCCCGGCGATGATCGCCACGTACGGGCTGCCGGGCGAGCTGGACGACCTGCAGGAACGGTTGGCTTCGGTGGCGCGGTTGTCGCAGCCGTGGGTGGCGTCGGGGGATGTGACGGAGTACCAGCTGGTGGTGACTGCGGAGCAGGCGGCGGTGTTGGAGGCGGCGATCGGGCCGCTAGTGCGCCGGTGCCGAACGAGGAGACCGGGGAGCGGGACCTGCGTCCGGCGGGGCAGCGTCGGGTGGAGGCCTTGACCGCGGTGTGCCGGTCCGCCAGTGGGATGGCGTTGGAGGCCGCGGGTGCACCGGGGCCGGGGCTCTGCTGGGGCGGTGCTGCATGTCAGTGTCGCCCTGAGCGACCTGCAGGAGCGCACCGGGGCGGGTGAGGTCCTCGCGTCGACCGCGACCGGGGTGCTGCTCTCCCCGCAGGTGCTGCGGAAGGTGGCGTGTGACGCGGCCTTGGTGCCCTACGTGCTCGGCACCGCCGGGGAGGACCTGGACCAGGGCCGTCTGGTGCGCTTGTTCACTCGGGCGCAGCGCCGTCGTCTGCTACGCCGCGACCGCACGTGTACCTTCCCGGGCTGTACCAAACCCGCAGCCTGGACCCGCGCGCATCATGTGCGGCACTGGGCCGATGGTGGCGCCTCGGACGTCGACAACGCGGCGTTGGTGTGCGATGAGCACCACACGTTCATCCACACCCGACGGTTGTGGGCGACGGTGCGGGCCACCCCCGATGAGCTGGGCCGGTACGTGATCTGGGACCTGCATCCCGGCTCCTACGACCGGCAGCTGGAATGGCTGGCCCGGCAACGCGCCGAACACGACCCGCCACCCCTGACCCGACGACGACTCCTCGAGCTGGTTGCCGCGGTCACCAGCAGCGACGAAGCCGACCGGCGCCTGGCCCAGCACGACCTCGACCAGCTCAGCGACGCCTGGCACGCCTGGGAACACCACGCCGCGACCAGCGTCGACGACGACGACCCCGACTACCGCGCCTGGCACGAGGGCTATCTGGATACGGTCGAGGCAGCGAGCCACGCCGCCGCGTGAGGCATCACCGATGAGCCGGCGGAGAGATGGCGCGGGTCTGAGCTCGTTGAGCGGTGGCCTCTCGTCGCGGAGGTTCACCCACTGCGGCGGTTCCCACGAGGTCGTTCACTGCTGCGGCACACCCGTGGGTCGTCAAGTGGGCGGCACACCCGCGTCGCCCACTGCGGCGGTTCACCGAACAACCCGGTTGACCCGGCAGCCCGTCGGTGCGCCCAATGGTGCGGTGAATGTGCCCCGCTGCGTCGTGCTCGTCGAGGGGGACAGCGACCGGGTGGCGCTCCGAACACTCGCGCAATGCCTCGGGCGGGACCTCGACGCCGAGGGGGTCGAAGTGGTGGCCATGGGCGGCATCACCAACACCCGGGCTTTCGCCACGCGGTACGGGCCGCACGGGCTCGGCGTCCCGCTGGCCGGGCTGTACGACATCGGGGAGGAGACCGTGCTGCGGCGCGGCCTGGTGGCGGCCGGCCTCGTGAATGCCCGCGAACCGTACGACCTCGAGCGGCTGGGCTTCTACGCCTGCCGCCGCGACCTCGAGGACGAGCTGCTCCGCGCGTTGGGCACCGAGGCGGTCGAGGCCGTCATCGCCGCAGCGGGGGAGGCCCAGTCGCTCCGGCTGCTCGCGGGGATGCCGGCGCAGCGCGGCTGGACCCGGCTGGCGGTGCTGCGGCGCTTCCTCGGCTCACAGTCGGGGCGCAAGGCGCGCTACGCGGACCTGTTCGTCCGGGCCCTCGCACCGGACCAGGTGCCCGAGCCGTTGGCCGCGCTGCTGGCCCACGTCGAGCACGACCCGGCCCGGGCCGTCGACGGTGAGGCTCCCGGGATCCCGCGGGGGTGACCGGCGCGGCATCCGGGCGTGGCTACCGCTGCATCCGGGCGTGCTACCGCTGCATGCCGTCGCGCAGCAACCGCGGCCACTCGATCTTGGGGCAGGTGTCCATCACGACGCCGAGCCCGGCCGCCCGGGCGCGCTCGGCCGCCGCCTGGTCGACCACGCCGAGCTGCATCCAGACGGCGTCGATCTGCAGGCGGTCTTTGTTGCGGATGGCGTCGTCGACCACTTTCCCGACGTGGTCGCTGTTGACGAAGCAGTCGACGACCTTGATGTCCTGGTCGGGGATGTCGTCGAGCGACGCGTAGCCGGGTCCGCCGTGCACCGCCTCGGCGCTGGGGTGCACCGCGATGATGGGCGTGCCGAGCTCGACGTGCATCCACCGCGAGATGCGGTAGGCGGTGCGCTCGCGGTTCCCCGACAGCCCGACCACCACCCAGATGCCGGGGTCCATGAGGAGCTCGCGGATCAGCTTCGGGTCGTTCTGGTGGTGCAGGCCCATGGGTCAATACTGCCCGCACCCGAGCCCGGCAAACCGCCCCCACACGCCGGGGTGCACGGCCCGATCCTGACGCTCAGACCAGGTGTCGCGGGTCGCCCTCGAACATCTCGGCGACCGACTCCTCCACGCGCCGCAGCCGCTCCTCGTAGGCGCTGACCACCTGCATCCGCACCCGGATCCGCGCGTGCTCGGCCTGCACATCCTCGAGCAGGGTGCGGCCCTCTGCCAGCTGCTCGGGGTCCGCGTCCCCGCCGTCCACCTGAAGGCGGGCCTGTGCGAGCCGCTCCTCGAGGTCGGCGATGCGCACCTCGAGCACGCCGAACTGCGCGTCGCGGCGCTCCCGCTCACTCGTGGTGAGCGCCCCCAGCCGGCCCAGCTCGGTGACCCGGGCTTCGAGCTCCTTGAGCTGCTTCTCCTGGCGCACGACGCGCTGCTGCTGCTCGTCGAGCCGGGACCGCAGCGTCGAGATCGCGGTGGCCTGCCGGGCCGCCTTCGCGCGCAGTCCGGAGGTTCCGACGACCTTGGCCCGGGCGTCGGAGATCCGGCGGCGCACGGCGTGCGCCCCGGTGTCGGTGGGGTCGGACATCTGCAGGTCTCCTCAATCCAGGTGTCGCAGGCTGCCGTCCGCGATCCAGGACCGCAAGAGGGCGGCCTCCAGGTCGAGGCGGTGCTGCCAGTTGACCTTGGTGTGGCCCCCCGCGTGGTGGGACCACGACGTCTGCGCCTCGTCGTCGAGGAACGAGAACCCGGTGCCGACGAGGTCCGCCTCGGGGAACATCTCGTGCGCCAGGAACAACGCCGTCGTGCCGGCGGTGGGGATGATCGACCCCGGTTTCGCCGTCGGGTCCAGGGCGCGCACGGCCCGCACCTTCACCACGGCGTTGGGCAGCGGCATCGCCCCGAGGTCCGGCGGCCAGAACCCGGCGTGGAGGAGCAGCCCGATGTCGTCGCCGGGCCGGTACTGCACGAAGCCAGCCTGCGGCACGAGGTAGGCGCGCTGGCGGTGGTCGCGCATGGTCCACGGTGTGAACTTGGTGGCTCGCGAGAGCAGCACGGCGTGGCAGGCGGTGCCCACCGTGGGCTCGGACCGCGGCCCGTCGAGCACGAACGAGTTGAGCCGGATGACGAGGTCGGCGGCGTCGATGGTGGCGGCGCGCCCGGCATCCGGGTACAGCGGCGCGTTGCCGACGACCGCGACGCGCGTTACGGGCTGGCGGGCGGCGTAGGCCAGGAGGTAGGACCGCACCAGGTCCCACTGCGCGTCGCGCGTCGCCGTCAACTCTGCCCTGAGCACGGGCCACATCGTGCCACGCGGCGGGGAGGTCAGGCAGAGGGCTTCGCCGATTACCCGCACCACGGCAGGACGACGCGGCCCCGGGCGACGGCTGCCTCGAGGTCCTCGAACTCCTCGAGGTAGTCGATGGCGTAGGCGCGCCACTCCGGGATCTCGACCATCGCGTGGCGCCCCTCGTCGAACCACGACGACTCCAGCCGGCGCACGAAGGCCGAGGTCCACACGTAGAAGGTGCCGTTGATCCGCAGGTACCTGCTGGTGTCCTGCCGGCGGGTGACGCCGGCCCCCTCGGGGAAGTAGCGCTCGAGCACCTCGGGCTCGGCGGCCGAGGGACGCACCCCCACCCACACCGGGTTGAAGGACGGTTGGGACACCGAGATGACGCCGTCGAGGTGCGCCGAGTCGAGCAGGCGCTCGACGGCGGCGTCGACCTCGGCGGGGACCCGGGCGGGGCTGGTGGGGTCGAGCAGCACCACGGCGTCGTAGGGGTGGCCCTCCTCGTTCTCGACGGCGGCGAGGGCGTGCCGCAGGACCGGCGCCATCGGCGTGTCGTCGGTGGCCAGTGCGGCCGGGCGCAACCACGGCACGTCCGCCCCGTGCTCGCGGGCCACGGCGGCGACCTGCGGGTCGTCGGTGGACACCACGCACCGGGTGACGGTGCGCATCGCCTCGGCCGCGCGCACCGAGTGCACGACGAGCGGAAGGCCCGCCAGCGAACGGAGGTTCTTGCCGGGCAGGCCCTTCGAGCCGCCTCGGGCGGGGACGACCGCGAGGACGCGGGGGCTGCTCATCGACGGTGCCTCCACGGTTCGGGTCCACCGGTACGGTGTCAGCATGTCAGATGGGCGGCGGCCGGACGTCACGTCGTGGGCCCTCGTCGGTGCTGGGGGGCACGCCCACGTGCTGCACGACGTGCTCGTGCGCAGCGGTGCCGAGGTAGTGGCCGTGTGCGGGCGGGCGGCCGGGTCCGACTGGCCGGTGCCGGTGCTCACCGACGACGACGAGCTCGCCGCGCTGGTGACCCGCACCGGCGCCGTGGTGGCGCTGGCCGTGGGCGACGACGCCCACCGCGTGGTGCTGGCCGACTGGGCCGCGGGCGCCGGCCTCTCGATGCCCCCCGTGGTGGCCTCGACCGCCACCGTGGCGCGCTCCGCCTCCCTGGGCGACGGCACCGTCGTGCTCGAGCACGCGCACGTGGGCCCGGGCGCCCGCCTGGGCCGGGCCGTCGTCGTCAACACCGCGGCGGTGGTCGAGCACGACGCCGTCGTCGGCGAGGGCAGCCACGTGGCACCCGGCGCGGTGCTCCTCGGCGGTGCCGAGGTCGGCGCGACGACCCTCGTGGGCTCGGGGGCGCGGGTGCTCCCCGGCGTCCGGGTGGGGTCGCGCGTGGTCGTGGGCGCAGGTGCGGTCGTGGTCGGCGACGTGCCGGACGACACCGTCGTGGCCGGCGTGCCGGCGCGCGCCACGAGGGTCGCAGGATGAGCGTGGCCACGGTCTCGATCGGCAGCCTGGAGCTGCCCCGCGAGGGGGAGGTCGTCGTCATCGCCGAGGCCGGCGTCAACCACGACGGCGACCCCGACCTCGCCCACCGGCTCGTCGACGTCGCGGCGGATGCCGGCGCGGATGCCGTGAAGTTCCAGACCTTCGACCCCGACCGCCTGGTGTCCGCCACGGCGGGCGCTGCGCCGTACCAACGGGCCCGCGGCGCCGCGGCCGACCAGCACTCCCTGCTGGCCGCCCTGACCCTGCCCTCGTCGGTGTGGGCCGAGCTGCGCGACCACGCCACCGAGCGCGGCATCGTGTTCCTGAGCACGCCCTTCGACCTCGGCAGCGCCGAGCTACTGGTCGGGCTCGGGGTGCCGGGCCTGAAGGTGTCGTCCGGTGAGCTCACGAACACCCCGTTCCTGCGCGAGCTCGCCACCTTCGGGGTGCCCCTGCTGGTCTCGACGGGCATGGGCACCGCCGCCGAGGTGGCCGATGCCGTCGCCGCCTGCGCGCAGGCGCCCGGCACCGTGCTGTTCCACTGCGTCTCCGCCTACCCCGCCCCGCTCGAGCAGTGCAACCTGCGGGTGATCCCGCAGCTGGCGCGCGACCACGGCCTGCCCGTCGGCTGGTCCGACCACACCACCGGCGTCACGAGCGCCCTGGGCGCGGTGGCGCTCGGCGCGTCGCGTGCTCGAGAAGCACGTGACCACCGACCGCACCCGGCCCGGGCCCGACCACGCGGCATCCCTGGAGCCCGATGCGCTCGCGGCCTACGTCGAGCAGTGCCGGGCGCTCGCCCGGGCCCTGGGCGACGGCACCAAGCGACGGGTGCCCGCCGAGGAGGAGAACGCGCCCCTGGTGCGCCGCAGCTGGCACGCCACGCGCGACCTCGCGGCCGGAACGGTGCTCGCCCCCGACGACCTGGTGCTCCTGCGACCGGAAGGTGGGTGCCCGCCGGCGGCGGTGCTCGTCGGCCGCACCGTCCGGGCCCCGGTGGGTGCGGGCGCGCCGGTGCGTCCCGACGACCTCGCGGCGGTGCCGTGACCGGGCGGCTGGAGGTGGCGGCCTTCGTCGGCACGCGCGCCGACCTCGGCCCGCTGGGCCCGGTGCTCACGGCGCTGGCCGACGCGCCCGACCTCGACCTCACCGTGCTCACCGGCATCGGGTGGACCGCGCAGTCCCTCACCGCAGCCCTGCCCCCATCGGCGCGGCCGTGGCAGGTCGTGGCGCTCGCCGACCCCGTGGTCGGGCCCCTCGACGCGGCCGCCGTCGTGCGGCACGGCCCGGTGCTGTCCGCGGGGGCCGGGCGCTACCTGCTCGAGGCCGCCCCCGAGGTGCTCGTCGTGCTCGGCGACCGCTGGGAGCTGCTGCACGTCGTGCCGCAGGCCGTGCTGGCCGGCACCCGGGTGGTCCACCTGCACGGTGGTGAGGTGACCGAGGGCGCCCTCGACGAACGGGTGCGGCACGCGGTCACCAAGCTCGCCGACCAGCACTGCGTCGCGTCCGAGGATGCCGCGCGCCGGGTCCGCGCCCTCGGCGAGCCCGCAGACCGGGTGCACGTGACCGGCGCGCCCGGGCTCGACCGGCTCGCCGGCCTGGCCCGCCCGTCGTCCGAGGAGCTCGCCGGGGTGCTGGGCCGCGACGTCGTGCGCCCACTGGCACTGTTCACCTACCACCCGCCCACCGCCGTCGATGGCGCCGACCTGCGGGCCTGGGCGGCGGGTGCGCTGCGGGCGACCATCGACCGGTGCGGCACGGTCGTCGTGACCCACCCCGGCATGGATGCCGGCCGCGACGAGGTGCTCGCCGCCCTCACCGAGGTGGCCGACGACCCCCGCGTCGTGCTCGTCGAGAACCTCGGGCCCGCCTACCCGGTGGTGCTCGCCGGCGCCGACGTGGTCGTGGGCAACTCCTCCTCCGGCATCATCGAGGCCGCGAGCGTGGGAGTCGCCGCGGTCGACGTGGGGGAGCGCCAGCGCGGCCGGCTGCACGGCGACAACGTGGTGCACTGCGCCGAGGGCGAGGCGGCGGTCGGCGCCGCCCTCGACCTCGCCCTGTCCGACGGGCACCGCGCCCGGGCCGCCGCGGTGGTCAACCCCTACGGTGACGGCCACGCCGCCGCCCGGGTCGTCGACGTGGTCCGTGCCGCCCCCGCGGCATCCCGCGCCAAGCCCTTCGTCGACGCACCGGAGCTGACATGACCACGCCCGACCTCGCACAGGCCTGCGCCCCGCACACCGCCACGCTGCGCGAGGTCATGCAGGTGATCGACCGGCACGCGTCATCGATGTGCGTGCTCGTCGACGACGACCGCAGGGTCGTCGGCGTCGTCACCGACGGTGACCTGCGGCGGGCCCTGCTCGGCGGGGCGGGCCTCGACGACCCCGCCCTCCCGCACGCGACCACCCGACCCCACGTGGTGCGCCACGGCTCGCCGAGGGCCCTGGTGCTCGACCTGATGCGGGCGCTGCGCATCTCGGCGGTGCCCGAGGTCGACGCCGAGTCGCGCATCGTGCGGCTGCACACGCTCTCCGACGTCGTCGGTACCGAGCGGTTGCCGAACGTGGCCGTGGTGATGGCGGGCGGCCCCGGCACCCGCCTCGGCCACCTGACCCGCGACGTTCCCAAGCCGCTGATGACGGTGGGCGGCCGCCCGATCCTGGACTGGATCGTCCTGGGGCTGGTCGGCGACGGCATCCGCGAGGTCTACGTCAGCGTCAACCACCTCGCCGACCGCATCGAGGAGCACCTCGGTGACGGCTCCCGGCTCGGCTGCACCGTGCACTACCTGCGCGAGGAGCCCGACGCGCCGCTGGGCACCGCGGGCTCGCTGCGGCTGCTGCTCGCGGGCCCGGCCCGACCTCACCGACCCGGTCGTCGTCATGAACGGCGACCTGATGGTCGACTACGACGCCCGGGCGCTGCTCGCCTACCACGCGTCACACCGCGCGGCCGTGACGATGGGGGTGCGGTCCTACCAGCACCAGGTGCCCTTCGGCGTCGTCGAGCGGGATGCCGGCGGCCACGTCTCGGCGATCGCGGAGAAGCCGACCCTCACGCTCGAGATCAACGCGGCGGTCTACGCGGTCGAGCCGGCGGTCGTGGAACTGCTGCCCGACGGCGCCCCCAGTACGATGCCGTGGCTGGTCGAGCAGTGCCTCGAGCGTGACCTCACCGTCGCGGCGTGGGCCATCAGCGAGGACTGGATCGACGTCGGGACCCCTGCGGACCTGGCCCGGGCGAAGGGACAGCTGTGACCGCGAACGCGCAGGCCGCACCGGGCGGCGGGGTGCCGCTCGACGGGCCGCACCGTGCTGGTCACCGGCTCCGACGGCTTCATCGGCAGCCACGTCGTCGAGCGCGGTGCTCGCCGCCGGCGGACGGGTGCGCGCCTTCTGCCTCTACACGAGCAACGGCACGCTCGGCTGGCTCGACGAGTCACAGCCGTTCGCGCAGGCCCTGGCCGACGGTCGCGCCGAGGTGGTGCTGGGCGACATCCGCGACCCCGAGCACGTGGCCGCCTCCGTCGAGGGGGTCGACGTCGTGCTGCACCTGGCGGCGCTCATCGCCATCCCGTTCTCCTACGTGGCTCCCCGCTCCTACGTCGAGACCAACGTCATCGGCACGCTCAACGTGCTCGAGGGGGTGCGGCGGCACGGCACGCCCCGCATGGTCAACACCTCGACGTCGGAGGTCTACGGCACCCCGGAGCACGTGCCGATCACCGAGAGCCACCCCCTGCGCGGCCAGTCGCCCTACTCGGCCTCGAAGATCGGCGCCGACAAGATGTGCGAGTCGTACGCGCTGTCGTTCGGCACGCCGGTGACGACGCTGCGGCCGTTCAACACCTTCGGGCCGCGGCAGTCGGCGCGGGCCGTCATCCCGACCGTGCTGTCGCAGCTGCTCGCCGGTGCCGACGAGCTGCACCTCGGCGACCTCACGCCGAAGCGTGACTTCACCTTCGTCACCGACACCGCCGACGGCTTCGTCCGGGCCGCCGTCGCCGACCTCGAGCCGGGCGCGACCGTGCAGCTCGGCACCGGTCGCACCGTCTCGGTCGCCGAGGTGGTCGACCTCTGCCGCACCGTCACCGGCTCGACCGCGCGGATCGTGACCGACGAGCAGCGCATCCGCCCCGAGGGGTCCGAGGTGCAGGTGCTGCTGTCCGACCCGACCCGCGCGGCCACCGAGCTCGGCTGGCGGCCCACCGTGTCGCTCGAGGACGGCCTGGCCGCCACCGCCGAGTGGCTGCGGCCGCGGGTCGACCCGACCACCGCGGGGCGGTACCACCGATGACCGGCCCCACCGGTGGGGGTGAGGCGCACGCCCCCGGCGCCCGCGGCCCGGCCGGCACCATCCCGCTCGCCGTGCCCAACATCGGTGCGCTGGAACGCGACTACGTCGTGCGCGCCGTGGAGTCGGGGTTCGTCTCGTCGGTCGGCCCGTTCGTCGCCGAGTTCGAGGAGGCGTTCGCCCGCCGCGTCGGCGCCCGGCACGCGGTCGCCTGCTCGTCGGGCACTGCGGCCCTCCACGTCGCCTTCCTCGTGCTGGGCGTGGGCGCCGGCGACGAGGTGCTGTGCTCCGACTTCACCTTCGTGGGCTCGGCCAACCCGGTGGCCTACACCGGTGCCCGGCCGGTGCTCGTCGACTCCGAGCGCTGCGACCTGGAACCTCGACCCGCGGCTGGTGGCCGCCGAGCTCGACCGCCGCGCCGCCGCCGGGGAGCGGCAGCCCGCGGCCGTCGAGGTCGTGCACGTGCTCGGGCAGCCCGCCGACCTCGCCGCGGTGCTCGACGCGTGCGAGCGCCACGGGGTGCCGGTGGTCGAGGACGCCGCCGAGTCGCTCGGCGCCGGCTGGTCCGCCGGCGCCGCTCGCCGGCCGGCAGACCGGGGCCGTCGGCCGGGTCGGGGCCTACTCGTTCAACGGCAACAAGATCGCGACGACGGGCGGGGGAGGCATGCTCGTCACCGACGACGCCGACCTCGCGGCCCGCGCCCGGCACCTGACCACCCAGGCCAAGGTGCCCGACGTCGGGTACCTGCACGACGAGGTGGGCTACAACTACCGCCTCACCAACGTCGCTGCGGCGCTGGGCCTGGCCCAGCTCGAGCGGCTCGACGAGTTCGTCGACCGCAAGCGCGCCATCGCCGCGCGCTACGACGAGGCCATCGCGGGCACCGGCCTCGTCGCACCGCCGCGGGTGCCCGGCCTCGACGCCACCTACTGGCTCTACTCGGTGCTGGTGCCGGCCGACGACCCGCGGGGCCGCGACGCGTTCCTCGACCACCTCGCGGCCCACGGGGTGGGAGCCCGAGCGCTCTGGCGGCCGCTGCACGAGCAGCCGCCCTACGCCGACGCCCCGGTGCTCGGCGGCGACGACGTCTCGGGCGACCTGTTCCGCCGGGGGGTGTCGCTGCCCTGTGCCACCGAGCTGACCGAGGCCGACCAGGAGCGCGTGGTGGCCGCGGTCAGGTCGTTCTGGTCCTGACCCGAGGCCCGGCGGGCGAGGGCTGCGAGCTCAGTCGTTCCCGAACAGGTCGCGCGTGTAGACCTTGTCGGCGACGTCGCGCAGCTCGTCGACGAGCCGGTTGGCGACGATGATGTCGCTGCGCCGCTTGAGCTCGGCCAGGTCGCGCACGACCTCGGAGCCGTAGAACCGGTCGTCCTCGAGCTCGGGCTCGTAGACGATGACCTCGATGCCCTTGGACTTGACCCGCTTCATGACGCCCTGAACGCTGCTGGACCGGAAGTTGTCGGAGCCGGCCTTCATGATCAGCCGGTGGATGCCGACCACCTCGGGCTTGCGCGAGACGATGTCGGCGGCCACGAAGTCCTTGCGCGTGGTGTTGGCGGTCACGATCGCGCTGATCAGGGTCTGCGGCACGTCGGCGTAGTTGGCCAGCAGCTGCTTGGTGTCCTTGGGCAGGCAGTAGCCGCCGTAGCCGAACGAGGGGTTGTTGTAGTGCGGCCCGATCCGCGGGTCGAGCCCCACACCCTCGATGATCTGGCGGGTGTCGAGGCCGTGCGTGGCGGCGTAGGTGTCGAGCTCGTTGAAGAAGGCCACCCGCATCGCGAGGTAGGTGTTGGCGAACAGCTTGATCGCCTCGGCCTCGGTGCTGTCGGTGAGCAGCACGGGCACGTCGTCGTCGAGCGCCGCCTCGGCCAGCAGCTGGGCGAACCGCTGCCCGCGCGGCCCCTGGTCGCCGACGATGATGCGCGACGGGTGCAGGTTGTCGTGCAGCGCCCGCCCCTCGCGCAGGAACTCCGGTGAGAACACGACGTGCTCGGTGCCCAGCCGCGCGCGCAGGCCCGCGGTGTAGCCCACCGGCACGGTCGACTTGATCACCGCGGTGGCGTCGGGGTTGATCGCGACGACGTCACCGACCACCTGCTCGACCGTGCTGGTGTCGAAGTAGTTGGTGCGCTCGTCGTAGTTCGTGGGGGTGGCGACGACGACGATCTCGGCACCGGCATACGCCTCGTGCTTGTCGGTCGTCACGCGCAGCCGCAGGCCGGGGGAGGCCAGGCGGGCCTCGATGTCTGGGTCCGAGATCGGGCTGCGACGGTGGCGCAGCATCTCGATGCGCCGCTCGTCGATGTCGAAGGCCACGACGTCGTGGTGCTCGGCGAGCAGCACGGCCATGGAGAGGCCGACGTACGAGGTCCCGACGACGCAGATGGTTCCAGTCACGTCGACCCACGATACGGGGCCGGAAGTTGCGTCACGGACCGCGGCAGAGTTGGCTGGGCGCGCAGGCTCCCCCGTCGCGTGCTGCCGCCGCAGGCCGGCGCGACCCCACCGTCCGACCCGCGCCGCGGGCCGGACGACATCGAGAGGACATCCCGTGCAGTTCGGACTCTTCATCCCGCAGGGCTGGCGCCACGACCTCGTCGGCATCGACCCGGCGCAGCACTGGGGCGTCATGGCGGGCCTGGCCCGGCGGGTCGACGGCAACCCCGACTGGTCCTCGATCTGGGTCTACGACCACGTGCACCCCGTGCCGCGCCCCACCGAGGAGGCCACCCACGAGGCGTGGACCCTGATGGCCGCCTTCGCCGGCGTCACCGGCCGGGTGCGGCTGGGCCAGATGTGCACCTGCATGGGCTACCGCAACCCCGCCTACCTCGCGAAGGTGGCCGCCACGGTCGACGTCGTCTCCGAGGGCCGGCTCGAGATGGGCATCGGCGCCGGGTGGTACGAGCACGAGTGGCGCGCCTACGGCTACGGCTTCCCGAGCGCCGGCGAGCGCCTCCAGGCGCTGCGCGAGGGCGTCGAGATCATGCGCGAGATGTGGACCACCGGCCGGTCGACCTACGCCGGCGAGCACTTCACCACCGACGGCGCCCTGTGCTTCCCGCGCCCGCTGCAGGGTGACTCCGCGCCGGGCAGCCCGCACAACGGCATCCCGATGTGGATCGCGGGTGGCGGTGAGAAGAAGACGCTGCGGATCGCCGCGGAGTACGCCGACTACACCAACTTCTCGGGGATGCCGGAGGAGTTCAGCGCCAAGAGCGAGATCCTGCGCGGGCACTGCGACGCCGTCGGCCGCGACTACGACGAGATCGTCCGCAGCGCCAACTACAACGTCGTCATCGGCCGCGACGAGGCCGAGGTGCAGGAGCGCCTGGGCTGGATCCGCAACCACTACGCCTCGGCCGGGCTGCCCGCCGACGTCGTCGACTCCACGGTGAAGTCCTTCGAGGACGGCCCGCTGGTCGGCACGCCCGAGCAGGTCGTCGAGGCGCTGGCCGACCTGCAGTCACGTGGCATGCGCTATGCCATCACCTACTTCGTCGAGCAGGCCTACGACACCTCCGGTGTCGAGCTGTTCGAGCAGCAGGTCATCCCGGCGTTCATCGAGCAGGAGCCGCACGGCAACCTGTGGCACTTCATGCACGGGCGGTAACGCTCACGGACGGTTAGCGTGGTCGGCATGTGGCCCGCCCTCGTCGTCCCGTATGCCGCGGCCGCCGTGCTGCTCGCGGTGGCCGGGGTGCCCAAGGTGCGCGACCCCGGTGACCTCGTGCGCGCGGTCCGCTCGGTCGGGATGCCGTTCGGCCGCAACGCGGTTCGCGCGTTCGCGGCCGTCGAGGTGGTGGTGGCTGTCGCTGCGCTGGTGGTGCCGACCCGCCTCACCGCGTGCATTGCTGGCACTGATGTATGCCGGGTTCACCGCCTTCGTGGTCACCGCGCTGCGGCGCGGCGGGGTCCTGTCGAGCTGCGGCTGCTTCGGCAAGGCAGACACCCCGCCCACCCGGGCGCACGCGCTGGTGACCGGCGCGGCATCCGGCACCGCACTGCTCGTGGCGGTCGACCCGCCCGGCGCCGGCGCCTGGTCGGCGCTCACCGGCTCGGGTGCCCTCGCGGTGGCCGGGTTCGTCGCGCTGGTGGCCCTGGTCGGGTTCCTCGCGTGGCAGGTCATGGCCGTGCTGCCGTCGGTGCAGCCCGCCGCCATCCGCAGCCGCACCAGGAGAGGGGCCTGACACCGTGCTCGCCGTCGTCATCGCTGAAGGAGTGGCCATCGCGCTGCTCGCCGTGCTCGTGCTCGGGCTGCTGCGCAGCCACGCCCTGATCCTGCGGGCCCTGCACGAGCTCGGCGCCGGCCTGGAGCTCGAGAAGGACGCCGCGTCCGGCGGCCAGGGCTCGCCGCCCGGCCCGGTGGCCGTGCAGATCGAGCCGGGCGTGGTGCCGGCGACCCGGTCGGAGTCCAGCCGCGCCCACGACGTCATCGGCGACGACCTGCGCGGCCGGCCCGCGCAGGTCCGGCTCGCGGGGGGCGCGTCCGGCGCCGGACCCACCCTGCTGGCCTTCCTCACCTCGGGCTGCAGTGTGTGCCAGACCTTCTGGGAGGAGCTCGGGCCCGACACCGACACCCCGGGCGACGCCCGGTTGGTGGTGGTCGCCAAGGGCAGTGGCGACGAGTCCCCGGCCACCCTGCAGCGGCTGGCCCGCCCGGGGGTCGAGGTCGTCACGTCGAGCGCGGCCTGGGCCGACTACGACATCCCCGGGTCGCCCTACTTCGTCCTCGTCGAGGACGGCGTCGTGACCGGCGAGGGGTCGGCCACCAACTGGCCCAGCGTGCGCGACCTGCTGCAGCAGGCCGTCGACGAGACCACGCACGCCCGCGCGGCCGCTGGTCGATCCGGGCCCGGAGCGCGCGACCGGCGCGGCTGCACCGGGGGGCCGCGACGACCTGAGCCGGATCGACGCCGAGCTGGCCGCGGCCGGCATCCACCCCGGCCACCACAGCCTCTACGAGCCGGCCGACCCGGTCGACGACGACGAGGCGGTCGGCCGGTGACGGCAGCGGCCGTCGCGCTGGTCGTCGGGCTGCCGATGGCCGTGATGGCCGCGGTGCGGGCCACCTGGTCGCCTTGAGGCGAGTCGATGCTCACGAGCATCAGCCCGCTCGGTGAGCGGGCCCGCGCCTCCCGGTGGTGGCTGACCACCACCGCCTACGTCGTCTCCTCGCTGCTGGGGGGCCTCGCCCTCGGCCTGGTGGCCGCCACGCTGGGCGCGCTGGTGCCGGCCTCGTGGCGCTCGTCATCCGCGGCCTACCTGCTCGTCGCGGTGGCCCTGGTCGTCGGGCTGCTGCTCGACCTCGGGGTGGCCGGCCGGCGGCTGCCGACCTGGCGGCGCCAGGTCGACCGCACCTGGCTCGACCGCTACCGCGGCTGGGTGGTCGGCGTGGGGTTCGGCGCCCAGCTCGGCTTCGGCCTGGTCACCATCGTCACCAGCGCCACCACCTACGCCGTCGCGCTGCTCTGCGCGCTCTCCGGGAGCCCGGCGGTGGGCCTGCTGGTCGGGGGCACCTTCGGGCTGGTGCGGGCCCTGCCGTCGGCGTTCGTGGGGCGGGTCGTCACCCGCGAGCAGCTGTGGCGCCTGCTGGCCCGGGTGGAGCGCGCCGCGCCAACTGCCGACCTCGCGGCTAGGCTGGCGCTTGCCGCAGCTGCGGCGGCCCTGGCTGTGATCGCGATGAGGGGACTGCGATGAGACGGACCGGTTACGGGATCACCGTCGAGGTGCCGGTGGGGTGGTCGGCGGCCGTCGTGCGCCGGCCGGCCCCGCCTGCCCAGGCCGTCGGGGCTCGACCGGCGCGATGCGCTCGCGCCCGAGCAGGCCGCCCCCGACCCGCGCGACCTGCTCACCGAGCGCACCCTGCCGGTGGTGCACGTGTCGACCCGGCCGCTGCCCGCCGCGGTCGGCGACTTCGGCTCCGGGGCGGTCGAGGAGCTCGGCCCCGAGGACATCTTCGTGGCGCTCGTCGAGTACGGCTCCGACCTCGCCGACACCGGGCTGTTCGCCCGCCAGGGCGTGCCGCGCCTCGCGCCGTCGCAGTTCGGCACCAACCGGCTCCCGCGCGAGATCGTGGGGCGCAGCGCGAGCCAGCACTTCTTCAGCGAGGGCGGGCGGGCGTTCTGCCTGTTCACCGTGCTGGGCAGCCACGCGCGGCGGATGGGCACCGTGCCGCGCGCCGCCGCGGTCGCCGCCTCGCTGCAGATCGTCCCCGCCGCGACGATGCGCGCCCAGGGGGTGAGCGTGTGACTGCCACCAGGAACGACCCGGGCCAGGCCCTCGCCGAGGTCGTCGAGCGGCCCACCGGGCTGGTGCGGCTGATCGACCGGCTGTCCCGCCGGGGCGGGGTGTCGCGCCGCGGCCTGCTCGTGGGCGCGGCGGTCGCCGGCTCGGCGCTGGCCACCGACCCCAAGGCCTACGCGCTGCGGCCACAGACCGCCTACGCGACGATCTGCGGCCCGGCCAACACCGCGTCGAGCGGCTGGTCGATCTTCTGCGCCACGGTCAACAAGGGGCTCAACGGCTGCCCACCCGGCAGCTTCACGGCCGGCTGGTGGAAGGCGGCCGACTCGTCGTGGTGCGGCGGGGGCTACCGCTACATCGTCGACTGCAACGCCAAGTGCACCAAGTGCAGCACCGGGTGCGCCGACCACATCTGTGACTCCAGGTGCTGGAACTGCTCCTGCACGCGCGGTTCGACGGCCACCTGCGACCAAAGGGTCAACTGCTGCAACGCTTTTCGCTACGGCCAGTGCAACACCCAGGTGGCCTGCAGCGGTGGGGTGCACTGCCGGGTGGTGTCGTGCGTGGCGCCCTACACCTGGGAGAACTGCTCCACGACCTCGTTCCGCAGCGACTCCACGGCCGAGCACAGCTCGCCCTACCTGCCCGCGTGGGGGCCGATGGAGAAGCTCTACACGACCATGGGCGGGCAGCGGTCCTACCTCAAGGCGTCGACCGGGCCGATCCGCGACACCATCGACCGCACCGCCAAGTACGTCAACTACACGGGCGGCCGCATCTGGTGGACCAGCGCGACCGGGGCCTCGGCGATGTCGTCGTTCATGCTCGAGCGCTACACCGCGTTCGGCGGCCCCAAGGTGCTCGGCTACCCGAGGGGCGCCCCCACCACCGGGCTGACCAACGGTGGCTGGCTGCAGCTGTTCCAGAAGGGCTGCATGGTCGACAGCGCGTCGACCACCACCCACTCCGTGCACGGCTGGCGCTGGACCATGTGGGTGGCCAGTGGCCGCGAGACCGGGCCGCTGGGCTACCCCCTCGCGGAGCAGCAGCCGCTGACCAACGGCTGGATCCAGGTCTTCCAGAAGGGCTGCACCGTCTGGAGCACCGCCACCCCGCGGGCCATCGTGCACAACTACGCCTGGACGGCGTGGGTGGCCACGGGTCGCGAGTCGGGCCCGCTCGGCTTCCCGATCGGCGACCGTGCCTCGGTGGCGCGCGGGACGACGCAGCCGTTCCAGCGCGGCGGGCTGTGGGGGCTCGCCAGCGCGGCCATGTACGCGGTCTGGGGCGACGGTGCTGCAGCGCCTGGCAGGCGGCCGGTGGCGCCGGCGGGAGCTACGGCTTCCCCAGGGCGCACGTCGTCACCAACGCCAACGGCACCCACACCGGCGTGTTCGAGGGCGGCACGATCACCGTCTAGTGCTCACGCGCCGTCGCGGTCGGCGGTCGCGAGAGGCGCGCAGGGTGCGGGTGCCGTCGGGGTGCCGCACCGTCACGGCGCGCGCGTCGAGCCGCTCGAGCACCGGGATGGCGACCCGCCGGGTGGTGCCCATCGCCCGCGCCGCGTCGCCGGCGGAGAACCGCGCCGGCAGCGCCGCGAGCCGGGAGGCCGCCACCTCGAGCGTCGCCCCGGGCAGGGTCAGGCCGCCGAGCCGCACCAGCCGCCCGGCCCGCTCCGCTGCGGCGAGCTCGGCCGCGGTGACCGGTGCGAGCAGCTCGGCCGGGGCCGGCTCGAGGGGGTGCTCGTCGAGCCACGCCAGCAGGGCGAGCAACGGCCCGGATGCCGGGTGCTCGCCGCCCGCACCCGTCGCGCCGCCGGCGTCGGGCTCGCCGCGCCCGGCGGCCGACGCGCGGGCGGCGCGGGCCCGGCGGCGAGCGCGGCGGCGCGGCGCGCGGCATCCCCGCGGCGGGTCAGCGGCGGCGGGTGGGCGTCGAGCACGGTGGCGCCGGCCAGCACCTCGTGCGCTCCGGGGTCGCGCAGCACCACCCGGTCACCGGCGACCAGCGGCAGCGCGGCCGAGGGGTCGTCGAGGGTCAGCCGGGCGTGGTCGGCGCCCAGCGGCCGCACCCGCACCGCGGCCGAGGTGGTGCCGACGTGCAGGGTGGCGTGCGACGGCATCCGGTCGGAGAGCCGGTGCAGCACGACGTCGACCACCGCGGTCGGTGGCGGCCAGCCGGGGGAGAGCAGCGCGCTGCCGCGCGGCACGCGCGCGGCCGCCACCGCGCGCAGGTTGACGGCCAGCCGGGTGGGGCCGGTCGCGCTCTCGACCGGCTCGCCGTGCACCTGCAGGCCGCGCACCCGCACCGGCTCGCCGTCGAGCACGAGGGTGTCGCCGCGGGCCACCGACCCGGTGGGCAGCGTGCCGGTGACGACCGTGCCGGCGCCGGTGACCGTGAACGAGCGGTCGACCCACAGGCGCACCGGCGCGTCGGGGTCGCCGGCGGGCGCCCGGTCGGCCAGGGCGACCAGCGCGGCGCGCACGTCGGCCAGCCCGGCCCCGGTGCGCGCCGAGGCCGCGGCCACCGCCACCGGGCGTGATGCCGTGCGCCGCCAGCCGCGCGAGCGCGTCGGCGGTGGCCGGGCCGGGGTCGGCGAGGTCGGCGCGGGTGACGACGAGGGCGACGTCGGTGAGGCCCAGGGCGCGCACGGCCGCGACGTGCTCCTCGGTCTGGGCCCGCCAGCCCTCGTCGGCGGCGACGACGAGCAGCACCCCGGCGACCGGCCCGAGCCCGGCCAGCGTGGTGCCGACCAGCCGGTCGTGCCCGGGCACGTCGACGATCGCCACCCGCCGCCCGTCGACGCTCGGCCCAGACGTGGCCGAGCTCGATGGTCATCCCGCGGCGGCGCTCCTCCGCCAGCCGGTCGGGGTCGGTGCCGGTGAGCGCCGCGCACCAGGGCCGACTTGCCGTGGTCGACGTGCCCGGCCGTCGCGACGACCGCCACGTCAGCGCGCCGGTCGGGCCGGCGGCGTCGCCGGCGGGTGCCGCGCCGCGCACGGCGGCGACCAGCACGGCATCCTGGCGCGGGTCGAGGGCACGCAGGTCGAGCACGGTGCGGCCGCCCTGCACCCGCGCCAGCACGGCGGGGTCGCCGAGCCGCAGCGGCTCGGCCCACGCCTCGGGCAGGGTCACCGCCCAGCCCGTCGAGCGACAGCGCCGGTGCCGAGCCGCCGCCGACCCGACCGAGCGAGGGCACCACCTCGGCCCGGATGCCGGCCGCGGCCGAGGTGCCCCGCCACCGCGTCGCAGCGCCGCTTCAGCGCCGCCGCGCCGAGCTCGAGCGCGGCGACGGCCGGCGGTGTGGGTCCGCGCAGCGTCGCCTCGAGCGCCGCGAGGGTGGTCTTGTCGGCGCGCAGCGCCCGGGCCAGCGGGTGCCGGCGCATCCGCTCGACGACGTCGCGGCGGCCGAGCACCAGCCCGGCCTGCGGGCCGCCGAGCAGCTTGTCGCCGCTGCACGTGACGACCGCGGCGCCGTCGCGCAGGGAGGTGGTGGCGTCGGGCTCGTCGGGCAGCAGGGGCCACGGGCGCAGCAGCCCGCTGCCGATGTCGTGCACGACGGGCGGGCCGAGCCGGGCGAGCTCGGCGACCGGCACGGCGCTCGTGAAGCCCTCGACGGTGAAGTTGCTCGGGTGCACCTTGAGCACCGCGCCGGTGTCCGGCCCGACGGCGTCGACGTAGTCGCGCAGGTGGGTGCGGTTGGTCGTGCCGACCTCGCGCAGCCGCGCGCCGCACGAGGCGATCAGGTCGGGCAGCCGGAAGCCGTCGCCGATCTCGACCATCTCGCCGCGGCTCACGACCACCTCGCCGCCGGCGGCCAGCGCCGTGGTGGCGAGCACCAGCGCGGCGGCGCCGTTGTTGACGACCAGGGCGTCCTCGCGCGTCCGGCACGAGCTCGAGCAGGGCGTCGACCGGCCCGGCGCCGCGCCGGCCCCGCCGCCCGGTGCCGAGGTCGAGCTCGACGTCGACGGCGCCGGCGGCCGCGACCAGCGCCTCGACGGCGGCGGCGCTCAGCGGGGCCCGGCCGAGGTTGGTGTGCAGCACCACCCCGGTGGCGTTGAGCACGGGGGTCAGCGTGGTCGAGCGGGCGGGCAGGGCGGCGAGCACGGCGTCGACGACGTCGGCGGGGGCCAGGCCGCCGGTGCGCACCCGGTCCTGCGCGGCGCTCACGGCGCGGCGCACGGCATCCGCCCCGACCGACTCGACCGCGGCCCGCACCCGGGGGTCGGCGAGCACGGTGTCGGTGCGCGGCACCGAGCGGCGCGGGTCGGGCGCGTCGTGCTCGGCCACCGCTCCTCCTCGGGTCTGGCGGAGGCGGACGGGAATCGAACCCGCCAAGCCGAGCTGCTCGGCTTCACCGGTGTTGAAGACCGGGAGGGCCACCAGGCGCCTGTACGCCTCCGCTGGTGAGGCTATCCGAGGTGCTGCGAGGGTGGTGGGTATGACGGTGCGGATGACGCAGTACGCCGCCGGGGGCGGGTGCGCCTGCAAGGTGCCGATCGGCGAGCTCGAGCGGCTGCTCGCGGGGGTCGACCTGCCCGGCGGCCCCGACCTGCTCGTCGGCGCCGACGGCGACGACGCGGCGGTCGTGCGCCTCGACGGCGGCCGGGCGGTGATCAGCACCGCCGACTTCTTCACCCCGGTCGTCGACGACCCGTTCGACTGGGGGCGCATCGTCGCCGCGAACGCGATGTCCGACGTCTGGGCGATGGGCGGCGAGTGCGTGCTGGCGATCAACCTGGTCGGCTGGCCGCGCGCGGTGCTCGACCTCGACCTGCTCGCCGAGGTGCTCCGCGGCGGCGCGGCCGTGGCGCGCGAGGCCGGCTGCCCGGTGGCCGGCGGGCACACCATCGACTCCCCGGAGCCGCTCTACGGCATGGCCGTGACCGGCATCGGCGACCCGAACCGGTTGCTGCGCAAGGATGCCGCGCGCGCCGGGCTGCCGCTGACCCTCACCAAGCCGCTGGGCGTCGGCGTGCTCAACTCGCGGCACAAGGCCACCGGCGAGGTCTTCCCGCGAGGCGGTGGCGACGATGGTCGCGCTCAACGCCGAGGCGTCCCGGGCGGCGCTGGCGGCCGGGGCCCGGGCGGCCACCGACGTCACCGGCTTCGGGCTGCTCGGGCACCTGGCGACCATGCTGCGGTCCTCCGGGGTGGGGGCGCGCCTCGACGTCGCGGCGGTGCCGCTGCTCGACGGTGCGCGGGATGCCGTGCACGCCGGGTTCGTCAGCGGCGGCACCCGCCGCAACCTCGAGTGGGTGCAGCCGTTCCTCGACGTCGGCCGGGGGGTGTCGCGACGACGACCTGCTGCTGCTGGCCGACGCGCAGACCAGCGGGGGCCTGCTCGTGGTGGGCGAGGTGCCCGGTGGCGTCGTGATCGGTGAGACGGTCGCCGGACCGCCCCGGATCGCCCTGGCCTGAGCCGGGCTCGACCCGCCGGGGCGAGGCAGAATCGTGCGATGAGTGGCGACGAGGCGGTCGGGGCGGCGGGCGCTCCGCAGGGGGTCGGACCGGCCGTGAAGGCCTACGGCCGCCCGGTGGCCGGCGGTCGCGGCGCATACGTGTCGTTCCCGGTGCCTGACGACCCCGAGCTGGCCGCGCTCGTCGCGCGGGCCGCGGACCGTGCCGGCGAGATGTGGGCCGCCCACCGCGGGCTGCGCTGACGCCTGCCGCGCACCGTGCCGGGGCCCGACGTGCGGCGTCCGGGGGCGGTCGCCTCGCCGCTAGGATCGACGGGACATTGCCCAACGAAAGGAATCCCGGTGGTCATCACCGTGGTGGGGCTGGGCAAGATCGGCCTGCCCCTTGCCGTCCAGTTCGCCGCGTCGGGGCACGAGGTGCTCGGCGCCGACGTCGACCCGGTGACGGTGCAGACCGTCAACGCGGGCACCGAGCCGTTCCCCGGGGAGGCCCACCTCGCCGAGAAGCTGGCGCAGGTCGTCGGCTCGGGTGCGCTGGTCGCGACCACAGACACGGCGGCGTCAGTGCGCGAGAGCGACGCGGTGGTGGTGGTGGTGCCGCTCTTTGTGGACGACGAGGCCCGCCCCGACTTCGGCTGGATGGACTCGGCCACCGACGACATCGCCCGTGGCCTCACGCCCGGCACCCTGGTCAGCTACGAGACCACGCTTCCGGTGGGCACGACGCGCACCCGCTGGAAGCCGCGGCTCGAGAGCGGGTCGGGGCTCGTCGAGGGAGTGGACTTCCACCTCGTATTCTCGCCCGAGCGGGTGCTCACCGGCCGGGTCTTCGCCGACCTGCGCAAGTACCCCAAGCTGGTCGGTGGGCTCTCCGACGAGGGCGCCGCCCGGGCCGTGGCGTTCTACGAGTCGGTGCTGCAGTTCGACGAGCGGCCCGACCTCGATCGCGGCAACGGGGTCTGGGACCTCGGCTCCGCCGAGGCGGCCGAGATGGCGAAGCTCGCCGAGACGACGTACCGCGACGTGAACATCGGGCTCGCGAACCAGTTCGGTGCCTTCGCGGCCAGGGTCGGTATCGACGTCTACCAGGTCATCGAGGCGAGCAACTCGCAGCCCTACAGCCACATCCACCGACCCGGCATCGCGGTCGGGGGTCACTGCATCCCGGTCTACCCGCGGCTCTACCTGTGGAACGACCCCGACGCCACCGTCGTGCGGGCCGCGCGAGAGGCCAACGCCGGGATGCCGGCCTACACGGTCGGCCTCGCCGTCGGCGCCGCCGGTGGTGACCTGACCGGCAAGCGCGTGGCGGTGCTCGGTGCCGCCTACCGCGGCGGGGTCAAGGAGACGGCGTTCTCCGGCATCTTCGCCACCGTCGAGGCCCTGCGGGCCGCCGGCGCCGACGTGGCCGTCCACGACCCGATGTACTCCGCCGACGAGCTCGCCCGGTTCGGCTGGGCCGCCCACACCGTCGGCGACCCCGCGGACGTCGTCGTCGTGCAGGCCGACCACGCCGAGTACCGCGAGCTGTCCGCTGGTGACTTCCCCGGCGTGCAGGTCGTCGTCGACGGGCGCAACATCCTCGATCGCGGGCGCTTTGCAGGCGTGCGCTTCCTGGTCGTCGGCCAGGCCGAGCGGGTGGCCTGACCGTGGCGATCCGGATCGTCGACTCGGCCGACGTCGCCGAGGGCGCCACGATCGGCGACGGCAGCTCCGTCTGGCACCTCGCCCAGGTGCGCGAGGCTGCCGTCCTGGGTCGCAACTGCATCGTGGGCCGCGGGGCCTACGTCGGCACCGGTGTGCGCATGGGTGACAACTGCAAGCTCCAGAACTACGCGCTCGTCTATGAGCCGGCCGTGCTCGAGGACGGCGTGTTCGTCGGTCCGGCGGTCGTCTTCACCAACGACCACTACCCCCGCTCGGTCGCCCCCGACGGCACCCTCAAGCGAGGCGACGACTGGGAGCAGGTGGGGGTGACCTGCCGCGAGGGCTCGTCCATCGGCGCCCGTGCCGTCTGCGTCGCCCCGGTCACCATCGGCCGGTGGGCGCTCGTCGCCGCCGGCTCGGTCGTCATCAAGGACGTCCCCGACTTCGCTCTCGTGGCCGGAGTCCCGGCCCGTCGGATCCGCTGGGTCGGTCGCGCCGGAGTGCCCCTCGAGCCCGGCCCGGAGGCCGGCTCGTGGGTGTGCCCGCAGACGCGCCAGACCTACCTCGAGCACGACGACACCCTCACGGAGGCCCAGCAGTGACCGACTTCATCCCCCCGGCCAAGCCGATCATCGGCGACGAGGAGCGGGCTGCCGTCGACCGGGTGCTGCGCAGCGGCATGCTGGCCCAGGGACCCGAGGTGAAGGCGTTCGAGGAGGAGTTCGCCGAGCACTTCGGCCTCGGCCGCGCCTGCGTCGCGGTCAACTCCGGCACGTCGGGCCTGCACCTTGGCCTGCTCGCGTGCGGGGTCGGTGCCGGTGACGAGGTCATCGTCCCGTCGTTCACCTTCGCGGCCACCGCCAACTCGGTCGCGCTCACCGGCGCCACGCCCGTCTTCGCCGACATCGACGCCGACGACTTCTGCCTCGTCGCCCGAGGCGTTCGAGGCCGCGATCACCGAGCGCACCGTCGGCGTCATGCCGGTGCACCTCTACGGCCACCCGGCCGAGATGGACGAGATCACCCGGATCGCCGACGGACCGCGGCCTGCAGGTGTTCGAGGACGCCGCCCAGGCGCACGGTGCGTCGCTGCACGGCACGCCCGGTCGGCGCCTTCGGGTCGTTCGCGATGTTCTCGCTCTACCCGACCAAGAACATGACCTCCGGCGAGGGCGGCATGGTGTCGGTGGCCACCGACGAGGTCGAGCGGCTGATGCGGCTCTACCGCAACCAGGGCATGGAGCGGCAGTACGACAACGAGGTCGTCGGCTTCAACACCCGGATGACCGACATCCACGCGGCCATCGGCCGGGTGCAGCTGACCAAGGTCGGCGGCTGGACCGCCCAGCGCCAGCACAACGCCGCCTTCCTCGACGCCAACCTGACGGGCGTCGACCACGCCGCCGGTCGCCGACGGCGCGGTGCACGTCTACCACCAGTACACGATCCGCGTCCCCGACGACCGCGACGGGTTCGCGGCGGCGCTGCGCGAGGAGCACGACGTCGGCTCGGGCATGTTCTACCCCGATCCCCAACCACCGGCTGCTGCCGTTCCGGTCGACGTCGACCTGCCGGAGACCGAGCGGGCCGCCGCGGAGTGCCTCTCGCTGCCCGTGCACCCCTCGCTGAGCCAGGCCGACCTCGAGCGCGATCGTCGCCGCCGTCAACGCCCTCGCCGGGGCGGGTGCCTGATGGCGAACCTGCGGGCCGGGCCTCATCGGGCTCGGGATGATGGGCCGCCACCACGCCCGCGTGCTCGGCAGCCTGCCGGGTGTCGACCTCGTCGCCGTCGCCGACCCGGGCGGTGACGTGCACGGCGTGGCGGGCGGCAGGCCTGTCGACGGCCGACGTCGAGGAGCTCATCGCCCTCGGCATCGACTACTGCATGGTCGCCGTCCCGACCGTTCCTGCACGAGCCGGTCGGGCTGGCCCTCGCCGACGCCGGGGTGCACGCCCTGATCGAGAAGCCGCTGGCCCAGGACGTGCCGTCGGCCACCCGGCTCGCCGAGGCGTTCGAGGCCAAGGGGCTGGTCGGCGCGGTCGGGCACATCGAGCGGTACAACCCGGCGCTGCAGCAGGCCCGCTCACGGATCGAGGCCGGTGACCTCGGCGAGGTCTACCAGGTCGTCACCCGGCGGCAGGGCCCGTTCCCGGCCCGGATCGCCGACGTCGGCGTGGTCAAGGACCTGGCCACGCACGACATCGACCTCACCGCCTGGGTCACCCAGCAGCACTTCACCGTCGGTCTCGGCCCGCACGGCCCACCGGTCCGGGCGCGAGCACGAGGACCTGGTCGCGATCGTCGGCCAGCTCGCGGACGGCACCGTCACCAACCACCTGGTCAACTGGCTGTCGCCGCTCAAGGAGCGGGTCACGATCATCACCGGCGAGCGGGCGCACTCGTCGCCGACACGCTCACGGCCGACCTCACCTTCTACGCGAACGGCGAGATCGAGCAGGCCTGGGACGCCATCGCGAAGTTCCGCGGTGTCTCCGAGGGCGACGTCATCCGCTACGCCATCCCGAAGCCGGAGCCGCTGCGGGTCGAGCACGAGCACTTCCGCGACGCCGTCCTCGGCAAGGACGCCGACATCGTCACGATGACCCAGGGGCTGAGCACCGTCCGGGTCGCCGAAGCGGTCCTGCAGTCCGCCGCGACAGGCCACACGGTCCCGCTCGACGCTTCATGAGCAGGAGGAGACCCTTGGGTGGCGGACGAGTCCCAAGCCGACGGAGCGTCCGTGGCTGAAAGGACACCTACCGCGACCAGTGTTCTGCGAAGACCCGACGCCCCCGACGTTCCGCCCGCGGGGGTCGATCGATCGCGCTTCCGGCACGACATCGAGGGGTTGCGGGCGATCGCGGTGGTCAGCGTCATGCTCTGGCACGCCGGGCTGCCCTTTCTCCCGGGCGGGTTCGTCGGGGTCGACGTCTTCTTCGTGATCTCCGGGTACCTCATGACCGGGCTCCTCGCCCGTGAGCTGCAGCAGAGGGGACACATCTCCTTCGTCGGCTTCTACGCTCGCCGCGCCAAGCGACTGCTCCCCGCGGCCTCCTTGACCCTCGTGGTCGTCGCCGTGGCGACCCTCGTCATCCTGCCTCGGATCAGGGTGGCCGAAGTGGGCCGTGACGTCGTCGCGAGCGCCCTCTACGTCATCAACTGGCGCCTGGCCGAGGGCTCGGTCGACTACCTGGCCGCCAACTACGCCCCGAGCCCCGTGCTGCACTTCTGGTCACTCGCCGTGGAGGAGCAGTTCTACATCGTCTGGCCGCTCGTCCTCGCGCTGATCGGCCTGCTCGCCCGCCGACGGTCGTCGAAGGCCGGGCCGGTGGCGCTGGGTCTCGCCCTGATCGCGGTCCCCTCGTTCCTGTGGTCGGTCACCTACACGTCGACGCAGCCCGAGAAGGCCTACTTCGTCACGACGACCCGACTGTGGGAGCTCGCGGTCGGTGGGCTCATCGCCGTGCTGGGGCCGTCGACAGCACGGCTGCTGCGTCCGCGGGCGGCCGCCGTCGTCGGGTGGCTGGGCCTCGTCGTGGTGGCCGCGACGATGTTGCTGCTGCACGAGACGCACCCGTTCCCTGGGTGGGTGGCCGCGCTCCCGGTGCTGGGTGCGGCGGCCGTCATCGGCGTCGGACCGGTCGCCGGGAACGTCGGACCGGTGGCAGTGCTGCGTGTCGCGCCGATGCAGTGGCTGGGGAAGCTCTCGTACTCGCTCTACCTCTGGCACTGGCCGGTGTTGGTGTTCGCGACGGCCCTGCTGCTCGATCGTCCGGGGCGCCTCTCGCCCACGGTCGGGTTGGCCGTGGTGACGCTCTCCGTCGTGCCGGCTTGGCTGTCGTTCCGCCTCGTCGAGGAGCCCGTGAGGCAACGTCGCTCGACCTCCGGTGACCTGCGACGCTGGTCCCTGAAGGTGGGCGCCCTCTGCACGGCGCTGTCCCTGGCTGCTGGCCTCGCCCTGGTGGGCATTGCCACCGTCTGGGAGCGCCAGGCAGTGGCGGCTCCCGGCAGTGCCCTCGGAGCGGTCGCCCTGGGTGACGACCCCCGCCGAGTCCGCCGCCGGCCGGGCCGTGGACGACCCTGGGCCGTTCGCCCCGTCCGCCGCCATTGCCCGCAAGGACATCCCGAGCAGCTACCGCGAGGGTTGCCACGTCCAGGACAACCCGTCCCCGAAGGCTGTCGGGTGCGTCTACGGGGACCCGGCGGGCGAGTACACCGTGGCCCTGGTCGGGGACTCGCACGCCGCACAGTGGGTTCCGACCCTGCAGGCGATTGCCGAGCAGCGCGGCTGGAGGCTCCTCGTCTACACGAAGTCGAGCTGCCCCCTCGTCGACGCAACGGTCGCAGTCGGGAAGGACGACCGTCCCTACACCGGATGCACGGGCTGGAACGCCGACGTGCAGCGGATCATGGCGGCGGAGCGACCCGACCTCGTGCTCACCTCCTCCACCGCATACCGCGTCACCGAGGGTGGAACCGTCCTCGACCCGGCCCGCTCCGACGCCACCATGCTCGAGGGGTTCCGGTCCGCGTGGTCCCGGCTCGTCGCGGAGGGCGCGGTCGTGGTAGCGATCGCCGACACCCCCCGCCCGGGGTTCGACATGGCCGACTGCGTGTCGGCCAACGAGGGGTCGCTGCGCAGCTGCGCAGTCCCCCGCACCACTGCCATGTCGCTCGCCGGGCAGGCCGTCACCGAAGCCGCAGCCGGCCAGAACGCGGTCCACCTCGTCGACCTCGGCGACTTCATCTGCCCGGACACCACGTGCGCACCCGTGATCGGCCGCGTCCTGGTCTACCGCGACGAGCACCACATCACCGCCACGTACGCCCGGACCCTGGCGCACGCCATGGAGGTCCGACTCGAAGGGCTCGTCGATGGCCTCGGGTGAGCGTGGCACCGGTTGTGAGCGGCTGGGTAAGGTCGACCGGGTGCCCCGAACCGTACGCATCGCGACCCGCCTGTTCTCCCCGGAGGTGGGCGCCGCAGCGTTCCGGCAACGGGTGCTCGCCGACTCCTTCGCCGCGCTCGGCCATCGGGTCGAGGTGCTGACGACCAGGCCACCCGCGTCGGTCCTGTCGCGGTCGAATGGCATCGACGACGGCAACCTGCAGGTGTCGCGCTGGCCGGTCCTGCGCGATGCCTCGGGCAACGTCCGCGGATACGTCCACTACCTCACCTTCGACATCCCCCTGGTGTTCCGCCTCCTGGCGCGTCGGCCTCCGGCGCTGCTGGTGGCCGAACCTCCGCCGACCACCGGAGTGGTGGTTCGGCTCGTTGCGGCGATCCAGCGTCGTCCGTACGCGTACTACGCGGCCGACGTCTGGTCCGACGGTGCTGCGAGCACCGGTGCGCCTCGACTCGTTGTCACCGTGCTCCGGCGGATGGAGGCCGCTGTGATGCGCGGGGCCGTGCTCGTGCTGTCGGTGTCCGAGGGAGTGAGCGACCGCGTGGCCGAGCTGGGGGTGCCGCGCGAAAAGATCCTGCTGGTCGGCAACGGCGTCGACACGGCCGTGTTCGCGCCGGACGGCCCGCGCGCCGATGCCGAGGCGCCGTACTTCGTGTACGCCGGGACAATGTCCGAGTGGCAAGGGGCGGACGTCTTCGTCGAGGCGCTCGCCCGCGTTCGCGAGCGCCATCCGCAGGCCCGCATCGTCTTCATGGGTCAGGGGAGCGAGCGTGCGGCACTGGAGGACCTGGCACGGCGACTGGTCCCCGGAGGGGTCGAGTTCCGCGGTGTCGTGTCTCCGGCGGAGGTGGCGACCTGGATGCGTGGGGCGGCGGCCGGGCTGGTGTCGATCAAGCCGGGACTCGGGTACGACTTCGCGAAGCCGACCAAGATCTACGCGGCCACCGGCTGCGGCACGCCCGTGATCTTCGCCGGCGTCGGCTCGGGCCAGGCGATGGTGGCCGAGAACGACCTGGGGTGGGCCCCGGGATACGCCATCGAGGCCGTCGCCGAGGCCATGCTGGCGGCACTCACCCCCGCGCTCCCAAGAGCAGGCGCGGCGACTCGCACGCTGGACCGAGGACAACGCCTCGCTGGCGGCGGCCGCCGGCTCCGCGGCGGTGGGGACGTTGCGGGCCGCCCGGGTGCCCGAGCCGTCGAGCCCTATCGGGCCGACGCCTCCCCCGGCCCCCACTCGCTGACCTCCACGCAACGGGCTGTACGACACCCCTCGGCGATGCCTCATCCGGCCCCGGCGCCGCGGCGGCGTCCCAGCCGGAGCCGGTCCCAGGGCAGCAGTGTGAGGTCACGCCAGGAGAGGCCCCACCAGATCAGGCAGAAGATCAGGGCGGCCACCGGCTCCCACCACGCGGACGCGTCGAGCCAGTGCAGGATCGCGAGGCCGATGGCGACCAGCGCCGCCGCAAGCGGCGGCCGCAGGGCCAACACGCTCCAGCGGTGGCCGCCCACCCTCCACTCGGCGATGAACGGAATCTCGCCACTGACCACGGACCCAGGAGGAACCCCAGGGCGACGCCCTCGGCGGTGAGGTTCGGTGCCAGCAACCACACCGCGACGCCAGTGCTGAGGCCCGTGAAGCTCGCCGCAGTGGTGACCCTCATGTGCCGACGCGAGCGGGTGACCAGTGCGTTCACGCTCGGCACCGCCACGGTCGTGAACAGCACGCCCATGACGAGCATGGGGAAGATCGGGCTCTCCGCGTCGAAGCCAGGGCCCCACAGCGTCCCCATCACCAGTCGGGAGCACAGCGCCAGCGAACCGAGGACGGTGACCATGATGACCATCAGGACCCGCGCGGCCTGGTTGGTCTGGTACTTGAACAGCGTGCGGTCTCCCCGTGCCCACGCCTCGGCGAGGGAGGGGAAGAGCGCCAGGCTGAGCGAGATCGCGAGCAGGGATGCCGGGGTGGCCGTTGCCATCGCCGAGTTCCGAGCCCTGGACGATCCGGACGTGGTCATCGCCCGACCGCCCACCGACGGCACCGAGACGGATCGCACCACGACGTTCGACGGTGAGGACGAGACCGTCTACCTGCTCGCAGTGGACGGCGCCGACGTCGAGGTCGTCCGTACCCGCCTCACCGTCGGGGGGCTGTTCGAACCGATCGATGGCGAGGGCGAGGCCGTGGTCGAGTTGGTCAACCTCGCCACACCCGAGCGTGTGTTCGGCCCCCGGTTCGAGAACTTCTCGGAAGTGCTCACCGACAAGAACCTCGGTCGATCGCTGACCAACACGGTGCTCGTGACGATCGCCGTGGTGGTCGGCCAGATCATCACGTCGATCCTCGGCGGGTACGCGTTCGCCCGCATCGACTTCAAGGGTCGCGACAAGCTGTTCCTGCTGTACCTCGGCTCGGTGATGATCCCGTTCGTCGTGCTGATCATCCCGCTGTTCCAGTTGATGCTGCAGCTCGGCTGGACGGACAACCTCGTCGCGCTCATCGTCCCGTTCATGTTCACCGCCTACGGCACGTTCCTGATGCGACAGTTCTTCCTCGGCATCCCGAAGGAGATCGAAGAGGCGGCGTTCATCGATGGGGCGAGCCGGTCGACCATCCTGTGGAAGGTGATGGTGCCGCTCGCCCGACCGGCGATCGCCACCCTGGCGACGTTCGGCTTCCTGTACGCCTGGAACTCGTTCTTCTGGCCGCTGGTCATCATCAACTCGGGCAACCCCGACAACGGGTTGCTCACGCTGACCCTGGCCACGCTCGGCGGCCGATCGAGCACCGACACCAATCTCGTGTTCGCCGGTGCCGTTCTCGCCATGACCCCACCGATCCTCGTGTTCCTGTTCGCCCAGCGCTACTTCGTCGAGAACTCCGCGTCCAGCGGACTCAAGTGAGGCCCACCATGTCAGCAGTTCGATTCTCCAAGGTCACCAAGCGCTACAAGGACGGTCCCAAAGCCGTCGACTCGCTCGATCTCGACATCGCCGACGGCGAGTTCATGGTGTTCGTCGGCCCGTCCGGATGTGGCAAGTCGACGGCGTTGCGCATGCTCGCCGGGCTCGAGGAGATCACCGACGGTGAGTTGAGCATCGACGGCCAGGTCGTCAACGACCTGCCGCCCGGCGACCGTGACATCGCCATGGTGTTCCAGAACTACGCGCTGTATCCGCACATGACGGTGCGCGAGAACATCGGGTTCGCGCTCGAGGTCGCCAAGATGGACAAGGTCGAGGCGAAGAAGCGCGTCGACGAAGCGGCCGAGATGCTCGGCCTCAACGACTATCTCGATCGGCTGCCGAAGGCGCTGTCGGGAGGTCAGCGCCAGCGTGTCGCCATGGGTCGGGCGATCGTGCGGTCACCGCGGGTGTTCCTGATGGACGAGCCGCTGTCGAACCTCGACGCCAAGCTCCGCGTACAGATGCGTTCCGACATCATCCAACTGCAGGCTCGGCTCGGCACGACGATGGTGTATGTCACTCACGATCAGGTCGAAGCGATGACGATGGGCCATCGGGTCGCGGTCATGCGCTAACGGGGTACTCCAACAGGTCGCACCGCCCCAGGAGCTCTACCTGATGCCGGCCAACCTGTTCGTCGCGTCGTTCATCGGCAGCCCGGCGATGAACCTGATCCGCGCTGCGGTGACGGTGTCCGGCGATGTCGTGTCCGTGACGATCGCCGAACAGTCGGTCCGACTCGCCCCGGGTGCCGTCGATCGTTACCCACGACTGCGCGATCGAGATGGCGCCGAGGTGATCGTCGGAATCCGTCCCGAACACTTCGCGATGATGGGCGACATTGCCGCCGACGACGACCAGATGATCGACGTGACCGTCGGCCTGGCTGAGGCGATGGGCGCCGACGTCCACATCCATGCCGAGCTCGACGTGGTGCCGCCGCCGATCGACGGCGCAATGGTCGACCCCGACGCCGACGTCGAGGGACTGCCCGTCGACAAGACACCGATCATCGCCCGTGTCGATGGGGTCCACCTCGTCGCGATGGGCCAACATGTCCGGCTGGCCGTGAAGACCCACCTGCTGCATTTCTTCGATCCGTCGAGCGGCGAACCGCTGCGCTGACCGGGCCAGCGGCACGCAGACAACCGCCCACCGGAACGACCAACAGCTCGATGCACTCTTCCGATCAACGAACCGACCCGTACCTGTCGACGCGTGTCCACTACGTCGACAGTCGACAACGACGGCCCAACCTTGCCGATGTCCGGCTGCCCCTTCTGCCCGGGCGGGCCTCGAGGCCCCCGACCCCATACGACGTGCGGTGGTTCCCGAACCGTTGGCCGGCGATGCCGGGCGATCGCTGCGAGGTCGTGCTCTACACGTCCGATCACGATGCGACGTTCTCGTCACTCGGGTGTCGACGGAGTGCTGCGGGTCATCGACGTGTGGAGCGACCGCACGGTAACGCTCGGAGCACGTGACGACGTCGACTTCGTGCTGGTGTTCGAGAACCGGGGCGCGGAGGTCGGGGCCACGATCGCCCATCCGCACGGGCAGATCTACGCCTTCGACCACGTTCCGACCCGTTCGCAGGCCCGCCTCGACGCATCGTGGCGTCCCGACGCCGACCCGGGCGCTCGGCTGGTGCTCGACCACGCAGGCTGGCGCGTCGTCGTGCCCGTTCAGCAATCCGTTCCCGGTTGCGTTGTCGATCGCACCGATCGATCGACGGGCCGATCTCGGGTCGCTCAGTGACGCTGAGCGACGTTCGCTTGGCACAGGTCCTCGTCGACGTGTTCGGTCGACTCGACCGGTTGTTCGACCAGCCGTTGCCGTACATGATGTGGTTGAACCAACGGCCGACCACCGCACGGCTGGGACGACGCGTGGTTCAACATCGAGATCGTGTCGCCCTGGCGCGCCGCCGGTGTCGACCGCTTCATCGCCGCAGCCGAGGTCGCCACGGGAGAATTCTTCAACCCGGTGCTGCCCGAGGATGTGGCGGGACGGCTTCGGGATCTGGCGTGATGCGTACTGCGGTCGAACGCGCGACCTCCGCACATCGAAACGATGGGGTGAGCCGGACCTCGTCGTGCGGGCCCCGGGTCGGGTCAACCTCATCGGCGAGCACACCGACTACAACGACGGGTTCACGATGCCGATGGCACTCCCGTTCGACACCGTGATCGCCATGAGTAACGTCGGTGACCCGCACGACGGAACCGTGACCGTCGTGCTCCGAGGGCTTCGGCGAGTGTGCTTTCGAACCGACTGAGCCGACCGGGCTCGCCGTCGCCGAGACCGGTTGGTCGATCCATCTTCGAGGCGTGGTCGAGTTGCTCGGTGCGAAAGGCATTCGCGGCCGCGGGCTGGCGGGCGGCCATCGCGAGCGACATCCCCATCGGTGCGAGCCTGTCGTCGTCGGCAGCCCTCGAGGTCGCGGCGATCATGGCCATGCTCGCCCGGTCCGAGCAGTCGTGGACGCCCATCCAGATCGCCCAACTCGGCCAGCGGGTCGAGAACGAGATCGTCGGACTGCCGAGCGGGATCATGGATCAGTTCATCTCCGCCGGTGCCGTTCGAGGTCATGCGAGTGTGATGGACTGCCGGGCGCTCACGTTGCCACCGACACGCCTGCCGTCGGACGCAGTGATCGTGGTGATGGACACGCGAACCCGGTCGCGTGCTCGCCGATGTCGCCTACGGTGATCGGCCACGCGTGCCTGCGAGCGAGCCGCGGGGCGATCGGCGTCCCGGCCCTTCGTGACGCAGTCCTGCGACCTGTCGGATCGCCGATCCTCGTGGACCGGCGTCGTGCCCGTCACGTGATCGAGGAGAACGGTCGGGTACTTCGCCGCGGCCGACGCGGCCGCAACGGTGACGTCGACGCCTCGGCGCGCTGATGACGGCGAGCCACGTCAGCCTGCGTGACGACTTCGAAGTGTCCGGTGCCTGGACTCGACCGGATCGTCGAGGTCGCCGCACGGTCGCCCGGTTGCCTCGGCGCTCGGATGACCGGTGGCGGTTTTGCCGGGTGCGCGGTCGCGTTGGTTCGATCGGCCGAGGTCGACGCCTTCACCGAGGCGGTCCGACGCTACGACTTCGAGGGCAAGACGGCCAGGGTCTGGGCGTGCGCCCCCGCACCGGGGGCCTCGGTACTCCATTGACGGGCATTCGCACGCACGCTCGCGATCGAGCGACCTCGATGACGGACCTCGGATACCGAGCCCGCCGGTTTCTCGATGGATCGCAGGCCGGTACTGTCCACGCCGTGCGGGTCACCGACTGCGAGACGTGTCGACCCTGCCCGGAGGCCGGCTCGTGATCCCCGGAGATCGGTTCGCTTCGACCCTGGAGCGACCCCACCCAGTTGCAGATCGGGCGTCTCCCGATGCGACCGGCGCTGCCGAGTCGAGCCAGACCATCGACTGCATCTCGACGGTGAATGGCTGTTCCGGCTGTTCGAACGTCCGGACGAGGTCACGGCCGATTCCGTGAGCGCTCGCGGTCGCCGGACGACCGTGCAGTTGTGGGAGACGGTGACGGTTCCGGGCAACTGGACGCTGCAGGTCGACGGTGACCACCCGCACTACACGAACATCCAGATGCCCTTTCCCGGCCCGCCGCCCCGCTTGCCGCACCGCAACCCCACCGGCGTGTACCGACGGCACTTCACGATCGACCCTGCGTGGGCAGTCACGTCAGATCGTGCTGCACGTCGGCGGGGCCGAGAGCGTCCACGCGGTCTTCGTGAACGGCTCGTTCGCCGGGTACGGCACCGACAGCCGCCTGCCGAGTGAGTACGACGTGACCGACTTCGTTCAGCCGGGCGAGAACGACTCTGGCGATCGTGGTGATCCGATACAGCGCCCACAGCTACGTCGAGGACCAGGACCAATGGTGGATGGCGGGGCTGCACCGCAGCGTGTTCGTCGAGGCACGCCCCCACGTCCACATCGGTGGCCTCGAGGTCCACGCCGACTGGGATCCGGTCGCCGCCACGGGGTCGCTGTCGGCTCGAACCACGGTCTCCTTCGAGCGCGAGACGCAACCGTGCGCCGGCTATCGGATCCGAACGTGGCTCGACAACGTCGAGGGTCGACGAATCGGAGCCGCCGATCGAGCAGTCGGTTCCCGCACGAACATTTCGCCCCGTACGTGTTCGTGGGCCATCACGCGATGGCGACCTGGTCGGAGGTGGCGGTCCGTCCGTGGAGCGCCGAGACGCCAGAGCTGTACCGCGTCCACGTCGCAGCTGGTCGACCCGGGCGGGGCGGTGGTCGTCCGCCACGTCACAGCGAGTCGGATTTCGTCGGATCGAAGTTCGCGACCGCCAGTTGCTCGTGAACGGCCAGCCGATCTGGATCTTCGGCGTGAATCGTCACGACCATCATCCCGACCGGGGCAAGGCCGTCACCGTCGACGACATGCGAGCCGACCTCGCGGCGATGCGGGCGCACAACATCACTGCGATCCGCACGTCGCACTATCCCAACGACTCGGCGTTCCTCGACCTGTGCGACGAGCTCGGCTTCTATGTCATCGACGAAGCGAACATCGAGAGCCACGGCTACAACCTTTGCTGTGCGACGATCCGACATACCGGGCGACCTGGCTCGACCGCGGTGCACGGATGGTGGAGCGCGACCGCAACCACCCGTGCGTGATCGCATGGAGTCTCGGCAACGAGAGCGGCTACGGCGACAACCACGACGCGCTCGCCGGGTGGATCAGATCGAACGACCCGAGCCGACCGCTGCACTACGAAGACGCCGTCCGCATCGAGGGATGGAACGACGGAGGACGCGGTGCGACCGACATCGTCTGTCCGATGTACCCGACCATCGACGCGATCGCCGAGTACGGCCGACGGGGGTCGGCGACCGTCCGCTGATCATGTGCGAGTACAGCCACGCGATGGGCAACTCGAACGGTTCGCTCGCCGACTACTGGGACGTGATCACCTCGACGCCCGGGCTCCAGGGCGGCTTCCTGTGGGAATGGAAGGACCACGGACTGCGACAAGAACTGGCCGACGGCACGCGGCGACTGGCGTACGGCGGCCAGTTCGGTGACACGCCACACGACTGCAACTTCGTGGCCGACGGGATGATGTCGGCCGACCTCGAGCCGCATCCGGCCGCCGCCGAGGTGGCCTGGGTCTACCGGCCGGTCACCGTGCACCGTGCGAGCCGAGGGGCTGCACATCGAGAATCGGCAGTCGTTCGTCGGGCTCGACTGGATGGAAGCCAGGTGGGAACTGCTCGTCGACGGGGTCGCGACGCGGTTCCGGGGTCCTCGAGGTTCCCGATGTTGCGCCCCGGTCGACGACCGTGATGCCGCTGCCCGTCGGGATCGACGAACTGCCGGCCGGAGTCGACGCCCGACTCAGCGTGCGATGGACGTCGGCGACGAGCATCCTGGTCGTCTCCTGCCGGACATCGTGGTGTCGTGGGATCAGATGGTCCTCGCCGAACTCCCCCCGATCCGGCGTTCGATCGATCCAGCCGGCTCAACCGGTGGCCGAGGCCAGCGCCCACCTGCTGCCGCAACCTCGGCTGAACCTGTTCCGGGCGGCGACCGACAACGACGGCTTCAAGTTGATGCCGGACCTGGCGGTCCGACTCCGGGTCGGCGGCCAGGCGCTTCGAGCGTGGCAGGAAGCCATGACTCGACAGCGTCGATCCCGAGGACCTCGTCGATCACGACGTCCAACGCACCGTCGCAGAGGACGGGAGTGTCACCTATCGACACGTCGTCGACGTCCCCGACGAACTGTCGGACCTGCCCGCGGGTCGGGGTCATCATGAACGTCGCGGGTGCAATCGATCGGGTTCGATGGTTCGGACGTGGCCCGCACGAGAATTACCCCGACCGTCGTCGGGCGGCGATGGTGGGCGTGTGGGAGGAACCCGTCGACGACCTGCCCTACTTGGTGCCGCAGGAGTTCGGGCTTCGCACCGAGTGCCGGTGGCTGGAATTGCCGGATCCTGTTTCCGGACGGACCCTCCGGATCGATGCGATCGGTCCGGCGCTGCTGCACATGTCCGCGACTCGTCACACGCCGGCGGAACTCTTCGCCTCGAGTTCGGTGTCCGAGCTGCGACGCCGTGACGACCTCGTCGTGTGTCTCGATGTCGCCCATCGTGGCCTCGGTACGGCGAGTTGCGGTCCCGATGTACTGGCCCAGTATCGGATCGGCGCGGGTCGATACGAGTTCGGGTATCGCCTCGCGTACGTGTCCGGTGCTCCGTCGGGCTGACGACGCCGCCGGCCGTCGTCGGCCGACGTGGTGGCCCCGCCGGCTCCGACCAAACTTGCCACGTGAGGTCATGGAGCAGAGATGAACGATCACCCGACACCTGACGCCGCATTGGCGATCGTGCCGATCGGCACCGTTCGCGGGGGACGAGCGGAGCCGATCGACGACGACTGGGGCGCCGTCACGTGCCAGATCGTGCTCGACGAACGATGGCCCGCCGACGCACTTGGCCGGATTGGAGGACTTCTCGCACGTCGACGTCGTGTACGTGTTCGATCAGGTCGACGAGGCGAAGATCACCGTCGGTCGCACGTCACCCGCGCGACAACACCGAGTGGCCGAGGGTCGGGATCTTCGCCCAGCGGGCGAAGGGGCGACCGAACCGGCTCGGTGTCACCACGTGCGAGATCATCGGCGTCGACGACCGGGTCGTCACGGTCCACGGGCCTCGACGCGATCGACGGCACGCCCGTCGTCGACCTGAAGCCGTACATGGTCGAGTTCGCGCCGCGGACCGAGGTGCGACAAGCCCGAGCTGGTCGCACGAGCTGATGCGCGACTACTGGCGCACGTCGTGCGCGGACCATCCGCCGTCCACCGACGAGCCGCTCGCGGATCGAGCGGCTCACCGATCAGATCGATCTGGCGCGGGACGCGTTCCAGATGATGCACGAGGTGTTCGACGAGGGTGGTACGCCACTCTCCGCCCAGCTACGTCGCCCGACTGCTGGCCGACCCTCGATTCCACGCCTTCGTGGCGGTCGAGGCCGGCGAGCCGGTCGGGTGCATCACCGCCCACGACCTGCCGATGACGCGCCACGAGCGTGACGAGACGTTCGTGTACGACCTCGCCGTCCGCGAGGACCGTCAACGCCGCGGCATCGGTCGACTGCTCGTCGAGGCACTGGTCGCCGACGCAGCGCGACGTGGCATCGACGTGGTCTTCGTTCCGGCCGACAACGACGACGACCACGCGCTGGCGTTCTACGCGAGCCTCGGTGGGCGCCCGGCGCCGGTGACGATGTTCGACCTCGGTGCCGATTGAGCGACCGACGACCAACTCGTCATCAAACGTGTCCTCGATCACCGGTCGTCGGCCAGGGCTGGTCCACGCCACGCGAGGATGGCCCGATGTCAGAGGCGACCTGCCCAACCTCGGCGCACCGGCGACTTCACACGCTCCTTGCGATCGGCATCACTGGACTCGACGACGTCGTTGGTCGGAGCGAGGCCGAACTTCTCGCACTCCACGGCGTGGGCCCACGAGCCCTGCGAATCCTCCAGGACGCACCCTCGGAACGAGGCCAGGCGATGCGTCCGTGAACGCAGGCTGATCGACCCGCTCACCGAGCGCACGAGCAAATGTGGAGGTGCCGGCTACGAGCCGTGACGACGCTCGAGGTCGTGCCAGCTACGGGTTGATGGTCCAGAGCGTGTCGTGGTTCGTGATCGGCTCGAAGGTCACGCCCGCTGCTTCGAGCACCGGCCGCTGGGCGAGCATCGCCGCGAGGTCTGACATGGCCCGGGCGTGATCCACGGTGTCCCAGACGCTGACGTTGGTGAGCTGTCCGGCGTCGCGGTCGATGGCGACGTAGTAGTGCACGAGTCCGGGCATGGCTTCGAGTGCGTCGCGCAGTGGTTTCTCGCTGGCAGCGAGTGCGTGTTCGGCGTCGGCGAGACGATTCGCCGGGAACGTTCCTTTGGAGATGCGCACGATCATCGCCTCAGTCTGCCCGGGACGCGGCGGAGAGGACCACGGTCGTCGACCACACGCGACCGATGCGGTGGCCGTCCGGTCGCCTGGTCAGCATTGGTCGTTGTGCTCTACCGCCAACTGTCCGGGCTCGTCACGCTGGAGGCACAGCCTCGATGGTGAAGGGAGCATGCGTGAACGTCGAGACGACCAAGCCGGCGAGACTGCCGCCGCCGTGGTTCAAGCACCTGTTCTGGCGGGTCCACCGGTTCCTCTACCGGTTCGCCGACGGACGGGTCCTGTGGACGCCGAAGGCCAAGCGTGGCTGGGGAGCGATGCTCCTCACGACGGTCGGCCGGAAGTCCGGTGAGCAACGCAGCGTCATCGTCGGCTACGTCGAGGACGATTCGAGGCCCGTCGTGCTGGCGATGAACGGCTGGGACGACGGGCACCCAGCGTGGTGGCTCAACCTCGAGACCCAGCCCGACGCCGTCATCTGCCTCAAAGGTGAGCAGGAGCGCTAGTGCGCGCCCGCAGAGCCGAGGGCGTCGAACACGATCGACTGTGGCGGCGGTGGGCCGAGATCGACAAGGGGCTCGACGCCTACGCCGCCGCACGCTCGGTCGAGACTCCCGTCGTCATCTTCGAACCACGTGACGTCTCGACCGGCCACACCACCTGAAGGGGCGGCACCGAGGCCCAGGGTGCTGCGTCTGCCTGCCGTGCGCTCTCGATGAACATCGCATCCGCGCTTCGCGAGCGTGAAGCCTCGAAGCCAGGCGGTGTGACCATCGGCCCTGTCGGCGCTCGACCGCTCACGGGACACTTGAGGGACCGAAGGGTGGTGAGCGGACGAGTCGCAGGAGGTGCGAAATGCAGAGTGATGTGAAACTCACCGACGAGGAGCGGCGGGTCATCGCCGAGATCGAGCGCTACGAGCGGAGTCGTCGATCTCGGTTGCGAGCTGCCTCGATCGCGGTGCGTCACGCGTCGAACGTCGGTATTGGCGTGGAGCGCACTGGCCGCTGGGGTCCTCGTGCTCGCTGGCGGGCTGGTGGCTGGTCGACCACCGGTTGCCTTCGCGGGCTTTGTCGGCCTGCTCGTCGGGGCGGCATTGCTCAGCGTTCGCTGCTCACTGACGGCGGGGGTTCGAGGGTTGGCGGTGCGCTGGCGGCGTGCGCTCGATCAGCAGCAGGGTCGCTCCCACGAGCCACCCCGAGGTGGTTGCCCCATGTGACCCCGAAGATCGACGGTCGCCTCGTCATCGACGAGCGTCGGTCTCGGTGGAAGATGTCGCCGTGCGTTCGAACACGGTTTCGTGAAGCATGCGCCGGAACCAGTTGCGGTAGGCGTCGTCGGTCCAGCCGTCGCGATGGACGATGCGGTCGTAGGTCTCGATACTCGAGATGACGATGGCGGTCTCGACGACTTCGTCGAAGGTGATGTCCGTACGCAACCAGCCGCGATCGGCGCAGACCTGGAGGAGCCGGCGGACCTGTCGGCCGATGCCGGCGATGAGCCCGTCGAGATAGCCATCGAGTTGTGGGTCGTTGCCGGCGGCGGCGAAGAGCGCCTTGGACGTGCCGACGGAGCGTTCGTGGACGGCATGTTGCTCGGCGACGATGAAGTCGACCGCCTCGTCGCGATCCGTGATGGCGACGAAGTGCCGGCCGATGTCGAGGTCGAGCACACTGTGGTCGCCGGTCACGCCGAAGGCGGAGATATTCGACGGCGGCGATCATCAGGCTTGCCTTGGAGCCCTGAGCCTGGACGGTCTCGATGGAGACGCCGGCGGCCGCCGCGATCTTGGCCAAGGTGGTGCGGGCGTAGCCCAGCTCGGCGAACAGCTCGGCGGCCGCGGCGACGACCCGCTCCCTGGTCTCACGCGCTTGGCGCTCACGCAACGCCGACCGGTACCTCCGCGGCTGCCGACGTGGCTCCGTGGACGACGAACCTATTGACCGCTTGTGTCATAGTGGTGAATACTACTACATGGGGTCTGATCCCGCGTTCTCACACCAGTACGGGCGTTCTCACACCAGCACGGGAAAGGGGTGCCATGTCGTCGATCATCATCGCCAGTGTGCCGATCCACGGCCACGTCGTGCCGCTGCTCGCCGTCGCCCGGCACCTCGTCGAGCGTGGTGACCGGGTGCGGTTCATCACCGGCGACCGTTTCGCCGACGCCGTGACGGCGACCGGCGCGACCCACGAACCGTTGCCGAGCGGAGCCGACTTCGACGACCGCGAAGATCTCCACGAACGGTTTCCCGAGCGGGCACGCCTTCACGGGGTTGCGGCGCTGGCCTTCGACATCGAGCACGTCTTCGTCCGCCCGGCACGAGACGATTACGACGCCGTCATGGCGGCGCACGCCGCCGAACCAGCCGACGCCGTGCTCACCGACCCGGCCTTCGCCGGTGGTGCCTTCGTGCTCGGCCACTCCCGCGCAGGCGAGCGTCCGCCGGTGGTCGTGTGCGGCGTGCTCCCGCTGTCGCTCGCCAGCCGCGACACCGCTCCGTACGGTCTCGGGCTGCCACCGGCCCGGTGGCTCAATCGCCCGCGGAACCGGGCGCTCACGGCGCTCACCCGTCCGATCTTCAGGCGATGTCAGCCGCATCGCCGACGTGATGTACCGCGACCTGCACGGCGTCGCCCATGCCCTTCCCGGTGCTCGACTGGGCCGGGCACGCCGATGCCATCGTGCAGTTCACCGTGCCGGCCTTCGAGTACCCGCGATCCGATGCGCCGCCCACCCTGCACTTCGTCGGCCCGGTCGGTGCCACCGGCTCGCGTGCCCCGCGGCCCGAGTGGTGGGACGACCTCGACGGCGGCCGGCCCGTCGTCCACGTCACCCAGGGGACCATCGCCAACAAGGACTTCGGCCAACTCATCGGCCCGACGCTCGAGGCGATGGCCGACGACGACGTCCTCGTCGCCGTCTCGACGGGCGGGCGCCCGCTCGACACGCTCCCGCCCCTCCCCGACAACGCCCGCGCCGCGGAGTACCTCCCCTACGACGAGCTGCTGCCGCGCACCGACGTGTTCGTCACCAACGGCGGCTACGGCGGTGTCCAGTACGCGCTGCGACACGGCGTGCCGATCGTCGCGACCGGCGGCAAAGAGGACAAGCCCGAGGTCGGCGGCCGGGTCGTCTGGTCAGGCGTCGGTCGACGGATCCGCACGGAACGGCCCAGCCCACGTGCGCTGCGTCGAGCGATCCGCGACGTGCTCGACACACCGCGCTACCGCGACGCCAGCCGCCGCATCGCCGTCGACATGGCCACCGCCCCCGGGCTCGACGGGCTGACCGCGATCGTCGACCGTCTCGTCCAGACGGCGAGGCCGAAGGTCGACATCACCCCGCATCGACGTTCACTGACGACCCGTCGAGCCAGGAGGTCCGGTCTCGACGTCGCAGGCGTCCGCGCACTCAGTGGTTCGCCGATGAGACGCAGCAGGGAGCAGTCGGGATCGACCAGGGCGCCGACCCGCAGACCCGAGTCCTCGACCGTCGGAGGGTGCAACCGTGGCCAGCCACGGTGCGCCTCGGGGACGCCTGCGGCGACACAGGCGGCATAGAACGGGTCGAGGTCGTCGAGGCGCAGACAACTGCCGAACGAGCTCGAGGCCGGGTCGAGATCCGGATACGGGAAGAACTCCAGCACGAGGTCGCCTCGGGTGAGGATCATCCACCCGTCGTCGCGGAACTGCTCCACGAAGCCGAGCGCCGCGTAGAAGTCCGACGTGACGGCGAAGTCGCGCGACGGCAGGTTCGGTGTCGCCCGGTCGGCCATGCCCCAACAGTAGGCAATGGATCGACGAGCGGACAGCGCCAACACCTCGCCCGGCCCGATGCACACGGATAGAGCCCAAAGTCTCTAGCGCAGGCCGCGTCGCTGCCCCATGATCGGGTCATCGAACCGGAGGTGACGCCATGATCAACCTGTTCAAGCGCAAGACCAAGCAGACCGAGGCAACCCTCGAGGCCGCTGGTCCGACCGACGAACCTCCGTCGGCCGACGTGGATGGAGCAACGCCCGAGTCGGCCGGCAATCCATTGCCGGAGCCGACGCCGGCGCCGCCCGCCGACACGGCCTTCTGGTCCTACGCATCAACCGACGACGAACTCATTCGGGTCGAGGAGAAGTGGCAGGACGGTGCACTCGTCGTGCGGGCCGAGCTCCCGGATATCGACCCGGACAAGGACGTTCGTCTCACCGTGGCCGACGGCCGCCTGATCATCGAGGCCGAGCGGCATCAAGCGGACACCCATCGAGCGCGACGGCTATGTGCTCGAGGAGCAGCGCTACAGCATGTTCCCACGGGCGCTGCCCCTGCCGCGACGACGTCAACTCGTCCGCGATCACCGCCACCTACAAGGACGGGGTGCTGGCGGTGTGCATCCCCATGCCAGCGAAGTCATCCACCGAGCCAGTCACGAGATACCGATCACGACATGACGAGTGGCCCGCTCACAGCGTCACGACCATCTCCGACGACGTCGGGCACCGCCCACGTCCCGGAGCGCTCACTCGACGCGTCGAGCGTGTCCGTCGAGCAGGTCCGTCGGACCCGAGACCGAGCATGGTCCGGCCCATCCTGGGCTCGAGCGCCAGATGCACGACGTCGCTCGGCGGCTGCAGATCGAATTCCGGAGATCGGACCCACCGGGATGCACACGTTGCTGCGGAAGCGCTGAGATCACCCGCCACGCACGGGTCCAACACTTCCGGTCCCTGCTCGCCGAACGAACGGTCCGCGAGCGACTGCGCGTCGCCACGGCCCGCGTCGCCGGTGAGCATGGTCCACGGGGGACGCCCGTGCCCAATCGTCGTCGGGTCCTCACTCCGGCGAGCTCGCCGATGCCGCGACGAGCCGTCGGATCAGCGCCCGGCCGCGGTCACGACGGAGTCGTGGATCTCGGCGGTGAGCGCCCGCTCGCGTGCTCGGGGTGGTCGTGGAGGATGTCATCCTTCACCTCGTTGTGGGTCACGAAGCGAAGGTCGCAGTAGGGGCATTGCCGCGGTTCGTGGTTCATCAGTCCATCGTGCAACGTGCGTGCCCGGAAGACCAGGGCCGTAGGTCCGGTTCGAGCGTCTCGTCGGGTTCGAGCGTCATGTCGTCGGCCACCCATGTCGGACAGCGGGCCGCTACATCGGCTCCTGACGTTCCGGACGACGAATCGCGGTCTGCCCGGGCCGCTTCGAGCACGAGTCGGCGCTCGGCGGCGGCGAGTGCGAGGCGGGCCGCAGGGACGGCGTCGGGGGTGACCGAGATCGAGTCGATCCCGGCCCGCACGAGATGTTCGGCGAACGAGGGTCGGTTCGACGGCGCCTGGCCGCACAGCGAGGCGGTGAGTCCGTGGGCATGTTCGCGGATGCTGACGC